>JAQXDL010000048.1 GCA_029251375.1 Pseudomonadales bacterium | reverse complement strand
TTGCCAGATTAGGAGCACCCTGTTTGAGCCCGGCAGCACCAAGGTTCAATATCTCGGCAGCGGCCTTTTCCGTTAAGCCTGCTTCCTTCAGGTCAATATCTCCATTCCGGGAAGCCGTATTCAAGGCCGATGCAAGTAAAGCCTGGAAGCGTGTATGCGAATCGAGAACTATATCGCCACACAGGCGACTATATTCATCGAACAATTCATCCCCATGGGTAGAGTCAGTCACTGCTTTTTGAAATGGTCCATGTCTGGCCAGCAACGCATTTTCAACCCGCAAGTCCAATGCCGGAACTGGCTCGCCACCACTCAATTCGGCTGAGAGATGGTTTTGCGCTCTAGCCAAGGCTCGCTCATGAATCGAGAGTGAAACATTACGGTAAATTTCATCTTTGTTATCAAAATACGAATACAGCGATGCCCGGGAGATTCCCATGCGTTTCGAGATATCGTCCATTGAGGTCTTCCGATAGCCATACTGCTTAAATTGCTCGCTCGCAGCCTGAAGAATAGCTTCTCGTTTTGCATCTTTTTTCATACCACCATTTTGACAAATACAGTCCAGATAGTCGAATAAGCAAAGCTGAATTAGCAGCAGCAATTCATTTGACGGTTAAAGATAAGTGACCTACAGGTGATTCGTAATTGACATTTAACGCACTTTTTGTCAATTTGTCATATTGATTCAATCTACAGGAGCACTGGCAATGTCAAATTCAAAACCTTTGGCAGGAAAAACTGCTATCGTCACAGGCGCGTCAAGCGGGATTGGCAGGGCTATCGCTATACATCTTGCTGGCGCCGGTGCACACGTGTTCCTGACTGGAAGAACCACCGAATTGATGGACGAGTGTAAGGTGCACATCGAAAAGGTAGGTGGCAAAGCCGATGTTGTCACCGCTGATATTCGTGATATCACACAGGTACAGGACTTGATCGAACAGGCCATTGAATCAACTGGCCGTCTGGACATCATGGTCAACAACGCCGGTCTCGAATATCCGGCAAAAATAATGCAGGGAGACCCGGAAAACTGGCGAACCATGCTTGAGACTAACCTGCTGGGGTTACTCGTTGGCTGCCAGGCAGCAGTCAACGCAATGCGAGGCTGCAAAGCTGAGGGGCATATTGTGAACATCTCGTCAGTTTCGGCTCAGCGCAACAATACCGGTGTCTATGGCGCGACCAAACATGCCGTCAACGTGATCTCGTCGAGCCTGCGTGAAGAACTGGAAGAGGATACGATCCGCGTCACTAACGTCATGCCCGGCGCAATCGCGACAAACTTTGCCCGAAATTTTGATCGTGCCTTCGTGAATCAGATCTTAAAGATGGCAGGTATGGATATCGAGGTCCAAGCCGGTGATCATTTGCCCCACGAGGTGTTGGAGTCATTACAGCAGAAAACCAAACAGCTACTGGGTAATCCTAACGATGTCGCCAAAGCCGTGCTTTATGCGGTGACGCAGCCTATCGAAGTCAACATTGCCGACATTGTGGTGCGGCCGCCAAGGGCGATGACCCTTCCCCATTAATCAAAGCACCCCGTCATGTGGAGTCGTAATTTATGATCATTGAAACGAATACTGATTTAGAATCAAACTTGGGACGCCTGTTCGGGGACGATACATCGACAGCGCCACTTGCTTCCAACGAACGTATGGGAAGACGAATTTTTGGCGTTGACCTGACCAGGCCCCTTACAGCGGAGCAAGCTGAACTGATGGTGAGGCTGCTGGATCGTTACAAAGTGATCTCTTTTCCTGATCAGGGTGACGCCAGTTTTCAGGTTCGTCATCTGGAAAGATTGGCCAACCACTTTGGCGCACCCATTCCTCACCCGAAAAACTATGCCAACTACGCCGACTACAAAAAGAAGAAGGTACCTCTGGCACTGCTTCCCGTTGACCAGCAAACCTGTACTCAGTGCGATCAAGCTTTTCCCGGCACACTTCAATGCCGCGACGATGCGAACAGTCCAGCTGTTTATATCGTCACCAACCTGGTGGGCAGCGGTCCGGATAAAACTGAAGAGTCAGTGGGAGGACTACACTGGCATACTGATATTGAATTCGAACCCACACCGCTATCGACGAGCATGTTCTATGTACAGGCGGCCCCTTCGACGCGCAACAGTGCGACGGGCAACTGGGTCGATTTCATACCGCCGGTCGACGGTTTTTATCACCCGGACTCGCCGGTGGATCTGACTGAACGGCGCAATAATTTGCCGCTGAATGGTGAAACTGCCTATGCCGACACCGCTGCTGCTTACGCCGATCTGCCAGATGACGAAAAGCAGGCACTGGATAAAGTTATGGTGAGAAGACGCTTGCGCAAAGGTGACCCGGGTTGGTTGATTCCGTTAGTCTACGTTAATCCAAGAACCGGAGAGAAGTCTCTGCATAGTCCAATCTGGGCATCACGGGGCAAAAACATTGCGCAAGTGGAAGTAGATGGTATGTCCGATGATGAATCGCGTAAATATCTGGACAAGCTGGAAGCTCACATCCTGAAACCCGAATACCGCTATGATCACATACACAAAACGGGCGATGTTACGATCTGGAGCAACTTTTCAACGGTGCACAATGCGCCGCCTGCCAAGAGTATCATTAACACACCGGAAGACGCACGACTGATGTATCGCATCAGTTGCAAGGGAGAACCAAGCTACAAGCTGCCACGTGAAGACTCAGACGCATGGATCGATGACAATGTATTGCCGCCTTATCGTAGTCCTGCCGAGTACTTTGAAGCGTAATTGTGGAAAAACACGGATACCGGTTATTCTCAGTAGAGCACAGTATTTTCTCTGCGAAAGTCAGAGCTTATCTGCGCTTTAAATCATCCCAGGGTGATTTAGGCTCTGGTACTGAAGGCGGTTTTGACCATGGCTTTGAGGACATCCTGGCGACTCCTCACTTGATCAATGAATTGCTTATGGTTCGTTCCGGCAGCCCTTCGTTACCTCAATTGCAAACGCCCGATGATGATTGGGTCCAGGATAGCAGTGCAATTATTGACTATCTGGAACAAGCACACCCGAAGACCAACATCATCCCTGAACTGGAAAAACGCCCAAAGCAAAGACTCGCCTGTTACCTCATCGAACTATTGTCAGATGAATGGATGATAGTACCGGCTTGCTGGGAGCGTTGGCATTACAGTCGAGCGGATGTACAACCTAACCATCGTCATTTCAATGAGCAACAATGGGGCGCGTTCCTGAAACCTGAAGGCAACGGTGTACAACGTCGTGAAGCAGGCGCAGGTTTCTTCCAGCGTGCATTTGGTATTGATAACGAGGCAGGTAATCGCAAGGGTCCCTACCAGGGGCTCATTGAGTTAGGTTGCACTTCCGAAACACAAGATGCCTGGCAGCAAACTCAGCAAAAATTGCTACATGCTCTGGAAACACATCTTGAACAACATGACTATATTCTCGGTGGACGCCCTTCTCTTGCTGACTTTAGTTTACTCGGGCCAGTTTATGTCCATTTTTTCCGTGATCCGGTTGCGGGTTTTGATTTGCGAACGGCATATCCCCTTGTTAGTGAATGGGTTGAGCGCACTAACGCCGAGAACTGCACTAACGCCCGACGTTTTGGCCAGAAGCTGTACAAAGTTGACGGCCAGGGAGAACTTATCGGCTATGAGTCGATGAGCAATAATGGCGCCTGGTTGGCAAATGATGAAGTGCCAGATACGGTAAACCTCATCCTCAACATCTTTTTTGAAGAAATGTGGCCCTACCTGTGTGAATCCAAAAGCGCTTTATCTGAATTTATCGGCAGTAACCTGCATGAAGTCGGTAATGAGTTGCCCCGTAAAACATTCACAGCGACTCCGGGGTTCGAATCGTTGCAGTGTGGCGAGGGACCACTAACAGTTTCGTTCAATATTGGTGGCATTAAATCAAGACGCATGGTCGTGCCGTATCAAATGTGGATGTTGCAGAGAATTGAAAGTGCAATGAAAGGTTGTGATAAAGCATCCCTGATTCCCTGGCTGCAAAATTTCGAACAAGGTCCGGAAATACTGTCACTCAATAATCAACCCGGTAACTACCGGGTTCATAAAAAGGGCGGATTGCTCTACTCATCGGATACCGTCAGTGAGTGACCATGTCACCCATTAACGTTCCAGCCTGCCGGTTACTCGCTGACATTTAGATAGAGGAAAAACAGAACATGAAAGATTTTAAGGACAAAACCGTGGTCATAACAGGCGGCGCCACCGGGATAGGCTTTGCCATAGCCAAAGCTTTTGGGGCAGATGGTGCACGGGTTGTTCTGGCGGAGCCCAGACTAAACAGGCTGGAACAGTCCGTTGCAGCGCTACTGGAATCAGGGGTAAGTGCCAGTTATTACCAATGTGACGTCGCCGACCCGCAAAGCGTTCGTGCGTTGGCGGATTACGCATGGAAGGAAAACGGACAAGTTGATGTTCTGATCAACAATGCAGGCATTAAGGTGCCGAATCACCCTGTTACGGATCTGCCACTTGAAGAACTGCATAAAATATTCTCGGTCAATTTTTTTGGTCAGTGGCACGGTGCATCCATTTTTGGAAAGCGAATGATTGAGCAGGGAACGCCCGCCAGCATATACAACGTGGGATCTGAGCTTTCATTCTTTAGTTCAGTACCCAACGCCACCGCTTACATGGCAACTAAACATGCGGTTCTCGGGCTTACTGAGGGACTTCGCGAGGAACTGCCAGAGTTTATCGACGTTGGACTTATCGTACCTGGTTTTGTTGGTACTGAAATGCATACTGCTGAAGCGGCAGCGCTGGGTATGGATGCCGATCATTTCGCAGCCCTCGTCATGCCACAAATACGGGCCGGTGAACGTTTTGTCGTGTCACACGCCTACAATATAGAGCACATCAACGCCCGCTTTGAAGCAATTTCAAATGCCTATTCAAACTATGCACCACGATATGATGGTGACGATGCCTATGATGTTAAGACACTTATCACAAGGAGAGGGTCATAGTTTATTAAAAGAAATTCAGGACATCCATCATCTAGCCAGTGGCTTACCCTATTAGCCTTCATCCACTGACCCGGAAGTAAGAACGACACCCTATATCGCTTCGCACTGTGCTTCTAAGCTATCCACATGACCTATCCAAGAGCACATCTTATTGATCCCGACGGTGGTGTTTACCATGTTTGTTCTCGTTGTGTTCGACGTGCTTGGTTGTGTGGTACAGACAAAGGAACAGGTCTGAACTTTGATCATCGTCGGCAATGGTTGGAGGATCGTATTCTTGCGCTGTCTGATGTCTTTGCCGTCGAGCTCTACGGTTATGCGGTGATGTCCAACCACTATCACGTGGTGTTGCAGATCGATGCGGGTGTGGTACAAAGCTGGTCAGACGAGGTTGTTGCGGATAAGTGGCTTTCACTTTGCTCAAAACAATTTGTTGGTGATGACGCGGCAGCGAAACAAGACTTTCATCGCACATTACTACTACAAGATGCAGCAAGGTTGTTGGTGATTCGTGATCGGCTGGCTTCGCTTTCTTGGTTTATGCGTATGATCAATGAACCCTTGGCGCGCACTGCCAATCAGGAAGACCATTGCAAAGGGCGGTTCTGGGAGGGACGTTTTAAGTCACAGCGTCTCTTGGATGAAACCGCGATACTGGCATGCATGGTGTATGTCGATCTTAATCCCGTCAGGGCAGGGATAGTGGATGATGTTGAGGATGCGGTACACACATCACTTGCCCATCGCCTTAAAGCTAATCCTACCGAAACGGAACTGATGACGGCGATTCAAGGTAGTGTGTTGCCAATTGATTATTGTTTGCGGGATTACATTGCACTTGCCAGATCGACAGCACTGTCTCAGCGTTTGACTCGATACAGTGGTACACCGCGGGCGGATAATCAACCAGGCAATCAACCAGACAAAAGACTTGCTTGGTTAGATGCAATTATGCCCAAACCGGGACGATGGCAACGAGCGTGTGGTGGGGCGCAAAGCTTGAGGGACTATGCAAGGGAGATTGGCCAGTGCTGGGTAAAGACTTACTCAACACGTTAACTATCCTACGAGTAAATCTATCCACTCCAGATTAGATTACTCAATATTCTGATCTATAATTTACACTTTTCATTGTATGAAACGTTGCAGATGTTCCTGCGGTGAGTTTCTGACACCGTCTGATATACGATATTTCTAAGTTTTTTCTAATATTTTGAAACCCGTAAGTAATCAAACCAACGTCTTGTAAGCCATAACGGATTGATGGATGTCCTAAACTTTTCCCTGCGCGGTGAATTGCGACGGCGCTTTGGATTCTCGTGGGTCTGTCATAAGGCTCAGCTCTCCTATTCAGATTGGAACATCATCGCAGAAGTTGGCCTGATGGCACAGGGGGGGAGATCCGGAGAGAAATTACCTTCGCAACCCCGCAATGAAAACGCCAGTGAAATTTTTTATCCGTTTCCTGAAAATTGCCAGATTAGGAGCACCCTGTTTGAGCCCGGCAGCACCAAGGTTCAATATCTCGGCAGCGGCCTTTTCCGTTAAGCCTGCTTCCTTCAGGTCAATATCTCCATTCCGGGAAGCCGTA
>JAQXDL010000029.1 GCA_029251375.1 Pseudomonadales bacterium | reverse complement strand
GTTGCATCGTAGGGCTGAATAGTTGTCGCAGGCACAAAGTTCTGCAGGTCTTCCTGGTTTCGGATACCGAAATCATCGAGAAACTGATCTGTGAATGCGGTAATGGAAATCGAAGTGTCTTGGACGGTTGCTTCTTGACGCTCCGCCGTGACGACGACTTCTTCGATCTTCCGCTCGGCAGCATAACTTACGCTGGCGGCTGGAATTGCCAAGGCAGCACCGATAAGCGCTGTACCGAGGCGGTTCTTTCTATCAAACATGTTATCCCCTTCATCTCCGACAAAAGAGCCCCATAGAATTCGACACATAACTAAGGACATGAGCCCCTATTCTGAAACCACTTCTATAAAGCGTCTGACGTCTCTTTTATTTCTAATTAATTATTATCGCTTTTTCTTGCAAGTCCGCTAAAACCAATAGTTTTCGCAGAAAAGCTCGCGCAACAATAAAGAGAGGAGAATCAGAAGTAAACACTATACGTTTATTCTATAGGCAGCTACAGGCCCCTTTGACTGGGCCTATAGCTAGATGCAATTTTTATTTGCCAACGAAGGTCGGTTCGCGCTTTTCAACGAAGGCTTTTGTTGCTTCACGGTGATCTTGCGTTTGACCACAATGCACGTGGTGGGTCGCCTCAAGGTCCAAACAATCATCGACCTCGCCTGCCAGTGCTCGATTCAGGTTTTCTTTCATATACCTGTACGCAACGGTAGGACCATTGGCTAATCTCGATGCGATCTCCATAGCCTTTTCACGCAGTTCGTCTGCTTCACAGACCCAGTTTGTAAGACCTAACGACAATGCTTCTTCTGCACTGACCCGCTCAGACAGGTAATACAACTGGCGCGCTTTGGCAGACCCAACGAGTTGAGTCATAAAATACGTGCCGCCGTAATCACCTGAAAAACCGACTCTTGCAAAGGCTGTAGTCATGATCGCGTTCGATGCCATAATCCTCATGTCACACGCTAATGCCAACGACAAACCCGCGCCTGCTGCGGCACCTGGCAAAGCTGCAATGGTTGGCTTTGGCATCTTAAAAAGCTTTCCGGCCGTACCGCGCTGATGGATACGCTGCTCATGAATCGCGCCATCGATGGTATTGGCACCAACAGTGCCGTCGCCCGATGCCGCCATACCTTTGACATCACCACCTGCGCAGAAACCCTTACCTGCGCCCGTTAAAACAATACACTTAATGTCCGGATCCACCTCAGCATCGGCCAGCGTCTTTTGCAAGGCTTGGTTCATCGGGCCAGACATCGCATTACGCGCTTCTGGGCGATTGAGTGTTATCAGCGCAACGCCGTCTATCACTTCAGCTAATAGGTCATCGGTGCCGGTATCAATACTTTTACTTATCATTTTGGTCTTTTCCCCTTTTTGTGAAATGTATAACGATCGAATTATATAACTGTCTACTTATCTATCTGACTATTCATCTAACGATCTAACTATTTATGTTCGCTCTTACTTCGTGTCGGATTTTCCCAGAGACTGGCTTGCTCACATTGCCATTTGCTCGAAAAAACAATCAAGAAATCATCAAATTGCAACTCTGGCCCAACATCAGGCCTTGCTGTAATCGACCGTTAGCCATTTCTCTGGCTGCATCTTTACAACAACATTTCCTTCATCCGAAGAACCATCTGCGTAAGCATTGCCCATCTTTTCGCCCAGATAGCGGATCGCCATCGGTCGAATGTCTCGATCGAGAACCGCCTGCTGCCGCGATATAATAGGACCTTCAACACTGACATATTGATAAGGCGCCGTCTCTGACTGAGCGACCATGCTAATACGGTCGCCAATCTGCATCAATTTACCTTTCCTCGAATCCTGTCCGGTTGTAAAGCCCACTAGACCGTCTACATAGTCGTACCAGATGGGCGCAGACAAAGGACCGTGATCTTTCCTATTCATGCTGACAACGCCTACATGCAGATCCGCTAGAAACTGCTCACGTTGCTGTTTAGACATACTTAACGACATCTGTTTTTCTCCCTCTATTAAATCGCTAGCCCTAGAGTAAACCGAACCGCTATTGGCTTTCTATGCATATGTGCTATTCCACCTACTTCCATTCGAACGACAATGTAATATCAAACGCAAGCGCCCGGCATTGATCAGCTTACGTTCGAAGTTCACTTGAAGAGGAGAAATAAGATCATTGGACACGTGACGAACAGTGCATGGAACATGACCAAAACAAAAGATTTTTTACTCAGCATTTCTTGAGCCATTGAGCGGCATAGTCATCATGGAAATAGATCGAATTGCGTTCATTGGTCGCGGCACGGACAAGCCTATGCTCGCTGCCTGCATACCTTATGATACGAATGACTCAAAAACCGGTAAAAGCGCCAAACTGGCTTTGCAGGTGGAAACGCGAGGAGGCGTCGACAAGCTTTACGCCAGCGCGATTGCTCTGGGCGCGACAGATAAAGGCGCACCCGACGAGAGTATGCCTGTTTTTTACGGCGGCTAATTTCACAACTTAGACGGCAGCAAAGCTGTTTTTATAAGATGCGATAAGCTTGAATTGCCAGAGGTGATTGGTATCCTCGAGCTACTTCCAACAATGCCACTCACCAAATGACAAACGAATCAAAACTTTCCCAAGCGCAACTCGAGTCTCACTGGATGCCGTTCACGGGTAACCGCCAGTTTAAGAAAGATCCTCGAATTATTAGCAGCGCCAGTGGTGCTTATTATTTTGACCAACGCGGTCGGAAAATTTTCGATGGCTTATCTGGTTTATGGACATGTGGGCTGGGACACAACATCCCCGAGATTAATGATGCCGTCGCACAACAACTCAAAACACTAGATTACAGCCCTGCATTTCAATTTGGCCACGAAAAATCGTTTCAGCTGGCTGAACAAATCACTGAGTTTATGCCGGAGGGTTTGAACAGGGTGTTTTTTACAAACTCTGGTTCAGATGCCGTTGAAACGTCGTTGAAAATGGCAAGGGCCTACTGGCGTGCAAAAGGACAGCCTAACAAGACAATATTGATTGGTCGGCAGAAAGGCTACCACGGCGTCAATTACGGCGGGCTCAGTGTTGGCGGCATCCCTAACAACAAAATTCCCTTTGGCGACGGCCTCACGAGTGATCATCTAACACACACCATCACGGATGCCAGCTTGTTTTCGAAAGGTCAACCCAAACAAGGTGCAGGATTGGCTGATGAGTTACTTGAGCTAATCAAACAACATGACGCTGCCGCCATTGCAGCCGTTATCGTCGAACCTGTTGCGGGTTCCGCCGGCGTTATTCCGCCGCCCGTAGGTTACCTCGATCGTCTTAAACAGATATGCAGCGACAATAATATTTTGCTGATTTTTGACGAGGTGATTTGCGCATTCGGCAGGCTCGGCACAAAAACTGGCGCAGAGGCATTTGGCGTCACACCGGACATTATGACTATCGCCAAACAGGTTACTAATGGTGCGATTCCGCTTGGTGCCGCTGTTGTTAGACAAGAAATCTACGATACGTTTATGGATACCGACGCCCCTGACTACATGCTTGAGTTTGCGCACGGCTACACCTACTCGGCACATCCGGTAGCTTGTGCCGCGGGACTCGCGACACTGAACGTAATTGAGCAACAACAGTTAATACCCAGAGTGGCGCAAACCTCATTGCACTTCGAGTCGTCTGTGCATCAACTGAAGCACGCGTCGAACGTCACTGACATACGCAACTACGGTCTCGCCGCAGGCATCACCTTAGCCCCTTATGAGAATGAACCCGCCAGGCGGCCCTACGAAGTCGCAATGAAAATGTGGGACAAGGGTTTTTATGTACGCTACGGCGGCGACACGGTTCAGTTAGGCTTGCCTTTCATTGTCGACCAGCAAGAAATCGATCTGTTGATGACAGCACTAGATGAATGCATTAACGCTAGCAGCAAATAGCGCGAGCTCTGCTTGTCTATTTACCTATTTAACTACTCGGACAACCACCCGGACAACTACCAACCAAAAACGTCAGACGCTAGTGGCCACTAGCACCATCAAAACCGTGACTGTGCCCGTGGGCCAACTCATCCGTGGTTGCATCTCGCACGCCTTCTATTTTGACATCGAAGGTGAGCGTCAATCCTGCGAGTGGATGATTGCTATCAATATCCACATTGAACTTACCAACTTTCAGGATAAGTACATCTTTGGCGCCTTCAGCGGTATTTATCTTAACGGTCATACCCCTAACCAGTTTCTTTGGCTTGTTGATAATGTGCTTAATCGGCACACGTTGATGACTGCCCTCTTTGCGCAAACCATACGCGCGCTCCGGCGGTAACGTCACCGATGTAATATCTTCTTCCAAGCAGCCTTTTAACGCCGATTCCAAAGCTGGCAAAATATTGCTATGGCCATGAAGATAGACCATGGGCGAGTTAGCATCACTGCGTTCAATTTCTTCACCTGTCTCGCCTTTTAACACATAGCTAAATGCGACAACTTTGTTCCGTTCGATTTCCACGACTTTGATCCTTACCTAATAATTTGTGGCCGCACATCAGCCCAATTCGCTCTACTCGGATAGTACCAAAAAATTGCCATAACTTTTGGCGGCGTTGATATTTTTTAAAGAGCGCAGCATTCAATCGATTTTGAACGCCAACCGCAAACTTTGCTTTCCTAGTTAGAAAAATATACCGATTAACTGCTACAGGTTTACTGTAAGGCGTTACTCTGGAACAATTATCGTTCGAAATCGTCCGACCGTATGATTTGAAAATTTTCCATTTGAGAACAACTGCATGATTTCCGACAACACTAACGCGTCGATCGACGACAAATATCAAGTTGAAGTTGGTAACTGGGATAAAGACGGATTCATAGTCCTCCGTGGTTTTTTTAATCAGCTAGAGACTGAAAACGTCAACCAATTCATCGATAACGTTTGGCACTCAAGGGCTATCTCGCAATCGCCTGTTACTATCGATACTTATTTGGAAAGCCCTAAGTATAAGAGAATTTTGCTTTCATCAGCTTCGAATGAGGCAAGACTACACCCTTACAAAATCAACGATCTATTTATGGAACATGCAGAGATAAGAAGGCTCATCTTAGACGAGAGACTTCGATTGATACTCTCACGCCTGTTAGATGGAGAGCCAATTGTCTGCAACTCTCTAAACTTTGAATTCGGATCGCAGCAAGGTAATCACTGCGATACCTTATACATGCCACCTCGAAAACGAAACAAAATGCTGGTGTCTTGGATTGCACTCGATCCTGTAGACGCAAATAACGGTCCAGTTCGATATTATCCTGGCAGCCATAAAATCCCAGCTTATAGGTTTAAAAACGGAAAAATAAATGCGGTCGCATCAGAAATGCCGGAGTTTGACGCGTATATGAGAAATCAGTTGGATATCAGAGGTATTAGCGAGCAAGCGTTTACGGCGCAACGTGGTGACGTCTTGATTTGGCATGCCCAACTTCTCCACGGTGGAACGCCAATATTGGACGAGTCGAGACTCAGAAGATCTCTCGTTACTCACTACTTTAGAAAGCAGGATTACCTACATCACTTTTTACGAATCAGAAAATCAGAGACCGGCGGGTTCTATTTTCGCCGCAAGCACCCTCACGTGACGTGATACCTAACCGTTTCGAAGTGAAACCTCACCTAACTGACATGAAACTGAGCCTTTTGTTACTGACTTTATACACGGTTTAAAAATCTGAGCAGTATCGTCCAGATTTGGGTAAACATCCGTTATGTTAGCTCTTGCACCTACCTCTGATCCTGAAGAACCAATTTCTCGAAAACGCGTTCTTCTGCTAATGTGCCCCGCTAGACAACTTTTTGATACCTGTGAGGCAAAATGAACTTACTTCGCCATACAACGCCGACACTGCTTTTTGCGATGCTCGTCGCCGCGTACAGCGCTCAGGCGGCTCTAAAATCAGACAACTTTGTCCTGCTAGATCATAACGGTGCTGCACAGGAGCTTTACTACAATGGGGATGCAAGCGCGATCGTGCTCATCTCACAGATCAGCGATTGCGAAGCTGTTGAGGCATCAGTCCCTGATTATCGGCAGTTGAAGAGCGACTACGCGGATAAGAATATCCGCTTTTTTATGATCAACTCGATGGATTCTCGCGCCACAATCGCTGCAAAGGCCGCTGAGTGGGCCCTTGATATCCCTGTTTTACATGACGACAACCAGATCATTGGCCAATCACTACAGATCACCGCGACCAATGAAGTACTGGTCATTGATCCCAAAAGCTGGCAAATCGTCTACCGCGGCGCGGTGAAGAACGATGGCTTACGTGCCACGATGGATACTCTAGTCAACGGCGATACCATCGCCTATCAGGAAACTACGCACAATGGTTGCTCGGTTGCCTACGACAAAAACGACGTTGCCAGTTATGCCGAAGAAATTGTGCCGATTCTCGAAGAAAATTGTATGGCTTGTCATGTCGAGGGTGGCATAGCGCCCTGGGCGATGAGCGAATATCGCATGATCCTTGGTTTCGCGCCGATGATGCGCGAAGTTATCAGGGTAAAGCGCATGCCACCTTGGCACGCCGATCCCGAAATAGGCCATTGGAAGAACAGTGCGGCCATGTCTAACGCTGACACCAAGACCCTTATTAACTGGCTCGAAGCAGGCGCCCCACGCGGAGAAGGCCCCGATCCATTATTGAATCCACGGCCCTACAAAGAACAATGGCCGTTGGGCGAACCTGATCTAATCATTGCTGTGCCGACATTTAACGTGCCGGCTACGGGCATTGTTGAATACCAGTTTCCCGTCGTTGATAACCCATTAGACCGCGATGTCTGGGTTGAAGCAGCAACTGTTTTGCCTGGCAACACCAAAGTCGTACACCACGTTCTGATGGGCTCCGCCGAAAACAAACCAAAGGAAGATGACCGAGAGGGTGTGTTTCAAAACTACATTATGGGTTATGCGCCTGGCAACGAATCAGCACACATGCCCGAGGGAACCGGCGTCTTTGTGCCCGTCGGTGGGGTTTACCAATTGCAGCTTCACTACACGCCCATCGGCATCGCTGCGACGGATGACACAAGAGTAGGATTGTATTTCGCCGACGAGGCGCCTGATAACTTCCTGCGCCAACAGGTTGTTTTGAATCCTCGCCTCAAGATTCCGCCCAACACCGAAGCTCATGAGGTGTCAGCCTATTTCGAATTCTGGGGTGATGCCACTATCCATTCATTGGTGCCCCACTCCCACTATCGAGGCAAGAGCTCAACCTTTGAACTGCAATACCCGGACGGTACGCTAGAGACCATATTGTCTGTGCCCAACTATGATTTTAATTGGCAAAGGACCTACAGCTTTGTTGAACCTAAACAAGTGCCAAAAGGAACCCGCATCATTCACAAGACTGTGTATGACAATTCAGTCAAAAACCCTGCTAACCCCGCGCCAAACGAAGAGGTTACTTGGGGTCTGCAATCCCATGAAGAAATGTTATACGGTTCTGTCAGCTACAGTTGGGATGCCGAGACATCCGCCGCGCCCATTCACAGCAATCAAACATCTGATGTTGCGCAGTTTATCGGCTTTATGGATAAAGACATGAGCGGCAAGGCAGAAAAGGAAGAACTGCCCAAGCGTATGCAAGAGAATCTACCGTGGTACAAGTGGATTTTTGTTGACCAGAACTTTGACGGTGGTCTGGACGTTGAGGAAATGGAAGCGCTGTTCGACCGATAGCGAAACAGTGAGAATTGGTGATCCGCTTAAGCATTCATCAATCTAACCTACTGATGCCATAAAAAATGCCAGCTTTACGCTGGCATTTTTTTTACACATTTACTCTGACACTTTGTCCTGTCGGAGTTACTCAGACTTGGTTACTTACCCGTCCAATTTGGTTCTCTTTTCTCTGCAAATGCTCTGGGACCTTCCTTTGCATCGTCTGATGCAAATACCTTTTGCTGGAGCGGTATTTGCATCTTCCACAATGATTCTTCGTCAATGCCTTGCGCCGCTGCACGCACCAAGGTTTTGGACGCAGCAACCGCGAGCGGTGCGTTTTCGGCAATACGTTCTGCTAAAGCGATGGCTGCATCGAGTGCGCCGCCTTTTTCGGTCAGTTCGCTTAGCATGCCGCAATCAAGGGCTGTCTCGGCCGTAATGGGCTCACCGGTCAGCGCCATCTCCATGGCTTTTGCATAGCCAACTCTTGAGGGTAGGCGGAACACCCCACCGGCAGCCGCAAATAATCCGACCTTCACTTCGCGAATACCAATTTTTGCACCTTTAGATGCAACCAACAGATCGCAGGTCAACGCAACCTCACATCCACCGGCAATTGCGAATCCTTCGATAGCTGCAATCAAAGGCTTGCTACAACCAGAGCGGATGAAGGTTGTTAGCGGACCAATATCTTCACCGCGGGAAAATGCCTTTAGATCCATGCCAGAACAAAAACCGCGGCCGTTGCCTGTGATCACGCCCGCCGTGAGCGAGTCGTCCGCATCCAGTTCCTGCACGGCGTTCAGTAGTCCGTGGGATAACGCGCCATTAATGGCATTCATCGCATCAGGGCGGTTAAGTGTAATCACCATGACGCGGCCACGACGCTCGACGAGGACCGCTTGTTCGGTTGAATCTGTCATTTTTTTCTCCAAGTGTTTTGATAAATGTTAACGGGACGATAATGTCAAAATATGGGGGCCGCGGTAAAGCGCCGATTGCAGCCTAGTAATCGAAACCCCCATAGGCAGACATAAAGACCAATCGACTATCAGCGCTTGTCTATGATGTTGTGCTCTTTACCAAAGAAAATTGTTGAACGGTTCATATCGATAAAATTATTTTCGTCTGCAATAAAAGCAGCATTAGCAACGGCAGACTCCGGCGTTCTTTGCACTGCGCCGCGATCGATCCATGCTTCCGCATGGCCAAGATAGGATTCTACTTTCGTGCCCCGGGCCGCCTGAATGGCTTCATCCAGCGGTGAGTTAGCACGATGGACCTGGCGATAACACAATGTGCCCGTGGCTTGCCCGTGTGAACGCACAATTGGACCGTGATGCGTTAACCAGTAGTGGCGTGCATCGGCTTCGCTGATTTGGCTTTGATGACGCAGGGGAAAAAACACACGGACAACATTGCTTTTCACTTTCGCCGTCACATCTTCGGGGCTTGGGTTAATTTGCGGGTATTCGTATGCAAACCACAGCGGTGAATTAGGCAGATCAATAAATTTCGCTTCATCTTCGAGCAGCGCCGCACCGGCTTTCTGCGCGGCGGCATTCTGCAGGTTGGCGGTTAGGGCTACTTCACTGGCCCACCACAATTCTGCGACCCCATCATACTCCGGCTCCATATCACCCCGCGCTTTCTGCGCAGCGGCATTTGAAGGATCGGTTAGGGTATGCGTTTGAACATAACGCAGGATATCAAGATCAGACGAGACGCTGGCGACAAGTGGTGCGTGTTTGTTTAGCCAGTAGTCTTGAAATTCTTCCCGGCTTAATCCAGGCTTTCTTCTTAATGCGAATACCAATCTGATCATCTTGTTTTCCTGATAATTGAGTTTCGGACCCAACCAATATAATACTGAACCGAGTGTTTGTCAGGCCGCCGCGCGTCACGAGCATATGCGGCACAACTAGTTCATTTCAATGCCGCCAGCGACTGACAGCGCCACACCGGTCACATTCTTAGCGGTTGCTAAATACAACGCCGCCTGCCCCATGTCCTCGACGGATTGTGGCCGACCCATGGGAATTCGCTCCGCCATCGCATCTTCAAAATCGCGATTCTTCTCATCAATATCCGTGGTGTTAGAGGGCATTAAATGCTCGAGCCACATCGCCGTGCCGACAATGCCGGGACATATTGCGTTAACCCGAATACCGCTGGGCGCAAACTCAGTCGCCAGCGATTGGGTAATACCGATGGCCGCGAACTTGGAACCACAATAAGCAGACATATCCGCATAGCCTTTTTTACCGGCAATCGAAGCCGTATTCACAACCGCCGCGTCTTTAGATTCCAGCAGAGCAGGCAGCGCCGCACGGGTCATGAGAAAAATGCCCTTGGTATTAACCGCAAAAACTTTATCCCAATCGTCTTCAGAGAATTCTAAAAGAGGACCCGACTGCACGATACCGGCATTGTTGATAAGCACGTCGAGCTGACCAAACCGCTCAATCGTCGCAGCAACCGCTCTAACACAGCTGTCGCTATCGGTGACATCGACTTCGCAGGAGGCTACCTCGCCCAACTGGCCGGCCTTATTCTGCGCCTGGTTAAGATCATGTTTGTTAGCAAGATTATAATTCCAGTTCTCGGCGTCGCTATTTGAACTAGTACTAGCACTGCTATCAGCAGTCCCACCACCTAAGTCTGCAATCATCACCTTGCACCCTGCGTTGGCGAAGACCTCAACGATTCCAAGCCCTATGCCACGTGCACCGCCCGTTACCAACACCACTCGATCACTCATGTTAGATCCCCATCACTATGTGACTTAACCATACACAGGTCGTTGGCAAATGTAGACTTTGATGGATGCCGAAATCTCTAAATAGCAAAGAACAAATCGGGTGCAGGCCGACTAAAGGGAAATTAGGCGCCCTGTCGAAGCGACACCTTTTGCATGCCAGTTAGACGGAATCCGATTCAACAAAATCCACATCTAAATCATATTGGCTCACAGGCAGGTCTCGAATCCTTGTACCCGTTGCGGCATAAATAGCATTCGTCAAAGCCGGCGCAATGCCGGGCGTACCAGGTTCACCGGCGCCACCCCAACTTTCCATACTGTTTATGATATGCGTGTCAATCTGCGGCGCCGTATCCATTCGCACCATTGGATAGGTGTCAAAATTGCCTTGAACGACGCGGCCATTTTCGATGGATACTTCGCCGTGCAGCGCCGCCGTCAGACCATAGAGTACGCCAGATTCCATCTGCGCTTTAACGCCGTCTGGTGAGACTGCGAACCCGGCATCAACGACAACCGTCACTTTATCAACAGACACCTCGCCTTTTGTGACGGTGACTTCTACGACTTCAGCCACTAGAGAGCCAAAAGATTCTTGTAATGCGATGCCTCGACCCTGACCTTTACCCAACGGGCCGCTCCAGTTTGCCTTCTCAGCAGCAACAGAGAGCACTTTTTGATGTCTTGGATGTGCTTTTAATCGGTCCATTCGAAACTGATAGGGATCAGCGCCCGCTTCAATAGCTAGTTCATCCATAAAAGATTCGGTGAAAAATCCGTGCTGCGAGTGGTCAACACTACGCCAGGCGCCAAACGGAATATGCGTTGGACTATCGACAGAACCTATCGCCTGATTGTTTATTGCATAAGGAATCAGCGGTGCTTCAGCGGGCTCATGCTTATCGACATAGTGATTTTCCCAGGCAACCGGATTACCGGCATCATCCAAAGCGGCTCTGAACTTCGACAGCACAGCAGGACGATAAAAATCATGCTGAGTGTCTTCTTCTCGAGACCAGATAAGCTTCACTGGCTTGCCCACTTGCATCGATATCTTGGCCGCTTGAATAGCGGCATCAGGTCTGGAACGTCGCCCGAAGCCTCCGCCCATAAAGAAATTGTTGACTTTAACGTTGTCCGCTTCGAACCCTATGGCTTCTGCGATTTGGTGCTTAAAACCAAGCGGATTCTGCGAACCTGTCCAGACTTCACAGTTACCCTGATCGACAAGCGCGAGCGCATTCATTGGCTCCATACACGCATGCGCTAAATAAGGCACCTTGTACTGGCGTTCAACAATTCGAGACGCCGAGGCAAATGCCGCGTCTGAATCACCCGCATCAATATCGGCTTTGACATCGCCATTGGCAACAGCCGCAGTAATATCATTTTGAAACTGCTCGAATATGCTTTTCGAATCAACCGTATCTTGGCCGACGTTTTGCCATTCAATATCGAGTTCGGCCACGGCTTTCTGTGCAGTCCAATAACTGTTAGCGACAACGGCAACTGCGTCATCCAGTTTCACAACATCAAGCACACCTTTTACTTCTCGGGCTTTTGAATCATCGACGGACTTTAAGGTCGCACCAAACACTGGCGCAGCAGCAATAGTGGCGTAGACCATGCCATCAATTTTCGCATCAATACCAAACATCGCTGTGCCATCGACCTTGCTCGGAATATCCAGTCGCGGCTTGCTTTTGCCCATGATAGTGAATTCATCCGCAGTCTTTAGTTTTGGCGTATAGGGCGGCTGCAACTCGCCAGCTGCCGCAACAAATGTTGCGTAAGGTTCACGCCTAGTACCATCACTGATCATTCCCGATTTCGCGGTCAGGCTGGCAACTGGAACATTCCACTGCTTAGCAGCAGCCTCAAGTAACATTTCTTTTGCGGCGGCCCCGGCAACTCTCATTCCATAAACACCCGTCGCCCGCACACTGGCACTGCCGCCGGTGATTTGCAGATGCATCGAATTTGCTACGGTCTGGAACAAACCATCCACCGTGCCGACCAATGCATTGGGTATCTTGGTGTCGCCTAACACAAAACCTTTACCGACCGGACCATTCGCATAGACGTCTTCAGCTGGCGCTTCGATGAAACTGACCGCATCCCAATCAACATCGAGCTCATCCGCTAACATCTGAGTTAACGCCGTTTGTGCGCCCTGGCCCATTTCTGAATGAGGCACAATCGCCGTGACTTGATTCTGCGCATCGATCTTAACCCAGGCATTAACCAGATGTTCGCCGTCACTGGTGACGTATTGTTCTAACTTACGATTGCGATTTCCCGGCCGAATACCAACGCCAATCACAAGCGCGGTACCGCCAACAACACCCGCGGCGATAAAACTTCTGCGTGTCCACTTACCCATTTGTCACCTCCTCAACGTTAGAGGATTGAGCGCCCTTTGCTTTGGGATCATAAATCGCAACCTCATTCTTTGCGGCACTCTTAATGGCTGTTCGAATACGTCCATACATGCCACATCGACAAACATTACCGGACATCGCGCGATTAATATCTTCATCGCTTGGATCATCGTTTGATGCTAACAGGGCAACCGCAGACATAATTTGACCGGATTGACAGTAACCACATTGCGGCACCTGCGCGTCGACCCACGCCTGTTGAACCGGGTGCAACTCACCTTGATTGCCTATCCCTTCAATCGTCGTAATGTCGGCACCTGCAACAGCGCCGACCGGCAAAACGCAGGTCCGCATAGGCTTACCATTGACGTGCATCGTGCAAGCACCACATTGCGCAATACCACAACCAAATTTAGTGCCGGTTAATCCAAGCTGCTCGCGAACCACCCATAGAAGCGGCGTGTCAGACTCTGCCTCTATCGTGTGTACTTTTCCGTTAACGGTTATTTCCATTGTTTGCCTCTGAGTTTTCTGTAACTGTATTCACGTGCATTTAGCTTTCACCTGCTAGTTCAATATCAGCCAAACTAGGCGAACGCCCAGTTAAAAGATCGAATAAAGGTTTAACTAAAAAAATTGATAATCGAAAAAGGTTAGCATAGCCAATTTGTAAAGCGAAGATGGAACCAGAGGGCTAGCTCAAAGCAACAGCCGTTGAGCTCTCTTAGACTCGATAAAAAGCCATCACTCGTTCTGTGAGGCCATCGTCGCGGGAAAATTTATATACCGATCACCTACTTTTTTAGTTATTGATCCCGGTTGTTACTCGTTAGCATCGGAAATCATCAGATCGATAGCAGCGGCATACTCAGGACTAAAAACCATTCTCTGTTTGTTAAAGGCTATATTGCCTCCAGGAGAGCCAACGATTCGTTGTGTTGTTATTCTATATCCGTACCATTGGTCCTGATCGAGGAAGCCGAGCTTTTCATGAGTGCATGCACCTTCTATTGCCCTCAAGAACTGCATAATCAACAGATCAAAGCGATTTCGATCAGATATCTCGAGACCTGCATAGTCCCGCATACCATTTTGGTAGATATCGTTAAGATTCGCGTCCCTCACTATCTGGCCTATCCATGCATCTGCTGACTCTGCGATGCGAGTCGCAGCTAACATTTGATTTGATTGCTTATTTTCTTTGATTTGCATCGCTAAATAAAACATGGTCGCTACAACAACAGTCGCCCCAAAAATCTCACCAACTGCACCTACCGCTTCCCAATTCATAATCTACTTCCTCATCATAAAATTATAAATTACCGCGACATTAATATAGTCGCTAAAGCGTCGCAGGGATACTGATCTGCGTTTGAAATATTAGGAGTCTGACTCCATCACATCATCGCTGCGAATCAGATTACCCTGCCCCGCCACTGTGTGGCGGTGAGAAAAATTAAGGATACCCGTTATCTCGTTTTGACTTACCGAACAGATCACCGATCACTTGCCTTTTTAACAAATAGCACCCAACCCGTCGCCACTCGCGCGTCGTGATTGTGAGTTGTTAACAAAACCACTTGTTCTCTAAGCAATTGATCAGGTACTGGCCATCCTGCACTTCGCTACGCGAACATTAATAACGTCGTTAGATTTATTCAGTAACTAACCGTCGCCCGCCGAACCTGTGGTTTTAGTGCAACAATGAAAATGACAATCACCAGTGTGGCAAACGCAAGTAAGGGAAACAGCACGGGTAGTGTTAGCCATTGGCCAAGCAAAGCCACTGGCATCGTCATCAGCTGCGCAAATGCCATATTCATTTGGAAAATACTCATAATTCTTCCTCTGTACTCGTTCGGCACAAGGTGCTGAATCAATATTGTGCTGGAAACCATGATGGTAGTCATGCCGATACCCAAACCAATATTGCCAATGATGGCGTATATCGGGGTGTGGCCAGAGACAAATATAATAAACGAGACGCAGAAAATGAAAGCACCCCCAATCAAAATGAGACCGCGCTGCGGGGCCGCGGCATATCTGGTCAGGACCATGGCTGCAAACAGTGATCCGAGTCCCCAGAACATAACAACATAGCCCATATTGGCAATCTCCACCCCAACGACGGTGGTGACCCAGGTAGGACCAAAACTCGCCGTTGCTGGATAGCCGAAACTCATCATGGCAACGATTAAAATAATAACCCAGAGAATGACACTGTGGCCTTTGGCATATTGCAATCCAATCCTGACGTCATCGATTGCTTCGCCGATCCCGTATCGCTGACTCGATTTCGAGATTTGTTCCTCATCTGGCGTGTATGACATAACTGCGATACAAACCATGGAGATGATGAGACCTACAATGCTGAACAGATAAGCACCACCGAATCCAAGGCCGTCAATAAGTATGCCGGTAAAGAGCATTGCGAGTGGCATCGCCACCTGACCCGCCACTTGGTTTAGTGACATACCTCCTGGTGTTAGAGCAGCACCAAGAATGTCGGGCAAAATCGCCAATCGTGTCGGGCCATCAATACTTTGCAGCCCTGAACTGAGAAACGTCAGCAGGAAGAAAATAGCGAAGCCTAATACATCGCCAATACTGAGCAGCATCAAGACAGCAATACCAATGGTTGTGAGTATCTGAAGCGACAGGATGATCAGAACAATATTTTTTCGATTATATCTGTCAGCTAAGGCACCACCATAAAGGCCGAATGCCAGCGCACCTACGCCGCGACAAGTGGCTATAAATGCCACGAGGATGAGCCAGATATCGGGTGGAGCATAGTGCTGCACCCACAGGATCTGTGTGATGAACTGCAATGGCATCAACATCTGGCTGATAGCAAAACCCGATAGCAGGTATCGAAAGTCTCGGTTGGCCAATGGCGCCAATGAACCGGTTAACTGCATGAAGATTAAGCCTTCCTGTAGAGCAGAGCCTGACAAATAATGTTGTCGCCGATTAGACAGAAATTTAAGCCCAGATATTTAAACCCAGATACTTAAGTTTCAGATGTAGCTAAATGCAGTGAATAAGAATTATAGGGCGCATTTTCTCCTAATTGCAAAAGCATCGTTATGCGGAATGGTTAGAACAGAGGTTTAGAGAACCCACTTTTAGCAGAGCAACCCTTGACGACTTTAGCGACCGCACCTTAATAGAGGTAAACTGGTAGCAACAAAATTCTCAATGGAAGATTGCAATGTTACAGCAGGCGAAAGATTTATTGGAAGAAGGTGCTGAATTCAAAGCGCTATTGGATACGCTTACCGAGGCAGACTGGAAATCACCCACCCCTTTTAAGAACTGGACTATTAATAAAGTCGTGCAGCACTTGCATGGCACGGACAAAATGGCCGTACTTTCTTTGAAAAGCCGTGAGGAATTCGAATCGACAGTAAAGGATCGCAACGCGCTTGGCGCTAATATGAATCCAACCCTGACAGGACAAGAGCTGTTAAATGAATGGTGGTCCTATTTTCAAGAAATGTGCGAATTACTCGGCCGCAGTGATCCCAAAAAGCGCTTGGCATGGTTTGGCCCCGATATGGGCGCCATGATGTTCACCACAGCTAGACAAATGGAGACCTGGTCCCATGGCCAAGACATCTACGATCTAAAGAAGCAACAACGGAAAAATGGCGACAGACTAAAGAACATAGCTGTCATAGGCGTGAGAACCTACGGTTGGAGCTTCGCGAACCGAAAAATGGAACCACCTGGCGCAGCGCCTTACGTTAAACTTACATCGCCTTCAGGCGAAATTTGGACGTTTAACGAACCCAGCACTGACAATTATGTTGAGGGTGATGCAGCTGAGTTTTGCCATGTTGTCACGCAAGGCAGGAACATTGCTGATGTTAATCTTAAGGTAGTCGGGAAGCCGGCAACACAGTGGATGGCTATCGCTCAATGTTTCGCTGGCCCACCTGAAAACCCTCCAGCACCTGGCACTCGTTCATCGTCTTGAGCTTTATTGCGCGGGCAAACGCGATTTGGCTGTTTGCCCATCCCCGATTTAGGGATGCATAAGTGCAGAAGAATCAATGGGAGGGGCGTACTTTGAGCTAATGACTTAAAACGATAATTTGGTAGCTATGGGTGAACCTGAAGTTGAACTTCCAGAAGATGAATCTAAGTGGGATTTACTAACGCAAGAGAATGCGATCTGGAACCAGTATTGTGAAGTTAAGAAAAACGACGAGCCGCATGAATTTCTTCGGCCTATAAAAGAAGATGAAGACATTCTAGGTGAAGAAAGCAATTTTTATGACCAGCATTACGACGATAAACAGGGTAATTTCGATTCTGAGCATGAGACCAACCAAAACGAAATCTTGTCTGAAATTCACGAAGATCAGGAAAACTATGCCCGATCTGAAGAAGAAAGGTGGTATTACGAATGAACTTAAGAAGGTTCAATCACTCCCGCTAAAATCTCAATAATGGCAGCTGAAGCCCTGGCAACGCCGATAGCTTAAAATCTTATACGGATGGCTCTCGATGCTGACTGTTTGCCCTAAAAGGTGGCTTTAGTATTTAGCGCAACTGATAGTAGGCCGCTGGTGGCTGCAACTTCTTCTATGTAGAGATAATGATAGGTTCGTTCATCATAGGACTATAGATTAGACCATGTTCAGTAAAAGATGAAAAATTCGAGTCCATAATTAGGTGATCTAGGACACGTATGTCGACAAGTTCCCTGACACCGAAGATAGTAATTATAAACCACATTTTTCGAAGAACGATCATGTATGGTGATTGCAGATGATCAGTTTTAGTGCAAATCTGTGGCTTCATTCGACAAGCGTAGGCTTGCATATTGCACCTTACTTATGCACCCTAAAACTAGCTGTTGGCGTGTTCATGGCATCCTTATTCGCACTAAAATAAAGTCGCCCGATTGGATACATCGTAAGCCCATCGCCAAGTGCACAACTGTTTAATGGAATTTTCAGCTGTTAGCAATCTCTTAAACACTGCTGGCGACACATTACCCAAAGCGACATTTGTGAGAGCACTTTATGTTGAGCGCGACGTATAAAAAATATCCCACTAAGACCCGAATCAAAACCCTTTGTGGGTGCACGGTCATTGCTATGATCTCCGGTTGCGGGGGTGGCGGGGGTGGCGGTGCTAGCGGGTCAAACGTCACCAGTACAAACGCCCCTGTGATCAACAATAAACCGCCTTCGGCTGTCATTGACTCATTAACTTCTGACTACATCGCCGGTAGGGCTGTAGAACTGACATCAGCATCGAGCACCGATGAGGATGGAGACACGCTATCCATCGAGTGGCAGCTCGACTCACCAAGTGGGAGTTATGCCGCACTCAAGGAAGTTGGCACCAATGTCGTGGAATTTGAGCCAGATATGGCCGGCACATTTACGATCCGGCTTGAAGTCACTGACGGGAGAGGTGGCATAGATCGGGCTTCGCTTGGTATTACTCCATCGCTACCAACGCCGGACGCCTTACCCTTCTTTACAAGCTCAGCTCCACCTACACCAGCCATAAAAGATCGGACCGACGCTGTTCGTCTGCTGTATCAGGGTACTTTCGGGCCAAGAGACGGCGATATTGACGCAGTGATTCAGCAGGGCGCCGCTGCCTGGTTCGAGGAACAGATCACTATGGATCTGCATTCTTACACCAGTGCCTGGGAATCAATAGCCGCTGATTTCGATGACATTGACAGTGGTGAAAACGCTAATTTTAAGCAGCTGAGCCACGAGACATTTATGCTTAACGCCCTCTCCAGTCCAGATCAGCTCCGTCAGCGGATGACCTACGCATTAAGTCAGATGTTTGTGATTTCAGATCGGTTTGATTTCGCAGGCCACGATGAATTGATGATGGGTTACGCAGACACACTGCATCGCAATGCGTTTGGAAACTACAGAGATTTGCTTCGTGAGGTAACGTTGCACCCGGCGATGGGAATGTTTCTCGCCATGCTTGGCAATGAAAAAGCAGATCCCGAAAGAAACATTCGGCCCGACGAGAATTTTGCCCGAGAAGTGATGCAGCTATTTACAGTAGGCTTGCAGCTTCTTAATCAAGACGGCAGTCCGATAATTGATCAAACGACAGGCCTACCGGTACAGACCTATAGTCCCGCAGACGTACAAAACTACGCCGCAGCTTTCACTGGCTGGTATTTTGCAGACCAACCATCTTACAAATTTGGCAACAGCTTTCACTCCGTTGAATGGCAAGAGCGGCTGGCTCCGATGGCTCCCTACGAAGATTTTCACCAAAGAACGCAAAAGAAACTTTTACGCAATTACTATGTGCCGGCAGGGACATCCGCGACAGAGAGTCTTGAGACTGCACTTAACAGTTTGTTTTATCATCCAAACTTAGGACCTTTTGTCGCTCGTCACCTGATCAAGAACTTTGTTACGAGCAATCCATCGGCAGATTATCTAGCACGCGTGGTTGCAGTTTTTAATAGCAACGCAGACGGAGAGCGCGGCAACTTGTCGTCAGTGGTACAGGCCGTGCTATTCGACCCAGAGGCTCGTAAAGTACCGTCTGAGCAATCGAAATACTTTGGTAGAGTTAAAGACCCCCTTTTAAAGTTTGTCAATTTTAACCGCCTGTTCAATGTAGGAAGTTATCGGGAGACCAATAACTATTTAGCAAACCGACCAAGCCAAACTTTTTTAGGCGCACACAGCGTGTTTAATTTTTATAGCCCCACATACACCCCCAACGGTCAATTTTCTGCTCTGGGGCTAGTAGTGCCTGAGCTTCAAGTAATTACACCCGAAACCATCGTCTCTGATGCCTCTCTGGTCGCTTACTTATCAACTCGAGAACAACTTACTTATTGGAACTCCACCAACCCGTCAGACGAATTTACAGAGCATTTGACCTATGCAGTTGTGCACGACTTAGCACCACTTATGGATCGACTGGAAACTTCAGACCTAAGCGCGGTCATCGACTTCGTCGACGAATATATGACGCAAAGGCAACTCTCTATGTCGATGAAAAATGAGCTGGAAACGTTTTTCTCGCCCAAACTACAGCAAATACTCTCTGCTGATTACTTTCAATCGGAAGAGCATCGAATTGCCGATATTCACGGATTATTGGGCAGCTTGATCTATCAGATTTCATTAACCCCAGAGTACTCACAGCAAAAATAGGGAATACTGACAATGAATCGAAGGATCTTTTTAAAGTCTGGGTTTGCCTCATTCGGAGTTTCGTCCAGTAATTTATTTTTAGGCTCGGGTCTTGGGCTGCTCAGTAACCTGTCCGCGGCCAGTAGTTCGGCACCAACTGACTTCAAAACCCTTGTTATGGTCTTTCTGCATGGCGGC
>JAQXDL010000024.1 GCA_029251375.1 Pseudomonadales bacterium | reverse complement strand
CTTTGTATCCGTTGATTTTTTAACTGATCTTTTAGTTGATATTTTTATTCTTGTTATACACTTTAAAAATTTACTGTGTTGCCTAATCGGTAGGACGACTTTCTCATGTCGATTTGGTTGGCTAAGACTGGTCATCTAAACAACCCTGTTAAGACAAATCTAAACATTTTGTGGTGTTTAGCGTCAGCCGGGTTACAACCAGTCCTTAACATATCCATAATATAAGCGCGTTTCGCTAGTATCATATTTTCATGTCAATTTTGTGCGTTATCCTGCTTTTTCAGTGCTCTTAAGCGAGGCTTGGAGCATTTATATATTTATCAAGCAACTTGTGGGGCTTACTCCGACAAGAACTAGATATAGTGCCAAAAAGAATTATGAAGCACAACATGTGGACAATGCAAATAATTGATGATTACCGCGTCAATGATGGAAATTCTTGAAATTGATGGGGGCAGGTGTTGAATGTATCAGTTGTCCGAAAAGCTATTGCTGGCAACGAATTCAGGTGATTTAGATAAAATTTAAGGCTGCCTGACGATCTGTTGCCGAGATCGGGTTACCGTTTGTCAGACCGGGGCAAAATGTCAGGCTGGGAACTGCTCGGCAAGGCGAAGCTTGTCCTCGATCATTCTGAGCACCTGTTCAACGCTTTTGTGCCGCATATGTTTACTTTCGAAACAGAATTTCACTTCGGTGCAGAAGGAATTGGCGCCGTCGGGCGCACAGTTTAGAACAACGGCGTTAATTTCTTTAGCGTCGATGTTGTGCAGACACAAATCGATAACCAGTTTTTGATTGATTTTAAATGATTGATCACTCCGAAACTTTAGTCCAGATAGACTAAATTCTACGCATGCCGAGTTCGGTGACAATATCAAAAGCCCGATAAAGCCTCGACGGGCGACACGTATCGTCAAGTCACTGGGAAGATGCCGCGAGTAACGGTAATGGGTTTTTTGTTTTTCCAACATGCTGTTTGGGGCCAGCTTTTGTTATTGTTTGAGTTTCGAACCCAAAGCGACCTAAAGGTTCAATAAACAGTTGTCTATTTTCAAATATTCAACCTTGAGTTTTTGTTATCCCGTAGGCATTGTTGGGTCGAAGGAAATCGCAGACAACTAGAGGCAAAGCATGCATCCATCCAAACTGGCACAGAAACATCCTGACAAGTCAGCTTACATTATGTCAGATACAGGCCAACAAGTTAGCTTTGCGGAGTTAGAAGCGACCTCCAATCAAGCTGCTCACTTGTTTAGGACTGTTGGCTTGGTTCGAGGCGATCACATTGCCATCCTACTTGAGAATCACCCTCGTTTTATCCCAATCTGTATTGCTGCGACGAGGGCTGGGCTTTACTTCACAGCGATTAGTTATCGATTGCAAGAAGCAGAGGTCGAGTACATCGTCAACGATTGTGGCGCGAAGGTTTTCATAACCTCAAAAGACCGACAGAGTGTGGTAGAAAAGTTGTTGGGTAAAACCCCTGGGGTTGATCATCAGTATGTTCTTGATGGTGAAATTGCAGGATTTGAGAGTTGGGAGGCTGCCACTGAAGCAATGCCACAAACGCCGATAGCAGACGAGAGTACCGGTACGTCGATGCTTTATTCTTCTGGCACGACAGGTATGCCTAAGGGCGTCTTGAAACCTTTGCCTGAGGGTGAGTTCGGTGCTGAAGAAGGCCCAAACCTATTTGCAATGCTGTACGGTGCGACCGAGGATTCAATCTATTTGAGTCCTGCACCTCTATACCACGCGGCTCCATTAGCTTTTACTTTAGGATTTATCATGATGGGGACAACCTGCGTCATTATGCCGCATTTTGGCCCTGAGGAAGCGCTAGGCGCAATTGAAAAATATAAGATTACCCACAGCCAATGGGTGCCAACCATGTTTATCCGAATGTTGAAGTTAGATGAAGATGTCAGGAATAAATTCGACGTATCGGGTCTTCAGTGCGCGATACATGCAGCAGCACCATGTCCGGTGATTGTAAAAGAACAAATGATCGATTGGTGGGGGCCTGTAATCTATGAATATTATGCGGGTACCGAGGGCAACGGGTTCGTTGCCATCAATTCTGAAGAATGGTTAGCACACAAGGGCTCGGTCGGCCGATCAATTACGGCCGAACTGCATATTGTTGGCGATGATGGCGAAGATCTACCCGCTGGAGAAGTTGGTAACATCTACTTCGAA
The DNA here is from genome assembly GCA_029251375.1 of Pseudomonadales bacterium. Lineage (GTDB taxonomy): Bacteria > Pseudomonadota > Gammaproteobacteria > Pseudomonadales > Azotimanducaceae > JAHRVQ01. The sequence goes on along the minus strand of JAQXDL010000024.1, from coordinate 12,020 downwards.
GGGGGCGGTGAATTTGAATATTACAATGATAAAGATAAGACCGCTGAATCAAGACATTCAAAAGGCTGGAGCACGTTGGGTGATGTAGGTTATGTCGACGAGGAGGGCTATCTCTACCTAACCGATCGCAAGAGTTACATGATTATTTCCGGTGGGGTAAATATCTACCCTCAGGAGGCGGAGAACCTTTTGGTCACACATCCTAAGGTGATGGATGTAGCTGTTTTTGGTGTGCCCAATGAGGATTTTGGCGAAGAGGTTAAAGCTGTCGTGCAGCCCAAGCATATGGAAGATATTGGTCCAGAACTGGAAGCGGAGCTTATCGAGTTTTGTCGAGACCATTTGTCACATATAAAATGCCCTCGTTCGATTGATTTTGAAGAAGAGTTACCCAGACATCCTACCGGTAAGCTATATAAGCGTTTACTAAAAGACCGGTATTGGACTGGCGATAAGCGTATCGCCTGATTAAGCAGAAAAATCATAGTGGCTATAGGAATAAAGCTACCATGTAATTCTTTGATGGGACTATGACCCGCCTTGAAGCAGGTTAGCGGGATTAAATTGGTCTGTTAAAGGTTTGCTAGAGGCATCCCAATCCTTTTTTCGACTCATCCGATTGGGGTAGGTCATAATGTCCACGCCGTAATTATCTAACATCGCGGCAAACTGTTTTGCCTTGCTGCGTAAATAGAACTTCGACGGCAAAGGTTGTTGGCTGGCGATAATCACTCGATTGCCCGTGTTGGCCATTTTAAAGTTGAGATAGTCACCAAACACCTGCTGGTAGGTGACAGACTCGTGATCGTATAACTTGCTTGTTGAGAAGGTATTGGCGACAAGCACGCCATCGTCAGTCAACAAAGCCTGAGTTTCAGACAGAAACTCTGCCGTCATTAAATGTTCAGGTATGTAATCCCCTGTGAATGCATCGAGAATAATGAAGTCGTAGGTTTTACCTTTTAACCCGGCGCGCTTTGCAAATACACGGGCGTCAACGAGTTCAACTTTCATATTTTGTGTTTCTTTAAAATCAAAGAAACGCTCAGCGACTCTCAACACCGCGGGATCAATTTCGACAATGGTAATCTCAGCGGCGGGAAACATTGCCGTTAGTGTGACGGGTATTGAGCCGCCACCTAAACCGACAATGAGTATGCTGCTCGGGTTGTCATTGAGCAGCAGCCCGCCGAAGCTCATTCGCACATAAGGGAAAACGAGCCTTTTCGGGTCACTTAAATCCATACAAGTCTGGTTTCGGTCCCCTCGTTTGACGGTGAATACCAAGCACCTCAGGCCATTGGATTCCTTTACCAGTATATTTCTATACAGAGATTTTTCTTTGTGGATGTCTTTTCCGTACGCGCAGGGCAGCAAGAACACTGCACACAGTAGTGCTAGTAGAAAGGTTCGCATTAACGTATTTCCTTTTTCACAGGGTCGTTTATTGCGCCATGGAACAGTATTGCTGCAAGCGCGCAGGTGATTAAAACAGCGACCATCGTATATAGAATTTGATTAACTTCGAACCAAAGAACAAGGTAAAAAGACGTCGCTAACGTGCCAAGCGCGCTACCAAGAGTTGAGACAAAATAGAGACTACCTGCAATCCTGCCGCTTTCGTAAGCGTTCGCTACCAAGAGTCGAACCGAGTATGGAGCGATCATTCCAAGGATGCTGGTTGGTATAAAAAACAGAAAGGTGCTGGCGACGAGCGAGCCGTAGCGAGGATCTTCAATTCTTAGAAATACGAAATCCATTATCTGCTCGCCAAAGATGATCGTTGGCAATAAAGTGATAGCTGCACCCGCGTAGAAGAATCCGTAACGTTGCAGATTTGGCTGGTTGGTCGACAAACGTCCACCGGTTAAGTAACCGATGGCCAGAGACATCATAAAGATCGTAATGATGCTGCCCCAGACATAAATGCTGCTACCAAAGTAGGGCGCGAGTATTCGACCGCCCAATAACTCGATCGACATAATGATGAAGCCACTGGTAAAGGCAAGGGTTAGCACGAGCATCTGGTAGAAGCGAGGGTGACCTTGTGGTTCGCTCAACAATTCATTAGATGACTCGCGGCTATCGTCGTTTTGATTCATAGGTTTTTCTGCAGCTGATTTTAAGGCGACATATTGAGTGTTTCAGTTGGTTATTTGCAAGCGCTTAATGATATTGGGCAGGCTCTTTTTCTCATGCCGAAAGTCGCGTAAACGGATTTTGTATTGTGGCTGTCAGCCTAAAGCGATCGGAGTTTGGGTATCCGAGCTCCTGCGAGCGAGACGCAATGTACGCGCATGGAACCATCACGAAGAAGGTAGCTCGAGTATATACACACCGCATAGTGGTTGGCCCAACAGCATGACAATCTTTCGGTTGCTGTTGAAGTGTGCAAGAATGTAGCCAACTCCCACCACTAGTTTGTTGATTGAACTCAATACGAAGACTTGTCCCTTTTCTAAAACCTTATGGATTACAAATATCCTTGGGTTTCGTCGCCTTTTTTGTTGCTAGATTCTTCGAAATCAGTGCTTTTTACCTTGTCTCAAGTGGTATTGACGAGATCGGTGAACTGCTGACGAGGTCTGCTGACGCTGCCTCAAACGTGTCCGATGTTGTTAGCCAATCGCACACATTGATGACCCTGGCGGGTCGGCAAATTTCCCTAGTGACCGGTGTTATTCTCAACGATGTGTCGGGTTATAGCTTGGCTGAAATTACAGCAGGGATCGTTGTTTGTGTTTTGATGCGTTTCGTATTTGTGATGTATGCGCGCAGATCTGTGCGTCGTGCCGGTATCGGTGTCTCCTTCGACTTGCGTCAAAAATTGTATAGATCTGTCCAAAAACAGGGGTCCGGTTTTTTCGCTCGAATGGGTGTTGGTGATATTATGACACGGGCGATCCAAGATATTTCACTGGTACAACGCCTGATTGCATTTGGTTCTTTTATGTTTGTCATCATGGTCTATGCGCCGCTTTTCGCCATTAGCTTTATGTTGGCTAAGTCGCCAAGTCTCACCCTCTTGATTCTGCCTTTCGTCCCCGTCATTTTTATTTACGCAAAGCATGCGGCCGGTCAATTGGCGACCACCTCAAAAGATGTTCAAGACCGTCTATCTGATCTCTCTTCGCACACTCAGGAAAATCTCAGCGGTATTCGCACGGTTCAGGCGCAGGCTCAGGAAGCTAATGAGATAAAACGCTTTTGGAAGACCAATGATGCCTATGCCACCGCATTTTATGCACAAGGACGTATTAACTCGTTGATGATGTCTTGGATGCCGCTGTTTGCCGCTGCGGCGCAACTAGTCATTATCATCTATGGCGGCAACCTCGTGCTGGCCGGAGAGATGAGCGTTGGTGATTTAATATTTTTCATGTTCTGCTTGACGATGTTATTGCAGCCGATTCGGATGGCAGGCATGTTTGTGACTATCGTCCAGCGTGCCGCCGTAGCAACTGATCGTCTGTATGAAATTTACGATGCCGAGCCTGAGATTACTGATGCGCCAACACACAAAACGCCGCGAAACATCAAAGGTGAGTTTGAGCTGCGCGACTTGAGCTATACCTACCCGGGTGCTCATGAGCCGGTGTTAAAGGACATTTCTCTGCATATAAGTGCAGGTGAATCACTCGCCATCGTCGGTCGTGTAGGCTCCGGCAAATCGACGCTTCTTAAACAGTTCACCCGTATGCTAGATACGCATCGGGGCGAGTTGTTTCTTGATGGTCATGACGTTTGTGATTATCCGCTAGCACAATTAAGAGTGCAGATAGCGCAGGTCCTGCAAGATCCTTTTCTGTTTGGTGAACCCTTAAAGGAAAATATCAGTTATGACGATTCGCAAAGAGATATAGAACTTATCTGGGATTCAGCTGATTCTGCAGCATTGAGAGAAACTATTGAGGCGTTTCCGTTGCAAATGGAAACGATGGTTGGTGAGCGTGGTGTTACCTTATCGGGCGGACAGAAACAAAGAGCAACGCTAGCACGTGGCTTAATCCGTAATGCGCCAGTGTTAATTTTAGATGATTGTTTTAGCAGTGTTGATACTGAAACTGAAGAGCACATTTTGAATCGGTTGAAGCAGCTGCGAGCCGAACAAACCACCATCTTGGTGTCGCATCGTGTTTCGACCTTGCGTCATTCGGATCGAATTGTGGTGCTTGAGGAAGGAAGAATCGTCGAAATAGGCAGTCATGAAGAGTTGATTCGCGCTGACGGACTGTATGCGGAGTTGGAACGAGCACAAACTCAAGGTGCGTCTAGCATTAAAAAAGATCGTGACGACACGCCGGTGACGACATGATCGAGTCGCAGAAGAATCAGCAAAGTAAGCCGCGAGATTACGGCATGTTCGACGCCGAGTTGTCGGGCGCTGTATTAAACTTACAGCTATTACGTCGACTTTTTAAGTGGCTTAGTCCCTATAAATGGCAATTGTTGGCAAGTGGGTTACTTGTCTTATTGACAAGTTTTTTTGCGGTAATGATGGAGGTCGTTATCAGCAGAGTGCTAGTGGACTATGTGATTATCGGTGAAACTAATAGCACCATGCCTGACATGCGCATGATCGAACTAACGCAATGGGTGGAGCAGGTGTTCGATATTCCTGCTATTTATTCTGCGGGTATTTTATTTTTTGTGCTTATGATCCTGTTTTCAATAACCGGACACTATCATCGGTTGACCCTTATAAGTGCGATCGTCGCGGGACTACGTGATCTTAGGCAGGACCTGTTTAGTCATATGGAGACCCGGCCTAGTTCATTTTATGACCGAGTGCCCATTGGTCGAATTATGACGCGGGTGACGAATGACGTCGAAGCGCTTTACGAAATGTTGCGAGGCATGGGAAGTTTGGTTGGTGAGTTCGTGCCTTTTTTTGTTGCGCTGACCATCATGCTGTCGACGAGCGTTGAACTCACCTTGGTGTTGTTGTTTTTTGTGCCCATTGTCGGCGTCGCTACCTATTTCTTTCGAGGCGCAACGCGGGAAATTTTTCGTATAGTTCGCAATACCGTCTCCGAGCTAAATCAGAATTTGCAGGAAAATCTTTCAGGTATGCAGGTTGTGCAACTCAGCCAGAGGGAACAGAAAAATCTTGAATCCTACACAAAGATAAACAAATCAAATCGGCGCTATGAGTACAAGTCGATAAACTTAAGTACGGTTTATGGTGCCTTCAATGATTCTCTGGCATCTATTGGTCTTGGTATCATCATCTGGTATGGCGGTGGTCAAGTTGTGCAGGAACAGATGTCATTAGGCGGCGTTATTCTATTCACCCGTTTTATGAATATGCTTTTCACGCCGGTAGTAATGTTAGGAGAGCAACTTAATGTGCTATTTCGGGCCATGGCAAGCGGCGAACGAATATTTCAGGCGCTAGACTGGGATGAACAAATTCATGAACCCGCAAATCCCGTTGAACTCTCTGGACGGCTTAACGGCAAAGTCGAATTCAGACACGTGAACTTCGGATACAACGCCGAGACTCAGATACTTAAAGATGTTTCCGTCACAATCGAAGCAGGCGAAAAACTAGCGATTGTGGGGCCGACGGGGTCGGGTAAAAGCACAATGATTCGGTTGTTGGGTCGGTTTTACGATTTCGAGCGGGGCATGATCTTTCTTGATGACATCGATTTAAACGATCTTCGAAGTAGTGATGTGCGACTTCGTGTCGGCGTGGTGTTGCAGGATTTTCATATCTTCTCTGGAACGATCCTTGAAAATATTGTACTTGGAAATCCAGACATTCCTCGGTCCCGTGCGATCGAGGCGGCAAAGACGGTTAATGCGGATGGTTTTATACAACGCTTACCGAATGGTTACGATACTGAGCTGGTTGAGCGGGGCGCTAACCTTTCCCAGGGGCAGCGACAGCTATTAGCTTTTGCGCGGGTTTTAGCCGCAGACCCAGAGATTCTGATCCTCGATGAAGCGACAGCCAGTATTGACACGGAAACGGAGATGCTTATTCAAGACGGGCTGCATAAGTTAATGCAGGGGCGCACCTCGATTTTGATTGCACACCGTCTGCAAACGATTCAGGAGGCTGATAAGGTCTTAGTCTTGCATCATGGCGTCGTAAAGGAATTTGGAACTCATCAACAACTCATTGACCAAAAAGGTATTTACCATACCTTGCATGAACTTCAGTTTCAGGACGTCAGTTTGGATGAAGATGGGCGTGCTATTGCAAAACAAAAGGCAACAGATGACGCGTCATAGTGAGTCCTATCTAGGTTAAGTTTTCATCAGACTTAGATTCAGTAATGTGAGAAACTTAGTGACTTCCACCCTTAGGAACCGGATATTCCCGTGAGTATTAGAGCAGCTTTGATAAGTTTCATTATGAAACGAACTATCAAGCGTCAGTTTGATAGTTTGGATGACGTCGCCACCTTTCGTGAGCAGATGGCGGGTGCAGGCGCCTTAAGCGCATCAACGCCGTCAGATGTTGCCGTGGTGCCAACTGAGATAAAGGGCGTTGCCTGTGAATGGGTTACTCGTGGTGATACTGATCAGAATCAGGTGCTCGTCTACTTTCATGGCGGCGGTTATGTTTTTGGCAGTCCGGAGAGTCATCGGGATCTAGCGTGGCGCCTTGCAGAAAAAACAGCGATGCGAATTCTAATGGTCGATTACCGACTTGCGCCTGAGCATCCATTTCCCGCAGCGATCGATGATGCAACGGCTTGTTATCGAGGTTTACTCGAAGACGGCTTTGAGGCACATAACATTGCTTTTGGCGGTGATTCAGCCGGCGGTGGCCTAGCTGCAGCAGCATTACTCAACCTGAAAAATTTCGGTTTGCCGCAGCCGCGTTGTGCAGTATTACTGTCCCCATGGTTGGATCTAACGCTATCGGGTGAATCTATTCAGACGAATCAAGTTGCAGAAGCGGTTTTGACGCCTAAAGCACTGCAGACGATGGCGAGCCGGTATTTAGGCGACCTCGATCCAGCGGCACCATTAGCATCGCCGCTATTCGGAGAGTTGTCCGGTCTTCCGCCCATGTTGATTCATGTCGGTTCGACCGAGATTTTACGCAATGACGCTGAACGATTTCATAACAAAATTAAGTTGTCCGGCGGTGAAAGCGAGCTGACTGTTTGGAAAAAAATGCCACATGTGTTTCAAGTTTTCGCATCCCGCATCCCAGAGGGTAAAACAGCCATTGTTGAGCTTGCTGATTTTCTAAAAACGAAGTTAGCGTAAAACCGAGTCTTGATGAATCAGCAATTTATAGCAAAGGAACTTCTACTCATCGGTGGAGGCCATGCCCATGTGATTTTGTTGCGCATGTTAGGCATGAAGCCGATTCCTGGGCTACAAGTCACCTTAGTCAGCCCCGACGTGCGTACGCCTTATTCAGGCATGCTGCCGGGCGTTGTTGCCGGTCACTATACGCAAGATGACATTCATATTGACCTTGTGCGCTTGTGCCGGTTTGCGGGTGCGCGGTTTATTCGAGGCACGGTTAGTCATATTGATGCGGCAGGCAAATCGGTTCAAGTCGAAGGGCGGCCGGACCTAGGTTATGACGTTTTGTCGATGAACATAGGCATTACCCCTTCAGTTTCGAACGTGAAGCTTAATCAAGATGTTATCGCCGTCAAACCAATCTCAAAGTTCCTAAAGCAGTGGGACCTGTTTATACAGCGTGCTCATAAAGGTGATTTGAAAAATGTTTGTGTGGTCGGTGCTGGTGCGGGAGGGGTTGAGCTTGCGTTATCAATCGATCAGCGCCTGACCAGCCTTTACGCGTCATCATCAGCCATGACGGAGCGACCTCAGGTTTCAATCGTGACGCGAGACGAACGTATCTTAAAAGGCTATCCGGCGCGGGTGCAGGATCAGTTTGAGGCCGTCATGAAAGAGCGAAGTGTCAACATTGTGGCGACATTTGATGTGAGTGACGTCACTCCAACACAAATAGGCTCGAGCGATGGCATGAGCATCGAGGCCGAAGATGTTTTTTGGGTCACTGGTGCAGCGCCGCAACATTGGATGGCGCATTCAGGCTTTGATATGAACGATGCCGGTTTCATCAACGTTGACGAAACGCTTCGATGTGTTGGCAATGCGTCTGTTTTCGCAGTTGGCGACATCGCAAATATGGTCAATGATGCGCGCCCGAAAGCCGGCGTATATGCGGTGCGACAAGGTCCAGTACTGTACGAGAATATCAAGCGCAGCCTGTTAGGCAAGAAGCTGAAAAAATTTAAACCGCAGAAAGAGTTCTTGTCGATCGTTACGACAGGTGGCAAGCATGCTATCGCAGCCAAAAACAGCCTATCGATTTCAGGTGCTTGGGTGTGGCAATGGAAAAACTGGATTGATAAAAGGTTTATGAAGCAATTCAGTCAATACCCTGTGATGTCTGAGCCAAAAAACACGGGTCTATTGCGCAATAATGATGCCCAAATGGCCTGCGGTGGCTGCGGTTCAAAAGTTAGTGGTGACCTGTTGTCGTCAGTGTTGAGTGGGCTTGGCATCGTCACGAGTGAACTGGACGATGCCGCAATTTTTGAAGTGCCGACAGGACAGTTGATGCTGCACACTGTTGATGGCTTCCGTTCCTTTTTTGATGATCCGTATCGATTCAGTGAAGTGACCGTCCAGCATGCCTTGAGTGATATTTACGCCATGGGTGGCACGCCGAAAACGGCGCTTGCAATGGTGACCGTGCCCTATGCTGAGTCAGCGATAACGCAACGAATTCTTGAACAGTTGTTGGCTGGCACAAAAGCGGCTCTAGATCGAGAAGGCGTTGAGTTAGTTGGTGGTCATACGGCTGAAGCCAGTGAGCTTTCATTAGCATTCGCAGTCAATGGTATTGTCGACCCCGCTAGCTTGATGCGCAAAAGTAACTTGCAGGCCGGTGACTGTTTGATTTTGACTAAACCGTTAGGCACAGGCTGTTTGTTTGCAGCGGATATGCAGGCGCGGGCAGAGGGTGAGTGGATTTCAGATGCCCTTGATAGCATGGCGCTGTCGAATCGTAAGTCAATGGAGGTTTTTCGCGAAAAGGGCGTTACTGCCTGTACCGATGTTACGGGCTTTGGCTTAGCCGGCCATCTGCTGGAAATGTTACATGCTGGTAATCTCTCGGCATGCCTTAACCTTGATGCCTTACCACTATATGACGGGACAGACGCTGTTTATTATCAGGCTTCGATCAAGAGTACGCTCCATGATGCAAACCGTCAGGCGGCTCAGACAGTTCAAGCATCCAAGCATAGAAACTTTCCATTCCTATTTGATCCGCAAACCTCCGGTGGTTTACTAGCGGCAGTTAAATCGACTCAGGTTGAGGCAACCTTGATTGCGCTAAAAGGGAAGGGTTATACCCAAGCTGCTTGTATAGGCACAATTGGCGCTCGGTCTGAAAACGATATTAAATTTAGTTAGGCGCGTCTCGTCGCTTGCTCTATGTCGGGTTTTACCTCGGGTTCCATCTCATGTTGGGTCTCCCACGAAGCAAATCACTGACCACTACTAACACGAAGGTGTCAGTTGCGTGCTGATACAATCTCTCTGTTTTTTTCACAAGGCTCGCCAGGTTGTTACAACATAGACTAGGGCCTTAAGGTGATTGGGTCGCTACATAATGCCGCCGGCAGTCAGCTTTAAAAAAACGTCAGTCCTTATTGTTGGGAGGCTGAGATGTCGCTCGTCTACTTAAGCAAATAATTTACGACGGTACTGCAGGAAGACCCAAGCAAAGCGGCCCAAAAAGTTGCCATACGCGATTTTCGATGCCGACTTCATTGTAGATTCTAAGTTGATCAACGAGCGATTGGATAAGGTGACCAAGGCAGGTATACAGGGCGGGCTTACAGCAGCAGGTCGGCGTCTTTGGCAGAAAGAAAGCTTAGGGTTTGGTAAACCTTTGTTCACCATAGAGATAATCATGAAGTCCAGCCATGTTCGCGATCGCCTCTAGGCTACGCTTTGCAAACTCTGGATGGTCTTGCACAATATTGTTTGATTCGGTTGGATCCTTTGCGAGGTCGAAAATTTGTTGTTGGTTATTCTGTACGCTGTACAGAAACTTCAGATTGTCTTCTCGCAGACCGTAGTAACCCAAGTGAAATGGATTGTTGAAATACACTGATCGGCTTGGTTGCTGTCGCACAAGAGACTGACCAATACTGTGCTGTCGATCTTCAATGCCGAGTATGTCCATGACTGTTGGCAGCAGATCCACCTGGCTTGATAGAGAAGCCACGACATCGGCTTGCGTGCGCCCGTCTGCGATAATCAGTAGGGGTATTCTTAAGTTCTCTTCATATAAATACTTGATAAGCATGTGATTATCGTTGTGTTCACCCATCGGTGTTGCGGTATCCGCGAGAATGAAAATAATCGATTTTTTCGCTAATCCTGATGCCCGCAACCCATCGATAAACTGGCCTAAGGCATGATCACTGTAATTGAATGAGCGCAGATAGTTGGCGTACTCAGTGGGCTCATCAACATCGAAACTAGGCGGCGTATGCCAGGTTGGTATATGCCATGGATGGTGATTTGAGACTGTGAACATGGTTACGAATGCGGGTCCCTTCGGGTCATGTTTCTCTAACCAATCTAGGGTGAAGTCCATCAGGTATTCATCGTGCAATCCCCAACTACTCGATTGTTTCGCGTCCGGTGTGGCCAGAGCAATATCCTTTTCTCCAAAGATTTTGTCATATTGATGATTCGAAAAGAATGCTTGTTTTTTCTCGAAGGCGAGAGAACCATTGTGAAAGAACGCGTTAGTGTAACCGCGGTCATGCATGATCTCTGGTAGCCCTTGTAGCTTGATATCGGGTTGATCGGACTGAACCGCAGCTTTAGAGAAGCGCGGCATAATGCCATAAAGACTGGAAACAACCGCTCGAGTTGTTTGGACACCAGTAGCATAGAAGTTACTAAATAAAATGCCGTCTTTACTCAGTCTGTCAAACTCTGGACTTGCTGGAAAGTTCCCACCGAGTACACCAACGTCTTTTGCTCGATATGACTCTAAGAAGAGAAATATGAGATGCGGCTTCTCATCATCAGAGACGTCAATGCTGAATTTTTTTGATCCTGAAAACCCGTTTGTATCTCGCAGCAAGGGATAGTCTTGATCAATGAATGTAGATACTTCGCTTGACAGGGGTGATCTAACAAAATCGGTATCAAAGGCCGGTGTTTCAGATAAAGGCTTCGCAGCTAAAGATGCTAGCTTGCTAGGTGATGCTAAGAGATCGATCTGCTGCTTGATGATGACATTGGCGGATTCAATATGAATTTGCTGTCTTAGGGTCGGCCCAGCGATCAGTGCTGCAAGGATGATCAGCACCGCAATGCCACTAACATATCGCTTTTCAAAAAGTAAGTTCAAGCTTTCAGGTTGGCGATACAACATAAATGCCGCTAAGCCTCCTAGGCCGAGTAGCAGTAGGCCTAAACCAGGCTGCATCGATGCCGCGGAACTTAGGAATGGCCCAGGGTCTTGCAGAAACAGCAGATGGCCAATTTGCATTCGGATTCCGAGTCGATCCAATAGATAAAAATCAACCAACAAATACAAGAGACCTAAGAAGAACAGCGTACAGAAACCTGCGTAGAGCCATTTGTTGGAGGGTAGGGTCGTTTTAACCAGCATGCTCAGCAAAAAAATTTCTGCGAGTGCGGCAAAGTCTTGAAGTACGCAAATAAGGAATTCTGTCGAAGATAGTTCAGGACCGGACATTAACCGAGCATAAGTCGGAACGCCAAACCATAGTAGTACCAGAATGGCGGCTGAAACTAACCCGATCGGCCGAAGAGGTTGTGACTGAATCGCGATATCAGAGTCGTTTACTGAGCGAGTATTAGATGTTTCGATATGCACTGCTACCGCTAAAAGATAATCTGACACTTTACGCGAGATTAATGTCTCACTGCTACCATTGATAAAAAAAATGAAGGGTCAATTTGCGTCGTCCTTTGCTGACATGAATGCTTCATTCTGACGGTGGGCTTGGTAG
>JAQXDL010000042.1 GCA_029251375.1 Pseudomonadales bacterium | reverse complement strand
CAGTCTTTTGGTACTGTACCTTTATCCAGTAGTTTATGGATGTATTTAACAAGTTAAAGTCGATTATGGTTCAACGATCCGGAGGAGATTGAGATGAGTATGAACACCCCTGTAACGTTTTTTTCGCCAACGAGTCGGGCTGCTAGCCAATTTGACTATACCGCTAATATGCCGTCTCAAGCGCGGTTGGCAGCGTATTCACGTGAGCATTTTGGTCCTGATCACCTTGAGCAAGAAGAGCTTGCCCAAGAAAAGCTTACTCTAGAAAAGCTTACTCTAGAAAAGCTCAGCCAAGGACATCTCACCGAAACGTTAGACAAGCGCTCCTGTAGTTTGACGATGTCTACTGACTCCCCAGATTGCTCGACTGGGTCGGTGATGCCGATAACGGACAGATCTGAGATGGCAATGCGTGTCGCCAAGGGCATGTCTCGTTCTCGTCATAAGAAGCAGGATGGTCGCATAGTATGTCGATTGTTACTTGATATGCTCAAGCAAGAATCAACGCCACAACCTATTGTTCGTAGCAGTCGATTTTGGCTGGATCAGGTTGAAGAAAGCGGCTCTGACGGCAAATCAAAGCAGGCTGAAAAACAATTCTCCCTGTCATTTTGAGATAGTTCGTCAAACCTGACACGCGTGCCTTGTCGTGCTGATGCAGAAGATCAGAGCTGTTTTTCAGGGATGTGCATTAATGTGCATTGACGTGCAGTGATATGCCGACAGTGAATTGCCTTTCGGTAACACCGTTCTGTGACGTTCTTTCCCTGCTACCAACTGCCAACGCAAAGATGCCGCTCGTTTAGTTTGTCGATTCATCCGGTTTAAGGAGGTGGGCGGCGCTATGATTATGCAGAGTTACTCGCCAGCGGTCTCGTTGTTCCTTCTTAGCTTAACCATATGCGAATACCTTTGAGCCAAGCGAGTGAGGAGGTCCTGTCTTCAAGGCATTGTCGAAGTTCTTTGATATCGTGAGTAGACGCGACTTCACGGGGTAAAAAGAGCTCAACGTCAATTTTATTTTCGAGATAGTGAAGATTGGTTTTTAGTATTTCGATGCCCTGCATATCTTCATGCCAGCACTCGTATAATTGTCGTTGCGCTTCCTTTCTAAGCGGCGCAATAGCATCTAGATTGGTTGTACCGATTTCTTCATCATCTTCTGGATCAATGTGAACAATAATGTCTTTAATGTCAGGAAAACTTTCGTGAAGTTGTAGAGCAACCCAGTCACCTATGTGATGACCTTCTGAGACGCTAATCGAGGAGTCAACCTGAAGATGAATGTCCATCAGCGCATCGGGTCCCATTCTGCGTGTGCGAATACTGTGTACACCTTTCACACCTTCGACATCACTTATTTTCGCGCGAATATCGTCGATATAAGTGTTCGACAGTGATGTATCCACTAACTCGGCAAGACTTTGCTTTGATAGAGTCCAGCCGATCAAGGCAATCATGACAGCAACCCCAATGGCCGCGACCAGTTCAAGCCACGGATAGCCGATCAGTGCTGCACCAATGCCAATGAAAACTAAAATCGAAGACAGGGCATCGGTGCGGTGATGCCAAGCATTTGCCTGTAGCAACCGTGAGTTTGTTTTTTTACCTAGCCTAGCGGTGATTTGATATAACCACTCTTTGCCAGCAATAGAGAGAAAAGCGACAAGCAGGCCTGGCCAAGTCGGTGTCTCATATTGTTCCAGCGTGAAGAGTCGAGTGACCGTATCTTGGACAATAAATATCGCCACAATCAAAAGAATCAGTCCGAGAATCAGTGTGCCAAAGGTTTCAAATTTGGCATGTCCGTAGGGATGGTCGTCATCCGGTTTCGTGGAGCCAATATCGTTGAATATCCACACCATCACATCCGTCGCCAGATCGCTCAGGCTGTGAATTCCGTCGACCATTAATGCGTAAGAATTCGAGAAGATGCCAGCCAGTACTTTTAGCACGCCAAGCACTAGATCTGTCACGCCGCTGATAATGAGTAATCTGCGAGTTTCTTTGCGATGTTCGCCCATATTGGGTGCTCTTACCTGCTGCCAGTTGAAAATGTGAAGCCTAACAGATGCCTAGATTCAATTCGATGAGCTCGGTGCTGAGGCAATTAGAAGAAACACGCGATGTGGAATGATAAGGTTGTCGTCTGGAGAATTTTCGAGCAACAACTGTTTGAGTGCAATGTCGAAGGCTAACAAGGTTTTTTCACCCATTGTTGCGCCAACACCGGCGCTAGCTCTAATTCACCCACGCCAGCCAGAGTATATTGTGCCGCTTCATCGTATGTCTGCGACACAATGTCGCTGAAGCCAGCCTCGCCTAAGTCCCTAAATATTTGGGGATGAATACCAAACTGATTACCGCCTTTCCATTGCGGATTGTATTTTTCGATAAGTAACTCGGTTTGCCTAACTAAATTTCCCTGTAAGGGTAGCCAATCGTAATAAGCGATGATTTCGGTTTGGTTTAAGTATGCGAGCGATCTCCTTACAGGCCGTGGGTCGATCAAACCAGTGCCAACATTGTCCTGCAGAAACGATATCCATGCTCTGTGCTGGCAGTTGTGTCTGTTCCGCTGATGCAACCTGAAATTTAACGGCTAAGTCAGCTTGCTGAGCTATGCCGCGAGCTGCATCAAGCATTGATGCATAGGGATCGATAGCCGTAACCTGACTGCCGGTAGACGCAAAGCCCAGTGCTAAACTGCCAGTGCCCGTGCCGCGATCGGTGATCAATTGATTTTTCAATCCGATCCCCTCACATTTTAGTTTTTCGAACAGTGACTTTGGGAATCCTGCTCGGTGCGTGAGATAATCCTCCGCGGTCCTGCCGAAATCGGTATTTTTTATTGGTTTCACTCTAGCTCCTTCAGGTTTTATCATTGGCTAGTTCAAGATCACTAGCGGATTCACATATTGCGAACTTCGATGCTACGAATACTTGTCGAGGTTTTGAAATAATAAAATCTATTGGATGGATTACTTGTACTTATCGCATCGCATTGGCATAACGTTAAGCTGCGCGAGGTAGCCTGAAGTCTAATAACCTTTGTTTAGATGCGTTTATTCGTTGGCAAGAAACATTGTTTAGCGAAAATTAACAAATTTATAGAACTCGAAGTTGGAATAATTGAATGGATCATGTTGATACTTGCGTCATTGGTGGCGGCGTCGTCGGTCTTGCTATCGCGCGTAAACTTGCAGTTCATAGTGGTGAGTTGTTTGTATTGGAGCAGGAGTCTGCTTTTGGTCAAGGTGTCAGTAGTCGAAATAGTGAAGTCATCCATGCAGGTATTTACTACGCGCAGGGCTCTCTTAAATCTCGCCTGTGTCTTAGGGGAAAAGAACTCCTTTACGAGTATTGTGCTCAACGCGGCGTAGCCCACAATCGCTGCGGCAAATTGATCGTCGCGACTGAACAAAGTGAAGAAGAAATTCTTCATGGTATTGATGATACAGCGAAGAAGAATGGGGTCGTTGACCTACAAAGCTGGTCCGCTTCAAAAATTCAGAAGCTCGAGCCTGCCGCTAAGGCAACCGCCGCACTTTTTTCACCTTCCACAGGTATTGTTAGTAGCCATGAACTGATGGCCACCTATCTCGCCGATGTAAGTAACGAAAATGGCCAGCTTGTTTTGCAAACAAGGGTTGTGTCAGTTTCGAAGCAAGCAGACAATTTCCTTATCAATTGCGAGATTGAAGGAGAAAAATATGCATTCACCACGCGAGTGCTGGTTAACGCGGCTGGATTGGGTGCACAGAGAATTGCTGAAAAATGTGACTTTTTGTCTTCCGAGCAGATACCGCCGCTCTATCTTTGCAAGGGAAACTATTTTGTCTATGCGGGTAAAAACCCTTTCTCTCGCTTGATTTATCCCGTGCCGGAAAAAACCGGTGCGGGGCTTGGCGTGCACGCTACGATTGATCTTGGTGGGCAGTTGAAATTTGGTCCTGATGTTGAATACCTCGATTCTGAAGACTACAGCGTTAATGTCTCACGCAAGGCTGACTATGTTGAAGCGGTTCGGCGCTATTTCCCGGGTCTACAGGCGGACATGCTAAGTCCTGGCTATGTTGGTATCCGGCCTAAGTTACAGGGCCCGGGTCACCCCGTTAGAGACTTTGATATTCAGACCAGCGAATCTCATGGCATTTCTGGTTTCGTGCAGTTATTTGGTATTGAATCACCTGGGTTAACTTCGAGCATGGCAATTGGAGAATACGTCGAAAATGCTCTACTGGAGTGTTATTAATGAGTTTGCAGCCGATATTCACAAAGACTGACACGATGCAAAGCATGGTCAGGCTTTGGTTGACCTTGAAGCAACTATAGGGGGTATTGTTGCTGGCATGAATAAGCAATTCGACTCAGATCAAAAAACCGCCCATGGTGCTCACCACAACCATGCTCACCATAACCATGCGCACGGTCACAATCATTCTCATAGCCACGGACATCACCATGACCACAGTGCTGTAGATTTCAAAAACGTCAACATGAGTTTTATGATTGCTGTCATTGCGAATCTAGGCTTTACGATTATTGAAGCGATCTATGGTCTGCTGGCCAATTCCGTTAGTCTTTTGGCAGATGCTGGTCACAATCTCTCAGATGTTCTTGGTCTATTGCTGGCATGGGGCGCAGCTTACCTTGCAACACGTAAGGCCAGTGATACCTACACTTTTGGTTTTCGTCGAACGACTATTTTCGCGGCTCTTATCAATTCAATCGTGCTTATTTTGGCGGCGGGATACATTGGCTATGAATCGATTCATAAACTATTCGAACCGTCAATTATCAGCTCAGTTCCGGTCATGATCGTCGCAGCGATTGGCATATTTGTTAATGCCGGCACAGCTTTGCTTTTCATGAAAGGCAGTAAGGATGATTTGAACCTACGCGGCGCATATCTGCATCTTGCCTATGATGCATTGATTTCGGTTGGCGTTGTTATTGGCGCGATCATTATTTACTTCACCGATTGGCAGTGGGTCGATCCGCTTTTAGGGTTGCTGATCGTGGTTGTGATAATCGGTGGCACATGGGGTTTGTTGAAAGATTCGACTAACTTGATGCTGGATGCCGTTCCGCAAGGCGTTGAACGGGAATCAGTGAAGCAATACTTGTTGTCTATCGATGGGGTAACAGAAGTGCATGATCTGCATATTTGGGCGATGAGTACCCATGAAAATAGCTTAACGGCACATCTTATTATGCCGGAGAACACACTTTGGGATTCAGAAGAAGGCTATAGTAAAATTGGTCGAGAGCTAGGGTCTCAGTACAATATTCATCATGTTACTTTGCAAGTCGAGAAGGATCCCGATTGCACCAACAACGACTGCGATTGAGGTACACTTAGGTACGCAAATATTGTTCTGTGGTGACTATGCCAACATTTTCTGATTTCCAACAAGCAAGAATTTCCGATCTACAGATCGAGCC
This sequence comes from Pseudomonadales bacterium, assembly GCA_029251375.1. GTDB lineage: Bacteria > Pseudomonadota > Gammaproteobacteria > Pseudomonadales > Azotimanducaceae > JAHRVQ01. Next base: position 13,318 of record JAQXDL010000042.1, on the reverse strand, counting down.
AATCATTCTTGACGAACCTATCTCGATAGATCAATTGCCGACGCCCGCTCTTACCATTGATTTGGACATACTCGACAAAAATATGTTGAAAATGCAATCTCATGTAAACGCGGCTGGTCTAGGTTTGAGATGCCATACAAAGATGCATAAATCCCCCATCATCGCTCGGAAACAAATTGCGGCGGGTGCTATCGGAGTCTGCTGCGCAACGATCAGTGAAGCGGAAGTGATGTTAGCGGGTGGCATAACCAAAATATTGATTACATCGCCGGTGGTGACAGATGACAAGATTAGGCGATTGCTTGCGCTGTGCCAAAAATCATCAGAGGTCGAAATTGTTGTTGATTACATTCAGGGCGCAGACCGAATTAGTGCGCTTGCCGGTGAAATGAATTTGAACGTCGGTGTCCTAGTGGATTTAGATCCAGGCATGGGTCGAACCGGCATTGAGCCAGGCCAAAAAGCGCTCGAGCTTGTACAACACATTGGTGATGCGTGTCCAAATCTGACTTTCAATGGTTTACAGATGTACATCGGCAACTGCATGCATGTGCACGGATTTGAAAAGCGGCGCGATAAGTATCTGCACCTAATATCTAGGGGTATTGAGACAAAAAAATTACTTGAGACTAATGGCATACAAGTGCCGGTTTTTAGTGGCGGTGGCACAGGTACCTATAATATCGACGCTCAATTAGGAGCGCTAACAGACCTACAGGCTGGCTCCTATATGTTTATGGATGTTGAGTATCGAGACATAGGCGGGCAGGGCACGGAGACTTTCCTTGATTTCGAACCCTCCCTATTTAGTCTCGTTACTGCCATTAGCAAGCCACAGGATCGATTGATAACAGTTGATGCGGGGATCAAATGTCTTGCAACCGATACCGGTTATCCTGAGTTCCGCGATATCGAGGGTGCGACTTACCATTTTGGTGGAGACGAGCATGGCATTATTCAACTCAATAATGCATCCCGAGAGATTAACCTCGGCGATAGACTGTCAGTGATAACGCCTCACTGTGACCCAACGGTAAATTTGTATGATTATTATTATCCATATCGTCAAGGCACTGTGACCGAGATCTGGCCAATTAGCGCAAGAGGTAGGTCACAGTAATGTTCGAAGCACCTTGGTTTGAAGATTTTTCTGTCGGTAACGATTACAGTGAGGTGCCTGCGGTAACCATAACTGAAGGTCACGCAGCGATTCATCAGGCGATTTTTGGCGATAGATTGCGTCTGCCGCTTGATCACGTCCTAAGTCAAAAAGTAACGGGTGAACAGCGGGCTTTAGTCAACCCATCGTTAGTTTGTAACATGGCCATTGGTCAAACTACTATTCCATCCCAGAGAGTTATGGGCAATCTATTCTACCGAGGTTTGGTATTTCAAAAGCCAGTTTTTATCGGCGATACCCTCACAACAAGCACAAAGGTAGTAGGCCTTAAGCAAAACAAACCAAAACCCAACCGGCCAGCGTCGGGCATGGTTGCGCTAGAAATGCACGTCAAAAACCAGCATGGTGAAACGGTCTTGCTGTTCTGGCGTTGTCCGATGATTCCCTGTCGGGACCCCAAAGCAGAGACGGGACATAATGATAGCTTTGATATCATGCCTGAGCTGGTACCGCTTGAAACGTTAAAAGGTGCCGTTCCAAACTGGGATTTGAATACCTTTCAAACAACAAACTCAGCGCATCAGTTTAAAAACTTACCACTCAATCAACTTTTGACCGTTGAGGCTCGCGACACCGTCACACTAGCGCCAGAACTGGTGCGTATGACTTTGAATATGGCGATGACGCATACCGATGCAACTCGAAGTGTTTATGGGAAACGGCTTGTTTATGGCGGGCATACTATCTCAATGGCGGCCGCCCAGCTGTCAAGAATTTTGCCAAATATGGTGACGATAGTAGGTTGGTTTCATTGTGATCACGTCGCGCCAGTGTTTGAACAGGACATTCTACGGACACAGGTCACGTTAGATGAAAAACATGCCATAACCAATGGTGGCATTGTCTATTTGCATGTCGAGACTTATGCCTTGCGTGACCTTAGTGATCCAACCGCAGAGACAAAGGTACTGGATTGGACAATGGCAGCACTTTTTGCGTAACAAGTTTAATAGCGATAACCATAAATAACTGATTGTTGTAGTGGGCACATCGAACAGTCTTTCGCTATGTTCATCTAAGCATTTGTAGGGGGCATCAATGGCCGGAATATTGTCAGGTATGAAAATCGTAGAGGGCTCAGCATTTGTCGCTGCACCTCTAGGCGGAATGACATTGGCTCAACTTGGTGCAGATGTTATTCGCTTTGACCCGATCGGCGGAGGGCTCGATTATCGTCGTTGGCCTATCTCTGAAAATGGCACCAGCCTTTTCTGGCAGGGCATGAATAAGGGCAAGCGTTCTATTCAGATCGACATTAAAAAACCTCAGGGCCAAGAGATTGTTAAATCTTTACTGTCCGATAAAGGCGAGGATAGTGGCATGTTTCTCACCAACTTTCCTGCTCGAGGTTGGCTATCCTATGAGTCACTTTGCGCTGCCCGTGCCGATCTCATTTATGTAAACGTTTTAGGCGACAGGAAGGGTGGCACAGCCGTCGACTACACTGTCAATTGTGCGGTCGGATTCACCCACGCGACAGGTGAAGCCAGTAATGATAGTCCGGTTAATCATGTGTTACCTGCTTGGGACAATATAACAGGCCAAATGTCAGCGGTTGCGATGCTGGCAGCGGAACGACATCGAAGACGTAGCGGGCAAGGACAGCTCGTTCAGCTTTCTCTAAAGGATGTGGCCATGGCGACCGCTGGGAATTTGGGCAATATTGCTGAAGTGATGATTAATGACGAAGACAGGCGCAGGTATGGTAACCATCTATATGGTGGCTTTGGTAGAGATTTCCTAACCCGTGATAACGCCCGTTTTATGATTGTCGGTTTGACGCTCAGACAGTGGCAGTCAATCGTCGCGATGACGGGGATTGCAGAAGAAGTACAAAAACTTGAATTGACGTCTGGTATAGATTTGACGCTTGAAGGTGAACGTTTCAAAATGCGGCATCAGCTGTCTGCGTTAATAGAAAGCTGGTTTTTGAATCAAACCGGTAAATCAGCAGAAGAAGCTTTGGTTGCACATCAGGTGTGTTTTGGGCCCTATCAGACGTTCCGAGAGATGGTACAGCAAGACCCGGATTGTTCTGTCGAAAATCCCATGTTTGAAATGACGGCTCAACCGGGCGTTGGTGATTATTTAACGCCAGCATCGCCAATCCGGTTTTCATTACCGAACAACTTACCGTCGCTTCAAGCACCTATTTTGGGTCAACATACAGATGAGGTGCTGGCTGATGACTTAGGCCTTTCAGCCCTCGCAATAGGCAAGCTACATGACCAAAATATTGTTGCTTGAGTCATCACTACTGTCTTCAAACAAATAGCATCCAGATAACTTAGTATCGTTAAGACTTTTATAAGGAAACAATATGTCGGACCGTTGGAATAATTGGTCAGGTAGTCAGCAGCATGATCTTGCTAGATATGAATCACCGACGGATGAGGAACAGTTGCGCGGTATTCTCCAAACTGCTCAAAAGAACGGGCAAATAGTTCGAACCGTTGGTTCTGGACATTCTTTTGTGCCTTTCTGGACAGATGATGTCATCGTTTCCCTCGACAAAATGAAAGGCTTGATTGAGTGTGATGAAGCGTCGCGCCGAGCCACTTTTTGGGCGGGTACAAAGCTTCACGAAATGGGCGGTGTGTTGTGGGACCATGGCTTATCATTGGAGAATATGGGCGATATTGATCGTCAATCAATTGCCGGGGCTATAAGTACGGGTACTCATGGTACGGGCGCTACGTTGAGCAACATACCATCTCAGTTGCGTGCATTAACCCTGATGAAAGCTGATGGCGAAATCGTAACGCTATCCCAACAAAGTGATGCTGAGTTGTTCAGAGCAGCTCAAGTCAGCATGGGTGCCTTAGGAATTATCATAAAGGCGACATTTGAGTTGAGCCCCGCATACTACCTACATGAAAAGAACTGGAGCTGCTCTGTTGAAGAGTGTGAGCGGCAACGTGAAGCTCTGATCCGCGATAACCGTCATTGGGAGTTTTTCTGGGACCCCGCCCGTGATGTCTGCGCTATGAAAACACTGAATATCACGCAAGAGTCATCAGCACGGAGAATCAACGATATGCAAGAGGTGGGTAAAAGCTATCAAATCTTACCCTCCGACAGAGAACATAAGTTCAATGAAACAGAATTCTCTGTACCCGCAGAGTTTGGTTGGGAATGCTTTATGGCGATTCGGCAACTGATGCAAACAAAATACCCTGAAGTTAAGTGGCCATTAGAATATCGGACGCTTGCAGCAGATGACATGTTGATCAGTTCGGCCAGTGGTCGAGACTCGGTCACCATATCAGCCCATCAAGGTACCAAGTATCCCCATGAGGCTTTCTTTCTTGAAGTGGAGAACATCTTCCGCCGTTATCAGGGTCGGCCGCACTGGGGCAAGGTCCATAGCTACAAAAAACAAGATTTGAAGAAGGTTTATCCAGAATTTGAACGGTTCTGTCAGATCAGGGATCAATTTGATCCTGAGGGTCGCTTCTTGAATCCATTCTTGCGTGGCATTTTTTGCGATACATAAAACAAACCTGAACGCTGTCTAAATGCTTGATTGTGTTACAGTTAGCCTTTGAAAGTTTGGGAGAAAATCACGGGTGTTCGAACTAGTTCAAGCGGGAGGTTGGCTGATGGTCCCAATACTGTTGTGCTCGGTTATCGCCGTTGCAATCTGTGTTGAGAGGTTTTGGACCCTGCGGTCCTCACAGATAATACCGCGTAATCTGTTGGCGCAGGTTTGGAACTGGATCAAGAATAACGAAATGGATAATAGGCGTTTGCGGGAGTTGAGACAGGGTTCGCCACTTGGCCAAATTTTGGCGACTGGCATATCGAACCACAAACGTGGTCGAGAGCAGATGAAAGAAGCGATAGAAGAGGTCGCCAGCCAGGTTGTGCATGAAATGGAACGTTATCTAAACACGCTCGGTACGATTGCGGCAATTACACCACTGCTTGGCTTGCTAGGTACGGTCATAGGTATGATTAAAGTTTTCACTGCCATTCGATTAGAAGGTACCGGTAATGCAAATATCCTTGCTGGGGGTATATCCGAAGCCTTGATTACTACCGCTGCAGGATTGACTGTCGCTATTCCCGCATTGTTTTTTCACCGATTCTTTCAACGTAAGGTTGATGAACTTGTCATCGGTATGGAGCAAGAAGCTTTAAAACTGGTAGAAGTTTTGAATAGTGATCGGCAGAGTCGAACTGATACAACACAGTTGGGTGGCAACTAAATTTATGAAATTCGCTCGTCGACAGAGAACCGATGTTGAAGTGAATCTGACGCCCTTGATCGATGTGGTGTTTTTGTTATTGATATTTTTCATGGTTTCTACAACATTCTCAAAAGATACGCGCATATCTATCGACCTTCCTGAGGCAAGCGCGGAAGCGGGACGGATCGCTAAAAAGCAAATCGAAATTACTATTACAAGAGATGGTAGTTATTCCATTAATGAAGTCCCTTTGGTTAATAACAAGATAGAAACAATTAAATCAGCGATACAAAAGGTAAGTGATGGTGATAGTACTGTGCCACTGATTGTTACAGCTGATTCTGCAACACCACATCAATCCGTCGTAACAGCAATGGACGCAGCTGGACAGTTGGGCTTCGTTCATTTGAGCATTACAACTAGGAATAAAAGTGAGCAATAGTACCAAGAACCGCAGCACCGACATGCAAATCTACGGTCGGTTGTTGACGTATGTTGTTCCGTACATTCCGGCATTTTTGCTTAGCATTGTCGGCTTTGTCTTATATTCATTGTCGAATGTGAGTTTTCTTCAGTTAGTGGGATACATCGTTGACTCCTTAGGTGGTAACGATCCGCTCGCTGATACGCAGCTCACACCTTATGTCCGCGATTGGTTGGGTGAAGACGCAGCGCTGAATCGCGTCGTCATGCCTTTAGCGATCATTACGATTGTGTTGGTTAGAGGTATAGGAACTTTTATCGGTAACTATTTTATTACTTTTGTCGGTACAAGCTTGGTTCATAACCTGCGTACAGAGTTATTTGATCGATTGTTGAGGTTGCCGAGTAAATTTTACGATAAGAGCTCGATGGGCCACCTGGTTGCCAAAGTAACCTTTCACGTGACGCAGGTGACGGGTGCAGCCACTGACGCAGTCAAAGTGATCATCCGTGAAGGCTTCACCGTTATTGGTTATCTTGGCTATTTATTCTATCTAAATTGGAAACTAACCTTCATTTTTATTGCGGTCGCACCGTTTATTGCGATTCTCGTTGGCTTTGCTGGAAAGCGATTCCGGCGAATCAGTGAACGGATACAAGATTCCATGGGGGATGTAACCCATGTTGCGTCCGAAGCAATACAGGGCTATCGCGAAGTGCGTACCTTCGGCGGTGCAGACTATGAAAGGGATCGCTTCGAACAAGTGAGTAGCAATAATCGGCGTCAATCGATGAAGATGGTTGTTACCTCATCCATAGCAACGCCGGTGGTTCAGCTTGTCGTATCGTTTGCGTTAGCGGGACTTATTTGGCTGGCACTTGATCCAGAGCTTTTGTCGAGTATGAGCCCCGGTGATGTTGTTGCGTTTATTACCGCTGGCGGTTTACTCGCAAAGCCCATCAGGCAATTGTCAGAGGTTAATGCGACAGTCCAAAAAGGTTTAGCTGCCGCCGAAGATTTATTCGATGTGTTTGATGAAGAGGTAGAGCAAGATACAGGCTCAGAGGTTATTACTTTAGCTAAAGGTAAGCTGGAGTTCCGCAATATCACATTTAGTTATGAACCTTCTGAAACACCAGTCCTAGATGATGTCAGCTTTGTCGCAGAGCCGGGCGAGACAATTGCGTTAGTTGGTCGATCAGGAAGTGGCAAGAGTACGTTGGCAAGTCTTATTCCACGATTTTACTCGCCGGATTCCGGTACGATCCTTCTTGACGATATACCGATAGCAAGCCTCTCGCTTACAAGCTTGAGGCAACAGTTATCTCTCGTTAGTCAAAATGTGACTTTATTCAACGATACTATCGCGAATAATATTGCCTACGGGTCACTGCGAGAATCAGGTGCGGTCGAGATAGAAGCTGCTGCAGAAAAAGCTTACGCATTGTCATTTATAAAAGACTTGGAAGACGGCTTTGAAACCTTCGTTGGTGATGATGGGGTGTTACTTTCCGGTGGGCAGCGGCAACGGCTGGCGATCGCCAGAGCATTTTTAAAGAACGCGCCTGTACTCATTTTGGATGAAGCAACCTCGGCGCTTGATTCAGAATCCGAACGTTACATTCAATCGGCCCTTGATGCTGTAACGCAGGGAAGAACCACGATTGTTATTGCTCATCGTCTATCCACTATTGAAAGCGCAGATCGAATTCTAGTTGTCGATAAAGGAAAGATAGTAGAGCAGGGTACGCATGCTGAACTTATACTTAAGGGTGAGCACTATGCCAGTTTACATGTTGGTCAAGAGGAAAAGTCGAGGAGCCCGAAACTTGTCTCAGAAACCTCAGAGTTTCAACCGGTGCCGACATCAGCAGAATCGAATTTCAGTTTATTTTCAGAAGATTACAACCCGCTCATGCAAGGGTGGCACGCTAAAACCTCTTGGGTTCAACTGCTAGCGCCACTTTCATTTATTTATAAGTCGATTGCTAGCATTCGACGAAGACGCACCCAGCCTTGGCATGCCAGTGTGCCGGTTGTGATCGTTGGAAACATAAACGTCGGGGGGACTGGCAAGTCACCCCTAGTTGCTTGGTTAGCAAAAGAACTGAAAAGTTTAGGCTTTCATCCCGGTATCGTGAGTCGTGGCTACGGAGGACGAACAAAGGTTTATCCGCAAGAGGTAACGCCTACGTCTGATCCAAGTGATGTTGGTGATGAGTCAGTCATGCTGTCGATCAAAACAGCGTGTCCCTTGGTTGTAGATCCTGACAGACCCGCTGCAGTGAAGCATTTAATTGATGTTTATGGCTGTGATGTCGTCTTGAGCGATGACGGGCTGCAACATTACGCGCTTGGACGCGACTTTGAGATTGTTGTCATCGACGCGAGTCGTGGTTTAGGTAATGGCTACTGCCTACCAGCCGGGCCGCTGAGGGAGGCGCCTTCGCGTTTAAGGGAGGTTGATCGCGTTATAGTTAATGGCGAAGACCCTATCGATCTGCCAATCGAATTTTCTCGCATGACTCTAAATGCAACAGCATTGGTGAACGTTATATCAGGTGAGCGAATTGAAACGAACGGTCTGCCGCAGACAGTCCATGCGTTAGCGGGCATTGGTAATCCGGATCGTTTTTTTAGTTCCCTGCGGCATATTGGCTACGCGACAATTGAGCACAAATTTGAAGATCATCACCGGTTTACGTTGACGGATCTAAGCTTCGGTGACGCGACGCCTGTTGTGATGACTGAAAAGGATGCAATAAAATGCCGCATGTTGAAGCCAGAATTGATTCATGAACAATTCTGGTACCTCGAAGTTGAGGTCAATTTAGATGACTCGCTATTGTCAGATATACTTCGTAAAACCGGACTTATTGCATAAGAGCCTCCGCTACTCGCCGACGAAGTAACACAAAGCGTCGAGTGAAAAAACATAAGCAACATGAAGCGCTGTCAAGTTAAGGCGCGGTACAACCCAGGCGAGTTTGCTCTGGTTTATCTGCAGGCAAACCACCTTGGGTTAGTTGCCTGCGCTGTTAATGCCTGACAGATCGCGTCTGTTGAACAGTAATTGATTCGATCAGTAACAATATTGGAGAAGGATTTTGGCACTTGATAAGAAACTTTTAGCGATTTTAGTTTGTCCCTTATGTAAAGGTGAACTGCAGTATCGTTCTGAAGCTGACGAGCTGTGGTGTAAATTTGATGGTTTGGCTTATCCAATTATTGATGATATTCCAGTGATGTTGGACTCTGAAGCTCGTCAACTTACCGCTGATGAAAAGTTAGGCAGCTAATGTCATTCTCCGTCATCATACCCGCCAGACTTGCTTCAACACGCCTTCCGGGCAAGGCATTATTAGACATCTGTGGCAAGACGATGATTCAAAGAGTCTACGAACAAGCTAGCCTTAGTGATGCTAAGCAAGTCATTGTTGCGACGGATGACATTAGTATCGAACGGGAAGTGATTCGTTTCGGTGGTAAGGTCTGTATGACCTCAGTTGATCACGTATCAGGTACGGACCGGATTCAGGAAGTCTGCTCTCAGTTCGAGTTTGACGCAGAGGAGGTGGTCGTGAACGTTCAGGGTGACGAGCCTATCATTCCGCCCAGTGTCATAAACCAGGTTGCCCGTAACCTCAGTCGCCCCAATGTAGAATCCTCTGCTTTAGTTGCCACACTCTATGAGCCTATTGATAATCTGCAGGATATTATCGACCCTAATGTCGTGAAGGTTGTGTCTGATGTTGATTCAATCGCGCTGTATTTTAGTCGTGCGCCGATACCTTGGGATCGTGATCGGATGCCTGAAGATTTCTTAAAAGGCGCATACAAGCGTCACGTCGGCATTTATGCATACAAAGTAGGTTTGTTGAACGAATATGTAACTTGGCAGGCGGATGAGATTGAGCTTTTAGAGAAACTAGAACAACTGAGAATTCTACGTCAAGGTTATCGTATTCTTATAGATAAGGCGGTTGAAAGTATACCGCCTGGCATCGATACGCCTAAGGATCTTGAGAGAACCCGAGCTTATCTCGAATCTCGGGCCTCTCAATAACTTTTTTCTTCGGTTCCCTTTTGAGATTTAACACCAGACATAATTATCTGAGCAAATAAAAAAAAGAACCAAAACACATCAATTGATTCGGTTATCTAGGCTGCATTCGAATGCCGCTATCGAGTCGAATAGTCTCACCGTTAATGTAGTTACATGTAACGATGTACGCCGCAGTTTGCGCAAATTCGTCTGGATCACCCAGTCGTTTTGGAAACTGTGTCATCGCAATAAGCGGTTCGCGAACCTGAGGTGGAGCACCTTTCATCATAGGTGTTTCGAAAATGCCTGGCGCTATGGTTGCGATTCTGATGTTCTGCTTCGCTAGATCGCGTGCGATGGGTAATGTCATACCCGCAACGCCACCTTTACTTGCGCTGTAAGCGGCTTGGCCGATTTGACCGTCGAATGCCGCCACTGATGCAACGTTAACGATAACGCCTCTTTCGCCATCGTCTGTGACAGGTTCATTCTTCGCCATCGCGTCTGCGCATAGCCGTAATACGTTGAATGTACCGACCAAGTTGACGCGAATAATGAACTCAAACATTTTGAGCGGCATTGGACCGTCTTTGCCGAGCGTTCGAGCAGCTGCACCGATACCAGCACTGTTGACGTTGATATGTATTGCCCCAAAAGTATCGAGGGTCTTCTGAATCGCCGCTTGAACAGCTTCTTCTTCAGCCACGTCTCCAGCCGCGAATGTTGCGTTCTCGCCAAGTTCTTTGGCAGCTTTTTCAGCGTTTTCAGCATTCAAGTCAAATACACAAACTTTGGCGCCAGCTGCAATGAAGTTTTTTGCGGTGGCGAGTCCTAAACCAGACGCGCCTCCTGTGATAAATGCTACTTTGTCTTTAAGATCCATATTGCCTCTTTATAGTTGATGGTGTGTTCGTTCATGATTAACCGCCGCAAGTATAACGTGTGAACGCAAGATCTGCATGGCCACGAAGACTTACGTGGAGAGAAGCGCGGTCGATGTTTATAATTCAAATTTGTGCAAAGGAGAATTCAGCTGGTCGATATTCGAATTGGTGAGCAAGTTAGCGAGCATTATGACCTTGTGACACACAACACAATGGGGTTGCACTGCGATGCGCAGCATTTTGTGTCCGTCACGAACGAGGATGAATTGCGCGCGGCGCTTTCGTGGGCGCAGCAAAAACGCCTCGACGTTTCGGCCATTGGTGGTGGCAGCAACATTATCTTTGCGCCTACTCTTAATGGACTTGTTGTTCACATGGCGATGAAAGGGATTCGATTCGAAGGTCAACATGTGATTGCAGCGGCCGGAGAGAGTTGGCAGAACCTCGTTGATACGAGCATATCAAATGAACTATTTGGGCTCGAAAACCTTTCATTGATTCCGGGTACGGTGGGAGCTGCTCCCATGCAAAATATTGGCGCCTACGGCGTAGAATTGGCGGACTTTTTCGTAAGCCTTTTAGCCATGCATGTTGTTACGGGTGAAATGCATGTTTTTGATCGCACTCAATGCGGTTTTGGTTATCGACAAAGTGTATTCAAGGCGGAATTGAAAAATCAGTTCATCATCGTCTCGGTGACATTAGCGCTTGAGTCGGAATTTACGCCCCGTTTGGATTATCCCGATTTGCAGGCACGTTTTGCGACAAGTCATTGTTCGGCTAGGCAAGTAGCAGATGCAGTAACTGAAATCAGGCAAGGCAAGTTACCTGACCCATTTAAAGTCGGCAATACAGGTAGTTTCTTTAAGAACCCGGAACTAACGCCGGACCAGCACCGCAGGGTTGCGGGCCGCTTAGACGGGGTGCCTGTGCACCGAATAAAAGATGGCCGCGTCAAGATATCTGCTGCAGCACTTATTGAAAAGGTGGGGTTGAAGGGACATTCACTAAAAAGTGCTGGTGTGTCAGAGCAGCACGCTTTAGTTATCGTGAATCTGGGTGAAGCTAAATCGGCGCATATTCTGGGCCTAGCGACGGAAATTATGACGGCGGTTGAGAGCCGGTTCGATATCAAACTTGAAATCGAACCGGTGAGACTTGGGTTTACTGATATTAACTAGTTAGCCCTTGTTTCTGCTCAGCCCTGCTTTTTTGTTTCCTCAGTATCAGCTTGAGTACCAACTTGAGTAGCAACGTGGGTCTCAACATCTGTTTCAGTTGATGCGTCAACGACTTCTGCACTAACTTCCTCGGTACTAACGTCAGCGATTTCTGCTTTGGCCACTTCAGCACTGTCGTTGGCGGCTGTTGTGCCACCGCGAGGATCATTTGCTGCTCTTCCCCAAACGCTGGGATGTTCGGTGCCAATTGGCCTTGTATCGGCACTCAGTACAGGCGCTTCTGGTTTGTCGGCCACGGCAGAGAGCACGGTACCTTCTGGTGCGCTCTTCGGAGCTATTCTTGGGTCGTTTGCAGCGCGCCCCCAATTAGAAGGGTGAGCTTCAGTCGCTTGTGGTTTAGACTCTGTTTTTGAACTGGTTTCCGTCGTCGTCGATGCATCTGTTTTTGTTATCGGCTCAGCAGTTACACTTTCTGTCGTGCTTACTGCTGTTTCAGCAGGGGCGACAGTTGGTTTATCTGCGGTTGTCGCGGCAACTACAGGTGCGGTTTCAGGCTTGGCTTGTGTTGATTCGCTAGCCTGTACTTTGTCAGTCTGTTCAGGTGCTTTCGAATCGCTACGTTCAGGCACTGGATTAGACGTTTGCTCGCTTTTCTGATCAGCCTTTTGATCGCTTCCTGCTGCTGTTTCTGCAACTTTCTCAGCTACTTGGCTTTGGCTTCGTCGACGTTGTTGTTGACCGCGGCGACGATTACCCTGATTACGTTTGTCACCATCCTTGTCTGCGGAATCGTCATTATTTTTACTACGATTTTCAGTGCTCGTCGGTTTCTGATTTTCGCTGTCACTGTTTTGATTCGATCGACGTTTGTTTCGATTGTTGTCAGAGCTCTTTTCATTGCTCTTATTTTGTCGGTTGGTTTCAGATTTTTCGTCAGACTTTTTCTCAGCAGTTTTGCTATTGCGGTTGTCATTACGACCCTCGTTACGCTCACCTTTATTGGCTGGGTTTTGACTACTATTGCCGTTCGAAGTATTACCGCGTTTACCGCGGTTACGGTTTTGGTTACCACGTCTGTTTCGATTGCGATTCTGTGTGGCCGTTTTCTTTGGCTTAACTTCTTCTTTTTCTTCCTCTTCACTCGAAAACAGGTTGAGTATTTTTTGGAAGAACCCTATAGATTTCGGAGCGGCTTTTTCAGCCTTGGCTTCTGGAGCCGGAGGAGGGGTGTTTGGTTGAACAGATTTTACAGCAGCCTGTTCTACTGGTGCAGCTTTCTTAACGGCAGAGGGCACTTCCGTTGCAGTCTCTGGCGTTAGGTCGTAACTGGCTTCGGTGCTTGCGTCTTCTTCAGACTCACGAATACGCTCTACGCGATAGTGCGGAGTTTCCATTTCTGGAGCGTAACGAG
>JAQXDL010000040.1 GCA_029251375.1 Pseudomonadales bacterium | reverse complement strand
AATTTGAAGGAGGGGAATTGGTCGGGACGGCAGGATTTGAACCTACGACCACCACACCCCCAGTGTGGTGCGCTACCAGACTGCGCTACGCCCCGATTTCTTCCAACGGCGCGCATTCTATCAGGGTTCGTCGTCAGGCCCAAACATATCCTTCAAGGCATTTTCGGTCGTCCAAGACGGAACCCAGTTAGTCAGCGCCTGAGTCTCAGATATATCAATAACAGCATCCTCAAAAAGCTGGGTATAAATCGAGGATGGCAGCACGGACTTCATTATTTTTCTCATCAAGTTACCCGGCATAGGAATAGCCGGTGCCGCCCATAAGCCTTGCGCCAGTCTAAGTTCCCTTAACAGGCATCCAAGTTCAATAGGCTCTGGGTCGGTCACAAACAGACAATGACCATTGATTTCCGGCAGAGTTAAAATTTGCTCAACAAACCTCGCCAAATTTTTAACATAGAGATAACTCTTTCGAGACGCGAACAATCCGTAGGGGATAGGCGTATATGATCGTGTCAGAGAAATAAGCTTTTTGAAATTCGCTGCAACACCTAAACCATAGGTGACAGGAATTCTGAGACAGACAAGCTCCAATTCAGCATGAGCGCAAAGATCCAACAACTCAGTTTCCGACTGCCGTTTAGATTGAGCATATGGACCAACGGGTCGAGGCAAGCTTTGATTTGAGAGATTACCTTCGCCTACTGCCTTCGTTGAACTCAACAAAATCAGCTTTTTGCAGTGCGCATCTATCGAAGCTCGGCAAACCGCGAGGCTGCCATCTACATTCGTTTCAAAAAGCTGACGATCATGGCCATTCTTACCATGAGCCAGTCCAGCTGCATGGATAACAACCTCGACGCCCTCAATATCTTGCGCAGTGACACTCAAGATATCGGGAACTACTCGGTAATCAGCTCGATCAACGAGTTCTGCAGGGAGGTTTCGAACAAGGCAGACAACACTGTGCCCTTGCGACGAAAGATATCGAGATATCGCCGTCCCAATGAATCCAGTGGCGCCGGTTACAAGAATTCTCATAGGCGAGATTTAGATAAGGCTTGGTGACTAGTTCTTCAATACATCCAGCACTTCTTCAAGCTCAGTGATCATCTGATGAATCAACTGCTTGTATTGTGTGCTGTCTTCTTTCTGGTCGTCGCCAGAGAGTCTTTGTCTCGCACCGCCAATCGTAAAACCCTGATCATATAGCAGTGATCGAATCTGGCGAATCATCAAGACATCTTGACGCTGATAATAGCGTCGATTACCACGTCGTTTTACGGGTTTGAGTTGAGGAAACTCTTGTTCCCAATAACGCAACACGTGGGGTTTTACGGCACACAGGCCACTGACTTCACCAATCGTGAAGTAGCGTTTACCCGGAATAGGCGGTAGTTCTGCGTTATGATCTGGGTCCAGCATATGCTTCCACCCTAGCTTTTAGTTTTTGTCCTGGCCGAAAAGTTACTACTCGACGCGCGGTGATTGGGATTTCTTCTCCCGTTTTAGGATTACGACCAGGCCGCTGGCTTTTATCCCTTAGATCAAAGTTTCCAAAACCGGACAACTTAACCTGCTCATTATCTTCAAGGGACGCACGAACTTCCTCAAAAAAGAGTTCGACCACTTCTTTGGCCTCTCTTTTATTCAACCCTAGCTCCTCAAACAGCTTCTCGGCCATTTCTGCTTTGGTCAACGCACTCATGTGTCAATTCCTTAAGCTTGCACCCAGTTGAGTGCTTAATGCTTCGATAATTTTTGCGACAAAATCGTTGATTTCATCATCCGTAAGAGTGCGGGATGCGTCTTGGAAGGTCAAGCCTAAAGCAATACTTTTTCTATTCAGATCAATACCTTCGCCCTGATACACGTCAAACAACTTTAGGTTTTGCAGGGCATTAATTTCGACTGATTTCACACAGCCGTCTATTTCTGCAGCGCTAACGTTCTTATCAACAATAACCGCGATATCCCGACGAACTTCTGGGAATTTTGACAAGTTAGTTGCTTGGGGGACACGTCTTGAAGCTAAACCGGACAATTTCACTTCAAACAAATAGGCATTTTGCTCCAAACCAAGTGATTTCGCGACCCTCGGGTCAATCAAGCCAAGGTAACCTACCGGCTCTGCGTTCCGCGTAATTACCGCTGTCTGGCCTGGGTGCAAGGCAGGATGAACACCTTTTTCAAACTGAAAGTGCGCCTGGTCACCGGATAGCGCGATGACAGACTCTACATCGCCCTTAACATCATAAAAATCAATAGCTTGGGAGCCTTCAGACCAATTTTCAGTCTGTCGATCGCCGTACACGACCCCGGCCAACATTGGTTCTTGCTGAATATTGCTGATTTCTAGCTCGACCGTGTTGGGTGTTTGCAAAAACCGCAAACCCGTTTCAAACAATCGCACCCGGGTCTGCTGCCTATTGACGTTATAAATCAATGATTTAAGCAGCCCCGACCAAAGCGTCGTTCGCATCACACCCATTTCACTCGAAATTGGATTTGCCAGCCCAATTGGGTCACTTTCAGGATCAAGCAGCAATTGCATGGCAGGATCAACAAAGCTGTAAGTAATCGCTTCCTGATAACCACGCGCTACAAGCTGGTCTTTGATTCGATTCACCGTCAACTGTGCTTCCGACACCGGCGCCATGTGCAGTTGGCTTACGGGTGTGCGGACAGGTAGGTTGTTATAACCATACACACGGCTGATTTCTTCGATCAAATCAGCTTCTATAGAAATGTCGAATCGATGCGAGGGCGCGGTCACTTGCCAAACTGTTGCATCCGCCTCGCCGTCACGTTTTGAGTCAAACCCTAATCGCGCGAGCATGTCGCTAACTTGTTCGGCGCCAATATCAACACCTAGAAGTCGTTTCACCCGCGACAAGCGCAAGGAAACAGAAGGCACTTCAGGTAATTGATCTGCTAGAACAGTTTCTGTCGTTGGACCCGCGTTACCACCTGCAATTGACAAGAGCAGTTCAGTTGCTCGCTCTATCGCTTGCGCTTGACCTTGCCAATCGACACCTCGCTCGAACCGGTGTGAGGCATCTGTATTCATGCCATAAGATCTGGCACGCCCGGCTATCGCCATCGGTGAGAAGAAGGCACTTTCCAAGAAAATATCGACTGTTTCGTCTGTCACCGATGTGGTCAGTCCACCCATAATGCCAGCGATCCCAATCGCACCGGATTGATCTGTGATTAAAAGCGTGTCATCGAGTAACTCAACGTCAGAACTATCAAGCAAAACCACCTTCTCACTTGCTTCGGACTTTCTTACGACGATTTCCCCCTGCAGCTTTGAAAGGTCATATGCATGCATGGGTTGACCAAGCTCCAACATAATATAGTTAGTCACATCAACCACAGGATCTATACTGCGAATTTCCGAACGACGCAGCTTCTCTTTCATCCACAAGGGTGTTTGCGCATCTAAGCGAATGCCTTTAATCACTCGTCCAACAAACCGCGGACATGACTCACCCGCCTGCAACGAGACAGCGAATGTGTCTTCAATTGTCGCGGCGACGGTTTTGATTTCAAGTTTTTTTACATCAAGCCCGTTAACCAAACCCGTCTCACGACCAAGCCCCACCATCCCTAAACAATCACTTCTATTGGGCGTTAGGTCTAAATCTATAATGGCGTCGTCGAGGCTTAGGTAATCACGTATATCATCACCAACAGGCGCATCAAGTGGCAACTCCATCAGGCCTTCATGATTATCTGATATACCTAGTTCTTTCTCTGAGCAGAGCATGCCAAACGATTCGACACCACGAAGCTTCGCTTTCTTTATTTTGAAGTCTTCGAGTTTTGCACCAACTAAGGCGAAAGGAATTTTGATTCCTTTTCGCGCATTTGGCGCGCCACAGACGACTTGGTGTTCCTCCGCACCAGAGCTGACATTGCAAACAACAAGTTTATCCGCATCCGGATGGGATTCTGTCGAGAGGATCTCTCCAACAACCACCTTTGAAAAGCTAGCGGCAACTGGTTCAAAACCATCTACTTCTAGGCCAGCCATCGTTAGCTGATCCACCAAATCTTGGGTAGATAGTTCTGGGTTTACAAATTCTCGTAGCCAACTTTCACTGAACTTCATTTACTTTTCCAAAATCTGTTGGGAGGCAAATCGCTATTTTTTTTGACCTGAGCTAAAAAATGTAACCTTAGAGACGTCGCTCGGTGGTGACTCAGGTCGAACTTTAGATTGTTGATTTCTAGTTAAACTGGCGCAAAAACCGCTGGTCATTTTCAAAGAATAAACGCAGATCATCTACACCGTATCGCAGCATCGCGAGCCGATCTGGACCCATACCAAAAGCAAAACCGCTGTATTCTTCTGGGTCAATACCAGAGTATTCAAGTACGCGAGGGTGAACCATGCCGGCACCCATGACTTCAAGCCAACCGGTATGACTGCAGACTCGGCAGCCTTTACCGACACAATGAACGCATTGCACATCTACTTCAGCGGAAGGTTCAGTAAAAGGGAAATAGGAAGGACGAAACCGAACCTCGAGGTCTTTCTCAAAGAACACCTGAAGGAACTCAACAATTGTTCCTTTCAAATCGGCAAAGCTCGATGTCTTATCGATCAACAAGCCTTCGACCTGATGAAACATTGGCGTGTGGGTTAGATCGGAATCGACGCGATATACACGCCCAGGGCAGATGATTCGAAAAGGTGGCTGACGGCTTTCCATCGTTCGGACTTGTACCGGCGAGGTGTGAGTCCGCAGCAGTATATTTGGGTTGAAATAAAAAGTGTCGTGCATCGCCCTTGCAGGGTGATGTTGTGGAATATTCAGTGCTTCGAAATTGTGATAATCATCCTCAATTTCCGGACCTTCAACAACTTCGTAACCGACACTTCTAAAAAAGTTTTCGATTCTCTGCAAAACCATCGTGACAGGGTGTAATCCACCTGAATCGGCATCACGACCGGGTAGCGTAACATCAATGATTTCAGCACTGAGCTGCTCATCAATGGCTTCCTGCTCAAATAGGGCTTTCTTTAAATTGATCGCATCCTGGACCACTGCTTTAGCGACATTGATTTCTGCACCAGCAGCAGGTCTTTCTTCGGCTGGAAGTTTACCCAGGCCTTTTAATAGCCCTGTGAGCTCACCCTTCTTGCCTAAATAGGAGACCCTAACTAGGTCGAGACCAGCGGAGTCCGCCGCGTCTTCAATGGCTTGTTGGGCTTTTTTAGTGATTTCTTTCAGATCAGACATGACGACTATATCCTTGAAGCTGGGACAGAGCCGAGAAACCAACACTTGGTTTCTCGTTAGTCCAGAATAACTAACCTAAGCGGCAAGTCCTTCTTTTGCTTTCTCAGCTAGGGCTGCGAAAGCTTCTTTCTCATGCACTGCGAGGTCAGCAAGCACTCTTCTATCGATCTCAATGTTCTGTAGCTTCAAGCCATTAATCATTCGGCTGTAAGACAAACCACACTCACGTGCAGCAGCATTGATACGCTGGATCCAAAGGGCACGAAACACACGTTTCTTAACCTTTCTGTCTCTGTAAGCATACTGACCAGCTTTAGTTACAGCCTGCTTGGCAACGCGGAATACTCTCGATCGAGCACCGTAATAACCTTTAGCTTGCTTTAATACTTTCTTGTGTCGGCGATGTGCCGTGACACCACGTTTTACTCTTGGCATTTGGAAATTCTCCTAACGAATTTGGTCGAATCGATCGCATCTATATTGTGCAATCGAAGTAACATTACGAACCTACTAGTCTCCTAGCATTCGCTTGATTAAAGGCACATCTGCTTTAGCGATTTGCTTCATACCGCGAAGCTGTCTTTTACGCTTTGTGGCCTTCTTCGTCAGGATATGACTCCGATGGGACTGTCGGTGCTTATAGCCGCCTTTACCGGTTTTTTTGAACCGTTTGGCTGCACCCGTGGCTTTCTTTAGTTTGGGCATTTTCTAACTCCGCGATTTTTCTTCAGTAAAATAAAAAACAAGCCTGACTCGTTAGAGTGGCTTGTCACTAATTGGTAAAAGATAGTCTTGATGGCTCGGCGAGAGCCAGAGGAACATTACTGTTCTTACTTGACTCAACCGGCCGCTGCTTGACCTTTCTTCTTACCTTTGGGGGCTAGCACCATTGTCAACTGTCTGCCTTCCATCTTTGGATGCAATTCAACAGTGCCAATTTCTTCCAGATCAACTTCGATCCGTTTTAGAAGCTCCATTCCGAGCTCCTGGTGCGCCATTTCGCGACCTCTAAATCTCAAGGTCACTTTGGCCTTATCCCCATCATCGAGGAAACGTGTCAGGTTGCGTAGTTTTACCTGATAATCTCCTTCGTCCGTCCCAGGGCGAAATTTCATCTCTTTGACTTGAGTCTTCCGCTGCTTCTTTTTGGCTGCCGCTTTATCTTTCTTGGCTTCAAACACATGCTTGCCATAATCCATAATCTTACAAACTACTGGATCGGCATCAGGTGCTATCAACACAAGGTCCAATTTGGCATCTTGAGCCGCCTGTCGCGCTTCTTCGATTGGTACTACACCAACCTGACCTCCATCAGCTCCAATTAATCGACAAGATTCAACTTGTATCTCATCATTTATTACAGCTTTTTTAGATTCGCCTTTCTTAATTCCGCTTCTCCTTGGGTTCGGGCCGGGGAGTATACCTAAATTAGGCTACTCTTCCCATTTTTTCGACTTCACTTGTTAATAAAGTTGAAAATTCTTCGATGGACATCACACCGAGGTCGTCGCCATTGCGCGCACGTACCGCGATTTGTCCATTTTCGACTTCTCTATCTCCGACAACAACCAGATAAGGTACCCTCTGAATGGTGTGTTCGCGGATTTTAAAGCCGATTTTTTCGTTTCTCAAGTCACTTTCAACACGGAAACCATTATTTTTCAATGCGTTACAAACACCGTTGACGTATTCCGATTGGCTATCGGTGATGTTAAGCACCACCGCTTGCACGGGCGCCAGCCAAGCTGGCATTTCACCGGCGTAGTTTTCGATCAATATGCCGATAAAGCGTTCAAAAGAACCTAGCATGGCTCGGTGCAGCATTACCGGCACTTGGCGCGAGCCATCTTCGGCGACATACTGCGCATCAAGTCGACCCGGCATTGAGAAATCCACCTGCATCGTGCCGCACTGCCAGACCCTTTCTAAACAGTCCTTAAGACTAAATTCAATTTTTGGTCCATAAAAGGCCCCTTCGCCCGGCAATATGTCATAGGACAGACCCTTTGTTTCCAACGCCTGCGCTAATGTTTGCTCTGCTTTATCCCACACTTCATCACTACCCACCCTCTGTTCCGGGCGTGTTGATAGCTTGACAATGATCTCTTTGAAGCCAAAGTCAGCGTAAACGTCCTCAAGCACATTGATAAAATCAATCACCTCGTCTTGAACCTGCGATTCCGCACAGAAGATGTGGCCATCATCCTGCGTAAAACCGCGAACGCGCATAATGCCCTGCAACGTACCGGAGGGCTCATTTCTGTGACAACAACCGAACTCAGCAAGACGAATCGGCAAATCTCGATAACTCTTAAGGCCCTGATTAAAAACCTGCACGTGACAGGGACAGTTCATCGGCTTTAACGCATAGAGGCGATTATCAGTTTGAATCGAGAACATGCCATCGCCAAACTTATCCGCATGGCCAGACTTCTCCCACAAAGACATATCGACAACCTGTGGCGTCTTGATCTCTGCATAGCCATGCTTTTGTTGCACACCGCGAATGTAAGTTTCTATTGTTTGATAGATGCTCCAGCCTTTAGGGTGCCAAAATACCATGCCAGGCGCTTCTTCCTGCGTATGGAAGAGATTAAATTTCTTGCCAAGCTTTCGATGATCACGCTTTTCTGCTTCTTCTATACGGTGAAGATATTGTTTGAGGGATTTTTTATCCCCCCAGGCTGTACCGTAGATCCTCTGCAACATTTCGTTGTTGGAATCACCGCGCCAGTAAGCGCCGGCAACTTTGGTTAGCTTGAACGCTTGTAATTTACCGGTGCTCGGAATGTGTGGACCACGACAGAGGTCAGTGAAATCACCCTGACTGTAGAAGGACAGATCCTCCTCAGAAGGTATGCTCTCAAGAATCTGCACCTTGTAACCCTCGCCTTTTTGCTTGAAGAACTCGATGGCTTCAGTTCGGGACATCAATGACCGCGTTACCGCGATATCCTCTTTGGTAATTTTCTCCATCTCCTTCTCGATCGCTTGCAGATCCTCAGGTGTGAAGGGACGCTCGTAGGCAAAGTCATAGAAAAAACCGTCGTCGATGACGGGGCCAATGGTCACTTGGGCAGAAGGGAAAGTTCGCTGTACAGCTTGCGCCATAAGATGCGCGCAGGAATGCCGCAAGACTTCGAGACCATCCGCATCTTTATTGGTAATAATTGAAATTTCGGTATCTGAATCGACCACGTACGAGGTATCAACAAGTTCGCCGGCAACCTTGCCGGCCAGCGCTGCTTTTGCAAGACCCGGACCGATTGATTCAGCTATTTGGTGTATTGAGACAGGGGAATCGAATTGCTTCTGACTTCCGTCAGGCAGAGTAATGGCTGGCATGTTATCCTCGCTTTCAGTGGTGACCCCTACCAAAGGCCACTTGGTTATCGCTATGTTGTTCTGGGTTGTTCTGGGTCGTTATAGGTCGTTCTATATCGATCTATATTAATCTGGGATTCTATTCACTAAAACTCCCTTCAACCTATGGCAAAGGAAGTTTGGTGGGAACGCTCAGATTCGAACTGAGGACCCTCGCCTTGTCGAGGCGATGCTCTAACCAACTGAGCTACGCTCCCATTCTTCACACTACGAAAACGTGATTTTCGCTAAAAAAAGAACAGATCCTCGAAGCAACACCCTTATTCATACTCTGAACGGCTAGCTGATGCATCGAGGGCGCGTAATTTAACAAGAAATTACGCAAGACGCCAGCTTAAGACATACCAACAAACTGATGACGCAATTCTTCGATCTGATCACGCAAAGATGCCGCTTCTTCAAACGCCAAATTCTTCGCCTGCTCAAACATTTGTTTTTCAAGACTGACGATTTGCTTTTCTAGTTCGCCCTGACTCAAAGCATCGGTACGGTACCGACCTTTCTTATCTGCCACCGAAGCTGACCGATTACCCGTACCCGGCGCATCTCTTGCGCCTTCAAGAATATCCATCACCTTTCGCTTAATACCGACCGGGGTAATGTTATTCGCCGTATTGTGGGCGATCTGTTTTTCACGGCGCCGGTCCGTTTCATCTATAGTTCGTTGCATCGAGTCGGTTATGCGGTCGCCATACATAATAGCCCTGCCTTCTAGGTTTCGAGCCGCACGACCGACGGTCTGAATGAGGGAACGATCCGAGCGAAGGAAGCCTTCCTTATCCGCATCTAATATCGCCACCAAAGACACCTCAGGCATATCCAAACCTTCTCTCAGTAGGTTGATACCAATAAGCACATCAAATTCGCCTAGCCTAAGATCGCGGATGATTTCCATACGCTCGACGGTATCGATGTCCGAGTGCAAATAACGCACTTTCACGCCATTTTCGTCGAGGTAATCAGTCAAATCCTCCGCCATACGCTTCGTCAACGTTGTGATGAGGACCCTTTCATCCTTAACAGATCGTATTCGAATTTCAGATAACACATCATCAACTTGATTTTGCGCAGGCCGCACCTCAATTATCGGGTCGAGCAAACCTGTTGGACGCACTACCTGCTCAACAACTTGCCCCGATTTTTCCTTTTCGTAAACCCCCGGGGTCGCAGAAACAAATATTGTTTGCGGCGCGATCTTTTCCCACTCATCAAACCTTAGCGGTCGATTATCAAGCGCTGACGGAAGACGAAAACCAAAATTGACGAGGGTTTCTTTTCTGGAGCGATCACCTTTATACATCGCACCAAGTTGCGGCACACCAACATGCGACTCATCCATCACTAATAGCGCATCGTCGGGCAAGTAATCATACAAGGTCGGTGGCGCTTCACCCGGCCCCCGCCCCGACAGATAACGAGAATAATTTTCGATACCATTGCAGTAACCTAACTCTTTTATCATCTCTAAATCGTAGCGGGTTCGCTGCTCGAGTCTTTGCGCCTCAACAAGCTTGTTATTATCTTTCAGCTGCTTGAGACGAAGATTTAACTCATCCCTGATATTACCTATCGCTTTCTCCATCGTTTCACGTGGCGTCACATAATGGGATTTCGGAAAAACCGTGATTCTGGCAACTTTTCGGCGTACTTCACCTGTTAGGGGGTCGAAGATCGATATTTCTTCGATTTCATCATCAAACAGCTCAACTCGAATTGCATCCTTATCAGATTCTGCCGGAAAGATATCGATCACATCACCACGCACGCGATAAGTCGCACGGCGCAACTCCATCTCATTACGGGTGTATTGAAGTTCCGCTAGGCGCCGAAGGATGAATCGTTGGTCAACCTTATCGCCACGGTCTAAATGCATGACCATTTTTAGATACGCGGCAGGATCACCGAGGCCGTAAATAGAAGAAACAGAAGCGACAACAATCGCATCGCTTCGTTGCAGCAACGCCTTGGTTGCCGATAGGCGCATCTGCTCAATATGTTCATTAATCGCCGAGTCTTTCTCTATATAGGTATCAGACGCTGGCACGTAAGCCTCGGGTTGATAGTAATCATAGTAAGACACAAAATATTCGACTGAGTTGTGAGGGAAAAATTCTTTAAACTCGCCATACAGCTGAGCAGCCAAAGTTTTGTTTGGCGCCATGATCAACGTCGGACGCTGAATCTGCTCGATAACATTCGCTATTGAATAGGTTTTTCCGGAACCCGTCACTCCCAGCAAAGTCTGCGATGCTAGGCCAGATTCAATACCATCGACCATCTTAGCAATGGCCGCGGGCTGATCCCCCGCTGGCTGATATTCCGATACAACTTTGAACAGTGGTGATTCCATATTTCGATCATCTTTATTTGAAGCCGAATGATACAGCAACTGTCGTCTTCAAGAGAGTATCTGAGCGTTGATTACTGACAACGCACTGTTGGCAGAATTTATTAAACAGAGTGTTGACCGATTCTGTCGACGTCTATACAATTCGCTCCCTCAATGTTCCCTGATAGCTCAGTTGGTAGAGCAAATGACTGTTAATCATTGGGTCCCTGGTTCGAGCCCAGGTCAGGGAGCCAAATTCTCTTTTAGGATTTGACCAGACCCATGAAAATTCTCTTAACTGGCTGCGATGGTCAGGTTGGTTGGGAAATCTGCCGTCAGGCACCTGAATACAATTTTTCCATTATTCCCACAGACGTTGGTAATCTAGACATTACCGACCTCGGAGCACTGCGCGCGCTCCAAGAAAAAGAGCGAGCTGACATCATTATAAACTCCGCCGCCTACACCGCGGTAGATAAAGCCGAATCGGATCAAGAGCTTGCCCACAAGGTGAATGCCGTAGGCGCTCAAAACCTCGCTCTTGTCGCAGCAGAATCAAACATCCCAATTCTGCATATCTCAACCGACTATATATTCGATGGAAGATCGACAACGCCTTACCTAGATGAATCAACGCCTGCACCTCAAAGTGTGTACGGCAAGACAAAGTTAGCAGGTGAGCAACTCGTCTCTGAAGCAAACCCCAAATTCGTTACGCTTAGAACCAGCTGGGTTTTTGGCATCGAGGGAAACAACTTCGTTAAAACCATGCTGAGAATTGGCAACGACAACGACGAGATTTCTGTGGTTGCAGATCAATTCGGTAGCCCAACATTTGCGGGACACATTGCGCGTGCACTGCTACTGCTGACAGAACAATACAAAAATGAAGGTACTCTGGCTTGGGGCAACTACAACTTCTGCGATTCTGGCATAACGACTTGGCATGGCTTTGCGTCTAAAATCATGGAACAAGGTTTAGCAAGACAACAACTTGAATCCTTACCAATCGTTAGACCTATCAGAACGCAGGAATACCCAACACCCGCCGTTAGACCCAATTACTCGATGATGGATTGTAGTAAGTTCTCGAAATGCTTTCCCAAAATAGGTATTCAAAGCTGGGAAGCTGGCCTCATTGAGATGCTTGATGCGTTAAAAACTAAAGGTACATCATGAAAATTATTGTCACCGGTGGTGCCGGTTTTATCGGCTCCGCGGTTATTCGAGAGATCATCGCGAACTCTCAAGATGAAGTTCTGAATATCGACGCCCTTACCTACGCAGGGAATCTTGAAAACCTCGAAACGATTTCAAGCAGTGAACGTTACCAGTTTGAACAGATTGATATTTGCAATCTCGAACTCATCAAAGCATCAATCGACCGATTTCAGCCTGATATCATCATGCACTTAGCCGCAGAATCGCATGTTGATCGGTCCATAGAGAATCCCGGCGCATTTATTCAGACCAATGTGATTGGCACATACAATTTATTAGCCGCTGCTTTGGATTACTACACGCAACTTCCTGAACAGAAAAAATCAGCATTTATTTTTCATCATATCTCCACCGATGAAGTTTACGGGAGCCTAGGCAGTGAAGGATTATTCACTGAAGATACACCCTACGATCCTAACTCGCCCTACTCCGCTAGCAAGGCATCGTCAGACCACTTGGTGCGCGCTTGGCATACTACTTTTGGCTTACCGACGATTGTCACCAATTGTTCCAATAACTACGGGCCGCATCATTTCCCCGAGAAGCTTGTTCCCTTGATGATTCTCAATGCGCTAGAAGGCAAACCCTTGCCAATTTATGGTGATGGCTTACAAATCCGTGATTGGCTCTATGTAGAGGACCACGCTAGAGCACTGTTAGTCGCGGCGAAAAACGGTGTGCCAGGGCAGACGTATAACATTGGTGGCCATAACGAAATTGCTAATATCGATGTGGTGAAACAAATATGTACTATTCTAGATACTAAGATTCAGAACAAACCCGATGGCATTAACCGCTTCGAAGAGCTCATTACCTTTGTTCAAGACCGACCCGGACATGACGTTAGATATGCAATCGACGCAACTAAGATTCACAAAGAACTCAATTGGCAACCTGTAGAAACATTTGAATCGGGCATCCAAAAAACAGTCAGTTGGTATTTAGACAATCAGCAATGGTGTCAAAATGTACAGTCCGGCAACTACCAACGCGAGCGATTAGGGGTTATTAAATGAAAGGTATCATACTAGCAGGCGGCTCAGGCACTCGCCTACATCCTGCCACACTCGCGATTTCAAAACAGCTGCTGCCTATCTATGACAAACCGATGGTTTACTATCCTCTATCAACTTTAATGCTAGCCGGCATTAACGAGATACTCATTATTTCAACGCCATTAGACACTAGTCGATACGAGCTTCTTTTGGGCACAGGTGAACAGTGGGGACTAAAGCTATCGTATCAAGTTCAGGAAGAACCTTTGGGGCTCGCGCACGCTTTTATTCTTGGCGAGAAGTTCGTGGATGGCGACGAGTGCGCTTTGATCCTAGGCGATAATATTTTCTTCGGCCAAAACTTCACCAGCATCCTTAAGAATTCCGTCGAATCAAAAACAGGCGCCACCGTCTTTGCCTATCCCGTTAAAGACCCTGAAAGATTTGGTGTTGTTGAGTTTGATGAAAATAAAAAAGCGATCAGTATCGAAGAAAAGCCAGTAAAACCAAAATCACGATACGCGGTTACAGGCCTATATTTTTATGACAACACCGTCACAGAAAAAGCAAAAGCCGTGAAACCATCGCCCCGTGGTGAACTCGAGATTACCGATCTCAATCGAATGTATCTAGATGAAGGATGCATGTCTGTTGAGATACTAAGCCGAGGCATGGCGTGGCTCGACACGGGTACTTACGATTCTTTACTCGAAGCCGGACAATTCGTCCAAACACTTGAGCATCGGCAGAGTCTGAAAATTGCTTGCCCAGAGGAAATTTCTTGGCGGCAAGGTTGGATCGATGATGATCAACTCGAAGTCCTTGCCGCTCCTCTGTGCAAGAGTGGTTACGGTGAATACTTACTTGATCTACTGGAAATTGGTGATCGAAGCTTATGAAAGTTACTGAAACAGATTTACCAGGCGCAGTGATCATTGAGCCAGATGTCTTCGGCGATGAACGAGGCTTCTTCAAAGAAACTTACCACGAAGAAAGGTACAAGAGCGTCGCTGGTATTCAGGAAAAGTTTGTACAAGACAATTTTTCAAGATCTTCACTAGGTGTTTTGAGAGGTTTGCATATGCAAAGATCAAAACCTCAGGGGAAATTAGTAAGCGTTAGTCATGGCGAGGTATTTGATGTCGCCGCAGATATTGACGAAAAGTCATCGACTTTCGGAAAATGGGTTGGGGTCAAGTTATCTGCAGAAAACCACCTCCAACTCTATGTACCACCAGGGTATGCGCACGGTTTTATAGTACTATCCTCAACCGCAGATTTTTTATATAAATGTACAGATTTCTATGATCCGTCAGACGAGCTAACTATTCGATGGGATGATCCAACGCTAAATATCAAATGGCCCGCAAGCAATCCAAGGGTATCTGAAAAGGACTCAAAAGGTAAAACTCTTAAAGAATTCTCTGCCTAACAGAAATGTAACTGAACACTTAAAAAGGCTTCTCATGCAGAAATTGGATTGGACAGGTGAGCGATACATTCCCGAGGTGGCAGGTGATGTCGAGCTTGAACATCTGCATCGATACAAAGTCGCCCAAACTTATGTGAAGCATAAGATAGTGCTAGATTTAGCTTGCGGCGAAGGTTACGGATCCAATTTACTCGCCATGAGTGCTAATCAAGTAATTGGGGTCGACATCGACCAAAATGCAGTCAGTCACGCTCAGAAAAAATACCAGAAAACTAACTTATCCTACCTCCACGGAGATTGTTCGAGAGTTCCTCTTGCCGATAACTCTGTAGATATTGTTGTTAGCTTCGAGACAATAGAACATCATGACCAGCACTTAGAAATGATGGGGGAAATAAAGAGAGTTATGAAAGCAGACGGGCTATGCATAATTTCTAGCCCAGACAAATTGGAATACTCAGAAAAGCGCGGGTACGAAAATAAGTTTCATGTCAAAGAGCTTTACAAAGAAGAGTTCTTCACCCTCCTACAAAGTTACTTCAAGTACGTGCAACTTTCAGCGCAGCGGCTAACTTACGGCTCCAGCATTATTCCAGAGGAAGGTGAAGCTAGCTTTCTCACGTTTAGAAAAGAATCGAATTTCGAGAATACAAACCAATCTATTTCTCTTCCAAACCCGCATTACAATATCGCTTTTGCTTCAGACCTCGAAGTCACGACATTAATAGGCAGTACATTTGAAGTGAAGCTAGAAGAAAGTGAGCAAGTAATTCGTTTAGAAGCCGCCCTCACAAACACCAATTTGCATAACACCGACCTAATAAGACAACTAAAATTAAGATCAGAATCTGCAGAGGCTGTCCTAGATGACCTAGTAGACACTCAAGAAAAATATCACAAACTGAGTGAGGAATTAGAAGATCGCACTAAATGGGCTATGGGCTTAGATGAGTCACTTTCAAATGTGCGTCAAGACTTTGAACGATTAAACAAGGAATACCAAGCTCGCACTAAATGGGCTATCAGCTTAGATGAGTCACTTTCAAATGTGCGTCAAGACTTTGAACGATTAAACAAGGAATACGTCGCACAGAAACTTGCCCTTCATCAATCCCATGTTCAGTTAGAGGAGTTAGAGAACAGAGACAAAGCTTTCATAGAGGTTATAATAGAGCGAGATAGGCAGTTGTCTCTAGCACATCATGCGATCACATCCATCGAAGCATCAACGATATGGAGATATTCATCACCGTTGAGAAAATTAGTCGCGAAATTTAGAAAATAATAAAAAACTCGATTTAGGCTCCTAGGCGCTGAAACGTTAACCTAAACACCTAAATCTTGTAGCATCCACTCAACCGTATCCTCGAACTTTATAAGACGCTCGCTACCAATTAAATCATTCAAGAACGCACTATCACCTGCCAAGGTATCTATCTCACCTGTTCGAACAAAATCCGAATTCAAAACGCGCTCGATTTTGTAACCGGTAATGGTCTCCAAACGATCAATAACCTCGTCTAAACAAATGGGCCTCCCCGAACAAACATTTACAGTCTGACTAACTGCTCGCTCAGAATCACAAAGCTTCCGATAGATGCCACAAACGTCCCTCACATCATTAAACTCTCTTCTTACATTTCTACTGCCAAGTTCGATCGCCTTTTTTTTCAACTTAAAATGGTCAACTATCTTTGGAATAACGAACACTGAATCTTGATTTAGGCCAGTATAATTAAATGGTCGAGTAATCGTTATCGGCAAATCATCGAACCAGTTCTTCGCCATCATTTCCATCGCGACCTTGCTCACGCCATAGTCATTCGTTGGAATAACTTTACAACTCTCACTGATCAAAGGCTGACTAACATTACCGTAAACAACTGCACTGCTCGGTAACAAGACACGTTCAATCGACAGTTTTGCCATACTTAGCGCAGAAAGCAGGTTTCTTGTCCCTACAATATTGACCCCGTACATGGTTTGAAAATTACTGCCATGAACAAACGAAATTCCAGCCAGATGTATCACTATTGAAGGTGCGACTTCTTCGACAACATCTCTCAAACGATCATGATCGAGCAAATCCACTTTGAACTCTCTGGAGCCCAACTCACCAGAAAGAACCGTACCGTAAACTTCGTACCCATGCTGGGTCATCTCTTCTGCCATGTGCCTGCCGGTAAAACCATCAGCACCGGTGATTAAAACTCTAGAAGGAGAAACCATTACTATTCCTATCTATGTCACTATCAACCATCATTTTTACTAACTCAGTCATTCCAATCTTCGCCTCCCATCCTAATTCAGACTTAACCTTTGACGCATCACCTATCAGCAATTCCACCTCAGCCGGACGATAGAATTTCGGATTAACGGATACAACTTCATCTCCTACCTGCAAGCTATTCCTATCCTCTTCCCGCCGCTCCAAGCCAGTAACTATAGCCTTCTCGCTTTCGCCAATTCCTTGGAAATCAATCTCAATACCCCCGGCACTAAAAGCTTGAATCACAAAATCCCTTACCGTGTGAGTCTTATTTGTTGCCAACACGTACGTATCAGGTGTGTCAGCTTGAAGAATTCGCCACATGCCCTCAACATACTCCTGCGCGAAGCCCCAATCTCTCTTTGCCTCCATATTACCTAGCTCAATTTTCGTAGCTTCTCCGAGCACAATCTTTGCGACGGTGTCCGTGATTTTTCGAGTTACAAACTCTTTGCCTCTCAGTGGAGACTCGTGATTAAACAGTATCCCGCTCGCACCAAAAATGTCATAGGATTCTCGATAATTGATTGTTGTCCAATGAGCAAATAGCTTGGCACAACCGTAAGGGCTACGAGGATAGAAAGGCGTCATTTCAGTTTGAGGGACTTCTTGGACTTCACCGAACATCTCTGATGTTGATGCTTGATAAAAACGAATACGCTTATCAACAATACGAATTGCTTCAAGAATATTGAGAACACCAAGCCCTGTTATCTCCGCCGTGGTAATTGGCTGATCGAAAGAGACACCGACAAAGCTCTGCGCCGCCAAATTG
This sequence comes from Pseudomonadales bacterium, assembly GCA_029251375.1. Classification (GTDB taxonomy): domain Bacteria; phylum Pseudomonadota; class Gammaproteobacteria; order Pseudomonadales; family Azotimanducaceae; genus JAHRVQ01. The sequence continues at coordinate 56,253 of JAQXDL010000040.1, read as the reverse complement.
TAGAACTCATCAGGCTCGGCTTTTTCCAGCAGCCTAATACTGGAACTCAGATCTGTGACATCATATTCAATTAGCGTCAAATTAGGATGATCTAATACGCCAAGCTCAGACAGCCTCCAGAAATTGACAGAACTCGTTCTTCTGAAGGTACCGAAAACTCTATAGCCTTTCTCCAGCAACAGCGCAGTAAGATAGCTGCCATCCTGTCCAGTTATGCCCGTTATGACAGCTTTTTGCATTACTATATCTCTTCAAAATGTAAGCAAGTTTAGGTAAAATCGGTGCTATGCTCAACCCGCTAGCTATATATCTTTCGTTAGGAAGATCCTACCCCCATATTGCCATATTTAAAGTTAAGGATTTCCTTGAACAAAGAGACTAAAGATCTAGAAGACAAGCTAACAGCGATAGAGCGCGACTACTACACCGAACGCAACGCGCGACGCCTGTCAGAAGAGAAACTGGAACTCTTATATAGTTCAACAAGTTGGCGAATAACCAAGCCCATACGACTATTCAAGCTTACCGCGATTCTTGTCGTTGATAAGCTAAGGACTGCGATTCCAATAGGTAAACAAAAAATCGGAACAGCAAAAATATCAGCATTTGAAAACTACCCGTTTTTATTTTTCTACCTGGCATCATTTAAGCGTTTTAAGAATCCATACATGTCTCACATTGCGGAGGTTAATTTGCACTCTCGTGAGGAGTCTCAAAAACCGAAAGTCTCAATAGTGATTCCCACATACGGCAAACTCGATTTAACACTGACATGCATCAAATCAATATGGACCCACCGGTGCACTAGCCAATATGAGATTATCGTTGTAGATGATGCAGCACCAGATGGATCTTCACAATTTCTATCTATGATTGATAGAATCGCCACAGTAATTAATCCTACCAATTTAGGCTTTAGTGGTTCGTGTAATGCTGGCGCGGCAGAGTCAAAAGGCGAGTTCATTCTCTTTCTAAATAATGACACAGAAGTCCATGACGATTGGTTAGATGCCCTTGTAGAAACCTTCAGTTCTCACAAAAACATTGGACTCGCTGGATCGAAACTCATTTATCCCAGCAATCAAATACAAGAAGCCGGAGGAATTATTTGGTCTGATGGAAATGGGTACAATTACGGTAATATGGGCGACCCCGAAAGACCGGAATATAATTATCTAAAAGATGTCGATTACTGTTCCGCGGCCTCAGTGATCGTTAAGAAGGAACTTTTCCAAAAAATAGGCGGCTTCGACCTAAGATATTCGCCAGCATATTACGAAGACGTTGACCTAGCTTTCCAGATCAGAGAACACGGCTATCGTGTTGTCTATCAACCTTTATCAAAAATAACTCATTTCGAGGGCGGTACAGCAGGCAACGATACAAGTCAGGGCATAAAGGCTTATCAGTTGATAAACAGGGAAAAGTTTCAAACTAAATGGCAGGAGAAGCTAAAAGAGCAGTATCCTCCGGACCCTCCTAACTATTTAACATGCGCAAGGCAACGGTTTAATAAGAAGAGCATACTAGTTCTTGACACCTGCAGTCCGACACCGGATCAGGACGCAGGTTCATTAGTTGTATTGCAAACATTCGCGGCCTATCTGGAACTCGGTTATTCAGTCACATTCATCCCCGCGGATAACTTCCTGTATATGGAAGGATACACCAAACAGTTACAGCAACTTGGTGTCCACTGTATCTATGCACCCTATCAAACCTCAGTTCAACAACATTTGGCAGACTGTGGCGGTTTTTATGATGCGGTAATCATGTATCGCCCTGAGATAGCTGAATTATTTCTAGCAAATGTTAGGTTGAGCTGTCCAAACGCTAAAGTTATTTTTAACACTGTGGATTTGCATTACCTAAGATTACAGCGTCAAGCTGAAATTGAAGACTCACAAGCACTGCGAAAAGAGTCTGAAGAAATGAAACGGCGCGAGATGTACCTGATGAAAAATTGCGACTTAACCGTCATTTTGAGCCAAACTGAAATTGCACTCTTAAAGGAAGAGGAAAGCTTAAAGGACTCAGCGCTAATTTTTCTCCCTCTAATCGTCGATGTTCCCGGAAGAACTTCCAACTTTAAATCTAGAGAAAACATTCTATTTGTAGGGGGGTATAATCATCCGCCCAATGTTGACGCCGTACTCTATTTCGCGCGCGAGGTGATGCCAATTTTGCGGAAGAAAAAAGCCGGACTAATTTTTCAGGTACTAGGCAGTAATCCACCGCAAGAGATTCAAAACCTAGCCAGCGAGGATGTCCAGATAGTGGGTTTCGTTCCAACGTTAGATGACTACTTCAACAAGGCAAGGCTGTCTGTTGTGCCGCTTCGTTTCGGCGCAGGAATGAAAGGTAAGGTAGTATCTAGTTTAGCGTACGGACTACCTGTGGTTAGTTCTACGATTGGTATAGAAGGATCAGGTATCTTGGCAGATGAACACGTTCTGGTCGCCGACGATCCTGCATTGTTTGCCTCAAAAATCATTCAACTTTATGAAGACCAAATACTTTGGGAACGGTTATCTAATTCAGGAGTAGATTTTGCTAACAAGAATTTTTCAAAAGAAAGTGTACTTGAAAAATTAGTAGCGATTGTAGAGTGACAAGCGAGCTCCAGCGTTCGTATTCGATGACGTAGAAGCTACAGTATCGATTCAAAGTTTAAACAACAGCGAGTTGCGTCATCATCGCATGAGAGAGATTTTCTCAAATGCTATTTTCACCCCATTGTGACTCATCGCATAAATCGTAGCAAACGAGGCGGCCTTTGGTGCGCGAACCTGTTTACTATAAATACCACTGGTTCCGTCACAAGCCTCAACGTTTATACTCGTTGATATGAACTCATTATCAGCTTTCGACCAATTAACTTGAAGCCTTAGTTGAGCATTTTGATCACAAGCTACCCGATAGCTAAGTAAGTATTCAGTTTCTTCAATAACCGAGATTCTTTGGTAGAAAAGCTCATCTTCAATGACAACAAGTTTCGCAGATTCAGACAATAGATTTCCAGTTCCCAACCACTTATCTAGGCCAAACTGAAAATCAGTGTTGAGCGCTAATTCAGTTCCGAATTTGCTACGTTCAGGCAACACATAGAGCACGTAGTCTCCAACAGTAAAAACAATATCAAAGTAATGATCTAGGTGTTCACTCAAATTGGGTCTAGTTTTAAGTTCCGTAAAAGATGATATAACGTACTTGATTTTTTCTTTCTTTGCATATCCCAACAAATCGGGCGCCGGATTCCCGAGCAAACTAGCATAAGCCGCACGAATTACGGCGGCATGGGCAGGAAAATACCAATTGTCGGCCACAACCTCTCCTTTAAATCCAGCCGCATAGAACCTACCAACAAATAGGGTTTTCCCTTTGGGGTCTACCCTATTCAAATAGTCAGCAAACACTCTTTCTGGGGCATGTTGCTTAACATATTCATTAAAGTCAGAGTCCACCAAATTAGTGTGGTTCCAGCCAGATGAAGAAAAGAAATAGATATTAAGCGCAACTATACACGACAAAACTGCTGCCGATATTCTCAACAGAGCTGGTTTACTTTCCAACAAATTGAAAAATGTTACTAAAAGAATCACCGCGAATGGGAGAGCCGGCAGGATATATCGCAAGTACGCCTGTTGTGGAAAAACGCCAACGAACAGGCTAATAATCATAGCCACCGAGAAGAGTGTGATGGTGTTGCCTTTCTTGATACAGAATAAAGCTGCAGGGGTAAACAGTAACCAATGGAACCCGAATGTACCTACTTTTCCTTCAATGTAGTTTGGCGAATAAAACGTTAAATCGTAGATCAAAGTAATCCAGTTAACATCCGTTTCATATCTCAAATTTGTAAAAGGAACATCTGACCAGAAACCCTCCGCCTTAAATACATCATTCATAAAGGGGAACACCGGGTTGCCAGTGTAGTAGAGTGCAGAAAGGTATGGCGCACCGCCAATAGCAAACGCAAGGATTAGCCATAGGACAACCCATTTCCAAATTCCTGCGAGACTTTTTTTATCTAATTGAGAGAAGAAAACCAGCAAAAAAATAGGTATCGTAAAAACTGTAATCACTTTTGTAGCAAGAGCCGCTGAAAGGAGAAGAGCAATCAAAGTCCACTTCCTGTGGAACTCGACCCGCTCAAACACGAGCATACCTGCCCCGAACAAAAACATAGTCCAAATGTGCTCTACGAATAGACTACCACTTTCTAAACCAATTAGAGGCGTAGAGATAAATGCTGCTAAAATCAAACGCCTTGCGTAACTTACGCTTCTGCCAAGCTTGAAATACAGTAGCGTAGCTGTTGTTAAAAAAGTTGATAGATTTACTAACCTTGCACCGATTTCATCACCCAAGAAGTATCCCGCCGTAAACAACAACTCTGCACCATTGGGAAGAAATGCATTTACTGAGTTTTCAATGCTGAATCGCCACTGTTGATTTGTTTCTATGAAGGTTGGTATCCACAACCTCAACGACAAACCGTCAGGACTCACTTCAGGCTTGACACAGACAATAAAATTTAAAGTTACGGCGAAGATCAACAACCAGGTAGCGACCCCATCACTCTTCAAATTGGTTAGTAGTGGAGCAGCTCGAAGTGGGTGCTTTTCAAAAAACGATTTGGCGCCTAGACACCCAAGAATTGAGTAAATGGCTATGTATACGGAAGAATAGTTAATAGGAACACGAACAATGAACTGAGTAAGTCCTAAGATTACAGCCAGACCAACTATAACCTTGTAAATCGATTCAGTATGAGAACTTGCTATTTCAACGTCTAACCAGTTGAACAATTTCCCACCTAAGTAGAATGCACTCAAGAAAATAAGTACTGTGCCTACTAACGGTGAAAATCCACCAAAACTGGTTAAGTATACAGCAGCTATGAAGACGAGAATGCTGAAGCCATATCTTTTTGACAAGCCAAGAGTCGCAAAAAAAGTCACTGTGGCAACTAGCATTAGCCAGTTTTTACCATCTGCCGTCCACTGGTTTTGGCTCCAGAGTTTCGTTTCATACACACCATAAAAGAACACGCACAACGCACAAGTAAAGATGATGAAAGCGAAATATTGTCGAGCACTAGAAGATATGTTCATTTACAAATCAACACCTTGAGAGACGATATGGTTCGCCACCCTATCAGCATTAGCCATAATCGTCAGAGTATGGGACTGTTCAGATAGATAGGGTAAACTTGCGCCATCAACCACAAACAAACCGCGAGTTGTCGCTGGTTCACAAAACTCCGACGACTCGCCTATTTTCGGATCAGATTTCATTGGTATCGTTCCTGCATAATGTATATCCCCGCCAGGAAGACCTGTGGTAAAACTGCCAGGGATCAATATCACGCCCAGTTTCAAAAATGCTCTCATCAGTTTCTTTCGCGCATTGGCAAGCATCAATTGCGCTTCCGTGCTATATCCGCCCTCGACAATCAGCTGATGTTCCAAACCCAGCCTCACAGTAATATTTGAAAGTTGACCCGGTAGAAAAACATTCCCGATCGATGTCGAAGAAAGTAAGTTTTTCATAATCCGAGCGCTCACTTTAGATTGTAAGGGTATTTGTCGAACGAATTCGGAAATTGGTATTCCTACGGGCGAAAACAAAGAGCCAAATGCCGTGTATTTTTTTGGCAGTTGAACAGAGAAAGACAACTGGCCAAGACCAAACCCTTCTTTTACGGGACTGCCTAGAAAACTCGGTTTCCAGAGCAAAAACGCTGCCGTTGGACAGGATAAAAGTTGCACTGGATCTTCATAAGACAAACATTCGAAAACCAACCGTGTCGTTGCAAGCGTTCCCGCAGCCATAACTAGAGTATTGCAATCGATTATCCTTCGATCATTTGTATCCATCTCAAGAACATATAGTCTCCAACCATGATCCATTTGTTCAATTCTCTCAACTAGCGTACCAGGCTCGAGTCGGAAGCTCGGCATTGTTTTTAACCGCTCAACATCAGACACTGATGAATAAAGAGACTGCCTAGTGCAACCGAAAAGACAATTTCCGCACAAGTTACATCCCTTCCTGCCCAGACTATCAGCACTCAGTACAGCTTTTCTTGCAACACCCATTTTTACGCCCAGCCTCTGAACACTGGCACGTCTCTTTTCATAGGTTTGCAGAATACTATTGTGAATGTTGTCCAGCGGGATTTCGCCAGAAGTCCAGTCATCCACGCCAAAGTATTCGGACAAATCGTCGGATAAATCTACACCGCTTATACCAACCCTAGTGGCGACATTTTCATAGGACCTTGTCATAGCAGACCTTTGACAAGGAAAGGTTTCAAGTGCATCTTCGCTGTAAGCCGCGACTCCACAGCCCCAAGAGTTTGAAAGACCGCCCGTCGCGAGAGAACCAAGAGCGACAACATTGTTAGACTCAATTCGATTAACTGAAGCGAAGCTATCAAAAGCAAAAGATTGGGTAGGCACGCGTAACTTTGGTGAAACTGCATCAGGAAATCTTAATGCCTGAAAGTCCGAACCTATCATCCATTTACTTTGTTCTGTATCTGACAAACGCGCCTTTAGATATCCATCCGACGACGCATTCACGGTAAGTGTTTTGCCTCCGTCCAACATCAAAACGTCCCTGCCCCCCTCTAGCAGAGGAAAGGCTGCAGAAACACCCGCAGGTCCGCTACCAACAATAACAATATCATGCATCTCTCTGCTCGCAATAATTACTAAATGGTAATTTTCTTAGACAGAATATAAATCCACCGACCGATCTATATAGAGCCTCAGATAGACCTGCAAGAAAGAGCGTTGAAACGCTTCGGAGCACTGGATACTTCCCCAATTCACCAAAGTAATACTCTCCACCAGCCACCGTGGACTCGGACAATTGTGTCGCCGCAGCAACTCGCCAAAGTAGCTCATTGCTCGTGCTAGAAGTAAAACTCGATGCACTTTCATAAGCCCCAAGCATCGAGGGGAAAGCTCTAGCCAATATAGGTATATTCAGAGGGCCGGTACCTCGAAGAGACTTTATCGCTCTTACGTATCCTCGCAGCGAGAAGTAACTAAAACTTTTTCCAATCAAGTATTCAAAAAGTATCCTGCCTTCCTCCAACAAATGTCGATCTGTACCAGACTTTTTTTGAAGACTTGTATCAAAGTTTCTTAATGTAATATCCATTGCAGCCAAGCTGGCTGCAGTGTGCATATAAGGTAATGAAAACAAAGAAATTAGACTTGCGAGAGACTTGTGATTGGGGAATATCCAAGCTGCACCAATCAAGATAAATTTTGGTACACGGACAAACAATCTCCGCTTCTTCACTTGAGTTTCCGCCAGTCCCGTTAGATAGCTTCGAAATGATGTCCAATTGGGATCGGCAGCAAAGAATATCTCTTTCCCGTTGAAATTCTCAGTTAACAAACGGGCTAGTATTTCACTTAGTTCTTCGACGTGAATCAACTGTACTCTGACGTTATCCCCAAAGTCGGGCAAAATAGGTAATCGATCTACCAACTCAACTATTCGCCCGTATAGCCCCCTACGGGATCCACCGTATACTTGACCAGGTCGAACTGAAATTCCTCCATATTCTTGAACTAGTTTTTCAATCTGCCATTTTGTTTTTCCGTAACTACTTTTTGCGTTTTTCGAAGCGGTTTGACTAGAGACAAATATGAACCGTGCCCGAGTCTTGCCTGCTTCTTCTAAAAGCCTAGATGCTGCTGTGATTTCTATGTCGGCGGGCAATTCATCGTGTTTTGTGTTCGATGCAAGATGAACAATTACATCTAGAGAGCTTGGTAAAATTGGGCACTCTTGGTCAAGGTCATAGTAACACCAGGTAACTCCATTTAACCTAGGGTCCGATCGTGAAAGTACGTACAGTTCGACTCCCAAGCTTTTGTTAACGAAACTAACAAACTCTCTACCAACATACCCAGTGGCTCCAGTGACTGCTACTTTCACTTTCCCTCACCTTGAGGTTTAACATTGAAAACGAAGTATTTGCTTATCGTAAAAGTCACAACCAGAGTTGCAACATCAGACATTATCTTTGCGAAAATTGTCGAAGTAGAGAGTAACAAAAAAACAGAAAGAAGAGCCGAACTAATCGGGATGTTAAGCCCGAGTAACGCAACATACTTCAAACCTTGCTTTCCGGTATCACCCTCTTGCATATCAAAAGTAAAAGTTCTGTGACACACAAACGCAAATGCTCCTGCACAAAGTTTGCTTGAAACATTGCTCAGTATAACAAAATCAAATAGCTCAAGTGTCAGAACAAATACTCCCATGTCAATTGCATAGGCGATAACTTGAACGAATACATAGCGAATAAAAATCAGTTTCTTGCCTTCCTGAGTACTGTAATATGATGTAAACCAAATATCGGTTTTAGCGGAGATGCTATTGTTTCGATTGCAGATACAACGCCGGTCAGTGCATTTGGTATTAATTGCCGAAAATTCAAACCACCTGAAAGTAGGTATTTCAGATAATTCTTTAAGATTTTTTCCTCCACTATTTCCAAATTTGGAAACATTCTCGTGAATTTTTCTCTGTCGCGGTGAAAGACCAAATAACTGAGTGCTTGATTAGCGCCGTTCATGGGACCAGTTATTGGTGTTTCCCAATCTGGATAATCCTTGTCAAAACCTTCTGTTGAAAAGAGCCGTTTATAAACAAACCCAGCAAACGGACCGAAATATGGCTCTAAGATAATCGCTCCCCCTCCCGGTTTAAGGACACGGCCTAACTCCTCAAAAAATTTTACAGGTTCAGGAAAATGGTGAAAGCAATTTTGCCCATAGAAAACTCTTACTGATTCACTTTCCAAATCCATATTCTGGGCATCTAAAACCCTATCTAAATGATCAGCCTTAACTATATCGGTCGCCAGAACTTCAGGAAAAGTATCTTTCATGGGCGCTACTCCAGCACCTAACTCAAGCTCAATGCCTTCGACATCAAAATTGTCTTCAGCCAATCTATGAAGCTCACTATGAATTTCTGCAAAAACCAGCTTCAACATTTTTTTGTTTGATAGAATTTCGCGATGTAGGTTGATTCGTGCATCACCATCAACATCTAAACTATCGAGCATCGGCTCACGCAATGAGTCTATCAATCGTGACATAACTATTCCCTAGCGAGATTTAGGTAACAAGAAAGAGCGGATAATAACACGATTGCGCTGAATTATTCAGACATAGAAAGCTCAAGTCCAACTGTTTGAAGCCTTGATTCTCCTCAAACTAAATCACAGGTATACTTGGTTTTCGAACAAACAAACGGAAGGTATTGGCTTGAGAGTTGCTGTAGTAATTCCTTGCTTCAAAGTGAAGCGTCAAATCAGAAATGTAATTGAGTCAATAGGTTCCGAAGTACATGATATCTTTGTCGTTGATGACTGCTGTCCAGAAGGCACAGCCGACTATGTTCGGACCGAAGTAAAAGATCCTCGAGTAACAATCATTCAGCACGAGGTGAACTTAGGTGTAGGAGGTGCTGTGATTACAGGATATCGGGCAGCTTTAGCGAGCGGATCAGAAATCATAGTTAAAATCGACGGTGATGGGCAAATGGATCCATCTTTGATATCTAAGTTTATCGAACCAATTGTCAGTCGCTCTGCAGACTATAGCAAAGGCACCCGTTTTTTCTTCTTAGACACACTAGACAAAATGCCAAAACTGCGTCTCTTTGGTAATGCCGTTTTATCTTTTGTTAACAAGGTGTCCAGCGGTTACTGGAACATCATGGATCCAACAAACGGATACACTGCCATCCACAGATCATGCCTAGAGATGCTGCCATTAGATAAGATAGCTAATCGCTACTTCTTCGAAAGCGATATGCTTTTCAGACTTGGGACGTTACGAGCCGTTGTTGTTGACATCCCTATGAAAGCGAAATATGAAGATGAAGAAAGTAGCCTAAGTGTTTCAAAGGTGGCATTCGAATTTCCATTGCTCTACATCAAGTGCTTTTTCAAGCGTGTCTTCTATAACTACTTCTTAAGAGACTTTAATGGAGCAAGCTTAGAGTTACTCTTGGGGACCATTTTGATTTTAAGTGGGGGTGTCTGGGGAGGTATCAGTTGGTGGAGAGCAGGAATCGAACAGATTGCATCCAGCAACGGTACTGTAATGTTGGCTGTTCTCCCTATCATTTTGGGATTTCAACTTCTACTATCCGCGATTCATTTCGACATGTCATCTACACCAACAGAATCGATTCAAAGCATCAACAAATAGAATTTGATGTCAAAACAGGGAGTTGTAATCCGCAATGGTCTTCAGTAGTAACTTTTTCATATTTGCGTTCCTACCCTTGTTCTTACTACTGCTGTTTTTAACGCCAGCAAGATATAGAAACACCACGATCCTGATAGCAAGCCTTATATTTTATGCTGCTGGTTCAGGGCAGCTAGTTTCAATACTTCTATTTTCAATAGTTATTAACCATTTCCTGGGCATACAATTATCGAGATACTCCAGCAAAATACTGCTTTCGTTCGGAATAATTCTGAATTTGGGGATCTTGGGGTATTTCAAATATGCAGGCTTTTTCTGGCAAGAATTTAGCGCTGCGATAGCAAGATTAGGATTATCTACGGAGAACAGTTCATTAGATATCGTGTTACCAATCGGCATTTCATTTTTTACGTTTCAAGCGATTTCGTACCTAATCGATAACTATAACGGCACAATAAAGCCCGCAAAGTCACTCACTAGTTTCGGCATGTATCTTGCGAATTTCCCTCAATTGATAGCAGGACCAATAGTACGATATTCAGATATTCAAGATTCCATCGAGAAAAGACCCATCAGCGTCGATCTACTTACTGTTGGTATCTATAGGTTCTCCATAGGACTCGGAAAGAAAATACTTATAGCAGATTCGATGGGCTCTCTGGCAGACCAAATCTTTTCTCTACCGCAAAGCGAGCTGACAAGCTCGTTGGCATGGTTAGGCATCATAGCCTATACACTACAAATTTATTTTGACTTCTCTGGATACTCCGATATGGCCATAGGTTTAGGGAAGATGATGGGCTTTAATTTTCCAGAGAATTTCAATCAGCCCTATCGATCAAAAAGCATCACGGAATTTTGGCGGCGATGGCATATGACGCTATCGAATTGGTTTAGGGATTATCTCTACATACCGCTAGGAGGTAACAGGAAAGGAAGATACAGAACCTACTTCAATCTCTTCGCAGTATTCTTCTTTTGTGGCCTTTGGCATGGAGCTGCATATACGTTTATTGTCTGGGGGCTCTTCCATGGCCTTTTACTTACACTAGAGAGGCTGTTCCTCAACAAATGGAACCTTAAGCCAACGGGCTTACTTGGCCAAGTTTACGCACTACTGTTTGTTATGATCGGTTGGGTTTTCTTCAGGTCAGATTCAATGACACAAAGCCTTTCTTATCTTGAAGCTATGTTTGGACTAGGACAGGGTGTCAACGAGTTCTTCTCGATACAGTATTACCTCACAAATGATAAACTGTTAACCCTTATATTAGCAGTAGTGATCGCTGTTGCGCCTTTTGAGCGGATAAGCTCAACAAAGACGAATAACCCAAAAATCTATTTTGCGCTCGTTGTACTAGCCTTAGTAACAATCGAACTGGCGGGAAATGTTTTTAACCCATTTATCTACTTTAGGTTTTGATTGTGAGCAAACCACTAAACTATTTAGCAATCTTACTTTTCGGTATCATCATTACTCTCCCTTCAATCACAACCTTGATTGCGTTTGAGTTTACGACACCGCTACAAGAAAATCGCACTAAAGTCTCCTTTCCGGAGACACTGGAGTGTGTCAAAAACATGAACTTGGATGTATGCCATCGACATCTAAATGATTGGTTTAATGACAACTATGCTCCAAGGGATTTGTTTATAAAATTACAAACACAGATCGACTACACCCTATTTTCGAGTTCAGACAAGGTTCATATCGGCGACGATGATTGGCTTTTTTATAGAAGCACCCTAGATACACAAAAGATAGTAAATGAACGTGTAACAGATGATGAGTTTACCGAGTTATTGACAAAGTTCGATAATTTGAGCAAAGCTTTAAGTGCAAAAAATATTCGCTTAGCGATTATTCCAATTCCACTAAAAGATACTGTTTACCCTGAACATCTACCATCTAGTGTACCTAATCTACCTGTAAACAGCAGATACAAAAAACTACAGAAATGGTTGGCTGAGCACGACACTATTATCAATATTGATGCGCACGAGTTCCTATCTAAAACCAAAGAACAACAAAGAGTATTTCACAAAACTGACTTTCATTGGAATGATCCTACAGGATTCAAGTTTGCTGAAGCACTCACAAATAAGCTTTGGCAGAATCAAGAAGGATCATTAGAAAACATCTGGACGGATACTTTAAGTATACGAACTGCAGATTTGAGTGGGGGTCAAGCCAGCTTTTTACCCCTGCTGGTCCCGCCCTCAGAGGTGGGTCTATTCGTCAAAATGAATTGGAAACCAACAAAAGGCGTTTACGACTATAGCCCAGCGAAACCCTGGGAATACATTTACGATGGAACCAATGAGACAAGAGCAAAGCTTGGACATACGGTGGTATTGTCTGACTCTTTCTATGACGCGTTTATCCGCTCGGGCTTCGAAAAACACTTTAAAAGTATTCACCGCACTCGGACACTTTCTTCAGATATCAACACAGTTATAGCAAACATGCCTCTAGAAACTGAGATAGTGATTATCGAATTCATCGAAGTCTACATTGCCAGATTAGCTCAAAATGGTTTTGGTGATGAGCCCACACATACAACTAACTAGAACTTGATGAAACCTTCTCGTAGTTTACTTTGGCGCTCACAGTTGCCGATTTTTTTATTCAGTACTGTGTAATCCGATCGAGTTAACCCTAAAAGCAAATTTCAAGAGACTGTCGCTGATGTTGGTTATATAACGAAGTTTTCTTCAAATACCTATTCTACTGTCGATTGAACATCCAAAGCATGACGTTCAACTTCACGCGCTCTCTCACTCAGTAACCTCGAATTTCACTTTCGCTGTCACAGTTAAGCCGAACCATCTTGTTCACAATCAAAAAATCTAAATACTGAGATCATTCTCTGACTTAAATGAACTAAATACTATCCTCATCGCGTTCGCCATGGTCGCCAAACCTATACTTGTGCCAGGCAAGCTAGGAAATGTAGATGTATCCACTACATGGATATTTTTCCAACAACTCAACCTTCCTAGAACATCTGTTTCAAATTCTCCGGAAGGATGTTCTTTCATTGGTAAAGTTCCACCGACGTGATAAGAGCCGCCATTTTCTAATAAAACCGGGAACATAGGAACTAAACCACAAGGTATCAACTTAACTGCAAGCCTCATGACCGAGACGAGTGCATTTCTACGGTAACCAGAAGCGGCAATCTTTCTCGAGAGCAGGATAGGTTTTTCAGATGTGTTTTCTGTTCTAGTTAACTCGTATTCTGGGCCATAATCCGAATGGAAATTCACAAAAGCTATGGCTACGTGACTCAACAAGAACTTCTTGACCCTACCGATCAAACCATTTTCTTTCCCATTAAACCGAAGGCGTGCGTAAAACAATTCGTTTTCCGAAGATACCTGTACGTGAACCCACTTTTTTAAGAACCCTCCATTTAGCTCAAGAAATACACCTGGCTGTGTATTTGTTTCAGGCCACGCAATCGGTAACGTCTTGAAACTAAATAGAGGCATCAAATACCCTCCCCTAGATTTCAAGCGCGTAGACCCTTTACTTTTTAGAGAGTTCATCACAATGCGCGTTGAGTTTACCGCTCCAGCAGCCAAGTAAATTTTATCTACTGACAAACTCTTTTTCTGTCCACTGTTGTAATAGAAAACGGTAACTTTGGCACCATCTTCCTGTAGCTCATCAACTAAACTACCCGGCAAGTAGTCAATAAGATCGTCTTTTATAAGTTCATCAATCTCAGAGCTAGCTTTGTAGATCGACCCGAATACACAACCCGCCATACAGCTTCCACAATATCTGCAGCTCTTATCACTGCTATTACGGTCTCCTGAATAGACAAGAAGCCGTGCTTGTCCGTAAAGAAAACGGCCCTTTTCAAGCTTCACTCTTTTTTTCAAAGTCGACAAAATCACGGAGTCAGCCGCACTATTTTTTAGGGCCTCTGATCTATTATTCAGTATTGGAAAGTCAATACTAATGCCATCATCAACTGCAGAATAAGGAAGATTTTTAAGCAATGTTGAAATGTGGGTATCCATATCAAGCGCCGCCTCTGGCCAGTCTTCCAAGTCAGAATCAGACGGCGGCAGTGACGCGGCACCCCAAGCTTCGCTCAAACCGCCCTTAGCATAACTAAAAGGGGGCATGTCACCGTCTGCAATTATGGGTGCATCTATTGAACTATCGCCATAGAAAAAATCAGAGCCAAACAATAACTTACGAGGGATTCCTTTTTCATTGGATGCAGAAGGATTTTCACTTAAGGACCTCCGCTCTTCATCTGACCAGTCAACGGGCTTCTTTCGAGATAGAAGATCCATCTTCTTTGCCAAGCTGGGATCCAATCCTAAAGCAACATCTATCACTATTGGCTTATAACCAAGCTCAACTAGAGCACGAATCGCACCAATAGCAGAAAGCCCGCTGCCAATAACAACTACTTTCTTTTTCAAGAATCACCCTTGTACACAATACAATCTCGTAGTGCTGCAAATAGCCTTTTCTCTTCATCTTCTTTCATATCAGGGTAACAAGGCAAAATCAGTCCATTATTGTACAAGTTGGTTGCTACGGGGAACTCATCTCCATTTGACGCGTACTCTAAAGTTGCCACAAGCTCTAAACTTGAAGTAGCAGAGTCAACTCCCTGTAGGGCCAGTTCACCTTGCATTGCTATTGCATCATCAACTTCAACGACTAACTGCCAGTAAACATTGTTTGATTCTGAGGTCGTCAACGGGAATCGCACATTGGAAAGTGTCGACTTTATCTTTTCCGCAAGCCTAACCCTCTTTCGATCCATCGCGTCCACTTTAAAAATTTCTTTCAAACCGATCTCAGCTTGAATGGAGGTGTATTTCTCAAACCAGACTTCAGGCAGTTCTTCCAACGCTTCTCTAGAACGTATGCCAGTCATTCGTAATGCAGAGTCTTTTTTTAGCATTCCTAAAATTCGAATAAAGTAGAATGTTAAACAAGAAAAAACAAAGGACTGGGTTGCTAAATTCCTCATCAAATTTGTCCACGCCTTACCAATTAGACGCACCCTGCCTGGTTCTATTAAGTTCGTCTGGAAACTTTTTAGCTTATCGTTAACAACACTACTATTTGTTACTACAATTCCACCACCAAGCGTATCTAGTGTTTTTATAGATGAGGAACTGTAGACTGCTGCATCTCCATAGGAACAGACTAGTTTTGCCTTATACCTACCATTAAGACATTGAGAAAAATCAACTATCACAAAGAGTTCCTTTTCTTTTAAAATAGTTGTCATTGCTTCAACATTAGGAACCAATCCAAACAAAGGTGTAACCAGAGCCGCCACAGTTCTACTCGTTATCTTAAATTGAAGGTCATCCATACAAAAGCAAAAAGTATCTGGGTCAGTTTCCACAAATACTGGCACCAATTTCAACGCGATAACTACATCAACCATTCCCTTTATTGTTACCGCTGGCATCAATACTTCACTTCCTTCCGGATAAGCTCCCAAAGACAAAAGAGCGTACACACCGGTTCTAGCAAAAGGGAATGCCGTGGCGTGTTCTTGCTCACAGTATCTTGCAAACTCTTGTTCAAATCGAAGCACAGGTTCGACCCGATTCATCGGCCTAAACAAAGACTGCATCATATAGCGTGAACTATCCGCTAAAGAATGATAGAGCTTACCTCGTGGTATTTTTCTACCCAACATTGCCTTCACCTTCACTAAAAACAAAAAAGTAAGAAATCGGTCCCATTAAGATAATCGAGATACTGAGCATAATGTATATCGCCGTTCCTGCTACAAAGGCAGGTTCAGCATCATACCCAAGCCACCCGACCAGGAATGCAAATAGTGCCTCCCTTATACCTATGCCCTGCACCGTAACAGGAATCAGACGTGCTAACTCTACTAATACTATGATCGCAGTTAGTTCCAAAATGGGGATAGACAAACCTAAATCCTGTGTAATGAGCCAAGCACCGACCAGCCAAGAAGAAAAACTTATAAATGTTAAAAAAACGAGGAGTTGATCCCTAGTCGAGGAAAAAAACAGCTGTAAGATTTGTGCGATTTTTAGCGCACGCAAAAAAAACGGCGCACGAATTCCAGAACAAATTGAAATGAGAAATCTAATATAAAGAGGTGTCGATAGAACCAAGACCGCAATAATCAAACCGTAATTGAAAGGATTATCAGGATCTAAATCGATCAATTCCAAAGACAAAATAGCAGCTACACAATAAATCAACAGATAACTGAATAGGCCAACAACTCGCTCTTTAAGGAGTAGTTCAATAATATTCTTCTTTTGTATATTTCTACTTTTAGCACGAGAGAATCGATAAACATCTCCGCCAATATTTGCTGGTGTAAAAAAATTCAGATAAGTCGCTTTACAATACTCATTAATACTCTCTTTAAAACTTGTTACCTTCAACCGACATAACATCACGTGCCATCGATAACCAAGAATACTAAACAATGTAATATTGAAAAGAACTGAGAATAGTATCGTGCTCAGCTGCAGGTTTTTCGTCGACGCAATTAACTGATCGACATCTAGGAGGTATATCGCCGCTAAAAATATGCAGGCACTGATCAAGGCCTTTAACCAAACCACTCTATACCTCTAGTTTCTTTAGTACGACGCTTGAGTGTCGTAACTTGAACACACTCTCAGCCCTATCGTCTTCCACGTACTCAATAGTAAAATTGTGTTTGTTTGCGCTTCTTACGAAGTCTCGATCGAATAGATTTGAAGGGGCGATATACATGTAAACTAAGTTGTGACGAATCCTCTCATCGCTTACCGAACTATCTAAGAATAGGCGAGCTAAATGGAAAATAATTCGATCGGTCATCCTTCCTCGGATCATCCCTAGCATACGCCTGAATAGGATTAGAATTTTATTGTAAGCGCAGCCATTGGGTATCGACATGATCAGCAGACCATCTGGTTTTAAATCGACCGCCAGTTTTGAGACAAGATTGTCTAGTTCAGTGGGAATAAGGTTTAAGCAAGAATATGAAACAATTAGGTCGTAAGGTTCAGTTTTGAGCTTAAGATAGTCATCCAGAATAAACTCTATCCTGTCCCGAAATGACTTATCTAGTCCGTTTGTTTTCTCATGAGCGCTTTTAACATTTGGTGCCGAGACATCATTGCCCGTCACCGAAGCAGACGGAAAAAGCTTACTCAACTCTACGACTAGCTCCCCTGAACCACTTCCGATATCCATGATCCTACTTACATCAAGTTTTGCATACTTCTTCACGAATTCACCAAAAGAGGTAATCCTCGAAGAAGGCGCTGAAAACTCAGCTTCTGAATACAAATTCTTCTGATCAATCATTTTGTGATTACTCCCATCTACTTTAGTATCATCTGATGTACTAGCTAAGATGCTATTTCCTTGAAAGTATACGGTAGTAACCTACTTCAAAAGGATTTTCGATGTCAAAGCCCTGCTCTTCCAATCGATATTGTAGGCACCGTTCCATAATATCGTTTTCTTCAATGCCTAGAAAATTAATCCCAGCACTATATATCCTTCCTTTCTTAGGTTCTGGATGCGGTGTCAAAATGACATAGTCAGCGTTACTAATTCCAATGGGAAAGAAGGTCATTATTCGATCCTTATGGAGTGACATAAACACTGACTCTGGTCCAGCAACTTTACTTCCTGCAGGGATATAGCTTTCTATCTGTCGCCGATAAGATAGGAAAACTTTTGATGGATTCTCTGGAATTATCCTGTAGTTCAGCGCGGCATAAACTGCATTTCGCTTGTATGCAGCGACTGATAGCCCGAACCCTTGAGCGTAAGGTTGCGTACAAGCGAGCAATATAGCTATTGAGGACGCGGCCAACATCGCAACTCTTCGCCCTCCGATAGACTTGGATATAATCGAATAACCGTGAATCGCTGAAAAGGTTAAGAAAGGGAAATACAAACTATGATAGTGCGTTACCCAAACAGATTTAGTTGCAGCTCCAGGAGCCCAAATAAGAATGTTGGGAAGCATTATAAAGAAGGCAATCAATAACAATCTCGGTGACCAAAGAGCGAAGATAGCCAGTAGTCCATTAATCACTAAAAATACGCCAGCGTGAACGCCTAAGGCGGGGTTCATAAAATAGGGCCTGGTCGTAAACAGATCATAAATCACATCAATATACTTACCCTGATTCGACTTCATCGCGTCGCTTTCGAAGCTGAGTGTTATTAACGCAGCGTAAACCAGAGAAAAAACACCGACAAACAACATTATCTTTCGAGTTAGAGGTTCGTATGCATTCCAGTAGACACATATTATTGACACAAGAAAAAAACCGGTAATCAGGGCTGCCCGTTCCATAATCGAGCAGGTTAAAAACACAACAATGCAGAGCAGCAATAGACCACGTTTATTAAAGGGTTTATCTCTTAACACAAAAGCAAAATACGCCAGCAGCAAACCGAGAGGCAGAAACAATCTATCGAAATAGTACTGTCCCTGAATTCCTTCAGACCAATTAGGGTGTACCAAAATTAGACAAACTAATGGCCACACAGCAAAGCTACTTACCCCGAACCTTCTAGCGACAAAGAATGTAATAAACAGAAATGCAACAAAAGCTCCAACATGGATACCTGAAGCAACGAGCTTACTATCTATAAATACTGTCAAGGGTGTAAAAAGGTAAGCGATGTAGTACGAGTGATTATTGAAAATGTTTTTTTCTAGCTTGCCGCCGAATGACTCAAAGTTTTCGGTACAGAACTCATGTCCTTGTTTCCAAAATGTCGGTACCGCGTCTCTAACGGCTTTATTGGCCATAGAGTACGGGTAACCTCTATTCACTATATTACCTAATGCTTCCACAACCATAGTCGAATCGATATCACGCAGATCAACAACCTCAGATTCCTTCTCGTATAAGACTAGGAACAAGAGTGAAAAAAATACAAATGTGAACATCGCTGAAAACCATTTACGGAGATCCCTTCCTATCTCTGAGGTTCGAACCTCACTCATTCAACTCTCCATAAAATGAGTTCAAAGAGGAAACAACGGTCTTAACATCACGGATATCCATTCCCGACCAAAGGGGGAGTCTTACAATCGTATCAGCAACTTTGTCGGTATTCGGGAGAGCATCAAATGCCCGTCCAAACCTTAGTCCAGCAGGAGAATCATGTAACGGCACATAATGATGAACTGCAGATACGCCGTCATCGTTAAGGTGTTTTAACAAATCCGCTCGCTCATCTAGGTTTTTTGCTAAGACAAAATATAAATGGGCATTCTGAAATATGCTTTCGGGTATTCGCGGCAACTGTACATGACCTTTGGACTGCAATGGCAAGCATGAAGCATGATACTCGTTCCACATTAAAATTCGATCCGCTGTGATCTCCTTGGCTCCTTCCAATTGAGCTAACAAGAAAGCCGCTGTGATTTCCGAAGGTAAAAAGGACGAACCTATATCAACCCACGAATATTTCTCGACCTCACCACGAGAGAACTTTGTCCGGTTTGTCCCTTTTTCCCAGATAATCTCCGCACGCTCAATAAAACTACTTGAGTTAACAAGTAGCGCTCCTCCCTCACCGGCAACAATATTTTTTGTCTCATGAAAGCTTAAGGCAGAGAAGTCCGCTAAGTTTCTATCTTCAGGATTCCTTGGTTCAGATAAATACGATTGGGCAGCATCCTCTATCAAATACAAACCATGTTTTTTTGCAAGCTGTGATAGCACCCTCATATTGCAAGGAATACCCGCATAGTTGACGGCAACGATTGCCTTTGTTTTTGGCGTAATTGCGCTAGCCACCATTGCTGGATCGATGTTGAATGTGCCAGATTCAACATCCACAAAAACTGGGATTGCTCCCCTCAGGACAAACGCATTCGCTGTTGAAACAAAAGTAAACGACGGCATTATTACTTCGTCGCCCTGCTTTACATCAATCAGGATAGCGGCCATTTCAAGCGCGGCTGTACATGAGTTAGTTAACAGTGCTTTCGCATAGCCTGTTTCTTTCTCGAGCAGTTCTTGGCATTGACGCGTGTACTCTCCATTTCCAGCCAACCGACCCGAGGCTAATACCTTGGCAATGTACTTCTCTTCATTACCGGTCAGTCTCGGCTGTGTATATCGAATTGTCATATGAACCCTATGTAGAAACCTATTTTATTCATTTAACTACTCTCCGATACCAAATTTTCCGTAGGAATATTAGAGATGCACCTAGTATGAAATATGTGACTTGTTTGAACCAATGCCATACTAATACTTCTCTTACTTTTTGCTGTTTTGTGCCCAGAGGTCCAAATCCACCCTATAACTCGTTTCTAATGCCAAATTATGGTCGTGAAAATACTCGTAGAGTGAGTTTTCTAGGTTTATTTCGATAACCTTATCTCTCGATGCTGAATTTAAAACACCAGTAACATCAAATGAGGGATTTCGGTCTATATCTAGGTAATCAAAAATTTCCCTGAATGTTTGTACTGGATGACTAATCAACCGTTCATACTGAACAATCCATAGGTTATCGCCAATATCTACAACATTGGCGTAGTCGTCGAGAAAATTTTTGTAAACACCTCTTTCTAGATAGTCATATGGAGACGCAGATGAGAAATCAGTGCGTACAATTTTCTCAGCACCTGGTGCCAGAGCCTCCGCCATAGTTCGGTTTTCGAATCCATTTTTCTTACTAAACCAATAGTTCGAAATAGCACGTTCAACGGGGTCACGTAACACAACTATAAACTTCGCGTCTGGGATCAATAAAACAATCTTTCTAGCCGCGTCAACTCGCTCGATATAGGTAGTACTTTTTTCACCGCAAACGTCCGTCGTTTTGGCGTCTGCAAAAAAATGAGATCTATAGTGACGAATCGAAATGGAGTTAGGGTCGTTAAGGAAATATTTAGGTTCCGGTCGCATAGGTGACGCCATGCGAATCTTTGGGTGAGCGCGTAGGTTCTCTGCCAAAAACGTCGTACCACATCTCTGAGCACCGATTATAAAAAAGTACTTAGCCAATTTTATCGCCGTCTACTACTACTTTCACATGGTAGGGCGAGTGTCCATTTGACTGCCCTAGAATTCGTACGATGTACTCGCCTAAAATTCCAACCAT
This sequence comes from Pseudomonadales bacterium, assembly GCA_029251375.1. GTDB lineage: Bacteria > Pseudomonadota > Gammaproteobacteria > Pseudomonadales > Azotimanducaceae > JAHRVQ01. The sequence continues at coordinate 34,878 of JAQXDL010000040.1, read as the reverse complement.
TGACATTAGAACACCATTATAAAATGAAAGTAAGACAACAAGAGATGTCCAACCAGGTACCACGCTTTCAGCCATCAAACCGTAAACAAGGTAGGCAGCCCCCAACATCAAACTAAATAGAGAAACAGCCAAACCTAGACCCGTCACCATCCTTAACGGAAAAGAAGAGTGATTAAATAAAATTGTTGCAATGAGTCGCAAAATTCGGATCATACTGTAATTACTTTGCCCCTTAATGCGGTCATGATGTTCTACCAACACGTTCGCTGGTGCCGAAGACATCATCAATACGAGCCCAGGAATATAAGGTGATGCAGTCTGATAATCACAGACTCTGGAAACTACATCTTTGTTCATCAACCTAAAATTACTCAGCATTAGGTCTTTAGGCTTTCCGAATACCTTTGAATTCATCCAAGTAACAAGTTTTGAACCAATTCTTCTATACAAGGCATGTCGTTTTTCATAAAATTGACCTATTACTAGATCGTGACCTTCTTTGGACTTGTTAATGAGATGAATTATCTCTTCGGGGGGGTTCTGTAGATCATCATCTATTGTTATCAAAAAATCACCGGATGAATATCTAAACCCACATAAATTCGCCGAATGCTGCCCGTAGTTCTTTAAGAGGTTAATGGCTTTGACCCGAGGATCTTTCTTAGCTAAATCGTTAAGAATCGACCAGCTATTATCAGTACTTCCATCATTAACAACTATTATTTCGAATAGAAGGTTGTTTGCCTCAAAGAATTCCACCGTTCGTTGAACAGTATTACGGACAATGCCTTCGCTGTTGAAGACTGGTATCACAACACTATATTTCACCACTTTACCTTCAAAGAAGTCGATAATTTTATAAGCAACCTAGTCACTCGTGCCTTTCTTTTTCGTCCTATGTAACAACCATAATTTCGAGACCGATTGAGCTTCATGCTGCTTACTTTCCCATATTTGCTCAATAAGGGGGATGAACTCATCTATTGGAGGCAAGTAAGGCTCTGTAACGTATATTTTTTTCATGAATCACTTAGCAAAAACAAAATGTCAGAGAATTGTAACATCGTTACACGAATTTTCTCTTATACAGTGCTCGATTTAGAACTATAGCCTGTTAATACTAACGAATGGCGAACGAAAAGAAGTCTAGTATCACCGCTCAAATGGCAGGGTAATTAAGAGCACCTTTCGGCATGAATCAACACTTGGTAGCCCCCCAAATAACCAAAATCTCGAGACCAATAGAGCTTCACGCTGCTATTTGTAAATCCCACTTCTCGCAAAGTCTCCAAGACGTCCCAGCCATAATGATAGAAACAAAGAATCCCTTCGCTCGGGTTAATTGGATCTCCGTGGAATTCAGGTTTACAAATGTGTTCAATTTCACCGTCTGGAAGCAGAGACGCCCTAACCAATGTTTCTTCTGAGTTAAGTAGGAATGGCATTGTTAGGAACAGTTCACCACCATCAGGTTTTAGGCAACGCGCACATTCAGTTAATGCAGTTCGGTAATCAGGGACATGCTCGAGCACATCAAAGCTTAGTATAGAATCAAAGCTCGCATCTCTAAAACTTAATTGGGTCATATCCTCATGTCGAATCCCATCTTCTCTTATGTACCCAGAATCAAACTCAGGCCCCAGATACTCACTACCTATCAAACCAGGATAGCGTTGTTCAAGCGACAGATATAAATGGGTCATCTGCTCAGTAATATAGATGTTCTTTTTTTGCACGAGACTATCGTGTTCTAACAAGTGCACCACCGCTCTCATCCGATTATTTAGATGGCAGATCGGGCATAGTAATCTTTCACGCCAGTTAGGCACTCTCTCTTCGCCAACCGCAGGTTCCGCTGACGCAATAAAGTCGACATAAAAGTCGACTCTATCCTTACAGACGAAACACTCTCCGCTAATTGTAAAATTGTCACTCGACTTGATGAGTCCTTTTTCCCGCTCAATCAAATCAACGTTTGAGGGGAAAATTTCCGCACTTCGATAAGCCTCAAAAGACTCAAAGTTGTGAATGATCATCTCGTTTTTTGTCATATGCTCACCGTTAGAAAGACTATCAAATTAAATCGGGCGCAATTGTAAACCATAAGAAGTGAATAGTAATTGCGCTAACCACAGCATATCTCTAAATTTCACTGGTCAACCGCTGATATTAGTGATTTCATTGCTGGTACCACCTTACACATCCACAATTCAATTTACCTCAATAATAGCGCTGAATCCTCCTATGCGATCTCCCAATTTATTTACCGGACCGTGTCCAATTTGTGGCCAATCCGATTTCGAGAATATGGACGTACTCTGGCCAAAACTGGTGACAGCATGGCAACTTGATTCCGATGAAGAAGCTTATATAAACAGACAGCAGGGCTTTCACTGTCGGTCTTGTATGAACAATCTTCGCAGCATGTCTTTGGCTGCGGCAATTCTTTATAGTCAAGATTACATCGGAACACTTGAGGCTTTTTCACAACAAAAAAGTACTCTGTCGTTGCTTGAAATCAACCGAGCAGGCCAACTAACTGCAACTCTTAGTCAGCTAGGAGCACACAAGCTTATAGAGTTTCCCGAGTTCGACATGATGAAACTTGATGTTGAGTCGGAAAGCTATGACATCGTAATTCACTCGGATACTTTGGAACATATAGCGGACCCCAACGTTGCTCTGTCAGAGTGTCATCGCGTTACAGCTAATAATGGCATTTGCATTTTTACTGTCCCGATAGTCGTTGATCGCTTATCGCAACAGTGTTCTATTTCTAATCCAAGTTATCACGGACAGAGAGATATCGAAGCGTCAGATCAACTTGTTCACACGGAGTTTGGTGCTGATGTGTGGAAGTATGCACTGCAAGCTGGATTTCGTAGTTGTGAGGTTTTTTGTCTCGAGTACCCAGCTGCTCTAAGTTTGATTTGCAGAAAATAGATAAAAATCTCAACCTTTTGCTATTAACTCGATATGCTGAGCTCAATCCTAGAAATAGGAATACCTAAAAGACCCAATGTGTGGCTGCTAGTGAGGGAGTCGAACACCAAAGCATCATATATCCATTGCAGGGTCTTATTAGCCTCTTGAGTGCCACTTGCGACAGCAATATCAATTGAATATTTTCCCACTGACAACGTCGGCATTACAAAAGAAAATTTCCCGTAGAAAGACTCTCCTTTTCTAGCAGCTAAAGGTTCATCTTGAAACGTAATATACGTATTGTCTCCAAATAAGAACTGCCCCAATCTATCTTTCAGATAAAAACCAACAATTAAATTTTCTATATCTTCAATGGCGCGACACTGAACTGACAGAGTGGTCATCTTTCCACCAACGATACCTGATAGGCGCTTCTCTTTGCTCTGATCTAGAAAGTACACATCCACTATATCAACATACTTTTTTTCACCTTCTACCGAGTTCGATCTCTCAAATTTAAAGACTCGAATCTCATTCCTGAGAGGCGTGTTATCAAGAGTAAATATACGGTCATCCTGCCACTCCACAATTTCAGTGCTTTGTGCATTGAGAGAGTCTAACGATTCCTCGACCAACTTATTCGTGTGTGAGCCTCGTGAATATCTCTCCACAACTTCTTTAGCTGTGCCCTCCATGATCAATTCACCCTCATTCAGCCATATAGCTCTGTCACAAAAATTTAAGACTGCAGAGGTATCATGAGAGACAAAAAGCAACGTACCATGTTCTTGAAATTTCCTCAGAAAACGCATGCATTTTTGCGTGAAGAATATGTCGCCAACAGCTAGCGCCTCATCAATTATGAGTATGTCTGCGTCAACGTGAGCAATGATAGCGAACGCTAAACGCACATACATACCACTAGAGTACATTTTTACCGGCTGATCTATAAAATCGCCAATTTCTGCAAAGGACTCGATTGCACCCATTCGCTCTAAGATCAAATCTTCAGAAAGCCCATAGATTGAAGCAGAAAGAACTATGTTTTCTCGACCCGTAAACTCCGGATTGAATCCAGCACCGAGTTCTAATATCGCAGCGACTTTCCCATGCACCTCAATATGCCCATCTGTTGCCGAAAGAGTTCCCGCGATCATCTGAAGCAGTGTGGATTTTCCCGCGCCATTGTCTCCGATAATCCCGAGCGTCTCTCCCTTTCTGAGCTGAACTGAAACGTCCCGAAGTGCCCAGTACTCTTTGTAGTATTTTCGGTTTCTTGTCCCGAATAAACCCTGTAACAGCCTATCAACTGGCTTATCATAGATCTGATAACACTTGCTTAGGTCGTTCGCAGACAGAACTATTTCCTTAAAGGACATCGGCGAACCCCCTTTTAGCTTTCGAGAAAAGGAGAAAACCCAGACCAAAATAGAAAATGCTAGCGACATAACTCAAGAGAACTAACTCCCAATTGGGCACTAGTCCCAGCATCATGCTGTTTCTTAGTTCAAGGATTATTATCGTTATGGGATTGAAGTACAAAATCACCTGAAAAAACTCTGGCAGATTACTAATAGGGTAAAAAACTGGCGACAGAAAAAGCATAGCGGTTGTCAACATACCCATCAGTTGGCTTAAATCTCGAATATAGACGCCTAAAGCCGATATTATCCAAGAAAGGCCAATTGCTGTTATTATTAGAGGAAGAAAGATAACTGGAGCGTACAAGATAGATAACTCTAACTCGCTTGAGTTAAGATAAAAGGCAGCGATCCATAATAGCAATGCGGCTAAGAAGAAAAATAGCGCACCTAGTACACTTACTATCGAAAATATTTGAATCGGAAATACCACTTTTTTCACATAGGAAGCGTTCGAAACCACTAACATTGGTGCCTTACTTAATACTTCGCTAAGGAACCCATGTACGATTAAGCCAATGAAAAGAGCGAATACAAACTCCGTCGAACCTTCGTCATCTTGAGACCAGCGAACCTTTAAAATTGCACCAAAAACAGTAGCGTAGATGGCCAACATCAATAGCGGTTGCAGAAACGCCCAAAACACACCGAACACTGTCCCTCTGTACCTACTTTCGATTTCGCGTTTAGTGAACTTTACTATTAGCGCTCGATGTTGAAACATTGTCTACACTTCTTTTTTAGCTTGATAACCTTCTCACTGAGCCTTGAGTACATTTGGAACACGTTACGTTTTTACAATTAGACCCTGTCCGGTCGGCAGTGAGGCTATCGCGATACCTTCTTGGCGCGCGAATTTATCTATTTCAACCTTCTGATGGCGATATCCGTTGTATGCATAGTCGTCTAGCAAAACAATCCCGCCCACAACAATTTTGCTCCATAGATATTTCATTGACGCAACTTCTGGAGGAGCACAATTCAGGTCGATGTGAAGAAATGCTATGGCATCCGACGCAATTTGAGAAAGGGTATTAGGAATCACACCCTCAATTATTTTAATGTTATTCCACTCAGAAAAATTGTCTTTCACAACCTCCGCAGAAGCGACGTAAAAACCATTTTTCAACAGCTCTTTGTTTTTGTCCATAATTCCATCTTGGATCTCAACTTCTGAAACCTGGGATTCTTCTAAGCCATAAAACGTATCAAGTAGGTAAAACGTTTTCCCCGTTTGATCCCAATCAAGGTCCCGCATAATTGCGGAACTAAGGAACCCGGCATTTACGCCACACTCGACAAAGTCACCATTAAGTCGAACCGCAGTTCTCGCGGCCCACAGACCAATATGAACCCTCCAGTGCCAATTATAGTCGACGCCCGCGGCTTCAATGCCCCGTCCATAAGCTTCAACAAATTCGGGTTCATCACAGAACTCATGATTATGTATTGATTTCAGCCCATCTTGATCGTATACCATTATTTTCCGCTAGCCTTAATGTTCTCTATTGCTGTATTTATTAACTTGAAGTATGGCACGTACTACTGGCTCTATCGAACAAATCGCGTGCGCGCCCCCTGCAGAACGTCGACGATTGTAGATCTAGTATCAACATCACCTTATAAGCAATCAACGCCTCCTCGAAAAAGCAATCGCTTTTGCCATACTGCCTTACCAAGCCTTGCTGCTAGTAAACACTCTCTTTGGGATATATCGCAACTGCGCAGCAAAACTTGGTTTACTGTTCGTACATTAATCGCGTCGTGTTACCGCCATCTTATAAGTTAAACCTCGTCAAAATCAGTATAACGGCCCCTTACTTCCAAATCCAACTTCTTCAATTAAAGATGAGAATCCATGCTAAGGGATGAAGATACTAACTGTTATTTAGTGCTCTCGTGGTCAGAAAGCTTAGAGTCAAGCGAACTCTGAATCTCTGGAATCCGTCAACGACCAGCGTCGCCGAACAAATAATTTTTTCTATCTATTTACTCGACATAATCCAGGTTCTGCTCGTTAGCAGAGGTCAACTACAAACTATCGTTTGGTTGGCATCTCTATCCTAGAAGCGTTAACACCACTGTTAGCCAAAAGCTTTTCCAAACTCGAACGGAGCCGATAAGCTGCCTTTCATGCAACCAATAGACCGCCAATTGTTCAGATGACAAACTCTCTTATAGAGTAAAGTTATTCTAATTCACCTTGTTCTGAATCAGCACCAACCAGCCTCTCGTTACAGCCCTACCCTTTTGTTCGACGTTCTTCATTCTGGCCATAGAGGACAAAATGGACCAAAGGATTCATCCCGCCCTCGGAAACATCAGGATAATTATCTAAATACCAAAGAGGGTCAAAGGTCTCATTTGGCCACCTTCCCTCTGACGCGCCGTATAAAATGAAATGCACAATGGCCGGCAAGCCACTTTCACGCACATCGGGGTTCGTCGCTAAATACCATTGCGAATCAAACAATGCGTGTGTATCAATATTCGCCCGACTGCCATAGTCGATGTAATGTTGCAGAGGAGAGGTTCGCAAAGTGATATTACCCAAACCCGCTTCCAATAGGTAAAAATCAGGGTCAAACAATGGATGTGGTTTAATCAATTTTTTCCAACCAACCATTTCATAATGCTGCCTTGAAAATAAACGCGACCCACCCTGCTGCAAATAGTACTGTCTGTCGAATATGTATTGAGACACCAACTGGGTTATGTGTGGCGATCGCGGCAACACGCTCTGCATTCTCGCAAGACTTTGATTAACCGACATTCTTTTTTCGTTTGACTCTAGACTGACTTGATATTGAGCAGCCAATATAGACACCAACTCTAGCTCACGTGCAAGTTTGTCATTATCACCGGTTAGCTCGTTGTAAGCAGCCTCAAGGTTTTCCGTTCTGTTGTTGCTAAGCGCCAACAAACTCTTGGAACTTTTCAATTCGTTATGAGTGTTGAGAGTCGCCAAATACAGCTCTAGTGCTTGATGTGCTTGATGAATATTTTCAGCTTTGTCATCTGTTTGAAGTGCCAAACTGGCATCAATCCCAGCCAAAATTTGCCTAGATGTAGGGGTTGCTCTCAGAAATCGATCGTACACCGTTAACCATAGCTCATCGCCCTGAACCTTTTTAATCTGAAGCGACTCACCTATCGACACATCAAGAATTTCACCGAGCTTGTTTGCTAGAATTCGAGGACTTTGAAGCACATCATCGACATCAATCATCACTTTGGGAGAATCACATTCTAGGTAGCCCTGGAGAAAACTTTGACTATCTCTTAGCCACAGCGCAACACTCTCAAATGGCTCTGCCGTCGGGTTCATCAATTTACGATACAGGTATATACACGCTACGCCAGCGTCGACCTTATGCTGCTCTTCGATTTCAACTTGATAGTCGTTCAACAACACTTCCATGTCGTCCGCTACGTTCGTAAACCAAACTAGTTGCTTATCAATCATCGTTTCTCAACTTTCGTATAGTTTATTGTTCAAGACCAACGCTTGCGAATATCTCTCGAAACCGCCTAAGTCCAGCCTCAACACCATATTTCATGCGAGCCAACTCAGTCGATTCCCTAGATATTTCCCGCCAGAGCTCACGATCATCATGTAACCTCTGAATTTGATCTACCCACTGATCGACACTTCTTGCTAGCAACGCGTTAACACCATTAATTGCCCCTGTTCCTTCAGCCGCAACATCGGTGAGTACACTTGGCTGCCCATAACTGAAAGCATCTAACACCTTACTTTTTATTCCCGCACCCGATAACAAAGGGACAAGAAATGCTCGATGGTGACAATAGACGTCCGCTAAATCCTCTACAAAACCGACCATATTTACATTACTTGAACTATATGCAAAGAACTCATCCGGCATTCCACTGCCGTAAACGTGTAAGACAATATCCGGCCTAACTTTGACTAAAGCGGGCATAATGCCTTCAATAAGAAACCGAAACGCTTCGACATTCGGTTGATGCCCGAAGTAGCCTAGAAACGCTATCCCATGTCGTTCATCAAACATATGGCTGACACTCCTTTGCGGAAGCACCCAAGGCGTAATTTGATAATTTTGTACACTAGGGACGTGTGAACTAAGTACAGTGTGTTCAATTGATGTGTAGCAAAGAACGGCATCAACCTCCTCAACCACTTTAAGCTCTCGCTCTTTTATATGCATCGCTTCTTGAGTCTTTTCTGGTGCATCGCTGTTTTGTACTAATCTTAACTCTCTCAAGAAGTGAAGATCTGAATTGTTAAAGATAATGGGGATACTAGGCTCAGCTGATTTTATTTGTTCGAATACAGATTCAACGACATAAAACCTCGTTACGTATACTGCGTCAAACTCCGCGATTTTTTCTTGGATAAACTGGTTAGTGCTTGCCCAAAAAGGTGAATGAACGCATTCAACACCCATTTCAGAAAGCAGTCCCGTATGAATAGGAGTAAAGACGAGGTCACTTGGCATGAAAGTGAGGGCATAACCCAACTCACACATAAGTCGCATTTCTTGGATAGCGGCATACGAACCAGCATCCCTCGTTAGCTCAGGCGAAGTATGATCGATTACGAGTATCCGTTTCTTTACTAGAGCATCTAAATCATTCGTCATAGACAGCAAACCCTTGTAAAACTTTCCACGGAGGACAGAAAAGCATAAAAAAACACAAACTGCTCAGAAATCGAATTAGAAAAGAAATACTCTAAAACGCGATCACTGCCTAAAAAAACACCTAACACTCGCGCTCAGCCTTCCAAGACTTGAGATATCGCTGAAATTGGAATGCCGGAAGCGCGACTCACATTTCGCACGTTCAAGTTTGATACATATTCAGAGCCAATGTTTGAGAGATGAATCAGAAGTGCAAGTTTGTGCGTCAAAACGTCACTATACTGGTCATCAAATTCAGCATTCAGGAACTTCCGAGATGACCTCATATAAACATAAGTGCCACCAAGGTGAGATAATAGACAAAGCTTACTCGCCCCAGGAAATTGCTCATATGACGGGGGCTTATACTCTAGTTGATCTAAATAAAGCTTTTGAAACTGCGCAACATCAATAACCCCAGCGGTAATTAGACCTGTTTTTTCATGGCAAAAATCAGTGTTTCCGCTAATATTACTCAACTCTAGAACTGACTTAACCAACGCAACTTCTTTCGGCACCCAATCGATATGCGACCCAGACAAAACATACTCGAGCCCACTGACTCCAACAGCAGAATTACTTAGCAGCATGCCCTTAACAACATGGAACAGCCAACTAGGTCCGTACTCAACATCTGGGTCTACGATCCACAAAAATTCTGATGAGCTCGAAATAAAATCATCAAAATAATCTAGTACCATCCCGGTGCCAGGTAACTGGAAAAACCTTACCGGCATCTGCTTATCAGCTAGTAGTACTGATAGCTGAGTGCTGACAGAATCATCACCAATGATCACCAAATCTGAGACCAAATGTTGTTGATCAAGCACCTGTTTTATCCGTCTTTCGTCAAGTACATTGCCTGCTTGAATAACGGCGGTAACCTTCCTATGAATTTTCGACGTTTGCTGTATCAAATTGAACTTGAATTCGGCCGCCGTTTCCGCGACTTTCAGTAACTCAACCCCAGCGTCACTAAACAGCGAAATTGCCCACGCCGGTAAATTGCCAGTAAAGACGAACGAAGATGCGCCCAATGAAAGCAGCCTATCTACTCGGGCTACACAAAGGCGCGCCGAATCTAAATCCTTCACTCGGATTTCGAAGACTCTTAAATTGATGCCAACGTTGTTGGCTTCTCGAATGAAATTTTGACTTATAGCGTCGATTTTCTGGCAAACCAATACGACAAAGCTATCCTGCTGCGTTAATGACCGCAACAGAAGCTGGGTACGGCTGCTAATATCTTTACTCAAGTTTCTAACGAAACTGAAATTATGTACATCCTGAGCTCTGTTATTAATATACTCTCTAAATTCGCTAATAGGCGCCTTGTCGAGATCCAAGGTCTTTAATCCCAAAGCATCTGAAGGGGTTCCTTCGTTATCCAAACTGACACGGAAAATCTCTCCGTAGCCGTTTTCCAGCATCCATGTACACAATTCGGCGATTAAATCGAACTCACCATCAAAAACAACGACGGAGAGTCCATTGACTTTCAAGTACCTAGAATCATCAAAGTGACTGCTGAGGTACTCAAACAACTCTATTCTCGCATTGAGATTGTTTGTATCGGCTTGTTTGATCGAGCGATCGTTTATTGAAGCACAGTAAACTTTTGCGCTATCAGCATTTGTCTTATGAAAATCTATGGCGCCTTTGTAATCATCAGACATCTGATTCATATCAATATGGAAACAGAAACCCGAAAAATATTTTGCTAAATCATCATCAAGAAACACACGGTAGGATCCTGGATTTCTATCCAGCCAATCCTCGTACTGCCCTACAATTAACAATACACAATCTGTATTACTTGCCTGTAAAAGTAGTTCACTGTTTAGATATTCCTCTTCCCTAAGTTTCACATCAGGATGAGTCTCTGCCTGCCTAGGGAGCTTTATTGCATCTTGGTGTTCATTATCGACGACTAAGGGCGATGATAATCTTATTCTCAGCGCAATAACCTTGCGTGCAAAATATCGAATTGGTGCGCCTAGACGATATGAAAAACTATTTTTTAGCCAAAACATCTCTTGTTTTAGCTCGGTATTTTGTTCTTGAAGGGATGCTGGAAGCACAGTCATCTCGTCAAACCGTTGCCATTGCTCAACAAGGGTTTGTTCCAGATAGCGTAATCTGCCAGTGAGAGCAGCGTCATTTGCTGTCGTCTTCCGGAAGAATTTAAACTTTTTCGCTGCGATTTTCTGTTTTAAGGTGAGTACAGACAAACTAAATTCTATTCTTTATTGATAAAGCTAACATATACTACCATCTCTCAGTTCAAGTAATCTGCCGAATGCTAACTCTATCGTCTCATTTCAGCAAAGCGAAGAAATTTGATTTGCGTGAAAAGATAACCCCAATAAATCAACTTCAAGAAACAAGAAGTGGATGGAAATCAACGGGCGATGACCCTTACTTTTTGATTCAAAAAAAAATTCATGCGCAAAGTTGGTTTCGCGTGACGCTGCAGTTAAATATGGATGTTGAGAGGCAAGCCTCAAAGTTTTATCTGGACTTTGGTGATGGCATAGAAGAGCAAAACTCCTTCGTACTCGAAGCAAACAATGGGAAAGTCTCCTCACGCCTTATTTACACCAAAAATGATATTACTAATATTAGGTTCGATCCCGTTAGCTGCAAATCAAAATTTGGGGTTCATACTTTAGCACTTGAGTTAATAGCCGATACTCTAGCGTTATCAGAAGTTAGCGAAGAGCTCTCCGTGCGTTCAAAGCTGTTCTCAGAGCTTCAAGCTGGAGAAGTTCTAGGTGAACTAGAAAAGCTTTCAATTGAGTCAGGCACAAGCTTGGGTGAGACATCAAGCTTCCATTATGACAAGCTCTTTGTAGAGTTTAGTGCGCCAACCTCCTCTTACCAAGATTGGATCGAAGCTATTGAAACACCGCATTTCTTCGCACTTTCTGGTATTGACCAAAATCGATATCTGTATCAACCGCTCATTTCCATTCTTGTACCCATTTACAAGACTGACCCTGCATTCCTAACGGAAATGATACATTCCGTGCAGCAACAAACCTATAGTAATTGGCAATTATGCCTTGTTGACGATGCATCAGATTCTAATTTAATTCGTAAGATCCTCGATGAATTCGCCACGGATGATGACCGGATAGATGTCAAGCATCGAGAAGAGAATGGACATATATCCGCCACATCTAATGACGCCCTATCTCTTGCTCGCGGCGAGTATTGCGTTTTATTGGATCACGACGATCTCCTCGCAAGCCATGCTTTGTTAGAGGTTGTAAGGGCGATGAATAAGCTCCCAGACCTGAAAATTCTATATTCAGATGAGGATAAGATTGATAAGAACGGTATGCGCTCCGCGCCCCATTTCAAATCTGATTGGAATCCAGACCTACTTTACTCTCATAACTACATTTCACACCTAGGTGTTTATCAAAAGGCTTTATTAGAAAGTATTGGTGGCTTTAGACTCGATTACGAGGGTAGCCAAGATTACGACCTACTCTTACGTTGTGTTGAGAAATGCAGGGATGAAGAGATCTATCATATACCTTGGGTTCTTTATCACTGGAGAGCAATAGAGGGCTCAACGGCGTTATCATCCGATCAGAAAGATTACACATCCGAAGCTGGCGTAAATGCCCTACTAAGCCACTTTGAACGCGCCGGTGTAGCGGCTTCAGTTGAGCCGGCAGAACTGCCTAATGTTTACAAAGTGAATTTTAACCTACCACAACGCCTACCTTTGGTTTCGCTTCTGATACCAACAAGAGACGGGCTCGAAATTCTTCAACAAGCAGTAAAAAGTATTTTAGATAAGACTACCTACCCGAACTACGAAATTATCATTCTAGACAACCAATCTTGCAAAAAAGAAACACTAGAATACTTTACTAAAATATCAGGCCACGAAAGGGTGAGCGTCGTGAACTACGATCACCCCTTTAACTATTCAGCCATTAACAACTATGGCGTTGCAAAATCGAAAGGCTCAATCATCGGGCTCATCAACAATGATATCGAAGTTATCAATCCTCAATGGCTGGCAGAGATGGTTTGCCAATGTCTACGAAAGGATATTGGGTGCGTTGGCGCTAAGTTATTCTATCCCAACGACACCGTACAACACGCAGGTGTAATTTTAGGCATAGGGGGCGTAGCGGGACATTCGCACAAACATTTTCATCACGCAGCACCAGGTTATTTCTCTAGGTTACAGATTACGCAAAATTTATCCGCTGTGACCGCTGCTGCGATGCTGGTCCGCAAAGACGTTTTCCTGGAAGTCGCAGGATTATCTGAAGCGCTGCCGGTGGCTTTCAACGATGTGGATTTTTGCCTCAAAGTCAGGAGAGCCGGATATAGAAATCTCTGGACCCCGTTTGCAAAGCTTTATCATCACGAGTCCGTTTCACGCGGGGATGACACCTCGGGTGAAAAAAGTTTAAGATTCCAAAAAGAAGTGAATTGGATGCTTCAAAAATGGGGACCCGAACTCTCAAGAGACCCCTTCTACAGCCCTCATCTAAGTCTCACAGATGAAGACTTTAGTCTATCGACAGAAAAATACATAAGCATCGATGGGCCCCTTTATTAGTAGCCCATCGGGAAATGTTGATGTTTTTCTATTGTCCATCGCTTATATCGCGACCCAGCTTGCCAACGTGATTTTTTGGATGCGCAACACAAATTTTGTCATTGATTAAAATTACGACTAACAGTGGTATCAAGACGATAGTATGTTACCCATCGAATCGGACGCTATAAGAAGTCCTGTCTACGCAAGGGAGGACTACCAAGCTTCAATCATTAGTAATTTTCTCTGGTGGTCTCTAGCCATCAAACGTTTCCTTTTTATCAATAAAGGCTAGGAAAGCTAAAAAATCAAAGCGGCTCTCTTATTAGTAATCAACATCCGACTTAGAAGCAATCAACACAACCTCAGACGCACCCTCCACGTTACCAACTTGACTAGCGAGATCTTCCGGCTCGTATCCCTCTCTCAAAGAAATGTCGAAGGTCATCATCGTCGTTTCACCATCACCAGATGGCTCCAGGTGAAGTAAATCCGATTGCCTTGAGGCTTTTTCTATAGCGGCCAAATAAGCGTCTGTCGCGAATTTTTTGTCGAACCTAAAACGCAGAATAAAGTCACTTTTATGAATGGCACCATAGTTAAACTGATCTAATAGTATGGTCAAACTACAGACAAAAAAGGCACCGAGTATCGCGAGAATGTAATTGGAGGTACCTGCGGCCATACCCATTGCCAGCGCGGCAAAAATAAACGAAATATCCTTCGTATCCTTTACCACGGTACGGAAACGAATAATTGAAAGAGCACCAACTAGGGCGAACGCTCTTGCTAGACTGGAACCGATTACCATCATCACAATTGTAACGATAATTGTCATAAACACGATTGTTTGCGTAAACGATTGCGAGTAGGACAACCCTTTGTGAGTTCGTTTATAGACTTCCGAAATCACGAAACCCAGCGCGGTTGAAACAACCAGATTCATGACCATCTCTTGCGGCGTATAGGCCAAGAAATTTCCTGCGGATTGAAGTAATTCGTTTTCCATGTCGTTCCTTATGATAAATCTTCTGCAATTTTCAAGGTTTTCATGCCGCAAACAATTTTAGATATCGAAACTCGCTCAAGGTTAAAAGCCTGAACAACTGCGTGAAACCATGCTGGCATGTGGTATCTAAATTTCACTTCCATAATCGTATAGCCTGGTACACATTGCTTTCTCTGGAATTCATCAGCTAACCATAAAGAATGCGCTGGCGTCGCATATAGTTTTTCATCAAAAGTCAGTCGAAACTCTGAATCGAGCTTACTAATGTAAGGCCTACGCTGATAATCTATAAGCGCAACGGGTTTGATATTTTTCTTATAATAATCATAACAAAATTTCTCGAGAACTGATCCCGGCTGGGCATGACTCATAATTATTTTAGCAATTTCGCCGCCGCTAGACCCAAGATCGGCAATCGGTGCCCGAGCCGCTTCAGCGAGTGGGGTCCTAACCTTAATTACGCGATTATTATGTCTTCCTTTCTGCTCGAGAAAAATCGGTGCGATCTCATCAGGATTGTTCGTATAGGTTCGCAGACGAAACTTTTTGCGTGAAAGTAAGCCATCCGTCTTATCATAGAATGCCGTGTAAGCCGGGTCATCAAAATAGAGACTTCGAACAAAATATTTAAGATCGGGCTGGCTTGCGACAAATGGGTCGAAGTCGACAAAGTGGCCCAACTCAGCCTCAACCTTCTCTCTCAGTGATTGTGGCAGAAGATACTTAAACTCATAGCGATCGAATTTTGTCTTAGTTAGCGGCTGCATCCCTATCTCTTCTTGACGGCAGAGGCATCTGTCGTTCCCTCGATATCAATCGAGGAATGTTTATCTTTTGTTATATCAATGATATTTTTATCAAATCTACTATCCGTCAACACTACGCGGCCACCCGCGTCGTAACGCCAATTTTTCTTGTAGGCATCTACTGCAAGTCGATTCTGTATCATCTGCACATTTTCAAGTCTGGCAATGGAACTGTCTTTCGCCTGCAGGCCAATCTCATTTTCTTCGAATACTGAGTCTACAACCTCAAGATCACTGCCTTCTCCTACCGAGATGCCTTTATCCCGACTCCTAGTAAGTGTTGTCCGCTCGACTTCGGCCTTAGTTGTCATCAAATCCAGAGCGTCATTTCCCGAATCGATGAATTCTGAGTCGACTATTTTTACGGTCGATATATCTGCATCCAAGGCGTCGAGATTTGATCGGATAAATTTGGAGCCGCTTATGAAGACATCTGAATAAACGAAGTGAACCATGTCATCGACTATGCTGTTATCTCGAAATGTTGAATTTGTGATCGACACATCTTTTACGTCATGGATCGATAACATTGCAGAGTATTCATAGAGGTCTCTCTTCAGGCCACTACCCCCCGACATCTCAACAAAATCCAGCTCGGAACCATTCGCCTTTTCCGACAGGATCGCAAATGTCCCCCAAGGACCAACCGCTGCCTCAGTGGGTCTTATCTGTATCGGCGCATCTACGTTTCCTATTGCCGTGACCTTACCTTCAATCAGGATGCTGACGCCCTCTGCTAGCCTCAAATCTGCACCCGCTTTGATTTTGATAGGATGCCTAATAACCTGGTTCTCAGTGAACTCAATGACCCCAGACCAGACTTCCTCCTGACGAGAATAACTGGCATCCACCAGACCCTTTATGTGTATTGCCTGCGCAGTGATTGAATCAACCTGATTCAGACCAAGCATATCCTCACCGATTTTTGTCGATACCGATTCCAGCTTAGAGGCTATCGGCGACGAAAACTTAAAATCATAGGTTGCTGAATTAACGGTCAGTCCGTCTCGATTTGATTTACGCGTTTTCTTATCAGTTAACTGGTAGTCGGCAATGAATGTCATATCCAAGCTCAAAGTATCGTTTTCGCTTGTAAGTCTGTCGCTTAGGTCATATTCATGTTTGCCGTCTGAAATGGATTCGTACGTCAATGTTACTTCAGGGGTAATAGGCGCCTCGCCATCAAGGTTAAAAAACATCCCATCGAATGCGCACCGACCATCCAAGCGAACGCGAACGGTTTTCGAATCAAGTTTCGCAAAATCACCCAGACAAGACGCAGAGCTATAGGCACTGCCTACACCCTGCATCTCGAACTTCGCTTTTTTTCGATATCGGTTCATATGTCCAGTCACTTCTTCATCGTGATAGGGCCAAATGTCAGGGTCAAAGCTGTTAGTTATATTAAGCTGAGCAATCGTCTCACTGATGTCTGCTAACATTCGAATATCGTCGCCGCGCGCATAGAACCCAGCAATATGCCTGGCTCTTGCTGCAATGAACGGCGCATTTTGTAACAGCGTCGAATGAATTCTGGTACGAATGATATCGGGTTCAATTCCCTTGTTGGAAAGAAAGCCCCAAGAAACAGGATCCCAAACGATCGGCACAAACTTGGAAGTTGCAGGGTCGTAGTACAGACGCCAGTTATGCGAAGGGCCGTAGTGAAACGACTGTGATATCGTCTCAAAAGCCATAAACCGTCCCCACTCATCGACATCTAATAGTCTTTGCAACTTTATCTGGCTATGTTCCTCTTCGCTCGACGCAACTAGCAAAGCAAGCATATCCAATGAATAGGATGCTGACTCATGGAAGTGATTGTTAACAGCCACTTTCTCCCACAGACCTGGTTGTATGAATAGGTCCGGGCGAATCCCAGTAAACTGATCTTTTGACACTAGCTCGCCAGCGAATAGATCACCCGGCATGACGCCGGCACGCCTTAGAGTAGACTCATCTAACTGCTCAACAAAGGTGTAGGTGCCTCGGCTTCTGCCATTAACTCTTACCCGCAACATTTCTGCATTTGGTCCAATATTTCCAAGATAGCCCGTCAACACATAACCCGGGTAGTTTCTCAGTTGAAGCGCTGACTTATTTGCAATTAAGTTGAACTTACGAACTCCTTCATAAAGCTTCGTTTTTTTCGTCTTTACTCTCAAAGATTTCTTATGATACATCCAGTGATAAGCATGATCTCCTCTGTAGCGCATGCTTACTTTGTCAAAAGAACCGTTGTTAAGAACCGCGCCATCAACATACTCAAAACCGCTATGCGGCAGGTTTGAATTCAGTCGCGCCCGCGAAGGTTGAGATAGAAACACATCGATTACCTTCAGGTTTGATTCTTGCTTGCTCTTCTCAAGGACATATTGAGGTTTCACCGCTAACTTTAGCTTTCTTATGGCATGGGCATACTCGAACTGGGCAACCGCTCCCAGTGATGTCGCAAGCGGTTTGATATCATGACGCACGACAAAGTCGTTGTATTTACCAAAGCTAGAACTAATCCAAACATTACCAAACCAGCAAAGAGGTATGGTCACCAACCAACTAAGATACCAAAGTTTACGAAACCAGAATTTAACCTTCATTTTGGAAGCCCAAGAATTCACGTCGAATACCTTCGGCCGCAGCCGGCGCCAAGTCCCAGTGAAACTTTTCTACGGCCTTTTTCACTGAAGATACAGGTAGCCGCGATACGAAGGGTCCATGCCAAACTGGACGCGCGGTAGTCGCTACAATTACGCGCATTTCAGTGCCTACTTCAGTCGCTTGCTCAAGCGAAAATATAAAGTAGGGGTCTTCGCTGCTTACAATTTTGTATACTCCTTCTTTGGTCGCATACTTAATGTCATGCAACTCAGGGGACTGTTCAGGAGACAAAAAAAGTGCCTGAACAACTTGGCCTGCATGTATCAACTCGACTTTGATGACAGGAAGTTGCCTATCTTGGCTCACAGGGTCAATTCGAATATACCTCGTACCTCGCGCGAGAGTTTTTTTGGCTATCTGTACCTGTTTACTATTTTGTAAATCACCCTCAAACACGATACTTGAGGACGCTTTTTCACTAAATTCTGCTCCTTCTTTTCGCGTGTACAAATGCCACGGGCTAAACTCTGTTGAAATAAATCGAGTATTCAGCAAATGCCTTAAAGCAACCTGCGCAGACTTATCATATTGGCCGTCGTTCGCTAAGAATTCTGCATATTCAATTGGAAAATTGGAGGCTGGTAGAACACGAGAGGCTCGCTCTAACAATTTTTCATACTCTCCCCGTCTGGCGGGCAGAAAAGGTAGCACTAGAGACTTTAACGTGAACAGATCGAGGTCTTTCTCATGCAGCTTAGTCCAGATATCCAGGACCTCAGCGCATTCCTTATACATTCCTACTTCTAGGTATAGGCCTGCCAATGTCGATAGATTTGATCGTCGAGTTTTCCAAAGAAAATCGTTAAACGCGACGTCCTTCAGTTTCATCTCAAGATCACTAGCTCTCTGGATCGCTTCACCAGAGTCCTCTGCCGCAAGGCGGCCGATTTTTCTCAACTCAACGGCGTGAGGCTCGCGGATCGCAGAAGCGTAAACCCCACCCCACTCATCGAGTTTTTTGGTTTCGTAAAACAGTAGATAGACACAGGCAAGCACGATTAGGGCGTTGAATAGCAACAGCCCTAGGACGAAGTTCAAAAATACTTGATATTTGGACGTACGCATAATCTAACGACAACAACATTAGGAGTCTCTTGTTCAGCACTTCAAATTGATAAAGAGCTGAACAGAGTTTTCATATCAATGATAAGTGACAGAATTAGCAGAGGAAAACACTTATTTAACAGTGGCCACCACGCAAACCGCCCCGACGAGAATGGTACATATTAGCCGTAATTTAAGCAAAAAAACCCACCGAACGGTGGGTTAACAACTGACTTAAACTGATTGCTGAGCGGATCAGTACTAATTAATGTAAATCGCTTCTATTTTCACGCCATCAATCCGTACTAATATAAAGATTGAGATCATTTGACAACAATCCTCCCCATATTCCTCTCTACCGTCGTCATACCGATGCCTTTCACGGCGGATAGTTCTTCTGCAGAATAAAACGAACCGTGATCATCGCGGTATTGAACAATCGCGAGCGCTCGACTCATACCGATTCCATCTAGAGCGGCGGCTATCGTCTCGGCATCTGCCTGGTTGATATTCACTGTCGATTCCAACATTGACGCATTATTGACGCCTTCTGATATGTCATCGGCTGTTGCGAGGGTCGCATAGCAGCAGAAGACGAGGGTGAGATAGGTGATTAAAAGATTCTTCGCTTTCATGGCAAAACTCCTGTCTATTAGTTTGTGATGCCGATTCGCAATCATTTGCGTTTTAGGCGACAGGAAAATTAGCATTGATGCGGAAACGCTGATGTAGGAAGTTAGCTTGATCGGTTTAAGAAATTGAAGCGGTAGACTGTCAGAAATCGTTGCGTGACGTCGTGATCTTACTCACCTTCTAAGCCGAATATGGGCTTAATCGTGCCCCAGTCCTTGCAGCTAGGGCAGTGCCAGCGCATTTTTTTGCCTTCAAAACCACAACTGTTACATCGATAGGCTGGTTTGTCGGCAACCAGCGCTTCGGCAAAACTGCGCAGAATAAACAAGTTTTGTTTAGAAACGCCGTGGGCATTGTCGATATGCAGGTCTATCAATTGGGTTAACCCACGAATGGTCGGATTCTTCTTTAGATGATCAGCAATGAATCTCGACACCCCCTCATCGCCCTTTTCTACGCGAATCTGTTGCGCTAGTAATAGCACGATGGAAATTGAAGGTGTGGTCTCAAGCGCATCGTGTAAATAGGCTCGAAAGGTATCCATCGATTGATCACTTTTCTCATAGGCCGTTTGCAGTGATTCCAACGACTCGACAACGTAGACAGCTTCCTGATCTCGGATCCGCTGGAAGGCGCGAATAGCTTCAGGGTAGTTTTCTTCCGCTAGCTCCAACATCCCAAGCAGCAGACTCACCCGCGCATTCGTTGCGTCGTGCCCAATGGCATCACTGATGCACTGTCTGGCTTCTTCCGTTCGATTACGCTTGAGTAAGTCTTCGGCGATCTCGCAGTAATAGTGGGAGTTGAAACGTTCATATTTTTCAGATTCGTCGCCAACGGCAAGCAATTCGCCTATCTCTGCGGCACGATGCCATTCTTTTTCTCTCTCGTAGATTTCCAACATCAATTTGTGAGAATCTCGACGAATACTGCCCACGTCTTGATTTTCTTTTTGAGAAAGCTTCAGAAGTAAGTCTTCAGCCCGATCCAGAAGCCCGGCTAACAAATAGTCTCTGGCAAGCTCAAGCTGAACCTGCAGCATTGCGTCTCGCTCTAACTCGGCGTGGGCGAGAATGTTCTCATGAACAACAACAGCCTTTTCTAACTCGCCTCGACGACGCAGCAGGCTGCCCAGGGCGAGATGTGTTTCAAGGGTTTCAGCGTTCACCTCTAGATCTTCAATGAAAGGTGCGACAGCGCGGTCGGGCTCTTCGTTAAGCAGATAATTAAGACCCTGATAGTAGTTAGGACCGAGCGTTTCGGTCCGTTTTTGGCGCTCACGGCGGCCTAACAACCAGCCGACGCCGATTGCGGATACCACCAAAATATAGAGGAGCCAATTATCCAAAGTTAACCTTTGCTCAATTTCTAAGTTCAATATCGATTTTTAATATGTATGTTCAATCGTCCCACTCAATAATCAGAGCAAGATAACAAAAGGTGTCTTAGCCCGGAATGAAACAATACCCATTCGTACTTAAGAGCAACTAAAGCAGCGATACACGTAACCCCATTCTAGCTGAGCAGCAGTAACTTTATCGTCAAAAAGCACGATTAAATGGCTAGTCTACGGCAAACGCCTCTCCACAGCCCTGACCGCACTGTATCAAGACTTAACAAGATCCGTTGAAGAAGCTCTTTGTAATGCAGATTCAGCTGAATCTGTCGCTGACGGCGCAGGTTCGGTAGTGGTGCCTGGCGTTTTCACAGCACGTACCTGATCAAGCGATTGATTGGTCTTATCGGACCGTTTATTCGCCTTGCGCACAGCTAATCTTAAAGCCGAGTTTGTCCAGAGGTTCCAGACAGATGCGACAATCACACCGCTGAGGAATGCCGTCATCATCCACCAAGATACAGGCCAGGCAACAGAATCATAATCAAGGAAAGAGAGTATAACCTTTTCACTATTTTCCGACGCAACCAACACAACTAGTATAAAGATGATCACCGCGACTAACTTAAATATCAGACTCTTGAATAGTTTCATCGTTGGTTTTTCAGCCTATCCCGCTACTAAAGACAGTTCATTATAACCAGCATCAAGGCTCGCGCCTAAATAATTAATGATTGTCTCAAAGCAGGGGCACACGCAGCTATTCATCATAAATGAATGACTGCCTATAAAACTAAAGCAGAAGACGTTTTGATTAGCTCTATCGTTTTACCTTATGAACCAACCAAAGGTGACGACTCAATATGGCATAGAAGGTGGTGTTAAAAAAAGGAACTAAATAGGGCGACTATAAGAGGTGATTACAAAAAAAAAACGGCGCTTCCTCTCGGAAACGCCGCTTAATTCGTATCTTCTTTTTTTAGCAATCGAACGACACTAAAGCTTTGATTGTAACCCTTGCGAAGCGGTCTCATCAGTTAATTGGCTATTATCGGTTAGGTGCTCCGAGCGCATACCCAAATTAACGCGATCTTTCAGTTCTTTGCCTGGTTTAAAGTGCGGAACGAACTTACCCGTTAGCTCTACCTTCTCACCCGTTTTAGGATTTCGACCTAGTCGAGGTCGCCGATAATGTAATGAAAAGCTGCCAAACCCACGAATTTCAATTCGCTCTCCGTCAGCGAGAGCTTCCGCCATATGATCCAAGATCATTTTGACAACAAGCTCTACATCTTTGACAGAAAGCTGCGTTTGAACCGCAGCAATTCGTTCTATCATCTCCGACTTGGTCATTTTCCCGATGCTATCGACAAAATCTGCCTACTCGGCGTCAGAAGCCTGATCCATTTGCTGCTTTATCAGATCACCAAACGTTGTAGGACTCACGTCCGAATCACGCTCTTTGTGTTCCTTCACAGCTAACTCTTCATTAGCGATATCCTTAGCCTTAATTGATACGCCTAGGATTCGGTTCTTTCGATCGACAGAAATGATCTTCACTTCTATGTCATCACCGACACTGAGAGCATTACGAGCATCTTCTACTCGATCAACACTGATTTCAGAAGCTTTCAAGATTCCGTCTACTTCATCAGCAATTTCAATCACAGCGTGCTTCGGCTCAACTTCCTTGACCTTACCGGAAACAATTGTGCCTCGATCATTGATCGCAACATAGTTAGTGAAAGGATCTTCTTCAAGCTGCTTCAAGCCAAGCGAAATTCGCTCTCTCTCTGCGTCGATTGACAAGATAACCGTTTCAATTTCGTCACCTTTGGTGAACTGACGAACAGCTTGCTCGCCTGGCTCGTTCCAAGAGATATCTGACAAGTGAACAAGACCGTCGATGTTGCCATCAAGTCCGATGAATATACCGAAGTCAGTGATTGACTTGATGTATCCCTTAATCTTGTCGCTCTTATTATGAAGAACAGCAAACTCTTCCCAAGGATTACCCTGACACTGCTTAATACCTAGGCTGATTCGACGTCTTTCTTCATCGATATCCAGAACCATAACTTCAACATCGTCACCAACCTGCACAACTTTGCTTGGGTGAATGTTTCTGTTTGTCCAATCCATTTCTGAAACGTGAACCAATCCTTCAACGCCTTCTTCGAGCTCTGCGAAACAACCGTAATCAGTAAGGTTTGTGACCTTAGCGGTTGTACGAGTACCCTCAGGATATCGCTTAGTAATTGCAACCCATGGATCTTCACCCAATTGCTTAAGACCAAGTGATACGCGATTTCTTTCACGATCAAACTTAAGAACTTTGACATCTATCTCGTCGCCAACGGCAACGATTTCGCTTGGGTGCTTAATACGCTTCCAAGCCATGTCTGTAATGTGAAGTAGACCGTCAACGCCGCCTAGGTCAACGAATGCACCGTAATCAGTTAGGTTCTTAACGATACCCTTAACGCCCTGACCTTCTTGCAAGCTTTCAAGTAACGCTTCACGTTCTGCACTGTTTTCTTGTTCAAGAACAGCACGACGCGATACAACCACGTTGTTACGCTTTTGATCGAGCTTGATAACTTTAAATTCTAATTCTTTACCTTCCAGGTGCTCTGTTTCACGCAACGGCCGAACATCAACCAATGATCCCGGTAGGAAAGCACGAACATCACGAATCTCAACTGTGAATCCGCCTTTAACGCGACCTGAAATCGTGCCTTTGATAACTTCCTGATCGTCATAAACTTTTTCGAGCATCATCCAGCTTTCAGCACGTTTTGCCTTCTCACGAGATAGTTTGGTTTCACCAAATCCATCGTCAACAGCATCCATAGACACTTGAACGTGATCGCCAACAGCAACCTCTAGTTCACCGGTTTCACTTAGGAATTGCTCTCGTGGGATTACGCCTTCAGATTTTAGGCCAGCATGAACAGTGACCCATTCACTATCAATATCTACAACGACACCGGAGATAATGGACCCGGACTTCATGTCGATGGACTTTAAACTTTCTTCAAATAGCTCCGCAAAGCTTTCCATTGATTCACTCATAGATAATATTTTTCCCGAGCCTCTCGACTCTCATCCACCTCTCCTATGCCAGTACATTGCGTACTTACATTCCAATGTCGGTGTGTCTAATTAAAATGAAGGCAAGACCACGTCCATTGGGGGATCGAGGCTATTACCTAATTTGCCAATCTCTCTTGAACAAAGGTTAGCGCTTCGTTGAACACCTGATCGATGTCCATCTCCGTGCTATCAATTACTCTTGCATCCGTTGCTGGAATGAGTGGTGCAACCTCTCGGTTCATGTCCCGCTCGTCCCGCTCCTGTATGCTGAGAAAAAGGCCGTGCAGACTAACATCAATACCCTTATCTTTCAACTGCTTATAGCGCCTTTCAGCGCGGGTCTCAGCACTGGCGGTCAAATAAATCTTTGCGTCAGCATCAACAAACACCACGGTGCCCATGTCCCGGCCGTCTGCGATCAATCCCGGCGCCTTTTTAAAGCCCTGCTGCAGATCTTTTATCGCATCTCTGACAGCGGGTATTGGCGCTACTTTCGAAGCATCCGTACCCGCTTCATTGGTCCGCAGGTCCCTTGTCACGCGCTCACCAAACAGCAGTATTTCAATCGGCTCCTCAGGATCATTGGTTGCTTGAAACTCAATTTCGAGCTCAAGCGCTAATTTGACTAAAGCCGCTTCGGCATCGAATGCAATATTACGCCTTCGCGCAGCAAGCCCAATCAACCTATAAAGGGCACCGCTATCAAGGATATGAAAACCTAATGCTTCGGCTAATCGGTGCGTAATCGCGCCCTTACCAGAGCCACTCGGTCCATCTATGGTTATTACTGGGATATGCGTCATTTCTTGTGCCTATCCTTGAGTACCTGACTAAAGTGATCACGTGCAGATTTTGCCCGATCGAGAATACCGTGCACTGACTTTTGATCATCGGTCTCAATCATGTTTCGCAATTCAGCCAACTCTGCGACATATCGATCGAGCACATCCAGCAAAGCCTCTTTGTTCGAAGAAAAAATGTCGCGCCACATTGTTGGGTCGGACGCAGCGATGCGTGAGAAATCTCGCAGACCACCCGCCGCATAATCAAAGATTTCAAAACTGTCACCACGATCAGAGAGAGAATCTATCAGCGCATATGCCAAAAGATGCGGCAAATGGCTTGTCTGAGCAAGAATCAAATCATGCTTGGTCGGCGACATTTCAGACACCTCGGCGCCTATACTTCGCCACATCTCGGCAACCGAGATGGTCGCAGCAGTATCGGTTTCAGCATGGGGCGTGAGGATCACTTTGTGTTGAGCAAACAAATTTGGGTCGCTATTCATCACGCCGTGTTTCTCGGAGCCGGCAATCGGATGTCCAGGGACAAAATTCGTTAGTAATGGCCCGTCCAACAACAGGCTTTCAAGCATCCGGCCTTTGACACTGCCGACATCAGTAATCACCTTGCCTTGGATACCATCAAGCTTTTTTAGTCGCTGAAACAAAGCCGGCATCTGTAATACGGGCACGGCCAACACAATAAGAGCGGCATTTTCGCAGGCAGCCTCGACAGAATCAGCCGCCTCGTCAATGACGCCTTGGCGCAGACCATCGGCAAGATTCTGAGCAACAACATCAAAGGCTATTAGGTGACTACCCTGCTGTCTCAAGGCGCTCGCAATGGAACCACCGATAAGACCTAGGCCAATGATGGCAACGTGTTTGAAGGCATTTTGAGATTTCGTCGATTGATCAGCTGAGCGTTGATCGGGTTTCGCATTGTCAGTCGTTTCTTGCGACATATCTAACTTAGCACTTGCTTCAGAGTTTCAACGAAGCGTTCATTTTCCGATGCAGTGCCAATCGTGACACGCAGATGGTTTGGCATCTCGTAGACGCCTATGGGTCGAACAATAACCCCTTTTGCCAGCAAGTCTTCGTAAATCGGCATCGCATCTCGACCAAAGTCGACGGTCAAGAAATTGCCTACTGAAGGTACAAAACCAAGCCCCAATTCTTCACAGGCTGCGGTTAAATATGCCATGCCAAGCTTGTTCAATTCAACGGCTTGGGTGACATGGGACTGATCCAACAGCGCAGCCTCGGCCGCAACCAATGACATTGCATTAACGTTGAAGGGTTGTCTAATGCGATTCATCAGATCCGCAATATCCGGATGACTGACTGCATAACCAACCCTGAGCGCCGCAAGACCATAGGCCTTCGAAAAGGTCCGTGTAACAATCAAATTTGGATAGGAAGCCAGTAGTGATATGCCATTGGGATAAGACGGATCGTCGACATACTCGAAATAAGCTTCGTCGAGGATAACCAAAACATCATCCGGCACCTGATTGAGGAAACCGACCAGTGTTGCTTCATCAACCCAGGTTCCCGTCGGGTTATTAGGATTAGCGATGAAGATCATCCGCGTTTTGTCGCTGATTGCGGCGAGGGTCGCGTCAAGATCCTGACTGAAATTACGTGCTGGTATAACTTTCAAACCAGCACCAATCGATTTAGCCGCAAGTGGATAAACAACAAAAGAGTGTTGCGAGACGATGGCTTCATTATCTGAGTTAAGGAAGATGCGCGCGACAAGTTCAAGCACGTCGTTCGAACCATTACCAATCGTGATCGTGTCAGCTTTAACACCAAGAAAATCAGATAACGCTTGTTTTAACTTATAGGCACTGCCGTCAGGATAACGGGCAAGCTCTGGTAGAATCGACGCGATTGCCTCAAGGACTTTCTTGCTTGGGCCCAGTGGGTTTTCGTTACTGGCAAGTTTAATAATGTCATCAAGACCAAGTTCCCGCTGCAACTCATCAACAGGTTTGCCGGGTTGATAGGGTTGTAACTGCTGCACACCTTTGGAGGCTAGTTCAATAAAATCTGCCATTTTAGTTGGTAATCGCCCTTGGATAGCTACCTAACAATTTAACTTCGAGCGCGTCCCCATCGATTTCACCCAGTACTGTCTGTATGAGCTCGTCATCTTGGTGACCTTCAAAGTCAATGAAAAATACGTACGACCACATGCCCGTTCTGGACGGCCTTGTTTCAATTGAAGTGAGTGAAACATTGTGTCGATGAAAAGGCTCAAGCAATTTGTACAAAGCGCCCGGCTGGTTATGTGTTGAGACCATAATCGAGGTCTTATCTAGTCCACTCGCAGCAATGGATTCTCTTCCAACAACTAAAAATCGCGTCGTGTTATCAGACTGATCTTCGATTTTCTTCGAGAGAATTTTTAATCCGTAGGTCTCTGCGGCGATTTCACCGGCGATCGCTGCGGCATCTTTTTCTTCCAGAACGCGCCGCGCCGCTTCGCCGTTGCTGGTCGCTGATATACGAGGAACATTCGGCATATGGCCATCCAACCAGCGACGGCACTGCGCCAACCCTTGGGAATGCGCATAAATTTTCTTTATCGACGTGACATCGACATCAGGCGCAACCATTAAATGATGATGAATACGTAATTCAACTTCACCACAAATGCGTAGATTTGAACTCAAGAAGTTATCCAGCGTGTGATTAATGACCCCTTCAGTTGAATTTTCAACAGGCACCACACCATAGTGGCAATTTTCAGATGCTACCTCTCTAAAGACATCGTCCACTGTCACCATCGGCACACTAATAATCGCATGGCCAAACTGTTTTTGAGTCGCCATTTGCGTGAAAGTGCCTTCAGGACCCAGAAAACCAACACGTAATGGCTCTTCGAGCGCCAAACAAGCCGACATAATTTGACGGTAAACCGCCATAACTTTTTCGTCCGACAAGGGACCGGGGTTTAGTTGCGCAATGTTGCGCAATACCTGAGCTTCTCGCTCAGGTCGATAAAAAACAGGGGCTACACCCTCGGAGGATTGCTGCTTAACTTCGGCGACTTCAAGCGCGCATTGAGCCCGTTGATTGAGACGACCTAAAATTTCTCGGTCCAACAGATCAATCTGTTCACGCAAAGCAAGTAATCGCGCGGCTTCGTCTTTCGATTGGTCGGTCATTTTTATTCCTGAGAATCAGGTGTATCTGAAGCAGAACTGTCGCTCGCCGAATCAGTATCGTTTGAAGACATGGTTTCATCTTGTGAATCAACGGTTTTCTCGGCGCCGTTTTCAATATCAGTATCATGGTCCGTGTCGAGATCGTCGCCGTCCAATAGCACTTCATCAGGTTCTTCGACTCTCGCCAGTCCAACCAAATGCTCTTCCGAGCCTACATTTATTAGCCTAACGCCTTGAGTATTTCGACCCTGGATTGAAACTTCTTCGCCGCGAGTTCGAACCAATGTGCCTTGATCACTGATCAAGATCACTTCGTCGCCCTCAAACATTTGAATCGCGCCTACAACTGAACCATTTCGTTCATTCAGCTTCATGCCAATGACACCCTGACCACCGCGACCAATAACCGAATAGTCATCTAAACGACTACGCTTACCAAAGCCCTGCTCACTCGCAATCAGTATTTCACCATCTTGTTGGGGGATGATAAGAGAAATCACCGCTTGATCAGCCTTTAGCTTAATACCTCGAACGCCTCTCGCGGTTCTTCCCATGGCGCGAACATCAGACTCTTTAAAGCGAATCACCTTACCGCCACTACTAAACAGCATGACATCTGATTTACCATCAGTGATGGCGACGCCGATAAGGGTATTGTTGTCTTCCAATTCGATCGCAATCAAACCGGACGTACGTTGTCTTGAGAAGTCCATCAATGGCGTTTTCTTTACCGTGCCGTTCATTGTTGCCATAAAGACAAACTTGTCCTCGACATACTCGTCAACGGTCAACATCGCAGTAATACGTTCGTCTTCACTCAATGGCAAGATATTGATCATTGGTCGTCCACGCGCGGCTCTACTGGCAACGGGAATTTGGAAGGTTCGCAACCAGTAAACCTTGCCCATATTGGTAAAACACAAAATGGTATCGTGGGTGCTAGCAACCAACAAACGTTCAATATAGTCTTCTTCTTTTACAGCACTCGCTGATCTACCACGTCCGCCCCTTTTTTGAGCCTGGTAATCAACAATCGGTTGCGTCTTGGCATAACCGGCGTTCGAAAGTGTCACCACCATATCTTGCTCAGTGATCAAATCTTCAATTGTTAAATCTTCTTGCGTACCAACAATTTCAGTTAAACGTTCATCACCATACTCATCCCGCACAGCAATCAGTTCTTCCTGAATAATTTCCATCAAACGTTCGGTATTGTCGAGAATCAACAATAGCTCAGCGATGGTTTTTATGATTTCAGCGTACTCGTCGATAAGTCTATCTTGCTCAAGACCGGTCAAACGATTTAAACGCATTTCCAAAATCGCTTGCGCCTGTTCAGGCGAGAGGTAATAGTCGCCATTTTCTTTGAATCCGAACTGAGCTTCTAAACCGTCAGGTCGGGCAGCATCAGGACCAGCCGCTTCGAGCATCTTGGCGACGTTCTCTGAACGCCATGGCGTCGCAACCAAACGATCTCGTGCTTCGCTTGCATTAGCCGAGGTCTTAATCAATTCAATTACGGGATCGATATTTGATAACGCAACCGCGAGGCCTTCTAGAACATGACCTCGAGCACGTGCTTTACGCAACAAGAATACGGTACGACGGGTAATGACTTCACGACGATGAAGCACAAACGCTTCAAGTACTTCTTTAAGGTTGAGCACCTTTGGCTCACCATCAACCAGCGCGACAATGTTGATACCGAAGACGCTTTGCAGTTGTGTTTGAGCGTAGAGGTTATTGAGTATGACCTCACCCACTTCACCGCGCTTTAGCTCGATCACAATACGCGTATCTGTCGAGGATTCATCTCTGAGCTCAGAGATACCTTCTAATTTCTTTTCCTTAACCAGCTCTGCGATCTTCTCAATCAAGCGCGCTCGGTTAAGTTGGTAAGGAATTTCTTTAATGATGATTGTTTCACGACTTGTCTTTTCATTGACGAGCACTTCACATAGCGCACGAACTTGAATTCGACCGCGACCCGTTCGATATGCTTGAACGATGCCACCACGACCGTTAATAATTGCCCCGGTTGGAAAATCAGGTCCTTTGATGTGTTCCATCAACCCGTCAATGTCGATCTCGGGATTTTCAATCAATGCCAGACAGCCGTTAATAACTTCAACAATGTTATGGGGCGGAATATTTGTGGCCATACCAACAGCAATACCACTGGAGCCATTTACCAACAGGTTAGGCACCCTTGATGGCAATACTGACGGCATCTGTAGCGTGCCATCGTAGTTATCAACGAAATCGACTGTTTCTTTATCTAGATCCGCCAGCAATTCATGCGCAATCTTCTCCATACGAATTTCGGTGTACCGCATGGCAGCAGCACTATCACCGTCGAGGGAACCGAAGTTACCCTGACCATCGACAAGTGGATACCGCATGCTAAATGACTGGGCCATTCGAACGATGGTGTCGTAGGCTGCGGTATCGCCGTGGGGATGATACTTACCAATAACATCACCAACGATTCGCGCAGACTTCATGTAGGGTCGATTGTAGGCGTTATTCAAATCATTCATGGCGAATAAGACACGCCGGTGAACAGGTTTCAATCCATCTCGGACATCAGGTAAGGCACGACCGACAATGACGCTCATCGCATAATCCAAATAGGACTGCTTGAGTTCATCCTCGATGTTGACGGTAGTTATATCGGACTCGAATTCAGACATTAATCAGCGGGTTCTTTGACCAAAATTTACTTAAAAGTTTGCACAAAAACGCGAATGAAATCGGATTCCAACGGTCGCACTTTTGACTAACCTGTGAGTTCGAGAGATGTTAATCAGCTGAAGTATTGACAGAAATCGTCAACATCCAATAATCCCCCATACCAGGACCCGTATTGTAACACGATAGAAGCTACAAACGCTAAATTACAGTCTGTTATAATCACGAAATGCATGCCAACAAAAACAGCTTTATCATCGATGCCAAATGGCTCATTCCTGTCGTCCCAGAAGGTACCGTTCTTGAAGATAGCAGCTTGGTCATTAGCAACAATTTGATCATTGATATTTGCCCCCATCAGCAAGCGCATGATAACTATCCCCACTTGGCCATCGAAGACCTAACACAACATGCTGTCATGCCCGGCTTGATCAATACTCATGGTCATGCCGCGATGACCTTGCTCAGGGGTTATGCTGACGATAAGGCGCTAATGGAATGGCTTGAAAACTATATTTGGCCAATCGAAAGCACACTTGTTTCCTATGACTTTGTCTACGACGGGACGTTACTGGCTATCGCCGAGATGATTTCATCTGGCACAACCTGTACCGCTGATTCATATTTCTTCCCTGATGCTGTTGCAGCGGCATTTCACGATCAAAAATTTAGGGCTCAGGTTGCTTGCCCCGTGGTCCAGTTCCCGACGAACTGGGCCAACGACGAAGAGGAACACATTAGTAAAGCCATGCTGTTTTACGAGCGATACAAACAACATCCACATATCTATCCAGCAATCGCTCCGCATGCGCCTTATTCGGTGTCTGATCGAGGCTTTGAGGAGATCGCTAAACATTCAAAAGCCCATAACATACCCGTGCACCTGCATTTGCACGAAACCGTCGGGGAACTGCAGACGGAGACGGGACAACGGCCCCTACAGCGCATTTATGATCACGGGCTTTTCAATTCACTATTACAGACCGTCCACATGACGCAACTGAACGATGCGGAGATTCAGCTTCTCGCTGCGAATCAGGTTCACGTCGCACATTGCCCAGACTCGAACCTCAAACTTGCAAGCGGCTTCTGTCCTGTCGATAAATTGCGGCATAAAGGCGTTAATGTCGCGGTCGGAACCGATGGCGCTGCGTCCAATAACAACCTCGATATGCTGGCAGAGATTAGAAGTGCTACGCTTCTGTCAAAAGGCGTGACCCTAGACCCAACAAGCATCTCAGCTGCACAGGCATTAAGCATGGGGACAATTAATGGTGCAAAACTCCTCGGCATCGAAGACCAGGTGGGTAGCCTCGAAATCGGCAAACAGGCGGACGTCATTGCCATTGACATGTCATCCTTCGAATTGCAGCCGGTACACAACCCAATTTCACAAATTGTTTATAGCGCCAACGGCAATCATGTCTCTGATGTGTGGATAAACGGACAACAGCTACTGAAGCATCGTAAACTGACACAATTAGATACCACGGCACTCACCGATAAAGTTAATATGTGGCGCCAAAGTATTCGGCAGATAAGCACTTAAACAGGAACACCGCTGTGACATTAGAAAACTCTACCCAACAAGACAATGTTGATCCATCCGAGGTGGCTAAGTTTGATGAGCTTGCACGCAAATGGTGGGATACCGACAGTGAGTTCAAAACGCTTCACGACATCAACCCGTTAAGAATGTCCTACATTGAAGACCGGTCGACATTGGCGAGTAAAACCGTTCTTGATGTTGGCTGCGGTGGCGGCATTTTGAGTGAGGCACTGGCGCGTTCGGGCGCTCATGTCACAGGTATTGATATGGCACCGAAGCCCCTTCAAGTCGCAAAAATGCATCGACACGAATCAAACTTGGATATTAATTATGAGCAAACGACCGTTGAGTCGTATGCAGACCAATACCCCGCTAGTTTCGACGTCGTGACCTGCTTGGAAAT
Source organism: Pseudomonadales bacterium (assembly GCA_029251375.1). Lineage (GTDB taxonomy): Bacteria > Pseudomonadota > Gammaproteobacteria > Pseudomonadales > Azotimanducaceae > JAHRVQ01. The sequence continues at coordinate 2,112 of JAQXDL010000040.1, read as the reverse complement.
GATGGAGCATGTTCCCGACCCAGCATCAGTAATTGCCGCTTGCACCAAACTACTGAAGCCAGGCGGCCATCTGTTCCTTTCGACTATCAACAAGAACCCAAAAGCCTACTTGCTGATGGTACTGGGTGCTGAGTACGTAACCGGGATGGTGCCAAAAGGCACGCATGATTACGAAAAGTTCATCAAACCCTCAGCAATCGGTAATTGGCTGCGCCAGTGCGACATGAACCTCATGAATATTACAGGCATGACTTACAATCCGCTGACTAAGCGGTACAGCTTGGCAAAAGATACCGACGTCAATTACCTGGTGCACGCAACCAAACCCGCTTAGCTCTAACGCTACCAGCGTCAGCTTAGCGACATATTTACTTACCAAATCAACCACCAACTCATTCGATGGAAACTCAATGACATACTCCGCCGCTAACGGCTGCCTTAAGGGTAGAACTATTTTGGTTACAGGTGCCGGAGATGGTATCGGCCGACAGGCCAGTCTGACCTACGCAGAACATGGCGCCACAGTTATACTGTTAGGCAGAACGACAGCCAAACTCGAATCAGTTTATGACGAAATCATCAACCAGGGTTCGCCTGAGCCCGCTATCGTACCGATGGACTTAGCTTCCGTTCAACCGCTAGAAATGCAAGAAATGACGGATGTCGTACTTGAAAAATATACTAAACTCGACGGCGTGCTGCACAATGCGGCTATCCTTGGTGATCGCGTCCCGGTTGAACACTATGATATGAATACTTGGCTTCGCGTCATGCAGGTGAATCTCAACGCCGTCTGCATTATGACGCGTATCCTCATGCCTGTTCTAAGGTTAGCGCCGAGCGCATCAGTGATATTTACAACCTCCAGTGTCGGCACCACGCCAAGGGCCTACTGGGGCGCTTACTCTGTCTCTAAATATGCACTCGAGGGCTACGCGAAACTGCTTGCAGATGAAATGCGAAATACGTCAGACATTCGCTTTAACATTCTCAACCCCGGTGGCACACGCACCAAGATGCGCGCGGCGGCTTTCCCAACAGAAAACCCAATGACACTTAAAACTGCTGACGAACTTATGCCGTTGTATCTTTACTTAATGAATGACGACAGCTTGTCGGAACAGGGCCAGACGTTTACCCCTGAATGGCTTGCATAGCAACAAATGGCCGTATGAGAAAAACACTGAAAGTTGATTAGACGCCCTAATACGGAGACGTCGACCATAGAATTTCGGCTGTCAGGATGCCGTTTCTGAAAGAACTCGTCTAACGACGGCTACGTTTTACCCCGGCCATTTCGTACAGAAGCCGAATATCTTTAGGCTTTAAGTCGGTAAATTGTCCAGCCTTCACAGCTGAAGGAATAAAAAAGTGTCCATAGCGAACACGCTTTAATCGACTCACGGTCAGACCCTGTGATTCCCACAGACGCCTCACTTCTCGGTTACGACCTTCCATTAAAACAACGTAGTACCACTCATTCGCGCTTTCTTCATCGCGTCCTTTTTGAATGTCTGTAAACTTTGCAATACCATCATCGAGCAAAACACCCTCTCGCATATTGTCGAGTATCTCTTCAGTGACATCGCCGAGTATCCGAACAGCATATTCGCGGTCAATCTTTGACGAGGGGTGCATGAGTTTATTTGCGAGCTCACCGTCCGTCGTGAAAATCAAAAGCCCGGATGTGGAGTAATCAAGTCGACCCACGGAAATCCAACGCTGTTTTTTTAAACGTGGCAATTTGTCAAATACAGACTTTCGACCCTCAGGGTCATCACGAGAACAAATCTCATTGGCGGGTTTGTTGTAAATCAAGTAACGATGCTTAGGCTGCTCATAGCGAATGGGCTTACCATCCACCATAATGTGATCATCTTCTTCGACCCGATCCCCGAGTTTCGCAACTTTACCGTTGACTCGAATACGACCCTCTGAGATCCATCCCTCGAGACCGCGTCGACTACCCATACCCATGTTTGCTAGGACTTTTTGAAGCTTTTCAGACACGAGGGTCTACCTCGCTTTTCAAGGTTGGCTTGGCGTCATCGTCATCGTCATCGTCATCGTCATCGTCATCGTCATCGTCATCGTCGTTAGTGTCCGATTCCG
>JAQXDL010000038.1 GCA_029251375.1 Pseudomonadales bacterium | reverse complement strand
GACTTTCATCATGCTTATCTTCTTTATCGTCACAGCTACGTTTGTGAAAGAGATTGGTATCGACGTAAATACGCCGGATGACAATCAAAACGTTAAAGACGCCGATAAGAAAAGTATCGTCGTGCAGGTGACAAGCCGTAATCGAATCAGAATTCGTAATCGCGATATTGATTTCAGAGCCGTGCGAGCGAATATCGAAAGATTGCACGCTGAAAGTCCTGATGCGCCGGTTGTTGTCCAACCGCATCCGGAGAGTAATACTGAGATTATGATTCATGTGATGGACTCTGCCCGGCAGGCCGGTGTGTATAATGTCTCAATCGCAGCGAGTAATTGATCGAAAGTAAGTCGTTTTAGCTTTAGATATATCGCCTAGAACACATGAAAAGCCTCGCATAGCGGGGCTTTTTTTTTATCCAAAAAATACCATGGAAATAATAGCCAACGTCCCCGCGATGCTAAAGGCAACGACTCAATATGAATGATCGAGAGGTGTAAATGTGGAATTAATTTTGATACGACATGGTTTGCCTGAACATAAAGAGACAAATGACGGCAGACCGGCGGATCCCTCTTTGTCAGAGATCGGCCTGGGTCAGGCAGATAAAATGGCGGGCTGGCTTAAAACTCATCCGATTGACCATTTGTATTCCAGCCCGATGAAACGTGCACTTGAGACCGCACATCCTTTGTCGCGCATCAAAGGGCTTGATGTCCAGATAGAAGATGGGGTGGCGGAATACGATCGACACGCAGATCATTATGTGCCGGTTGAGAAGCTTAAAGAGCTCGACTACGACCGCTGGAAGCAGCTCATGAATGGCACGATGGGTAGTAAGTTCCCTGGCTTTGCCGATGAGGTTTGTAGCAGTCTTAATCGTATCGTCAATGAAAACCGTGGCAAGCGAGTTGCAGTGACTTGTCATGGTGGCGTGATCAATGTCTGGGCATGTCACGTACTTGGTATGTCGCCCCGCATGTTTTTTAACCCAAATTACACAAGTATTAATCGATTTATGGTGGCAAGTTCGGGTGAGAAATCGATCATCACGCTAAATGAACACACACATATTCTCTAACAGTCAGTGAAGTCTGATAGCTGCTTGGCGGAATCTCTTGTTAGACCGTCTAGGTTTAATAGCGCGCGAGCGATGTTAGCCGATTAGGTGTCTTGATCCCGACCGCGATTCATAACCTGTCCTCGGCGCTGCTCTAGTGTCTCGGCGCTAAGGTCACCCGTATGTGAGCGGGTGCGCTGCTTTTCTGCTTGAAGTCCATTGTCCAGTGTCGTCTGCCAACCTAAATCAATCAATTCGTGGACGGTTTTTAACGTCAGCGGGTCTGCCGAACAAATTTCTTCTGCTAAGGCTTGACAGTGTTCAAGCAATTTTTCGGGCTCAACAACTCTGTTAATCAGGCCCCACTTTTCAGCAGTAATAGCGTCGAGATAGTTGCCGGTGAAGCTGAGTTCTTTCGCGCGCGAAGCGCCGATGTAACGGGATAGCCGTTGAGATAAACCCCAACCCGGTACGACCCCCATACGCACATGTGTGTCAGCGAATTTCGCCTCGGTTGAACCGATTAAGATGTCGCACATCAGCGCGATTTCGAATCCGCCTGTGATCGCATATCCGTTGATTGCGCCGATAATCGGTTTGCCAACGGACTCGATTGCGATCTGTAGATCCTGATTGGAGGAGGGTCTGTCCGCCGCATTTGAGTTGAGCCCGTCTTTGCCCAGCTCTTTTAAATCAAGTCCCGCCGTAAATGCTCGACCTGCACCGGTGAGAATGATGACGCGTGTTTCGTCATCGTTGGCTAACTTTGTGAAGGTGTCATAAATTGCTGAACGCATTTCGTAGGAGAGTGCGTTGAGGTTCTCGGGTCGATTTAGTGTCACCGTGGTAACACCGTGCTTTGTTGTCGTCGTGACGGGTGAATTCATGTGCGTAGCTTCCATTTTTGAATCTATGGTTTTCATTGTCTTGTCTAGACTTTGTTTGCTTATGCCTAGGGTAGTGTTAGCCAGTCTAACCAATTCGAATACTCTGGCCACCATCAACGGGTAAGGTTGCACCCGTAATAAACGATGCTTCATCGCTTGCGAGAAAAACCGCCGCGTTCGCCACGTCCCAAGCTGAACCCATTTTTCTATTCAATGGAACCATTCTATCGCGTGCCGCAATAACGTCCTCTTTCGGTTTATTCTGAGATGCAGAATATCCTTCGATTGCCATCGGTGTGTTCATCAACCCCGGTGTAATGCAATTGGCTCTAATGCCGAATTTAGCATTGCCCATTGCGACATTCTCAGTCAGCGCGATGACGCCAGCTTTTGATGTTTTGTATGCCAATAAACCGGTTGAAGCGATGGCGGCGACGGACGAAATATTGATAATGTTGCCACTGCCTTGTTCTCTCATGATAGGCAGTGTGTGCTTGCAGGTGAGAAACATACTGGTGAGATTGATATTGATGATCTTGTGCCAGTTTTCTTCGCTCAAACTTGTGATACCAGCATCGCCGCTGCCGATGCCAACGTTATTGTGCAATATGTCGATTCGACCGTAAGTCGCCATGCACTGCGCTACCATGTCTTTGCAATCTTGCTCTTGAGAAACATCCATACAGAAGATCGAGGCGTTGCCGCCGGCTTTTTGAATAAGCGCTTGGGTTTCTTCAGCACTGCGCTGATCTCTATCCGTGAGTAAAACTTGCGCCCCTTCGCGGGCAAACATTAGGGCCGTTGCACGACCGTTGCCAATTGTGTCACCTGGCGTTTGACCTGCGCCTGTGACAATGGCAATTTTGTCTTTTAATCTCATCTTGTTGATACTAATTCAGCACGATATTGAGCTTCATAGTACTTTAAATTTGATACGCTTGCGTCTGTTTCGACGCTAGATGCAACGGCTGCATCGTTGCCGCAAAGAAGGTCGCGAATGGTTAGTTTCACTAAAATTACAAGCAACGAGCAACTATGGAAATAGCAATAATTATTGGCTGTGTTGTCGTTGTGGTTGTCTGGTTGCTCAGAAAACTGCGAGCGCGAGAAGTGGCGGCGTTTATGAAACAAGAGTCGGCTGTCGAAGCAGAGTTGCTGTCTGCCAACCCGAAAGTTCAGCAGGGTAGTCGCGACGATAGCGACCAAGCAAAGGTTGGTAGCGAAAGAGAACAGGATGTGTTGTTGTTAAGGCGGGCAGAAGCGTTTTTGCAACGACCAGATAACAGCATGCCTGATACGCCCGTGCCTGAGCAAAAGTCGATTGGCTATGCGTTAAGGCCGCGGGTTCTGCCAGAATATTTAATCACTGTTGCACAGCGATTGGAAAATTCTGTTTCAGCCTATGTGAAGATTTTATTCAATCAACCGCTTACCGGATTTATGTTACCCAGACCCGACCTGCAGGCTAAAAACTTGAGCCTACTTGTCTGTGATGCAGTGACCTATGAGTTGATTGCCGGCGTCGAGTTTCGGCAGGATGTTTCGAATTTGGAACTTCAGTTGCTGGACAAGGCTTTTCGACAAGTCGATATGCCATTTTTCGTATTGTCTAATCCGGTCAAAATGTCCGAAGTCAACGAGTGCGTTACTCGCTTAAATTCTCTACAAACGCAGGTAGCCAAGAACTCTCAGCGAACGTCAAAACGAGCAGCAAGGCGGTCCTTAGCTAGCTCGGCAAGCGCTGACACGAAGCATTCCGGCAATCGCTGTCCAAAGTGTCGCGGCGTTATGCAACAAAAACGCGCCAGCATCGATAATAAAAAGCTCAGCAAGGTGTGGGTTTGTACTGATTACCCTTTGTGCAAAGGTATGTTGGTTGACGATTCAGTCTAAACGATTGATGCTTGTTCGCGGCTGTGTCACCTGTCCGCGGCTTGCCTGCCGTCTGATTTAACAGCATTTTGTTCCTCGACCACCCGACTGACGATAGCCGCTCGGACTTCATCGCGCAGATCCCTGACCGACACATCGTCGTCCGGAAAAAATGGTTTCAACACTTCCATGGTGACGTGGGAGTTGCCATGGAAATTGAGACTGTTTTTAGGTACAGCATTCTTCGATCCGTTGATGACGATCGGCAGTATCGGGATGTTAAGCCGTTTCGATAAAACGAATGCGCCTTCTTTAAAGGGTCTGACGCGTCCCGTTGGTGAGCGGGTGCCTTCAGGAAACAAGTAAACTGAACTGCCGCGTTTCAAGTGCTTTTCACAGGCCTTATACATACTGCGAATGCTGTTGCCTTTGCCTCGCTTGAGTCGAACGTAGCGATTGAGGTACATATTCCATCCGATAAAAGGAATGTTGAACAGCTCTGCCTTTGATACCCACTTGAAATGTGTGAAGAGGGTGAAGGCAACGAGGATATCGACCAACGACTGGTGGTTTGAAACGATAATGTAGGTTTGCTTGTTGTTGATGTGCTGCTTGCCAGTGATGTCTACCTGCCAGGGTGGAAAGACCCAGATATAAAGGCTTGCCCAAAAACAGGTAAACAGATGCAGCCAGTGTAAGTTTCGATCAAACGGATAGGTGAAGAACCAAATCACCACAGCAGTAGGGAAAAATATTGCTGACGTCGTGAACACAAAAAGAATCAGCAGGATCGCAATCATGCGGTACATAAGACGCTTCAACATTTATGGTCATTGGTACATTGGTGAGTTGCGATAAGTGTAACATAAGGTTTTGCTGATTTAGTGACATAAAGAGGAGTTTTGACGATGGCAGTGCCTATTCCGCAACCGACCGGTGACGTGTTATTCGAATCATTTGCCGCCGGACCGCTGCAATGTAATTGTTCAATTATAGGCGACGCAATCACGAAGAAGGGCGTGATTGTTGATCCGGGCGGTGATCCTGATCATATTATGTCGGTGGTTGAACGTCTGGGTCTGACGATCACAGCGATTGTACATACGCATGCGCATCTCGATCATATTCTTGCCTCCGGAGAGATTAAAAAACGTACCGGAGCACAACTATCCTTGCACAAGGGTGATAAATCGCTGTGGGATAGTCTTGAGCAACAATGCCAAAAATTTGGTGTGCCCTATGTACCTACGCCAGCTCCCGATAGTTGGTTGACCGATGATGAGGCGATCGACTGCTGTAACGGCGTTGCACTGCACACACCAGGGCATACGCCGGGTTCAATGAGTTTCTGGTTCGAAGATCACGGTATACTGGTTGCGGGCGACACACTATTCCAAATGGGTATCGGACGCACGGATTTACCGGGCGGAAGCTATCAGGAAATTAGCCGATCGATAGAAGATAGGTTGTTTGGACTTGAAGGGGACGCACTCATCGTCACCGGGCACGGTCCGAATACATCGCTTGAATTCGAGCGTCAAGCAAACCCCTTTTTTGGCCGCGGCTTTTAGAATTCACGGTGGCTAAATCGTCGGTTGTGGACTGCCTGACCAAGTCAATGAGCCATTAGTCGCGCAAGTCTTGCTAGAAACCTGGGCTGTATGGTTTACCGAGTCGGAGCTGGGTTACAATATGCGCTTAATCAGACACCAAACTAGATGCGAAAAATGCGAAAATTTTTAAATCTGACAGCGATGCTGTTTTTGACCGGGCTGCTAAGTAGCTGCGCCAATTTAATGTCGTCCGTGACTTCTGGTTTGGCAGAAGACTTGGCTGACACGATACTCAATAGTAACGACGTTGAGACGGTCAGAGAAGGGATCCCTGCATACCTACTGATGATCGATAGCTTTTTAAGAAGTAGTCCTGATAATCCCGAGTTATTGATGGCAGCATCAAATTTAAATAGTGCCTTTACGATTTTCACCAATGAGGCGCGTGGACGCTTACTCAGTCAAAAAAGTTTCGATTATTCGTTGCGTGCAGCCTGCGTGACGAACAAGACCTTGTGTGACCTCGATACGGCCGAGTTTGAAGATTACCAGCGGCGTGTCGACGCGATTACCCCAAAGGACGTCGATATAGCCTACTCTCTGGCAGTGGCGTGGACGGGTTGGATGCAGGCTCACAGCAGTGATTGGAATGCAATAGCCCAACTAGGCAAGGTAAAGTATCTTATGGCGCGCTGCATCGAGTTGGATGAGTCTATCTCGGATGGCGGGCCGCACCTTTACATGGGTGGCTTGGAAACAGTTCTGCCAGCGTCTTTAGGTGGTAATCCCGAAAAGGGAAGAGAGCACTTTGAACGTTCGATCGAAATATCACAGAGTCAGTTTTTAATGGCAAAAGTTGTCTTTGCTGAACAGTATGCGAAGCTAGTTTTCGATAAGGAGCTGCATGATCGTCTTTTGAACGAGGTGTTAGCGGCTGATCCGGTCAGTGAAGGACGAACGCTGACAAATACTGTTGCTCAAACAAGGGCACGAGAACTGTTAGCGGAGTCGGATGACTATTTCTAACCGTTGTTGATATGTTGTTGGTATGTCGTTGAAGTATTGTCGATTTAAAATGTTTATCCCATAAAAGTTGTTTGTTTTGTTTGTGTTAAGGAATTTTGATGTCTAGAAAATTATTCTTCAGCGTTACTATGAGTCTCTTGCTTGCATCCAGCGGCGCGGTAAATGCAAAAAGCTATAAATTGGCAACGATTTCACCCGACGGTCTTGGTTGGATGAAAAAATTCCGCGATGGCACCAAGGAAATCGCCGCAGCAACTGACGGAAGAGTAAAATTCAAGATTTATCCAGGTGGCGTGCAGGGTGACGATTACACCGTTTTGCGGAAAATGAGAATTGGCCAACTGCACGGCGGTGCTGTCACAGCCAGCTCGCTAACACGATTCTACCCGGATCTTCAGGTATACAATCTGCCGCTGCAATTCAGAGGCAGCGATGAAATCGATTTCGTTCGTGAGAACATGGATCAGCAGATCATTGACGGTCTTGCTGAGAGCGGTATGGTGAGCTTTAATCTGACTGAAACCGGGTTTGCCTACATACTGTCCAAAAACCCAATTAACAATCTGGACGATCTGAAAAATGCCAAAACATGGGTCCCTGATGGCGATCCCATCTCGGCGAAGTTGGTGCAATCCTTTGGCATCAGCCCCATCCCTTTGCCAATCATTGATGTACTTGCCGGTCTGCAGACGGGTTTGATTGATACAGTGATTGTGCCACCGATTGTTGCAATTGCACTGCAATGGCACAATCAAGTTAGCTATATGACCGACCTACCCGTACTTTACATCTATTCGATGCTGGCAATGAGTGAGAAATCTTTTAACTCGATGTCTGACGCCGATCAGAAGGTCGTTACCGATGTGTTTAACCGCGTTTTCGACGAAGTCGATGCAGATAATCGAATTGATAATAAAAAAGCCTATGACGCGCTAGTGAAGCAAGGACTGCAAGTTATTACGCCGGCAGTGAAAGATTTAACGTCATGGCGCCAATTAGCAGAAACATCGATAGAGAATCTTGTTTCCGAGGGTGAGATTAGCCAACAAAGCGTCGACCGACTTCGCGCCAATCTAGCCGAAGTGAGGGGAGATGACGCTCATTCTGCTCCCTAGTCAGTATCGGTTTATGCCCTGCAAGTTAGCCAGTGATTTGAATAACGTCGCGTATAGAAACCTTTCATCTGCGAGGCTGCACTGAGTGTTTAGTCAGATGCTCAAAGGCATTCATTGGGTGGAGGATAGTTTGCTGGTTGCCGCCCTTGCGTCAATGCTTGGCATGGCGGTGCTGCAAATCTTACTTCGAAATTTCTTTGATTTTGGTATCTTCTGGGCAGAGTCTTTTCTGCGCATCCTTGTTTTATGGGTCGCAATGTTGGGCGCGATGGTTGCCACGCGCGAGTCGAACCACATTAGTATTGATGTTCTGACACGTTATGTAACGGGTGGGCCACTGCGCATAGTGAGCTTTGTTGGCAAAGCATTCTCGGCGCTTGTCTGCGGTGTTGTGGCTTACTACGCTTTTTTGTATGTTCAATTCGAGTTTATTGACGAGACGATCGAGTTTGCACAGGTACCAACCTGGGTATGTCAGTCAATTATCCCTGTTGGCTTTAGCGTAATGGCTCTGCGGTTTGGCCTGCAAGCAATCCTCAGTTTAGTTCGGGGTGCGCCTTCATGAATACGATCATGTCAGGTGTTCTGGTACTCATTGCTCTGCTAGGTGCACCTCTATTTGTGGTCATTCTGGCTGCATCAATGCTAGGTTTTATGTCCGCAGACATCGATCTGATGGTGATAACCATTGAAATATATAGGCTGGTAGAGGCGCCTTTGTTGTTAGCGCTGCCGCTGTTCACTTTTGCCGGTTATGTTTTAGCGGAAAGCCGATTATCATTTCGCTTAGTGCGCATTACGCAGGTTTTTCTTGGTTGGTTGCCAGGTGGTTTGGCTGTTGTCGCTTTCGTGACCTGTGCTTTTTTTACAGCCTTTACCGGTGCCTCCGGTGTGACGATTGTTGCGGTCGGTGCGCTGCTTTTCCCCGCTTTAGTTCAGTCCGGCTACAAAGAACGCTTCAGCCTCGGCTTGGTAACAACATCAGGTAGTCTGGGTTTGTTACTCGCGCCGTCGCTACCGCTGATACTTTACGGCGTGATCGTGCAGCAGATGAACTTGCCGAACCCGTTTTCGATTCAAGAACTGTTTATTGCGGGCATATTGCCGGCCCTATTAATGATCTTGCTGCTAACTGGTTATGCAATTTGGAGTCATCGTGGGATTGTAATAGAGCGGGGTAACTACACTCGTGCAGACGCAGTTGACGCCATTAAAGCTGCAAGATGGGAGATTCCACTGCCTTTTATTATTCTTGGTGGCATTTACACCGGGTACTTTGCAGTGTCTGAGGCGGCAGCGGTAACAGCATTTTATGTCTTGTTGGTAGAGGTAGTGATTCATCGCGAGGTTAAGTACGGCGAGCTACCGCGAATCGTTCGTGAATCGATGATAATGGTCGGTGGTATTTTGTTGATTCTGGGTGTATCGCTGGCCTTCACCAATTTTCTGATTGATGCTGAAGTACCGCAATTGCTGTTCGAATGGATCCAAACCTATGTAGATAGCAAAATCACGTTTCTCATTTTATTGAATATTATTTTGCTTATCCTTGGCGCGATTCTGGATATCTTCTCGGCTTTGGTAATTATGATTCCGTTGATTGTGCCTATTGCACTCAGATTTGGTGTTGATCCTATTCATCTAGGCATAATCTTTTTGGCGAATATGCAGATTGGCTATTTCACGCCACCTATTGGTATGAACTTGTTTATCGCAAGTTATCGGTTTAAACGGTCAATTACGGAGCTTTATCGCGCCACGCTACCCTTTATGTTCGTTTTGCTGGTTGCGCTGATGATCATTACGTATGTTCCCGCCGTCAGCTTGATTTTCCTTGATCGCGGCTAAAAGCCTGCGATTATCTATCAAGGCCTGTTTGAAATGGCTATAAACTTACCTGATGGGTGCTCGTTGAGAGGTCTTTAGGCGTTGTTAGAGTCTTCTCAATAGGCTGTTAAACGTGGTAAAACATTGGCGAGCGCTTGCGAAATCACCCTTTGATCTTGCATTCACCTAAACCCGTGATTATTGACCGAATGTGCCACTCTTTACGTGTAAGCATTAACGTATTTATCCGGTTACCAGATTTAGGTAGACCAAATTCGTCCTACAAGTTGTAATTTTAAGTTGATTAATTTAATTATTTCAATGAGATAAGTGGTTTGTCGATAATGGTTTGTTAACATTGTCATGTTTATCGCTCTGTATTGGCTAGACTGCTTTTTGAAATGCAAAAATATGCTGAAGATTTCACGTGAAAGTTGATTCTGCTGCTTACCTTAGGCTTATTAATATCGGCCGTGCGCTCAGCGCTGAGAAGGACATTGATAGCCTGCTCGATCGTATTTTGGCTGAAGCCAAGACGATGGCAAATGCGGATGCAGGTAGTCTTTACCTCACCGTGGATGACGAGGTTTTGTCTTTCGCCATCGTATTCAACGATAGGCTCAATATCGCGCAGGGTGGAAACTCTGGCAATCCGATTACACTGCCCGATGTTCCGCTTCGGCTAGCGTCCGGTGGACCCAATATGAGCAATATAGCGTCACGGTCAGCCAATAGCGGTGAAGTTATTATCATTGATGATCTATATCAGTCGAAAGAATTCGATTCGTCAGGCGCGAAAAAGTTTGATGAGTTAACAGGATATGAGTCACACTCATTTTTGACCTTGCCGCTTAAGGACTCGAAGGATAAAACGCTGGGTATACTACAATTATTGAATGCGAAGGATGAACAGGACGAAGTAATCGCTTTTCCCAAAGATGTCGTTCCCCTTATGGAAGCGCTGGCCTCGCAAGCGAGTCTGGCGTTAGAAAACTGTCATTTGCTCGATGAACAAGTTGTGCTTCGTAAACAGTTGGAAATTGAAGTCGATGAGCGAACCGAAGAGTTAAAAAACGCTTTAGAGAAATTGTCAGAAGCACACATTATTTTAAAAGAACTCACGACGATTGATCCTGTCACGAGTATTCGCAATCGACAATACTTTGAGCAGATGTTCGAGTTGGAATGGAGTCGAGCGAGTCGGCAGCAATATCCGATCACGTTACTGCTGATTGATATCGATCATTTTAAGAAGGTCAACGATACTTATGGACACCTGGCGGGTGATATTTGTCTGGCGGAAGTGGCGCGGTCTATCGACGCTTTTTTTAAACGACCTACGGATATCGTTGCGCGCTTTGGCGGTGAAGAGTTTGTCGTTGCGCTACCTTACGTGGAAGAAGCGACTTCTCACGCTTTAGCAGAGCAGGTGCGAGAAGCAATCGAATCACTAACTGTTGTAGCGGATGGACATCCTATTGGTGTGACCATCAGTATTGGCTATGGAACAGTCGTGCCACAGCCCAACAGTTTGCCAAGATCGCTCTTATCGCAAGTTGATAAAGCGCTCTACAAAGGCAAAGGTTTGGGTAGAAATAAAGCGGTTTCAACTCAAGCTTTATCCGAATAGTGAATCGAACAGCAATGGCTAAAAAAAATAAAAAACCTAAAGTGTTCAGTCAATAAAGTTAAACGATAAGCCTCAAATGTATGACGCTCAAATAACCGTTATCCGTTACCAACTATCAGGCAGGGTCGCCGGCCAATACCCTTTCACAAGCGTGCTTAAGTCTTGTCGCAGCGTCAATTAATTGGTCTGGGTCTGTCCAAGAGAATGCGAGCCTAAGATGTTGTTTGTCATCAATTCGGTTAGGAAAAAAATTGGTGCCTCGCGTCAGCGAAACGCCTTCTTCCGCCGCAGTTCTCCAAACCGCCTCTGCTTCAAGCCCCCGTTTTAATGAAATCCATATATAAAATCCGCCCAGCGGCCGTGTGAAATCGACGTAGTCGGCGCAATGTTTTTCTAACGCATCTGCTAAGGTGTTCATTTTTAATTTGTATATATGCCTTACTTTATGGGCATGGTCTGACATTGCGCCGGAGTCAATATAGTCGGAAATGACGCGGACCATAAATTGATTGAGTCCCATTGCAAACCGCATCTTGTTAAAAGCATCAAGTAAATCAGGATGGCAGTGGATCCAACCTATTCTGAGCCCTGTAGCGAGAATTTTTGAGAAAGTGCCGACTGTGATGACACCATAACCTTTGCTTAGTCCTGACAAGGTTGGCAAGGGTGTGTCATCAAAACGAAGTGCACCATAGGCATCATCATCTAGAATCAGTATTTTGTATTGAGCTGCAATTTCTAATAATCGTATCTTCCTTTCGAGACTTAACGTTGCGCCGGTTGGATTGTGAAAGTTCGAAATGGTGTAAATAAATTTGATACGCTTGCCTTGCTGCAGCAGTGTATCGATCAGGTTGGGTAGTCGCTCGACCAGCATACCGTCGCTGTCCATGCCGATTGATTCTACTTCCGCATTGAGGGCCTTAAAATTTCGCAGTGTACCCATGTAGGTGGGTGACTCGGCCAAAATCACATCACCTGGGTCTATCAAGGTTCGACAAATCAAATCGATGGCACCGGATGAACCGTTACAGAGCTGGAACCAATCTTCTGTCACCTCGAAGCGTCGCTCGCGGCTATAATTTTCTGCGAGTTGAAGTCGTAGTTTGTTGTAGCCTAAGCCGAAACCATAGGTGAACGCACCTTCGCCTGGTTTGTTGAATACTCGATTGGCCGCCGCCCCGAGCGCCTCTTTCGGCAAAGAAGTGCTATCGGGAATGCCTATGGCGAGCGGAATGGTGGTCCTTTTGGGTTTAATACCAATCGGTGCATCCCAGTCACCTGCGTCATTTAATAACCCCCGCGTTGAAGCGTTGACAGTTGTTTCGATGGGCTCTGCATGCCAGACGTCGGCTAAGTGTTGCTGCAGCTTTTGAATTTCCAGTGTTGTTTTCAATCTTTACTGATCCTGATGCTTGCAAAGTGAAATAATCACAGAGTTTAGTGTCTGAACTGGTTTATAGCGAAATGCGTGTTTAGTGGGTGTTAAATGCCTCTCTGGTGTTATTTTTTTCATTGGGAGGTATTCAAAAACCTGCCGCTTGACCTTCTTTCCTATGATCGCTACCGGCACAATAACCGTCCGCAAGGCGATAGATCAGTTGCGCGCCACCGAATAGGTGTTCTGGGTTATTTTCGATAAGCGTGTGTCCACGCGCCTTCAGCGAATCGATAACTTCTGTTGCAAAGCCGTTCTCAATGCAGACGGTACCATCTTCCTGTAAGTACCAGCGGGGCGCATCCGATGCTGTTTGAGGGTTTTGTCCATGTTGTATTACCCGCACCATCATCTGTAAATGTCCTTGCGCCTGCATATGTCCGCCCATCACACCAAAGCTCATTTTTGGTTGATTATTGGACATGACAAAAGCAGGGATAATCGTGTGATAAGGACGTTTGTTGCCGGCAACCTGGTTTGGATGGCCGCTCTCGAGTGAGAAACCTGAGCCACGATTTTGTAACGATATGCCGGTATTCGGTACGACGATACCGGAGCCGAAACCGCGAAAGTTAGACTGGATCATTGATACCATCATGCCGCTTTCGTCGGCGGTTGTGAGATACACGGTATCGGGTGCGGCGCCAATATTAGTTTGTCTCACAGTTGCTAGAGAAGGGTTGATTGAGTCTGCTTGTTGCTTAAAAAAGTTATCATCGAGGACCGAGCTCAACTCAATCTGCATCGATGCTATATCCGCTAACTCTCGCTCGATAATGTTGTAGGCAATGCGAGTCGCCTCAATTTGCAAGTGTATTGACTCTGCGCAGTCAGGTGATAGATCGCTGAGATTTAACTGATTGACGATGCCTATAGCAATGAGGGCCATTAAGCCTTGGCCATTTGGTGGGATCTCGTGCAACTCATGGTCTCCAAGAGACGTTGATATTGTGTCAACCCAATCTGCGCTGTGACTACTTAGGTCATCCATTGAGAGCACGCCGCCATGCCTAGTTGAATCAGCAACCATAAGTTCAGCAAGCTCTCCTTTATAAAATGCCTCGCCCTTTGAGGTTGCGATTTTATGTAAGGTTTCGGCGTGATCAGCCAACACAATCCGCGTGCCAATAGCAGGCGCTTTACCATCAGGTAGGAATGTCTTATTAAAAGAGGGAAATTGCTTAAATTGCTTTTCAGCAAATTTCCAATAGTAGCCAGTCTTCGGGCCAACTTGATAGCCTTTAGCAGCGTAGGCAATAGCGCTTTCAAACAGTTTTTCGAACGGCAGACGCCCAAACCGTTCTGACATTTGGGTCCAAGCGCTGACCGCGCCAGGCACGGTTACTGCGTTCCAGCCTTGCTGTGGCATCTGCTCATATTGAGAGAAAAAAGAGGGGCTCCAACCGCTGGGTGAGCGTCCTGAAGCATTGAGGCCGTGCAGACGGTCACCGTCCCATACGATCGCAAACGCGTCGCTTCCGATCCCATTGTTATTCGGTTCGACAACTGTCAGACAGATTGCCGTTGCGATGGCTGCATCAACCGCATTTCCACCTGCAGCAAGTATCGCTAATCCTGCCGATGTCGCTAAGGGTTGAGACGTGGAAACAACATTTTCAGCGAACACAGGGCTGTGACTAGAGGAGTAGGGGTTGTTCCAATCGAGGCTCATCTTTGATCCTAAGAATCTTTATATAAACAAACACAGTATCAGAAAATGACAATCTAATGACGCCAATAATTAACTAAGGATGCATTCGTAAAAGGCTCATTGGTCGAACAGAGGAATATGTTCAGCGGTATTGATGATGTCGACAGCTTCATTCTTGCAAGGTCAGTCGATTTCGTTTTAGCGATGGATTAGGAGGGTTGTCCTGCATTTATTACTTGATTCCGCCCGGCGCCCTTGGCCTCATAAAGTGCGATATCAGCCTTAGAGACGATGTCTGCTGGATTATCGTTTTCGGTTGGGATGACGGTGCAAAGTCCGATACTTAATTTTATTGAGATCTCGGTACCATCAATCCGAAAAGGTGAGCTATCAAACTCAACCCTAATCTGTTCTGCTAACCGCTCTGCATTACCATTTTCAATATAAGGTAGAAGAACAACAAATTCTTCGCCACCATAACGGGCGAGGATATCGGCAGGTCGTTTCAAAAAATTGTTGATTCGACTTGCGATCTGCTTCAAGCATTCGTCACCGAAAGGATGGCCGTGGGTGTCATTAATTATCTTAAAATGATCAACATCTAGCATGAGTAAAGACAATGAGTATCCTTCACGAGTCGCGCGTTTCCATTCTTGAGAAAATACGGTATCGAAGTAATGTCTGTTCCTAGTGCCCGTAACGGCGTCCACTGTGTTGATTTCTTGTAGTACTTCATGAGCGACTGAAAGTTCTTGTAGGGCCTGTTCAAGCTCGGCCGTCCTGCTACTCATCATTCGTTCAAGAATTTTTCGTTCCTTCGCCCGCGTTAGTTCATCATCAAGCTTGCGATTACCCTGGCTATCATCTAACTGTATGCGCAAGGTGTAGCGATTGCGTAGTTCGACCGCAAAAGCGATGGTCATCGTGGTGGTCATGATTAGAAAACCCAGGGACACGGCTCGTTCTGTCAAAAGGTTAGCGTTGATAACGCCAAATCGCGATAACGCTTGAATCGTAATGCCGACAAAGAATGTGGCCCAGGCAATGCAGAAATAAATGGCGAAGCGATTACCTGTGATAGCGAGCCGAAGCGAGGTAAGGGTGACAACCAAGCTGATTGGAATAGTAAGTGCTGCTATGAAAGGCACGAGTAAATTGTATTCAAAGATACTGTGACTGATTAATACCAAGACAACGATTGCCGCCAGCACATTTAAAGTTTTTCTTGCGGTTGGTTGGGTTAGTTTAAGAACAAGTGCCTTATCAATGAACAGACAGGCGAAAATCATTCCAAAGCCGATTGACAAGAGCATCACAGAATTTGCGACGGCGCGAAATGCTGCCCATTGGTCTGCCCCAAAACCCAATGCAACGAGTTGAAAAATACCGACGGAGGTTACTAAACCGAGGAAACATGCGAAGGCGCGATCTTTGAATACGAGTAACATGACCCCATTAAAAAATATGAGTGCCAGCCAGACACCAAAGTAAAGCCCATGATACAACATGTCATAACCTTGTGCTTTTTGGAATTCCGCTTCGTCCCACAAGATTAACGGTAGTTGAAATGAACCTGTATTGGTTGCACGTAACCACAGTGTTGTGACTTCACCTGTTGGTATTAGAAATAGGTGATGACGATGTGCAATGGATTTGTCTTCGGGCGCAACAAGAAACCCGTTAACAAACTGTGTCGATGTAACAGTTGATTCGATGGTTAACCGAAGGTCATCAAAAGTCGGATAGTCGATGTGTAACAAATAGGGTTTCGTCCTAGCGCGACTGTCTAATTCTAAACGCAGCCAATACGCGTGTTCAGTAAACCCAAAAGAAAGAGCCTTGGCATTAGTTTTTCCCCATGCGCTATCAGGGAGTGCTTTGACCTGTTCTAAAGTCATGCCAGTGGTCGTGTCAGCGTGGTATTGAACCACAGGTGAAATGTTACTAAGTGTCAGATTGTCGTCGACCCTCAATGAAGGCATAGCGTTCGCAGTAGTGAATACAGCGGAGACCAAAACGCTGAATGTTATAAGGATAAATCTAAGCAATAGTGCGCTGTATTGCGGCATAGTTAAACGATTACCGAACTAACGAGAACCAAATTGCCAAGAAAATAGTTCAATGAGAGCAACGCTCAACGCGAACCGTCAGGTTAAGTAAGAAAGGGAGAAACATTGATCTAAATTCCAGATTATCCACGTGCCATTTGTGCGGTATCGAAAGCTGATTTGAAATTAATCTTTTCATAACGACATGAAATTGCTTTGAATAGCTCGATAGTACTAGTGATTTGGCTTTAGCGCCATGCTTGGTGCACATGCAACCCGCTAGTATGCGTGACGTGTCTTACCTGGTTTTAAGCGATTAGTTATCACATCCTTGAAATCCTATAGAGAAAGTTAATTCAGTGCTCTGGTCTCGAGCAGTGAAATTATGTATAACAATGCCACACCTATTCGTATCAACCGTTATAGACGCTGCGGTAGATCCAATTCTATAAGGAGTAAGAGTGAAACTAATTAATTCAGTGGGACCTAACCCAAAAATGGTGCGTATGTTCATCAGTGAGATGGATATTTCAGTTGAGATGCAAGATATCGATCTCATGCAAGGCGACAATAGGCAGCCTGAACATCTAGCCAGAAACCCTTCTGGGCAAACACCAAGCCTCGAGTTAGATGATGGTAGTTATGTATCTGAAATTACTGCGATATGTGAGTATTTAGCAGACAAGCAAGGCGGTAGCCCTTTGATAGGTGATACCCCGGAAGAACGTGCAGAAACCCGGATGTGGTCGCGCCGTCTAGATCTGCAAATTCTTGAGCCATTAGCCAATGGTTTCCGTTTTTCGGAAGGATTGCCACTGTTCCAAGATCGTGTCCGTTGTATGCCTCAGGCTGCCGATGACCTTAAAACACTCACACAGGAACGTATCACTTGGCTTGACGGTCAGATAGCCGGTAAGGATTTTATTTGTGGCAGTCGGTTTAGTATGGCAGATATTCTCCTATTCTCATTCCTTGAGTTTGGTGAGTCCGTAGGTCAGCCAATGAACACGGCTAACAGCAATGTTATGGCTTGGTATGAACGCGTTAAAGGCAGAGCAAGCGCTGCTGCCTAACATGCATACTAGGTGCGTTACACGGCCGCGCGTATGCGCCGTGTATGCGCGATCACTGGCTGAACCTTGGCGCTGACTTGCTGTCAGGGCCTGCCTTTGGCGTTCGGCGCGCTTTTCAAAAAAGGTTTGAAAAGCGTAATTTTGTAAATGGGAAAAGACAAGAGGCTAGTTACAGGTATTTAGTCCGCAAGTCGGTTTAAGCACCACTTTTTTCATTTAAGCCGCATGTAGATAGTCGTTAACAGAACCTCTATCTTGGTGCATACTAGCGTTGTTGGTGTGTTCGACAAAAACAAAAATTCAGCCTGCGTAATCGAACACTTGAGACTGACTTAAAGGACCTAAAGCTTCTATAAAAAAACGGTGTGAATAAATAGTAGTATTGATCAATTCATTCAATTCTGGCTGAACTAATGGCGAATAACCATGGCGACTGACGACAGTTTATCCTTCGGCAGATACACCCGTGAACTCAACGTTCATTTGGATCAGGTTAGCTACAACGAAATGATCCCTGCCATTGAGTTTGATGAGCAGGGCAACGAGAAGCCCCACAAGCCCACTTCGATTGCAGCGGGTAGCGGCGACATATACCGTCTGCTTAAGCCTTACCTGTCGGTTAGATTCAACGATCAGTTCAGGGCCGTCACACCGCTGGCGATCTATCTGGTGTTATTTCAGATTTTCATTTTGCGTCAGTCCATTGCGGATTCTAGTATTATTACTGCCGGCTTGCTCGCTGTCATATGCGGTTTGATGCTCTTCATGGAAGGTTTGAAGGTTGGCTTGATGCCATTTGGAGAAGCACTCGGCATATCCTTACCAGCGAAAGCCAAATTACTGACGGTTGTGGTGGTGGTGTTTTTACTTGGCATTGGGGTTACCTTTGCTGAGCCAGCAATTGGCGCCCTGCAAACAGCAGGGTCCTTAGTAGATGTTAACCAAGCCCCATACTTGTATTTTTTGTTAACACAGTGGGCGGGCACACTTGTTCTAAGTGTCGGTGTTGGTGTCGGACTTGCCGCTGCGCTTGGTACGATCCGGTTTATTTATGGTTGGAGTTTGAAGCCGCTGATTTACCTGACGTTAGTGCCTGTGCTGTGCATCTCGATCTATATGGCACTTGATCCTGAGTTGTCTAAAGTACTGGGTTTAGCGTTCGATTGCGGTGCAGTCACAACGGGGCCGGTTACAGTGCCTTTAGTATTGTCCCTCGGGATTGGTATTGCTAGAGCCGCCGGTCGTGGTAGTGATTCTCTGTCCGGGTTCGGCATTGTTACGCTGGCATCCTTGTTTCCGATTGTGGCCGTCATGATCTTAGCGCTAACCCTTTCGATGTCTTACTCGCCGTCTGAGATTATCGCTGCATCAACGATGTCGCAGGCAGCAGCGACGCAGATTTCTTGGTACGAATCAACGCCGGGCGTTGAAATTGTTGGCGGCGTGCGAGCCATTGTACCGCTCGTCATTTTTTTACTGCTTGTCATGGTGCTGTTGCTAAAGGAAAGAATTCCACATGCAAAGATCGTTAGCTTCGGCATCTTTCTATGTGTGATCGGCATGATTGTGTTCAATCTTGGCTTGAGTTACGGCTTATCAAAACTTGGTGGTCAAAGCGGTGGTTTAGTGCCTGCCGCTTTTACTAACTTAGAGACAGTTGCGGATTCACCTCTATATACCGTGTCCTTGGGTCTATTTATCGCGATGGCTTTTGCTTGGGTTTTGGGCTTTGGGGCGACGCTAGCAGAACCCGCTCTGAATGCATTAGGGATGACTGTTGAAAGTTTAACAAGCGGTTCGTTCAAGAAATCGACGCTGATGTATGCCGTTTCGCTTGGGGTCGCTTGCGGCATATCGCTAGGGGTTGCAAAAATCATCTTTGAAATTCCTATCGCTTACCTGCTCGTACCAGGCTATTTGATAGCGATAATACTGACGCATTTCTCGAACGAAGAGTATGTCAACATTGCCTGGGATAGCGCCGGTGTGACGACGGGTCCTGTCACTGTGCCGCTGGTCTTGGCGATGGGTCTTGGCTTTGGCAATGCCATCGGTGCAGTTGAAGGGTTCGGTATCCTTTCAATGGCATCTATCGGTCCGATCATTGCTGTGCTGTCAACGGGCTTATACATACGTTGGAAAATTTCAAAGAGTCATGTTGTATCGGATGACTCTTTGGAAACGCTAGAAGTCGTCTAGGTATAGGAGGGAGTAGTTATGACAACACGTGATTTTACAGTGCTTACAGACGTGTCGATGATCACTTGCATTATCCAACGGGGTAAAGCCGATGGTGTTGTGCAAGCTGCGCAGGACGCCGGTGCGCAGGGCGCGACAATTTATTACGGCTACGGTAGTGGTGTTAGAGAGAGGCTTGGACTGCTGGGGCTTGCGGTTGATGTTGAAAAAGAGATTGTAACGATTCTTGTTGCTGACGATCAGGTCGATCGGATTTTTGAGCGCATGTACTTTGCGGCAGAGCTAGACTTGCCGGGCGCCGGTATTATTTATTTGACCAAACTTGAGAAGGCGGCGACATACATACCCCGCGAAATAATCGAGAGAGTAGGGGGCGCGTCTTGAACCCAATTGTGACGGATGCCAAGCAGATAGTTTGTGTCCTGCCAAAGGGAACCGGTTCATTTATCGAAGCCGGCTTGATTAGCGATTTTGGTATCCGTAATGCGAATTTCCATCACGCCAGAGGTGTGAGTAGAATTTCTTCTCGCGACGGCCTAGGCGCGCAACAAGAAAAGGATGTGCTTGAGGTTGCAGTTGAGTCTGGTCGTGCTGAGGAAGTATTCGACTATATATTTCATAGAGGTGAAATGCATAAACCACATAACGGTATTATCTACATGTCCGCATTACCCAAGTTATCTGTAATGCAATTGCCAAACCTAGAGGAGTTTGACGACTAGGTGACACATGAAACTCGTGCAGTATAGTTAGTGAAAAGTTCGGGCGACAATCGGTTGTAATACCATAGCCAGCATCACTCCCGCATAGTAGTCCCTATCGAAACCGAAATTCAGACTGAAGTCGGCAGGCATATTTGCGTTGAGGCTGAACATAGCAATTGTCGCAATCAGATATAAGCTGCGTTTCGCGAGCAATGCACTACATGCGGTCGCGACGATAAGAATACACAGATAACTTTCCTGAACGCCAACTCGTGCAATCAAGTTATCTCCGATGTTCATGCTAAGAGTCGTGACGAAAACTGCAAACACCAATCCCCACCGTATCAGTAATTGGGCGTCCATTATCATTCCCCTTTACACAAAATTAAAATCAAACATGAATTAGTAACCACGCCGCTGCTAATGCAAATCTTGCGCGAAGGTTAACCAAAACGGATTAGCAGGTCTGATGTTTTGTTTGTATCTGTGAGGTACTTCACGGTGTTTTGCGATGAATGGTAACCCTAGGTTGAAAAGTTCGATGGACGGTTACTATGTCCACCGATTGAAAAGCTAGATGCAAACATTTATGGTGCTGGCTTCCTCATAAAAGAGCACCCTTTATGTTTCAGGGATTAAAATTTGAACCGCTGACGTTGCCAGCGTCGGCAGAAGCCTTGCGATTAGACGTCAGAGCGTTTGTTGAATCCGAGTTGGGTAACGATTATTTACGGAATTCCGATTTCAATGCCGGTGAGTCGGCGGAGTTTTCGCAGAAGCTGGGTGCAAAAGGCTGGATAGGCATGACGTGGCCAAAACAATACGGCGGTGCTGAACGTTCGTTTTTAGAGCGTTATGTCGTCACAGAAGAGTTGCTTGCGGCGGGTGCACCGGTTGGTGCGCACTGGATCGCCGATCGTCAAAGTGGTCCATTGCTGTTGAAATTTGGTACTGAAGACCAAAGAGCTGCTTATCTACCAAGGGTAGCAAAAGGTGAATGTTATTTCTCAATAGGCATGAGTGAACCGGATTCTGGTTCCGATCTAGCATCGATCAGAACCAGTGCGGTTAAGGTTGATGGCGGCTGGATATTGAATGGCAGCAAGATCTGGAGTAGTGGCGCGCACATGAACCATTTTATGGTTGCGTTAGTCCGCACGGAACCTGTGACGGATAATCGTCACGCGGGTTTGAGTCAGTTTATTGTCGATCTTTCGGATGAGAACGTCACCATAACCGGTATTGAAAATCTCGCCGGAGACCGAGATTTTAATCAAGTTTTCTTCGACGATGTGTTTATCAGTGATGATGCTGTGGTTGGCGAACCCGGTAACGGTTGGGAACAAGTCATTAGTGAGCTTGGTTACGAGAGAAGTGGTCCCGAGCGTTTTTTAAGTGCCTATCGGGTACTCGTAGAGTTTGTTCGCGAGGTAGGTTCGGCACCGAATGACGCGCAACTGACGTTAATTGGTCGATTGACATCAAATTTGATTACGCTCCGACGGATGTCAATATCTGTTGCTGGCATGCTAGAGCAGGGTAAGTCGCCTATCGTTGAGGCGGCTCTGATAAAAGACCTCGGTAACGAGTACGAGCGACAAGTGCCTGAGTTATTAAGATTACTCGCGCCCGAACCCTACTCACGACGATTCGCTGAAACGCTGAGTCAATGCATCTTACATGCACCATCGTTTACCTTGCGTGGTGGTACCAGAGAAATTCTTCGCGGCGTTATCGCTCGCGGACTTGGATTGCGATAGGTGAACGACCATGAATGAACAACAGCAACTTATCGTTGAAACAAGCCACAGAATTTTTTCAGATCTCTGCACAAAAGAAGTCGTTGATCGTGGTGAGGCAGGTGAATGGGTCCAAACCCTTTGGCATGCGCTCGAGACTTCAGGATTGACTCTTGCAGGTATTGCCGAGGATGCGGGAGGCTCTGGTGGTGATGTGGCTGACGCATTACTTGTTATTCGACAAGCGGCAGAATTTGCCGCCCCGATACCGCTAGCCGAGAACTTCATTGCAGCCACCTTGCTGGTTGAGGCAGGCATAGAACTTCCAGCCGGTCCGCTGACCGTTGCGGGCGCATTAGAGGGCGGCAAAATAGAGTTTAGTCAGCAAGGCAGTGCTACAGATATTGTCGGTGATCTCGCGCCAGTGAGCTTTGGTCTGCATTGTAATCATTGGGTGATCGTAGCTGAAAATGAAATTGCGGTTGTTTCTCCCAAGGCATTAAATGCTGCGCCGATGTTAAATATTGCGGGGGAATCCGAATCGATTTTTCCATCAGGCACATCCATTGGATCAATCGAAGCGTTAAATGTTGTCAAACTCAACGGCGCGTCTGAGCGACTGAGACAACTCGGTGCAATAACGCGCGTTAACTTAATGTGTGGTGCAATGACCTCAATTTTAGATATGTCAGTCGCATATGCGCTTGAGCGTAAACAATTTGGTCGCGCAATCTCTCAGTTTCAAGCAGTGCAGCAACAACTTGCCATACTTGCTGGTGAAGTGGCGTCCTGTCAGCGTGCTGCGGACTCTATACTCAACTCCGATGCGGTCATGGATATCGCCATTGCCAAGGCAAGAGTCGGTGAGGCTGTTCAGAAGGTGGCCGACATATCCCATCAGGTGCATGGTGCGATGGGCTATACCCGAGAGCATCCGTTGAACTTGAGAACGCGACGTCTTTGGGTTTGGCGCGATCAATATGGCAAAGAGACATATTGGCAACAACAATTGGCAAGAACCATTGTTGCCAGAGGCGCGGATGCGCTTTGGGATGTTATTACGCGAGCGAATTAGTTGGTTGAATTGACCAACTAGTTACGTCAATGCCTATGTCGGTAATCAAGTAAGTTTTGAAACGTGTTAAAAAACAGTGGGTTATAGTCTGGCACGGTATGTGCAATCACTGAGGTAATGCAAATTTGCGAATCCGATTTGGACCTGTTGCCCGTGACTCAAGCCTCTGCCGACTCAATCAGTACGATCAACGTAGCCTCTGTAAAAGGTTTCAAATCAACCTCGAGTAGCGCAACGCCGCATCCACCTTCTGACATGTCTGGCTGCACTCATTCGCCTGGCAACCCTCAGGAGTTATTGCAAACGCCTGAAACCGCATCTAGCAATAAACCACTTATCGTCTTGTCGCTCATTTTTGTCCTCCTACATTTAATTGTGTCGGAATCAGCATGGGGGGAGACAGAGCAAGAAAAATCTCACCGTTCAAACGAAATAGAGACGTTAACATTCGATCTTACCGAGATTGAAAATATCTCCTTACTCTCCAACGCTCAAATTAGCATCGATGATTGCAATGACTTTAGCGACAACACACTTCAGATTAGCGCAAATGCCGATACCATGCGTCGCGTCCATGTTGGTCAGAAAAAAGGTAGGTTAACAGTAAACCTAAGTGGGCCGTTGAAAGAGCCAATCAAGGTACATTTGCACAAGAAAAAATTGAAGCAGTTCGTTTTCAGCACTGACGCTGTCAGTGAACCACGTTTGGATGTCGATCTAGAAGGTTCTAGGGTGCGCGTGGATGAGATGATCGTTAGTCGTCTTTTTGTTCGTTTGTCTGCTCAATCACATTTTGATATTGGTCTACTTGTGGCTGATCGCCTTGATATCCATGGCAGTGATCAATCTCTGTTGAGAATTAGACAGGTTCAGGTTGATCAGCTTTCGGTGACAGCAAGACACGCTGCTGCTATCGAGCTAGCAGGTAAAGCGTTTAGTCAAAGCGCAATGACGAGTAACAATAGTCGTTATGACGCACGAGCGATGCAGAGCCAGCTGGCTGAGGTTTTTATGCGAGACAATAGTGCAGTGTTGATGCACGTAGAACGTCAAGTCAGTTTCGATATGAACCATCCATCAGCTTTGCATATTGAGGGCGGTGCGAAAATCATCAACTAGTCATGCCAACTGCTAGCTCTCTGATGCCTTTGCAAGATGAAAAGCTGAACCCTTTGAAGGCGTTGCATCTGAGCAGCGAACGGTGCCAATAGACACCAATCTCTGCATCGCCGCAAATACAGAGCTTCCGGCTGCACCATAGAGACTCTTATCCGTTTCAGCGTACATGATCGGCACCATCTCAACGATCAAGTCCACACCCTGAGATAAGCAATGTAAAATTTGCTTCTCTCTGTCGATTCTATGGTCTATGTAGGCTTGAACAAAATTCTTAACGTCTTTAATAGCGGTGCCATGCGTGGGCCAATAAATCTCGTCTTCACGTTCAAGTAATAGTTCTAGGCTGTCCATATACTGTGTCATATCCCCGTCAGGTGGACCGATGACGGTTGTAGACCATCCCATTACATGATCGCCGGTAAACAGTGCTTTCTCGTTAAGCAATGCAAAGCACATATGATTGGACGTATGACCTGGCGTGTAGACACATTCGACCTCCCAATCATCCCCTTTTATGATATCGCCATGTCTAATCTCAATGTCTGGTACGAAGTCCATATCGCCGCCAGCTTCAATAGCAACACCCTCGGCAATTTTTCCTGAACCATGAGGTCCATAGCCGTAAGTCTTGGCGCCCCAGAAAGCTTTTAACTCATGTGAAGCAGGGGAATGATCTTCGTGGGTATGCGTGATGAGGATATGGCTTACAGTTTCTGGGGCCAGCGCCTGTTTCAGCGCATCGATGTGTTCGGGTAAATTTGGTCCGGGGTCAATAACGGCTACATTACCGTGACCTATGATATATGTGCCCGTGCCATGAAACGAAAAGCCGCTTGGGTTGCGCGCGGTGACACGCCTGATCATGGGCGTCAAAGTTTCAATTCGGGCGTACTCAAAATCATACTTGTACGTAAAAGGTATTTTCGACATAGGTAATGTGATGTTAGTGACAAAGTTTGCGAGCTTAGCTGAAGCTTTAACTCGATACCAGACGGTCATCCGTAAAATCTAATGCCTTTATCAAGGCAACCAGGTATGTGGGTGGCAAGTGGTGAGTAGCCGAGGTCGACGAAGTACCCAGTAAGCGGCCTTTGACAGTGAATTTATCGATTCTGAAAACTTGAAGCGTTAAGCTCAACCCTATATAAGGAGTCTGCAATTTAATAGTAATGCTACATTTTAAAGGATGAACGCAGCAGGGAAACGCATGGCATCGGATCGACTTTCATTTAAACGCCTAATTGATATTGGTATCGCTCTTTCTTCAGAGAAAGATGCCAACCGCTTGATGGAACGCATCCTGCTTGAAGCAAAAACTATGGGTAATGCTGATGGAGGAACCCTATATATCCGAACGAAGGATGATCAACTTCAATTTACTATCCTTCGAACCGATTCACTGAACATTGCCGAGGGCGGTACATCAGGCAGGAGCATTAGCTTGCCTCCAGTGGATATGTTTATTGATGGAAAACCTAATCTAAGAACGAATGTCAGTTTTGTCGCCAATACGGGTGAAACGATTAATATTAGTGACGCGTACGTTGTGGATAAGTTCGATTTCACTGGCACGAAAAAGTTTGATGTAGCGACAGGATATCGTTCCAAATCATTGCTGACGGTACCTTTAAAGAATAACGCGGGAAGAGTCATCGGCGTCCTGCAGCTTTTGAATTCTCTCGACCCTAAAACGGGCGAAGTCGTGGCTTTTCCTGAGGCATCTCAACCGCTTATTGAGGCATTAGCTTCTCAAGCAGCGGTCTCGTTAGAAAATCAAAATTTGATTGAATCACAGAAAAACCTACTAGATTCCTTTATTGAGCTAATGGCGAGTGCTGTGGATGCGAAGTCACCTTATACAGGTGGCCACTGTCAGCGTGTGCCAGAACTAACTGAGATGCTGACACGAGCGGCATGCGAGTCTACAGAAGCTTTTTTGGCAGACTTTAACCTTAGTGAAGAAGAATGGTACGAGTTGCACATCGGTGCATGGCTGCATGACTGCGGTAAGGTGACAACACCGGAGTATGTGGTCGATAAAGCGACCAAACTAGAAACTATTACAGACAGAATACACGAAGTCAGAATGCGTTTTGAACTGCTCAAAGCAGAGAAAACCATTGGTTATCAACAGGCGCTCTTGGACGGTACGTCTAACGAGGCGGAATTGAAGACTCAATACGAAGCTGACTTACAACAGATAAACGATGATTTTGAATTTATCGCGGAATGTAACCTAGGTGGTGAATTCATGGCTGACGGGAAAGTCGAACGCCTAAAGCGAATAGCTAAGCAGCAGTGGACGCAAACCCTAGATGATCGTTTAGGTGTGTCTTTTGATGAGGCGAGACGTAAAGAAAAAATGCCGAGAATTGAGTTACCACAACGAGTGCCGTTGCTCGATGACCGTCCTGATCACATCATTGAGCACGACGGTCTTGTGCATTCTTCAAACCCTGATAACCCCTATGGATTTAAACTTGATGTGCCGCCTCACAAGTACAACCGCGGCGAAGTTTATAATCTTGCGGTTGCGCGAGGTACTCTCACTGAAGAAGAACGATTTAAGATTAACGATCACATCGTGCAGACCATCGTTATGCTCGAGAACTTACCGTTTCCGAAGCATTTGGAACGGGTGGCTGAAATAGCCGGTGGTCATCACGAAAAAATGGATGGCACAGGTTACCCCAAGAAACTTACCGGTGATGAGATGTCGATTCCGGCTCGCGTCATGGCGATTGCAGATGTCTTCGAAGCATTAACCGCAGCTGACAGACCTTATAAGCCAGCAAAGAAGCTGAGCGAAAGTATTCGAATCATGTCCTTTATGGTGAAAGATCATCATCTTGATCCTGATCTGTTTAAGCTTTTCTTAACCAGCGGTGTGTATAACGAATACGCAGAGAAATACCTTGAGCTTGAACAGATTGACGAGGTGGATATTTCACAATACTTGTAATGCACGACTCACGGACGACGTGCCTTTGAGTATTATTTCTTGTTTAGCTGATGAGCGCTGCTACATGGGCCGCAGCCGAATTGCCCAACGCTTGCAGGTGATAGCCGCCCTCCAAGGTAGAGACAATTCGACCCTTTGAGTGGTCCTCGGCAAGGGATATAATCATTTCTGTTATCCAACGATAGTCGTCCTCGATGAGTTGTATTTCCGCAAGGGGGTCATCTCGGTGAGCATCAAAGCCAGCTGATACGAAGATGAGGTCCGGTTTATGCGACTCAATTTGCCGCAACCAGGTAGTTTCTATCAGTGATCTATAGTCATCACCCGACGTGCCAGCTGCTAGTGGTGTATTGATGATATGTTCATTTTCGTAATCGAGAAAACGATGTGGATAAAAATCTTCTTGGAAGCTACTGCAGACCATAACTCTCGGATCATCTTTAAAGATATCAACAGTGCCATTACAGTGATGGACATCAAAATCTAAAATGGCCACGCGGTTTATAGAGGGGTCCTGTAGCGCGAGTTTTGCACCGATCGCTACGTTGTTAAAAAGACAAAAACCAAAGGCGGCGGCGATCTCGGCATGGTGTCCGGGGGGTCTTATGGCGCAGAAAGCGCGATTACTCTCACCGGCTAAAACTCTCGACGTCGCCTCCGCGACAGCACCGGCACTAAGTCTTGCTGCTCTGCTGCTACCGAGATTCATGTAGGTGTCGGGTTCGAATTTCGCTACACCCTGACGCGGCTCAAAGGCCAGTACGTCGTCAATGTAGTGGCGAGGATGTACCTGCTCAATTAGATCGAGACTAATTTCGCTAGCGAGTCCTTCGTTCATTTCGCTAATTAATCCACGTTCATTGAGCGTCGCCAAGACAGACCTTAGTCTATCCGGTCGTTCGGGGTGGCGAGGCATTTCATGAATAAGACAATCAGGATGGCTGAGTAAAATCGCTGGCATAGGAGTCTTCGTCTAGTGACCGTTGTAAATATAGGGTTCGGTGATCAAACACCACTTCGAAGCTGTCTGTCAACGAAGCAAGATAAGGACTTTGTTTTGCTGAGACGCCGTTGATAGTCTGAATCGAAATTTTCGATAATGGTGCAAAAGAGCGATACAGTAAATGCCGCAGAACTTGGTAGTAGTATCGAAGGTTAGAGTCGTTTTCAGCGACGTTTATGGTTAAAGCTTTGCCGTATCTTTCAGATATCAGCACGAGTTTCTGATCGTCATAGACCAGATGATTAGACTCGATCCGGCGGGGCAATTTACCTCTTAAAGAGGCTAAACCCAGACCGCAGGATGACGCAGGATCGCAGGCATTTATCCAAAACACATTTGGTATCGGGTTAGGTGTGTCGGCCGCTGCCTGCTGCTGTGTTGAATGTGCTTTTAAAGGTGTTGTTGTTTGAGTAGGCAGGCTGCTGGATTGAATTTGTTGTAAAAGACGAAGTGACGCGGCCGTCATGAACTGCAGTCCATCAATGCCAGAGAAAAAATAGCCACCGATGATTTCGCCGGAAAGCTCCATCAGACGTAAAGATTTAAATACAGCGCGCCATTGGAACGCCGGTAGTTCTTGTTTTAACTGCTCTCTAAAAACAATGCCGTAACGATCCATCAAGATCCGAACTCTGTCTTTGTTCAATTCTTCCCTCTGAATTAAATCTAATGGTTCTTGCGGATAGCTAATTTGAAACCAGTTGCCGGAGAAGGGCGCAGCCGAACGCCACTGATTAAATCCACCACGTCGACTCCGGCGCATTCTGCCTTGGCTTTCAGTTTGGCTCATGTCTGGGATTTTGAATTTTGTCTCAATCCCTCGTCGCAGTGACTTTAATGAGTCATTTGAAAGTTTTCCTTGCCACACTTGCTGCCAAATAATATCCGCTAGCTCGGCCGCAGCTAATGTACTTTGATCAAGCAGTGAACCGAAGTCATAACGTCCTTTCGGGTCATTGAAAAGCTCAGCTGCTAGCCCTGATTGAATTTTTGATCCGCCCGAAATAGTCTGTTTAGACTGCTGTTTAGTTAACAGTTCAGTGGACGGCTCGTTGGAGTGGGCAACGAGATCAAGGTCTTCCTTGAAGGTGAACAGCGCTTGCTGTTGACCGGTACCCAGCCAAAGCATGTTGTCTTCTTGGAATACCAGATCGAGTAGCTGTGTTGTGTAGCGACTCACTCTTGCCGGCAGCAGCTCAGTTTCCCAAAGGCTGGCTTTAGCGGGTAAGCCGCGCAGACAATCCAGTGCATTAGTGATGTCGTCCAGTTGATGTCCAGGCTGTGTTTTCTGCCACGCAAAGATGAAAGGCGTCAGTCCAGAAATAGGTATCGGGCGGATTTCAACCCGTGAGGTGTGCCGTAGGATGCGTAACATCGATTCATAGTTCTCAGCGTCACACCAATATTCTTTTTCATCCTCTCGAAGTAGTTGCCCCTTGATAATCACTTGGTTTTCTAACAGTTCATTAAGGACGGGTAATAATAGGTTTGATTCGATACCTGTGAGTGATGCGATTTCGTCGAGCGTGAGCGCGCAATAGTATTGTAGCCAATTCGACAGATGTGGCGATTCTATGTCGATGAATTGCTCATGGATATTGTGGTGCTCGTCTCTCGCCGTGATGAGTGTTTTTTTGTTTACCTCGGCCACGGTGATGTGGGCCGCTACTTCGGTTGGCTCAACCTGGCTTTTTTGTAAGAGTTGCTGCCACTCTATTTGAGGTATCGCGGTTCGTTCACGTAACCATTCAACTAATTCTTCACTTGAGTCAGGACAATAATTATCAATAAGCCTCTGTCGTTTAAGTTGAAATTGCGACACAAGTTCCGCAGGTAGGCGGGGTCGAAGCCCTGGTTGAAAGACGACTTGCTGTAACAGGGATGCCTTAAGGTTTGAGGTCTTGTTTGCTTTAGGCTGATCGTCTGCATACATATAGTTATTGATTTGTCCCCAAGCAACTGATTGGGCGAAGGGGCTTGGCGTGCGCGTGACAATTTCCGATATAGCAATTGCGCCAGCGTCTATCTGCGCCAGTACCAGTCGAAGATTGTCTAGATCGAATTCATCATGCAGGCAGGTTCGCCATGTCTCTAACAAAATAGGAAAGTCTTCGAATTTTAGTACGCCGTCCATAAGCTTCTGCGATTGTAATCGACTCATCCACAGCGGTTTTCGTTCGTTGAACTTGCCCTTTGACAGCAGTAGTGCGCGACCGGCGTTTTCACGAAAACGTGCACCAAAGAAACCAGATCCTTCAAGCCGCTCTCTAAGTAGTTTTTCGATATCTTTGACTGGAACAAGATCGAAAATTTCCCGCGCACTCATATGGTGTGGCAATTGTATGACGAGACATTCGTTACTGACCCAGACTTCAGGCTGTTCCTGCCACTTACGTTGCCAACCGGCTTCTAATGCCATGGCGAGAGGTCGATTAACACGTGATCCCCAGCCGGTGTGTAAGATAACCTGCGAGCCAGTAGCATTGCCTGGGCCAGTGGAGGTGGTTTCGATCAAAAGGTGATGTCGATGCGGCAAGCGCGCATGGGTATGTTTTTTTTGTTTTGCCAACAGATCTACTAACTCTTTAGCCAAGTTGGGCTGCAGAAAGTAATCGGATTGCAAAAAAGCACTAAACCCTTTGTCACTTAAGTGGGCGTCAGCGTACTCAAGAAAGTTGCCAACCCGTTCGGCATAGTGGAAGTCTCGGTTTAACCCTTCCGATTTCCAAAAAGGTGGCACAAGGGCATTCGGTTTCGCCGGTATGACCAAGACATCGGTGTGGGTTATTTTTTGAATCTGCCAGTGTTGTGTGCCTAAAGAGAAGACCTTACCGACATTTGCCTCCCACACAAACTCCTCATCAAGCTCGCCAATGCGAGCGTTGCTTTCAAGGTGTCGAAGCTGAAAATAGCCGCGATCTGGAATGACACCGCCGGACAGGTATAGAGACATCAATGCCCCGGGTGTTGCGATGATAGTGTTTTGCTCATTATCAACTCGCACTTTGGGTCTAAGTTCTCTTATGTGATTGTCAGCATATCGACCACGCAACATATTAATAACAAGATCAAACTGTTGCCGACTCAGTGAGTGGTATGCACAACTTCGACGAATCTCAGAATAGAGTTCGTCTAAGCCCCATTCGGTAAAGCCGGTCATCGATATGATGATCTGAGCAAGCACATCCAGCGGGCATTGAATGAGTTTTATCCGTTCGATATCTCTCTCAATGACTGCCTTACTAAGCACGGCAGCTTCAATAAAATCTGTCGGATGAGTCGGATAAATTGTGCATCGACTTGTTTCACCAACACTATGTCCAGCGCGACCTATGCGTTGTATTGCTGATGAGATACCGTCAGGTGATTGAACCAGAATGACTTCATCAAGATGGCCAATATCGATACCCATTTCAAGCGTACTGGTTGCAACGATCGCGGCAAGTTCACCGTGTTTTAGCTTGTATTCGACCTCTGTTCTAATGTCTTTAGAGAGGGAGCCATGATGTGCATATGCCAGCGTTTCTTCGGCAGCTTCATTGATTTTATAGGTAAGTTTTTCACACAAAGCGCGGCTGTTAACGAAGAGAAGGGTGGCTTTGTTGTCACGAATTTTTTGTACGAAATCGACCGCCAAACTATCCCAAACAGCTTCATCCTGCGGACGATTAGCGGTTTCTTCTGGAAAGCGTACCGAGACTGAGTAATCCTTCAGATCATTTGACGTGAGGCACTGAATCTTTCGAGCTTGGTAATCGTCGGTAGCTATTCTCTCGTAGCCCGCGATGTATTGCGCCACTTGGTTCATTGGCCTGACCGTCGCGGACAGGGCGATTCGTTGGAACTCGCCACATAGAGGCACCAAGCGTTCTACAGCTGTGCAAAGGTAGACGCCACGTTTGCTGTTAATAACACCATGAATCTCATCAAGTATCACTGTCTTAAACCCGCCGAGTCCGGCTTGGCCGCCCTTTGAGGACAGCATTAAGTTGAGACTCTCTGGTGTTGTGATGAGAATTTCAGGTGGGTGGTTCATCATTTTGCGTCGTTGCGAGGCTGGCGTGTCACCACTTCTTGTCTGAACACGAATGCGGGGAAAGTCGAGACCCTTTTCTGCTGCTAGTGCTTTGAGTTCTGCTAGAGGCGTAAGAAGGTTCCGTTCAATATCATTATTTAAGGCTTTCAGAGGGCTAATGTAGAGTACCCGTGCGCCGGCTGAATATTGCCCTGTCAAAAACTGATTAATGGCCCACATGAACGCAGTTAGCGTTTTACCACTGCCCGTCGGCGCGGTAATGAGTAAGTGTTCTCCGCAGGCGATTTCAGGCCAGGCAATTTCCTGAATATGTGTAGGCTGCGAATATTTGCGCAAGAACCACTGTTGAATCAGTGGTTCGAATCTAGCGATCGCGTTTGTGCCGGTTTTGGTCATAGCATGTCGAGTTTTCAGTTTGAGCCTGACGACTATCGAGCTAGCCCAAGGCGTATCTGAAAGCGGGTAGTGTTAGCCGGTCCAGGGTAATCATGGCACAATTTGATTTTTAAATATTGTTGGGATGACTGTTATGAAACAAATTGTTGTGGGGCTGGTTGTATTGCTACTCATGCAAGTAGCGAAGGGTACCGCAGCGGAAAGTTTTGCAGTCGATGTTGAGGCCCAATCAATCACGATTGCATTAACGCAAGAACCACCCAACTTAAATAGTTTGCGAACGACGGATCTCGTCAGCTTTTTTGTGCTTGGCCATGTTAACGAAGGTTTGGTCCGCTACGACCGTCGAGGTAGGCTGGTACCTGGTGTGGCTGAGTCTTGGGACATAAGTCCAAACTCTATGACGTTTACTATCCGCGCGGATGCGCGTTGGAATGACGGTAGTCCGGTACTTGCGGAGGATTTCGTTTTCGGTTGGCAACGCATGAATGATCCAAGTGTTGCCGCACCTTATGCGTCAATAATGTACCCAATCTTAAATGCAGAGAAGGTCCAAAAAGGTGAATTACCGGTCAAAGCGCTTGGTGTTAGGGCCGAGGGTAACCAGCTCATTGTTGATCTTCAGACGCCTTGTGGATATTGCCTCGCGGTGATGGCCCATGTCGCCTTTTTTCCGATCAAACAATCATTCTATGAAGCTCAAGCAGATAAATACGGCGCTGAACCTGAACACTTGCTCTACAACGGTCCGTTTGTGTTGAGCAACTGGACTCATGGCAGTCGGTTGTCGATGAAGAAGAATCCATCTTATTGGCAACGTGACGACATTCATTTGAACGAAATCAACGTGGGTTACATCACCGCCGATAATCGCACGCGACTGAATCTGTTTCGTGATGAACAAATCGCGGTAGCGAGACTCGGTGCAGAAACCGTTAAAGATGCTGCGCAAAGTGGTTTGAGACTGCGCACCTTCGTCAGTGGGGGAATGGCGTATCTTGGTTTTAACCATCGACCAGGACGACTCACAGCAAAAGTACAGGCGCGGCAAGCCATTGCATCAACGTTTGATTCGGAAGAGTTTGTGAATAAAATTATTGCCATACCGGGCTATCGTTCAACGCAAACTTTTTTTCCGAGCTGGATCCAAGGTGTTGATGGAAAGTTTGTCGATGAATATCCAATTTCTAAGCAACCGGTTAGTAATGCAAAGGCGCGTAAATTATTGGCGTCCGTGGATGCTGGATCGGCCTCTCTCACATTGTTAACAACGACATCGCCGACCGGTACAAAGATCGCTGAGTACTTGCAAGGTGTTCTGAAAAGCGAACTAGGGCTCGATGTTAAGGTTGATCAACAAACATTTAAGCAATATCTATCGCGCCGAGATACGGGCGATTTTGATATGGTCGTCTCTAGTTGGTATCCGGATTTCGATGATATTGTGACCTATGCAGATTTGCTCGCCTCATACAACGGAAACAACGGGGGGCGTTACAAGAACGACCAGTACGATGCGGTCCTCAAAACGTTACAAAGCTCATTAGACCGGGGTGACAGAATGAACGCTGCGGCTGAACTGCAATCGATTATTATGGCTGACGTTCCGCTCATCCCGATGGCTGAGACCGGTTCAGCTTATTTGCAGCATGCGCAGTTAAAAGGGGTTGTGCGTAGGGTCCTAGGTGCAGATCCCGATTATACCTACGCCCGCGTCGTAGAGGCTAAAACCAAACCCAAACCCGAATCCAAACCCAAACCCAAACCCAAATCTTAATACCGGTTACGATCCGCTAAGGCGGCTTTCGAGCTAGACGTTTTCAAAGTAACGCTGAAATTCCCATAGGGATGTCTGAGCATGGCTATTTTCTGTCGCATTGCGCTGATATGTGTCCCATTCGTGTTCTCGGGTTTGTGCCCAATACTCGACTTGTTCGTTGCCGAAAGCATCATTGAGAATGTCATCTTGACGTAAAGTGTCCGTGGCAAGTTGCATCGTATTGGGTAAGTCTAACTGCGAGCAAGACAACCCTTGCGCAAGATTTTGGTGTTGTTCAGCCAGCTCTAGTCTACCTGCTATGCCAGCAAGACCTCCGGCATATATGGTTGCTAGGACTAAATAGGGGTTCGCATCACTCGATACAAGGTGGTGTTCAATTCTGCAGGTTTTTAACGAATCCGATCTCGTTTTAATCGCTATCCGTTTGCTGTCGGCTAGCCAACTTAGTGTGTCTGCTGCGAGACCGCTAGCGTTTTGAAAACGTCGATAAGCGTTGATGGTAGGGCACAGATACGAAATGGCGCTCTTCATTGACGCCACGTTGCCGGCCGTCCATTGTTTCATCAGTGGCGATTGTTTATCGATACTTGATTCGTCATAGAAGGCACTCTCGCCGTTGGCGTCGACTAAGTGATGCTGAATACGCATACCGCTGCTCGCTGGTTGTGGTGAACCGGCTTGCGTTACTTGAGGCATGAAACTTGCGGAAACGTTTAGGTCGCAAGCCACTTCGTAAATGACCTGTTTCACTCTGACAACCGTATCTGCCATTTTTACCGGGTCGTTTGGCGCCAAACTCAAACCAATCTGACCAGCACCGGCTTCGTCATTCCACGCTTCCCAAGCGATGCCTTTCCATTCAATACGTTTGATGACTTCGTCCATAAATGGCTTAACGAGAAATGCGTTGCGGATGTGTGATAAACCGCCAGGTTGGTTAGCGGATAGGGGGGTTAGTTCGCAATAGTCTGTTTGTTTTAGTTGATCAAAGGATTCTCTAAACAGAAAAAATTCGAGATGGCATGTGGCAAGAGAATATATGTTTTGTTCTGAGAGACGTTGCACCATTGTCTTTAAAGTTGAGCGAGGGCACATTTTTAACGGTTGGCCGACCGCATTGGTGAAATCACAGATGATGTGTCCCACCTTTGCATCTGTGCCATCAGAGATAAGCGTGCCAAGGTCAGGTCGAAGGTAAACCTCACCAGAATTCGTTGGCCTTTCGCTATGTCCAAATGCTGTATGCGGCGCACCATAGATGTCCATTTCAAGCGCTCTAGCACTGATGACATGTCCTGCAGGTAAGCAGTGAAAAAACTTTTCGCGATGTATATATTGACCTACGCCAGGCCCGTCGAGGGTTGTTGCGTGTGTTCTCACCTCATCGACATGATGACGATCTAGGTAATCGAGTAAGTCCTCATCATTCATAAATATTGGTCCCTCCTAAAGCCATACGCAACCAGTTGCGGGCGACGCATATAGAGTTCTGCGAGGTGTCAGCGCTCTATTCGTTCTCCAAAAACTCAACAACCTCAAGATCAAAGCCAGAAATGGCATTAAAGCGGGTAGGGGAGCTAAGTAAACGCATTTTTCTCACTCCAAGGTCTCGAAGGATCTGTGAGCCAGTGCCAATTACCCGATAGGCGCCTGTCTCTGAAGCGCTCGCATTTTCAGGCGGTACGCCAGGAAAGTGTGTGATTTCTGCTAACGAAGCTTGTTGATTTTGTTCTTGTCCGACAATAACGACAACGCCCCGAGGCTGTGTGGCGATATAGGCGAGCGACTCCTGCATTGACCATGATTTTTTGAATCCAGGTCTTTCCGTTGCAAAGAGATCACGTAGTACGTTGACGGTTTGAACTCTGACAGCGCAAGCCTCGCTCTCAGATAAATTGCCTTTAACAATCGCGTGATGCACACAATCTGAAATGCGATCGGTGTAGGTGCGCAGTGTAAAGGTGCCATGTTGAGTTTCAATCGGTTTTTCATCAACGAGATCAATGGTTTGATCATTCAGTCGTCGATAGTGAATAAGGTCGGCAATCGTACCGACCTTGATGCCATGTTTGTCAGCAAAGACTTCCAGTTCAGGCCGTTTCGCCATGGTACCGTCTTCATTCATGACCTCGACGATTACGGCAGAAGGCTCGTATCCGGATAGTCTCGCCAAATCACAACCAGCCTCGGTATGACCCGCGCGGGTTAATACACCACCGTTTTTAGCAATCAGCGGGAAAATATGACCAGGCATAACGAGATCTGAAGGTTTAGCGTTTTTTGCTACAGCAGCGCGCACTGTCACAGCTCTGTCAGCTGCGGAGATGCCTGTGGTAATGCCATCTGCTGCTTCGATAGATACCGTGAAATTGGTTTCGTGGAGAGAATTGTTTCGTTCCACCATCAACGGTAGGTTGAGTTGATGAGCTCTCTCTTCAGTCAAGGTGAGACAGATAAGACCGCAGGCTTCTCGCGCCATGAAGGTGATGTGCTCAGGTGTCACGACGTCACCAGCGATGATCAGGTCGCCTTCGTTCTCGCGATCCTCGTCGTCCATAATTAACACCATTTTTCCCTGGCGAAAGTCCTCCAGAATTTCTTCAACGGTATTGATGGTCATGATGAATCCGTATGTAAATATTGAGGGCGCAGTATACAAGAAAAAGTCGCCGTACAATGAATGATCTTCAAAGTGAATACGGGTTACAATCTGCGCACCTGGAAGAGGAGCAGGATAGGGCGAGGTCCACTGTCGTTTTTGCTCGTACAAACACTAAGTGCTCTGTCAGGTCGGATGTACGGTTTGGTTAAGCTTGGTAAAATTCAGCATAGTCTGGTTTAGTTCTGGATGAATTTGTCCAAAGCGCTATAAATAAATGTCGGTTAGATTCCGCGCCAGGGCAGCTATTGGCTGCCGATTGAAAGGTTACGATCATTGATAGATGTTGATTCCCAAAAAGCATTTCTAAAACAGCTTAAAGCGGCCTGTCGTCACGTGATTGCTGATCAGGCAAGAATGAAGGTTTACGAAACCGACGGATTGACGGCCAAGAAAGCGTTACCAGCTTACGTGGCGTTGCCTGAAACAATCGAAGAAATTCAGGCCTGCATGCGACTTTGCCACGCTTTTCAAGTGCCGGTCGTTGCGCGAGGCGCGGGTACGGGATTGTCAGGTGGCGCTATGCCTCATGAGCAGGGTTTACTGCTGAGTTTGGCAAAATTCAACAAAATTCTGGAAGTTGATGTAGACAATCGCCTCGCTAGGGTTCAGCCCGGCGTCACAAATCTGTCTATTTCCGATAGGGTACGTCCGTTAGGTCTCTACTATGCGCCTGACCCTTCCTCACAAATCGCTTGCACTATAGGGGGTAATGTCGCTGAGAACTCGGGTGGCGTGCACTGTTTGAAATATGGCCTGACGGTTCACAATGTTCGCCATTTGACCCTCGTGTCACCGGAGGGCAAATTGTACGAGTTGGGTGGACATGGTTACGACTCGGCGGGATTTGATCTGCTGGCATTACTGCATGGCTCTGAAGGGATGTTGGGTATCGTGGTTGAAGTGACCGTTGCTTTGCTGTCTGTGCCTGAAGAAGTTTCGGTTGTGCTGGCGGGGTTCGATAGTACGAGAGAGGCGAGTGAGGCGGTCGGTGCGATTATATCCGGTGGTTTGTTGCCAGCTGGTCTCGAGATGATGGATCAATTGGCGATACAAGCTGCAGAGGACTTCGTCAATGTTGGCTATCCAAGGGACGCTGCAGCGTTGTTGTTGTGTGAACTCGATGGCTCTGCGGAAGAAGTTCAACAACAGTTACAGCTGTTGAAACAGATCCTAACCGACGCGGGTGCGACACAAATTAAGGTAGCGGCGACACCACAGGAGCGGCATCAACTTTGGTTGGGTAGAAAGACTGCATTTCCGGCGGTTGGACGATTGGCGCCGGATTACTATTGCATGGATGGTACGGTACCAAGAAAGGCGTTACCGTCTGTGTTGGAAGAAATTTCAGACCTCTCTAAGCAGTTTGATTTGGGCGTCGCAAATGTTTTTCACGCCGGTGACGGCAACCTGCATCCGCTAATTTTGTTTGATGCGAATAAGCCCGGTGAACTCGATAAAGCCGAAGCGTTCGGCGCGCAGATACTTGAGTTGTGCATCGAAAAAGGCGGCACAATAACTGGCGAACATGGAGTAGGCATAGAGAAAATCGGTCAGATGTGCGTCCAGTTCACATCCCAAGAATTGAGTCTTTTTCACGGTATTAAAGCCGCGTTTGATTCTACCGGGATATTGAATCCCGGAAAGGCCGTGCCAACTCTGAGTCGTTGTGCTGAATTTGGTGCGATGCATGTTCATCGGGGCGATGAGAAATTTCCAGAATTGGAGCGCTTCTAATGGATATAAAGCAAGCGGCTCAATTCCTAGAGTCCTGCACTGCGCGTGCTCAATCCGTCATTCTGCAAGGTTCAAATTCAAAGGCTTTTTTTGGCCGCAGCATAGAGGCGTGTGCCCCATCGGTTGAAACTCTCAGCGTGAGTGAACACAGCGGCATCATTCACTATGAACCAACCGAATTAGTCGTTCAGGTTCGTAGTGGCACTATGCTCGCCGATGTGACAGCTGTGCTAGAAGAAAATGGTCAAATGTTTGCATTCGATCCCACAAATTTTGGTGGCCAGTCAACTATAGGCGGCATGGTATCGGCGGGGCTATCTGGTTCACGACGGCCTTACTCGGGTTCAGTAAGGGACTTTGTTCTGGGTGTGGAAATGTTGTCGGCGACCGGCGAGGTGATTAATTTTGGTGGGCAGGTCATGAAGAATGTCGCCGGTTATGACGTTTCAAGGCTACTAGTAGGATCACTTGGCTGTCTCGGTTTGATCACCAATGTCAGTTTTAAGGTGCTACCAAAACCGGAATTCGAAATGACGCAGCGTCTTGAAATGTCGAGGGCCGACGGATTGTTAAAAATGCGTGATCTAGTCAACTCGCCCTTAGTTTCCGCAACTGCGCATTTTGACGGCCAACTCATGATAAGGCTGTCAGGTAGCGCTCAATCTGTTTATGAGTTTGCTAATCGCCTAGGAGGCGAGCTAGTTGCGACTGAAGAGTCGTGTTGGCATGCGATAGACAGTCACAGTATTTTTCCAACAGATAAGAATTTATGGCGGCTCAGTACTGCACCAATGAGCCCACTGTTGTTGGATGAGGCTTACCTGATTGACTGGGGTGGCGCGCAACGTTGGCTGCTTGAATCAGATCGTGATATCCGCGCTGAAGTCGACAAATATAGTAGCGCGACGCTGGTGCGACAAACCGCAGCGAATGGACTTCAGGTTGGTGAAGTATTCCAGCCACTGTCAACGTTGCAGAAGAATATACACATATCGCTCAAATCAAAGTTCGACCCGGCGGGCATTCTAAATGCTGGCCGTATGTACTCGTGGCTGTAGTATGCAAACAATAATTCATCCTGATGTTCAGCGGCTCCCCCATATTGATGAAGCTGAAAAGATACTAAGAAATTGTGTCCACTGCGGTTTCTGCAATGCTGTATGTCCGACTTATCAACTGCTAGGTGATGAACTGGATGGACCCCGTGGTCGTATTTATCTCATCAAGAACCTGCTTGAGACTAACGATATTGATGGTGAGTCGGTTGAGCATCTCGATCGATGTTTGACCTGCCGCGCCTGCGAGACTACCTGTCCTTCAGGGGTGCAATACGGCCGGCTGTTGGATATTGGTCGTGAAGTGATTGCGACTGAGCATTCAAGCAGACGAAAACCTAACCCCTTGCCGCATCTTGTGCGCTGGGTTGTACCAAGGTCCTGGCTATTCGATCCGCTATTGAGAATCGGCAACGTCGTTAGAGGTTTTCTACCCCAAGTACTTAGCCTAAAGATTCCCAAGATTGCAGCGGTCAACGCGCACAATAAGCGTTCGCTTAAGCCCGAATCAGGGACTCTTAGTTACAACGTTGTATCAAACGTCACGCAAAGAAAAGTACTTGTGTTATCTGGGTGTGTTCAGAAATCAGCGACGCCGAATGTGAACCGTTCGCTGGCGTCATTGCTCGCAAGTCACGACGTTGCCGTCGAATACTTAGCGAATGAGGGTTGCTGCGGCGCGCTTGATTTACACCTCTCGGCGCATGCAAAAGCAAAGCAGCGAATGCGGTATCTAATCGACAAGATGCATGAGTCCCTCAGTGACTATGACGCGATCATTTCAACCGCGAGTGGTTGCGGTGTCACTATTAAAGAGTATCCCACCATCCTCGCGGATGATGCTGCATATCTTAAAAAGGCTGAAGAAGTTTGCGGCAAGGTTGTTGATGCAGTTGAGTACTTGGCTCAATTCGATTTTTCGTCGCTTTCGGCAAAGGCAATCCGCGTTGCAGTACATACACCCTGTTCTCTGCAACACGGTCAAAAAATGCCGACTTCACTTGAGGACATTCTAAACAGAGCGGGGGTGCAACTCGTTGCAACCGGTGAAAAACATTTATGTTGCGGTTCTGCCGGCAGTTATTCCTTGCTACAGCCGTCAATCGCTA
Organism: Pseudomonadales bacterium; assembly: GCA_029251375.1. GTDB lineage: Bacteria > Pseudomonadota > Gammaproteobacteria > Pseudomonadales > Azotimanducaceae > JAHRVQ01. The sequence continues at coordinate 55,632 of JAQXDL010000038.1, read as the reverse complement.
GCGCACTGACGGCACGAAAACTCGACAACCTTCAGTTAGATAACCCGGATGTGATTGTGACGGCGAATGTTGGCTGTCAGATGCAACTCTCTGCTAGTGCCGGTATCCCTGTGATGCATTGGCTAGAGTTTCTTGCGCAACACCACGACGGGCTAACTAAATAGCGTCACAATTAAAGTCGAACACCATGCTACAAGCGTGATTACAATTAGTGCGGCTGCGCTTTAGTTATTGTAAAGCCAGTACAACAGACCTTTTTGAGCATGCAGTCTATTCGCCGCCTGTGGGTACATGATTGCACGTTGATCCTTTGTTAGTGCGGCGGATATCTCAAATCCATCGTGGATCGGCATATCATGCATAACCTTACAATCGACGCCGGCTAACAATGTTTCGTTGAGTTGATAGGGCATCATTTTTTTCAGCTTTGCGTCATTGTCGGCCCTGTGATCTGGATTGTTGAAGTACTGCATATCAATCCAAGTATCTGTATAAACAAAGTCAGCGTTTTGAACAGCGTCAAGGGGATTTGTTAGATGGTTGATGCGTGGGTTGGTCGAAATTACCGACTGAACATGGCTATCAATACTCTCGCCATTGTCCTCGTTCTCCGGCGTTGCAAGCGTAAGCTGCATACCTAATTTGTCCGCAAGTGTCGTGAGAGAGTTAGAGACGTTGTTTTGTACTCCCACGTACACAACCTTCGCGTCTCGAATGTCGCCTTCGTAATGTTCCTGCATCGTCAGTACATCCGTGAGCGCCTGACAAGGGTGAAACTTTTCGCAACAGCCATTAATGACCGGCACTTGGCTCGCACCGATAATCTTCAGTAGATCTTCGTGGTGCATCAAGCGAGCCATAATGAAGCCAACATTGCGTGATAGGTACTCGGTCTCGTGCTCAATACCGGACAAGAGGAAGTTAGAGGTCATCCAGTCGACAAATATCGCGTGACCGCCGAGCTCAGTCATCGCTACTTCAAATGATACGCGGGTGCGGGTACTGGTTTTTTGAAATAGCATCGCCAAACTTTCACGGTGCAACGCATTGTGAAAATCTTTTGGATTGGCTTTGATTTCGGCGGATATCTGTAAAATGTCTGATAATTCCTGCGAAGAGAAATCTTTCAGATTGGGTACGTGTCTCATGTCTTCGTCCAAAAAAAAAAGTCCGTCACTTCGATGCGAAGCGCGGGCTTTCGTTTGAATCAACTGTTTCGGTTTCAGCTGATTTTGAGTTTGAGCTAATACCGTAAGACAGCGGAAATTAACCCATTCGAATAGCATTGTACAGACTAAATCGGTCAATCGATCGACGCTGAAATAGAGCTTACATTCATCCTATGTTCTGGCAGTATGGGAAAAAATAGCATCAACAGGTTTTCATGGAATATCGATCACTAGGTAGTTCCGGACTTAAGGTTTCATTAGTGGGTATCGGCTGTAACAATTTTGGCCGGCGATGCGATCAGCAACTAACCGCCAAGATTGTTCATTGCGCGCTAGACCAAGGTATCAACTTTTTTGACACCGCCGACATGTACGGTGGTGGGTTGTCGGAAGAATACCTCGGTCAGGCGCTACGTGATCGGGCCCGGGAAGACGTCATTATTGCCTCTAAGTTTGGTAACTCCATGGGTAAAGGCGGATTGAAGCGCGGCGCGTCTCGGCGTTATATCATGAATGCGGTCGACGCTAGTTTGCGTCGTCTTGGGACAGATTACATCGACCTGTATCAGCAACATGTTCCTGATTCAGAAACAGCCATAGAAGAAACGCTGCGAGCTTTAGATGACTTCGTTAGAAGCGGCAAAGTTCGCTATATAGGTCATTCGAATTTCTCCGGCTGGCAGGTGAGTGATGCGCACTGGACAGCGAAGTACAATGGCCTGAATCAGTTTGTCACTGCACAAAACCTATATAACCTACTAGATCGACGCATTGAGCAAGAGGTGCTGCCCGCATGCGAGAAGTACGGTGTGGGTATGTTGCCGTTTTTTCCGCTGGCAAGCGGCATGCTAACAGGCAAATATAAACGCGGTACGGCACCTGGCGAAGGCACGCGACTTGCTGCAATGGGTGATCGCGCAGCGGCAGCAATGAGTGATGTCATTTTCGACAAGGTCGAAGCGCTGACGAAATTTGCTGAGCAATCTGGATACAGTTTGTTGCAACTTGCCATGAGTTGGTTAGCATCGAAGCCCGTTATCAGTAGCGTCATCGCTGGTGCAACGTCTGAACAACAAGTGATTGTAAATGCGCAGGGTATTGCTTGGAAACTCAGTGAAGATGAGATTAATCATATTAATGAACTAACGAGAAGATGAGCTGTGTGCGGTCGTTTTAATATTATTTCGGACCCGCTGACGCAAATGATCATGGAGATCGTAGCAGGGCAGGTAACGATTAAGCTGGAAACTCAGTACAACATAGCACCGACGCAGCAGGTGCCGGTGTTATTGAAGTCTGCTGGCGGCGAATGGCTGGTCAATGATATGCGTTGGTGGTTGGTACCATATTGGTCGAGCGAGCCATCTTCAAAATACAGTATGTTCAATGCGCGGTCGGAAGGCTTAGCGAGCAGTCGCGCATATCAAGAACCCTTTAAACGTCGCAGATGTATCGTACCCGCATCTAGCTATTATGAGTGGGCAAAACAAGGCGGACAGAAAGTGCCTTACTTGATCGCGCCTGAACGCGACAGCGGTTTCGCTTTTGCAGGGCTATGGGATAGGTGGGAAAAACAGGGGCAAGTCATCGAAAGTTGCACCATTATCACCGGCGCAGCACCGGCCGGCATGATCGGCATTCACAATAGAATCCCGATTCACTTAAGCAAACATGAGATTGATCAGTGGCTTGATGCTTCGGCTTCAGCGCAGGACTTAACAGCACTACTGGATCCCGTGTTGAAGTTTCCCGTGTTGGTTACGCCTGTATCGAGTTACGTCGGTAACTCACGAAACAAAGATGAGCGTTGCGTCGAACCCCTAGGTGAACCAATCGTTATTCAATAGCCGGTTTGAGTGTTTTAGGCGATCGCCCTGTAGGCAAGGTGTATCGAGTTTACCCGTCTATTATATTGGCAAGTGCGTAGTTGCGAGTCACTCACCAAAACAGTTTATGAGGGAAGGCTAGTTTCTTGATACGTGAAAGGTCCCGTCATCGTCGAGATTATCGAGGGTATATTTTACTTCATCTGCAATGTCAGATGCTTTTCGGCCATTGTCACGATATCGCTCAAATAGCTTCCAAACGATTGCCTGACCTAGTGCATTTAAGTCGACGTTGTTGTCCGTTGCTTCTTCGACCATTGCGTTTAAGTGTTTTTCAGCAATTGTAAATGAACTCGCCATAATCAAATCCTCTCGGTGTTTGTCGATTGCTAGTCATAAAAAGATCCATGACGCGATCGTTTAAAAAATGCAGCGTACTGCATATTTTTGCCAATTTCCTTGATCTGGGTCCATAGAATAAGCAAATAGTGAGCGTGTTTAGTCGATCGCGTTTAGTTCTATAAATAGGTATGTGGAAATTTACCAATTTCACTTCTCGAGATCATTTCTCGATGCACCTCATCGGGACCGTCCGATAGTCGTAGGGCCCTGTGCGCCGCCCACATTTTTGCCAGAGGTGTCTCGGCTGAAACACCCATACCACCAAACATCTGAATCGCGCGATCGATAACGTTGAGGGTCATGTTAGGTACAGCCACCTTCATTTGTGCAATGTCGTTAATCGCCAGCTCAAGGCCTAGGCTGTCGAGTTGATGCGCGGCTTTTAGGGTAATGAGGCGACTTAACTCGATATCAATTCGGGAGTTGGCGATAACATCGACGTTACCACCGAGTTCCGATAGGGGTTTGCCAAATGCGTAGCGAGTCTTTGATCGCTTCACCATCAGCTCCAATGCCCGTTCGGCCGCGCCGATCGAGCGCATGCAGTGATGAATTCGACCTGAACTTAATCTGTCTTGGGCAATTTCGAAGCCTTGTCCCTGTTCGCCAATGATGTTTTCGCGTGGCAGTCGAACCTTGTTGAAGCGAATACGACCATGCCCGTGGGGGGCATCATCGTAGCCAAACACGGAGATCATTTGTTGCAGTTCAACACCCTTGGATTGCATCGGTACAAGTAGTATTGATTGGCGTTTATCGATGCTCTCGTTTGGGTCGGTGACACACATAACAATGAGAAACTTGCAGTTCGGATCGCCCGCACCGGAGACCCAGGATTTTTCCCCCTCGAGTATCCAATTATCACCATCAAGGTATGCGCTCGATGCAATGTTAGTGGCATCGGAGGACGCTACGGCGGGTTCAGTCATGGCGAAACCAGAGCGAATCTCGCCGCTTAACAGGGGTTGAAGGCAGTCTTCCTGCTGTTTTTTTGTGCCGTATCGCGCCAGTACTTCCATGTTACCCGTATCCGGCGACGCGCAGTTAAAGACTTCCGCTGCAATATCGGTTCTGCCCATTTGCTCCGCTAGGTGAGCGTATTCAACTTGATTGAATGACTGAGTGTCACTGTTAAGGAACAGATTGAAGAGGCCAGCATGTCGCGCTTTTTTCTTCATTTGCTCCATGATCGGTGGTTGTTGCCATCTGTTAGCCTCAAGTTCCTGCATATATTTATCCTCGTTGGGTATCACAACTTCGTTAATAAATAATCTGAGGTTTGTCAGGATCGGCGCAACGCGTTCCGAAATACCAATAAACATGGGAGCCTCCAGTGGCTTGCGATCAGTGGAAAGATAATGCAATCTGATTTTGCATTGTAAGCACGATCGAGAATGTTTTTGTAAATAGCAGGCTCTGATGGATAAACAACCATGAGCTGAGAGCATCTTTTCGTTAGCACCCGCCTTCAATAGCAATTGCTTTTAATTGGCAACTGCTTTGAGCGATGAAGTATGCAAATAAGTATGCAAAATAGGTGGGGATTCTAACAGTGCTTCGTTATCCAAGAACACAAGATTTCATTTGAGGGGAAGCAATAATGAATGGACCGCTGCTAATTGAGGAATGCGCATTAAATGGTATGACACTCGCATTTCATGCACAGGAACGTCCGGACAAGATGGCAGTTTCTAGCAAATATGGAGAGCGAAGCTTCGACGGCCTTAACCGTCGGGTTAATCAACTTGCGAGAGTACTCAGAGGCTCGGGATTGCAACCCGACGACGGCGTCGCTATGTTATTGACGAATCGACCAGAGTTTGTCGAAGTCTATTACGCGTGTATGCGAGCAGGGTATCGTGTCACTCCGATTAACTGGCATTTGAAGGGAGACAATGCCTCTTATATTGTTGAAAACTCAGAAGCAAAAGCCTTTATTGCCGATATACGATGTGCCGAACCTGCAATCGATGCTCTTCGAGATAATTTAAAGAATGTTAAAATTGCCCTGTCAGTGGGTGGCCATATCGAAGGTTTTGATGCCTACGATGACAAGCTTAAAGGCATAGACGATAGCAACCTTTTGGACCCTGAAATCGGCACATCTATGCTCTACACGTCGGGCACGACGGGTCGACCCAAGGGCGTTTATCGTGATCGCGTGCCACCATCAGCAACACCTGCTGCCTCCGCGACGCGAACCAGTGATGCAGCTCAATACGATCCTGATACGGACATGGCGTTGTGCACAGGACCTGCTTACCATGCAGCACCTTTAGTGATCAATATTGTCGGCCCCCTCACACAGGGTGTTGGTGTCGTTCTTATGGATAAATGGGATGCGCAGGAGACGTTGCAACTCATTGAGCAACACGAAATTACCCACACACATATGGTTGCAACCATGTTCCATCGTCTGTTGTCGTTACCGGATGCAATTAAAGATAAATACGATACACGTTCATTAAAGTTTGTTATTCACGGTGCTGCACCGTGTCCAGTTCATGTAAAACAAAACATGATGACTTGGTTCGGCCCGGTAATATTTGAATATTATGCGGCGACAGAAGGGGGCGGCGGTTTTTTTGTTGAACCACAGGAATGGCTGGATAGGCCTGGCACCGTCGGTAAGGCGCCAATTGGGGCTGATAATAAAATATGCGACGATGACGGTAACGAAGTCGAAACCGGTGAAGTTGGAACAATCTACTTTAAAGCGCCGGCATTAAAGTTTGTCTATTTCAAAGATAGTGAAAAGACCAGTAGTAGTTATATGGGGGAGTATTTCACCCTTGGTGATATGGGCTATTTTGATGCCGATGGCTATCTGTTTCTAACCGGTCGCAGTGCTGAAACAATCATATCCGGTGGTGTGAATATATACCCGCAAGAAACCGATGATGTTTTATTAAAACACCCAGCCGTCGCAGATGTTTGCACCGTAGGCGTACCCAATGAAGAATGGGGTGAAGAGGTAAAGTCGATCGTGCAGTTAGCTGATGGGGTCGAGCCTGGCGACGTGTTGGTTGCAGAGCTTATCGCGTTTGTGCGTGAACATCTGGCAGCTTTTAAATGTCCTAAGAGCATCGATTTTATTGTTGATCTGCCAAGACTGCCATCGGGTAAAATTCAGCGCAGGCTCGTAAGAGCACCCTATTGGGAAGGCCGTGATAGACAGATTTAGAGTCGCGTTAGTGGCCGGCCACAGAGGCCCATTATTAAAGCAGCTCAGTAGCCTTAGTAGATTTTGAAACGGGTCTTGAGTTCACTGCTTTCGCCATGATGATGTACTGAAATTTTATAGAATTCGGTCAACATCATTGTAAAGGCAGAAAGGTGCGAATGACGCAATGCCGCCGATACCGACAATAGCGAATCAAGCGTCGATAAACCTGGTTCCAAGTCGTTGCTGAATCGCTCGAATCTGTTCGTCGGTGATGGCGAAACTGCTGTGACCCTGAGCGGTAAGTAATGCTGTTATAGGTTTTCCGTTGTGTCGTGTTTGTCGTGTCCGGTTATCATTTTTATCAAGTTCAAATTGTTCTTCAGACGGCAATGAGCTATTGATTATCGGACAAATAAACCCGTCATTACTTGCTAGCCCGAATTAAAATGACAGTAATCTAAGCAATGCGGCAAAGATGGGCACAATTGGGTTCTTTAACATTGATCTCGACTCCTCGTTTCTGTCACGTGCTGTTGTAAACGGTTTGTCCTACAAATAATTATGCTGTGCTCACGATGTCATGTTGCGGGAGTTCGCCCAGTGACTGTGCGAGCCGCATTTTTTCAAATAGTCGTTTGAAGTGTTTATTAGATTTTGGATTGATAAACCTTATTTTATTACAAGCTAAGCTATCGGCAAATGTTATGAGAGTGTCACTGAGTGTGTTGAGGCTTGCATCGTTAGGTGTCCGTTCAAACCAAGCGTTATTTATGTCGAGGATCTGCTGTTTACGGTGCGCTTTGGCATCTAGGCGACCGATGAATTCATCACCCAGTAAGATTGGTAAGGTAAAGTATCCGTAGACTCTTTTTGCTTGTGGTACATAGCACTCTAATAAATATTCGAAACCAAATTTTTCCTGCAGTCTGTTTCTATTGATAACCAAGTTGTCGAAAGGCGATAGTATCACTGCACGTTTTTGTCCTATTCTGCTCGGCAAGTTTTCGATCGCGCGCGTTAACGCATAGTGCGGCTTGTTGTTAATCGTAAACTGCATGACATCACCGGTTTCTATTAGCACCTGCAGCGCTTGTTCAATACCAGGAATAATATTGATTTTAGAAAAACGTCGAACCGTTGGTCTCGCATAGCCAATATCGCTTGAAGTGGCTATACCGAGGGCTCCTAGCATCCGGTTAACATAATAAGTGCCTGTCTCTAGCGGGGTTGGTTTGGATGTGTCAATGTGGTCTGGAAGTATATTTTCTGTTAGATCGTAGACTTTCTGAAAACCGCGTCTTTCTTTCACCATGAGTTCGCCTGAAAGAAACATATTTTCCATCACCTGCTTGGCGGGTTTCCAGTCCCACCAACCGGTCGACTTTGTTGTACCCGCATTGTCAAAGTCTCTCGATTGGCAGGGCCCCTGGGTTCGGATACGATTGATGATCTCTTTTTGAATTTTCTTGTCGACAGGTCTGTGTTTTCGATAGCCTTGCATCGTATTTATGTAGTAACGATAGTCTTGAGTGGGCATGTACGCAGCGGCATGTGACCAATATTCAAATATTGTTCTTCGATCCGAGAGAAGTCGGTGTAAGTCTTGTTCTTGATAGTTTGAAACACGATTTTTTAGCACGTGATGATGAGCTCGATTTACCACAGAGATTGTATCAATTTGAACGTAACTCAATTGTTCGATGGTTTTCTGCACGGCATTGATACCGCGACCGAGTTGGTCTGGCTTAAGAATACCTTGGCCATCTAGGATGAGTCGACGTGCGGTTTTTTGATCAATACTATCGCCCATGTGTTTTCAATTTTCCTTTAGTAGCAGCTGAGTAGACCAATTCGTTTGCTGCTTGACAATAATTTATCGAAATAACCTAACGTCGCATCGCATGCTAAGCTTCGGGATACGACAACAACCAATCAAAACTTGGCCGGGCCGTGTTCGACGAGTAATGTGATGGATAACAACGTGAACAAGGCTTCGCTCAATTGTGGGCAATGCCGCGAGCAGATTAGCTAACAGTTTAGCGAACAATTCCGAGAACAGTCACAAGAACAGTCACAAGAACGATGTTACGAACAATGGCAAATACTCTGACAGGAAAAAGAGCGACGTGAACGAGGGTGCATTTAAGCGCGCAGAAAAATGGTAAAGGCACTGTTAATTGATGGGCATAATTTGCTTCGTCGTATTTACGAAGCAAGCCCCGAGCGTCGGCATTCAACACCGGCGTCCGCCACCGAAGTGCTGACATCCTGCGTTCGGTCTCTGCAACGTGCATTGTTAACGCACAAGCCGAGTCACTGCGTGGTGGTCTTCGATAGCCATGATGAGACGTGGCGTCATCGACTCTATGGGCAATACAAACAAGGCCGTAGTGAAACCCCTGAGATGCTTTTAACGGGTTTGGTAGAGTTTGAGCGGGCCTTTCTTGAAATCGGCGTAAAGAGTTTTACCTTTGCTGGTTATGAAGCCGATGATGTGATCGCTACAATGGCAGACCGCGTCGGTAAAAGTGGCTCACAGGTAATCATTCTTTCTAGTGACAAGGGTTTTCTGCAATTGTTGGATGAACATGTGCGGGTTTTTAATCATTTTGAACAAAGAGAATACGATGCCGATTTCGTTCGCCAAAAATTTGAGGTGTCGATTAATCAGCTGACGTCTTACTGGGCGATGGCCGGAGATTCTAGCAATAATATCAAAGGCGTACCGAAAATTGGTAAGAAGACTGCCGTGTTGCTGCTACAACAATATGCCTCGCTGCAGAATATTCTCAATGATGCGCAAGCAAGCGGTCCTGCCGCAAAAGTGCAGGCACATGAGGCGTTGGTATGCCTCTGCCAAAGTCTCGTCACATTGAAGACAGACATCGCACTTGATATTAATTTGAAGACATTTCGATTGGACAGGGCTTGATCTGCGTAGATGTATTGCGGAGAGATAATGTTGCTTGACATAGGATCTTAGCTCGTTACGGTTTAGTCTAAACAGGTAGCCAGACTAGTTTTTTTCAACCCAATAGATTTTTACTCGAGCCATGTAGCAGGAATATGTTCCTCGACCAGACGAGTAATACTGATCGCATTGATGTCGTGTTCGCGACCGACATCTAACGCAAATTCTGAAATGTCATTCGTGCGGGCAAAGATTAACGCATTCTTATACTTTTGACGTATCCAAAGCGCCGTTCTTAAATTGATTGCTGCATCCCCTGTACCTAATATAACGACGGGTTCGTTTTTGGAGAGATCGACGCTGGCTTCTAGCTTGCGCCACACTTCGGGGTTCGAAACATCGCCCTCTATGACCGAGCGGTCATAGGCCGGTTTTTGCTTTTGTTGCTCATCTACAACTTCTATACGCCGATTTGCAGTCAGGTCGATGATGCTAATCTGATCAATCTGATCACTCGCGTTATTTTGCAATTCCTCCAATATGGTTTGACCAAACAGCCCAAACCCAGCTAGGACGACCGTATCTTTCTCAGCGGTATGTTCAAAGTGGTGAATAAGAGAGTCCTCAACCAAACCTTTCGCGGCGAGATTATATGAATTGAAACCTATCGACTGCTTTGCAATCTGTGTTTCTTGCATTGCACGCAGAAACCGTAAACTTTGACAATGGATAATGATTCTGTGTTCCAGGCGAGGATATAGTCGTAAAATTTTACTCGCTGCTTCAAAGGCTTGAAAATTATCGTCACCCATTAGCGCCACGCGACGACATCGATGTAACCTGAGTTCCTTGATAAGGAAGTCATGCGTAATGTCTCCCGTAATGACTTCTGCGCCGTAGGACTCCGACAGTTCAAGTTGACGAACACGATCTATTTTTTTATCCACAATCAGTACGGAGCGCGTCGGATGGTGTTTGCGCAAAACCCGAAGGTAACTGATGGCCATATCGCCTGAGCCGACAATCACAATATGGTCTTTCATTCGCTTCAGTCTCCACCGGTAGGGCGATACGACCGTGAGTACGGCTTCGACTACAGCCGAGGCCATTAGCAGCGGGCAACCAAAGTACGCTATCCATAGAATGAATCGTCCAACCACAGGGCCACCTGTCGGCACACCAAGGTCCATGCCTCCAACAACAAATAGACCAAGGGCGTAGTACGCCTTGACCCACACCGCTGATGCCACAATGTCGGGTCGTTCAGTCAGGGAAACACCGGAGGTGAGTCCAACTAATCCGCAGGAAAATAGTATGACGGCGGCAAACCAACGCCAACTTATGTTCGTGGTGTGGATATTTTCTAATGCCACTTTGAATGTCATGAGTGAGAGTGCGGCGAGTATATACCGGCGAGTGTGATTATGTGCGGAAGTTTTTGAATCGTACCGAAATGCGCACCGGTGGATGCTAGGCCTGAAATATCGCGCCAGCTTTCAAGCGAGGCGCCTCGAAATTGTTGACAAGGTGAGGGTGATTCTTCTTCTGCAGCTGCAGCTGCGCAGGATGGGTCAAACGTGGAAATTATAATATAGGGTATTTTGTATATAAATTAAGCAGCCAGTGTTACGGTAAACTCGGTCTCCATGGGCGAATTTATTCGCACTTGGCGGCTTGAAGTGTTTTGTTCATCCAACAATCCAATTGGCAAATAATCGGTCCGCCTCTGCGAGACGCCGGACTGACAAGAGTGAGCGCTGATGAAAGTTTTGTTCAAGAAATGCGTTTTGACGATGGGGTGTTTTTATAAGCGCGTAGTGCCAGCAATATGCAGCCTATGCCTCTTAGCAGCATGCGGTGGCGGTGGCGGTGGTGGTGCGGCGCCTCCCGAAGTGCCGAATAGAGCACCCGTGCTATCTGATTCCGGAAGTATAGCGGTACTTGAAGGCACGACGAGCTTGACGGCCTTGGGCGCCACCGATGCCGACGGTGATTCGCTGACGTTTTCCATCATCTCCGGCGATGATCAATCCCTCTTTACGATAACCTCAAGCGGCGTGCTGTCTTTTACCACGGCTCCCAATTTTGAGGCGCCCAACGACGCCAATACGGATAACGTCTATTTGTTGTCAGTTCAAGTTAGTGATGGCGTGCTGTCTGATACTCAGTCTTTGACTGTCACTGTAACCGACGCCTTTGAGGGCCGTGTTGTGGATGCGCCGCTTGCCGAGGCGGCTGTATTTATTGATTTAAATGGGAATAACCAATTAGACGCCGACGAACCCAGCGGTACCACTGATGCGAACGGCTATTTCAAATTCGACTTCTCTACCGCTGCAGGGAATGGCGCCAACGTGATTTCTAAGGGCGGCACAGACACAAAGACGGGTGAGGCATTGCCTAATCTTTTGCTCGTCTCCGATATGCCTGCAGATATCACCCAAGCCGCAAATATTACGCCACTGACTACCATGCTTGCATTGCTAGATACCCCTGAAGCCAAGGTTCAATTGCTGTCGACCTTAGGTGTCAGCGGCACGCCTGAAGCGTTTCTCACGATAGACGGTTGGGCTGAGGCCGAAGCGGGTGATGAGGATGCGAAAGCCGCACAGCGGGTTAACCAGCAGCTGGGTTTACTGCTGCAAACAGCGACGACCTTAACGGATGACGGCGACGCCTTTACTGATATTGCCTTCGCGCTGGCCCAGTCCGTTGCAACGCACTTGTCAACGCTGGCTCAGCTTGAAGGCAACATCGACTTGACGTCGCCAGTGAACATTCAGTCAATTTTGACACAGGTAGCTGCAGAGGCTGCACCTGATGTTGTTATCGAAACCTCTACCATTGTGGCGGTTGCGATCTCGGTCGCCAATGTAAACAGCGTTGTTGCTGATCCAGCCCTGAACCCTGTATCCGAGACGGCACAAGGAATCGTTAAATCGACCCAAACAAGCCTGCAAACATCAGTCGGTCAATTGGTTGTTGGCGAGGTGAATGTGAATGACTTTTTAGCACAAACCAGTTCGCTGCAATTGTTTGTAGACGTTGAGGTTGCCGCTGATGCGCCGGACAACGACAACGATGGTGTGCCTGATTTATTGGATCCCGATGACGACAACGATGATGTCCGCGACAGTGTCGACGCCTTTCCAAGTGACTCGACCGAAAGTATAGATACGGATGGCGATGGTACCGGTAACAACGCTGACACAGACGATGACGGTGACGGCGTCGATGACACGAGAGACATCAACTCCCTTGACAGCTCGCTCACGCCGCCAACGGCTATAATAACAATGGATGTTAGCGAAGGGCCCAGTCCGCTTCTGGTCTCGTTTAACGCATCTAGCAGCATTGCAGGCTTTGGCGATGACACGATCACAAGTTATACCTGGAATTTTGGCGATGGCGACTCGGCCACAGACGAAGTGACGTCTCACATTTACAACCAGGTAGGCAGCTTTGAGATCTCTCTGACACTGACGAACAGCGACGACTTGGCGCATACGGCGACGCAAACCGTCACGACGAGCCTGCTGACAAATTCTTTGGTCATAGAGGGTACTATTTTTGTCGCAAGTTCAGTCACTGTCGATAGCGACGTTAATGACTCAGGCAGTACGCCGGTAAGCAACAACACGCCAGCCACTGCGCAGTTTGTCACTAATCCTGTCACCATCGGTGGCTTTGCCAATGAGCCGGGTACAGGTCCTAACTTCGATGGTCAATCAAACCTGATCACCTCCGGCGATGAATTTGATGGGTACCGGATCAATGCGTTGGGCGGTGAAGTCATCAATTTGCGGATAGCAACTCGCGGCCAGGGCGACCTCGATCTTTTGCTATACGATGTCAAGGGCCAACTCATCGACTTCTCGGTTTCGGCAACGGATAACGAATCCATTGTCATACCAAGCGGCGCCGCGACCTATGATATTGTCGTCGAATCTTTTTCTGGCTTTTCTAACTATGTTTTGTCTGTCGGTTTGGACCCCGCGATCGCCAGTCTTTCAAACGCCTCCGCTTCAACCGCTGTGGTGATCGGCGACCTCGTCGTCATGCCGCGAAATGATCAGCAGGCACCGCGTATGCGCAGCCAGGCGCGGCGGGTCATTGGGACGAGAACAAGTGCCCGTGCTAGCGCGCACCTGTACCAATTTGGTAACAACATCACTGAGGTGCTCGCGCCCCGAGCGCGCGCACAAACGTTGCGACGACTTGCGACACATGGGCCGAGCATGACGGAGTTGAAATTAGCAACCCTGCTCGCGGCGAAGCAACTCAATCGGCAAGATGATGTGCAATACGCCGAACCAAACTATCTGCTCACCACAAAAATTGAACCTAACGACGACTTATTTGTGCGGCAGTGGCACTACAAAAAAATTAACCTGCCTGCCGCTTGGAATGAATCGACGGGGTCTGCGAGCGTCAAAATTGCAGTGCTCGATACGGGAATCGTGGCTAATCACCCAGACTTACAAACGCGTCTGTCAGCCGACAGCTATGACTTTATATCAAGTGTCAGCAATGCAGGCGACGGCGATGGCGTAGACAGCGATGCGAGCGATCCTGGCGACGGTGAGGATAATACCGCCTGTTCGAGCGCAAGCAGCCGCAGTAGTTCTTTCCATGGCACTCACGTCGCCGGCACCATTGGCGCGTCGACCAATAACAATATCGGCACCGCAGGTATCACTTGGGCCGGTGAAATCATGAACCTGCGCGTCCTAGGATGTGGAGGCGGCAGCTCCTTTGATATCGCACAAGCATTGCTATATGCCGCCGGCGTTGAAAATGCCCTCGGTATATTGCCCACCAAGGCGGCGGATGTGGCGAATCTTAGCTTGGGCGGAGGATCGCCCAGCAACGTGATGAATAATGCGGTTCAGGCCGCTCGCGCGGCGGGACTCATTATCATTGCCGCGGCCGGCAATAGCGGAGACTCCTCTCTGTCTTATCCCGCGTCATACGATGGTGTCATATCAGTCGCCGCAACAGATCTTGGCGACCAACGCGCATTTTACTCCCAATTCAATGCCAGCGTTGATATCGCTGCACCCGGCGGGGATACGTCAATGGATCTGGACGCAGACGGTTTTCCTGACGGCGTTTTGAGCACCTTGGCGAATCGATCGGATAGCCCCCAAATTGACTTTAATTATGGTTTTTATAACGGCACGTCGATGGCAGCACCGCACGTTGCCGGCGTCGTTGCATTGATGAAGTCCGTCAATCCGGCGCTAACACCTGATCTTGTCGATCAACTGATCAGCAGTCGCGCGATGACGGTTGATTTGGGTGTTGCTGGTCGCGATGATAATTTTGGCCACGGTAGAATTGATGCGCTGCTGGCGGTTCAGGCAGCTCAGCTGCTTGCCGACGGCACCATACCGATCACTGATACGCCAGCGCTGGGCGTCAGTCTTAGCCGCGTCAGTTTTGGCGCGACGCTGACCGAACGAAATATTACGTTGTTCAATGCGGGCACTGGCGACCTGTCGATCTCAGCGTTTACGCCATCATCTTCGCGTTTAACCGTCACACCACCATCTGATACCGCGGGTGTGGGCGTGTACGTGTTGACATTAAATCGAATCGGGCTCGCCTCCGGGCAGTATATAGATAACATTGATATTGTCTCCAATGGCGGCAATATCACCGTTAGTGTGCAATATGAAGTTCCCGGCGTTAACCAACAAACAGCCGGATCAGTGGGTGAGTTGTATGTCTTTCTAGTCAACTCGGAGACAGGACAAGCCGCTTTACAACAGCATCAATCTAATGCCGGCGAGTATGATTTTAGGTTCACGGGCGTTGAGCCGGGCGTGTACTTTATCGTCGCTGGATCCGACCCAGACAATAACGGCTTTGCAGGCGGCGCAGGTGAGGCACTCGGCATATATCCAACTCGAGATGATCCGCTGCTGATTATTGCCAACAAAAGTTTTGCAGAATTGAATTTTGATGCCGCCTATGAGATTCCGCTGGAGGCAGCGACAGTCAGTCGAACAGAATCGGTCCAGAAAGGCCTGCAGGCGCTTTGTCAGCGCTCGTCCCAGCTGGGTAGTAGTCTGCCTTGCGTCGCGTTATTCAGACGTTAACGACTATGACGATTAAACGGTTATACAGCCAACATTGTGAAGACTTAATCAGACATGATCACTCAAGTGACTCGACGTCTGCACTATTTCGCTACAGACGTAAACGATCAGTAGCGCCTAACCCACTATTTTAATGCAGTTGCCGACGCGATTGCTGAAACAGTGTTTACGAAATGTGGAGTGACTATGCAGCGTTATCTAAAACTAGCAGTGATACGTTAGACTGCAAAAAATAATGTCACCGACAGAAAATTTTGATTCCACAACAAGCGGTCACACCACTTAAACGCATTGCGGGCAGGTGTCGCTTAGCGAACGCACCGGCATAATTTCAGATTGCCGCACCGTTGATTATTGACGGCGTATCGTTGATATGAATCACGTGGCAATCTGATAATGGTGGCACGGTCGCTTGAGAATGAGAAGACAAATGTTACTCGGCTGAGGTGTCTATGTGGTCAAACAAATACAGCTTAATTTTTTCAGTAAAAAAATATTGCTTTGACGGGACAGAATGATGAAAAGAAAAGAAATTCCTCTTTTAGTAACGGTTTTATTTGTATTGGCTGTTACCGGGTGTGGCGGCGGTGGAAGTTCAAGCCCTGCCGATACCACTAACACTAACAGTGCGCCCAACATATTAGATCCCGGAGCACTGTCTATCCTTGAAGGTGCCACGAGCGTCACTACATTGAGTGCAACCGATGCCGACAGTGACTCACTGACTTTTTCGATCATTTCGAGCGATGATCAATCCCTCTTTACGATAACCTCAGCGGGCGTGCTGTCTTTCACTGCGCCGCCCGATTTTGAGATGCCCAGTAACGCCAATGCGGATAACGTTTATTTGCTGTCAGTGCAAGTGAGCGATGGCGCACTGTCGGACAATCAGTCTTTGACGGTCACCGTAACCGATGCGTTTGAGGGCCGTGTTGTTGATGCGCCTATAGCCGGGGCAGCAGTATTTATTGATTTAAATGGCAATAGCCAAATAGACGCCAACGAACCCAGCGGTACCACAGATGCAAATGGCTATTTCAACATCGAGCCGTTCACACCTGTCGCAGGGATTGTCCCTAAGATTATTTCCATTGGTGGTACAGATTCTAAGACGGGTAAGGCATTACCGAATCTAGCGCTGGTGTCTGATGTGCCCGCAGATCTATCTCAGGCCGCGAATGTTACGCCACTGACCATGGTGCTTTCGTCGGTAGATACCCCTGAAGCGAAGGCCCAAGTGTTGATCGCATTAGGTATCAGCGGGACACCTGAAGAGTTGCTCACAAGGGACGGTTGGGCTGAGGCTGAAGCGGGTGATGAGGATGCTAAAGCTGCGCAGCGAATCAACCAGCAATTGGGCTTGCTGCTACAAACAGCGACGACGTTGGCTGATGACGGCGATGCGGATACTGATGTTACGGTAGCGCTGGCCCAGTCAGTCGCTAAGCAAGTGTCGACGATGGCTGAGTCCGAAGGAAGCGTCGATTTGACTTCACAAGCGAGCATTCAGTTCGTTTTGACACAAGCCGCCGCGGAGGCAACACCTAATGTGGTTATCGAAGCCTCTGCCATCGCAGCGGTCGCGACCTCTGTTGCCAACGTTAATACCGTGGTAGATGACCCGACCCTTGACCCTTTATCAGATATGGCACAAGAGATCGCTGAGTCGGCTCAAGAGAACCTGCAAACATCAGTGGCTCAATTGACTTCTGGCGAAGTGGACGCGAGTGAGTTTTTAGAAGATACCAGTTCCACAGAGCTGTTTGTTAATGTTGTGGTTGCGGTTGATGCACCTGACAACGATAACGATGGTGTGCCAGATTTATTGGACCCCGATGACGATAACGATGACGTCCGCGACAGTGTCGATGCTTTCCCATCGGACTCGACCGAGAGCCTAGATACAGATGGCGACGGCACGGGCAACAACGCCGATACAGATGATGATGGGGACGGTATTGTCGATACCGTTGACGGTTACCCATTAGTGAGTATCGGGACATTGCTCGATACAGACGCCGATGGTCGCCCGAATGATTGTGATAGTGCCTGTCAGGAATTAGGCATGGCTGCAGATACCGATGATGATGGTGACAACTCGCCAGACGCGGACGATGGTTTCCCGCTCATATCGACCGGTATTTTGCTAGACACAGACCTCGACGGTATCCCCGATGACTGTGATTCGGCTTGCCTGCAATTGGGGATGCTTGCAGATGCAGATGATGATGCTGACGGCGTGTTCGATTATGAAGATCCTTTCCCAAAAGATGGATCGATATTTATGGCTAGAGAAATCCCTTCTATTATCGAATTTTTGAGATAAAAATGATTGAGAAACTAATATTAAAAACACTTTTTCTGTCGGCGCTGCTAATCACGGCTAATCCTGCTTTTTCTGAGTTAACGCGAGATCAAATCACGGATAAATCTCAGCCTGTCTGGCGAGACTTCACTATTAACTTAGTTCATCAAGTCACCATAGACATCCCCTTTGGCGGGTTGAATAGACTGCTTTGTTTGTTTAACAAAACCGAGTACCGCAAGTGGGCCAATCTCCAAAGTGACGCTGATACGCCGGCGTATGCTTATTTAACGAATATTGATGAGCGCGCGTGTGGTCTTAACATGCGAGACGAACCAGCGGTCGTTAGAGCAACTCAACTTAATCCTGATGCCTTGGTGAGAGTTGAGTACTGGAATGCAACTAACGCCGGCGCATTAACCAGCCTTACCCAAGACATTCATGTGATAGAAGAAGCGACGGCTGCTAATCCTGTCGGCATCATGACGATTGATCAGCAGCTTTATAATCAAAACGACCAAAAGATGTTGCTACGTCAGCATTCTGAGTCGTCGCGAGTCGACGATTCGACCATTCAATATCAGAGTTCGTTGTACTTGGATCAATTTGTCATCAATCAAAGTACGCCACAGGGGCAGAGCGAAGAATACTATGCGACAAATTTATATTTTGAAGAAGGTGATGCTGGCTACGGCACAATCGTCAACAAAGTATTTAACCCCGTACCTACTGGTTCCGAATTGTACCCCGCGGGGATACCCCATATTGCGGGTGCCACAAATATCGCATTTAGTGCCGATTACATTCGGTACGAAAGATACCTAGACTTGTATATTGCCGGGAACTTTGTTCAAAGCAAGCTTTTGATAGAGTCGGCCTGTGTCAGTCGTTCGGTTTCCTGGTCCTATGTGCCTAATTTCGGTTATGGGGTCTACACAGCCGATGGAGATCGAAACGCAGAGACTTTTTCAGCGGAATTTACGAATGCGAACAATGATGTCGTGCAGGTACAAGTAGCGGGGTTTAGTGTAAACCCGCCTGTTGCTTGTCGATCGCTTTTAGATGGATCTGTTGTTGCCGCGGAGCCGTGCAGCGGCCAAGCAGCTGCCACCACAGTGCCGGCGTTTGACGTGCCTGACCTAACAACAGTTGTTGGCGCTAGCGGGCCGGAATATATTGTCAGGGTGCTCAAGCCACGAAAGGTCTATTCGCAGGTTGATACGAGCTTTTGTGAGGGCCTTGTTGTGCGCGATACTTTGCCCACACCCAGCCATTTGTTTTTTGAAGGCAACAATATTATCACCGCTGTGCCCGCAGCCGGGGCCGTGTTGGTCAATGATTTTGCCTCCGACCCCGATTTAGACCCGTTCTATGCAGGTAAGGTGTATTCGCCAATCGAAGATAGCGACGCAGACGGTGTGCAGAATTATGCAGACATGTTTCCTGAGGACGGCACAAAATCTGCCGACCTGGACTATGACGGAGTCCCAGATGAGAGTGATGTGAGTGACGATCGCGTTAAGTTTGATAATCTAAATTTCGATTATCCAGATGCAATTGAGTACATCACGCCGTCAATGTATCAAGGGGAGTAACGTTAACATGGCGGTTATCTAATCTGTGGAATCTGGCAGTTCTCGGAGTTAAAACGGGGAACGTACTCCGTTAGACAACGTATCAGATGTGAACATGCTGACCGGAACTACGTTAGAATACGGTTTCGAAAATAGAGACAGGAATCAAAACCGTGGCGTTAAGTTGTTTCAAGGCCTATGACATAAGAGGCCGGGTACCGGATGAGTTAAATACAGATGTTGCTTACCGGATAGGAAGGGCATTTGCGGCTAAAATTTTGCCAAAGAAGGTTGTCGTAGGGCATGACATACGATTGTCCAGTCCAGAGATCTGTGATGCATTGATCGAGGGGCTTAGAGATAGTGGCGTTGATGTGTTTCATATCGGTGAGTGCGGTACAGAAGAAATTTATTTTGCGACCTCACACTTTAAGATGGATGGCGGCATTGTCGTGACGGCGAGTCATAATCCTAAAGATTACAACGGCATGAAGCTTGTTCGTGAAGATTCGAGACCTATTAGTGGTGACACAGGGCTTAAAGAAATAGAGCAGCTTGTAGAAACCGCTGATTTTGGCGAGCCGATGCAACCAGGTGAGTTGACGACTCTTGATCATCGATCGGCCTACATTCAACAATTGTTGAGTTATGTTGACCTACCAAATTTAAAACCACTGAAGATTGTTGTTAACGCTGGAAACGGCGGAGCAGGTGCGGTCATTGATCAGATCGAGGCGCACTTACCCGTCGAGTTTATCAAGGTGCACCACGAAGCAGATGGTCATTTTCCTAATGGCGTTCCTAACCCTCTATTGGTTGAAAACCGAACATCGACGATCGAAGCGATTACAGCCAATAATGCAGACCTCGGTATTGCTTGGGATGGTGATTTTGACCGGTGCTTCTTTTTCGACGCGCAAGGTCGATTTGTCGAAGGCTATTATATTGTTGGCTTATTGGCAGAGGCATTCTTAAAGAAAGAGCCTGATGCGCGCATCGTTCATGATCCTCGTCTAACTTGGAACACGATTGAAATTGTCGAGGCCAAAGGCGGTACAGCGGTGATGAGCAAGACAGGTCACGCTTTCATAAAAGAGCGTATGCGGATAGAGGATGCTGCTTACGGGGGTGAAATGAGTGCGCACCACTATTTTAGAGATTTTGCTTATTGTGACTCGGGTATGGTGCCTTGGTTGCTGGTCATTGGCTTAATCTCAGCCAGTGGCAAGACCTTAGCTGAGCTAGTCGATGATCGCATGTTGCTGTTTCCAGCCAGTGGCGAGATTAATCGTCGCATTGAAAATGCTGCGCAATTGATCAGTTCATTAGAGTCAAAGTATAGCGTCGATGCAAAGAGTGTTGATCATACGGATGGTTTGAGTGTCGAGTTTGCGGATTGGCGTTTTAACGTGCGCATGTCGAATACAGAGCCTGTTGTCCGACTCAATGTTGAATCACGTGCTGATACGGCGCTAATGAAGTTAAAAACCCAAGAGTTGCTCGATCTGATGGGAGGCGAGGACTTGTGAAATTTGCCCAACTTGAACAAGTAACATTGGCTTATGAGGATATCGGTCTTAAGACTGATCCGGCTTTTGTGCTTATTCGTGGTCTGGGCACGCAACTCATTGACTGGCCAGACAAGTTTATCGAAGGACTCGTCGCGCAAAATCTACGCGTGATTCGCTTTGATAACCGTGATGTTGGTCTATCGACGCATTTCAATCAGCCGATTAAACCGAATCTCAAGCGCATTGCTGCAGGGCAGGATACCGCCCCTTATTCGGCCTATGACATGGCGGCGGACGTGATGGGGCTAATGGATGCGCTATCGATTGAACAGGCGCACATTTTTGGCATATCAATGGGTGGCATGATTGCTCAAATTATTGCGGCACAGTATCCCCTAAGGGTTAAGTCTCTTTGCTCTGCCATGTCGTCGTCAGGTCGGCCTGGTTTGCCTGGTCCGAGTCCTGAGGCTCAGCAAGCGTTAATGCGCGATTCGGATGATACGAGTAGCGCTGATGAGGTTATCCGGCGAACGGCCGAGGACATGGTCATATTCGGCAGTCCCGGCTACCCCGAATCCTTACAGCATAGGCTCACCCGAGCACAACTCAGCTACGAGCGAAGTTATGATCCAATGGGTGTCGCTTATCAAATGGCAGCGATGGTAGCTGCTGGCAGCAGAATTGAGTTGCTGGATAGTATTCGCGTTGCGACGACGGTTATACATGGAGAAGATGACGCGTTGATTCCGCTTGCTTGCGGTGAAGATACGGCAAACAGTATTGCCGATGCTGTGCTGGTTGCTGTGGAAGGTATGGGGCACAACATACCGGACGGCTTAGTACCTGAAATGTTGGCAATTGTTGATAGTCATATTCGCCGTGTTACGTTGCTGGAAGGTTCGCCAAAACAGAACACAACGTCAAATCGCTTGAAGGATTAACTGAAGATATGAGTTGGCTCGGAAAAATTTTAGGCGGCGGTATCGGTCTAATGTTCGGCGGTCCCGTCGGAGCAGTGCTTGGCATGCTGGCGGGGCATCATGCGCTCGATAGTGGGCGTATGACCAAAGGTCTGATTAGTGGTCTCGAGAATAAACAAACGATCTATTTTGTCGCGACTTTTTCTATGTTGGGTAAGCTTGCTAAAGCCGATGGCGCGGTTACTCAGCATGAAATCGATGCGATCGACCGCGTCATGACTGACAATTTGCGTCTCAGTCCTCAGGCGAGAAAGTTTGCGATTGAGGTATTTAATACAGCCAAAGAGTCGGATGAGAAGTTTGAGGGTTTTGCTCTACAGTTCTATCAAGAATTTGGTCGGGTCGAAGCCGTATTATCGTCCGTGATTGATTTGTTACTCCTTGTGGCCCACGCCGACGGTCGCATGGATGAACCTGAAGAACGCCTGATACTTGATGCTGTTAGAATATTTAAACTGGAGAGTCGCTATCAGCAATTGAAAAGTCGGTTTAGTGGCCTGCCGAACGATATTAGTCGTTATTACGCAATCTTAGGCGCCAAGCCGGACGATGAAATGCGCGACATTAAGAAAAAGTATCGAAAATTAGCGATGGAATTTCATCCAGATCGTGTGCAATCAAAAGGGGTTTCACCAGAGTTCGCGGCTGCCTCTGAAGACAAATTTAAAGAGATTCAGCACGCTTTTGATTTGGTTGAGAAAGACAAGGCAGGGCGTTAGCAAGGCATATTCAATCTTGTCAGAGTATCTTTTATGGCAGAGCATCCATTTGTAACACTTAATTTTTCACACTTCGATGAAGCTGACATGATTGATCGTGCGGCTTCGTTTTATATCGAGATGAAGTCACGCAGAACGGTTCGAGACTTTTCTGATAAACCGGTACCGAAACAGATAATAGAGCACTGTTTGTTAACGGCGGGCACGTCGGTGAGTGGCGCAAACATGCAGCCATGGCAGTTTGTTGTGGTGGGTGATGCAGAAATTAAACGTCAGATAAGGGTCGCAGCTGAGCAGGAAGAAGTAAGTTTTTATGCAGACAAAGCACCGGAGGAATGGCTACAGGCGTTAGCGCCTTTGGGCACGGATGCGAATAAACCCTTTCTGGAAAAGGCCCCATGGTTGATCGCGGTGTTTCAACAACGGTTCGGTACCTTGCCAGACGGCACAAAGGTGAAGCATTACTATGCACCAGAATCGGTCGGAATCGCAACCGGCGTACTCATTACTGCATTGCATCATGCAGGATTAGCCTGCCTGACCCATACGCCGAGTCCGATGGGCTTTATGAACCGGATATTGCACCGCCCTAAAACAGAAAGACCGTTTTTGTTACTCGTCGTTGGTTACCCGCAAGAGGGGGCCGAGGTCCCAGATATCAACAAGAAGTCGCTCGATCAAATTGCAACCTTTATCTAAGGTGTGCCTAAAGCTAGCCGCTGATAATTAGATGCGCTGCTCTTTTGTGAATTTGTTTGCGGTTCGCTTTTCTAGTCCGATCATATCAAGCACTATTTTGCTTGTTTCGACCAAGAAGGGGTCCGGCTCTTCGTCTTCCTCTGCTGCATCATCGCTAATACCATGATGCACGTTGTCAAGGTCACCGGACTTTTTGGCTGGGTTATTCGAATCATCATCAAAGCCTACACCGACAATCTCGTTGCCAAGCAGAGATTCAGTCTCAGTAGATGCGTCCTCAGTCGTCGCTGGGGACAATCCCGCCGCGCCATCAGGCGTTTGTTCAACCGATGCAACGACGGGCCCTTCGTCGTCATTATCGAGGTCATCCAAAGAGGCAACCGGATCTAATCCTAAGCCTAGGCGCTTGGTATTCTCTAGCGTCAACCAAAATGTATCTGCATTATCTTTATCACGCACACGAGCTTGCTCGTTTAAAGATATGGTGTTTTCGTTAGACCTAACCTGCCGGTAGGCGAGTGCATCGCGAAGATAGATAAATTCAGGATCTAATAAAGCACGCTTGTCGTGCATTGATTGGAGATCAGCCAGCAGCGGATTAACGGCGCCTTTCGCGCGGTAACTGGTGGGCTTGATATGATCCCAGGGCAGAGGGCTGTCCAGTGTGCTCTCACCTATTTGCTCGGGATCAAAATTAGCCGGAAATGCAATGTCAGGTACGATGCCCTTATGCTGGGTGCTCTCTCCTGAAATACGGTAGAACTTCGCCTGGGTCAGTTTTAGCTGGCCGCGATCAAGCGGGATCAAAGATTGTACGGTGCCTTTGCCAAATGTTTGACTGCCAACCACAACTGCACGTTCGTAGTCCTGCAGAGCTCCGGCGAAAATCTCAGAGGCAGAGGCACTGAGGCGATTGACTAAAACGGCCATCGGTCCATCGTAAATCGTACGAATATCCCGATCATTCAAGATATCTACTCGATTACTTTTGCTGCGAATCTGCACGGTGGGGCCACGGTCAATAAACAATCCGGTTAGGGTTTTGGCTTCCTGCAACGAACCACCGCCATTATTGCGTAGGTCAATAACAATTCCTTCAACGCCTTGTCCTTTCAGATCGACGAGCAGCTTACGGACATCAGACGTCGTGCTTTTGTAATTTTTGTCACCTTGTTGTAGAGCCTTGAAGTCGATGTAAAAGGTCGGTATGTCGATGACGCCAATTTTTTGAATTGCGCCGAAATGCTCGACTTCGATAATCTCTGATTTTGCGGACTGCTCCTCTAGTTTGACCGTGTTGCGAGTAATTTCGATAACCTTTGAGCTCGAATCCTTCGCCTCGGCAGGAATGACGTCCAATCTGACCACTGTATCTTTCTTGCCGCGGATCAGTTCTACGACCTCATCGAGCCGCCAACCTACGACGTCTACGATATCGCCTTCAGGGCCTTGACCAACACCTATAATTTTATCATCTGGAAAGAGGCTCTTTGATTTGTCTGCAGGGCCTTTCGTTACAAGACTTACAACCCGTGTGTGTTCATCTTCACGTTGCAATACCGCGCCGATACCTTCCAGTGAGAGGCTCATATTAATGTTGAAGTTTTCAGATGTTCTCGGCGAGAAATACTGGGTGTGAGGATCATAGGTTTTTGTAAAGGCATTCATGTAGATCTGATAAATGTCCTCACTGTTCGTTTGTATCGTGCGCGAAAGCCGGTTTTCATAACGTTTGAGTAACAGCTCCTGGGTTTTTTCAGGCTCTTTGTCCGCCAAACGTAGGTTCAGTACGTCGTGTTTTACTCGCTTTCTCCACAGATCATCCAGTTCCGCTTCGGTCAGCGCCCAAGGCTCTTCAGCGCGGTCAAGAATGAGCTTTTCATCAACTGTAAAATCGAACTGGTCAACACCAAGTTCTATATTAGCGATTACTTTCCCAAATCGCGTCACAACGCGTTCATGATAAGTGTTAAAAATCTCGAACGCCGGTGATACATCGCCTCTGCGCAGAGCATTATCTAACTCAAATCGTAGGTGTTCAAAACCCGCGATGTCTGATGCTAGGAAGTAACTTCGAGAAGGATCTAGGCCGTCAATGTAGCCATCAAAGATCTTAGAAGAAAGGTCATCGTTCAAAACCGTATCGACGTAATGACGTGACGACAGTGCATCGACGATATGTCGCGTTGTATTTGTATGTTCGGGAAGAGGGGCAAGGGCAGCTGTCCCCTCCGTGTTGTGGTTTGAAGTCGCTATTTCTGCTGTCGTGGTCGCTAAGGCAACGTTTAGGATGCCTGCACTAAAAATTGACAGGCTGACTAATAGGCTTGAGCGGAATAAGTTTTTCATTTTCATATATCGGATATCGGCTTAGTGTGTAATACCTGCGATCTGGGTATTTAGATCATTACAGGTTGGTTCATTAGCATCATGCATACATAACCATGATCTGTTCATTTAGACCGTAAGGTTTTGATTATTGGTCCCATGCATATGTGACCACGATAATGAATTAGAGTCCTGAACGCTATCAAGTTCCGCATCAATTAGTCAGTTCGCGGGGTAATTGCCTCCTTTCATCGTATTGATGGCGTCGCTTCTTTACCTTGTGGCAATGTCACTGCTGCTTAAGGTCTAATTTGGCTCTGTATCAGTCCGGTAGATTGTCACATGGGGTTTTATCTAAGCGCGCAGATTTTGTTCTGCCGCCTTGTTCTGCCATGTTGTTCTATTATGTTTTTCTATCATGTTATTTTGCCATGTCGTTTTTTATGCTTTTATTTGCCAAGCGTCTGTATTGGCGGCCCGAAGTAAACCGCCGAGTTTAGGAAAACCTTCGAATGCGAACTATTGGCATCCGCTAAGTCCATAACTGTGTAATAATGCTCTCTCATAAAGTTGTTTATTGGTTAGTATATGTCAAAAATATCCATTAATATCAACGCTATAGCGTTTATTATTGTAGTGTTTTCTAGTATAAGTTTTGCGGCTGAACCCGAGCAAGAACCCGACAACAAAGGCGCCCTCGAAGCCGATTTGGGCTACTTCTTCGGTTATTCATTTGGAAATATGCTGAAAGAAGGTGGCAACGATTCGATTAATATCGAGAAGCTAGTTGAGGGCATGCAGCATGCACTGGAGGGTGTAGAACCTGCTTTGACTCAAACACAGCAGGAAGCCGTCATTGCGGAGGTTCGAGCTCGACAGACAATGATCAAAGATCGCCAAGCTGAAGCAGCGATAGCGATTGGTAGAGAGTTCCTAGCGGCAAATGCTCTGCAGGATGAGGTCGTTGTGACAGCTTCTGGGCTGCAACATCTTGTTCTGGAAGAAGGTACTGGTGCCGCGCCACTGAAAGAGAACCGCGTGGTTGTGCATTATCAAGGAAGCTTGATTGACGGGTCTATCTTTGACAGTTCTATACAACGGGGTGAGCCGGTCGAATTTGGCCTCGCGCAGGTTATTCCTGGTTGGACCGAAGGGCTTCAACTGATGAAGGTTGGCGGCAAGAGCCGATTCTTTATTCCGTCTGATCTAGCCTATGGTCCAGCGGGAACCGGTGGTATTCCGCCGCATTCTGTATTGATCTTCGATGTTGAGTTAATCGAGATAAAATAAAATCGAGATTGAAAGCTGCACAGGATTGATATTTGCGACGATGGGAGTTCTAGATAACAACAATCCCAAGTGGCAAGAGAAGGGCTGATTGTTGGTATTCATTGATTGTGACACCTGTCATATCAATGTTTCTAATATCCAGCCCATCTAGATTAGCGCCTCTCAAGTCTGCGCCTGTTATACATATCCCTTTTGCGTCTATTTGGTGAAGCTCGCTGTCCTGCATATCTGTGTCGGCGAGATTTGCCTCATCCATGATGCAGTGACTAAAGCGGCTCTCGCTGAGGTCAGATTCTTGCAAATTTGCCCCGGTAAGATCCGCATAGGCCAAATTGCAGTCTGTCATTTTCATACCTTTAAGTCTGAGGCTACCGGTTTGTGTGGTTGCGTCACAATGACTCAAATCGATGCCTTGGCATTGACAGCGAATGAACTCGGCGCGATAGAGCAGGGTGCGAGAAAGGTTGCACATTGATAAATCACATTTCACAAACTCAACCGCTGTGAGGTTCGCAAAATTGAAATTACAGCTGGTTTCTGTGTCTTTGTTATAAAACTGACAATCGGTGAAGCGCGATTCTCTAAGGTTTATGCTACTGAATGTGCAGTTATCGAAGACGCATTTGTTGAATATCGTGTCTTGCAATTCATCGCATTGAAATTGCGTGTTAACGAAATGACAGCCTAGAAACGCCTTACCAAAAATCGGACTGAGCAATTGCGTATCGATAAATCGATAGTTTTCGGTATCGTCACTGTCGGACAATGCAGCAGAGACCTCATCTGGTGTGTTGAGATCAATCATAAAACGCTTGGATGCCTAAGCACCCAAGCTAAGCGTTCAGTGTTCAGACAACTAGCCAAGTGCAATTTTAAGTTTGCCTGAGAAACTTGTTACCGCTTTATCGGCAGCAGGTACACCGTCTACCAAACTGATAAAGCCGTGAATGAGTCCATCTTCACGAACAATCTCGGCATCGTTACCGGCAGCCTTGAGTTTTTCACCGTAAGCTTCACCTTCATCTCTCAGTGGGTCGAACTCTGCAGTAATAATGGTCGCGGGTGGCAGGTTTGCGAGGCTCTCAGCCATAAGAGGTGACGCTAAGGGGTTTGTCTGGTTGTCCGTGCCTAAATAGTCTGTGCCCAAGTAATTCTGCCAAAACCACGCCATACTTTCTCGTGTCAGCATGTAGCCATCGGCATTGTCACTGTAGGATTGTGTATTCATTGCAGCGTCTGTTGCAGGGTAGATGAGTAGTTGATGGGCTATTTTAGGGCCATTTTCATCTCGTGCTCGCAGGCTTACGACGGCAGCAAGGTTGCCTCCTGCGCTATCACCAGCGACGGCAATTTTAGATGCATCAATATTTAGTGCTGCAGCATTGTCAGCGACCCAGCAAGTCGCGGTATAGCAGTCGTCCTGCGCCGCAGGGAAGGGATGTTCTGGTGCCAACCGGTAATCAACCGCGACGACAACTGCGCCAGTTGCATTTGCGAGCCTTCGGCAGGGTCCGTCGTGTGTCTCAAGATCGCCGATTACCCAGCCTCCACCATGGTAGAAAACGATGCAGGCCAAATTATCCTGTGCTGAAGGACGATAAATACGAACAGGCACGCCGGCTGCATCTGTATCAGTCACCTCGGTGAGCGGTTGCTTGACTGCGTCAGCATTCATTGCCTGATACATGGCGCGCCCCTCCGATGGAGACATTTCGTTCAAAGGTAAACCCCCAGCTTCTGCGAGTTGGCCGAGTAAAACTTCTACAACTGGATCCAGTGACATGCTTCGTTCCTTGTTTTGATTTTGTTCAATTCAGTTCGAGTGTAAGCTAGCACGCAATGAAGCGGAAGAGATAAAGTGTGGGTAGGTTTCTAAAAAACAGTCAATTGCGATTATTCTTATCGGGATCATTTTTTACCGCGGCGTTCGTTTGGATGGCGATTACCAGTTATGACGTGGATAAAGAGGAGATCAAGGTGTTTTTGATCTTGTCTTTTATATTGGTAGGGATACTAATTGTTTGTGGGTTCGTGTTTTCTTTTCTGCTGAGTTTTTTTCGGCGTGACAAGGCGGGTATGTTGGGACGACTAAAATCCGACATTGACGCGATAGAGACAATGGCGCCGCCAGAGAAATCAAAAGACCCTTCGAATTAGCGGGCGCATCAATCTTGGGGCAGCAATTGTTCCAATGTGAATAGTGAGCTGAATGATAGCCTGGAATTGGATAGCACCTCAACGCCACCTGATTGTCGACCAATCACACAAATAGCATCAGTGACGATAGCGCCTCGACTGCTAAGTTCTTCGGCGGACAGCGCAATCTGATTCAATAGTACCGAGTTGGCTTCTAATTAATATTTATCGAAATATTGCGGGCTGACCTTACCTGTTCTATGCACAAATTCGCCCGTTAGGTACGATGCACGGTAAATGCTGTCAGCGAGTTCCCTCGTAGAGCAGGTCCGCAAAATCGGCAGTGGAACTGAAGGTGGGTTTTTCGCGATTGGTATCGATAGAGGGTTTGAATTAGTTGAGAGTCCTACCAAAGCGGTCAAGGCGAGGCATGTAATAGCCTTCATAATCGACGGAGAAAGCGACCGTATGGGCTCTGCCCGTGATCCGGTCTCGTTCGACTAAGCCAATTCGGCGAGAATCACGGCTGTTATCTCTGTTATCGCCTAACATCAAGTATTTATCGTCCGGTATCTCAATGGGACCAAAGCTATTGTAGTCGTTCGGCTGAGCAGGTCTTAGCATCACCGCATGTTCCGTCTGGTCAATTTTCTCTTTGAAGAAGGCGTGTGTATGGCGTTGATAATAATCGAGTTGATTGACTATATTTGACCCTAGGCGGCTGTAGGTGGCTGGTTCCTCGTTGACGTAAATTTGATTGTTTCTCATGGTTATGACGTCGCCAGGCACCCCAATGACACGTTTTATCAATAATTTCTCATCGTCAGGCGAATAAAAAGTTACGATCTCACCCCGTTTCGGGTCATCCCACTCGGCAACATGCCAAGTCGTAAATGGCACCTTAAGGTCATAGGCGAGTTTATTTACAACCACTCGATCGCCTTCCAAGATCGTCGGTTTCATCGAACCGGAGGGGACTTGATTCCAATCAGCAATCGCGGAGCGGAAAAGCACCATCACAATCAAGAATATCACTAACGTCCGCCATTCGAGCCAGCCTCGATAGAGTCTTTGGCCAAGACTGTCGACTATTGGGTTGTCTGTGGACTCCGCCGAACCTTGCGTATCAGGTTGCGTCGCTTGTCTCGCATCGGTATCTGAGGTCTTTTTGTCTACCATTTGAATAAGTTACAGGAATTTTTCGTTTTCGCAATCATCTATTCGCAATAACCTTTTGCATGAATGTTTTGCTCCAAGACCTTGCTGGTCTGTACAAAAGATGTCAAATTACGGTACTCTGCGTCGAACTCGATGTTATAACTCTTTGAAAATTATAAGAAATCACTGATCAAAGGGTAATGAATCGGTAACGAGTGAGCCGGCTTGGTTGCGACGCATAATTAGCCGCTAGAACGATCCTGCCGCTGAGTTATACACGAAGACCCTGTGGAAGAAGGTAGTAGCATGTTGAAAATCCAATTTAAGGACGGAAGAGGACAGCCAGTCGCTCTGGTTGCGCCTGGCTGTACAATTGGGAAAGGTGCCATCAACGACATCGTCATCGATGAAAATGGGGTTAGTGGTTTTCACGCCGACATAAAAGTTGAGGCGAACAATGTCACCGTGACGGATGTAGAAACAAAAACCGGTACGCAATTGAATGGTGAGCTTCTTTCGGGCCCCACAATGCTCCATGAGGGCGATGTCATTATGATTCAGGGCGTTGAGCTCGAAATCATAAATGAAGAGATCGGCGCTAACGCCAAAACGTTGGTGCTTTCCGGCACAGCGGTACAAGAGTCGTCGGGCGGATGGCGTTTGATAGCAGACTCAGGTCCAGAAAAAGGCCAACAAATCCCTGTTAATGAGCTTATCGAAATCGGCCGCGCACTTGAGTGCGATATATCGATCCTCGAACCTGCGCTATCTAGAAAACATGCAGAGCTTGAACCTCTCGACGGTGGCCTAGTGGTTCGAGACCTGGGCTCAGCAAATGGCACGTTTGTTAATGCCGAGAAGGTTGATGAACAGGTACTCAAAGATAAAGATGTACTGCAATTTAGTAAGGTTAAATTTATCGTTAAAGCGCCTTAATATTAACGCGTGGTCTAATCCGTCGACCTTCCACAGAGCTATAAATGCGCATAAAGACAGTTGCGGTAGACGTACAGACTTCCATCTTTTTTTCGGTTAATCACCTAAGCTAAAGACTATTTTGTTGGATAACCTTGTTCTGAAAGGTTCTTCTTCAATTGGTCTATATGCGTTTGATTGCGGGTTTCTGCAGTAATTGTGACACCGATTTGGCCGATCGGTGCATCGCTAGAAAATCGATGATGATGAACGTCCAAAATATTGGCGCCTGATTTCCTGAACGATGCGAGTAGAGATTCAAGCGTGCCGGGTATGTCGTTAATGACCGTATCAAGTTTGATAATTCGACCGTCAAAAGTCAGGCCTCGATTGATGATTTTGGCGATTAAGTTAACATCGATATTGCCACCTGAGATAACCGCCAAAACTTTCTTACCGTGTAATCTTGGTACTCGATGGTTCAATAACGCTGCGAGTGTCACTGCTGCCGCGCCTTCGATGACATTCTTTTCGATTTCCAGCATCAACATAATTGCATTGGCAATTTCGTCGCTATTCACTGACACAATTTCGTCGACATACTTTGCGACGGTGCCCAGGTTTGTCTCGTAGACACGTCTTACTGCGATGCCATCAGCGATCATAGGTTGCGGCACTAGTTCAATAACTTCTCCTGCTTGCAGCGAGGTTGACATGCCATTGACCGACGCTTCCTCAACACCAATAATCTCGACCTTGGGATATCGTTGTTTAAAATAGGTGGCGACACCAGAGACTAATCCTCCGCCGCCAATGGGTACTATTACAGCGTCAATATCTTCAGCTAATGGATGGGCCATGATTTCTAGGGCTAAAGTGCCTTGACCTTCGACGACCTTCGCGTCGGCGAAGGGGTGCAAATAAGTGCGTTGTTCCTCTGCCGCCAATACTTGAGAATGTCTAAATGCATCGTCGAAGGTTTCGCCTTCGAGTATGACGTCTGCGCCCCAGTGTTCCGTTGCTTTAATTTTTACAAGGGGGCTGTACTTGGGCATAACAACTTTGGTCGAAATTCCCAGCCTAGCCGCGTGATAGGCGACTGCTTGAGCATGATTACCGGCACTCGCGGCTATAACGCCTTGATGCCGTTCCTTGTCGCTCAGAGATAGCAATTTGTTCAAGGCGCCACGCTCTTTATAAGAGCCTGTCATCTGAAGGTTTTCTAGCTTGAACAGGACTTCACACTGACAGAGTTCTGAGAAGGTTTTGGATTCTATGATGGGCGTATTGACGAGGTAGGGTTTAATGCGCCGATAAGCCGCCGCGATATCCTCATGACCAAACGACCAATTTTTTTCTGGGTGGGTATTCATAACTGCGCATCCTAAATCGAAAGGTCAGGCATGTCTTGTGAATCAGCTAAAATGCGCTGATAAAACATCGAATTATGCGGGGGCGGTAAATAAACCTGCAGAGGGCCGTTCATTTCACTTTACCGTTGCAGGTAAATTAGGATTGTTTGCAACGGTTGGTTGATAAACTTTGCGGGTGTTAAAGCGCCGAATAGACTGATTCTGCTCGTATCGAGATGCAAAATGTTCATGACCATACGAATCGTGGTTGTTTTGCCCGCACCATTGGGGCCAAGCAAGCCATAAAAACCGCCGGAAGGGATATTGGCTGAAAGGCCGCGGACTGCAACCTTGTCACCAAAACGCTTTAATACCCTGTCAATTTAAAGGCTATCTGCTGAGGTAGACATAGTTGCTAAAGCAGTGTCTTCAAATCTGTTTCTTGGTCTGCAAGCACGGCTGGGTCGACGACCTTGCCATAAAGTTGTTTACAGATCATAAACTCCTTCGGACTGTTTACAGCATCGACGGCAACAACAGCGTTATTTTTCAGGTAAAACACAGCAAATTGATTTGTTTCCATATCGCCTCTGACGACTTGCGCGTCGCCATCTGCTGAGAACCCAACCATTTGTAGTTTAAGTTCGTATTGATCAGACCAAAACCAGGGTACCGCTGCGTACACCTTGTCATCACCCAGCATATTGGCGACAGCGACGCGGGCTTGTTCCATTGCGTTAGGCACAGACTCGAGTCTAAGCCGACGATCAAGAATGGGGTTAGGGTGGTTACAGCAATCGCCGATGGCGAAAATGTCCTGCATTGAGGTTCGGCAATGATCATCGACGACGATACCGTTGTCACAATCGACACCGGCAACGTCAGCCAATTCGATATTTGGAATAATGCCAATACCGACAATCACAAGATCTGCGGGTATCTCTGATTCTTCTCCGGCCGCATTCTTACAAAGCACGCCATTGATTTTGTCCGTACCTGTGAAACCGTTAACCGTTGAGTTAGTTAGAATATTCAAGCCGCGACTCGTATGCAGGTTATGGTAGTAGGCACTCATTTCTGGCGTGGTAACTCGCTGCAGAATTCTATCTTCCATCTCCATGACGGTGACATTCAAACCGCTTGTAACTGCCACAGAAGCTACTTCTAGTCCGATGTAGCCGCCGCCGACGATAACAATATTTCTAGCGGTCGACATAGACTCCCTGATTGCATCAACGTCGCTGATTGTTCTGAGGTAATGAATGCCTTGCAGGTCACTGCCAGTAATAGAGAGTTTGCGAGGTCGGCTACCGGTCGCGATAAGAAGCTTTTCGTACGCAATCGTTTCGCCCGAATCTGTCGTGACCGACTTGGCTTGCGGATCAATGGATTCGACTCGGGTGCTGGTTTTTAGGTCAATGTTTTTGTCGTTGTAAAACTTTTCAGCTCTCACATAAACCCGTTCGATTGGCAGTTCGCCTGATAGGTATGCCTTCGACAAGGGCGGACGCTGGTAGGGCGGATAGGCTTCGTCACCGATAAGGGTAATATCGCCTTCATATTTTGCCTGTCTTAAACTCGCCGCTGCTTGTCCTGCGCCTTGACCTGCACCAATAATTACAATTCCAGCCATGATTGCCTTAACCTAATAACGTAAAGTTCAAGCATTCTACAACAAGCTAGAGGAATACGGGTACCATTGCGCCAATGAAAATTTTGCTACTTTCCCCCTACGACGCACTGAGCCACCAATATTGGTGGGGCAGGTTGTGCGAAGGATTATCTAACCACGAGTTTGTTGTCGTCACGCTGCCGGCGCGATTTTTTAGTTGGCGATTCCGCGGTAACAGTTTAACTCTGTCGCAGCGTCACGAGTTATCTGAAGATTACGATTTGGTTATTGCTACCTCGATGACAGATTTAGCGACGTTGAAAGGACTTGCGCCATGCCTCCATGACACGCCGGTGATCCTCTATTTTCACGAAAATCAATTCGCCTATCCAGATGAGAGTAATGCGGGCCACCAAGTTGAACGGCAGATTACTCAATTGTATTCAGCTATTGCGGCAGATCATCTAGTGTTCAACTCAAGTTTTAATCAAGGTACATTTTTAGATGGAGTCGTTAAGTTTTTAGCGAAAATGCCGGACGGAATTCCAAGTGGTGTCGTTGATAGGCTTAGTTCAAAATCGCGGGTGATCTCTGTTCCTATCGAGGTTGATGTATCACCGAAGCAGTTGCCCCAAGATATGCCGCGGTCCGGACAACAGGCACGTGATTCAATTCACATTGTATGGAATCATCGCTGGGAACACGACAAGGGTATTGACGAACTGGACCGACTGGTTGATGCCCTCATTCTCAGTCCTCAAGGTTTTACACTTAGTCTCATAGGTCAGTCTTTTCGGAAGAGACCGGCTAAATTCGCTCAGCTCATTACGCGTCTTGAGGTTGCTGACGCACTCGGGCGGGTGGGATTTATCGAAGATCGAAACGAATACTTGGTCTTTTTGCGACAATGCGATGCTGTGCTGTCAACAGCACGTCATGAGTTTCAGGGTTTGGCGGTGTTAGAAGCAATGGCGGCTGGTTGCGCGCCGATTGTTCCCAATGCTCTCGCGTACACGGAGTTTGTCCCAGAAAACTGCCGCTATGATTCGATCGAGCAAGCCGTAGCCATGATTTGTGAGATCAAACAGGGACGGCCAAAATCCGTAAACGACTTGCCGGCGCGTGTTTCCGATGCCTATGTAAATAGCCAATGGCATAATTTGCTCGACAGTTTACTCTAGCCGTAAAGCCATAGTGGTGTCTCGTATTGATCATTGATCGCTGAAGCTGATTTCCCAAATTGATAGCTAAACCTGATGGCTAAATTGAAGGTCAGCGTAAATGCGAACTGCCAGTTTCAAACAATTTATTGGACTGATGGGCTGAATCGATCATTTAATTGGACCACTGAAGTGAAGTGTAATAATGCAAGATGCGAGCAATTGGTTTGCTGTGTCGGTTTGTGTTGTCGTTCCGTACACGAACCTCGAAATTTGCCCCACGAAAATTCAGGGGATGACGACCTGCGGTAATGGATACTCATACGACTCAGCAAGATAGCCGTTTATGGTTTATTGCGTCCAAGGTCACGCCGAGTATAATTACGCCGCTGAATTACAGCAGCTGCATACTTTATATTTTCTGTCTCCCAATCGGATAATCACATGCCAACCTATTATAAATTCAACTATGCATTACGCAATGAAGCTGGCGAAGTGGTTGATTCCTCAGAGGCTGCCGAAGCATTATTTTTTGTTGAAGGCGATGGATCGATGATTCCTGGGCTTGAGAAAGCAGTGACGGGAAGAGATGTCGGCGATGAGTTCGCTATCACTATTGGTCCCGAAGATGCCTACGGCTGGCCGCAGCGACAATTAGTACGAACTGTATCCCGGGATATGATCCAATCAGATGCCGAAGAGATTGAAGCTGGAATGATTTTTCAAATAGGTTCTGGAGAAGAGTCACAGGTCGTCAAGGTGGTTTCGATTGAGTCGGACGGTATTACAATCGACGGCAACCATCCCTTAGCTGGTATTACTTTCAATTTCGATGTTCATGTCATTGAAGTGCGCGAGGCTATCGAAGCTGACATGTAGGTTTTACTGATTAAACTATCGTGTAGCTGCACTGATATTAAGCTGCGACGATAACCCTTAGCGCATCCATTCGTACTTCGGCATTTTCAATTGCTTCAAGTAACATTTCGGTCGTCTCTTGAAGGTATTCGATTTCTTCAAGTCGAATGCTGTTGTTGACTTTTCTAAGCGCTTTGAGGCGATTCAACTCTTGGTCCATTTGTGTTTGTAGCTTTTGTTTTGCAGCTGACTTTTCTTTTTCTAATGCTTGCAAGGCAACCAGTCGAGAATGATTTGCCATCTCTTTTATACCCTCCTGTTGGCTTTGCAGTATTGTGACGTAGGTGGTGACCGGTATGTCCAACTGTTCAGTGATAAAGTCTTGATAGGGCAGTTGGCTGCTAATGTCAGCGAGCTTTGGTGTGATAACACTACGAATAATACGCGGTGGCATGTATTTATCGGCTTGAAGTGCGAGTGGCGCTACGCAGTCAACGATGTGTAGAGCTTCAACAAGCAGTGTCCCAGCAGGCAGCGAAGGGTGCTTAACAGCAATCATTGTGCTATTACCGGCGACATCCGATGTGACTAGATCCATCGCTTGCTGAACAATGGGATGCTCAAAGGTAAAAAAGTTGACGTCTTCGACCGCGAGGGCTGTATCGCGATCGTAAGTGATCCGAATGCCTTCCTCCGGTAGTTCTGGGTAATGGTAGTGACCCATTGTTTCGATGCTAATTGCATCATTTCGAATCATAGACTCGGTTGGCTTAACAGTGAGAATGTTTTCCCCTGTGTATTCTGATTCTAAGCCGAACATGTCGAAAGAACTTTCCATATAGTCTTCCAATTCAAGTCCACCCTGATGATTGTTCACATCGACAACAATACCGTGAGACACGTCCGGCTTGTGTGAATTTAACTCCAATAATCGATCTCTGCCTTTGTTCAATATGCGCTGTCTTTCTTTGTTTGCCTGACGTACTTCTACTATTATCGTCTCAAGATCATCGGTCATCAGATTCGTTCCGAAATCTTCAAACAAGCTTTGGCCGGCCGGATTAGGCGCGGTAAATGCAGCTAAGCCGTCTCGATAAAACCTCAGTAGTCTATGCGATCTATGGTTCGTGAAGTAGGGCGTATGGATGGTCACATCATGTTGCTGGCCGATGCGATCTAGTCGTCCAATGCGCTGTTCTAACAGGTCCGGATTTGAAGGTAGATCGAACAGAATCAAATGACTGGCGAATTGGAAGTTCCTGCCTTCGCTACCAATTTCTGAGGAGATCAGGAGTTGGGCGCCACGAACCGTTTCCGCAAAGTAGTTTGCAGCCCTATCTCGTTCGACTAATGCCATGCCTTCATGGAAGATTGTTGTGCGAGTATTAGTTAGTTCGCCGAGCTTTTTGTGTATCTCGATAGCGGTCTTCGCGTCGGCGCAAATTAGCAGAAATTTTTGTGCCGGCGCGTTCTGCAGTAAGGCAACTAACCATGCTAAGCGTGGATCGTGGTTGTACCAACCAGGGATAATATGTTCGGGATATTCATCGGACTTGATGATGGATGCGAAGCTTGAAGGCAGATCAAATTCTGCCTCCACTAGCACCCGCTTCGGAAACCCTTTGATTGCGGATCTAACGTTTCTAAACAGAACTCGGCCCGTACCATGACGATCAAGTAAAGATGAAATGAGGGTCGCGTCATCCGCTTGTAAATTAAGCAATGAGCTAATGGATGAGCGTGCACTTTCGGCGAGGCTCTCGGTACCACTCAAAAGGTCGGTGGCAGCTTCTGCAATTTCGCCAAAGTTAGCTTCTTCGTCACAGAAGTCGTCGTAGTCGTGAAATCTATTAGGGTCTAATAAGCGAAGCCGTGCGAAATGCCCCGTTTTTCCCAATTGCTCAGGGGTAGCCGTCAATAATAACAAACCACGGGTTGTGCGGGCGAGTATTTCAACAATGTCGTACTCGATACTTGAGTCTGTTTTACTCCATTGCAGGTGATGTGCTTCATCAACAACGACGAGATCGAGATCGGTATCAACGATTTGTTCCAGGCGATCTGGATTGTTTTTAAACAGATCTAAAGTGCAAAGCATCAGTTGCTGTGCTTCAAATGGATTAAAATCGTTGGTATTGTCCTCATCATCCAACGATAGCTCGCTATTATCGGCGAGGATATCTAAGCAACGTTCCTCGTCAAGCACGGTGAATTGAAGATTAAACCGACGAATCATTTCTACAAACCATTGAAAGGTAAGAGCAGGAGGAACAATAATCAACACTCGGCTGGCTCTACCTGTTTGAAGTTGTTGGTGGATAATTAATCCAGCCTCGATGGTTTTTCCTAATCCCACTTCGTCCGCCAACAGCACTCTTGGTGAGTAACGACTAGCCACTTCATTCGCAATATATAACTGGTGTGGAATAAGCGACACACGTGGCCCGTATAGCCCGCGATTTTCAGTGGCGGTGAGACGCGACATGTGCCGCCAGGTTTCGTATCGAAGATTAAACCAAGGGTTCGCGTCGATCTGATGCGTCAACAAACGATCGATCGGTTTGCTGAATCGAACATTGGGATCTAACTCGGTTTCCAGTACAACCGTTGATGTGCCTTGGTAGTTGCCATGATAGACAAAAATACCATTCTTCTCTGCCACAGAACTAATGGTAATCACGATGTCGTCTAGTGTTGCAACATCGTCGCCAGGGTTGAATTTTACTCGTGTTAACGGTGCTTGCTTGCGTGCATAAGTTCGTTCTTCCGAGCTTAGGTCAAAAAAGACCGAAATAGTCCTATCTTCAAGGCGTATGATGCGCCCCATAGCAAGTTCAGGTTCAGCATTGCTGATCCATTTTTGCCCAATGATGAAATCTGTCATAGCTTGTACGGTCACTTAGATCCTGTCGGGTGTTATGATGTCGACATATTGATGTTATTCAGAATGTTTTAGATAATTTATTCGGAGTTGCTATGGACGAACAAACACAAATTGAACTTCAAGCCGCGGCTTTTCGTCGCCTTGTCAGCCATTTGGATGACAACAAACAAGTTCAAAATATTGATTTAATGAATCTTGCTAGTTTTTGCCGAAATTGTCTAAGCAAGTGGTACAAAGCGGCGGCAGAGGATAAAGGAATTGATATCGATTATGAAGAGGCCCGCGAAGTAATTTACGGTATGCCCTATGCGCAATGGAAGTCGTTGTATCAAACGCCGGCATCGGCTGAGCAGATATCTCAATTCGATAAGTCACACTCGGAATAACCACTCGGTTATTTTTTATTCACTGTTAGATTAAACGTTGTATTCATGGCTATTGTAACGCTAAAAAACGCACTGGCATCTTTCGGCGAAGATGTTGTTCTCGATCATGTCGATCTTGTTATTGAGGCAGGTGAAAGACTTTGTCTCAGTGGCCGAAATGGAAGCGGTAAGAGTACGCTTCTAAAAATCCTCAGTAATGAGAAGAATCTCGATGACGGCCAGCTTTGGCGTCAGGAGAAATTGGTCTTCTCGACCCTCGAACAGGATTTACCCGAGAACAGTGACAAAACTGTTTTTGAAGTCGTCGCTGGCGTTTTTGAATCAATGGGTGAAAAACTTGCGGAGTACCATCGTCTAGCGCATGAGTTGACGCCCGATGCCGTAGATAGGTTTGCAAACCTACAGCAGCAGATCGAAGCGGGCGATGGCTGGTCATTTAGTCATCGCATCGACAGCATTCTGGACAAACTTAAACTCGACGGCGATGTTCGATTAGATCAGTTGTCGGGCGGCTGGCGCAAACGGGTTGCGATTGCCAGATCGTTAGTGCGCGACCCTGATGTTTGGCTGCTCGATGAACCGACTAACCATCTCGATATACCGATGATTCAGTGGCTTGAGAACCTATTGCTAGATTTTGAAGGCACTATTATTTTCGTCAGTCATGACCGAGAGTTGATGCGTTCAGTGGCGACGGGTGTTGTCGATATTGATCGTGGCCGTTTGACTAAATGGGAATGCGGCTATGATGAGTTTATTGAACGACGTGATCATCAGCGAGAAGTAGAAGAAACCCACAACAAGAAATTTGATGAGCGTCTGAAAAAAGAAGAAATTTGGATTCGCCAAGGTATAAAGGCCCGGCGAACGAGAAATGAAGGCAGGGTTCGGGATTTGGAGAAAATGCGTGTCGAGCGCGCGTCACGCCGTACTTCCGGTCAGTTGAAAATGGCCATTGATTCGGGCGACTCCTCAGGCAAGATTGTGAAAGAGCTCATACATGTTAAAAAATCCTTTGGTGACGACGAGATAATTAGCGATTTTAGTCTCATTGTTCAACGGGGTGATCGGATCGGCATGGTTGGCCCGAATGGATGTGGTAAATCGACACTGATTAAATTGATGCTTGAAGAAATCAAGCCTGACGCCGGTGAGGTAAAGACAGGCACGAAGCTTAAGGTTGCTTATTTTGATCAGTTAAGGGACAAATTGAATCCCGAAATGAGCGTTTCTGACTATATATCGGAGGGTCGAGAATATATCGATATCTCCGGTAAAAGTACCCATGTCGTTACGTATTTAGGCAACTTTATGTTTAGTCCTGACCAGTCGCGAGCACCGATCCGCACGCTTTCAGGTGGTGAGCAAAATAGGTTGTTACTTGCTCGGCTATTCTCACTGCCTGCAAATCTTTTGGTTTTAGACGAACCTACTAACGATCTTGATATTGAAAGTCTCGAGTTGCTTGAAGAAATGTTGCTGACCTTCGATGGTACGGTACTCATCGTATCCCATGACAGGCTCTTTATGGATAACGTGGTTTCTAGCTTGCTGGTGTTTGATGGCAATGGGTATATCGAAGAGCATGTCGGCGGATATAGCGACTGGCAAACCTACCAAAAGGCTATGAAGAAAGCGTTCGGTAATAAGAAAAAAGACAAATCTTCATCTAAGTCTTCCGCTTCCGCGTCGCAAAATTCAAAAGGTTTTGGCGACAATGGCTCTGCGAATACCGTTGATGAGCCAATTTCTCATGAAGAGCGAAAGAAGCAAAAAGCGGATCGCAAAAAACTTGAGAAGGAAATGGTAAAACTGCCTCAGCAGATAGAAAAAGACGAAGCCAAAGTAACGGAGTTACAGAAGCAAATGGCCGAAGATAGTTTCTACGCAAAGTCTTCAGAAGAGCAGGCGCAAGTTTATGACGGACTTAAATTGTTGGAGACTCAAATCGACACAGCCATGACTCGATGGGCGGAGGTTGAGGAGCTATTAGAGAACACCGCTTTTTAGAGAAGGATAAAAATCAGTTTTTGCGGGCCAACAAACTTTGCTTAGTGACCCAACATATTCTCATAGTCGCGGTCAGGCGCGAATGCTGAGTTAGATTATTGGACGATATTAGAAAATAGCTAAGAGGATAAAGATAATGATCGACGTATATTATTGGCCAACCCCCAATGGCTGGAAAGTCACCATTATGTTGGAAGAGTGCGGTCTTGCGTACAACATTATCCCTGTTGATATCGGTGGTGGAGATCAGTTTACAGCTGACTTTTTACGTCTGAGTCCTAATAATAGAATGCCTGCAATTGTTGATCATGATCCGCTTGGTGGCGGTGAGCCGATCGCTATTTTCGAGTCGGGAGCAATACTAGAATACCTAGCTGAAAAGACAGGCAAGTTCATGCCAACTGAACCGGCAGCTAAATATAATGTACTACAGTGGGTCCATTGGCAGATGGCGAATCTAGGTCCAATGATGGGCAATGCTAATCACTTTAAAAATTACGGTAAGAATATAGCCAGAGATCCGTCGCAACTCGAATACGGTACAAAGCGATTTGTTGGTGAGGTTGATCGACTTAGTGGTGTTATGGATGCTCAACTTTCAGTGACTAAGTATCTAGCAGGTGACAGGTATAGTATCGCGGACATTATCACCTGGCCCTGGGCGTTCCTGATCGGCAGATTAATTAGTGAGGAAGCTTGGCAAACGTATCCACATTTGAAACGATGGGTCGATGAGGTTGCTGGTCGTGCTGCGATTCAGACGGGACGTAAAGTCGGTGAAGAACTAGGTAAAAAGACGCTAACTGAAACTGAAGAAAAAGCTCGCCGTGACGTCCTGTTTAATCAGACTAATGACAAGGTGAGAGCTGCACGAGAGACCGCTGCAAAATTTAAAAGCCAGTAAGGGCATGGCCTATCGTCTACTTGATATCCCATTTGATAGTTGTGCCGAACATAAGAGAGCGTGGCGTTTTAGACGGCAACAGGCTGAAGAAATTCGAACGTCTTTGTCAGTGGTGTTTGCTTCTCATCGAAGCTGACAAATTCCCATGCATCGGTTTGAGCCAACAGTTTCCGTGCAAGTAGGTTGTTGGTTGTATGGCCGGATTTGTAACCCTTGAATTCGCCAATAATGGTGTGTCCTAAGAGGTACAGATCGCCGATTGCATCCAGTAATTTGTGTTTCACAAACTCGTCTTCGTAGCGCAGGCCGTCTTGGTTCACGATACTGTAGTCGTCAATTGCGACGGCATTTTCAAGACTTGAGCCCAAGCATCGGTTGAGCGCTTGTGCTTGATCGAGTTCTTTTATCAAGCCAAAAGTCCGTGCGCGGCTTACTTCATCGACAAATGACGTTTTTGAAAAATCTATTTCTGCAAATTTAGGAAATCGATTATAGACGTGATGATCGTAGATGAACTGATATGACGCTTTGAATCCATCATAAGGCAGTAGTTGAGCAGTGGCGTCTTCCTGCTCAATTCGGAGTGCCTTTTTTATGCGAATATAACGGCGTTGTACGTTTTGTTCTTCAATACCCGCGGTCTTAATTAAATAGATGAAGGGGGCAGCACTGCCATCCATGATAGGAACTTCTTCACTGTCTATCTCGACGATGACGTTATCAATACCCATCGACCAAAACGCGGACATTAAGTGTTCGACACAGGAGATTGTTGCATTATTCTCGCTAACGCTAGTCGCGAGCATGGTGTTGGAAACGTTGTCTGCTTTAGCCGCGATTTGAGGCCGTCCCGGTAGGTCTTCTCTGATAAACACAATACCGGTATTAATAGGAGCTGGGTTCAGCGTGATCTGCACCTTATTGGCGGTGTGTACACCTATGCCAATGGTACTGACGATCGTTTGAATGGTTCGCTGTTGCTTCATTACGGTTGGTTTTTCCAAGTCTGGTAGCTATGGTTTCAAGGTCGGCACTATACCTAAGTCCATAAGGAAAATGAAGAGAATGTGAAGAAAAAGTGAGTAAATATAAGCCTATTTGGCGCGTCAAAAGGCTTCGATCACGATTTTCTTCACTATTAGGACTGTTTTGACAAAGATAGTTCCATTAATTGCCTGAAACATTTGCAGCCAAAAGACCCTAAAAGTGAAAGAGATTCATGTGGTTGGATGAAGTGCCCGAAATTTATTGGTTTG
This sequence comes from Pseudomonadales bacterium, assembly GCA_029251375.1. GTDB lineage: Bacteria > Pseudomonadota > Gammaproteobacteria > Pseudomonadales > Azotimanducaceae > JAHRVQ01. The sequence goes on along the minus strand of JAQXDL010000038.1, from coordinate 12,017 downwards.
GCTAATGCGGTGGTCGAAACTAATAACTTTGAGTGATTAAGGGCGCCTTATTCCTGTACGTTCACAAAAATCACGCCGTTCGCAATTAGTAAGGCGGCAAAGATCAATTTGGTCATGGTTTACAACGACATTGTTAAGGTGTAGTTTTTCCCTAAGGGTTTGGTGTTTGATTGAGCCATCCGAAAAACAAAAACAATAAAGCTTCATTAAGAAGCACGGTCTAAACTCAGGGGAATTGTCTATGACAATGTTAAGGACTCGATCCAACCTGTTGACCTTAAGCATAGCAGCCGTATTCTCGGCATCCGCTTATGCAGCAGATCGACAGATAGAAGAAGTCGTTGTGACAGCTGAAAAAGTTGAAGCAACAGTATCTGATACATCCATTTCTATTACCGCATTTTCAGCAGACGCTATTGAAGAATTTGGTCTTCAAGGTGCTGACGATATGGTGAATTATATTCCTGCCACAACGAGAGATGCATACGATATTCGTATTCGAGGTGTCGGTCGAAATTTTCGCGCACTCGGCGGGGACCCTGGTGTTGCAACCTATTATAACGGCGTTTTCTCGCCCGACTTTGGAATCGCTGCTTCTGAAAATGCGCTTTATGACATACAGCGTATAGAGGTGTTGCGTGGTCCGCAGGGCACCCTATATGGCCGAAATGCAATTGGTGGTGCGTTGAACTACATTACCAAGGATCCTTCTTTTGATTGGACCGGCGATGCACGAATGCAACTTGGAAACTACAATGATCAAGAGTTTTATGGCGTTATTTCCGGCCCCATTATTGAAAACAAATTAGCATTCCGGGCACTAGCGATCACGAGATCCAAAGACGGTCTGCAAGAAAGCATTGACGGTAGTGATGATACTAATTCCACCGATGACCAAAATCTCTCTTTAGCCGTTACGTGGAATGTTTCAGATAACATCACCGTCAAACTTCGTGGTAATGACCGTGAATCTGATCGAGTGATTGCTTCTCCGGTCGGTATCACCGAAGGTCCAACGCCGCTGCGAGGGGTTCACTCAGCCGGTGTTTATGCTAACGGATTACACTCAGTTGGCGCGACTGACCCTGGTGCGCTCGCCTTTGTTGACCCTGTACTTGGTACAACGGTATACGGTGCTCAAAATAGACCCGGCGTTGATACTTCTGCGACGTGGTTGGTGAACTCTCAGTTTAACCAGCCTGCAAGCGCTGAATTGTTTGCCGGCGCGTCAAAAGATGATCCCAATAACAAGGTTGCGATTAACGACGATGGCGCAGGCGACTGTAAGTTTCCCTATACGACTAGGAACTGCAACAACGAACTGTTTGAGCATCGCGCAAGTCAGAACGACATCACTTGGGATTTGAACGACGAGGTCTCTTTGAAGTACATCTTCGGTACGAATGATTTTAAATATTCCTTCAATCAAGATTATGATTTGGCTAATAACGATGTGACAAAACAGCGTCAGACGGTCCTAGAGGACGTTCAGAGTAAGTCACATGAGATTCAATTGTTTTGGAACCCATCGGATAATTTATCGATCACATCGGGCGTTTTCTACTTTGACGAAGTGCGTGAGCAGGATTACAGCTTAGCGGATTCAACCAATCGTTTTATTAACCCTACTGACTACGGTGACCTTGTTCAGCCCAATGCATTATTAGGCGGCGCGAATTACTTTCAAGCCATCGGGTTTGGTAGTTCACACGTGCGCCTAGGTGATGCAGCGGAAGGTACTGCACTGTCGGGTACATGGGAGGGTGATGCTCGAGGTGATTGGTACCACCACACCAACAAAAATAGAAATGAAGCGACGGCTGTTTATACTCAGGGAACCTGGACTATTAATGACAAATTTGCGTTAGTGGTTGGTTTGAGATACGCGGAAGATGCTAAAGAAGTGAGAGAAATTAGAGGCGGGTACTTTGAAATTGGCGGATTTGGTATCGGTAATGCTTATGCTGCGTTGCCTGGGTTCAATACCTCAGGTGTCTTTCTTGGTTTCGCGCCAGGGCTTACTGAGCTTGCGCAACTTAACATAGCGATGGGTAATGCCTCCTACTCCGGTGATGCACAAAACCCATTAACGCCGACGTGCGCGCTTACGGACGCGAGTTGCGCGACGCCGTTGCGTTTAGCCGGTGGTGTTCCGATCAGCTACACGTCGCATACAGCTGATGAGAAGACTTGGCGCGACACCAACTATAGGGTCAATCTTGACTATACGCCGACTGAAGAAATTCTTATTTATGGTTCTGTCACGACGGGCTATCGTGCTGGTGGTTTTGCACTTGGTGTAACCGATGCACGTTTAGCGGATCCGACAACTGGCAATCTAAAACCACTAGATTATGACCAAGAACAAGTACTCGCTTTTGAGATTGGATACAAAGGTCTGCATTTGGATGGCACCTTGCAAATTAACGCTTCGATTTATACATACCAATACGATGATTACCAAGATCGAGTGAACGTCTTTGATGCGAGCCGTGGTCAGACAGTAGATGTTGTTCAGAATGCTGATGAAGCAACCAACTCTGGTTTTGAAGTTGAAGGACTTTGGTTGCCTACAGAGCGTTTAACGGTTGGTGGTAACTACAGCTATACAGATACGGCCTACGATTCAGATTATTTTATCGCAGTGGATGACGATCCTAGCTTGCCGGCTTCTCTGTTTGGTAATGCAACGGTTCGCCCGGACCTGTTTGCGGTCAATGCAAAGGGTAATCAATTGAAGAAGATCCCTGAGCATAAATGGACAGTTTGGACAGCTTATAACTTACCGACGAAAATTGGTGATTTCGATTTTCGCGGCACTTACGCTTATACAGGTGAATACTTTGATGAAGGCTATGAAAACGATAGAGACCTCGTTCCAGATCGGTTCAGACTCGATCTGAGTGCGACCTGGCGAAATGTTAACGATAACTGGAGTGTGCGGTTGTTTGTTAATAACGCCACGGATGAGCTTAACCTGCGAGATGTAAGCACAGCCACTGAGACTGCGAATTGGCGTCAGACTGGCTCGATACTCGCGCCAAGATTCTATGGACTTGACGTGCGTTATCGCTATGGCGGTTGAATAGATAAAGTTGAGTCTAGATAGGCCATTTTGAATGACCAAATCTGGGCGCAACTTTGGTTACGCTCTCAGTGACAATGACCATGGATTGAAAACAAAGCCCGGTGATGCCGGGTTTTTTTGTTCGAAGTCATTATGAAATCAGCGTCTCTAACAATCTACTCATGTGTATCAGATGAGTTTGAGTGATTGCGAAACCTTCAGATTAGGGAAAATACATTGATTCATCTTGATTAGATAAGTCTATTTGAATAGAATCATGTTTCTGAAATGCGGACTAACAACTGTTAAAGCGAAGCAGAAACCAGAAATTCAATATCCACTGCGCACCAAGAAAAAACTCGAGACGCGTAATCGCATTATTCAGTCAGCTTTGATCCTATTGAGCTCGAATCCTGTCAGTGATGTGACCTTGGCGATGGTTTCGAAGGATGCCGGTATTCATGTCACAACGGTATTTACCCATTTTGAGTCCAGACAAGCGCTTTTTGTGGCATTGAGTGAGCCGATTATCAAAACGGTCGGTGATCAAATAGAAGTCAGTAAAGGTTCGGTCCCATTCTTCGATTTTCTGCGCATTATGCAGAAAAGTTTTGCTGCTGCTGTAGTTGGGGATGGAAGCGGAATTATAGCCCAAGCGTTATGTGTGCGAAGTCATATCGAGTTACTTCCGGCTTGGCTAAGTTTTGAGAAAAGTCAAATTGAAATGTTCGCCTCCTACCTAATGAACGACTATGGCATAACAAAATTGCAGGGCCGTTTAGTCGGCGGAATGATTTTTTCCGCCATGGTTTATTCTTTTAATGACTATTTGCAAAACTCGAATCAGGATCTGGCCCTGATGATAGAGGATAATATTCAACAGATTGAAACGATGTTCTTTCGGGGACTCATGAGTGATTAATTTAGCAGGCGGTATATGAGCGTTAGGGAAGCATCCAAAGACAAAAGACGGCAAAGAATTACTCAAGCGGCACGTGCGCTTATACAAGCGAACGGAACGGCCGGCTTTTCAATGCGATCGCTTGCCACCAATGCAGGCGTAAGTGTCGCAACACCTTACAACCTATTTGGTTCTAAGAGGCTCGTCGTACTATCAGTGCTTCAAGGCGAAATCGATCGATTTCAAAGTAAAATCGTTCATGACGTTGAAGACCCCTTGTCGACCCTTTTTTCGGTAGCCTCTCTGGTTGTTGAGCAATCTTGTGAAGACCCAACATTTCATCGGTCGATGCTAAAGTTCTTAAGACAAGAGGAAAGCGAAACCCAGAGACACATGTCTGCTTTTTCAGATGTTAACTCAAATGTCTTCAATGTTATTATTGCTGCTGCGAAGGCAAAAAAGCAGTTGCGTGAAGATACGATTACTCAGGTTGTGGCCGAATTTTTAGAATATTCTCTGTCGACAGTGTTAGGATTTTGGGTTGAAGGTTTGATCTCCGATGAGGACTTAGAGAACAGAACGGCATTTGCATTTTGCCTAGCAGTAGTTTCTTTTGCGACAGAAAAGGAGCTTCCAGGTTTGTTAGTTAGGCTCCAGGTTCATCAATCGCGTATTTCAAATGCTAGTATTAGAGACGCTGTTAAAACGCTTGATGCAGAGAGGGTTAGCGACACTGCCTCGATGCTGAAAAAAGTGGTCGGTTAGTCCGGCAAAGTAGCGCACATGATCGGTTCGATGTGGCTTGGTTTCGTGTGCACACGCTTACCGATTGCTCAGAGCCTGCATTAAGATCAATTTCCATATATTGATACGCCTGCTTGAAGAACGCTTTATTTTCTTGTCTAAATGTCGTTCTTAGTTCTTAGTTCTTAGTTCTTCGATTGGTCGTTGATATTGCTGGCTTTTTGATAACCGGCACAACAAAGGGGTCATACTTGAGTATCGATGAAATTCTAATTGTCACGACAGGTGGCACAATCGATAAAGTTTATTTTGACGCGAAAAGTGACTACGAGGTTGGCGAGTCAGTGTTAGATGAGCTTCTCAAACAAGCCCATGTTAGCCAACCATTTTTCATTGCCCCTTTGATGCGAAAAGACAGTCTGGAAGTGACCGATGAGGATCGCTTACTGATTACAAGTACCATTAAGCAAGCGACACAGTCTCGCGTGGTGATTACACACGGCACAGATACGATGACTGATACAGCCGCCTGTTTGGCTGATGTATCAGGCAAGACCATTGTACTAACCGGGTCGCTAGCGCCGGCAAGGTTTGCTCAGTCTGACGCGACCTTTAACGTTGGAATGGCTTTTGCCGCTGTGCAATCTCTATCTGAAGGGGTCTACATTGTTATGAACGGTAAAGTATTTAGAGCCGACGAGGTGCGAAAAGATAGGTCGATTAATGAATTTGTAACGTTATGAGCCTCTGACATATTGGCTCATAGTTAGTTTTTATTTGGTCTCGCCTCCATTGTCGTTTAGCGTTCCTTGGAGAAACGTAGACGCCGTTAGATTCTCAAACTACAAATGCCCAACAAAGCTCAGAGTTATGCTGTTAGGACTATGCTGTCAGGAATATGCAGTTAGGAATAAATTGTTGTTATTGATCACAACACAAGTTGACTCAAGTGTCTTAAAAAGCAACTTCTAATAAATTTAACAAGGTGACTCTGCAGTCACCTTTTGACACTCAGGCACTTGTCGAAGCTGGAGCACGCTTAAGTAAGCCGGGCGATTGCCTTTCCAATCTCATTATTGATCTCACAAACTGCGCCTGGTTCGATATCACCACGACTGAAATTTTTTCTATGATAGCTGCAAAAAAAAGGTGCTATTGTTCAGTACAGGTAAAGATCGTTCTCGTCGTAATGACCCATGAAGATGACGGTTTGATGCGGATCTTTTCGAGCAGTACAGAATATAAACGCATTCGTGTTTTCTTAGGTGTGGCAGAGGCCGAGCGGTGGATCACAATGGTCGGTAAAAAATTGTCTGATCGCATGTCGGCCTCAGAGTGCTAAACATTCAGGTTTAGGGGCCCGTTTTCTGTAGACGATGTGTTGAGAAAAAAAATGGCTATCAGTCAAAGCATGACTGATAGCAATGGTCCCATGCTTTGGGATATCAGGAACACGACGCTAGCTGAGTCGCTCAATGAAGTTGAAAAAAAGCCACCTATGTTGCTACTAATCATGAGCTTTAGCCCCACCGGCTATTCAGCGGTGCGGACTGACAGTCATTTGATGGAGCTGTTGTTACTTGAAATGAGAAAAGCGGACAATTGGCCTTAGCAATTTATACAGTCTTTTCGATCCTATAAAGATGCTGTTAACTGGCTCGCACTTAAAACCTCCGAGTCACACTTGATAAGTTTTGGGGTGCCGCCGCAATTGAATTCAGAAAGTTAACCCTTAAATCGAAGCTTTGAGCTAGATCTTGCCGAATAGTTTGCCAGGTGGTTTGGCTAATTAGTAAGCGATTTGCGCAGCTCGTGTCGATATTTCTCAAATTTCGTGACGATTTTTAGTGAAAATCACGTTGGCTAAACAATGACACTTGCGGGTTGGCACATTAATCGACATCCTTTACTCGACGGTAATAAACATGGAATGTCGGGAGCAGTTTTGAACAGTTATATCGACCACGCGCTATTGATCAATCAGAGTTATCAGCATTGGACAGGTCAGTATTTGATCTCGACAAATGATCCAGAGGAAGTTTTGGTTATGCTAAACACAGCAAGCTTTGCCGTTGTGTCCCATGGTTTAGAAACACCACCGATTTTCAACTACGGCAATTTGTTGGCGTTGCAGATTTTTGAATATTCGTTTGAGCAATTCATCCAGCTACCCAGTCAAGAGTCAGCTAATCCAGCACAGCGTGACGAAAGGGCGGCTATGTTCGATAAATTGAAAACAACAGGGTACGACGATAGCTATAGTGGCGTCCGAGTAACGGCCTCCGGCCGAGAATTCACAATGCAGAATGCTGAAGTCTGGACACTCGTTGACCCAATGGGTCGTACGCATGGCCATGCTGCGAAATTTTCAGATTGGCATCATTTATGATCTTGGTAATGCAACAACCAACATAGGTAATCAGCGCTTAGTGAGCGCTGCAATCCTTGCGTCGAGATTGGGCAAACGAACGGTGTTATGGACTTTTCAGTTGTTTATTTTTTTAGTGAAGCAAATCAGTAACGCTCTAGCTTAGTGATGCAATGCCGTGACCAATTCAGCATAGTTAGCGAAACCTAACGGTTCTTGGATCAGTTTTCGCCATTTTTCGTTCAGTTCTTTTTGTACAATGTGCGGCATTGTATTTTCGCCAACTTTACCACTACGAACTTTTGAGCTATCACTACCTTTAGGCAGGTTACCTTTAATTTCACTCAATTCCCTCATGAGGGCGTCGTCAAAGCGGTCCTTGTGTTCGAGCATATAGGTTAAGGATGAGTGTTCTAATGTAATAGCCAATAACTTGTCATCTAAAGGCACGTCGATAAACTCAGCTACCATTCGAATCAGTGCGTCGGGGTCGACGGTCATCTGTTCATAACAGAGAATGAGCACATTGCTATCATTTCGGTGTGCCCACCAAGACGCCAAATGTTTCCAATAGCCCTCCGACGCGATAAATCGTTTTAGTGCAAAGTCATCTAAGCTGATGGCACCTGGCTCGATGAACCAGCCTTCCATAAATTTGTACATTGAGTTCAGTGCATCTTCTGGATTTCTAATGGACACAATGTACCTGCCACCTTTCGGTATTGTTTCGTAGTCTAAGTGGCTCTTAAATGCGCGGGGGTTGGCTCTTTGTTCTGCATCTAAGTCTATTCCGAGTGCATAGCTGGTTTCGATCCAAGGCACGACTCTTGAGATGTCGTCGAAATCCATGTCGCCGCGGGTACGCAGTGTATGGACAATCTGTTGTAGCCATGTTGTACCACTTTTACCAAAAGGCGAGATAACAACATCATCAGGTCTCAGTTTCAGCTTTAGAGCTTCACCGAAAGTCTCTGGTGTAAAGAGCTTGGATTGAATCTCTTCAAGTTCTTTTAAGCTTTCTGCTCGTTTCGGTTTTTGTATCGTCATACAACCCTCTGTGTTTCAGACTGCCATCTTCACCTTGATTGCCGGATGACACTCATAATCGATCAGCTCAAAGTCAGCCATTTTAAAGTCGTCGATCGTTGATTGATTTCGGTCTTTGATGAGCAGTGATGGCAGTGCATAGGGTGCTCTTGCGATTTGTTCCTTAGCCGCCTCGACCGCATCAAGGTAAATATGTGCATCACCCAGCGTGTGTACAAACTCGCCGACTTGTAAGTCTGTAATTTTTGCGACCATGTGCAGTAGCAGTGAGTAGCTGGCAATGTTCAACGGGACACCGAGGAACATGTCAGCAGATCTTTGATACATTTGAAGGGAAAGCTTACCGTTGGCAACATAAAATTGAAAAAACGCATGACAGGGAGGCAATGCGACATCTAGCGTACCGATCTCTGCTGGGTTCCATGCATTTACAAGAATACGTCTTGAATCAGGGTTATAACGGATCAGATTAATGGCTTCGGAAAGCTGATCGATGGTGTGACCATGAGGTGATAGCCAATGTCTCCACTGACGCCCGTAGACCCGTCCCATATCGCCATCATTAGTATCGAGGTCGTGACGTTTCAAAAAGTCTTGGTAGTTGAGATCCCAAAGCTTATTGTTTTTATAGATTGATTTTAAATCATTAATATTGCCAGAGCCGGAAACAAACCACAGCAGTTCGGAAACCATCGACTTCCAAACCAGCTTTTTGGTGGTGACGGCAGGAAAACCGTTCGCAAGATCGTAGCGAGACTGCAGACCAAACAGGGATATTGTGCCGACTCCCGTTCGATCTGATTTTTCAGTTCCGTGATCCAATATTGATTGGAGTTGGGATAGATATGCGTTCATTAAAGCGTCTTACCTGTACATAGGTTCTTTATTGTCGTGAAGGTTTGGCCCGGGGTTCTAACGGCCTATCCGCATTTTGAATCACCACAGGACAGACAGGTCATACAGCCATCCATGAGAACCATCGCTTGAGTATTACACTTCGTACACAGTTGAGCACCCTCTGGGTATCCAGAAACTTCAGCTGGATCTTTCGCATTTTCCGCATTAGCGGCACCGTTTTCTAACAAAGCGCGCTTTTCTGCGATCATTTCTTTATGGGCTTCACTAAGTTCCTCGGTCTCTATGAGACCACACTTCTTCATATGTGTTTCGAGAACTTCACCGATCTCAGCGACCAAAGAAGGCATGAATCGGCCACCCTTTTTAAAATAGCCACCTTGTGGATCAAACACTTGTTTAAGCTCTTCAACCATAAAGATTGCGTCACCACCTTTGCGGAACACTGCGCTAATTACACGCGTCAATGCCAGAACCCACTGGAAGTGTTCCATGTTCTTCGAGTTAATGAATATCTCGAAAGGGTATTCCTGCTCATGCTCGGTTGCAGGGTTCAACACTATGTTGTTTACCGTAATGTATAGCGCATGATCGCTCAGGGGTGTTTTTATCTTATAGGTATAACCCTTTAACTCTTCCGGGCGCTTAATTTCTTCGTGCATGACCTCCCGTGGATCGACCTGCTCTTGCACTTCTTCATCTTTTTTTATGTTGTAGCTAACAATTTTGCTTGATAATTTCGTAACCATTTCTCTTCCTGTATTGGCCGGTTCAAGTTAGAACTTGCCGTAATAGCCTTCTTTGAGTGCATCGAATAAATTAGCTGCTGAATGCAATTCACCATCATATTCAATTTCTTCGTTGCCTTTAACTTCGACCTTAGAACCATCCTCCAAAGTGAATTGGTAGGTTGTGTTTTCTAGGTCGGCTTCTTTAACGAGCACGCCTTGAAATGCTTCGGGATTAAACCTGAAGGTTGTACAACCTTTTAATCCTTGTTCGTAGGCATACAGATAAATGTGCTTGAAGTCCTCGAAGGGATAGTCTGTTGGTACATTTGCAGTCTTTGAAATCGACGAATCGATCCATTTTTGCGATGCAGCCTGAATATCAACATGATTAATCGGACTGATGTCATCTGCTGTTTTGAAGTAGGCTGGTAGTTGGGCCTCAGGTGCATCGGAGTAGGGCGCTGCGTTGGGATTAATCATTGAGCGATAAGCTAACAGTTCGAATGAGAAAACATCGACTTTCTCTTTAGATTTCTTACCTTCGCGAATGACATTTCGTGAGTAGTGGTGTGCGAAGCTTGGCTCGATACCATTACTAGCGTTATTCGCTAACGATAGCGAAATGGTGCCGGTTGGCGCGATTGAACTATGGTGTGTGTAACGCACACCCACTTCGGCAATCTCATCAACAAGTGCTTGGTCAACGCTAGCGATTTTTTGCATATATCGGCTATATTTCGCGTGTAGTATTTTACCCTTCAGCTTGTCGCCAATGGCAATGCCATCCTTGATCATTTCAGGCCGTTGTCGAAGCATCTCACCCGTGACGATAAACTCTTCGTCCATGATGGGTGCCGGTCCTTTCTCTTTGGCGAGCTCAAGTCCGGTGCGCCAGCCAACAATTGCTAATTCTCTGGTGACGTCTTCGGTGAATGCTACGGATTCGCTATCACCGTAAGACATACCCATCATTGTGATCGACGAACCTAAACCGAGATAACCCATGCCGTGACGGCGCTTACGCATGATTTCGTCTTGTTGTTGAGGTAGCGGCAGACCGTTGATTTCGACAACGTTGTCGAGCATTCGGCTGAATACAGCAACAACTTCTCTAAACTCATCCCAGTTAAATTTCGCCTCTGATGTAAAAGGCTTTTCAATAAATCGTGTCAGATTGACCGAGCCGAGCAAACAGCTTCCGTAAGGCGGTAGAGGTTGTTCGCCACAAGGGTTGGTTGCCCGAATATCCTCACAGTACCAGTTATTGTTCATTTCATTGACCTTATCGATCAAAATGAAGCCTGGCTCTGCGAAGTCGTATGTCGAAGACATAATCATGTCCCACAATCGTTGCGCTTTGATCGTATTTGTTATTCGACAGGCGACAAGTCCCTGATCGTTACCTACATATTTGCCTTTAACCGGAAATTCTCGCCATAGCACCTGACTGCTGTCGTTCAGATCAATATTGTCGGATTCGACTTCGTTTGGCGTCATCGGAAAGCTTAATGGCCAATCGGCATTTTGTTTGACCGCTTCCATAAATTCTTGAGTGATGAGTAATGACAGATTAAATTGTCGTAGCCGTCCGTCTTCCCGTTTAGCTTTTATGAACTCCATTACGTCAGGGTGTCCAATATCAAAAGTCGCCATTTGTGCGCCTCGACGACCACCGGCAGAAGATACCGTAAAACAGGTTTTGTCGTAGATGTCCATGAAAGATAGTGGCCCTGATGTATAGGCACCGGCACCAGTGACGTAAGCGCCTTTTGGACGTAGCGTAGAAAACTCGTAGCCGATTCCGCAACCCGCTTTCAGGGTTAGACCTGCTTCTACATTCTTATGCAGGATGTCTTCCATTGAGTCGAGAATCGTTCCTGATACTGTGCAGTTGATCGTTGATGTTGCGGGTTTGTGTTCTTTAGCACCGGCGTTTGAGATGATTCTTCCGGCGGGTATTACACCACTTCTGAGTGCCCACAGAAATTTCTCGTTCCATTCTTTGCGCTTGGGCTTAGATTCTACATCGGCTAGGGCTTTCGCCACGCGCTGGTAGGTAGCGTCCATGTTTTCATCAACTTTCTCGCCTTGTTTAGTTTTCAAACAATACTTATTTTCCCAAATATCAAGTGAGGTTTCTTGAAACTCGATATCTGAGACTTTGGAAGGTATTGACTTTAAACCCGGCTGATGACTGTCTGATGGTGCACTTGAATCCATTAATTACCCCTTGGTGTTTGCGCCCTTAGTAAACGGTGCATCGTCACTCGTTTATACACGGCTTGCTGTAATATTAATTACGGT
>JAQXDL010000016.1 GCA_029251375.1 Pseudomonadales bacterium | reverse complement strand
CATATCGGTATCATTCAACGTCATCTCCCTGACTCGAGAATAATCCTGAATAACCACCTTAATCCTATCTTTTTCCGCTAAGGACATCGTTTCCAGAATTGCCAGCATCGCCTCGTCAGCTTCGGCACCCTCATATTTCCCATAATGAGACGTTATGACCACCTCAGAGTCACCCAAGATGGCATACTTAAACATCGGCCGGACTTAAACATTGAATAGACATCATCGTAGCACCCTGATTTTGAACACCTTCAAATTTCACTTGCACTTTCGCACTTTCGTGCTTTCGTGCTTTTGCACTTTCGCGCCTAAATTATAAGCCCAAAAGCACGAAACGTAACGTTTTTCTATGATTCGTACAATAAATTATCCAAGTTAGTAAACATCTGAAGTGCACTAATCGCGATCACCGAAGACCACATATACAAAGCTCTGTCAGAAATCTTCGGCCAAGGTAAAGTCGCTTTGCTGACAAAGGCGAGATGTTTGAGCTTGAATCATTCAAGCACGAAAGTCTTCTTACCCCGCGCAATACCATTGACCAATATCTCGACCTGATGTTCGCCGAAATATAGGGTTCGCGTGGTGATGGGGCGGAAAGAGATTTTTTTGCAGACACTAAGAACATCACCCGCTTTTGTTTGAAGGTCCTTAACGGCAAAGACGCGGGCGCTGCGGCTGCCGTTAGCTTTCAAATAGTGAACACGCAGGTCTATTTTTAGATTTTGCGCTGCATTCGATTTGATTTTGCATTCATAGATTAAATCCTCTCCAACTCGAACCTGAGTGTTAGTTCGAACATCGGCTAAATTGAATACCGGCGTTGATGGGTAGCCGAGTAGTAGAAGTGCCTCGGCATGGCATTGTTTGGTTAATGTGCGCAGTGCGTGTTTTGTAACCCATGTCATCTCATGTGAATCTTTCACTTGCCAACGATCTAGCGTGGCAACAACTTTGTCTGGGTCTATTTTGGACAAATCATTCAGTGTATTCGCAACAGAGCGTGTGACGTAACGCGTAGGGTCATCTTTTAACCGTTCCATCACCTTAAATATCTCATCAGGCTCGACGTTTGCGCGTTCTGCCCAGGGTAAAAAGGGTCTAATGCCTTCTGAGGCAAGTCGACGCACGTGGTAATTTTTATCCACTGCGCAACGATGAACAAATTGTATTGTTTCTTTTGGAAAGGCTCTTAAGAAGGGCCGAATAGCATTTTCAGCGGTGAATCGTGTTGTACTCTTTTTTAAAAAAGCGAGAGACCTTGCGAGATGAGGTTTAGTGCAACCAAACCGAGCAACATACTCGCCCGGTACCGCCCAAATGAAGTCGCCAAAATCATCGTCTGATTTATTGGGGTCTAAAGGTGTTGGTAAAAGGTCGTCGAGAATGGCTAAGGCAAGTTCATATTTGTCAGGTAAGTGCTGCGCAAGTACTGTCACCATCCAGTCAATGCGTGCTTTCAACTCAAGTTCTGGAAACTTACTGAGTATGTCTTGTTCGAACTTTCGTTGATTGACCTGAGGCCTTGCCTTTGCGAGGGCGCTCGAAAGTTCAGCTACCGTGTGTGCATTAAACAGTTGGTCTTTTAGGAAAAAAGTTGTCTCAGCCTTAATCGCCATTTAGAGAACCTCCAAGACGGCATTAACTGGTGCTTGAGGCAAGCTAAGGTGTGAAAAACAATGATCGCAACTAGCGTCTTACCACTTCGCCAAGATACCCTTCACAGCCTCCACAAACGCCATTGGTTGATCAAGAAAAAGATGATGTTGTGCGTCTGCCAATTCAATGAGTTCCAATGACGGCTTCATATCTTTCATGTACTGCGCACTGCGTGGCTTAAAGGACTCACTGTTTGCACCGTAAATAAGTGCAACGGGGATATCAATCGCCTTGAAGTCGTCTTCTAGTTCACTTGCCATGGTCATGCGAGAGTTAAGTTCATCGTCAAACTTCCAAACCCAACCTTCTTCGCCACCGTCGTACTCCGCAGAATGGCGAGCTATGTAGTTAACGAGATATTGGTTTTCACATTGCTGTGCTGGTTGCAGACGGAAACGCGAAAGCGCAACTTCTTGAGAAGGATAAATCTTCGGTTTGGTCCATCGTTCGACCTGGGTATCGCGTTCCTCAATATCTTCAGGATGGCGGACACCTGAATCCACTAGGATTAAACCTTTAAATCGCTCTGGGTTCTTTGCGATGGTACGCTGCGCCATCATGCCGCCAAAGCTGTGGGCAATAAGCACCGTTTGCTGAGGCATTGAGAGCGCGTCAGCAACGGCGATCATTTCAGCCGCATAGGTATCGTTCGAGTAGGCGTCGCGATGACCGCTGTCGCCCATGCCTGACATATCCATGGCAACGGTTTGGTAATCGTCCTTAAAGAAAGGCGCAATAAAGTCCCACCAGTGAGCATTAGCATTGTGCCCGTGAATAAACAGCAGCCCTTGATCTGACGCTTCACTCCACTTGAGGTAGTTGATATCGCAATCATCGACCTCGACCTCACCACTTTCAGGCTGAGTATCTACTGCTTCCCAAAACCAATCTGGTGTATCAGACATACCAACCTCTCTCTAAATGACCTTTAGATATGCTTTAACTTATTTTTCACTGTTTTTCTAAGCGATTTGTCCATACTTCTTCAGATGGAAATCGCCATTTCCAAACAGGGTATCAATTGTCGTCAATCGTTTAAAATAATGGCCGACGTTGAGTTCATCAGTCATACCCATACCGCCGTGCAGCTGCACAGCATTTTGACCAACAAAAGTTCCGCCTTTACCCACCTGCACTTTAAGCCCAGATACTGCCTTACGTGCCTGAACGCCATACTCGTCATCTAGACGCATAGCCGCCATATACAACAATGACTTTGTTTGCTCATGCTCTACAAACATGTCGACCATGCGATGCTGCAGCACCTGGAATTTACCAATTGGCTGGCCGAACTGTTCACGGGTTTTGCAGTAATCTACAGTCGTCTTATACAGGACTTCCATTGCACCGACCGCTTCTGCGCTCACTGCCATAATGCCCATATCGATGACACGTTCCATTAACTCGTAACCATTGTCTTGAACACCCACGACCGCAGAAGCTGCAACCGATACGTTATCTATCGTCAACTCACTAGCCCGCAGGCCATCGACCGTTGCATAGTCACGACGACTTAGGCCGACCGTGTTGCTATCAACCAAGAACAGCGTAATACCCTTAGTATCTCGTTGATCCCCGGCTGTACGGGCTGGAATAATAAAGAAGTCAGCAGATGGTCCGCCTAATACGACACCTTTAAAGCCGTTAAGCGTATAGCCATCAACGCTTTGTACTGCAGTTGTAACCGTGTCTGCCAAGTTGAATCGCGCTTGAGGTTCTACGAAGGCAAAAGCACCTAACTTGGTACCCGCAACGACTTCGGCCAGGGTATTTTCGATTTGGTCGGTATTGCCGCCGTACTCAAGGCACTTGCCGGCCAATAGAACAGAACTGAGGTAAGGTTCTACTACGAGGCCTTTACCAAATTCTTCCATGAGAATCATCGTTTCAATCGCACCGCCGCCGTAACCGCCCGCTTCCTCGCTAAATGGCAATCCAAGCCAGCCTAGTTCAGCAAAGGTTGACCAGTTAGCTCGATCAAACCCATCGTCGGTCTTAATCAGCTTCTGTCGCTGGTCAAATGCGTAGTCTTTCTCAATAAAGCGTTGCACGCTTTCTTGTAGCAGGGTTTGTTCCTCTGAGAATGAGAAATCCATAGATTATCCTTGGGTCTGAATAGGGTTAAAAATAGCGCTTGATGATATGTACTCGCGCGCTTTATTTCAACACTACTATTGACTATGAAATAGCCTCTACCTATGCCCGCATCAATGAAGTAGACTCGTTTTCTTGCTCAAATCGTTGAATTTCCTCGATATAAAGGCTATTCCGTCGAGATCTGAGTTCCAAATCAGACTCATCTGGGTGAACGAGAAGGTCCAACAAATAAAATGACTAAACTATAGATCATGCAAACAAGCGGAGAGAAACATGGCTGATCCTCAGATTCCCCAGAAAGCGCCGTATGGTGTAGACGTCGAAGCAGGCAAGAATTATTTCTGGTGCTCTTGCGGAAAGAGTGCGAAACAACCTTTCTGCGACGGCTCTCATGCAGATACAGAGTTCACACCGGTAAAGTATGAGGCCCAAGAGAGTAAAAAATTATTCTTCTGTGGCTGCAAATTTACGAAGGAACAACCACTTTGCGACGGTTCTCACAACGCGCTATAAGTGACCCCCGACTCAAACCCGGAGCGCAATGACTCAGTGACGCAACTCACATTCGCTCCCCTAAGCAGTAGTTAGTGACCCTATGAAAATCGCCCGATTTTTAGAATCAACACCAAAATGGCAACATAAAGACCCTAAAGTAAGAGCTAAAGCAATTACTGCTGGGCTGCCGCTTGAACAACTTCTTTTAATCGTTAGTGATGATGAAGACGATAGCGTCAAACTCTTGGCAATCAGTAATATTGATGACCGAATTGCTCTCGAAAAACTACATCGCAGCACCGAGACTGGCAAACAGCCCGAACAACTCGCGGTCATCAACCGCTGGGTACAGCTCGCTGAAAAAGAACCCGCCGATACACTTAAAACGATCATAAATAGCGAAACAGATACACTTTTGCTCAATGGCATTATCAAACAAGCAGAGTCCATCGAACTAAGAGAAAGCGCCGTGTTATGGCTATCTACAGAAAACCAGCTGCTCGAAATTTTAAACGCACCCAATCATTCCAAGATACACCAAGCCGCTGCTCAAAAACTGTGCGATGAATTCCCAGAGTCGATGCAACTAGAATCGCTACAGCAGCAATTTTTGGATAAAGACAAGAATGTCGTTCGAATCATCAAATCAACTCGCGAGGCGCTTAAGCTGAAACGACAGCAGCAAGATGAAGTTAGAGCTGTTTTAGATAAAAACCTCCAAACCATTATAAAACTTTCAACCAGCGAGTATTCAAACGAGTTTCCGAGACGGTTTGAGGTCATTCGGCAGGGATTCATCGACATAACAATTTCTAACCCAGAATTGGTTAGCGAGGCACATAAACAAGAATTTGAAAAACACGCAGCGATAGTCGCAGCCGAAATTCAATCAAGAGCAGAAAAACAGGCTGCAGACACTGTACAAAAAAAACAAGTACTATCCGACCTGACCGCAATCAAGACCCAACTTGCTATAGAGCCAGTGTTATTACCAACCCTAGCGAAAGTATTAATCGATACAAGAAGCGCTTGGCCGGACAAAGATGATTTAGAAACCTACTATCAAACAACAAGTTCTCTAGAAAAGCTTAATGGCGAGTATCAAGCTTGGCAACAATTGCTCAACAACCTTCAAAACCTTCCTTCAGCAAAAGCCCTAGACGCCCTAGAGAAAATTAATTGGTCTGATGCATATGCTAAACCTACCGAGATAGAGGACATGATAGGTAAGCTGAAAGTTCAAATCGTTCAGCTAGAGAAAGATTCAGCTCGTCACAAGCAAGAGCTGGATTCCTTAACTGAATCGTTAACGCTTTTCGAGTCAGTTCTTGAAGAAGGAAACTTACAAAGAGCGCGCAAACTTAACGCCACATTAGAAAAGAAAGTTGCCAAGGTTGATACGTCAAAAGATATTAGCACACGCTTTCATGATGCCACGGCCAAATTTCAGGCTCTAAAAGACTGGCAGGTTTTCGCCACCCTACCGAAACGAGAAGAACTTTGTGAAAGCATGCTGGGCCTATCGTTGAACCTCGATATAGCACCCATCGAGAAAGCCAAGATGATTAAGGAACTGCAGGAAGAATGGAAAAAACTCGGCCCAACTGACTCAAGGAAAGCACAAAAACTCTGGTCTACATTTAAAGGTCACGGAGATACGGCTTACGCACCTTGCGCACAATTCTATGAAGATCAAAAAAAGCTGCGTCAGGAAAACCTAACGAAGTTAAGAACATTGTGCGATGAGCTAAAACAATTTCACGAAGACACCGATTGGGCGTCAGTAGATTGGAAACAAACCAAACAAAAAGTACTCACAGCACGCCAAAGCTGGCGAGACCTAAATAATCTACCCCGGGCGCAGTGGAAAAGGTCACAAAACCAGTTTAACGAAGCGCTCGCGCTACTAGAGACAAAGATTCAAATCGAAGAGCAGACTAACAAAGCGAGTAAAATTGAGTTGATCGATTTGATCGAACACTCACTGGCTTCAGATCAAGAGCTCAATCAAATTATTGAGGCAACGAAAAAAGCCCAGTCGCAATGGAAAACCATCGGCATCACTGATCGAAAAGCCGACCAGAAGCTTTGGAAAAAATTCCGTAAAGCCTGCGACACTGTTTTCTCAAAGCGAGATGAAGCCAGTGTAGTGCAAAAACAAGAAGCAAACGAGGTGATACAGGTAGGACGTAAACTTTGCGATGACTTCAATTTACTACTCGAAAGCGACACGATCATAGACAAATCTCACATCAACAACTTCAAGAAAGAGTTTGAATCACTAAAAACCTCCGCACAGGGTAACGCCCTGCGGCAACAGTCTCAAAAACTTCAAAAGCGTGCCTACCAGATCATCAAAGAACAGGTGTCTATGTCGCATCGTCAGATGCTAAACGAGATGCGCCGCTTAGCTGATCTCTGTCAGGCACTGGAATCAGGAAAAATTTCGACCGACGAGTTGACCACGCAATGGTCGACAAATGAAACAGCCCTCGATGCGCCATTATTATTGGCAATGGAGCAAAGACGGGATGGCAACGCATCAATCTCTGAGCAAGATGCAGAAACGCTCTGTATTCAACTCGAGATACTGGCAGGCTTAGACTCCCCTCCAGAGAGCGCACAAGCGCGCATGGCCTATCAGGTTCAAAGATTGAAACGAGAGCTAGCTGAAGGCAATAAAGAAACCCGATCAACGCAGGAGCAATTAGACGATCTGATGGTCGCTTGGCTTAGCGCTCCTGTCAGCAACCCTGATTTACTATCGCGTTTTAGCCGAGCCGAACTGAAGGTTGGATACAGTTGAGGCACCTCCTTACCTTTACTATGGTAATGCTCATTTCACTACCGGCTTACGCTCTGAGATGCGGCACCAACCTAGTAGAGGAAGGTGACCTAAAAATTCATATTCGCGATATTTGTGGTGAGCCATTATCGGTAGAAGTTATTGGCTACACTTTACGTACCGAGCGACACACCAATGGTTACTTACAAGAACGCGAGCACATTTTAGAAGAGTGGATCTACAAGCGCCAAAGTAAGTACTACGATATGCTCACCTTCGAAGCAGGTCGCCTCGTACGCATTGAGAAAATCAGACGTTGAACTTCCAGCAGTAAATAACTAACACGCCATCAGGTTACCCCCTTAGCATAACTGTGACGTGTGTGCCGCTACCATTTAGTCCCGGCACCAAAGACACTGTCCCGCCATAACGTGCGGCTATCTCAACGACAATCGCCAATCCAATACCTTGCCCAGGAGTTGCTGAGTCTAATCGCTGACCTCGCTTTAACACGGCCTCTGTTTGATCTTGCGGAATGCCAGGTCCATCGTCATCAATTTCTATGACTAGCTGACCCGCATCAATCTTGGACAGCTTGATACTGACCTCACTTACCCCAAATTTACAGGCATTATCCATCAAATTGCCTAGCACTTCGGTAAGGTCACGTTCGTCTCCAAGAAAATCTTGGTCCGTTATCTGCAGATCAAACCTTATCGCCTTTGTTACATAAACTTTTTCCATCGCCGAAACGAGATTAGTAACAATCGGCTTAACTTTAAAAGCGCGTTTGATTATATGCGAGGAACCTACCACCGCTCTTTGCAGCTGGTAGTCAATAATCTCATTCATACGGCTTACTTGATCATTTACGCTGTTATGAACAGATGAATTTACCGACCTATTTAATTGAGAACTTGTAGCAGAACTCTTAGCAGAGCCCTGCAAATGTTTTGCATACGTACCAATGGCATCATTTTCATTACCACTAGTAATCTCATTTTGGATATTTTTTTGACCTACATCAGTCCCGCCTACATCTAGGTTCTCCAGCTCGTTCATTGACCCTCTTATAATCGCCAACGGCGTTTTTAGGCTATGCGCTAGATCAGCCATCGTTAAACGATACTTCTCCCTCTGCTCGCGTTCCCTCAACAATAAAAGGTTCAAATTTCGCGTTACACCATCTATTTCCTTTGGATAATCACCCTGCAATACATCCTGCCTACCATCCTCAATTTGCTTCAAATCCCGCTCAAGATAGCGAAGCGGAACGAGCCCCCAACGAATTACCACTGCTTGAACTAATAAAAGTACAATGCTTACACCCAGAAGAAGCAACCAAAGGGTGTTGCGATAACTGGCCACCTCGGCTTGAAAACGGTCTTTCGACTCCAACACGACAAACGTCAATGGCAGCTGATTTTCAGCCCCGCTTTGCCACAGAACTTGATAACTTTGAAAGAAGTAAGGCTCGGTCTCGTGTTGAGTCTCCCCAAATCGTTGGTCGCCAATTGAAAGGCTCGTTTGGAATTCGACTCGCATATCATCAACGATAAGCAAATCAATGCCGCTTGGACTTCGCCAAAGCTCTTCAGCATTAGCGCCAAGAACTAAAGCCGACAAACCCGAGCCGGGAAGATTAAAACCAGGTTCTTGCAATTGTTCAGGCATAACCAGTTGTTGTTCAACCTCAGCAACGGACAATAGCCCATAGATCTGAACCACAAGTTTTTCGGAGACACTCTGTTCTACACTGCGCCGAAAGGACTGATCAAGAACAACGCCCATCAACCCGAAGAATACAAAAAGTACCGCAGAGGCTGAAATTAGTAACCTAGCTCGAAGGGAATTAGGTATCTGCATAGACCAACTCAGGAAATGGCAAGTTCAAATCGATAACCCAAACCCCTCACCGTCTCGATAGGGTTTAGCGCATTTTCTGGATCTAGCTTCTTGCGTAAACGACCAATGAAGACCTCAATCACGTTACTGTCTTTATCGTAGTCCTGCTCGTAGAGATGATCAGTCAACTCGGATTTTGAAATGACTTCACCAGGTCGATGCATAAGATACTGGAGCAAGTTGAACTCGTAGGCCGTTAAATCTACGCCTTCGCCTGACACACAAACGCGTTTTTTACGCGTGTCCAAATGAATTGGACCCGCCTCAAGACTTGGTTTGAACTGGCCGGTTGCGCGCCGGATTAGCGCTTCAAGCCTAGCCAGAAATTCTTGTATGTGAAAGGGTTTCACCAGGTAATCGTCCGCGCCAGCTTCCAGACCCTGCACCTTGTCTTGCCAATCCGATCTCGCTGTCAGAATTAATATTGGGTATTCCGCACCGGAGCTTCTAATCGCCTTGATCACATCAATGCCAGAAACTTTTGGCAAACCTAAATCAACGACAGCAATATCATAATGCGAATCACCGATGACACTAACCGCTTGAGCACCATCGGAACAAACATCGACATCAAAGTTATGACGGCCCAAAAGCTCTAATAGTTGATCGCGTAGTTTTGTCTCGTCCTCTACCAACAAAAGTCGTTTTTTCATTCGAATACCTCGCCGCTCGTACCATCGACATAGACAAATTTGACCACACCGCTTCCTGACAGGGTTTTTATCTTGTAAACCGGCGGACCACTACTACCCATCTTCTTGACGGATAATATTTTGCTACCCGGAAACTCCTGACGAACATTACCCGCTGCGTGCTGATTAGAAATTGCCGCGCTCGACGAACCTTGTACCAAACTGCTGCGCATTGACGGTTTGCTGCCGGACTTATGGGGTTCAGCAATTAATACCTGTGTTGTGGACAGCATCAGAAGGAAAATCAACCAAACTCGAATACGCATTATCATTACCGTATTTATGTCACAGGCGTGACGGATAGACGAAGCTTAATGGTATCACCGGGGTCTCGTTTTGTGCGAGTGGTATAGGTTTCGTCGTTATATCGATATCGAACATCGAACCCTACTAGTCGCTCTTGCTCGTAGAAATCATTGTATGTCCGACAAACTTGCTCCGCGCGCGGCTGGCTTTGATGCGACTTGCGATGGATAGAAACAGAGCGCCCAACCGTTCCGCCGAGTAAAGCGCCGACAATTGCACCAACCTGTTTGTTCTTCTTACTGTGACCCACAGCATTACCAAGTGCTCCACCAACAACAGCACCAACAACTGTTCCCACACTATTATCCCTTTGGGGTTGCGAATATACCGTTTCAGTCCAACATTCCTGCCGAGGTTGCTCAACCCTGTGTGTCTCATAAATTGGCCTAGCATCAATAACGGTAGCGTAGTCGTAGCTTACGTGTCTATCTCGGGCTATCGCAGGTAGGGCGACAATACAGAACACCGCCGCGGCGAATAAACCAGGTCCAGTCAAACCAACCCTCGTCACTTGCACTCGAGCTGAATTAGGTTTATCCGACCGACTGCAATTTCGTTTCATCTCTTTCATCTCCGACACCCATTAACGTGAACGTGGGCTAACCTTAGATGGGTCGACCTGAATTTCGCCTGAATAGGATGTTGCTAAAAACCGAATATACAGCGAGTCTATCTCGCGTCATCTATATAACAGAGTTAGAAAGCTGGCCTAAGACACTAAAAATCTTGCCTAACAAAGATCAGAAACCAGCTGAATTAAAACCGCCTGAGTACCGAAAATTGAGCCCGCGCAATACTTTACCTGCTCAAATGGCCCATCAATCTTTGAGTACAGCGGAGAAAAACTGATGTTGATGGTCGAGCTTAATGACAATATCTGATTTTTGAGGGCTTTCTGCCAGCATTCGTACGGTAATTCGTTCGTAGTACTGAATGAATTCGCTAACCGCAGATTTTGACATTTTTCGAGAGCCGTCAGGTAATCCTTGTTCCTGCAGCCAGCGCCATTTTAGAACGGCAGCAATGTCTGGCACCTGTAAGAAGATAGATAGCTGCGTATCAAATAGCGACTGATAACGTTCAAGCTGATCGTTGACATAATTTCGCCAGATACCCTTAGAGTCTTGTTCTACTTCAAGATTATTAAACGGTTCGATAAGATCATTTTCTGTGGTCGCTGTTGCTCCCCAGCACCAACCTTCGAAAATGACAAAGTCGATTTCGCCACCTTGTACCCGCCTGAAGCTACTCCGATCATCTTCAGCCTTATTGAATTCTGGGACTTGCACCGACTCACCATGACGTATTCGATTAATGACTGAAGACATCATTTCAACATCATGCGTGCCCGGCACACCGCGGGTTGCTAGCAATGGATGTATTGATTTAGACAGACGCTGTCTTTCTGCATGCGTAAGATAGAAATCATCAAGGCACAGTATCATGCCTCTCTTATCGGAAATATACTCAACGGCCTTCAGCAACAGGTGCGAAAATGTCGATTTGCCGCTACCTTGTCCACCAGCAATACCTAAGGTCAGTACTTCATCATCGCAACGGCTGACCAGCCACTGCGCAGTACCAAGCAACACCTCATAATAGTCTTTGTGTAAATCAAGTGAGTTTCGCGCGCATTCAGCAAGAAACCAAATGTGGTCTTGTCGGCGATAAGTTTCGCGTTCATCACTGTAAAATTTTCTAATTTCCACTTAATTATCGCTCAATCTCTCTACGGAAGGGCGGCAGCGCATCTAAGATCAAATTACCATAGCGTTGCGTTACGAGCCTGCGATCGAGAATAGTCACGGTGCCGGTATCATTCTCAGTTCTCAATAGACGCCCGCATGACTGTACCATTCGAAGCGCGGCATCCGGAATCATGATTTCTTGAAAAGAGTTACCACCATTACCTTCAATCCATTCACTCAGGGTTGCACCCACCGGATCGTCCGGTACCGCAAAGGGAATTTTTATAATGACAACATGCGTGCAATAGTCCCCGGGTAAATCGATGCCCTCCGAGAAACTCGCCAAGCCGAAAATCACACTTTGTTCTCCCGCATCAACCTTGCGCTTGTGTTGCGCCACGATCTCCGCCTTGGAATGGCTACCCTGGCTCATTACCCTTGTGAGTAACTCATCGGGTAGTGCTTCAGTAATCCGGTACAACTGCCGCCATGACGAGAAAAGCACAAGACTACCCAAGCCGTCTTTAAGCAACTCAGGCAGCATGGACGCGACAGCGTCGTTATGATCGTCTGCGGTTCTAGGGTCCACAGACATGTGCGGCACCCTCAGAATCGCATTGTCTTGATAACGAAACGGACTCTGCAGAGCGCGGAAATGATTGCTCGCATCAATACCTGTTCGACGCTGGAATCTTGAGAAATCTTGTCCGACAGCAAGCGTTGCACTCGTCACTATTGCGCCGAAGCATCGAGACCATAGCAATTCTTGCAACGAATCATGGACAGCAATAGGACTCGCATGCAGCGCTAACTCGTCACCTTCACGAAAGTTTACCCACCTCGCTCGCGGCGGTTCAGATGCGTTGTCCTCTAACATCATTTCACGCCACAGGTTCATACAACCCTCGGCTCGCGCATTCATACCGGAAACAACGGGCAACCATTGCTCCATACTCTCTTTTAAACTTTCATCTTCAAGCTCTTCTTCTAAGCGGTCCTCAAGGATTGCTAGTTGACCTTGCAACCGACCTGTTTCCTGAAACAGCACTCGAGCCAAATCACGGTGGCCAAGCTCCAACTGACCACTGGGGAACCGATAACGCATATCGGTATCGGTTCCCTCGGCAAATTCTCGCAACGGTTCAAAGAGAATAATCACTTCCTCCAATCGCTGCATCAAGTTGACCACCGAATCATCGAAGGATGCGATATTCAAGGACCCCAAACTCCCCGCCTCTTCGTTCAATTGATTCAGGATGCCCGGTATCTGCTCTAACCAACCTTGAGTGCTTCTGACCTGCAGGAAACTCGCAAAATGATTAATCGCCTTGTCAGGCAGATGATGCCCTTCATCAAATATATAAATAGTGTCTTCTGGCTCTGGTAGCACAGCACCACCACCCATCATCAAATCAGACATCACTAAGTCGTGATTGGTGACAATACAATCAACCCGATGTATCTGTTCTCTAGCCTTATAAAAATAGCAATTCTCATAGTGTGAACACTGCCGACCCGTGCACTGGACATGATCAGTGCTAACCGGGAACCAAGCGTCATTGGCTATCTCATCTGACCAGTTATCCCTATCACCGTCCCAATCGCCACGACCAAGTTTAGTCAGCATCAATTCATACAAAGCTTGATAGGATTCATCCGATTGGTACATTTCATCATCGTAGAAGGCGAGGCTCTGATTGGGCGACTGAACATCTTGAAGTAGCGAGTCGAGTCTTGATAGACAAAGATATCGCCTTCGCCCTTTCGCTAACGTGTAAGAAAAATCGACACCGGAATGCTCCCGAATATCTGGTAAGTCAACAAACACGATCTGCTCTTGAAGTGCAATTGTCGCTGTCGAGATAACGACAGATTTACCCATCGCTCTGGCGATAGGCAATACCGCCATTGCATAAGCAACTGTCTTGCCCGTACCTGTACCGGCCTCTATGACACAAACAGGATTACCGGAGATTCTTGCCCCGTCTTCATCAACTTCGATGCTACCAAGTGTATTAGCAACATCTGCAATCATTTGCTTTTGGCAGTGACGGGCGACATAGCCCTTTGCCTCGAGCAAATTGGAGTATGCGACTTGAATCTCCGATTTCAGTTCATCGGTTAACATTATTTACTCGAATCAAATAGTTAGTTTACCATTGTTCCTAACCCACATAGTGCTATCCAGCACTAATCAGGCGGAAGCCTTTTCACCCGTATGTTGTTCCTTTTTGAATCGGACACACTTACAAATAAGTTACATAGAGTCCTTGACCTTCTCCGTCGCTCGACCGATCATACTTAACTAACGTCGTTAGCAAATATCGTTGAACCAAACAGCCGATATGCAGCTCGCCATGCGAGCCCTGATGTAAGGTACTGACGAGAGTGTTTAAAAAAGCGCCACCTAACGTCGCTTAATTAAGGTCTTGGTGCGGTGCTGAAAAAAGGAGCAGATCAACATGTCTACTGAAACGGACGCAATCGATAACAAACGCACGGGCTCAGATAGAAGAGAAGAGAATCGCAGACGGATTGAGCGACGTCTTGCCGATGAACACGTCGACTTTGAACGTCGTCGTAATGAATCTCGCCGATCTAACAACCGCAGAGAATTAGCTCGCCGCGCTGGCTAGGTACCAAGCCCCTTGTAACCTTGGATAAGTCCTTAACATCAACTTACCATACCAAAAAAAACGCGCTAATAGCGCTAGGGCGAATTACGCCTTAAAGAACATTCTCGTGAACCAATTACGATTAAGGTTCTTCTCGCAGGTTTTTAGCTGGCCCTGATACATGCCAGATCTGTTAGACACTTTATTCGCCACATCGGTAAGCCAGCCTTTTTTCACATATGATTTCTTTGCATAACCCCCTTGGCCTTCGTGATAAGCAAGATACAAATTAAATGCATCTGTTTTTTGGATTCTATTTCTTCTATAACTTTGATCGTTGTACCAACCAATAAAATCTATCGCGTCGTGAAATTTATTACGATCCGCACTCCATGAGCCCGTCGATTTTTTATAAGCCTTCCAGGTTTCATTGGTCGCTTGTGAATAACCATAAGCGCTGGCCGGCCTAGGACCGGGAAATATCCAAAGAATCTTTTTCCTCGGTGGCTTTGCCCGTGCTCTAAATCTCGATTCTTGGTGAATGAACGCCATCATTACCGGAATCGGTGTACCCCACTTTCTTTGAGACCTTTTGGCATCTTTGTACCAACCCTTCTTCTCATAGAAAATCTCGCAAACATTGTCCTGCTGCGCGGGTGTAGAGCTTGTACAGCCAATGAGAAACAATACCGCTACCAATAACAACGCTGTGTTGTTCACAAACTATGCTCCGCTAAGAAATCAACGAGCGCCTGCTCGTCCATCACAGGTATTCCTAGTTCTTGCGCTTTCACGAGTTTCGAACCTGCCGCATCACCGGCAACAACACAGTCCGTATTTTTTGAAACAGATCCTGACACCTTCGCGCCAAGGGACTGCAGTTTGGCTTTCGCCTCATTTCGATTCATCTGATTTAGTGTCCCGGTGAGCACATAGGTTTTGCCTGCCAATACATCCGCTGCAGCAGACACTTCGATCGCTGGCCAATGTAGACCCACCCTACGCATCTTATCTATCACGTCTTGGTTACTTTTTTGGGAGAAAAACCGCGCAATCTTCTTCGCCACAATAGGTCCAACATCAGATACCCGCTGCAAACTCATCTCATCAGCCGCTAAAAGTGCGTCCAAATCGCCGAAATGCATCGCTAAACTTCTCGCTGTAGACTCTCCAACTTCCTGAATACCGAGCGAGTATATGAAACGCGGCAGCGTCGTTTGCTTGCTTTTTTCTAATGCAGCCAAGAGATTATTAGCAGACTTTGGCGCCATCCTGTCTAACCCAACTAACTCTGTTAAAGACAAACCATAGAGGTCGGCAGATGTTTTGATGAGGCCAGCTTCGACAAGTTGAAGGACGAGCTTATCACCCAAGCCTTCAATATCCATCGCCAATCTTGAAGCGAAGTGCCTTATGTTTTCCTGACGTTGTGCCTGGCAAATCAGCCCACCACTACAGCGAGCAATCACCTCATCTTGTAACTGAAGAACCTCCGAACCGCAGGACGGGCACGTTTTTGGTAATAGGATTTTCTTACCATTTTCAGATTTTTTCTCAACACCGACGATCTTGGGTATAACGTCACCGGCTCTCTGGAGTAGAACAAGATCGCCAATTCGCACACCTAAACGGCCGACTTCATCCATATTATGTAGGGTTGCGTTACTGATCATTACGCCACCAACTTTGACCGGCTTTAGTCTTGCAACCGGTGTTATCGCGCCTGTTCGTCCAACTTGAAACTCAACGTCGAGCAATTCGGTAATACCTTCTTCAGCTGGAAACTTATGTGCAATGGCCCATCTTGGTGTCCTCGTAAGAATGCCAAGACTTGTCTGCTGGGCAATACTATTGACCTTGAACACCACCCCGTCGATGTCATAGTCAAGCTGGTCACGCTCGACCAACATATCATTGTAGTATTCAACACAAGCCTGAGCGCCTTGCACGATAGCCATCTTAGGATTAATTCGAAGACCCCATAATTTTAGCTGCTGCAGTATCTCGCCATGCTTTGATGGCAACTCGCCGCTCTCGACCAGCCCAACGGAATAACAGAACATCGCGAGCTTGCGCTTAGCAGTTAAGCGTGCGTCTAACTGTCGCACGCTGCCGGCTGCAGCATTGCGAGGATTTGCAAAAGGTTTTTCACCCTCTGCTTCAGCTTGTTGATTGAGGGACTGGAAGGTTGAACGAGCGATATAAATTTCACCTCGCACTTCAAGCCGACCTGGATAACCTGCACCGATCAGTTTTAGCGGCACGGACTCAATAGTTCTTACATTGTGGGTTATGTCTTCACCAGTGGTGCCGTCGCCGCGGGTCGCACCACGCACCAAAATCCCGTCTTCGTACAAGAGGCTAACGGCAATACCATCTATCTTAGGCTCACAGGCATACTCGATCTGACTTTCATCCTGCAGTCGAGAGATCACTCTACGGTCAAAGTCCTGAAGATCCTCACTGTTAAATGCGTTGTCGAGCGACAGCATTGGCAATTCATGCCGAATCTGTTCAAAGCCTTCTAACGGCTTCGCACCAACTCTCTGGGTCGGTGAGTCCGATGTAACGATAGACGGGTGCTCGGATTCAAGTGATTTCAGTTGACGAAACAGCTTATCGAACTCGATGTCGGTCAACTCGGGTGAATCAAGGGAATGGTATAAATAGTTGTGGTGGTTTATCTCGTCTCGAAGCTTTGCAACTTCAGCTACAACCGACGCTGCGACTTCCGACATATTTATTGGTTCTTATTTTGATATTGATGTTGATATTTGACGATTTCGGAACGGCTGTACTCAAATGTCTGGCTAGTCATAACACTACGAGTTTCGTCTTTAACCGAGCCGCCTAACTCTTCTGCTAAATAGCCGGCCACTGCAATCATCTCATCGAATGCTACCACAGGTTCGTTCAATTCATGCACGCGAAGGAACATACTGACTCCGGGTGTCGCCAGACTGTCCATGTTCGCCAAATCGAAAACGCCCGGTTCAACCGCGTTCGCCAGACTGAAGATCGATACTCCCTGGTCATTCATACGATGAAAAATGTTCATTTCGCCATGACGCATATTCCGTTCGACCAGACACTCAAGTAGTCGCTGTCCCGAGAACGGCTCGTTGGCTGCGATGACATGAATGACGACAAATTTTTCCGGTCGCTCAATAGCTGGGCGAATCGTATTATCTCGTCGTTCTGAAGGGGTCGCTGAAATTGGCGCGACGGCCACCAGTCCTTCATCGCCTGCATCATTTACCTCAAGGGCTTCATCTCTGCTGGCTGTCAAAGGTTTTTCTTCCGTTTCAGCATAAACGGGTTTTGGTTCTATTGACGTGTCAACATTCTCGCGCGGCTGCTCATCAACTGAGGGCTCTTTATAAGCTGAGGGCTCTTTGTAGGCTGAGGGCTCTCTATCCGAGGACTCAACCGAGTCCATCAATACCGGTACGTCTTCATCAAGATTAAGGGACGTTTGTTCAGGCTTGTCTAACACCCTAGCACCACCATTAGGCAACTCGGCGCGGAGCATTGAAAAATCATCATTGCTATCACCGTTACCGGATTCAGATAAAAATGATTTATCTAATGCCATTTTAAGACTGCTACGGTTACTCCTCATTCGCCAGTAACCATGGATCAGAATGCCAGCAATAAATACTGGGCCTAATATGAGCAACCAATCTCTCAATCCGAAATCCATCAGGAACTCCGTCATAGATTTTGCCTTTTCTTCTCTACTGCTAGCTTAAACAGATGCCATTGCAACTGCTTCATCCACCTCTACCGACACAAGCCGAGAGACACCAGGCTCATGCATGGTGACACCCATCAATTGATCAGCCATCTCCATCGCAATTTTGTTATGCGTGATGTAAATAAACTGAACCGTTTTTGACATTTCTTTTACCAAATTAGAATAACGTCCCACGTTCGCATCATCTAACGGCGCATCGACCTCATCGAGTAAACAGAAGGGAGCCGGATTCAAACTAAAAATAGAGAACACCAATGCTATCGCGGTCAGCGCTTTTTCACCGCCCGATAGTAAATGAATACTCGAGTTGCGCTTGCCCGGTGGTCTTGCCATAAGCCCTACACCCGTATCGAGCAAATCTTCACCGGTCATTTCTAAGTAGGCATGGCCGCCGCCGAATACTTTTGGAAACAGCTGTTGTAACTTCGTGTTAACCGTATCAAATGTTTCTTTAAATTTGGTTCGCGTTTCGACATCAATCTTTCGAATCGCGTTCTCTAACGTCGCAAGCGCCCGCTCTAAATCATCATTTTGGGCATCAAGGTATTGCTTTCTCTCACTTTGAACTTTGAACTCGTCAATCGCCGCAAGATTAATCGCCCCTAATCTTTGCACTCGATTACCGATACGGGTCAAGTTCTCTTCCCATTCTTGCTCATTAGCTTCTTCCGGAAGCGTTGTTAGAACCGTGTCCAAATCCTGACTGGCCGCTTCCAATTGTTCTTTTATGGTAGACCGACGAACTTCCAATGCCTGCCAATCCATTCGAACTTGACCTAGAGAATTGCGGACCTGTTCAACTTCTTCTTCAAATTTTGATCGTTGTTGCTCAAATTCTCGAATAGTGTGTTCGACCGCTTCAGATTTCTGTCGAACCTCAGTGAGCCTACTTTCAACCTCCAAGCGCTTTTCAAGTTGTTGCTCAAGCTCGTGCTTTAGTTGTATTTGAGGTTCCTCACTTTCGCTGATGCTTTCTTCGAGAGTCTGACGTCTCTCTGCAAGAATATTCTGTTGCTCATGAAGTCGTAACATCGCATGTTCTGTTGCAGAGGTCTGTGAAGTTAAGGTTTGAATCCGCAGTGCTAATTGATGTGCGTTGTCCCTGCCTTGTCTTGCCTTAGACCGTGCTTCTTCAAGCGCCGATTGCTTCTCATGACGCTCGCTTTGTAACTGTTCCCGCCGCAATGTGTCACTTTCCATCTGGTCCATTGCATCTTGTAAACCGTTACGGTGGATCTTCAATTGCGCTTCATCTGCATCAAGTTGATTTGTGCTTTCTTCAATTTCGGTGTTGGCTCGATGCAAGTCGGTTTTAATCTGCTCGGCTTGAAGTTTCTTGGCGCCTAATTGCGCGCGTGTCTCACCAAAAGCTCGCTGCTGTTCAGCATGCCGTGCTGATTGCTGCTCACGCTCTGCTTCAGCAACTTGCAGAGCTGCCAGACCACCTTCAAGCTCACCGCTTAAATGCTGTACCTCGGCTTCAAGTGATTCAATATCGACATTAAGCTGTTCAAGTTCTGCCTGCCGTTTAATGACACCTGCTGTCGCATCCTGATCGCGACTAACTCTTAGCCAGTTTTTGCCTAACCAGATGCCATCCATGGTGATAACGGATTCGCTCTGCCCAAGACTGTTTCTTTTTTGCAGCGCATCGTCCAAATTCTGTGCAACATAGACCCCGCCAAGCAGATGTTCGAGTTCAAGTTGGGTTTCTACCTTATCCAGCAATTTATCTGAACCAGCCACTATTGCTGACGAACTACTGCCGCCTTTGGCTGAAACGAAATTTAGCGAACCTTTTTCAAAATCCCCGAGAATTGTACTGACGGCATCAAGACCTTCGACACACACAGCTTGAAGGTAGTCGCCAAGCACGGTTTCAACCGCAATAGCCCAATCATCATCCGCTTTGATAAGCTCGCCCAAACGTTCTTGGCCTTTTAGGTTGTGACGTTCCAACCAACTCATTTCTGCATCATCTTGCTGACCTAAAGCTGCTTGCTGAAGCGCCTCTAATGATGCCAACCGACCCTTAGAACCCTGCAACAAACCACGTTTTTCATCCAAACGTTCCGACACAAATTGGTTTTTCTCACGCTGGCCTTCAATGCGGTCAACCAGTTCTTTAAGTTCTTCTTCAATGCGATGAATCTGTGTTTCCTGAGTCTCAAGCATCCCTTCAAGCGGCCCGATCTCTTCTTCAACCGTTGATTCTCGTAGACGGCTAACGTCACTTTGAAGAGAAGCTATGCGCTGATTTAATCGATCTATGGATTGCTCTAGCGCCTCGATTCTTGACTGTTGCACCTGGCCTTGATTTTGTGACTGAGCGGCGGTTTGATTAAACGTCTCCCAGTTCTCCTGCCATGCCTGCATGGACAGCTCGGTCTCAGCCAGAAGGCTTACCGACGCTTCTTCAATCTCTTTAATTTCAGACTGCTGCGGCTCGGTTTGAGACAACTCGTGTTTTAACTCGCCAAGTTTCCGCTGATCAGCATCGATATCTGCACGGATTTTAAACCAATTAGCGGACGCCTCTTCCAAGTCTTTGTTTAGCTGTTGGTTTCGCTCATTTTGAAACTGTATGCTGTCTTCAATACGCGCAATTTCAGTCCCATAATCATAATATTGCTTCTGGACTTCGTTGGTCTGATCGCTCATCTCAACCAGCTCATCACGTTTTTGTTCCACTTCAGCATCGATTCGACGCTGATCGGCGACCTTGGCTTCCTGTTCGATCTGCAGACGATTAATGTTGTCTTCTTTGGCTTTCGCTTCCGCGGATATAACGCGCCATTTTAGTCCCAGTAACTGAGATTGAACTTCACGTTCTTCTTCCTTCAGCTCTTTATATTTTTCAGCGGCTTTCGCCTGCCGTTCAAGATGGTGAATTTGACGCTCGAGCTCTTCGCGAAGGTCACTCAGTCGATCAAGATTATCTTTGGTATGAGAAATACGGCGCTCGGTTTCTTTACGACGCTCTTTGTATTTCGAGATACCCGCCGCTTCCTCAATATAGACCCTTAATTCTTCGGGTTTGGCGTCGATCAGATTACTGATCATGCCTTGCTCAATAATCGAATAGCTGCGCGGACCCAGACCAGTACCCAGAAAAATGTCAGTGATATCCTTACGACGACACTTGGTTCCATTCAAAAAGTAATTGGATTGGCCATCCCGAGTGACCTGACGTTTGATCGATATTTCGGTATACGCGGCGTATTCACCACTGAGCCGCCCTTCGACATTGTCGAACATCAGCTCAATGCTGGCCTGTCCAACTGGCTTCCTTGTAGTAGAGCCATTGAAGATGACATCTGCCATGGACTCACCACGAAGGGTTTTAGCTGATGATTCACCCATGACCCAACGAACGGCATCAATGATATTAGATTTGCCACAGCCATTGGGACCGACAACGGCACAAAGATTTGTGGGGAACGGGACTGTTGTAGGATCTACAAAAGATTTAAAACCAGCGAGCTTAATTGCCTGCAAACGCATATAACTATCTTACTCCGTACAACAAGAATGCGAAACTCGGATTTATTGTTCTAATTATTGGTTTTTCTAACATCAACATTGGATGCTTTGACTCATTTTTGCCCAAATATTTCAGCAAGCGCAAGCTGCTTTTCCACTTAGATGTATCTGCTTATCAACACATACACCTAAGTTACCCTGCAGTTTATCGAAAGCGCGCCTCCGTAGTGACGAGCTTCCAAACAAATGTTGAGTTCTTAACATCGACTCTTCAACATCAGAGATAATAAATACAGTTGTTAATTATGACCAACTGAACCAGAGAAAAGACTCTCTGTTCGAGTATTCGCAAAACCATATATTCTAAGCTAATTTGCCCTCTGAATCTTTGAATAATTGGCATTAATCGGCAAATTCGAAAAATAAATACTCTAATCACAAAAGTTCTAGTCAGCTTCAGGAAATTCCTTCACGGGTATACGCTTTTGGTAGAGATCGAGATAGTCAAAAACCAGATTACCTAGATGATTAGGTTCGGAATTCGTCAGGAACACAAAACCTGTTTGCAGTCTACGATTAAACACCATTTGGCTTCGCATACCACGCACGTAGCCTCCATGCTGAATAAACCCGGGTTCACCGCGATAATCGAAAACACGCCAGCCAAGACCATAGTGCATGTTACTAATGCCCTTGCGCCCGGCATAGTGAGCTTGCTTTCTAGTGGTTTTGATCACGCCTGTATGCAGCGTGTCGAGCATTTCTGTAGATAGCACTTGCGGTTCGTGGCCTAGCTGGGCCAACAACCAAACTTTCATGTCATCAATGCTGGCGTTAACGCCTGCGGCTGGTGGAATACGGTAATAATGATCAGTTGTAAGGGTTGGCGCCCAACGGTTGCCTGTCCAAACATGGGGCGCTGCATGATTACCATCTTCCAGAAAGGCAGCTCTACCGAAGGAAGCACGCCGCATATTAAGAGGCTCAAACAATTTATCCTTCACGAAGGTCGCATAATCCTTACCTGTATTGGCTTCCACAACGTCACCCACTAGACTAAAAACGACATTCTGATAGCCGTAGCACTTGCCAGGTTCACATACAAAGTCGACCCTATTCAAACGATCGACAATACGTTTATAGGACATATTGTCTTCGACCAAATTTGTATAGGCGTGGGGCATCAAACCAGATGTTTGAGACATGAGGTGAGACAGATTGATCTGATCACCATAATCCTTGCGTTTAAAATCAACGTTCAGGCTCTGATTGAGCGGTGTTTGCCACGACAACTTAGATTCTTCGATTAAGATGGCTGCAGCAGCTGAGGCGAATGTCTTAGAAATAGAAGCAATTCGAAACAAAGTAAAGGGCGTAATGGGCGTGTCATCGCCCTGCCGCTTGACGCCCCAAGTCTTTTGCATCACCACCTCACCATCTACCACAACGACCACAGCAGCTCCGGGCGCTTGATCGACCAACGGCACTAGCAGTGAGCGTTCGAGCTCTTGAACAAACTGTTCATTACCTAAGGCGGCTTGGGGTAATCCTGAAGAGATCAGTAACAAACATACGAACAGCGGGTAGGTGAGTGCCGAAAGACAGCTGCCGCGATTGAGACCGGGTTGCCGAGACACACAAGAGACTTCGCGGGTATATCTTGCCGTCATTCTTGTTACCGTCCCGAGTTAAGTGGCGCTGATTATAGCAATACAAAGCTGCGACAATGCACTAAATAATCACATCGGATTGACATTACAATGACGGCGTCTTCTCGACTCACAAAAATACGACTATGACCGACTGTTTTCATTAATTGTAGGTTCTATCGGGAAGCGAGTGACGCCACTCTGCCAACAATGTCCGCAGCGCACTTACAAACGCCAGCGGTTGATCAAGGAAAAGATGATGTTGAGCTTCAGGAATACCGGCAAATGGAACTGATTCATCCAAGACCTTAAACATGTAATCAGCAATTTCCTGGCTAAATAGATAACTATCCTCGCCGTAAATAACCCCAACTCGACATCGTAAATTTGCCAAATCCTCATGCTGTTTGTCAGAGAACTCGAACTTACTGAACATCGTGTCATCAAACTTCCAGGTCCAGCCGTTCTCCACCTCTCTCAAGGAATGAGAGCCAATGTAATCTAGGATAAACTGATTGTTACAGTCCTGTGGAGGCATAAGCCGAAAGCGGCTGTGCGCGGCTTCATAAGTATCGTATACCCGTTTTGGCTTAATTGGTGATCGTCTAGGATCCCTCTCCCACTGAAAATCCGGCGGTCTTACCGCCGAGTCGACAAGCACAATACCGGCCAATTGGTCCTCGTAAAGCAAACCGGTTTTGAGAGTAATAAATCCACCAAAACTATGTCCTACAACGATCGTGTCATCGCCGAAGCCAGCATCATTGGCAACCGCAGCAATTTGAGCAGCAAAACTCTCCGCTGTGTAGCTATCGGCATAACCACTATCGCCTGCGCCTGCAAGGTCAATCGCTACCACTCGATAGTGAGTCAGAAAGAAGGGCGCCACAAATGTCCACCAATGTGCGTGCGCACCATTACCATGAACAAAAACCAAACCGGGTTTGTCAGCGTCGTCTCCCCACGATAAATAATGGATATTGACACCCTGAACTTCGATGTTTTTATCCACATAAGGCGTTTCGATCGCACGCTTGAACCAACCGGGTGTTTCTGACATTTGATATTTTCCTAGCTGCCTATCATTTAAAGGTACATTTTTGACTCATTTGGACTGACGAACATTTAGCTTAACGGTCGGCGCCATCTTGCCATGAACCGATCTCATGAGTCGATCAAGACGCTGCCCAAAGCTTTCGCTATAATGCCGCCTTGATTTGTACTACGAACCCGTTTTTATTTCTTCCATCCACTGTCTGGTCCCGATACATGCTATTCAAGAACGCCACGATTTACCGACTTACCAAACCTTTCCAGCCCACATCTGATGAACTTGTGGATATGTTGAATGCTCGACGCTTTGTACCTTGCGGCGGTATGAAGCCATCCAGTTTTGGTTGGGTCTCACCGATCGGCAAAGGCGAAGATGCGCCTTTAGTTCATGAGGTCAGCGGTTGTTACCTGTTGTGTGCAAGGAAAGAGGAAAAAGTCATACCGACCAGCGCGCTGAATGAAGCAGTAATGGAAAAAATTGATAAAATCGAATCGATCGAAGAGCGGCGGGTTCGCGGTAAAGAGCGAAAATCGATAAAAGAGAATACGTTAGCGGAGCTACTACCAAGAGCTTTAGCGAAGTCGAAACAGGTGCTTGGTTACATCTCACCGAAAGACAATCTGTTGATTATCGGCACACCAACCGCGTCCGAAGCTGAACTGTTCATCAATTGCATTCGAGATTCTCTTGGCAGCTTCCCCGTTGTGCCTCCGCAGGTTCAACAAAAACCTCAAGACGTTTTCTCCAACTGGCTAATGCATCGCAAACTACCGGATAACTTCACCCTGGGTGATCAGTGCGATTTACTCGACATTGAGGACACGTCGACTGTCTCCTGTCGACGTCAGGATTTGGACACGAAAGAGATACGATCACATTTAGAAGCGGGAAAGGTCTGCACCAGAGTCGGCATTCAATGGCATGGAGATTTAGGCATGTCGGTTGATAAAGATATTGTTCTGCGCGGAATCAAATTCGAATCACTCAACGACGAGCACATGGAAGATGAAGATCCAATTGCAAAACTAGATGCTGCATTCGTCAACATGACATTAGAGTTTTCACGATTCTTACCTGAACTTTTCTCCGCTTTGGGGGGTGAAAAAACGCCCGATTAGGCGCGTTACTAGTCAGACATCAAACGAAATCTGAGGCTGGCAATCTTCTTGATTGCCAGCAGTGAGTCAACATCGTCTCTAATGATAAGTAGATTCCCGTGCTTAGATTCAGCAATAAGTTGATCTAGGAAAAGCCCGGGGAATCGCTATTCAATCGTAATTAGTGTGGTGATAAAAAGAATCTCCGGGCGGCACTGCGATAACTCGGGCCGCAGGTCATCGACGCCGGAATCGACGTCGACTAATCTTGGTTAACGAACTGCCACCTAAACTAACTAGACGAAATAGGTTTGCGCGCTGGTTGCGGCAGCAAAATTCTCTCGCATATGTTGCCAAATTTGCATGTCCGCGTTTACCGCATCCAATCCATTAGCGAGAACATAAGCATAACTTCTTTGGAAAGCGGTAAGGTTTGCGCTCATCACATTCTCATCATAATACCCGTCATAGGCATTTGGAGAACCCCAGCCAAACCATTTACGTCCAGCCAAGTGGCGCCCCGCTTTCATGCCGATAAGTCCAATACCTGCCTTTCTAGCGGCAGCCAACACCGGTTGGAGCTCTTGCATATTTTTCGAACCTGCTAAAATATCCTTATTAGCAAAGTCATACCAACCCGCCGGGGTAATTGCGATCTGAGCGAGGCTATACCAGCCGGTATCCGCAGCGGCCAACAAAACTTGCTCAGCATTTTCATGGGTACTGATACCAAAGTGAGATGCTTTACCCATTGTCCGAGCTTGATCAAAAGCCAATTGAATCTCTTCACTTCGTATCAGCGAAACATTATTGGCAGCCATTAAATAATAAGCATCTACATGATCAACCTGCAGCTCAGACAAACTTGCATCAAGCGCCTTGAGCCAGTTGTTTGCAGCAGTTTTAGCCTCGGCGACACTCAGTTCATCCTCAGCTGAGATATCACCAGCAATCGCCTTGGAGATAAGAAATATTTCATCTTGATGCTTCTTCAAGAAAGGTGCCAGATTCATCTCCGCATCGCGATAGTAGGAACGAAAACCGACATCAAAAACGTTAATGCCCGATGCCAGCGCAGGCTCCAACAAGTCATTTGCCTGACCATTTGACAGCGCCGCGCCACAACCAAACACGAGACGACTACCTTGAAAGCCGGTTTTTCCCAGCTCTCTATATTCCATCTTTGGCCATGACTCGACTGAGCGGGTTGCTTCGTCGACTGCGGCCTGCAGGTTGCCGGTTCGAAGTAACGCTTGTCCACCAACGGCGGCCATTGAAACGCTCTTCAGTAAAGATCTTCGTTTGATGGTCAAATCAGACATGCACATCTCCTTACTTGTTATTGATGTATTTATTGTTGAGGTGATTCGTTAACTGAGTATACGCTTCAGCTTTCGTTGTTCAATCGACATCTCTTTCAAACAGGGCGAATGAATGCTACGCATCAAATACCGACATTAAGGTTGTCCAACACCTGTATAGGCAACATCGATGTACTGGATTTTGCCACTTCGAGAATCCGCTGCGGCAGCGCCAGCTGCATCAGCCGTGCAGATGAAAAGCCGTCGTCCGTCTTCACCACCAAGCATACACGCGTAGCTAGGACAGCCCGTCTCGATTTTATCGGTAATCTCACCACCCTCCACAAATCTCGCAACACAGTGATTAACAGGGTCGGCGATCCAGACACCGCCATCCCCATCCTGACAAATCCCATCAGGGAAATGAGGCACTGTATTTGCCCAAATTCGACGGTTCGAAAGCGCGCCATCGGCAGCAACGTTAAAGGCGGTGAGTCTGCGACCAAAGGTCTCAGCAATAATGAGTAACTTTCCGTCCGATGTGATGACCGTTCCGTTAGGAAACAATATGTCTTCAGCAGCCGATTCAACCCGTCCATCCGGATGCACCAGCGCAAGTGTCGCGGGCGCAGGCTTTGCACCAGGTTTTTCAATATCGGAACCAAAGTTACCGACATAGGCTCTGCCTTGCCGGTCAACAACCATATCGTTGCAGTGGAATGACGCAATCTTACTCAGGTCCGCATGCTCGATGAGTTCACCACCTTTTTCCTGACGAAGTATCTTTCTATTCAACATAGAGACAATCAGTAATCTACCATCTGGTAGCCAACCTAAGCCCGAAGGTTGAGTCGGCACTTCAGCGACGGTTTCAACAACGCCTTGTAAATTGACCCGCTCAACTTTGAAACGATAGAAATCGGAATAATAAAGATGGCCTTCATGCCATCTAGGTGCTTCAGAAAAGGACAGACCTTCAACCAACGTCTTTAGCATGTCGTTACCCCCTTTATTTTTACAATGATGCTTGATCTCGAACAATCTATTAGACGAAAGCA
The DNA here is from genome assembly GCA_029251375.1 of Pseudomonadales bacterium. GTDB lineage: Bacteria > Pseudomonadota > Gammaproteobacteria > Pseudomonadales > Azotimanducaceae > JAHRVQ01. The sequence continues at coordinate 37,124 of JAQXDL010000016.1, read as the reverse complement.
GCTAGTCCCCCATCATCATCTTCCAACTTTCAATGTCTTTAATACGCATATGAACATTTGTTCTCTTAACCTCAGCCAAGGTCGCATTAGGTACCTCGGAGTAGTTATGGCCGGGCAAAAGAACGGTTTCATCTGGCAGCGAAGCTAGTTTTTGAATACTGCGATACATATCTTCAGAATTCGAACCAGGCAGATCGACACGCCCGCAGCCACTTATAAACAATGTGTCTCCGGACACAAGGGTGTTTTTAATGCGGAAGCATTGGGAACCCGGGGTGTGTCCCGGAGTGTGCAAGAACTCAACCTCTATATCGCCAATTTTCAGTTTGTCGCCCGACTCAACCTTAACGATGTCGCTATCTGAAATACCCGTCACCTTTTTCACCCCTTCGGCTTCCAGCTTATGAACATAAGATTTAACAGGGTTCGTTTCCAGCAATTCAGCAACACCTTGCACGGTCTTGCTGCCAAAAGAGCCGCCGCAATGATCGGGATGGTAATGAGTGATAAGGGCCGAAGTCACTTTATAGCCGCGCTCATTGGCTAGATTCATCAAGCCAGCGATATCCCAAGCCGGATCCACCACGGTCACTTCCATGCTGCTACGGGATCCAATCAGATAGGTAAAGTTCTCCATCGGACCAATTTGAATTTGCTCTAGTATTAGTTCGTTATCCACCTTGGCTACAGACCTCATTTATTTTGTATTTGCTCGAATACTACCATCATTGAATTGTGAAGTTTTGCTATCATAGCCTCAATACATCGGCAGCTGCGGAGCAGGCACCATGACAAAATCGACCATATCATCTCTTCTATCCGGCACAACCAGTGTTGGTACTGCGGTGACTGTGAAAGGCTGGGTACGCAGCAAGCGCGACTCTAAAGCCGGCATTTCGTTCATCGCCATTCACGACGGCACCTGTTTTGACGCAATCCAGGCGGTTGTACCGAGTGAACTCGACAACTATGAAGACGAGGTGCTTAAAATCTCCACAGGCGCGGCGGTGATTGTTGAAGGTGAATTGGTTGAGTCTCAGGGCAAAGGTCAAAGCGTAGAGATTCATGCGACGCGTGTTGAAGTCATCGGCTGGGTTGATGAACCTGAAACCTACCCCATCGCAAAAAAACGTCACACGTTCGAGTACCTACGTTCCGTTGCACATCTGCGCCCACGCACCAACACTTTCGGCGCTATCACCCGGGTTCGTACGACCCTTGCCAATTCAATTCATAATTACTTCTTTAACAATGATTTTCATTGGATAAATACACCCATTATTACCGCCAGCGACTGCGAAGGCGCCGGCGAGTTGTTTCGGGTCAGCACACTTGACGCAACCAATCTTCCGATCGGTGATAACGGCCAAGTTGACTACGGTCAGGATTTTTTCGGCGGCGATTCGTTTCTAACGGTCAGCGGTCAATTGAACGTTGAATCCTACTGCCTCGCCATGTCTAAGGTTTACACTTTTGGTCCGACCTTTCGCGCCGAAAACTCAAATACCAGTCGCCATCTCGCTGAATTCTGGATGGTTGAGCCCGAAATCGCCTTTGCTGACCTCAATGACAACGCCGACTTAGCAGAAAATTTGCTCACCCACGTCATGCAGTCAGTACTCGATCAACGAGAAGACGACATGGCCTTTTTTGAGCAACGAATCGACAAGAACGTTATTACTCGCATGCGCACGATCATTGATAACGATTTTGAGCGTATGAACTATAGCGAGGCAATCGAGATACTGAAAAAATCCAAAGAAAAGTTCGAATTCCCCGTTGAATGGGGACTGGATCTACAATCGGAACACGAGCGTTTTCTGGCCGAAAAGCATGTCGGTCGACCGATTATTCTCATGAACTACCCAGCTGAGATTAAGGCTTTCTATATGCGTCTCAATGACGACGGAAAAACCGTGGCCGCGATGGACGTGTTGGCACCCGGCATTGGTGAAATTATTGGTGGTAGTCAACGGGAAGAACGACTCGATGTGTTAGATCAACGTATGGACCCAGCATTGCGGGAAGAACTCTGGTGGTATCGTGACCTACGCCGATACGGCACTGTGCCACACGCCGGCTTTGGGCTCGGCTTCGAGCGACTATTGAACTACGTGACGGGGATGGAGAATATCCGCGACGTCATTCCCTTCCCAAGAACACCAGGCAGTGCTCATTTCTAGATTGACTGGGCTCGAGACAAATGTCAGCCGGTGAAATTAACATTGTTAACAAACACATCAACGTGAAAGAGGGCGATATCTGACAAACTCAGATATCGCTATAAATACACCTCTAACTAGCCAACCTGCTCATCCAAATATTTATTTCTAATCAGCGGAATGATTTTTGACGGCGGGCCCTGCCGCAACAAACGTCCATTGGCCATTTCGATTATTAAGTCGTAGTGGTCGAGACTTTCCAATCGATGCGCAATAGTTATGACAGTTTTATCATTCAATTCGTTACGGAGTAATCGTTGAATGTGCTCATCTGAACGTCTATCCAGTGAACTTGTTGGCTCATCCATTAAAACAAACTTCTTGTTCAGCAGAACCAATCTCGCCAAACACAGTAACTGACGCTCGCCAACACTATAGTCTTTACCACCCTCAAGCACTTGCGCATCTAGATCCATCTTAAGGCCAACCGTTCTTAACACACCGTTCAAAGTTTCATCCGATACATCATGCAGATCGCCTTGAAGGTTAAATCGAATCGTACCCATGAACAGATATGGATCTTGTGGCACAACGCCAAACTGGCTGCGCAGGGACGTGACATCCATGTCAAAGATAGACTGGTCACCAATCGTAATGTCACCCTGCTGATGGTAAACCATGCGAAAAAGTGCCTGCATCAAACTCGACTTACCGGCCCCCGTTCGACCTATGATGCCAACTTTTAAACCCGCAGGAATAGTGACGCAAAGATCATTTAAGATTAACGGCGTGTCATCTCGATAGGACATACCATAGCCCCTAAACACAATATCACCGCTGAGCTCCCTGCTAGCGAAACGATCGAGTTCGCAGGCGCTAACATCTCTAACCGCTGACTCTTGCGTTGTTTCATGAGGTAAATCAATCATAAAAAACGCCCGTCGCGCATGGGATGCTGTTTCCCCTAGAAATGACATATCCCAAGCTAATCCGAAAAAGATGTTATTCAAATTAAACACAGCCGTGATGACCACCGCCGCCAGGGTTATGCTTAGCAGTTCATTGTGAAGGCCATATACGATAAAGCCATAAACGACGATGGCATAGAATGCTGATATTAAGCCCATCCACAACATACCCCAGCTCATCAAGCGACAATAAAACAATTGTATATTCATGGACGCACCAAAGGCTTTCTGAATACGGTTCAGAAGATTTTGTTGCTTGCCATACAAGCTGAAAATTGTCCTCCCCTCAATCAGGTCGGTTTCACGATGTAGTGCCTCGCCAATCTTAACCGCGCGAATCTCCCTGGCATGACTCATCATCGGTGCCAGTTGGGACTGCAAAAGCACATACATAAGAACAACTGGAACAATCAACATGCCAGCGACCGGGTGAGCCAGCATAATAAGCAAGCCAACACAAAGGACTTCCGCCAGCCCATTAACGGTATCACCGACAGACATCACACCTTCTAGTCGCAACATACTGTAGTCACCTAACAACCTATTAATCAGTCGCCCGGATGGGTTTTCGTCGAAGAATGTTGTTCTTACGTGACTCATCGAACCCATCATGTCGGATTGAATCGACTGGGTTGACCATTGGCCAGCCAACTCAAATGATGTCCAGGCCGCAACTCGGCAAAACATTGCAAAAACCGTAATCATCACCAACGTTGATAAGGTCGCAGGTACAACTATCTCCCAACCGAAAACATCGTGCACGACCTGGCAACCAGAGGCGCCATAACAATCAACCATTTCGCCAACCAACCAAAGAAAGTAAGGGGGCGTGGCGGCTGCAAATAAAATCACCACCAAGGTAGGCAACATCACACGTCTCAACAACGTCAACGATGAAACGAAGCGCGTTAAGGTTTTGACATTCTGTTGTTCAGCGCTGACCTCTTCCGCTGTAACAAAATTCTTGTATTCCATTATGCCACCTCCCCTGCTTGAAGTTGTTTGCTAAACTCCGAATAGGGGTTTTGCATTAACTCAAGCGGCTTTCCATCTTCAATAATTTGGCCGTCTTCCATAACAAGAAGTCGGTCTGTCTGTTTTAGTTCCGTCAGTCTGTGACTACATAAAAGAAAGCCTTGTGGCACTTCACAAAGGGTCAGCATCAAACTTGCTTCGGTGTCGCTATCGACAGCACTAAGCGGATCATCAAGTACCAGATAGTCACGACCCGAATAGAGCGCTCGCGCCAAATTAACCCTTTGTTTCTGGCCGCCAGAAAGGTTAACGCCGGTTTCACCAACCTCTTCGAGTAATCCTCGCTCCCAATGACCGATGTCTGCTTCAAGCTCAGCCATCTGAATCGCACGCATCACATCCGAATCTGTGTGACCTGTATCAAGCGCCACATTGATCCCTAACGTCGTATTCGACAGATAGGCCTCTTGAGGCATATAGCCAATAAAACCCCTAAAGTGCTTATAAACATCTTCACGCCACAAATCGGTTTGATAACCCGTATCAAATTCAACTTCTATTTGGCCCTTACTAGGCTTCATTTCCGCACAAAGAAGCTTTAACAAAGTAGACTTACCTGCGCCGACACTACCGATCAAACTCAAGCGTTGGCTAAGATCTATAACCAGAGAAATATTCTTCAAAACATCTCGCTGCGTACCCTCGTAACAATAGGAAACATTCTTTACATGCAGCCTTATAGGTACGGCAAGGCTTAAATCGATTTGCGTTGCCGGTATCAAATCATCACTAATATCCCTATGAAGAAACAGTCGATTTATACGGTTTACACATGCCGATGCCGATGCGTAACTGATAAAAATATCTGGCAACCAACGTATGTAGAGCGTGATGTGATTTAGCATCCATATACTGGCAAATAGGGTAACTAAATCATCTTGAGTACCCATTACCTCGTTCGCCCATATGAGTGCGACAATCGGGAAAAGCCACCAGGTCACGCTGACACCAAAGTTAATCAGGTTAATACCGTGTTGTTTTGTCGCCTCAATGACCAACCGCCTAACATGTGCAGCAACTCGGGTTCTCATCAGTGATTCCCAACCAAGAAAACGCAGCAATCGCACGTTCGCGACCCATTCTCCAATAATGGTCGACAGATCATCCTCTTCTTTCTTAATGAGATTCTCTTTAGTATGAACGTACTTGCCGAGCAAAAAGCTCAACGGCATCGCACCGAAGGCTACCGCCATAGCGATGACGCCAGGCCAGCCCATGTTGTAGACAATGACGGGCCCAAGAATCACCAACCCCAGCAAGCAAGGCAGGCCATTACGAGCAACCCCATGAATGAATTCACCCACACGGTAAACATCAGAAGAAATTAGGGTTTTTAGGTTACCCGTCGAAAAATCATTGGAAGACAGTTGCCCCATATTCAACAGTTTTACGTTCACACGAAGCGTAATAAAGGTACGTACATTAACGAAGATCTGGCTCTGAAAAAGCGCCGTCCAGGCATTCACAACCTTCATAACGATCTGAACTACAGCATAGAAGCCAAGAAACCCGAATGCAGCTGTTAGACTATTTTTATCATTAAGTATTGCCTCGCTTGCAAGTACAGCAACCAACAGCAATATTGCTAGCACTGCTCGCCCGAAGGTCAAAAACGAAAGATGAACTTTGTAGGTCCGAACAAAGTCCCACCAAAAATTCCCACCCATCAGAATTTCTGGGTTCTCTTCCTTGATATGATCAAATTCAGCCTGTAATTCAGGTCCCATCTTCTGATCACTCACTTCTGTGATCTCGAGGAATTCCCGCTTGAGTCTTACTGGATTACCGAATATTGCGAGGTCAAACATTTAACGCCCTTTTACCTTTATTCGGGGCAAAAAAAAACCCCGGTACTATTTCTAGCCTGCCGGGGTTTTTAGTTCTTATCCGGAGGGCTGTTAACTTCAACCTTCCGAATTGTCATTATTCGTTAGGTTATTCTGTGCTGGTCTGCTGCGTCTTTGGATAAATCTCTATCCCTGCTTACGGCTTCATTTGTTGAAGCACTCGATGCCACAATCGAATCTACGATCATTTCCACCAACTGCGGACGCAACTGTCCTGTGAGACCAGTTATTGGTCCGCTAGACAAAACGCGAATGGATTGATGATAGATGTTATTCATAAATGGTTAATGGAACCCTGATTTCGTAAGCATATTTGTTGTACTTTATCTGCCTACTTTGCGAGGCTCAACGCCGGACTGAGTTTTTACGTTGACGTCAATTGTAAGGCAATATTTGCGCGCAATACTAAGCCGATTTTCGAGAATAGCAAGTAATAGAAGTAAAAAAGCTACTTCCATTATTCACACTAATTCTGCCGAGCTTTGCAATAAAAAGCAGTGATGCAAAAGATCAAAAACACTGCAACTGATGCGCGCTGTTAGCGAAACCTAATTTCCCAACATCGATGAATGTGCTTACGCTGACGAAAATCAGCGGGAATCGTTTGATCGGTGATATCCGCGACGTCGAACTCGTCCAGTTCGGTATTGGCGAGTTTGAATCGTCGAAGATTATTTGAAAAGAAAAGCACGCCATCCGGCGTCAACAATTCCATCGCTTGACGAATGAGCTTCGCATGATCTTCTTGAACATCAAATACATTCTGCATTCGCTTGGAATTAGAAAAGCTTGGAGGATCAAGAAAGATGATATCGAACTTGTCTTTCTCAGTTGGGTTTTCCAGCCAAGCAATGCAATCAGCTTGAAGAAAGCGATGCGCTGGATCATTAATAGCATTTAGATCCATATTACGCGTAGCCCAATCGATGTAGGTATTGGACATGTCGATGGTCAAGCTACGACTTGCACCGCCGACAGCTGCATGCACAGTCGCAGTGCCCGTATATGCAAACAAGTTCAAGATAGCTTTGTTATTAGACTCCTGGCCAATACGCAGCCTTAGAGGTCTATGGTCTAAGAACAAACCCGTATCCAGATAATCCTCGAAGTTCACCAAAAAATGGCAGGCGCCCTCTTCTACTTGATGATAGACCCGCTCCTCGGCCAGTTTTTCGTATTGCGCATCGCCTCGTTGACGGCGACGGCTTTTCAAATACAGCTGCTCGTCTGGCACATCAAAAACCAATTTCGCAACACTGACTGCTTCACGAAGGCGCAACTTAGCTTTATCTGGGTCAATCGTCTTGGGCGCCTCATACTCCTGAATATTCAACCATTGCTTCGCGGTTTCGGCATCTGTATAAAGATCTATCGCTACAGCATAGTCTGGCAAATCTGCATCATAGACGCGAAAACAACTGACCTCCTGACGCTTTGCCCAACGTTCAGTTTTCTTCAGGTTCTTTTTCAGTCTGTTTAGGAATCCCAGCGCGCTTTCGCTCAATTCCTGCTGAGATATTAGTCTTGGCAACCGATAACTCTGCATGACATTGGCGGGCACAATATCGAAATGGAGTAATTTACAAGGCAAGGCGCCGTTAAAAAGTGAATGGATTTTTTTAGCCCTAATACCAATCAATTTACCCTTGTCTTTGTCATCGGTGAATACCGATGCTTGCCAACCTTCAAAACGTTTTATCAATACTTGACCAATTTGATGATAAAGCGGCGTTAGATCCTCGCCTTTGCCAAGACGGTGGCCATAAGGAGGGTTAATAACAACTAGACCGTTTTCCGGTACCTCGGCTGAAAATTCAAACACATCCTGATGTTCAATCTTAATGACTTTTTGTAACCCTGCCTGAGCGACATGTTGACTGGTTCGCTCTAGGGTCGACGGGTGATGATCAAAACCCATTATCTTCGGCGCAAGTTTCAATCCTTCAGCCCTTCTTTCATTCGCTTCTTTCTTCAACCGCTGCCAAAGCTCGGCGTCATGTTGGGCCCAACCAAACATACCGTAGTAGTCTCGATCGATACCTGGCGCAATGTCGCAAGCCATCAATGCAGCTTCAATTGGCAGAGTGCCTGAGCCACACATAAAGTCGACAAATGCGCCACCTTGCTTGGCAATCCTCGGCCAATCTGCCCGATACAGAATCGCAGCGGCAAGATTTTCTTTCAAAGGCGCGGCAGAACCACGGCTTCGATAACCGCGCACGTGCAAGCTTGTGCCAGATAGATCTAAATAAACCTGTGCCTTGTTGTCATTAATATAAAGGTTGAGCTGGATGTCCGGCTCTGAGGGCTGAACTGAAGGTCTGTCCCCCGTCTTCTCTCGAAAATAGTCAACGACTGCGTCCTTCATCCTTTGCGCCGCAAACTGACTATGATTCATGTTCGAATGGGTCACACTCGCATCGATCGCAAGCGTCTGATCGACACTCATGTGTTTTGACCAATCCAATGCTTTGACTTTGCGATAGAGCTCGTCATCCGAGGGACAATCGAATGAGGCCAAAGGCAGCAGTATTCTGTTCGCTAAACGCGACCAAAGGCAGGCACGATAAGCGGCTTCTAAGTCAGCGGTGAAATGAACACCGGCTCGAGTTTCCTTAACATCGGAGATCCCCATCCCTCGAAGTTCCTCGAGCAGTAGCGTTTCGATGCCTTTTGCTGCTGTAGCGAAATAGGTGAGGTTGGTCATAGCAGAACCTGTTGAGTTATCGCTCGCACTATACAGGGTTCCGCGCTTTGAAGTGAGCACGTTCAAGACATATCTTGTCAGGCTGCTATTGAAATAGAGCTGTTTTCTATCGGCACGGTTGGCTAGCCATGTTGTGGCAACATCTGGCGAAGGCTACGCGCCACTTTGCAAACAGCGACCTCTCAAGATCCAACAATATCTCTTGGCCCTAAGTAGTTTTGCAATTTTACCCGCATGAATTGTTTCAATCCGCCCAATGCTTTTTTTAGATCCTCACCGATGCAATACAAAGCGGGCACAAGGAACAATGTCACGAACAGGGCAAACAGCACACCAAAGGCCAGTGAAATCACCGCCGGCTTTAAAAATTGAGCATCGGTAGAGCGCTCCATCATAATTGGCAGTAGTCCGATAAATGTGGTGACGGTTGTCAGCATGATCGGTCTAAACCGGTTTACACCGGCTTCTATGACCGCCCTCAGTAAATTCAGGCGAAACAGCGCTAATGCGCCCCTCTATTTGAGCGACTAGCTTAACCTTGACCTTCGCCCGCACTTCGCCTTCAGCCTGAACATTTAGAGCTACGCGAACACGTTCTGTCGGCTCAACATAAACACTTAAGGGTCGTGGTTGCTCAAGCTTTTTTTCAGGCTTGGGTTTTGCAATATCCAATAAGGAAAAAGTACCAACGCCAACCGCGACGACCAAACATGGCGCTACATATCTCATCAACATATTTTTCATTCGCCTACCTAAACCATGTTCTATTGGCTAGTTGGACGCAGCTGCTGTGATATTGGTTTGAATTGTCTAGCAAGGTATTACAGGTACCGACACTGTCCTACAATCACTGCTACTCAGCTCCTTACCTTTTCGCTATGATGTTTACCATCTCATCCTACGGAATTGTTATGAATCAATATCTTGAAACATTTTGCTTACTGTCAGGCCGCTTTCTTCTGGGGGTTTACTTTATTCTTCCCGGCATCTCGAAAATTACCGGTTTCGATGCAACTCTCACCTATATGAACGATCACAACGTACCGATCGCATCAGTTCTACTGATCGTCACAATCATCATTCAACTTGGTGCCGGTGCTGCATTAATCGTCGGCTTTAAAGCAAAATACATGGCGTTCGTTCTCGCCGGCTTAACACTTGTCATTAGTATTTACATGCACAACTTTTGGGACCTCGCTGATGATGACGCTAATCGCGCTCATGAGACTCAAAACTTTTTCAAGAACATGGGCATCATGGCAGGCTTGCTAATGGTCGCTGCACTCGGTGCAGGCAAGCTAAGTCTCGATTCAAAACTATCAGCTAATAAAGTCTAGCTCACAAAAGGAAGTCGTTTTAATGGAATACCAAACGATCGAACAAGCAAAAAAAATGACAGGACTACGTCTGGTGTTAACCAAGGGGGTGCCTGGGCCTTGGAGCGAAGCAGCTAAAGCGGTATTGAACCTTCGGGGTGTCCCTTTCCATGCGGTTGAGCAAAAAGGTGGCGGCAGGAACCCAGACCTAATTGAGTGGACTCGCCATCGAAACGCACCCATAGCCCTCTATAACGATGAAGCACCTAGAGTAAGATGGTTAGAGATTCTTGACCTTGCAGAACGTCTTGGATCAGGTCCATCGCTCATTCCTTCTGACATTAACGAAAGAATCACAATGATCGGCTTGGCTAATGAGATCGCCGGAGAAAATGGTTTCGCCTGGAATGCTCGGCAGCTAATGCTGCATGCAGGAGCGGTGGCACAACCTGAAGCGATAGCCAAAAACCCCATGTACGCAGACTACTTGTACGATGACAAAATCATCACGTCCAAGATTGCCGCTGTCGAAGGGTTCCTTAACTATCTAAAGCAGCGTATCGATACTCAACGCAATGCCGGCTCTGACTATCTCGTTGGCAACACACTTACCGCAGCGGATGTCTATTGGGCTTATTTTTCTAATATGCTGCAAAGTCTGCCAGCAGAAAAGAATCCAATGCCGAATGGTCTACGACAATCTTGGGCAGTGCTTGCAAAAACGATCAACGGCTATGACGAGGCACTCATTACTCATCGCGATAACATATTCAACAAACATCTCGAGTTACCTTTAAGCTTTTAAATTTAAAATGAGCATAATTTTTGCGTTCGGTCGATAACTGGGTAAACCATTGCATCGTGATATGCGTCAAAGTATCAATATGATTTTCAGAAAAATCAGTGCCTATAGACGATATGGAGAACTAAAAATTATGCTGTAAACTGACATTCGAACCAATATACAAACTGGAGCGCTCCGTACGCTAACGCTATCGTTTCTAATTGTGAGTCTTACCGGTTGCATTATAAAAGTAGACACCGATGATTGGGATTGGGATGTTGATCACCATGAGCATCACGATGCTGTGAATGGCGATATCGAGATCCGCGAAAGCGAGCAGACCGGCGATATTGAATCGGTGAACGGTGGTGTTGTTTTGAACGATCGCAGCACTGCTGGCAAAGTTGAAGTCGTGAACGGGAGCGTGAGACTTAATGATGATGTAAAGGTTGAATCGATCAACGCAACGAATGGCTCTATCCGAGGCAAAGAAAATTTGCAGGTAACCCATGATATCAGCACCGTTAATGGCACGATTCGGCTCGACGAAGGCACTGAAGTCGGCGCTGGCGTCAGCTCAATAAACGGCACCATTCGCCTACAAGGTACCCAAGTGACTCAAAATGTGACAACGGTCAATGGCGACATACGCCTGCTTGATAACACACACGTAATGGGCGATGTCGTCTTTGAGCGGACAGACAGGTCACATTGGGGTAGTCCATCGAGACCAGTGCTTGAAATTGATAGTACCTCGTCAGTCGCGGGTAACATTCACCTACACAGAGATGTCCAGCTAAGAATAGATGACAAAGCCGACGTGAATAAAATTGTTCACCATGATTAGTGTGTCATCTGCTATCTAGACACGTTAGCTCTTGCCACGCGACTCTTTTTGAGCAAAACCTGGTAGTCTAGATTGGGGTTTATTAAATTGGAGATCCCTCACATAAACCCAAAATGTAATATTTCCCTAACAATAAAGTCCGAATCAATCGATGTAACACTAAACGAGAGTTTAAGACGCGTCGCCATCCATGATGTTAATTTTGCCATCACGCTCAGCGATGAAAAGCGCTGTTATGTCTTGCACTGATTTTGGCCTGCTAAAATAATAGCCTTGTACTAGGTCACAATCGTGCTCTATCAAAAAATCTAGGTGTGCTTTCGTTTCACAACCCTCGCAGATCACGCGCAAGCCCATGGCGTGCGCCATCCGAATCATAACCCGAACAATTTCTTCGTCATTTTCCGACACGCCGATTCCCCGCGTAAAACTCTGGTCAATCTTAAGTATATCGAGTGGTAGGCGACGCAAATAATCTAGTGAAGAATAGCCCGTGCCAAAGTCATCCATTGACAACTTAACGCCGAGTTTGTGCAGTTCGATAAGTTCTTCGAAACACTTATCCTCGTCTTCCATTACCCCAGTTTCTGTCAACTCTAACTCGACGACGTGAACTGGGATATCATAAACACGCAGCATCTCTATAAAATGCTCGCGAAAAACGCTGTCTTTAAGTTGTTTAGTTGAAATATTTAAAGCAATTGAAGGGCATACACCTAAATCATCACTCCAGTTCTTAACCTGTTTAGAAACCGTTGACAGCACCCAAGCGCCAATACTATTAATCTGGCCCGACTCCTCTGCAATGGGTATAAAAATATCAGGTCGTATAGGCTCTTCTCCGGCGGGGGGCCAACGAATCAGAGCCTCAGAAGAGTAAATTTTCCCCAATTTCACATCAACGATTGGCTGATACACCATTGTAAACTCATCATTTTCTGCGGCATTTCGCAAAAGTATCTGTACTCTTTTCTTCTCTTCAACTTTTTCCTGCATGTCAGGATTAAAGAAGCGATAGGTATTTCTACCCTCAGCCTTAGCATTATCAAGTGCCGAAATAGCGCGACTTATGAGTTCCTCAGCATCTTTTTCTCCTTCACCCAATATGGCAATACCGACACTGGTACTCGTTGTGATTTCTTCTAAATTGAATAGCATCGGCGCGGACGCTTCTTTGATGATTTGCTCCGCAACCATTGCGGCGTCTTCTGCTATGTTCAGATCAGCCAACATAATAGCGAACTGATCACTGTGCAGGCGAGCAACGTGATCTCCTTCACGAATCGAACTCTTCAATCGAGTAGCAATTTGTTTCAACAATTCGTCACCGGCCTGCTGCCCATACTTTTCGTTAATAACTGCGAAATGGTCCGTATCGACAATTGCAACAGCCAAAGAACGAGAATTGCGCCGACGTGCAACCGCATTCTTCAGGACCTCATGGAAATTGGCTCGATTCGCTAACCCCGTTAGATCATCGTGATTTGCTAAGTACTGAACACGCTCCTCATTACCCCTTTCCTGAGTGACATTTCGAAACAGTAAGACAGCACCGGTACGTTCTGCATTTTTATTTACCGTAGCCTCACAGGAGTATTCAATGACAAATGCTTCATCCTTGGCAGTTCGCCAATTAAAGAAATCATATGAATTTTTGGCTTCAATTCCGAGCAGTTCTAGTATTTTTTGAGGCCGCGTCGACTTGCTGCCGCTATCAGCAATCATGAATCGCTGGATATCACATGCAATAAGATCTTCGTAGTCAATATCGAGTAAAAGGCATGCACGTGGATTAGCGAACGTAACGGTTCCGTCCATATCCAAGCCAAGCACACCTTCTCCTGTGGATGTCAGCAGAACGGTAAACCGAGCATTCGATATCTCAAGCTCCTGTCTAGATTTTTCGGCAATTTGATGTAGTCGGCTTAGCGTTTCCAGGCCTACAACCTCGCGGTCTCTAATCTCTAACTGCTTGGATACATATTGAAAGAAATAGTTAACAACAAAAAATGCTGTGCCTAATATTGCCACTTCAAAAAATGTTGGCTTTCTGAATACTCACCAGCGTTATGCAAATAAATTTCAGATGTAATGCAATTCACTGTCGCAATAGCAGGAAACAGAAAAGACATTTGACCGCCTAACATGACACTGCCAAAAGCAACCGTGAAAAGTATCAAATAGCCGAGCCCGCTTTCGACACCACCACTAACACACAACAAAAGTGATAAGAAAAAGATATCAAAAACGACTATTGTTGCAATAGCTGTAGCATTGCTTAATCGTTTGTCTTTGCTGACTAATACCGCAAAGCCAGCGCCGACATTTAGCATAAGGTAGACAATGGCAACGGTTTGAAAAATATCTGGCGCGACAGCGCCAACGAAACTCTGTCCCGAGACTTCGTAAAAGACAATAAGTAGAAAGAAGGAAATAACGATTCGAAAGTAGTTATAGACGCGTAATACGACAGTTCTTTCGGACTCAAATTTCTTGAGCCGAGAATCCTTCTGTTCCCTCAAGATAGCACTTTCAACCACCCCATCAACAACCTCCGCGGCTGAACTAACCTGCTGCTCCATGCACTTACTCTATGCCTCGTTTGAAGAAATAAACCATTTTTCAATTAACTTATCAATCAGGGCTCGCTGGAGTTCGAATGCGGACGAATCCTCTTCAAACAATCTCTAATTTTCTGTCTTTGTACCGGTTTTTGCATAAACTGATCAATACCAGACTTAATATAACGCTCTTCATCTAAAGAAACGCTTAACGCTGAAAGGGCTATTATTGGCGTTCTATCACTACCTTGGGCCATCTCAAATTTACGCATTCTCCTCGCTGCTTCAAAACCGTCCATTTCCGGCAGCTCGCAATCCATAAAAACTACATCAAAATTGTTGTTTCGGCTAACAAAGGCATTAAGTGCATCGAGGCCATTATCAATCAACGTGACACGATGATTCATTTCATTAAGGATTCTCTCAATGACCAACTGATTGACCTGATTATCCTCAACGACCAAGACATCAAGAATTTCATCGGCAGGCACAGCCTCACTGCCACTACAAACACTGTTGTCATTCGAGAAGCTCAAGGGTATTTGAACAATGAAAGTTGAACCCTCTCCTAGCGCACTGATTACGTCGATCTTGCCGCCCATCAACGCCACCAAGTCCTTACAAATGGTCAACCCCAATCCCGTGCCGCCGTATTTCCTGGTGGTCGATTCTGATGCTTGAGTAAATGCCTGAAACAAGCTCTCTTTCTGACCAGGGTCAATCCCGATACCAGTATCGATAACCCGCACTTCGAAACATGGACCATTCACAGTCTCTGTCTCGCAGGCCGAGATCTTTATCGAGCCTGAATGAGTGAACTTCAAGGCATTTGACATCAGGTTGGTAAGTATTTGCTTTAGTCTAATTGGATCTCCCTTTACATACCGACGAGTTCCAGGCGCCATATAAATCTCAACCTCGATCGGTCGTTCATCAATCTGCACGGTAAACATGTCTTTTACTTCATTGAGCAGGAGAACTAAATCCATATCAATGTGTTCAAGCTGAATTTTCCCAGCGTCCATTTTCGAAAAGTCTAATAAGTCATTGATAATTTGCAATAGTATTTGTGCGGACGACTTAATGATATTGTTGTAGCGCTTTTGCTTTTCATCCAACTCAGTTGACTCAAGCAGTTGCGCCATACCCAACACACCATTCATCGGCGTTCGAATTTCATGACTCATCTTCGCTAAAAACTCTGATTTTGCGGCAGCCTGTGCATTAACTTGGAAATTCAGCTCTTCTGCCATCTGCTTTTCTTGCTGCAACAACCTAATTCTTAAGCCTAGTCCAATGGAGAAAAGAACTAACGCACTCATTGCGGCAAGACCGCTGTATAGCGTTATATTTTCGACCGGTGCAATAAACCCAATGTCTGATAGGTTATAGACAATAGCGGAGAGCACGGGCAATAAAATAGCGACAAAAAATATTCGAGCAGGATAGTAGCCCTGCCAGACCCGAACGGTTGCGGTAATGAGCATGTAAATGGGCGCCATAGTTACCAGCAGATTAAGAAAATAGCCGGCCTTAAAACCCGTGAGACTCCAACAAGCAAGTCCAACGAAGAACAGTGACAACCCATCCGTGACCCGTCGCCACAATGGGGATACCTCTTCTAACTTTAAGTAAACTGCGGCGAACCAGACTGCACTGGCAACATACAACAAGCGTCCGATATCGACCGCCACCAGATTCCAGTTAACCCAATCAGACGTTAGATTTTGACCAACACCTTCATAATAAAGACGGTAGAAGAGGTAACTCAAAATTACCGAACTGTAACTCAGATATGAAAGATCACGGGTTTGATAATAGAGCGCCAAATTGAATAACAATAATGCAAGGCCGAAGCCAATGAAAAACGCATTTCGAGACGATATCCAACGAACACTCGCTGAATGCGACCGCTGGCTGTGCAGGCGAATCGGCGCGACAAGTTGCCAGTCATGTTGTAGATTCAGATACCAAGTTTTAGTTTCTCCAGATCTTGCGGACAGCTGATAAAGCACATGTTCATTCGTAATTTTTTGCTGATTTCTTGGCACCGCCAGGCCTAAAACTTCAGCGCTATAGCCCTCAATTGCACGAAACTTCTGATCCGATTGTGCACTCGATTTAGTCATGACTTGCGATTCTAAACGACCGTCCGACATCTGTTCGGTAAAGAGGGTGGCCTTTTTGATATCGCCACTCGCCACTTCTAATATATATCTATGGTCTAGCGCTGTCGTGTTGGTCACTTCTATGCGATACCACACATCAGCAAATGGGCCCGCGTATACTTCCGAGTCCTTTGATTCAACGGTGGAAAATAGGCTCGGGTCCGGCAACCCAAATTGATTGAGCCGGGGTGATTTGCCGGTTGCTATATAGACGTCTGCCTTATCATGCAGTGATATCTGATCGAAATCATCCTGGGTAATAACAATTTTTGCTAGCACAGAAAAATGCCACAACAACCCTACTAATATCAGTAGCGTTCTACCTAGCAATTTTGTGGGGATACAGGACATAGTAAGCAGTTTAGCGTCACGAAAAAAATATTGATATGTTCAACATTAAAACACAATTACACCGAACTGCAGACACTCATTCGTCTATGCTTGGAGAAAAATTTTTGCCGTTCACGTTATAAAAATACTGACTCTAGAACAGTGATTATGTCGGCTCCACAGACAATGATTGAAGTTGGCATCACATCAAACGACTCAGTTATACTGCGTCAAGTTCACCAACAACGCTTTATTCCAATTACAACTTCAGGATTCAATATGATCGATTTAAGCAAACAAGGTGATGTCTTCGTACTCACTATGAATGACGGCGAGAACCGCTGGAACACATCCTTTGTCAGAGAATTTAGCGCTGCCCTTGATGAAGTCGAAGCATCGACCGGGCCCGCCGCACTTGTTACAACTTCTGCAACCGAGAAGTTTTTTTCAAATGGACTGGATCTCGAGTGGCGTTCATCCACAGGCGAACACCGCGGTGGCGACCGCGATGCTTTTGGCGCTGAATTTATGGCGCTCATGGGAAGAATCATCACATTCCCAATGCCAACATTGGCAGCTGTCAACGGCCATGCCTTCGGCGCCGGCTTCATGACCGCTTTGTGTCACGACATTCGTGCGATGCGCTCAGATCGAGGTTTTATGTGTGCCAATGAAGTTGAGATTGGCATGGTTATTCCAAACCCTGAACTTGCACTGTTTCGACACAAGTTACCGATGAACGTCTTTTTTGAAACCGTCCAACTCGCACGTCGCTGGACCGGGCCTGAAGCTTTGAAGGCTGGCGTGGCACAACTAACAGAACCGCTTGACGCCCTTTTAGACGTAACAATTGCTCGTGCAAACGAACTGGCGCGACTAGGGGAGAATCGGCAAGTCTATGGTCGCATGAAACAGTCGATCTATGGCGAAAATGCTGCGATTAACGGCCCTCACGGACCCGCATATATGCTGAGCCACCCAGAGCTATATCACTAGATCCTATATCAAAAGAGTGTCCTTTGAGGGTCACTTTTGATTTGATTTAAAACAAAAAATCGCGAGCGGAGCGTAACAAATGTCAAATAGAAAAAATGGTCAGTGGGTCCTAAAAAGTCGCCCTGTAGGAATGGTAAAGGAAACAGATTTCGATTACATCGAGACCCCAGTCGCTGAACTGCTGGCGGATAATGAAGTACTTATACGCAATTTGTACTTTGCCTTTGAGCCCGCTATGCGAGGCTGGCTCAATGACGTCAAAAGTTATCTGCCGCCTGTGCAGATAGGCGAAGTAATGCGGGCCGGCACGGTTGGTCAGGTGATCGAGTCTAACAACCCAAATTTTGTCGTTGGCGACTATGTGTCCGGCACGATGGGGTGGCAAGAGTATGTCATCACAAATGGTCAGCCAGGTGTTACGGGCGCTATCAACAAAGTACCTAAAGGCGTACCTCCCTACTTAATGTTGAGCGCGCTTGGTACAACCGGATTGACTGCTTACTTCGGCATGCTGGACTTAGGTAAGCCAGGCGTCGGAGATGTTGTTGTGGTGTCCGGCGCTGCCGGTGCTACAGGGTCCGTCGCGGGTCAGATTGCAAAAATCAAAGGCGCCGCTAAAGTCGTTGGCATCGCCGGCGGTGAGGCTAAGTGCAAGTGGCTAACAGAAGAGCTCGGTTTCGATATCGCTATCGACTACAAATCTGAAAACGTCATGGATGAACTCAATAAGCATTGCCCTAATGGGATTGATATCTTTTTCGACAATGTTGGCGGTGAAATTCTCGACGCTGCACTACTTAACATGGCACAAAATGGTCGAATTGTTCTCTGCGGCGGTATCTCAGCTTACAATGAGGCAGAGCTTCCCCCTGGACCAAGTAACTATATGCAGCTAGTCATTAGACGCTGCACAATGGCCGGCTTCATCGTCCTGGATTATCTCGATCAGGCGCCCAAAGCCTATACCGACATACTCGGCTGGATCGCCGATGGGTCATTGAAACATGCAGAAGACATTCAAGAAGGCATCGAAAACACGCCAAAGACTTTTCTGCGCCTTTTTGAGGGCAAGAATCGAGGTAAGCAGCTACTCAAAATTGCAGAGCCGCCAATCGCCTAGTACGTGTAGCGCTCCTCAAAGAAAAGCATTTGGGGAACTCAAGTGACAAGCTTATTCTGACGTTTAGACTAAGCTTTCGCCGCCAATTGGGCTTGAATTTCAGAGTGACGCTTACGCGAAAGGTCATATTTCCTGTAGAAGTAGATAGCAATAACAGCAGGGATAATTGCGACCGGCCCATCGATCAAACCTAATTTAAAAATTGTATCGGCATCCACCGAACCCGGTTCCGCGCTGACGGGAAAGGCTATGATGTCAATCGCGATACCCGCAAACAGATGGCCGAGGCCAGAAGACGCTTTGCCGAAAAACGATCGTGCCGCATAGAAGGTCCCTTCTTGACGTCGACCTGTCGTTAACTCTTGCTCATCCGTTATGTCAGCTAATGCAGACATCGCACTAATCAGCAAAATGACACCAAAGGTTATCGTCGCCAAATAAAAAACCATCAGCACCGGCAACAGTTCTTGCGAGTGATTTTCCGGCATCAGACCTAATATTCTCAAAGTCACCGGAGCGGCTGAACACACTAATGTACCAACCAGCCCGAAAATCAGCACGGGCTTTTTTTCAAAACGCTCATGCAAAGGGGCGGTGACGAAAAACCCAATAACCGGCGCGACCATTCCCACCAGCGTAAAGTAACGTATTTCGCTTGGCACTAATTCCCAATAGTAAGTATTAACATGTATACCTAATGTTTCTCGAGTGCCCAATGTTGCACTCAACAATAAATAACCGAGAAGTAACATCAAATAATTTCTGTTATTCAACGCTGATCGGCAATCCAGGAAAAACTCCTTCATGGAAAATTTCGGCAGATTTGCCGCTACTTGCGACAATCTAGGAATAACACTCATCGTCGCAACGGTTGACAGCAACATAATGGCACCACCCAGTAGTGCCGCAGTAATCGCTAAATCGACATAGGCTGCACTATTTAACATGCCATTCTCAAACTCCGGCGTGGACTTGAAAAAATAGCTATACGCGAAGTAGCCAAACCCATAAGCCCCCATCGCTTGCATTAATGTATTAAGGCTCATGACTCGTGTTCGTTCGGTGAAGTCCGCACTCAATTCTGCACCCAACGCTAAATGTGGCACATGGAACAGCGTCATGCTCGATCTCATAAGAATCGTCAGCACCGTAAGCCACATGAACAGTCCAAAATCTCCGAATGTTTCAGGAGGGCTGTAAATCATGAAGAGGGTTAACATCACGGGAAGCGGCGCCGCTAACATAAACGGATGGCGTCGCCCGAGTTTAGCGGTCCAACGGTCTGAAACGGCACCGACGAGTGGGTCGGTAATCGCATCGAAAATCAACGCAATGGTAATCGCCAACCCCGCTAAGGTTCCGGGTATACCCAGTATATTCGTATAAAAAAAGAAGTTGAATGCGTTGAATGCAACGCTGAGCATCGACTCGGACGCAGCCCCAATGGCATAAAAGAATTTCAAGCTCTTTGGCACACGATTCTCATAGGCGCTCGAAGAGCCGCTAAGGTTCAGTTCACTCGAATCGCTCAATCAAATTTCCCCAACATTTTCACTAACTAGCATATATCAAGACCACACAAAAAAGTTGCCGCTATCCTTTTGTCCATAGCTATCCCTCAACATGACCAGATGCTAAAACCTAAAACCTAAACCAATACTATCACTAACCAACATTACAATTGTTTGCCGCAGCACATTAACCAGTTTCCTGAAACACTGGCCACTGATCAGAAATGTGACCTTCATTAATGATCAGCAGGTCGCCAAATTGCAACATCACGTGTTCGCTTTGCGTAGGACGAAGAAACATATAGTCATCAACACCGAGATCAACAGCGTTCGAGGTTGAAACCGGCGCTTGATTGGTACTATTGAATAATGGATCCGGCACGCCAGGCGGAGATACAAACTTTGCCTTCCAGTAGCCGCCATAAATGTAATACAGCTTCTGTCGATTCGGATCCCAGCTTGACCAAATGTCAGCCAATTCTTGCATGACGGGTAGCTTCATCGAGTCATATTGCTTCAGTATCGGTGTTGCAATAAACAAGGCAGGTTTGTTTTCTCTCAAATGCCACGTATCAAAGTCGGTAGGCATCACAACACCGGAGCCTGCTGACAAATCATTCATCGTGTCGTCCTTCTCGTAAATGCCAAGCGTATGACTACCGGCACCATTCAAAGTCAAGGATGAAACATCGACACCACCTTCGGACGCAACGGCAAGAAAGCTCTTATAGACAGCCAAAACACCTTGAACTGACTCATCCTCAAGTACGGCTTCAGTTCCAGTGAGATGCGGCTCATAACCCATAAAACCTGCGAAACTAAGATGTTCTTGGTCATTATTAATAACCTCCAAGCAGCTTCGAAAATATTGCGTGGATTCGAAACCGCCCCGATGCAGCCCAACATCTAACTCAAAGTTAACGCGCATTTTTACATTTAGCTCTCTCGCTAAGGCCTGGTATTGCAACAATCTACCCGGCGAATCAATCAGCCACTGAAGTTGCAGTTCTGGATTAAAACCACCCGCCGCGTCCAGCTTTTGATAAAACGTTCTTGCCGCTTGGACCGGCATAGGCTTACCAACCAGGACATCGGCGTCAGGTAGACGTGACGCAACCAAATTTATAAAGGGCTGATGAAACAACATCAGGGCTCGTGTATTAGCCCGCGCCATAATGTACGAAACCAGTTCGATCGACGGTAATGATTTCACCACGACACGATAGGTTTTGTTTTCACCAACTGAGGCAGCGATAAGATCGATGTTGTGATCCAAACGCGCTTTATCAATCAGCATCACAGGCTTTCCTGGTCCCTCTTGCTTCAGCATTCGATTTAAATCAGCAAAGTAGGCGTTGTGTGGCGCGCCTTTATCCGTTGGTCGCCATACAAGCGCACTAGCAACAGCTGCTGCGCCAATGCCGCCAAGCAATAGGCTTCTACGTTTCAAAGCAGGTCTCCGATAGCTCTAAAAAATTCGATTGTTTCAAACTCGCGGAAACTCGACTCTTCGTTGGTCATAGCATAATCACTATTAGCCGATAGCTTGACAATCACCAGGTCCTTACTAGGATCGATATAAATAAACTGGTTATAGACACCGATCGCTGAGTAGTCGCCTCTATCGCCATCCATGATCCACCATTGATAACCGTAACCCATGGCAAAGTCGGACATCGGGTTTTCACCCGGCACAAGATGGGGTGCGTCAGGCGTGATTGAATCTTTCACCCATTGTGATGGAATCAACTGTGCGCCCTGCCATTGACCTTGAAGCCGATACAACTCGCCCAACTTGGCATAGTCTCTAGCGGTCGCATTCAAACCACCGAACACCATTTCCATGCCATCGTCATCTACCATCCAATAGGCTGGCGATTCCATGCCCAGTGGCTGCCAAAGTTTAGCTTGCATGTAAGCCGTTACAGATTGACCCGTCGCTGCTTGTAATAACATGCCGAGGACTTGCGTATCGGTTGAGTTATAAAGGTTATAAGTGCCTGGGGGCTTTTCAGCCGTCAAGGTCGCGGCGAATTCATTTAGCGAGCCGCCCATCGCCATAATCCTAGCCATGCGATTTATATCAGAGTTTGGATCGCCGTAGTCTTCATTCCAACGCGCACCTGAAGACATCTGAAGGACATCCTTTATGCGAACGCCATCATAAGCTGAACCTTTAAGTGAGGGAAGGTATAGCGTCACAGGCTCCTCTATGCTGTTAATCTGCCCCTCTTCGATCGCTATACCTAACAGCGCTGAGATAAAACTTTTTGCAACGGACATCGAAAGCCAATTTACATTTCTACCGCCGTTGAGTAAGTATTCTTCGTAACGCACCGTACCCTTTTGAATAACCAACACTGCACTCGTATCAGTTTCTTGTAGAAATGACCGAGTATCGACAACCGCGTCTTTGTATCTAAAGTTAGTTGGTAAACCAACCGCATCGCCTTCTGAAAACTCAAAAGGTTTACTCGAGGGATTCAGTTTTGTCGACGGAAACATTTCGGCGACCCTGGCAAAATTCTCATTTTGTTCGGCACCTGAAAACAAAGTGCCCATAAATTGCAACCTTCGACCATCGCTACTTTGGGAAAAGTACATTGCAACCGCGGCTGCGATCAACGTTATAACACCCAGACCGGCAACTAATTTCTTCATTGGCGCATTCCTTGTTTTTTTTGTTTTCGTAAATCTTCTGAGTCTTTTAACTACCTTTAGACGATCTGGTAAGCTCCCTTATCAAACTACCTCGGTTTATTTGCTTTCGGCTTAAAACGTACCAAGACGTTTTCTGAAATCAGCCAACACTGGTTGACAATATTTTCAATTTCGCAGCTTTTAGTTTTGGAAACCTCGGCCGATCTTTCATCAGAAAAAGCGAGCGGGATGGCCAAGAAAAAAGTGAAAATAGGCTCTGGGAAACTTTCAACATCACGGTAAAAAGACCACCCAGTAGTCTCAAACATACTAGCATAATCGTCTGAACGCTCTTTTGGGCAGATTGGCGTTCTAAATAAGCCAATGACGAATCATATTAGCCCTTTAATTGTTTTCAATTCTTGTTAAATTAACGTGACCTAAAGCAGGATTAACAACATGAACGCCAAGTACAGTCGTTACATCGAATTCGCCGGAGTTTCCCAGCTAGCCAAACTGGCTGCCATCGCGGTTTTTTTGTGCCTAGTCTCGGCTTGCACCAGCTCGGGTACAACATCACTCGGGCTTGAACAAGATCAACAACAGCAACTTGACGACATAGAGATAAAGGTTCGCCAGCAGGCAAGCTTACTCAGAGCCATGTCGCGTGTAAATGTCGAAGATATGCTAAAAGCTTACGATAAGGACGTTCGACGCATACTCAATTCAACCCAGTGGCGAGTCTATGATGATGAGTATCGGCAAGAGCTTTCAAGCCAAATTTTCATGACTATTGAGACGCAACGCCAGACCTTCAAGCGTCAACAACGGCAGTAGCGTTTAATCATTTTCTATGCCTGCCGATCCCAGCATCGCCAAGGAGAAAGCTCCACTATGGCGACAACTGGTCGGAACTTCGGAGCAACTCGGCTGACTCAATCTATTGACTCTCAACCATCTCCAGCACAGGTTTTAGGTACGCGAGGAACTTCTCCGGGTTCTCAGACATCGGAAAATGCCCAAGACCTTCCATCACTTCGAAATACTGAGCATCAACCAGGTTTGCTAATTCTTCTGTCATAGCCGGTGTTGCTGAAACATCGTATTCACCTGTCAACAAATAAAGCGGACACTTTTTCGTGTCAATCTGTTCGGCGATACCATTTCGCATATCTCCATCTACGACGTAGTAAAATATGTCACCTGCAAATATACCTGGACCGCCTTGCATGTAATGCCAAAGTGTCTCCCACTTGTGATGGTCAGGAGATTGTGGCGCAACCAACATTTCCATCATGCCACCGGCAGTTTCGCCACCATGGACATCGGGCCTCCACAAAGGTGAATCTACGCTCAGATTAGCGTCTGAACGATGAGCTGCATGCGTCGCTGATTGCAAACCGATAGCAGCTTTAAACTGCTCACCATGCCGTAGTGACAAATGTAAAACCGCTCTGCCGCCAATTGAACAACCCATGACAATCGGCTGCTCTAGTTGTAACACCTCTTTTATCGCCATAACCGTATCGACATAAAGGTCTGTTGTGAGTCGATAGATGTCTTTTTGGAAACCGGCCGGCGGTGAAGATTTCCCATGCAGGGGCATATCAAAGACGATGACTCGATAACGTTGCGTTATCTCAGGATCATTCAACACCTCTCGATACTGACGCCCATCAGCCCCAGCAGTGTGAAGACATAGCAGCGGCACACCCTCCCCAGCCTCTTCGTAATAAATTCTGTGTGGCACACCTTTGATATTCATACGGATATAACCGCCTTTGACTGCCTCGAAAATCGGTGAGGGGTAATCTGTAACAATAGGATCGAGTTTTTTCCGTAGAGATTGAAAAGCACCTTCTAGCAGCATGATATGCCGATAGAACAGCAGCATCTCTCCGTCAATGTCTAACTTTTTAATTTGGTACATGGCGCTCAGAGACTGATAACCTACCGGTGCATCTCGTCGTAAAAACTGTCGCCAGTCGTCTTCGGCAATCTTGAAGGTTAGCTCTGCACTACTTGTATTAGCATTTGCCGCCGAAACGTCAATGGTGCCATTACCAAAACGGACCAGGTGAGCTGCATGGCCAATAACAACTAACAGAGAAAAACTGGCAAATTTATTGCGCCACTTGCCTGGTTCATGTGTATCTAAGTAGTCTGACAATTCAGTTAGACGCATTTCTTGTGAGCTAGCCAAGACCATAAACACCCTCCGTTTTTGACATAAATGTTGCATCAAGCCTAGCCAACATACCCCTTCAATTCTCTGCTGTCACTCAAACTAATCTCCACTGACCTCTGCTACACTGGTTAGCATTCTATGACGGCTAAAAGGCCGATCTTTAACAGTTACATAACCGATATCTCGCAGATATCTAGCAGGCAGATAAGAACGTGGCGAAAAAGAAAAAACTCGGTGGTTCACTGCAGGACCAACTAAAAAGCGCAGGACTTGTCACCGACAAGCAGATAAAAAAGGCAAAAAAAGTCATTCATCGACGGGAAATGCGCGTGAAACAGGGCGTGGAAGTTGATGAGACCAAACTGGCTGTCGATCAAGCACTAGCGGAGAAACAAGCAAAAGATCGCGCCCGTCAAGAAACACTGAACCAGCTAGCGGCCGATAAAGCCCTCGCCGCTCAAATCAAGCAGTTGATCAACATGAATAAACAACGCGAACAGGGCGACATAGAATACAACTTCACAGAAGCCAACAAGATAAAGAAAATTTACGTCTCAAAACAAAATAAAACCCAGCTAAACAAAGGCTATCTGGCTATCGTAAGATTTGAAGATGGCTACGAACTAGTGCCTGAGCAAGTCGCACGCAAAATTCAAAAAAGGCTACCGGATCAACAATCTCAGCACGTTTTGTACCTTTATGATCGAGAACAAAATGTCGTCGATGAAGATGATCCCTATAAAGACTTTCAAATTCCCGATGATTTGGAATGGTAGAGGCTAATATCAAGACGCTGCTGCGGTTGTATCAAACAAAACTGGCATATTTAGCTAACAGCTCAACGAAGGGCAAATCCGCTGGCGCCCAGTCTAGACTCGCTAGCTCAGACCTTTGCAACCACAACATCTGATCGTGGTCTTTTAACTGCAGTTCTCCTTCATAAGCGTCTATATAGTAGGCAAGCAGTTGTATTGCGCTGTGGCCATCGTCAAAAATACTTTCACCAAGAAACTCACCGACAACCGCGTCAATCCCGCACTCCTCCTGCAACTCACGCTTTAAAGCAGTCTCGGGACTTTCATCTCGTTCAATTTTGCCGCCTGGAAACTCCCACACACCGGGATTGCTTATCGCTACGGATGCACGTTTCATCGCTAGCACGCGATTACCATCTGTAAAAACTCCCGCTACGACACATAGTGCGCTATAACTACTCTGACTCTCTGGTTCTATCACAACCAGACCTCCTAATATTGACGCAAGCACATGTGGCCTAGTGGCGGATTTCTTCCCGAGACTAGCATCGCCTCGCACGGCTTGAGCGTTAATTTTTACAGCTTTGAGTTAAGCTCGGCAACAAGAGAATGTCGTGTACATGGATATCGGCAGGTATTCTTAACCCAAAGTGGACAAGCCGAGTACTGATGCTTTAAACCAATCGCTAGATTTAGTCGTCTTACTAATAAGTTACTTACTGGTAGAATGTGCCATGAGAAAAACTACGCTCACTGCCATTGTCTGTTTATCATCGCTCGCGCTGGGCCTATCTGGGTTCGCAGGTGAGCAAATCGATGAATCTAGGACAGTCTTAGCTGACAGTTTCGTCACCATCGTTAACACACGCGGTGAGCTCACTATCGTTGGCACAAATGACAACGAGGTGTCGATTGAGGGCGACCTAGACGATTTAGCCGACAAGCTCATTTTCGAAGTTGACGAAAACAGGGTCCTCATCGAAGTCAAATTGCCAAAGTACAACATAAGCTGGGGCGATGGTTCAGATCTTCAGATACGCATTCCAAGAAACAGCCGCCTGAGCGTTACGGCTGTCTCTGCCGATATCGATGTCAGTCAGGTAGAAGGTGGTGTTCGAATAAAATCGGTGAGTGGCGAGTTACATCTGAAAGGTAGCCGAGAGCGCTCCTTCCTTAGTGCGGTCAGCGGTGATATCTCTGTCGAAGACACGACTGGCTTACTTAAAGTCAACACAGTCAGCGGTGATATCGAGATAGATAATCACACCGGTTCGATCGACTTAGAATCTGTCTCAGGAGAAATTGATGCCGAAATTGACGCAACAAATTCTATCCAGGCCGGCAGTATCAGCGGCGAAATCACTATTGACGCGAAACTCGAAGACGGCGCCTATGTTGAAATGAAGAGCGTTAGCGGTAGTTTGCGTTTAGACCTGAAGGGCAATCAAGACCTCAATGTTGAGATGGAAGTTAACGCCTCGGGAGATATTGATAACCGTCTCAGTGATGCAGAAGCTTCGAACAAACACGGCAGAAAACGGCTTTCTTTTACGATCGGCAGTGGCAGCTCCGATGTCACGATGCGCGCTGTTTCGGGTGATTTGAGAATCGAGTAATGAAAAAATGAATCGCGTCAGGCTATTCTACGAAGAGTTGAAACGAAGACGCGTACTGCGTGTCGCTACCCTCTACGTCATCATTTTTTGGCCGATCATTCAACTCGTTGACATTCTCTCCCCCGCACTCAACTTGCCCGATAGCATGATGCGCTATCTGGTTGTCGCCTTCTTCGGTGCGCTACCTGTTGCCTTAATCCTCGCTTGGTTGTTTGATCTAGACCGCGATGGGCTTCACATTGACAATGGCGAAGCAAATGAATCAATACTAGGCTCCAAGACTGAGTTCGGCATTGTTGGCTTTCTCGCCGTTGTCGTCACCGGTCTATTTTTTGTCCAAATGGCAACCGACGATTCAAGTCCGATTACATCAATGGATAGCATCACACAAACCAAGCAGGACCGGTCACAGCAACCAACGCGAATTCACTTGCTGTCTTACCGTTCGAGAGTTTTAGCAATATTGAAGAGGACGAGTACTTCGCAGACGGACTCACCGAAGAGTTGCTGAACGTACTTTCCCGCATAACAGACCTGCGGGTTGCGGCGCGAACAACCTCTTTTGCTTACAAGGGTGTAAACAAAGATACGGCGATCATCGGCAAAGAACTTAATGTTTCCTACATCCTCGAAGGCAGTGTTAGAAGAAACGACCTTAACAACACCATTCGAGTAACCGCACAGTTGATCGATGTAGCTGCCGGCGCGCATCTTTGGTCAAAAACATTTGATAGACAGTTCACTGACCTGTTCAGGATTCAAGATGACATTTCCGCCGCTGTAGCAGAAAGTCTCGAGTTAACCTTGCTGGGTAATGCAAGCTCGATTCCGAGCACATCGACGAGCCCAACGGCAATGATCGCTTTTAGTATGGGTCAGGAAGCACTCGCAAAACGCACTGAAGAAGGGCTTAAAGACGCTGTTCGCTATTTCCAACGTGCCATCGATGAAGATCCGGAGTATGCACTGGCTTACACCGGTCTGGCAGACTCACTCACGCTGCAAATGAATTACCGTTATATCCCCAAGGCAGCTAACAACGCATCAGCGCAGGCGACGATCGACAAAGCCCTGTCACTTGACCCCAACTTAGGCAATGCCTGGGCAAGCAAAGGGCTCTGGCTAAGCCAACAGAAAGGCAAGATCGAGCAAGCAAAGTCGGCATTGCAACGAGCCATGGCGCTAAATCCAAGCTATGGCATGGCCGCCATGTGGTACGCCGGTCTATTGGAAAACAAAGAGGAACAACTGACTTATTACGAAAAGGCGAGTGCACTCGACCCTAAGTCGACGGTTGCTGCCTACAATGTCGCAAGCCTATATCAGCAATTTGGTCGCGACCACGAAGCCATGCAAATGTTTACTTTGATGATTAATGCCGACCCGTACTATCCAAAAGCCTACGAGCTCGCCGCTCGAATTAGCAACCGACGTGGCCGAATTGGAGAAGCAATTTCTAACTATAAAACCAGCTACGAGCTTCAACCGAATGCCGAAGTCGCAATGAGCCTTGCTAAGATCTACTCGGATATAGGTGAATTTACTCAAGCCGATGAATGGTTCAGCATCGTCGAGCCGCAGGTCCCCGTGACCTTTAAAAATAGGTTTCTATGGTTAAAAGTCAGCCGATACGTCGCCGCAAACGACATGATCGCCGCGAACACTTATTTAGACAAAATCATAAATCTTACGCCAACCTATCATGAAGACATGCAGCTTCAGTTTTTGTCTCTGTATTATCAGGAGCAATACACAGAAGCACTAGCACTTTATAAACGCCTGCAAACAGCACAACTACCGATGAATAAGCCCGACGGTTTCAGTCAAAGCATACGAATGGAATCAGATCTCGGCGCGGTTGACCTGCTAATACGTAACAAAGAAAAAGTCGCCGCAGACTTATTGCTAACCAAGTTAACGCAACAGCTCGATGATCGCATGAATACCACTCACCGCAGTCCGGACCCATCTGATTGGTATCAACGGGCACGCATTGCAGCGCTACAAAACAATGAAGCGATGGCCTTGATCCACCTTCAACGAGCCGTTGATGAAGGCTGGCGTGAGTTTTGGCGAACGGGTCACGATCCTGCCATGGAATTGATCATTAACCACAAATCTTTCCAAACCATGATGGCGGGACTTCAAAACCGCTTAAGCATTATTCGAGAGCAGTTTGCTATCGAAACAGAATTCGATGGTGGCTGGGGAGCCTAACTTATCTTATTTACCCACATAAACTAACCTAAATTGTCAATGTGATGCCTGCCTGAACATCGCTATCCATTACCGTCGATGCATACCTCGACTCATTCTCAAGCAATGGTTTAGAACAAACCAATGTCACTGCGACCACTCAATTTTTCGCCCCACTACCGTGTAGTTGGCAAAATTTAGTGGTTAGCCATTACTGGTTAGCGTCGAGTGCAGCATAGAAACAGAAACAGGTAAGCACCCAGCCAAACACTATGGTATAAAAACACTATGTTTGCCCTAATCCGTATAGTACCCGCGCGGTTGCGCTACCTCACATTGCTATGGCTGGCATTTACTCCCGCATTAGCCAGCCAACCGAATCTGGTTATTTTCTACGTTGACGACTTAGGATATGGTGATCTTGGTAGTTATGGACATCAAATTGTCACCACTCCCAACATTGATCGACTGGCTGCAGAGGGTGTCAAGTTCACCCAATACTACGCACCCGCACCTCTTTGCTCCCCCTCCCGAGCCGGGTTACTTACCGGCCGAACCCCCTACCGCACAGGTATACGTTCCTGGATACCCGATGGGCAGAATATCCATTTAGGTGCCAATGAAATCACGTTGGCTCATCTGCTAAAACAAAAAGGCTATGCCACGGCCGTGATGGGCAAACTGCACCTCAATGGTGGCGCAGACATGCAAGATCACCCGCAGGCAATCGACTTAGGTTTTGACTACAGCTTCGTCATTCCGGGCGGATGGGTAAAGAACAAAACACTGGAGACCGCACCCGCAGACGGTAGCCGGCGCCATGGTAAACTTTATCCAGATAACTATTGGCGCAATGGTATACCTGTACCTGAAACCAATAAATTTTCCGCTGAACTGGTTGCTGACGAAGTCTTGCATTGGCTTGAGCAACACGTCGTCCATCACAAAGAAGATACTGCGCCCTTCTTTCTCTATGTGCCATTTTCCGAAGTCCACACGCCCATTGCATCTCCTGCAAAGTATTTAGATATGTACAGCCAATACATCACCGCTGAAGGGAAATCTCAGCCTGATCTCTACCACTGGGATTGGGGTGATCGACCCTACCGCGGGCAAGGTGAGTACTACGCTAACATCAGCTTTCTTGATGCCCAGATTGGCAGAATCATTCAAAAGCTTGAAAGCATGCAGCAATTGGATAGCACAATTATATTCTTCGCTAGCGACAATGGCCCTGTAACCAGAGAAGCGAGAAAGCCCTGGGAGCTAAATATGGCTGGGGAAACAGGTGGCTTACGTGGCAGAAAAGACAATCTTCTGGAAGGCGGCATCCGAGTACCCGGGATTCTACGATATGGTGATACGATCCCCGCTGGTGTCACAGTAAAACGCGCTGTCACCGGCTTGGACATACTACCGACCCTTGCAACACTTATGAACTTCGATGTACCGAAAGACAGAGAGATAGATGGACAATCAATCGTACCGATGCTGTCCGGCGAGATGTTGCTAAGACACAAGCCGCTTATATGGAGTATCGACATGCCGGGTCAGGATGATCCGGTAAATGAATGGGCGATTCGCGTCGGTGCATGGAAAATGATTCTTGACCGCGAACGCAACCCTAAGTTCCTCTTCGATATCGAACGGGATCCCTATGAAATGTTTAATCGGCTTGGGCATCCAGAACAAAAAACCGTGCAGACAGATTTACTAAAAGCATTTCAAGCCTACCTACACAGTATTGATAATGATGCCATCAAGTCTCTTCGAGAAGAAACCTGATGGCAGGACGCATCACTAATCTCTATCAGTGCTGGTCTCTATCAGTGCTTGACTCGTCACCGACATCGCTGTCCTTAGACTTATCAATAATGTCGTCCACTACTAGATCATCCACCTCATGGACTTCGACGACGTTTGCATCAGTGACGTCATCATCGACATAGTCGTCGTCTTCAAACTCATCATCCAACCATTCATCGCCGGTGTGATCCTCATCTGGCCATGCGTTAAAGGGGAAAGGGCGTTCTTCTGAGTTAAATGTGAGGAACTCCAATACCTGCTTAATATAGACCGTCGCATTTTTCGAAAACTGCAACAGCGGTTCGTTGACCGTGCCTGTTATGAGAGCACAGAAAAACTGGAAGATAGCCGTCAAAACGATCGCTGCTTCAGCTAGATTGTAAGCAAGCATCAACAACAACATATAGAGACCGCGTGTCCAAATATCCGTTCGGGTAATGTTCAGTCTTGTTGATTCTTTCATCATAATTGCTTCCTTAAAATTGCGGTGGATAGTCTGTCGCGTTCGGCTCATGTTCGAAACGAAGACAACGAGCATCGGCATGCTATTGAGTACAGCAAAATTGATACCAATTATAAAAAGTGTTTTATTTCATAAGGTTAGAATTTTCGCAGACCCGGCTAGATGGCGAAAACGACCACAATTAGGGTATATGACCACACTAAAACCGACGTTTAGCGACAGCCGGCGCTATAAACTAAACTTCACCAATAACTTCCTAGCGAGCCAACAAAAGCAGGCGAAACTAGTCCAATACTTCGGCTCGAATAGAGCGCATTGCAGAAAGATTGTCGAGACCTGCCCCTCGCTTTAAGCACTGGTCTTAGCTAGTTATGAGACACATCCATTTGATCTAAATAAGCCTGAGGAATCAGCCAGGCGTCAACTAAATCAGACTTATTTAATGCAATCATCGCAGGCACAGATCCTAAAACCGCTGCCAAAATCAAAAACCAGATCATATCCGTCTGACATTTCTATACGAAAACACATTCCCCGACAGCGATAAAAGCGCTTCTCTTGCAGATCAAATTACTCAAGCTATTTAGCGAGTATTTTTCAATCTAAGGGACCCTTGAGTATCTCTTCTAACGCTTGCGCCTGGTGCCATCCTCTGCGGCTTTTGATTGTAGGTGGCTATCTGCTCCATAAGTTTCAGATCCGAATGCAGACGCGTTTCTTCTCGCTCGGCCTTAGCTGGAAAAATCGAACCACTAGTTTGCACGCCATAGAAATAGCTGCGCATGTTTTCTATTGAGCCTGTCATTGGAATAGCCTACGGATTTAATGCGACTTTTTAAGCCATGAAGCCTGAACCATCAAGCACCGTATCGTAAGGGAAAACGCTAAAACTGCCGACGCGAAACGCGTCTGAATGACGCTTAGGATTCGACCATCGTGCGAATTTGTGCAATCGCCCCATCAATACTCTTTTCGATAAATGGCTCAAAAACCAACGGCAAAATTTCGGTGGTCCAAGTAAACTTACATCCATCTTCATCCGCTTCAATCGCAATACGGGCTAAATGTTTCTCCAATGGCGTCGGCGATTCAATACAGCTGTAGCTCATTGTCATAGTGGCTTCATCGCGACTCAAGATGCGCTCCTTGATCGTGCCAGCACCGGGCAAGTCAACGGTACGAACCTCACCATCGAACTCGCATTCAGTCATGCCCGGCACCCAGTCAACCCTGTCAGGCGTACCGACGATGTCCCAAAGTTCTGCGGGTGTGCATTTATAGTTTACAATTTTTTCAATGGCCACGTTTTTTCTCCTATGATAATTAGCTGTTAGTTCTTCGGTAATTTTGCGGTCAATTAATTTTAGCTTAAGACTATCTGTAGTGTACGCTCAAAAAACCAAAACGCAGCCACCCCGCCAATCAAAAACAAAGGCAATTTAGCTTGGTGTCGCGAAAGTTTTAAACCAGCGCGGCGTATCAGCATCACAAAAGCGCAAGCCGCTGCAATTACAAGTAACTGCCCAAGTTCGAGTCCGACATTAAACAAAAAGAGCGCACTCAACACATTATCTTCAGGCAATCCTATTTCAGTCAAAGCGCCAGCAAAGCCTAAACCATGCAATAATCCAAATATAAATGCCAACAGCCAAATGTTACGAGTGAAGTAACTACTATAGCCCGCCGCCGCATCAGATTTAATAATCGATCCTGATGCTGAATTTGACGCACCTATTAATAAGGCTTGCCTTGCTGGCAACATGATACTTAGAGCAACTAATGCCTCGACCGGTGCTTGAGAAATACTGACCAAATTGAACGCTGACAAACCAAGAGTTATAGAGTGCGCCACCGTAAAGCTGGTGATCACCTTAATCAGGTTTTTAAATCCAACGACGAGGTATAGAAGCACTAAGACGAATAGAACATGATCGAGCCCGAACAACAGATGCTCCACCCCCAAAACAAGGTAAGTGGGAACGGACGCGCCACCTCGACTTAAATCTAAACTGGGTTGGTTGGCAGAGATAATGTGATTATCAACAGTGCCATCGGTATTTATGATAGTTACCAAGACATCGATCAAAGTTCTATCCAACCGCGTAATCTGAATCGTTTGCAACGGTCCTTGATCACAATATAAGGAAAAACTCTCTTGCAACGCGGCATCGTTCACAGCCGCCGTCACATCACCTGACCGGCAATTAGTAACGGGTTGCAGGTTTAGGAATCGACCGTCAACCTGCGGTTGCTTAAAGGCAACTAACCATTCGCCATCCTGCAATTGGGTCAGTTTCAGCAGCGCGGGTCTCATCTCATGTGCATGAGCAAGTGACGTTTGTAGAACCGTTAGGGATAAAACAGCGAGTAGTACAGGCTTAATAAACCTTAACCAATACATGATTGAGCCCGTTCTATTCATAGACGACGTCATACTTATCTAACAAAGCATTGTAATAGTCAGCCTGGGAGTCCGATCGTTGTTCGCTGGCATAATCTGCTGCAACTTGCGCACGTACCATTGCAAAGGGTAACTGCTGCTCTGTTTTCACCTGCTGCAAACGCACAAAGTGATAGCCATAGCTACTCTTGATTGGCCCTTGCCACGCCACGGTATCTTCTACGAATTCCCTTAGTGACTTGGCAAACTTCACGCCAAAATCACGCCGTACCTCAGACAAGGTCACTTCTTTAAAGGAAGCGTTAAGCAAACTAGTCTGGCCAAGAGACTGCCAGTCGATTGATGGGGTCAACGCTGATGCAACATATTGATTGGCATTTTCTTCGGTGGAGAAAAATATCTGTTGAAAGGTATATCGAGTTTCAGTTCTGTACTGCTCTTGATGCGCATCGTA
Source organism: Pseudomonadales bacterium (assembly GCA_029251375.1). GTDB lineage: Bacteria > Pseudomonadota > Gammaproteobacteria > Pseudomonadales > Azotimanducaceae > JAHRVQ01. The sequence goes on along the minus strand of JAQXDL010000016.1, from coordinate 2,253 downwards.
ATAACTCATCAGCGCATCCTGTTTTGTCTGCTGCGTCGCCTCAATACCGACTTCCTCCGACAGGAAAGACAGCTTCTGAATAAGTCTTCGCCGCACAATGGTGTCGTCTCTATCCAGACCTAACCGCATCGCTTCGCGAAACATTATCTCTTCCTTGAGCCAGGATTGAACTAATGAATCAACTTCTTGTGCTGTCGCTGGATTGCCTGTTTGAGTTTGCCAAAGGGTCGCGAGCCTTTGGCGCACTGTGTCATCAACAATTATTTGGTCTGCTTGGCTGTTTAGAAAATGATCTGCACCAAACAAAATCCCACCAATTAAAACAAACCATAGCAACGGATCACGCAATGTTTAACGTCCAGCTAGGGGTGTCACCCAGATAGGCGAAGACCAAGCGCGCTCTTGAATTGTTTTGTGTAGACCGGGTCTTGGCTCCACTCCTTCGCGCAACGCATCCCAAGTTGACCAACGACAGGTTGGGTTCTCCAGCACTCTCACGTAATACATCGCGCGCTGCGATGGTTCGTAACCCGGGTCCTGCCAAACGGTTCGAAGTTCTGCCGCACCCTTATCCTGACTATAACTGCAATCCAACAGATCAACACGGGCGCCATTATCGGGACAACGGTTTGTGGTCGGATCGACCGCATTACCATCGGCACAAGCGACATCAAATACTTCTTCAACTGTTTGACCATCTTTCAAGGCTGTCTTTATAACTTGGACTCGCTGCAGAGGTGCGCTGTTCGCATCACGTGCAGCCCAAACGAGAAAACGAGGGATGTCTGATTCTGTCGCGACCAAATCGCCACCCATTGTTGTATTTTTGTAGGCCTTCGCCAGCAACGCTTTATCGTCGATTGCTGGAATATCGTAGCCGGCAAAAAACCGCACCTTGATTCTCGGTCCAGATGTACCAAAGGTCTCCTTACGACGAAACGCATCGTAGATCGAATCGCGCGTATTCTCTTGCGCCCATACTCCCGCGAGACCAGCAGCGCTCCAAGTCTTGTAAGACTTGTTGAGTGCGTACTCACTGCCGTCCTCATTAGGCTCGTCCAATCTAACAGAGCCACGTTCTTGAGGCGTATCGTCAACCAATCCAACCTTACTCCAATAATTATCTTCATCGCCGGCATAAGATGCATTATGTGTATCGCTGGAGCCAATAAGGCCAAATTTGAATGGGTTGTAACCCTCCTCTTGCTGCATCTTCAAACCATTCATATATGCTTGCCGAACATAACTGCCGTTGATTGCGCTATCGACGTTTGTCGCTATCCGATACGGCATGATCTCAAAGTCTGCCCATTCATCGTTAGGTGACAACGCGGGGTGAGTATCAGAGGTACCTTTGACTTGACTAATTTCAACCAGCGGTTCGTTTCGCATTCGCTGTTCCGCATAAGCCGCGTCCAGAGCATTACCTTCGAACGTCGTTTGCTGAAACATCATGCCATTGGAACCGTTTGAGTTATGCGGTATCGCTAATGATTCGTGCCCTTCATCGCGTTGTTCATCCATCCAATCCCAGAGATCTTCTGGGTTCAGAGAATCAAGACGAGAAAAAGGCAAGGTAGGCGCTTGATCACCTTTGAAGATGACATTTCGATGCAGATTGGCATTGCCTGGACCACTCGACGTGTACTCATAGGCAATAAATGATGTGAATTTACCGGGGTCATTGGCACGGTTCGCTGCTCCAATAATGTCATCCCAAGCATCTTTAAAAACCGTCTGGTTCAAAATCTCGTCACGCCGGTCCGTGCCGAGGAAAGTAAGAAGTTCCTGAAACTTCGCACGCCTGTTCAAGCCATCGCTTAACTTATCCATACCGTTGGCAACATCGAGTTTAGATAGTTCGCTGCCGGGGGTTGCCATCGAGCGCAGTGAGCCCAAGTAGAAGGCATGATCGCTGACGCCATAAAAATCCAGCGGCTCTTTAAGCTGCATATCGAAACCACCGGGGTGTCGCAGCACGCCGCCTTTAGCAAAGTCATAAGCCTCGTCAGGGGATGCTGTTGTGCCAAAGATAAACGCATCAAAGGAATACATCGTATGAACATGCAAATCACCGAAGTAGGCGTTTTTATTTTCACTGTAGCCCGATGTTCTCGTCACGGCATCAGATACGGGGGTGCTAGTAACAGAAGGCTCCGTCGTGGTCGCTTGATTACTGGTGTCACCACAAGCAGTGAGTAGTAAAGATAGCATTACAACAGGGGCAGTTTTTAACAACTTCATGATAACCAT
>JAQXDL010000009.1 GCA_029251375.1 Pseudomonadales bacterium | reverse complement strand
CCAGGGCTTGTTATGGACTTACGGCGACGTAGAAAACCAGGGCTTGTTGTGGACTTACGGCGACGTAGAAAACCAGGGCTTGTTGTGGACTTACGGCGACGTAGAAAACCAGGGCTTGCTATGGACCTACGGTAACGTAGAGAATCAGGGCTTGTTATGGACTTACGGCAACGTTGAGAATCAAGGCTTGTTATGGACTTACGGCAATGTTGAAAACCAAGGACTGCTTTGGACTTATGGATCCGTTAGCAACCAGAAATGGGTGGGTCAGGAGTAGCAGTGAGGTTTGATTATCTTCTGCAGTACTACTGGCCACAGAGTACTAAGGCTCAGAGGTCCAAAACTGTGGTTGAACCTAATCGGGGTTTCCCAAGCCCCGACTTCACCATCCAAACAGCAAAGCGATCCTTCGCTGTTTGGATTGGTGTTTGCCTTTTCTTTGGCGGCTGGCTGTTTGCAGAAAGTGCATTTGCGCTTGTTCGTCTAGCAGAACAGCGAAATATTGTGTTTGATCGACTCGGTACCGAGGATGGGCTTTCACAGGCTTCGGTCACCACTATCACTCAAGATAATCAAGGCTTTATCTGGATTGGTACCCAAGAAGGCTTAAACCGATTCGACGGTTATTCATTCAAAACGTTCTACCATTCCACCGATGACCCAAAGTCTCTTGCGCACAGTAATATCGGTGACATTCTAACCGATAGTGCCGGCGTCATCTGGATTGGTACGGACAATGGGTTGAATCGATATAATGAGTTGTTTGGTAATTTTGAAAAAATCACTATTGACGACGGAAGCAACAAAAATGCAATAGCCCAAAATAGTGTCAATGTTCTCTACGAGGATGACCAACAGCAATTGTGGATCGGTACTGATCAAGGACTGTTGGTACGATCACCGACGGGAGAGATAAACCACTATCATCACGACGCGGCAGCGGAACATAGTTTGGGTCAGGGTGCGATTAGGGATATTATTCAGGACAGTCAGGGCCGGTTATGGATTGGAACTGAGCGCGGTGGCTTAAACTTGCTCGAGAATGAAGCGGGCAGATTCAAGCGTTACGTTCACGATAAGCAATCGCCTAACTCAATAAGCAATAATAATGTCCGCGCTATATTAGAAGATCAAGATGGTAAAATTTGGGTTGCGAATTTTAATGGCGCAATTTCCGTGCTTGATACCGAAACGGATTTGTTTGACAGACTTGAGTCGCCGACCGGCACGACGGTATCGAGGACGCGCACACTGCTTAAGGATGCTCAGAATCGCATTTGGATTGGAACTAACAGTGGCCTCTATTTAAGAGCGGAAGATGGCTATCGACGTTTTTCGAACGATCCAACAGACCCACATAGCCTCAGTGACAATACTATTTCAGAGTTATATCAAGATGCCGGTGGCGTTATATGGGTCGCGACATTCAATGGTATCAGTCGTTGGAATGCGAGTGTTGAAACCTTCCCGCACCTAAAGCGTGATGCAGTCCACAAAAGTATCAGTAATTCGGTTTCCTCTTTTGCAGAAGCACCTAACGGTGATGTCTGGATAGGTTCGTTCAATGGTCTTAATCGATGGGATGCTCAATTAGGAAAATTTCTTCAGTATTCTGCGCAGGACAGTGGACTAGCAGAAGACCGCGTCATGTCGTTAGCGATGGAAGGAGATAAATTATGGGTTGGAACCATGAGTGGCGGCGTGAATATTGTCGAAAATGGACGCGTTACTGAACATTTCTTCGCTAATGAAAGTAATAATTTCTCACTAAGCTCTAACGCGGTTAGCAGTATTATGGAGGATAGCAAAGGTGACATTTGGTTAACGACTTACGGTGGCGGCGTGAATCGATATCTTGGCGACGGTCGTTTTCAACACTATCCAGACGAGAACCATATGGGCGATTTTGGTGATCTGCGTACGCTTACCATGCTTGAGTCCGAAGCAGGCGAAATGTGGATAGCGACCAATGGTGGCGGCGTCATTATTCTTGATCCGCAAAGCGGTGAAACCCGCTCACTGCGACATGATCCAAATGATCCGCAGAGCTTGTCGAGTAATAATGTCATATCGTTATTAAGCGTCGGTGGTGATATATGGATTGGCACAAGAGACAGCGGACTCAATCGATTCGTGACGGCGACATCTAAGATAGAGCGTGTCACAAAATCTGAAGGCCTAGCGAGTGACTTTGTTTATGGAATGCTAGCGGATGATAATGGCAACCTATGGATTAGTGGCGGAAAAGGTCTGTCAGTTTACAATCCGGTGAAAAACACATTTAGCCTTTATGACTCAACGCATGGCCTGCAAAATGACGATTTCAACTCCGGTGCGTTCTTAAAGCTGACCGATGGCAGTTTCCTGTTCGGTGGTAACAATGGTTTTAATGCATTTTATCCTGACAGAGTTAGAGGTAACACTTACATCCCGCCAGTGAAAATAACGCGTTTCTCAAAATTTAATAAAACGGTCTCACTGTCGGAGCCCATCTATCAAACTGAAAAGCTCGAGCTCGAATATGATGACTCGGTGATTGGCTTTGAATTTGCCTCTATGGATTTTACCGCTCCGCTGAAAAACAATTTCAGATATTTTTTAGAAGGCTTTGATAAGGGTTGGGTGGAGGCAAAAGGCAATAGAGTTGTCACTTATACTAACCTTGATGCAGGCGAATATATTTTTCGAGTCTCCGGTTCGAACAACGATGGGGTTTGGAATAATCAAGGGTCGTCGATAAAGATCATTGTCAACCCACCGGTATGGGCAACTTGGTGGGCTTATTTAATTTACCTCATCATTGGCGTAGTAACCCTTTACAGTGGTCTTAAGACAAACGAACAAAGACTCCGCCGAGAAACAGAGAAGCGTTACAGTGAAAGGCTTCAGCTTTACATAGAATCGCTCGAAGAAGCGACAGATTGCGTTTTGATTGCTGATGCGAATAAACACTTGATGTATGCCAATGAAGCGATAAATAAAATTCTTGCTGTTGCGCCATCACAAGCGGTGGGACGATCCATATTGTCCCTGCTATTTTCTGACCCAGGCGATGCAAGTCTTGCCAGAGCCGGGTTGAAAAAAGAAGGTCGATGGCACGGCGAAGTTCTGTCCAGTAGAGGCTCTGAATTCCTCACGACCGAGATCACCATCGCAGCAGTGCATGACGATGCCGACAACGAAACAGCGTTCGTTAGTATTGCTCGAGACGTAACAGATCGAAAGAAGACAGAGGCCGAATTGGAAGTATATCGTCGAGATTTAGAACAACTCGTCGGTGATAGAACAGATGCTTTGAAAAAAGAAATCGCAGAAAACAAAGCATTCCAAGTGGAACTAGCTGACTCGTTGAAAGAAAAGGAGCTGCTGCTAAAAGAAGTTCATCATCGGGTTAAGAACAATATGCAAGTCATCTCCAGCCTGTTAAATATTCAAGCTGAAACAATTGGCGACGAAACCTTTTCCGAGTTGCTCGGCGAGAGTCAGCAGCGGATTAAGTCGATGGCACTGATACATGAAAACCTTTATCAATCTGACAATTTGCTTGAGATTGATTTTAAAGATTACATTAATATGTTGGCTAATAGTCTGCATAGATTTTATTCAGTACCAGGGATGATTGTCAGCTTAGATCTGCAGGTAGATAACGTTAAGCTCGATATAGAAACAGCGGTACCCTGCGGCTTGATTATCAACGAGTTAATATCTAACTCTTTGAAACATGCTTTCAAAGGGCGGCAAGGAAAGGGTGTTATCAATGTGCTTTTTAGATTGGTAGATTGTCGATATGTACTAGAAATTATTGACGACGGAATCGGCTTGCCAGAAGGTTTTTCTATGGACTCGACAACATCAATGGGCATGGAAATTGTAGCTATCTTGACGCAACAGATAGACGGCAATCTTCGTTTTGAAGGAAAAGAAGGCGCTTGCTTTGAAATTTCTTTTCCAAGGAAAGTAAAGCATGCCTAGTTCGATTTTAGTTGTTGAAGATGAGGTGTTGGTCGCCCGTGATATTAAGTCGCGCCTCATCCGAATGGGTTATGAGGTGCTTGATACAGCGAAAAAAGGCTCAGAAGCGATAGATAAGTCCCTCGCTTTGAAACCTGATTTAATCTTGATGGACATCCATTTGGCTGATGAAATTGATGGTATCGAGGCTGCCGTGCGTATTCGTCAGACGATGGAGGTACCTGTCATATTTTGTACAGCCTATGCGGATGAGGAAACGTTGGAGCGTGCAAAAATTTCTACGCCTTATGGTTATGTGCTTAAACCATTTGATAACCGTGAGCTAGAGATCAACATCGAGATAGCGCTGTATAAACATAACATTGAGATAGACCTGAACAACACAAGAAAGCGATTAGACGCGACGCTCACGAGTATCAGTGATGGTGTTATCGCAACTGATTTAGACGGGCAAATATGCCTTATTAATCCGATGGCAGAACGTATTACAGGTTGGTGTCAACACACCGCCATGAACCAGAATTTAGGGCGGGTTATGCCGTTACAGGCGTTTGAAGGCGCCGGACGCGTAGTTGATACAGAAAATATCGCTAGTGAAGAGCCTATTTCTGAATTGAGACAGGTCATGTTGGCGACGAATGACCAGCAGGTACCAATCGAAGTTTCGACTAACGTTATTAAAAGTGCTTCGGAAGAATTAGTGGTAATTACCTTTAGGGATATCAGCAAACAAATTCATTACGAGCAGAAAATTCGACACAGTGCCTTTTACGACGATTTAACGGAGTTGCCTAATAGGGCGCTGTTCATGAATCGATTAGAAAGTTCTATTAATCGACGTAAACGGGGTTTTAAAGAAAGTTTTGCCGTCGTGTTCATTGACCTCGATGGATTTTCGCCGATTAACGAGGGGCTTGGACATGAAATAGGAGACAAATTGTTGTCTGAGGTAGCGACAAGAATCGCGATGACCGTAAGACCTGACGATACTATTTCTCGCTTCAGTGCGGATATTTTTGCGGTATTACTCGATCCGGTTGATTCTGCCGCGGGTGCGATTCAGGCATGCGAACGCATTCAGAGGGCAATTGAGAAGCCGATCGATTTAGGTTCGACCACTGTGGACATATCCGCGACCGCGGGAATTGTTTTTGACCAAGAGCTTTACAACTCTGCCGAGGAGATGGTTAGGGATGCTGACACCGCTATTCATAGGGCTAAGCTTGATGCTAAAGGCACATACGTCATTTTCGATAATCAAATGTATCAAAATGCACTGAAATTCATTGAAAGAAAAAGCAGTATGCAGCAAGCAATGAACGACAAGGTGTTTATCGTTCACTATCAACCGATCGTCGATACCGATTCGTCGAAACTTGTCAGCATGGAAGCATTAGTCAGGTGGCCTGATCCGCAGGAGGGTTATATCTCCCCGGGGGAATTCATTCCAATTGCAGAGCAAACGGGACTCATTATGCCGCTGGGGGAGTTTGTTCTTCGTTCCGTCTGTGAGCAAATCAAGGTTTGGGAAAACGAAGGCTTCTCTGGTTTCAGGGTTGCCGTCAACTTGTCTCTGCGCCAGTTCGATACGGACCTACCGTCGATCATTGAATCGATCATGCTGGAAACAGGCGTTTCAGCTAGCTCGTTGGCGCTGGAGATTACCGAAGGGATCGCGAGTAAAAATGTCGAGCAAAATGTTCGAATGCTTCAGGCGTTACGCTCACTTGGGCTATCTATTAGTATCGACGATTTTGGTACGGGCTATTCGTCATTAGCTTATCTGAAGAGATTTCCACTCAACACGCTCAAGATCGACCGGTCTTTCATACAGGACATTGACACAAACGAGGATGATCGAGAAATTACCAAGGCCATCATAGCCATGGGACAGAACTTGAAACTGAAAGTGTTGGCGGAAGGTGTTGAGAACCTGGAACAATTGGAAATATTGAAACAGAGTGGCTGTGACTATATTCAGGGTTTTTATTTTTCCAAAGCTCTGCCAGCCAATGAAATCCAAGCATTTTTGAAAACGAATTCGATGATCTAGGACCCGCTGGCTGGCTATAATTGCTGAGTCAATAAACTCGTTGTTGCAATTAGCAATTCTTGGCACGGCTGTTCGAATTTCGTTGTCAAAAAATCATCAGCGCGGGTCATTCCATCATTAATCGCGACGATAGGCTTTTCAAGTTCACGAGCGCGTTTAACGAATCGAAAACTCGAAAAAACCATGAGAGATGAACCGATAATTAGTACCGCGTCGGCATCTTGCGTCATCTGATAAATGTCCTGCACTAATCCTCGGTCGACTGATCCACCATAAAAAACAACGTTTGGTTTTAAAACACCCTTACAACGGCCACATTTTGGCAGATTTAGTGTGCTGGCAATCGAATTGTCAACTTCCGCATCACCGTCGGGTCTGATCTCGGGATGCGAACGTAGGCTGTCCAGAGAAGGGTTCATATCAAGAAGGTGTTTTTGATGCTCATTGCGGTCCGTTATCTCGCCGCAACTCAAACAAACAACTTCACTGAGACTTCCATGCAAATCGATGACATTTTTATGCCCAGCGAGTTGATGCAGACCGTCGACATTCTGAGTGACTAACTTTGAACCAAAGCCGAGTTTTTGCAGTGTGACCAGTGATTGGTGTGCGCTGTTAGGCTGAGCTTCGACGATTTGCCGCCAACCATAGTAGCTTCGTGCCCAGTAGCGCTGCCGAGTGAAGGCATCGTTGAGATAGTCCTTGTGCTGTATTGGATCATTGCGAAGCCAATTTCCCTCTTTGTCACGGTAGGTTGGAATACCCGAGTCTTGGCTGCATCCCGCGCCTGAGATAATGAGCAAATTAGGATTCGCTAAAATAAAATCTGCCAAGATATGAGAATCTGTAGATAAGGTCATTTGTTGTTACATCTGCTTCACAAGAAATTTATTTTCGTTAACAGGCCTAGTGTTAACGCGGTGACTATCACAACATTAAATAGCAATATTGCTAACTATTACATATTAGCCCTGGTCCCATGTTGCATGAGGCGCTGACGCCAATGGTTAGCTCGGTTGCGGCGCGTGTTCTCTCGGATCGAGATACCAAAGTGATGAACGGCTAGAAACGACCACAACGACTAAAAGCATGCCAACACAGGAGATAATGATAGCGGTTTGCGGGCCAAAGTATTCGACCATAATGCCGGAAAGCAATGCGCCGATGGGGCCAGAACCCATGAATGAGAATGAGTAGAAACCCATCATCCGGGCCCTCTGATCAATGGGTGCTTGTTGCTGCATAATCGTGCGGGACATTGTCATCGCTATGCCACCAAACATACCCCAGCAAAATATCGAGAAGATGAACGCATTAAATCCAAGGTTAAGACCGGCGGTGAACAAGCATACTGCTCCTAAGCCCTGCGCCAGCAATAGTGCTCTGCCTTGTCTATGAATATCACTCATGCGCATGAGTAGAAACGTCATGGTGACAAGACCGAGTGAATTAGCAATGTTTACCCAAGACAGTTCAGCTGACGAGCCTGCAAATATCTCTCGAATCATGATGGGCACGGTAACCATGTAAGAGCCCATGAAGAAAATACCCATGGCGCAGTTTTGAATAACCACGGCACGCATCGAAGGCGACGCAACAACCGTTCTAAAGCCTTCCCCCATCGATATGGCTACTTGTTTGAACATACTGTTACCCAGTCTGTCCGGTGTAGTGTGGGGTACCTTAAGTCGTATGAAGGTAAGGGTGCCGAAGGACAGAAGTATGAACTGTAGACCCAGTATGTAGAGAATGCCGAGTTGATCTGCAAACGATGCAGCGAAGAAGCCGAGCATTTGAATACCGAATTGGATCATGCTGACTTGCACAACCCGCTGCTGAATTTGCCCCTCAGCGACCAGTGCTAGAAGTCCATCTCTGGCTGGGGTTACTAAGGCTTGGGCGCAACCCATAATAATTGCAAAAGCGAGAACCGTACCGAATGTCAGATAGTCTAGATAAACGACCACACTCAAAAATAACGGAGCCAAAGAAGCCATTATATGACCGATTATTGCAACTTTACGTCCACCTAACTGGTCAGCGAGGCTGCCACCAATCAACATCAGTAACGTTGCAGGAATCAGGAAACCCATTTGAGCGAGGGCGACCATAGTTGCCGACTCATTTAGTACGATAGTGACAATCCATGCAAAGGAGACTGTATGAATCCCATAAAACAAGAACCAAGCACCGGTGCCTAGAAAGTAATAGTGTAGTGGTTTCATGGGTTTATGAAATATGTCCGGCAGATATTCTATCTGGTTAATTAATAATGATGCGCAAACGCAAACGCCATTAGGTGGTGGATTCAGCCAATAATGCGTAGAGTATATAGCAACCTGAACTGAATTAAGTGCGACATAGTGCCCGAGGACTCAATAACTAACGCCAATGCTGTGAACCCAGATGGACTCATGACCGCCACGCCTGGGTTAACTCATTCGAAATTGTTGGTCTGGCTGGATCAAACAGGCCTGCCCGCATGGCAGATCGGTGTCACAAGTTTTTTCATCTTATCCGTTATCGGCATTCTCGTGCTGGTGGCTTCGTCTTATCCTGACCCGGGCATGTATTCAAATGTGGTTGCTTTTAATGCGATTGTGAATTACTTGTTGGTTTTTTACTTGGAACTCGGCCGAGGTTGGCACAAAGACTTTCAGAGTATGTTGGAGTTTGATCAGTCGCTTTATAGAGTATCAAGAATAATGACACCGACGAAGGGTGTTTTGATGGCTGAGGTGTTGTTGGCAATAATTTCGGCCTTTGTAAATCTTCAGCTCAACAGCCTCTCTGAGCGAGGTTACGCATTATTTACCAGCTTGGGCATGTTGATGATTTTCCTGCAGTACATACTCGCGATTTTTATTGTCGATATGTTTAGCCGACAGCTGTTAATGCTCATCAGAATCGTCAAGGAGATTCGTTTAGATTTACTTAACACTGAATTCTATTCAGCCTTAGCGGATTCGATGTTCCGCTTTTTGCGATTGTATATCTTTGGTCTTTGCGTTGTAGCAATCAGTTTTAATATATTTGATGCCGACTCAGGCGGCTTTGATGCATTGTTGATATCTATGATGCCGTTCTATTTGCCGGGTCTGGTTATGATGGGCTTATTCTTAATCCCCTTTAACGGTTTCAAAAGTAGAATGCGTTTAGTTAAATCGATTGAGCTCAATCACATTCTGCGTGCCATGGCGGGGGATAAAGCTCACCTTAAATCTTCTCTAATCGGTGCCGACGCTGAAAAGCTCTCACTGGTCGATTTGATGTACTACGAAAGCAGGATTAGGAAAATTAAAGAGTGGCCGTTTACAGACAGAATCAGAAGCCTATTGCTATTCGGTGTATTGCCTCCGTTGACTTGGGTCATCGCTGCTTTGATTGAAATATTTATTGAGGGCGTACTGTAGTTTTTGTCAGCTCGCCTTGTTCGAAGATTCTGGTAACGTTTCTTTAACGGTGAAAATCACGATGGCCGAACCTAGCAGGCCTATGCCAGCAATGAATGGGAAAGCGCTAAATAGGCCAAGTAAGCTTGCCACATAACCAATCACAACCGGTCCAGCCAAAGACCCCGTGTCGCTAACCAACCGCCATACGCCGAGAAACTGCCCCCGTATTGGATCGGGTGCGTAATCTGCTCCCAGAGTCATGTTAATGCCACTTCCTAACCCGTTACCTGCACCTGCAATCATGACCGCGAACATGAACGAATAGAAATGCTCAGTAAATGGCATGACGAATAGTCCTATGGCAATACCACCTAAGCACGCGACAGCTGTGTAACGTCGACCAAAATTATCCATCACATATCCTGCTATAGGAAACAGCAACATATCAACCGCAGCAGCAGCGCCGACAACTAAACCTATTTCGTTCGCCGTCAGTCCGATGTGCTCGCCCCACAATGGCACCAAGAGTTGTCGCGCCGCTCGTATCATTGTTAAGCACAGAATCGCAATGCCGGCAGTGGCAAAGACACGACTATGATCCTTGAGAATATGCGGCACAATTTTTAGAATCGAATGATGTTGCTGTTTATCTAATGCGGTTTTTTTATGTACGTTGAAAATGATGATCATTAAGGTAAGAAACGCGAACACTGCGATAGCATAGAATGCGTGTTCAAAACTGTATTGGTGCACGATAAATCCGGTTATGACGGGTCCGACTAAACTGCCAATACGTTGGATACCCGCCATGGTTGAAATAGCTTTGCCGCGATGGGAGGCAGGCACCTTGTCGCTAATGTGAGTTAGCCGCGCGAGTAACCACGCAGCGACCGACGCGCCAAAAGCAAATGCGGCGAAGCCCAATTGCATGGGTGATGTGGATTGGCTGGCTAGCAGAGCGGTTGTTAGCATCAAACCAACAGCGGTTAGCATGACGGCTTTGTCGCCAAATCGGGCGACAGCCCATCCAGCAGGTAGATCAATCGCCATATTACCCAATCCTCGCAACGAGAAAACGAGTGCCGTTACGCCGATGCCCGCTTCCAAGTCTAATGCGAACAAGGGTAGGGCGAGTAGGACGCTGCCTTGGCAGACAGCCATGAGGAAACTAGGCAGATAAACCGGTATCAGTAGTTCTCGATACAGTTGCCAGATTGTCTGTGTTTGATTGGAGTATGAAGAATCTATTGGCACAGGTCATCGTTGCTCTTGAGGTTTACGCTCCAAGGAATGAGCCGGTTTGAAGCGATTGATCGGCTTGAACGGATAAAGTAAGTAATGCTGTTAAAACATCTGTGTGTGCGCATCTGCAGGATAAGACAAAATAGTGTTGACGGCACCTAGATTTGTTTACAATGTTGCTACGCGTAATACCTGCATTCGGCACAATAGCGTTGACGCAGGCAAGTGTACCTGAAAGCGTAGCGAAACTATGAAGGACTCGAAGGGTACGAATTGATATTGTTGGAGACCTGATCATGCAATGCCCTAAATGTTTCGGTGACATGGACACTGTTAATCAAGATGGTGAAAATGAATTGCGAATAGACCGATGCCAAGAGTGTCATGGCTTGTATTTCGATCAGTTAACGCAATCGGATCTTGTCTTGGTTGAAGGCAAGACAGCATTAGACTCCGGAGATGACGATGTCGGCGCCGAATATGACGACATGGTTTATGTCGATTGTCCTAAGTGTGATCGAATTATGGATCAACGAAAGATCGAGGAACCCGTTGCGATAAGGTTCGAGCACTGTCCAACCTGTTATGCCACCTTCCTTGATGCGGGCGAATTTAGACAGTATCTGAGTGAAGCGTATCGAGTAGAGTTTCAGGCTTTACTACCTGAATAAATACCCGAAGCGGTTGTTACAATTTTACGCTGAGGCGGAGCAGGGATTGCCCAACAAGCTACAACCCATTCAGGTTGTAGCTTGTTGTGACAGGCTAATGTGCAAGTCTTTAACCTTAGATCTTTTCCATGATGTTTTTCAGAGCATCACAGTTTTTTACCCGTTCTTCAGAGGTGGTTCCAAGAAAACTGACGTTGAGAGATGTTACGCCGGATTCTTTATAGACTTGTAGCCTATCCTTGATAAAACCTTCGGAGCCAATCAGCGATGTTGCATCCAAATAACTTTGTGGAATTGCAGCTTCGGCCTGAGATTTTTGACCTGATAAGAACAAATTTTGAATTGCCTCTGCTTCTTCTTCGTAACCGTATTTGCGGAAAATCTGATTATAAAAGTTTTTCTCTTTAGCGCCCATACCACCAACATATAGGGCTATACCCGGGCGCGACATATCCCGATAAGATTCAAGTCCTTCGCCAACAGCCACTGCACCACCGGCATAAATTTCCAACGGCGGCCGTCCGGGGTCTCGCTTTGCGTTACCCCGTCGTAATGCATCTCCCCAAACAGCATCTGAACCTTCCGCCATAAAAAATGCAGGTAACCATGCGTCGGCTATCTCAGCCGTCATTTCAACGCTCTTTTCGCCCAGAGTCGCCAGAGCAATAGGGATTTCTTCACGGTAAGGATGATTGATAATCTTGAGGGCTTTACCCAAACCTGTGCCTTGGTCCGATGGTAGTGGGATTTGGTATTTTTTACCCTGAAAGTCCAGCTTGTCTTCTCGCAGCCAAATCTCTCGGCAAATCTCAACGATCTCTCGCATGCGTGTTATCGGCGCGTCATAAGGTACACCATGAAAGCCTTCGATGACTTGCGGTCCTGAAGCGCCTAAGCCGAGCATACAACGCCCTTCAGAGAGCGCGTCGACACCAGCCGCGGTCATTGCCATAAGTGCAGGTGTGCGGCTATAGATGTTAAGAATACCGGAAGCAATAGTGATTCTTTCTGTCTTAGCTGCGATGTAGCCCATCGCGCTGACAGCATCAAACGAATAGGCTTCAGGTATCCAAGCAACGTCGAGGCCTGCTTTCTCTAATTCGACTAATTCTTTGGTTGCGCCAATATAGCCTTGAGCGTAACTCATCATTGTTGAAATTTTCATTGTAGGTTCCTGAAATATTTGATGTTGGAGTCTAAATGCAGGGACCCATAGCTTGCAAATATTTCAAGCAGAGTGAGACATGGCTTGTTTTATTTTTGGAAAGTAAAATGCCAACGTGACACCTCTTGCTATGAAGTAGACTTCTAAAGACAGCCACAAACCATGATTGCCCCACCATGGATGGAAAAAATACCAGGCAAGTAGAAAAGCCACCAGAGAGGCGATCATCGCGTTTCGCATTTCCTGGGTTCGAGTTGCGCCTATAAATATACCGTCGAGTAAATAACAAGCGACTGAAACGGCCGGCGTCACGATTACCCACAATAGATAGGAGCTTGCGACTTGCCTGACTTCTTCGATATTCGTTATGACGTTAATCATTAGATCGCCGGCAAAGAAGAATATAACGCCGATCAATAATGCCGTAATAACCCCGAGTTGGCTTGAATAGCTAATTGCTTTATTTAGGAACTGAACATTTTTAGCTCCAATCGCGCGGCCCACAAGAGTTTCTGCAGCCAATGCGAAGCCGTCAAGAAAGAATGCTGCGAAGCTGACAAACTGCATTAATATTGCGTTTGCCGCCAGAGTGATGTCCCCAGCCTGTGCGCCTTGATTCGCAAACCAAGCAAAGGCAAAAATCAGGCAGAGGGTACGAATCATGATGTCTCGGTTGATGAGAAACATTACTTTTAATGCTTTCTTATCAAACAAAATGGCAAGGGGTACATTCGGTGTAACGTCATGTGCTTTGAGTTTTTGATGGACGATGATCAGCCCAGCACAAAAAGCTAAAACTTCTGCTATCACCGTTGCTAGGGCGACACCTTCGACACCCATCTGTAGAAACACAACAAAAATGATATCCAGTACTATGTTGGTGCAGTTGAGAATCAGTTGTAATAGTAATAATAGTTTGGTTTCTCCGTGACCGAGTAAAAGCCCCATGATCGCTAAATGTGCAAGGCTTATCGGTGCGACCCATATTCGTATCTCAAAGTATCGGCGAGCAGATGACTCTACCTCGCGACTGCCGTCTAGCAGCGAAAGTGCAAAATCAAGAATAGGTGATTGAAGTATCAGCAACAAACAGCCGATTAGGCTACCCAGGATGAACGCCCTATAGAAACTCGCCCGTGATTGAACTGGACGCTGTGCGCCGATGGCCTGAGCAACCAGTGCCGTGGTTCCCATCCGAAGAAAGCCGAAGCCCCAGTAAAGAAAACTGAATATGATTCCGCCGAGGGCGATAGCGCCAATCAGAGAGGCTTCGCCCCAATTTCCAATCACAGCCGTATCCACTAATCCGAGCAATGGCGTGGACAGATTAGAGAGAATAATGGGCCAGGCAATATTTAACACTTGCCAGCGGCTGAGGCTGTTTTCTGGGCTCGTCATCGAGGTTGGGTGAGCATCCTGTTAGTTTTGGTGATCTGATAACGGATATCAGTTGATTTGATGTCTGGTCGGAATACTTATCAGGTTTCCCATATCGACAGGGTATCAGGCTTTAGAATAAAAAAGGTTGATCGAAGTTCGAGCCTAATCGACAGCAAACGTTGCCGGCTGAAGTCTTTGTAGAATTGATGGCCTGTATCTCGATGTCGAGGTTGTTCACAGCGATGTGTCGGCGGCGGCATGTGGTGTCTTAGCATCAATAATATTGCGTTGATGTCGTACATACGCACTACTAATGTAAGTAAATTTATACAGTATGCTTGTTGTTCAATCTTTATACTGCGTAGGCCGAAAGATTAACACTACCCAGGAGAAGATCATGGCAGAAGCAGAACAGGTTAAGTTTGTACTGAGAC
>JAQXDL010000044.1 GCA_029251375.1 Pseudomonadales bacterium | reverse complement strand
CAAAACAGGTTAGCCTTTTTTTATAGCCATTGAAAGTCAACCTTTCTATATCGCTTTAGCCAACAACTTATCTAACTGGTCGGCAAATGCTTTACGATCCTGTTTGGTTAGCGCCGGTGGCCCACCGGTATTCACGCCACTGCTTCTCATCGTATCCAAGAAATCTCGAATATTAAGACGGCCGCGAATATTCTCACGCGTAAATAACTCACCACGAGGACTAAGCGCGAACCCCTGCTTATCGATGACCTCAGAAGCTAAAGGTATATCGCTAGTAATAACCAAGTCACCCAACTCAACCTGGCGGACAATTTCATCGTCAGCAACATCAAAGCCTGACCCGACCTGCAGGAAACAGATATTTTTTGATTTTGGTGTTTTTAAAAACTGATTAGCCACGAGAGTCGTGAAGACACCGGTTCTATCCGCAGCTCGGAACAAAATCTCTTTTACAACAACGGGGCAAGCATCAGCATCAACCCAAATTTTCATCTACCCATGTCTCCAATTCACGTCCATATTGGCACCAATAATCAGCTTCAAGTTATCCACACCCGCATCTAAATCGAACGTTTCAGCGATCATGCCAATGCTACAGGCTGACTCTACGCTAGTCATACTATCATCGATAAACAATATATCCTTAGGAGCCGGTTTGATCCTGCTGGTGAACCAGTCTTAGAAACTGCGATCGGGTTTCGCGAAAGCCATTGCGCAAGAAAAGAACAGCAGATCAAAGTGGCCATCATATTTTAACGCGGACCGGATATACCACGCACGATAATGTTATTGATTAAAACCTAGATAAACTAACGATCCTGAAGTGTGAACTTGCATGATGAGTTTGAGGATAGCTATATGGGTATTTATCGCATTCCATCGAAACAAGAAATCTGCGAAAAACTCTTTGGTGCGCCAACGATCCAATAGCTGTCTTGCTGATTTTGCAAAATCTTCACTGCCTGTTGACGAGGGCTTTTCAGTTTCGAATACATTCAGTAGAAAGGCTTGTTTTCCACTCCGCTCGCAACCTTATTCGGTTGGGCGTCATCATGTATATCACTAGACAAAACCTATTTCTCCTTTCGGTAAAACTCGACACAAAACAATGTCGAGCCTCGAGGGCTAACATGATGAATCATTGTGGGTACAACAACGCCCTGCGTGCTGCTATCAAGCTCGAATGTCTGCCCCGTGATCAATCGATAATCCAGCTGTCCTTGCTTGACTTTAATCCGACCCCAAACGCCAGCCTTGGTAGAATGATCTTTGAGTAAGCCCTTTGGGGTTGTCGTCTCGGTAAAATCTGGCGTCTGCTTGTAGGCAACCAATCCTTGCGGCCACTCAAGTCGGTCACACTTAACGCAATTGAGCTCTTGACCCAGCATTGCGTCTCGCCCTGATTGTTCTTCAACCCAAGGTCTGTTAACGAACGGCGGCTTATGGCGCACATGCTGGCCATGACAACAATCGAGTTCGGCAACCCAATCATCTTGTTCATCTTTGTCGTAATCGACGATGACTCGTTTCATGTCACTTCTTCTGTGGCCGAGAAATACTTCTCCAGCATTTTCTCAACAAGCTCTTCATCGGTATTCAGATTATATCGCTTAGCTGAAATTTGATTACCGAGAATGAGAGTTGCAATCCCATGCACAACTGACCATGCATAGGCCGTATCAAGATGTGGTAAATCTGAGCCAAATTGCGTCAACGGATTCTCAGCAATGACATCAACAAGCATTTGATACCCCTGCAGAAAAGCATCATCGATTTCATCGACATTGACTAGTTGAGCCAATTCGCCACTGAACATGAGGTGAAATAGCGCTGGGTTTTCCAAGGCGAAGAAGACATAGCCCTTGCCCAAGCCAACCAGTCGATTGTCATCACGATCAAGTTCCCGCGCCATGCGCTCACAAAACCGAACATAGCCAACCCGCGCGACTTCCGCCAGTAAACTCTGCTTGTTTGAAAAATGGCTGTAGGGAGCTGCCTGCGAGACACCTGAGGCCTTCGCAACAGCACGCAGACTCAAACCTGGCACACCCGAATGCTCTAGAATTGCAACAGCGCTGTCGACCAGAGATTGGCGTAAATTGCCATGATGGTAGGCGTTCGTTTTGGCTGGATGGTTGCCTGTCTTCATAGCTTGCCTGTCTTCATAGCTTGTCTGTCTTCATAGCTTGCCTGTCTTCATAGACGGTTTTCTGACTCCCGTGACGTCGATCTTGACATCGCTAAGATAAGTCGTAACCTATGAATCTTAACAGAGTTAAGTTCAAAGGGTATCTATGCCGAGCACCATCAAAAACACCATCGCCGACGGGCCATCGCCAGACCTAAAAACCCAACCAAACGGTATCATAACTGAACGGGTGGCCGCCGCGACGGATGAGGATTTTGTCGTATTTCTCATCGGTATGCGTGTTAACAAACCTTGGAAAATTCATCGCTGGTTACCGGTTGCTTTGGCTATGGGCCGCATGATTAGTGAACTCAAATCAATGCCCAACTCGGATCTTCTTCATGTCGAATCTTGGGGTGGCCGCAGTACCATCATGGTCCAGTATTGGCGTTCATTTGAAGCACTGGAGGCATACGCTAAAAAGCCCGAAAACGAACACTTACCAGCCTGGGCTCAGTTCAATAGATTGATAAGCAGCAATGGTGATGTCGGTATTTGGCACGAAACCTATCGAATCAAACCCGGTGATTTTGAAGCGGTTTATAATAATATGCCGATGTTTGGTTTGGCAAAAGCCACCCATTGTGTCCCCGCGAGCGGCAGCCGAAAAGACGCCAGAGGCCGTATGGATGCTAACAAATTGTCCACTGCACCTGAACACGAGAGTTCGTGAGCAAAACAGTGCGTGTACAAAAATGGCGGGGCTGTGCAAGTTCGTTCTAGACTAAAGGCAGGGTCGAGGTGTGCGGGTTAATCGATCCTTAGCTAATAGGTCGAAGCTCAACCGTATTGCCATCGGGGTCCTTGATATAGATCGAACGACCCAGTCCCGTTGCGCCATATCGTTCCGCAAAACCTTCATTTAGGCCATCACCTAGGCCTTGTCCAAACGTGGGCTGCTGATTCAGATGATCAATAATCAACTGCTCAGCTGCTGCTTTTATTTGTAGGCAGAAATGATCCATATTGTTGTCTTTGCTTGTTGGCGCACCGCCGCCTAACCTGCCGAGATTTGAATCAACCTCAACGAGATCTATCAGTGCATTGCCGGCACGAAGTTGAGTGAGACCAAAAGTAGTCTCTCGCTCAATAGGACAGCCTAAGGTTTCTTGGTAGAAGCGCAGCATCAAATCAAGGTTTTGGGTACGCAGAACAATATGGTCAAGACCGATGATTTCAATCATCAAGTGCCCCGGGGAATGAGCCTGGTGGCGATCGGTTTTGCTTCTTTCATTAAGCCATGGCGTTTCAAAAACAACTCACGTGCTTTGGGATGCGGTTCTCGAGAATCCTGCCAAACTGCCAAATCACGGTACCATGTCACTAGCAGCATCGTTTCTCGCCCATCAGAAAGTTCTTCATTCGAGCCTTCTTTTAAACCAGCCTCAGCAAACAACCCCTGAACTTCAGTATCGAAGCCCGCCTCAAAGGTGTTCCAGGCTTCTTTGGAAAGTGCTGCAATTTCGTCAACATCAGACTCATTCACATCGAACCAGCGAAACACATAAACACCCGACGCAGTCCTCGCAACATGCTCAAGTGGCCGTACGGTGGGTTTAAAACGTTTCTGGTCGATTATCAGCACATCTGCATCGGTTAAGCGACGAACGATGTCATCAAACTTAACCAGATTGTCAGTATTGCTAGTACTGGCATCAAGATCCTCATGCAGCACCCAGTAAAGCTCGTTGGTTGCCAGTCCAAACACGCCATGGAATACACCCCATTCAGATATGCCGATACTTCTGAGATCGATACTCGCAATAATCGAGCGTAACTCGACAAATGTGTTCGATGCAGGGAACTTTAAATGTAGAAACCGATACTCCAATTGACTAAATCCCCTGACTAAGATGAAGCTTGTCGAGGTTTTCAGTCAACAATTTTGCTTGCTGACGGAGTGCCATCCGGACCTCGGACATGTTTCGAACCGAAGTTGAACGAACCATCGTGTTGTTCTCAACCCTGCGACGATCGGTTGATCTTACCAACAGCTGCTCGGTTGCTGAGTCTCGAAGCTCAAGCACAAGCGTCGCCACACCGATTTCCGTTAAAAAAACATCACCTCGATCTGCATTCTCAGGCGGAACGCGAGAAACCACATCAATCAACGATGCACTAACCTCCAACACACCGGTACCCTCTTCCGTCACCAGCGTATAATGTTTGCTCTTGGCTAACGCCTCAAGAAACGCTTCTTTCGCTGCTATCTCCAATTTCAGTTTTTGATTTTGGTCTAAAGGAAACTCTGAGTTTGTACCTACAGAACGCATCGTTTGTGAAGGCTCTTGCACTGGACGATAGCTAATTTGAGTCTCATCCAGTCGTACTTTGTTGTACTTAGAAAAATCAACACCAGGCAACATCCAAACATCATCCGCTCTTGCGTTATCAACTCGATGTAACCCATCGAAACTGATTTCTGCATCTGCCCCGGTCTGAATAGACGGCGCCTGACAACCAAGCAGTAACAGCGCAACAACAAAAGCGCCAAAGGATTTTTTAAAATAGCCATCGAATGTTTGGAGTATCGCCTTCATATGCTCTCTATATCTTTGCGTTTTACTGTGTGAGTTATGTTGCCTTGTTTAAACCTGTTATGGCTGAGGGGGAAAATCCGCAAGGATCGCAACAGAAACTTCATGCGCAGATTTTTCTCGATCAGCTGTCGTCTTGTTTGACTGAATTTTGCCTTCGGCCGTTCCACGCCAAATAAGCTTGTCATCAACAGGTCGAACAACATCAAGAATGAACGTACCTTGCGTATAGTAGGTCGTACGCGTATCCGAACCTGTACTCATGCTAAAACCTACACCACTGTAGTGGTTACCACGACGATAATAGCCACCGTACCCGTAACCCGGGGCATAGCCGCCATAGTTATTGTAGGACTGCACATCCATTCGATCTTCGGTTGTAATTGAGTAGTTAACGAGAAAATCGACAGCACCATCTTCTCTTAGCACATAGCCCTTGGCTTGAAGCACTTCATTGACGTTCGTTCGTATACGCTTATCTAAAATGTCATTTTGCAGGTACTCAGCACTCGTTCGATTGAATTCATTAGGCGCATGCCAACGATAGGTTTTGAACGATGAAAAATCGACCCCTGCTAAATGATCGGATTCAACCGAGACCGTGGAACAACCTGTTACCGCAACAATCAGTAACGCTAGTGTCCCAAAATACTTTACGACGTGGTTCATGTGTATATCCTTCCTTTTCGATAAATGATCAAAATCAGTTTTGATTCATGTTTTTAACTGCTGCTTTCGTACTACTATTCTGTAACCCAATATGGTCACGCGCAAGGACGAGAGATTAAATTTATTTTCTTTTCCCCCGCACAAGACTTTTCGATGCTAGATTCGCTTAGATTAATCTGAACCAGGCCCCGAGACACAACTTCCTTCATTATAACCAATGACATTAGGGTCTGAACACGCCACGCATCCGGATGCATATTGCTTGCTATTGCCGCTCGCATCAAAGCCACAAACCGGTGCATAAATCATTGTACAAACACCCGGCCGAGGCTCGGAGCAAGTTTTCTGCAAAGTCGGAGCAACGAAATCAGCCGCTCGATTTTTACCCTGCTTGTCGGCATCGATCTCCGATTGTTTTGTAACCGAACATCCAAGGGTCAAAGACAGTAAGCACAAGGCAGCAATCACTTTGAAGCTTACTCGATGGCTTTTCATGTGTTCGCGCATTATTAATGTTCCATTTCGGTTTCTATGGGGCCAGCTGCTTAAAACCTTAACTCAACGTCTATGCATAATCTGGCAGGATGGATTGATATGACATTCGGCTACAGGGAAATCATCACTAATGCAGCGCTTTACCGCAACCAAAATATTCTTCACCGCCAATTGATAGCTTAATCTCACTTTCAAACAGATCACCCCGCATGGTGTCAGTGCATTGCGCATTGTTAATTTCAAGCGTCATGTCTTCAGCTTCGAATATTGTCTTATTATACTCTGGCGTCATCGTCGTTTTTTCGATCTTTCGTTCGACAACACGCTGACCATAATCCAACTTGAGCAGAACCCTGCGTCCCGTCATCTCAATTATCCAACCGGGCTCGTTACCTATTCCGCGGTAGTCTACTCCTCGCAGTTTTGCATCTTCCCAGACAGATGCAAACCTATCCTGCACACAATTAGACCAATGGCCGGCATCACTTTGTAATACAACGACAGGCGAAAGCGTCAACTTGTATCCCGGGGCTTCAAAGCTACCCTTATTGACCGCCCTATTAACGGACTCGTTAACGTAATTGAGCTTGAATGTTCCAGCACGAACAAACAGCCAAACATGGTCGGGTTGTTCGGCTGAGTTGGCCTGAATAATTAGCCGTTGCGCAGTGTTTTCCTTTAATGACGTAAAATCACAATCGAATACCTGAGCAGGACCTCGCCGATTCTCAGTCTCTGTTGACGTGGGCGTTTGCATCGAGCTGGTTTCGTTCGGCTTGGCATTAGTAGCCGGCGGCAAAATTGAATGACAACCTACAAGCGCCAGCAACGTCAGTAAAAGACAAGGCGTTAGCCCCAGATGTTTCACCACTAACAAATCACGGCCGTCTTTACGAACGTCATTTCAACATCAACTGCAGTCGCGCCATCAAAAGTGTGCCGTCAGATTAACGAAAGCGCCTGCCACGTCTGTGTCTAGACCAACGCCTATTTTGCTGCTGCCTGCGTCAATGGTCATATTGCGATAACCGGCTTCAATGCCGAATTCAGGGAAGATAAAGTTATCTGTCGCCCAACCCACACGTGCAGCATAATCCATAATATCGCCATCGCCATTGAAATCTGCACCGACATATAAACCTGATAAGGGCAAGCCAACCTTAATTGAGCCATAAAGCAATGGAACCCAAGTATCAAAGTCTTCCCTGACTGAATTTATAGAGAAGTCACCGCTGTAGTATCGACCGGTGATACCTAGGTCAGCATCAAAACCAACATCGATTAACTCATAGTACAGAGTCACATCGGCATGACTCAAGTCTAACTCCGTGTTAACTGTTTGACCTGTAACAAACGGTACACCATTAAAGACAAAATTTGTCGCGAGCACATTACCATTGGTTTCATCACTGATCTCGGTAAAGCTACCGCGAATATTCGGTACGAGAGGAATTGGATGCTCGAAGGCCAAATAACCAGTGAAGCCATTCTCATCGTTTATATCAAAATTATCTTGAATAGAGACGTTGTTAATCACATCGCCATCAGCTTCAAACACCCAATAGCCGACGCCACCGTGCACGCCAAGGTTATCAGCAAAGATCGCTGAACTGAGGGTAAGACTAACGAATCCTGTAACCAGGCCAAGTAAGGTCTTCATCTATCATCTCCATAAAATAAGCCCGCGCATCTTACCAGAAAATGTCACTGAGCTAGCAGACCGTCTGGCAAAAATATAAGCTTGGAGACTAGTGGTGTTTTGTGGCCTATACCCAGTTGCCGCGTCGTATTTTGCGCAACACCAGAACAATTAAGCGTGGCTGATTATAGAAAAGCAAATCAACCACATCTCTTGTTAATGAAGCATTCAAGCCAATCTGAATAACCGGATATAAGACTATTGGTCTGCTTGACTTACTGCACTGCCATTAAGCGAAAAAATAGCTGCGTGTACCGCGCTAAAAGTTTTTCCTAAGGCGATCGATAGCATTTACTGGCCCTCGCCGAGCTGGATTTTACGAGGTTAGCTACACCTTTCGCGTCACAGCTGCCAGAATTTGCCTCCCACTTCTTGTGTCGTGCTTAAAAAAATAACCCACAAACAACAGTGTCAAGATGGAGTTTTTTATGCTCAAGTCTCTACCAATATTATTCTCACTTATCGTGCTCTGTTTTTCCCCAGTGTTGTTGGCGGAGGAAAAAACGAAAAAAGAATTGAAGAAAATCAAAGCTGAACAAAAAGCAATTCGAAAGATGCGCGCCGATACCCTCAAGGACCTCTATAAAGAGAAGCCAGCTGCTCAAGACCAAGTCATGGAATCTGAAGCCGTTGCCGTATTTTCTTCGTTAGGCATGAATCTTTTTCTATTCTCAACGGCGCGTGGCGGCGGCATCATCAGAGACACCCAGACCGGTGATGAAACCTTCATGCGGATGTTCTCTCTCGGTGGTGGCTTTGGCATGGGCGTCAAAGACTTTCGTATTGTGTTTATTTTCCATACAAAAGAAGCCGCCAATGACTTTATCAACGCTGGTTGGGATTTCTCAGCAAGTGCAGATGCGGCCGGTACGGTTATGTCGAAACAGCTTGGGACCATGATGAGTGGGCCGGCTACGGCGAATCCTATAACCCACGCACGGACACCTATTCTGAAGTATCAGGGTACTATAATGACGACAACGAACGTCTAGAACTCGAGCGAGAATCAAACAGAAACGGCAACAGCATAAGCTCCGACAAGACAATTGATTTCAATGATGGCTGGTCGTCAACAACCCGACAAGCCTCCAATGGCGCATCATTACAAATCGATCGGCAGCGCCAAGCTGATGGCAGTATCACCTCACAGGGTAATGTCACAACCGCAGACGGTCGGACCGCAGATATTTCTAGCCACTACCAAGAGGGTGACAGCTCCACGCTGATTACAGGCTCGCAAGGTGGTCAGGGCGAAATTAATCGCTCTCGCGAAGGTGATGTCGTGACACGAGACGGGAGTTATACA
The DNA here is from genome assembly GCA_029251375.1 of Pseudomonadales bacterium. Taxonomy (GTDB): domain Bacteria; phylum Pseudomonadota; class Gammaproteobacteria; order Pseudomonadales; family Azotimanducaceae; genus JAHRVQ01. The sequence goes on along the minus strand of JAQXDL010000044.1, from coordinate 279,786 downwards.
AACAAAGATGGTGATTCGCTGACGTCCGACACACAACGAAAAGGTGATCAATCGAGAACTGAACTAGAATCGTCCAAAGGCGGCGAAGCTATTTCACTTTCAAAGGATGGCCAAAGAGGCACTGTTGCTCGCGATCATGAGGGCAACCTGTACGCCTCCAAAGACGGTAACGTCTACAAAAAGCAGAATGACAACTGGTACGAATATAACAGCGGTAATAAGGGTTGGCAGGACGTTCAATCACAGCGCTCAGGCTCTGCAAACGCATTCGGTTCTCAGAAAAAAGATTGGTCTGGTAGTGCACAACAATTAGAACGTGACGCTCAGAACCGGCAAAACAGTTACAAACGTTATAATCAAAGGCGCGCTCAACCTAGGTCTGGCGGCATGAGAGCCGGTGGTATGAGAGCCGGCCGTTTCAGATAGCTTAAGACTGAAGGCGCGAACCTGAACACCCACGATTTGTCGATAGGCTTAGCTTGTCAGAGATGCAAGCCGTGCAGCCCTAATTGTCTGCAGTGGCGACTTGAAGTCCGACCAACCTGGCAACAATGACCGCGATATAAATTTGACCAAACAAACTCTGCGAAATCACTATTGCTCTGGCGACTCCGGATACGGGCGATATATCACCATAACCTAAGGTAGTTTGAGTCACGTAGCTGAAATAGACCAATTCTTGCAGGACAACGGGGGCATTTAGGACAGTAACCCTATCGATTGACAGAACCAAGCCGATCGCATTTGGGTCAAGCAGCACTACTGCAAAATAGGTCACAGCCCAGACAAGACCGACTAATAGATACAGACAGATTGCCGCATAAATCATTTCGGAATCAATTTTGCGCGCACTCATCAGATAGCGCATGATTTTAGACGCAATATAGGCAAGAAAAACTGCCTGAAAAGCTGCATAAAAAAACAGCTGATAGGTTTCGCTCTGGAAAGTAATGGGCAACCAGTTAGTAAGCAGCGTTGGTAATGCTAAACAAACACCGATGATCAAATCTTTCCTATCGGACGCCACCGCGTAAAGGCTGCTAGCAAGAATCACAGTGAACAATATCTTCGACAGAATAGCACTGTAGTCACCATAGAAAAGCCCAGGTAAAAACAGCAGCAATATAAAACTGGTAAGCAAACCTTGAAAACTTAGGGGTCTAATCACTTTCATATCGTGTGACTCATGCTATTGACGCCTTCATTAAAGGGGTGCCATTCAAGTTATCTATTAACTGCTCACTCAGGGTTTAATGCCTTTCAGGGTGAGTTTTTTCCCAGCGCGATAAACAGTGACTTCGATCTCGTCCCCAGAGCTCTTTTTCTTTAGATATTCTTGGATCCGCAGAAAACCCTTTTGGGTCGAATAAAAAGCGTGTCCGCCGATCTCTAAAATCACATCACCACCAAGTAGTATCTGTTGATCACCTAGCAGAACTGGCAAAATTCCAGGTTTAACACCCAGTTCAGCTGCAAGAGAACCATCTGCCACTGACTGAACCATAAGCCCTTCGGAATAATCAGCGACATTGAGCATTTTAAGCATCTTTTCATTGAGAGGTAAGTACCTCATTCCCCACCAAAGCGCACGCTGATCAATGATCACGTCCTTGGCCATATTTATGCTGGCAGCAAAGCCTAAACCTTCATTACCACCACTTTGCGATTGGATATAGCTAACGATACCGATCACTTCTCCGCGTATATTGAACATCGGACCACCGGAATTACCTTGATTAATCGGTGCATCGGTTTGCAGAAATTCAACCTTTGAGAAAACTACACCATCTGTCTGTACGCGTCGGCCGCTTATATTGCCTGTCGTTAGTGTGTGATCTAACCCGTAGGGTGCGCCAATCACAAAAACTTCTTCGCCGATTCTAGTATCATCAGAATCGCCAAGCTTAGCGACGACTAGATTTTCAGGCGGATTAACAAGTTCAATGACGGCGAGGTCCGCGGAAATAACCGAGGCTAGGACTCGCGCCTTAAGACGCCGGCCATCATGCAACTCAACAGTTAACTCATTTGCATCATGCACAACATGCGATGCCGTTAGAATTTGTCCCGTCTTGGCAAAAATAACGCCGCTACCTAAACCACGGCTTGTGGTCTGAACAACGCCCTTATCGGAAAACTCTATGTTTGTTTCACTTGTTTCGATCACGACGATGGCAGGATCTACTTTGGCGAAGATGCGTGAATAGTCCCTTGCTTGAGCAAGCTCAATGTTCAGAAACAACATCCCGAAAATGATCATTGTTCGCATCAATTTTCCTTTCTGTGAACGTATTTATTAATCCGCGAAACCACTTCCGGCGAATTCGGCGCTAGTTTACTCAACCTCGATAACGGAACAAAGATATTTTCAAGATCGTTAGCTTTTTCCAAAAAAAGGATATGCGTCATCAACAATTCAAATTGATTTGGCCATTGCTCGTTGGCTTTTTCTAGATAGTTAATCGCGCCTCTTAGATCACCAAGGCTCTCTAGCGCGACGGCATAAACGTAAGAAAAGCGAGGTTGAGAGTCGCTAGCTTGCGTTGCGGTTAACAAATAACTGAGTGCAGGCTCGTATTGACGTGCTCGAATTAGGTATAGACCATAAGCATGATTTACTGCACCACTCTCCGGCGCAAACCGAAGTGCATTTTTCAGATAAGGCAATCCCTTCTCAGACTCCTCAATAGACCGGTAAAAATCTGCTAGATTCAACAGCGCAACAATCAAATCTGGCTCAAGGTTAATCGCTCGCAAGTAAGCCTGCTCTGCACCTTTGATATTCCCAAGGCTTAACTCAAGGTTACCTATTTCTGTCTGGGTGCTTGGCATATCGGCGGATCGTGCCAAAACAGAACGATACTCATTCATCAACTCTAGAAATATCGATACATCGGACAATGGGATTGTTGCTTGCAAGTCTGACACCGCCCTTGCGACAGACAAACGGACGGCGAGAATTGGGTCGTCGGCGATGCGAGACAATAACTTCCAACGAATTTCCGGCGGCGCTGAAGCAATAGCATCCACCGCACCACGACGCAGCAATGGATCGCTATCCTGCAACGTGCTGGCAGCTTTTTCTAAACCAACTTTCGACGGGAATCGGGCCAGGGAAGCGAGCAGCGATACCTGTTTTAAGGTGGGCAAGTCTGACCCGAGCAATTCTACAAGGTCGCGAGTCACCAAAGGATCGGAGCGAGATATGGCATATTGCACGCTCAAAAAAGGTTCTGCAGGGCGTATTTGCTTCCAATTTGTTAACGCTTGCATAGCCCATTGAATAGACTCATCAGCATGACAACTATTGCATGCATTCGGTACATCGAATTTGTCACTAGCGACAGGATTTGGAATGCCAAATTGGTGATCACGACGGTCATCAACGGTCATGTAAGTGGTTGAGGGCATGTGACACTCGACGCACTTCGCCCCCGCTGATGCTAGCTCATGATGATGATGCTCTGGTGTATCAAAGACCGCAGGTCTATGGCACTGAGCGCACAGCGCATTGTCCTGCGCAAGTGTTTTGCCTGAATGTGGATCGTGGCAGTTACCGCAGGTCACGCCTTTCTGTGCCATTTTGCTTTGCATGAAAGAACCTAAAACAAAAACCTCGTCTCGGATTTGACCGTCTAAATGATACAGCGGCGGATCAATGAGAGAGATTTGATATTGATCAGCATAGGCTTTACCCGCTTCTATCTCGCCAATAACACTACGTCTTGAATGGCAACCACCACACATATCGGTCTGTTGTTCTGATATCTTGCCAATCGGACGTGCAATACTTTCACCTTCCTCGAACCGCCATTGGAGTGTTTGGCTAGCATTGACCAGCCCCATAGTCTGATCGCTTGTCAGAGCCGAGCCATCAGTCTCGTCTTTCGCCAACCACTCCATATGCTTCTTGCCTGGCCCGTGACAAGCCTCACAGGCAACATTAATTTCCGACCAACTCGTTTCATAGTGATCGGAAATTGGATCATAGTTTTTTTGAATGTTCGTACTATGGCAGTCAGCGCAGCGGGCATTCCAATTCATCAAGTATCGTTGCCAATGCAAGGGAGAGTCTAGTGCAACATCCTCTTGCGCCTGCAGATCGAACCAGCGTTGGCCCGTGCCGTCGTCTACCGATAACGGTCGACTGTCCCAGGCAACGTTGAGCGCCTGGATGCGACCTTGTTGTGTCTCCACCAAATATTGTTGCAGCGGATAATGACCAAAAGTGAACTTTATTTGAAAGGATTCAACGCCCTTGAGCGTCGTTGTTTCAACATAATAATTTTCGCCCTTAACGGAAAACTTGTTATTACGACCCTGCGACTCGAACGTCGTTGTAAAATCGCCTAAAACACTCTCGGCAGAAGCGACAGACATCGCTTTGGCGTGATCTGAACTCTGCCATGATTCGTGTTCCTGTTGATGACACGCCGTGCACGTGTCAGAACCAACGAAGCCATCGAGATCAGTTTCGCCGCTTGCGACAGATGCAAGCAGCAAAAAATTGCTCAACACACAAACGTGAATGACGCTAAGGGCTCTGCTGATAGACTTTCCCATATACTTTTGGCTTACCTTTACGATTACATTCTAAAGAGGCTTGCTCACGGACCCTTGCTGCTTTTGTTACAGATAAAAGCAAAGGCGACCCAGCAAAAATGCAAAATTGTTTTGTTGAGGTGACTTTTGCCCAAGAGCCCTATTACACCACAGTCTGTCTGACATGATCTCGTAATGTCAGAGGCACTAAAGGTCAGCACATTCTCTGAGCCGCCGAATTCAACGGCGCAGCCATAAAAACCTTCGATGATTGTAGAGTCAACGGGTTTTTTTCTCATCAGTTGTACGTGCAACGGTCGCAGGTCATCGCCAAAAGACTTTCGACATATTTTTAAGCAAAACGGCATTACGCCCTCGTTAGCTTCGCGTTGACCGGTATCGATTAACTTGCCTAAAAGTTGCCATGAACCCTGAGCTTGCTCTAGTTTCACTTCAATATTGGTACTCATCATTTTGTGATAACGAACAAAGCGCATCAGTGCCTCCTTCAGCGTACTACTCGCCATCCAAGAATAACCCATCGCATGTAGCATCTGAGGTTCAATGAAATCTACGACGCGATAAACGATACATTCGTCACCGGTTTCATGAATGCCTATCTGTAAAAGTCGGTTTGTTGCATAAACGGGAAAGCGTGCGTTGGCGTCATATATTTTTTCTGGATCGAGCCCCGCATTTTTAAACAAACGGTTCGCATCCAAATCTATTGATTCAAATTAGTTATAGGAGGCTTGAGCGATAGTAGCCAGAGCAGAGCGATGAACCGTCATGGTATTGGGTGATTCCCTTCATTATAGAAAGACGCCAGCTTTGTCGTCTGGCGTTTTGCGTTTTGCGTTTTGCGTTTGGACTATATTATTGAAACGGATACAGGCGTTGGTTTCAATAGGCGCAATCTGCACTGCTGATTCTTATCGATTAGGTCCACGCTCCATCGGATAGGGTTGCCAACGTTCTAGATCGACACGAGGCATCACCGTTGGGTTAACGCTACTCATTGGCCATTTACCCTTTAAAGCCAGCGCAACTTCTCGTCCTGCTCGGCGACGCGTTTCAATGCGCATTCTTGTTGTTGCTGACGCGGCATGCGGCGTTAAAATAACGTTATCCATGGCAATCAGGGGATTATCTGGCGCCGGCGGCTCCCGCTCCAATACATCTAATCCTGCTGCACCGATTTTCCCTTCGTTTAAAGCGACGATCAATGCGCCTTCATCAATCACTGGACCACGCCCGCAATTAATGACAACCGAACCGGTTTTCATCATCGCAAATTGATCCGTACTGAGCATGCCGCGGGTCTCCGCATTCAAACCGGGATGAACTGAAAGGTAATCTGAGCGTTGCAGTAGTTCGGTATAGGTAACAGGCTCAACCCCCTCGCCCGTCATTTTCAATTCAGAGACGTAAGGATCATAAGCGAGCACATGCATACCAAAAGCCTTTGCTCGTCGCGCGACAGCTTTTGCTACATTGCCAAATGAGATCAGGCCTAAGGTTTGCCCCCACAGCCTTGGCACCTCATTTAATACTGGCCGACCCTTGAACCAATCGCCTTGTTTGACCATTTTATCCATCAACTTAACGCGACGACCTGCTGCTAACAGCAACATCAAAGTATGATCTGCAACTTCTTCAATAAATACATCAGGCACATTCGTCACGACAATACCCGCTGCTGTTGCCGCATCTACATCAACCATATCAACGCCAACACTGCCCACACCAATGACGACACACTTCTGCAGCCCCTCAATGATTTGTGCGTCGATGTTAATTCCCCATGAGGTAATAAGCGCATCCGCGTCACGAGCGCCTTGCAGGAAAGTCTGAGGGTCACTTCCATCGACTTCAACGATCTCAGCTATCGCACCTAGCGATTCTAACTCCAGCGAATATCGCTGTGCGACAGGTGCTTCATTGGCTACCGCGGGTAGCTGAACAACTACTTTCTTTTTATCCATGGTATTTAAGCCTCGCAGTTATTTATACAATTTTAGTCTGTCAATTTTCACTGCGTTTGGGAAGCACCTAAAGATGTGCAAAGAGATCTAGCTTTAACGGCCCTTTAAAAAAAGTTTTCCACACAATGCCCGGCACAAATTTCAATAACCGAATCGGCTTTCAGCTAAGCCCCTTACACCCAACCCTGTGACTCTAAACAAACCACCAGCATTGGTTTCAGTACTTGTACGGTTGCCTGAGTTACTAATCGACGTGACATACAATTCGTCAAGGTTAGAACCACCAAACATCACGGAGCTTGGTAGGTTTATCGGCATGCGTATTCTATCGAGTAGCTTTCCTTCTCTGGATATACAACCTATTTCGGCGGAGCCTGTTAGCGCAACCCAAAGATTGCCCTCGCTATCAACTGTTGCGCCATCTGACCCCGTGTTGTAATCCGCACCCTCAAACAAAACACGCTTATGCGTCAACGCGCGCTTGTCAGAATAATCATAAGCAAGAATCCTGCGTCTGCCATCATTAAAGTACAAAACGTCACCCGCGGGGCTAAAGCACGGACCATTTGCGACAATGACATCATCATCGAGTAACTGAATTTCTCCGGCCTGGGTATACCGATACAACGCAGCCAAGGGTTTGATCCTCTCGGAGACTCCCATGGAACCAAATACAAAATTGCCGGCCCTATCGGTTTTGCCATCATTGAGTCGGGTTGTTGGCATTGCTGCTTCAGGATCAATAAGAAAACTGAGTTGAGAAGAATCAAGATCGAATTGGTGTAGACCTGTTTGCAACGCTAGCAACACCGATGTATCACTGATCACAGCTAAGCTACCGAGCATAGCTGGTAACGGCCAATGCTGTTCGCCGCCTTTAAGGTCCTTGCAATAAAGTAAGCCTTCAAGACTGTCGACCCAGAAAAGCCTCTGGCTCTTAGCATCCCACAAGGGTCCTTCACCCAGCGCGCTGATACTGCTCGATACCTTGTCAATTTTTACCATTGCCTATTTTGCCCTCTATGCTTTGTAGACACATTTAACACTTACGGTATTCTCGACTGGTCATTCGATCTATGCCACAGTATCAATTGATATATTGGTTCTAAAAGACACGGCAATAGAAATCGTTAGAAGGAGCAAACACATGTCCACAATCTACGACACGGTCCGTCACATTTGCCTAAGCCTACCTGAGACCGATGAGATAATTTCACATGGCTCGCCAAATTTTCGTGTTCGAAACAAAAGTTTCGCCATTTACAATGTCAATCACCATGGAGACAACAAAGTTGCCATGCTGATCAATGTCGCCGCTGAGTTTCAGCAGATGTTAGTAACTTCGGCACCTAACTATTTCTTTGTACCACCCTACGTAGGCCACAAAGGCTGGGTCGGCATCGAATTGAATCATGACCTAGCTTGGCAACGTATTTCCGATCTAAGTTTCGCAGCATATCTGCGTACGGCTCCTAAAACCCTCGCGTCAAAATGCTCCCCCACTGTCACCACGGGACCAAGTGAAATCATGACCGCTGAGCAGATCAACCCCATGCTATCAGATGCAAACCAATCGATCTTGGGGCCAATCCAGGCATTGTGCCTTGGACTACCGGAAGTTACTTCAGATTTGCAATTTGGAAACCCATGCTTCCGCGCTGGTAAAAAAAGCTTCGCCACTGTTCACCTGCGCAATAGTCGAACCTATCTACAAATCTGGGTCGGCTTAGATCAGCAGGTACAGCTTACGTCGTTCGATCGACGGTTTTCGGTTCCGCCGTATGTTGGCCACAATGGCTGGGTTGATTTAGATGTGACTGATAAACAGAATCAAGAAGAGATAAAAAAACTTGTCGAAGCGAGTTATCGACATTTTGCTTTGAAGCGTATGCTAAAAATACTTGATGCCTATTAGGGATCGGTAGAACCTACGGCATGAAAACTAAGAGCGCTTTGCGCCTGAGCTCTGTTCATTGCTGAGGGCTTTTTACTGCTTAGGGCTCTCTATGGTTGAGGGCTTTTTTTAGCTGAGGGCTCTCTATGACTGAGGGCTCTTTATAGCTGAGGGCTCTTTATGGCTGAGGGCTCTGAACCGGAATCGCAGGTAGCCATTGTCCTAGTACACCGCCGACTGCGCCATTTCGTTGCAATTGCTCGAGAGCAAGATTCAGTAATGTACCCTTCATTCAACATCCGCATTGCTTTCGGTGGCTGGCTTGATACCATGCGGCGTTTTTCAAGGAGATAAGGATTATGCGTTGGTTAATGCGCTCAAAAATCCACAAAGCCATCGTCACGCAAGCGGATCTCGATTATGTAGGCAGCATTACAATTGATTCAGAATTATTGGACGCCGTTGGCCTATGGCCAGGCGAAAAAGTCCTCGTTGTTAGTAATACAAGCGGGGCTCGCCTAGAGACATACACAATTGCCGGTGAACCAGGTTCGGGTGAAATATGTGTCAATGGTGCGGCAGCTCACCAGATCGGTGAAGGCGAAGAGATCATCGTTGTTGGATTCGAGTTGAGCCATGAACAAATCGATGCAAAGGTTATCCTCACCAGTAACAGAAATAAAAATTTCGTCTATTTACAAGAAAAAGCCGGCATGATCCTTAGTTGATAAAAAGGCGTGTAAACCGTTTCAAATTTCCTATGAAGGATTCAAAAATAAGGCTACCATCGTCACTACGTTTGAGAAAAAGGAGTACAGGATGCTGAAGTCTCTAGAACTCAGGGATGTAATGATCCACCAACCCGTTACCGTGTCTCCCAACATCACAGTATTCGAAGCGGCCCAGATCATCATGGAAAATAAGATCACCGGTGTGATTGTGGTTGACGACGAAAAAAATCTTGTTGGTATTCTGTCGGAACTGGATTGCCTTAGGGTGACCCTCGCAGGTGCTTACAACGATGATGAATTCAGCACGGCATTGGTCAGAGATGTCATGACAGAAAAAGTTGTTGTCCAAAGTCCTAATGACGACATTGTCGACGTCGCCACATCAATGCTTGAACACAGACAAAGAAGGCGACCAGTTGTAGAAAATGGCAAAGTCGTGGGCCAGGTCACTTGCCGTCAAATACTCAGAGTAATCACCGAAGCAAGTATAAAAAAATAACAACGCTTAGGTCTTAGGCGAAGACTGGTGCCGTTGATAATTTTCAATGGCTTTTTGAACCATCGGTCGCCTTCGCCCTTCGGGTTGCTTCAGCTCATAATCCGGGTCAGTCTCGGCCGTCGCGCTAAGCAAATGCATAGTATGTGTGCTATTGATATGGGCTTTAAACCCCTGCGTCTCTTGCATTTGATTAACCGCTAACTTAATCATTTTTAGTTGAAAGCTATCGTTCTCAGCAACCCTGTTTGCATAGCCTAGCGTTTGGCTAAGCAGAGCGTCTTTGTCGTAAGTACGGTTAACCAACTCCAACTTTTCTGCCTCAATACCATTGATGAAACGACTTTCGAACAACAGTTCTTTTGCTTTTCTCGGATTCATGTCCCAAGGTATTGAAAAATACTGAAAATTAGTCCCGAGAAACATTGCGTCCTTGGCAGCAAAAATCATGTCCATCGCCGAAGCAATCATCCATCCGGCAAAGATACAGTAGCCCTGCACAATAGCGATTGTTGGCTTGGGTATGTCCCTCCACTTAAGGGTGAAATCAACATACAGATCCCGAGAACGGTCGTAGCGCCCTCGAATGCCTGCTGCAATCGGTCTATTTTTCTGATCTTCAAGCTCTTCGGGTGTACCAAGGTCGTGACCCGCGCAAAAATGATCACCTGTTGCCATCAGAATAATAACTTTAACGTCATCATCAGCAACAGCACGGGAGAAGGTTTCGTCAAGTCGCTCGAGTAGTTCTCGACTCTGTGCATTGCGATAATTAGGTCGGTTTAGAATCACCTTACCGATCGGACCTTCTTTTTCGAAATTAATGGATGATTCCATGACAATTCCCCTGCCGTTCGTTTGTTGAATTGATGATAAGACTGATCATTGCATTTATGTTCAATGCTAATAATCCTGAATAGATAGCGCAACATGCATTGTCGTCGCTACATCATCAATTTAAAAAAGCGAATCGTTGGGTTTATGACAGGCCCAAAGTCGATAGCCGCGAATCAAGTAAAAAGATACTGAGAGATGTTGGCTTGATAACCAAACAACTCTCGAAGCATTAAATTGCTTAACCTTTCGGCTTACCTGAAGAACGTTCGATGAGACTTTGTATCAAAGCAAAGAAAATCGGAATCAGCAATGTACCAAGAATTGTCGCAGCCAGCATGCCAGAAAATACGGTAACACCTAAAGAGACTCGGCTCGAAGCGCCCGCACCGGTGGCAAGCACCAGCGGCAGAACCCCCAACAAGAACGAGAATGCCGTCATCAAGACCGCACGGAAACGAAGCTTGGCCGCATTTAGTGCAGCCTCTAAAATCGTTTGGCCTTCCTCCCTTAGCTGAACGGCAAACTCAACGATCAATATAGCTGTTTTGGTTGATAGTCCTATTAACAAAATTAACCCAACTTGAGCGTAAATATTGTTGGCAAGACCTGTCCAATAAAGCACAGAAAATGCGCCGAACATGGATAAAGGTACGGCGCCAAGCACCGCCGCGGGGATCATCCAACTCTCGTATTGAGCAACCAAAAACAAATAAACGAACACGATCGCCAGCAACATAAGAATCGGTGCAAGATTACCCGCTGAGATTTCCTGTCGCGTTTGTCCCGCCCAATCAAAAACAAAACCCGATGGCAATTTTTCCGCCAGTTCGACCATTGCGGCTATCGCGTCACCACTGGAATGACCCATTGCAGCCTGACCAGTGATACTCGCACTTCGATACAGGTTGAAATGATTGATACTGGTAGGTCCAAGTATCGGTCGCATCGTTGCTAACGTGCTTAGAGGCACCATGTCATTAACATCATTTTTGACGAAATAATGACGAAGATCTTCTGGGTTTTTCCTGAATTCAGAGTCCGCTTGAATCATCACCCGGTAGGTTCGGCCAAATTGATTAAAGTCATTTATGTAAAGCGAACCCAACTGTGCTTGCAACGTGACAAAAATATCGCCTAGATTTACGCCCTGAGATTTCACTTTATCACGATCAACCTCTAGCTCGTATTGGGGTACGTTTGCCCGAAAAGTACTGAAAACACGATTTAATTTTGGGTGTTGGTTAGCTTCATAAATGAGACCATTCATCACCTGGGCCATCAAGGCGGCTTCTCGTCCTTCAGTATCCTGTAGCCTGAACTCAAAGCCGGAGCTCATACCTAGGCCTGGAATAGGTGCCGGATTAAAAACCATAATTTGCGCATCGGGCAGTTTCCACAAAGCGTTCGTCAATCTAGGGATGACATGACTTAGCGACAACTCGCTATCAACCCTGTCTTCCCAGTCCTTGAGAATGATGATGCCTAGACCATTATTTGACGCTACACCCGCTAATAACGATGAGCCGGCAACGGTAATAACCTCATCAACAGCCGGATCCGCAGAGATGATGTGAGAAATTTTATCCATCACAACTTCGGAACGATTCGTCGACGCGGCATCCGGCAGTTGAACATCAACAAACAGGAAGCCTTGATCTTCCGCTGGTACAAAGCCTGTTGGTACAACGGTGGCCAAAAAACCTGTGATGCCAAAAATAACAATGGCAAAGAGTCCCGTCATATATCGCTTCTTCAACAGAAACCCAATTAAAACACCGTAACTCTTGGTCAATTGTCTAATGCCGAGCTCAACGGGTTTCAACCACCCCACCGAAGTGGATTTCTCTCGACTCAGCAGCACTGTGCACAAAGCCGGACTGAGAGTTAGCGCATTCAAAGAGGAGATTAGAACAGCAAAAGAAATGGTCACGGAGAATTGTTTATACAATTCTCCTGTAATGCCTGGCATAAAAGCGACAGGAACAAATACCGCTAACAAGACAAGCGTGGTGGCGATGATCGGACCGGTTACCTCTCCCATTGCTTTCTCAACTGCCACCTCAATCGGCAGATCTTCCTCTTCCATTAACCGCTCAACATTTTCGATGACAATAATTGCGTCATCGACAACAATACCGATCGCGAGCACCAATCCAAATAAGGTTATTGTATTGATTGAGTAACCCATCAAATTCATAAATATGAAGGTACCTATCAACGAGACAGGAATGGCTATTGCTGGAATAAGTGTTGCGCGAAAATTTTGCAAAAAGATAAAAACGACTAACACAACTAATGCAACTGCTTGGAACAATGTAAGGATAACTTCGTCAACCGACCGCGAGATAAACTTCGTTGTATCAAAGGGAATTGAATAGGTTAAACCGTCCGGAAAACGCTCAGAGAGTACCTCCATTTCCGCCTTAACCAACTCTGCAACTTGAGTCGCATTGGCGTCAGGCAGCTGATATATGACGACGAAGGCCGTATCTTCACTGTTTCGTTTCGCAGAGATAGAGTAGTTTTCAGATGCAAGTTCTATGCGCGCGATATCATCAAGCCGAATAATGCCGCCGTCTCGGCTACTTCTAATAATCGTCTGGCCAAATTCATCAGCGTTCTTCAATCGACCTTGGGCTTGGATTGAATACTCAAACTGTTGATTAACGGGCACGGGGCTGCCACCGAGTTTGCCCGCTGCAACAATAACATTCTGCTCTCTGAGGCTATTTTGGACGTCTGTAACGGTTAACCCTAAGGAAGACATCTTGTCGGGGCGAAGCCAGATTCGCATGGCATAGGTCTTCTCACCCATGACGACCGCTTCAGCAACACCTGGGATACGCCCGAGCGGCTCCGTTATATAGTTGGTTGCATAGTTACTTAAGAATAAATCATCAATAGCATCCGAGGTTGAGTAGAGCGTCAATCCCATCAACATACTGCTCGATTGTTTCTTTACAGCGACACCTTGCCTTTTCACCTCTTCCGGCAATGAGGACTCGGCAAGGGACACTCGATTCTGAACGTTAACTTGCGCTTGGTCCGCATCAGTCCCCACCTCAAAATAAACTGTTATTGTGCCTGAGCCATTGTTCGATGCGGTCGATTCGATATACATCATATCTTCGACGCCGTTGAGTCGTTCTTCAATGAGTCTGAGAACAGATTCTTCAACAACCTGTGCGCTAGCACCAGGATAGCTTGCCGTGACTTGAACTTGCGGTGGGGTGATTTCCGGATACATATTAATGGGCAATATACCCATTGAAATCAGTCCACCAAGGGTAATGACAATAGAGATGACAAAAGCAAACTTTGGTCGCTGAATGAAAATCCGACTTAGCATATCAGCAACCTCCTATTGATTAGCTAATTCAGTGATGGTTCCGGTAATCGAGTCAATCGTCTTTTCTACTGGTTCGACCTCCGCACCTGGACGTACCTTCTGCAACCCTTCAATAATAATTAACTCGTCTGCCTCGAGGCCTGATTCAACTACCCACATCGCATTCATGCGTCGCCCCAACTGGACAACTCTGGCGACAACTTTGTTGTCATCACCGACAACCAAAACAAACTTTCCCTGCTGATTCTCTTGAACGGCAACCTGAGGCACCAGTGCAACGGATTCTTTGTCCTCGGTTTCAATCATCAATGTAACGAAAAGACCGGGTACCAAACTACCGTTCTTGTTGGAAAACTCGGCTCTCATCGCGACGGTGCCTGTGCTTTCGTCTATTCGAGTATCCGCAAAGTTGACGATCCCATCTCCAGTGTAGACTTGGTTATTAGGCAGACGTAATGTGAGGTTCACCTCTCGTTGGACGTCTTCCGGCATCTGCAAATAATTGAGGTAGCGGGCTTCCTCCAATTGAAAGTTGACATACATAGGGTCGATTGAAATGAGGGTGGCCAAAGAATCGCTTTGAGGCGTGACCAGATTACCAACATTGAATTTGACCCTACCGATACTTCCCGTAAAAGGTGCATGAATTGTTGAGTACTGAAGATTTAAGCTAGCTTTTTCAAGATTGGCTTCCGCTGAGCGAACAGCGGCTTCAGCCTGTGAAGATGTCGTCACCAGTTTATCAAGATCCGAATTTGAGATGAATCCAGTTTTCGACAGCTCCTGGCCTCGCTCCAAGTTGCGCAGTGCATTGGCCGCCCCTACGCGCTGACTCTTCAAGTCTGCCTCAGCTTCAGCGAGCGATGCTGAGTACTGATCAGGATCTATCTGAAACAATTCTTGTCCCTTGGTTACGATGCCACCCTCGGTAAAACTTCGAGAGATTAACTCACCTTCAACTCTTGCTCTGATCTCAACTGATTGATTCGGTTCGGTACGAGCGACAAATTCCAGGTATTGACCAACCTCTTCCGTTTTGACTTGGAACACCGAAACTGCGGGTTTTTCAACAACGGGTTGATCAGCGTTATCATCACAACCTGACAATAAGCCCAGTGTCAGTATAGCGCTGGAAACCAATACATTTTTTCTACCAATTTGCGTCGACCACTTCATAAAATTTGAACCTAGCTTCGGTTGCATTTCTACACAACCCCTATTGTTAAAAGTCAGTTAGCTGAAGTCTACGTGATTGGTCGCGGATTGCTAGAATTCAATACCCGCACCGAAAAGAATCGTTAGATCATCGCTTTTTGTATTATCAGATGGTGCAGAGTCAGTGTCATAGTTGAGCTGAGCATTGATATAAATATCATCGGTAATATCGTAGCGTACGCCAGTGATACTGATGAAAACGAGATTTTCACGGCCGGATAGGTTTTTATATATTTGATGATTGTGGAACAGTTCAAAATCACCATTGAAAAAATCTTGCGAATACCTTAAGCGCCAGTCGAGTAATGAGCCCGTCTCCGTTACACCACCGATTTCTTCAGACTGATAACCGCCACCAGCCTGAATACTCAGGAATAGATCAGGGTCGTCGAAAATGTCGTAACCGACGGCAGGGTTGACGGATACCCGTGAATCGAGGAAAACGATCGGGTCTCTTTCGACATTTAAGTTGACAGCAAAGAACCACGGATCATTGAAGAACCAGTTATACGAGGCATTAACACGATCCTTTTCTTTCACCTTCGAACCATCAAGTTCCTCTCTGATAGTACTCAAGTCATAAATCGTCCTGTGATCGCCCCACTTCATTTCAAGGTTGCCATTGATGTTTGCGGTGAAACTATCAGTATTGCCGCGACTTAAGGATTGACTCATATCGAGACGAGCGTCCCATTCATAATATTCCTCGATTTCTTCGACGCGCTTCATATCAGCCAGCGTTAATATAATTTCCTCGTCATCCGCTTTAAGGATAATTTCACCCTCGTTGTCGGACTTCACAATTTTATAGTCGCCTTTTTTGCCATTGTATAATTCAATATCAAAAGGCTTTTCTGTCTCCATAGACGCTATATCGTCAAGATCGACATCGAATTCATCACTATAGCTTGGTTCAATTGAAACAGACTCATCCCAAATTTTTTTAATCTCACCGGTGATACGATCACCGTTTTTCAGATAGATGACATCGGCAAAACTATGGATAGAAAAAAATAAGAGACAGAAAATAGTTGTGACTTTCACAAATAATCCCTTGAGCGGTTTTGGCGCGTATTTTAGGTGTCATCGAATAAATTGCAAATCGGGCTCGCCCGTATTTGCCCTATAATGCCTGCGCCAACTTAACTCTTGGCCGAAGCAATTGATTTAATACGCTTAACAAGATGATACCGCCTGTAAAATCGCACAAGCTTAGAGACTTTTTGAACCATTTTTTGCGCCATTTTCGCGCCATATAAGTGCATTGTCTTTTCAATGCAGGGGGCGTCTAAGCAGACTTTGGATACACGCCATTCCAATCTGTGTCAGTTAGGTTTAAAGGAATCAGACAACATCCGTGAATAGACGTTGCTTTACACACCAAAGCATCAACAAACTTTTACCGATCCTCACGGCCTGATATCCTCAAACTTAAGATCTGTCGTCACCTCAACACATTTAGAAGGACGCTCAATGCAACCACTACAGGGTAAATTCGCTCTGATCACCGGCGCAGGCCGTGGTATAGGCGCTGAAACAGCCGCAAAACTGACCGCCGCGGGCGCAAGAGTGCTAGTAAATGACCTCGATGAAGATGCGGCGCAAGAAACTGCGCAACAACTTGACGGTGCAGTTGCGATCGCCGGCGACCTAACTGTACCTAGTGTCGCAGACGACCTGATTGATGCAGCCATTGAGCAATTTGGCGGACTGGATATTGTCGTCAATAACGCCGGCTACATATGGCACAGTGCTATCCACAACATGACGGACGAGCAATGGGACGCGATGATCGATATCCATGCGTCAGCTCAGTTCAGAGTCCTACGCGCTTATGGTCGTTGGTTAAGAGACAATGCAAATCGTGATTCTCATGTGCGTAAAGTCGTTAACATCTCATCAACCATGGGCATTTATGGCGGCGCTACTCAACTGGCCTATTCGGCAGGTAAAGCTGCCGTTGTCGGTATCACCAAATCACTCGCAAAGGAATGGGGACGATTCAATGTCGGTGTCAACGCGGTGGCCTTTGGTGCTATTGATACCCGTCTTACCAGCCCATATGAGAAAGAACCGAATATTTCTATAGTGAAGGGCCAACCAAGAAAAGTTGGATTGAGTCATGAGCAGATCGCGGGCGCCAAACAAGCTTCGCCATTCAACAGAATGGGCACGACCGAGGATGCTGCCAATGCAATTTATCTCATGTGTTTACCTGAGTCCGACTGGATTACCGGTCAAGTGCTGATGGCAACCGGTGGCGCACAATCATGAACGCCGTATAAGGCGCAACAAAGGTAGAACCATAAATCGTTTCCAAAAAGACATTGCAGTCAAAAATAGCTATTAAATAAGAATTAATAAAAGGATGACCATGACAAAAGTATATGACTGGATTGCAGCTCACGCGAATCACACACCAAACCAGATCGCGATCGAAGACTTCTATAGCGGCAACACGTTTACTTACAGTGAGTTTGATAAACGTATTGCACTGCTTGCTGGCCACTTAAGTGTCGAGTCAAATGTAGGCAGCGGTGATCGCGTCTGCGCAATTTCTTACAACAACCCTGAAATGCTTGAATTACAATTCGCTTGCACCCGATTGGGTGCCATATTTGTTCCTCTCAACTTTCGACTTACAGTGCCTGAGCTCCAATACATTGTTAATGACTGCTCGCCAAAGGTATTACTAGCCGATATTGAATTTGAAGAAACGGCGCGCCGAGTCGCAGAGCTTGCCAACGTCGACAGTGTGTTAATCACAAACTCTAATTTGACCGATAGCGCTTACGAACGAGCCCTTACCAAGGCTAAACCCCACACGGGTCTTGCTGAACTGACCTTAGAAGACACAGCGACCATCATGTATACGTCAGGTACCACCGGCCATCCTAAAGGCGCCATCATTACTCACTCAATGGCACTATTTAACGCAATCAATAATTCAGGTTCAGCCGGTATCAGTTGCGAGTCGGTCCAATACACATTCATGCCACTGTTCCACACAGGCGGTCTGAATGTTTTCACCCTACCGGTGCTTCATGCCGGTGGACGAGTCATATTGACCCGCGCTTTTAACCCAAGCGAAGTGTTAAACACCATCAATGACCCCGATAAAAACGTCACGCATTTCCTTGCTGTACCCGCCATGTTGTTATTCATGGCCCAGAGTCCTGAATTTAAAACCACAGACTTTAGCAGACTAAAGGCTGCCTATGTCGGCGGCGCCCCTGTTCCAATTGCGACACTTAAAGTTTGGATGGCCGCGGGGGCAAGCATCCAACAAGGTTATGGCATGACGGAAACAGGACCATCTTGCCTTGCATTGGCCGCGGCGGATTCTGTACGTAAGGTTGGTTCAACTGGCAAACCGGTGACGCATATCGAACTGAAGATTGTCGACGACGATGGCAATGAAGTCGCCCAGGGTGAGATGGGTGAACTATGGGCCAAAGGACCAACAATCACACCGGGCTACTGGAATAAACCGGAAGCGAATGCCAAAAACTTCACCGACACTTGGTTACATACCGGCGATGCAGCTCGTCAGGACGACGAAGGTTTTTTCTACATCGTAGATCGAACTAAAGATATGTATATTTCTGGCGGTGAAAATGTCTATCCAGCGGAGGTAGAAGATGTCATCTATCAACTCGAAGGCATACTCGAAACAGCGGTTATTGGCGTCGACGATGAGAAGTGGGGAGAAACCGGAAAAGCCATCGCGGTGCTCTCGGAAGGATCGAATCTAACCGAGGCAGCAATCTTGTCCCATTGTCAGGAGCGCTTAGCAAAGTTCAAATTGCCACAAACGGTAGAATTCATCGAGCAGTTACCACGAAATGCGACCGGCAAAGTGTTGAAGACTGTACTACGAGAAAAGTACGGCAATCACTAGTTTGAATAAGCGTATCGAAGTGCAGTGAAGAATATTTTCGCTGCCCTTTGAACTGGCCAATGACGCCGTAAAAATCATCTAGACCCGCTCAAAGCCCTAGATCCATGACTGTGCCTCAATCACCCCGATGCCGCACAACCTCACCTTCAACCATAAACAAAACGTCCTCACTGATGTTAGTTGCCAGGTCAGCAATTCGCTCCAAATATCTAGAACAGGACAATAGCGAGGTGGCCTGCTCCACCATCGAACCGTCTGCCGCAACAAGGGTTCGAAAATCGTCGTACATTTCACGATTGATCTGATCGACACCGTCGTCCTGCGCGATCACTTTACGTGCCAAATCAACGTCAAGTTTGACCAAGGAATCAAGACTGTCCTTTAACATCGACCTAATAGTGATAAACATGCCATTAATCTTGGTTGTAGGCGCCGCTAAAGGTTCTCGCTCTGATAGGTAAACAGCTCTCGCTGTCAGGTTCTCGGCCAAATCACCGATCCGCTCCAGATCATTATTGACCTTTAGAACCACCACAATGAAACGCAGGTCTGCTGCAACCGGTTGATGTAAAGCCAATATTTTCAAACAACTTTCTTCGATATTGACTTCCTTTTCATTAATCAACACCTCGTCAGCAAAGACGATTTCTGCTAGTTCGGGTCGACGATCTTTGAGTGCGACACTCGCATTGCCAATGGAAGTCTCCACTAGGCTACCAAGGTGTAGTACATCTCGTTTAAGCTCATCGAGGTCGCGCTGTAGATGCAATGACATAATTTTTCCTTACGACAGTGTTCGTTGCTGGTTTTGTACGATTTGGTTTATCTATAGGCTTGCGCGCAGACAGCCTTAACCAAAACGGCCGGTAACATATTCTTCAGTGCGACGCTGACTTGGTCTTGTAAACAACTGGTCCGTTACGCCGAACTCGATTAGATCACCCATCTCTAAAAATGCCGTGTAGTCGGAGATGCGAGCCGCCTGCTGCATATTGTGGGTGACAATCACGATGGTGTAGCGCGCCTTCAATTCAAACAACAAATCTTCAATATGTGAGGTCGATATCGGATCAAGTGCTGAACAGGGTTCATCCATTAAAAGAATATCAGGCTCCATTGCCAATGCTCTGGCAATGCAGAGTCTTTGTTGCTGACCGCCTGACAAACTCAGTGCTGATTCATGCAACCTATCCTTCACCTCTTCCCACAGAGCAGCTTGACGCAAAGATTTTTCAACCAACTCGTCAGTTGAGCCTTTATAGCCGTTAATCACTGGTCCCCATGAGATGTTTTTATAAATCGTTTTGGGAAAAGGGTTTGGTTTTTGAAAGACCATGCCAATGTTGCGCCTCACCTCAACCGGGTCAATTTCACTACTGTAGACATCATGACCGCAATAACTGAGCTGTCCTTGCACAGTTACTCCCTCGACAAAATCGTTCATTCGGTTGATTGAACGAAGCAAGGTACTCTTACCACAGCCTGATGGACCGATAATGGACGTGATTTTGTTCTTCGCAATCGGAAACGACACACTCTTCACTGCCGGGTTACCGGAATAGCTAATCGTCACGTCATCAATATCCAAGATAACCTCATCCGTAAACAGCTGCCCGCTTACCAATTCAAGGTTCTGTGCACAATTCTGATTAGTCATCATTGAAGTTTCTTCTCCGTTTTCTGTCGTATAAATATTGCTGTCGCGTTCATTGTTAACAAAACAATTAGCAAGACAATAATGCCGCCGGCCGCCAGCTCGTGAAATTCTTGCTGTGGTCTTGAGACCCAGTTAAATATCTGTATCGGTAGTGCTGTGAAAGAGTCCATCGGTCCTTCGGGTAAGAAGGCAACATAAGTGAGTGCGCCAATCATGATTAAAGGGGCGGTTTCGCCAATCGCTCTTGATAAAGCCAATATCACACCGGTTAGAATCCCGGGGAAGGACGCTGGTAGTACGTGAGCCCATGCTGTCTGCCATCGTGTTGCGCCTAATGCATACGCAGCCTGTCGAATACTCATTGGCACAGTTTTAATTGCCTCGCGGCTGGCAATTATGATGACGGGCAATATCAGTAGACTCATCGTCAATGCACCGGACAGCAAACTGCGTTCCAAGCCAAGGCCGCGCACAAAGATCGCCAGTCCGATGATGCCGTAAACAATCGAGGGAACCCCCGCCAGATTGGAAATGTTGATCTCAATCAGTTTAGCGAACCTACCCTTGCGACTCAGTTCTTCTAGATATAACGCAGTGGCAACGCCAATCGGTATCGATACCATGGCGATCATAACGATTAACCATAACGTACCCACTAACGCTGACTTGATACCTGCTTTGTAAGGGAAGCGAGAGGGAAAGCTAGTGAGGAACTGATAATCCAGCCATTTAATACCATCGACGGTCACCTGGATTAATAAAATCGCTAGCAAGCCAGCGCCCATCCAGGTTACGCCGGCGCAAAACATGCGAAAGATTCTTGCCTTCCTGTGTCGCGCTGCAATGTTGTCGTTAGCGAGTTTCAAATCAGAATTCATTATTCATACTCCTCTCTAAATTTGCTTAAAATCCATTGCGAAACGATGTTCAAAATTAACGTAATCACAAATAGAAACGCCGCCACCGCAAACAACGTTTGATAGGCAATGCCCCCTGCAGGTGTGTCACCCATACTTACCTGAACGATGTAAGCCGTCATCGTTTGAATACTCTCAAGGAAAGTGAAGGATAAGTTCGGCGTTGCCCCAGCTGCTAGCGTGACCGCCATCGTCTCTCCAATCGCTCTAGATATCGCCAGAAGGAAAGAAGCCATGACGCCAGAAAGTCCGGCGGGCACTACCACACGGGTTGTTACCTCATAGGAGGTTGCACCGAGTGCGTAAGCGCCCTGACGAAGGGAATCAGGTACCGCACGCAGAGCGTTATCACTCAATGTAGCGATAGTCGGCAGAATCATTATGCCAACCACGATCGCGCCACTGAGCGCATTAAAAACCTGAAGTTCAGGCATCAACATGCGTAATAAGGGAGTGACAAATGTTAGCGCGAAATAACCGTATACAACGGTTGGTATACCCGCCAGCACTTCCAGTACAGGCTTAACAATCGAGCGCGTTCGCGGAGAAGCGTACTCACTTAAATAGATCGCACTCGCCAGCCCGGTTGGAATGGCAAACAGCGCAGCGCCGAAGGTTATCAGTAACGTTCCCCACAACAGTGGCAACACACCGTATGAACTCGGCTCCAACAATGGCACCCAGGAAGTACCGAAGAAAAAATCTGCCGGTACAACAACTTGGAAGAACCCCATGGATTCCTTCGCCAAAATAAAAATGATCACTGCCGTTGTCACGACGGATATTGTGGCGCAAAGGGCTAAAGATGATTCAATCATCCATTCGCCCCAGCGAACTTTTTTCTTAGTGATATCTATATCACGCATTTGCTGCATATCCACACTCTTTGATGACGACATGTTCATGCCTAGTTCAAACAACGATCTAATTGCTCAACACAACGAGTCATTTACTGGCATCAAGAAGATTGGCACTAATGGGTGACGCCTCCTTGTGGTATGCAGTGCCTACTTCTCTTGCGTCAACGCGTTTTTTCGCACGCGCATAGACTGCGGCGGGCAATGGGATGTAGCCGACTTCTGAAGCAAGCATGGGGGCTGAATCAATGTAGAAATCTACAAAGGCTCTGACCTCTTTACGATCAAGCGCATCTGGTCGCACATAGATGAAAATGGGTCTCGACAGTGGTGCGTAGGTACCGTTATTAATCGTCGTTTGAGTTGGAGAAATTGGTCCGTTGCCACCATCAATCGGTACAAGTTTTAGCTTGTCTACGTTGGCCGCATAGTAGGCATAGCCAAAGTAACCAAGAGAACCGACATCACCACTTATACCCTGCACTAACGCATTGTCGTCTTCATTTGCCGTGTAATCGGGCCGTGATGCACCAG
The DNA here is from genome assembly GCA_029251375.1 of Pseudomonadales bacterium. Lineage (GTDB taxonomy): Bacteria > Pseudomonadota > Gammaproteobacteria > Pseudomonadales > Azotimanducaceae > JAHRVQ01. Next base: position 256,871 of record JAQXDL010000044.1, on the reverse strand, counting down.
ACTTTCCATTGATGGTCTCAGTAAAATAATCAAACGTACCCGAGTCTGTACCCGGCCCATACAAACGTATTTTCATTTCCGGCCAGCCCGCTCTGACATCACTCCAATTGGTAGCAGTACTACCTGGTCGCCAAATCTTATTGAGCTCAGCGACTGTGAGATGATCTACCCAAGTGTTGTTCTTGTTGACTACAACGGATAATCCATCGTAAGCAACAGGCAACTCTATATAGCCGATGCCCATCTCATTAGCCTTGTTCACTTCTTTCATTTTAATTGGGCGAGACGCATCATTAATGTCGATCTCTCCGGCTATAAACTTTTTGAATCCACCGCCTGTGCCTGACACGCCAACTGTAACGCGCACACGAGGTTGAACCGCAAGGAACTCCTCAGCAACAGCTTCACTGATCGGGAATACGGTGCTTGAACCATCAAGGGATACTGTACCGCGCAACTGTTGTGCCGATACGACCGGAGCCCCGAGGATAGTGGCAATTAACAGAATCAGACCACCAGATGCGAATCGTTGAAATGTACGTTTGATCATTGTGTAGCTCTCGCTGGAATTTTGAATTCGCATCTTCCCTTTGCTTTGTAAAGATTAGATTAAGGAAGGGTTAAAGTTTGAAATGCGTGAAAATCTTGCGAGGCAGGTGACTGAGGCTATTGCTTGATTCGATCAACAGTTCGAGAAAAACTCAAAAGTTGAAATCGAGCTGGCTCAAGCAGGGGGCGTCTTTATAGACAATTTTATAGAACACATCAAATGCATTTGATGCGTCTTATCGAAAATTAGATCACCTTACTCAACATACGAAAGATGATAATTTCAAGTGAACATTAGGTCGCTAACGGTAGAACGACGGTGAATGTCGAGCCCGCGCCTAGCTCACTTTCAAGCTGGACAGAACCTCCATGTTGCTCAACTATATTCTTGACAATCGACAAGCCTAAACCTGTACCGCCAAGATCTCTAGACCTGGCTTTATCGACACGGTAAAACCGCTCAAAAATCCGCTGCTGAGCCAAGTTATCAATACCTATACCCGTATCAGCCACCTGCAGACAAATCTGCTCAGCCACTGCTGTCAGTTGGACATCAACCCGGCCGCCTGCCGGCGTATACTTCACCGCATTATCCAAAAGGTTATCAACCATCTGACTTAGCGATTGCCTGTCCCCCAGCGTCATGATCTTCATGTCTGTGTTAGATTCGTTCGACTCAAATACCAATGCCAGCTGCTTTTCGTTGCTGGCGGCAATGGCCGCGGACACGCTGCGTTTTACCAGTTCTTGCATGTCAATCGGGTCGCTCTTTTGTTCAGTCTGATCTGCCTCAAGTCGTGAAATAGCAAGCAAGTCCGTTACCAAGACGGAAAGACGCATGCTCTGAGCACTGATTCTTTCAACAAAACGAAGTCGTGTTGCGCCATCCATTGACGGGTCATCTAGCATCGTCTCGGTCAGACCTCTGATCGCAGTAATAGGTGTTTTCAACTCATGGGAAGCGTTGGCAACAAAATCGCGCCGAATGCGCTCCAAATTCGCCAGCTCCGACACATCATTCAACACCAAGACGGCGCCGGTAACAGTATTTGTTTCATCCATCAGCGGCGAGACATGAATATCAACAACCTGATCATTTTGTATTTCAGCCTGTTGCATCTGAATCATTACAACCTCGCCGGATGCAAAGGCAGTCTCGACAGCTTCAATAATCGCAGGAACACGTATATCTTCCCAAGCCAGATCATCCTTGCTCAAATCAGCACTTTGAAGGTCTGAGACGCGTGAGTTGCTTGCTAGTAACTTAACCGCCGCATGGTTCGCATGAATAATGCGCCGATCAGAATCTATCGCGATGACACCCTCAGCCATACTGGAGAGAATCTTAGCAAGTCGATTACGCTCGGTGGTAATCTCCAATACACGTTCAGCTGAACTCCTCGCCATCCTATTAAATGCTGCAGCTAGTGTACCCAACTCATCTTTATGACTAACAGAAATACGGCGCTCGTAGTCTCCTTGAGATATAGCGCCAGCGATTTCGGTCATATTTCGAAGCGGATCGGTAAATCGTTTTGCGAAATAAAAGCCTAAAACTAACGCTGCCAGGCTTGAAGATGCGGCACCTAGGAGGATGAGCCACCATAACTGAGTTGTTTTTTGCTCGATGTCTTGCAGTGGAATCGACACTCTGACGAAACCTAACATTCCTTGAGTAGAATCGACACGCACAGCAATGTAGCTCATATTTTGACTAACTGTTTGACTAAACCTGGTGGTCGTCGCCTGACCCGACTCACCCGCACCGATAATTTCGGGACGATTAAGATGATTGTCCATGTTTACTGGCGATTCACGTGAATCGGCGATGACGGTCCCGTCAGCACGAATGACGGTCAAGCGACTATCGCTTTTTTGTCCTAACATTTCGATTGTACGTTGTAGCTTGACTAGCTTTTGTTCGGTCTCAGCTAGCATTAACGTTTCTCGAGATAGCTCAGCCAACATTTCAGACCTAACTGTCAAAGATACCTGAAGCTCTTGCATCTCATTACTTGTGACCTGTCGGCCTACTAACAGGCCTACAATCGTAGTCGAAATCAATATGACAACGACATAACCGGCGTATAGGCGCCACAAAATTGGGGATTTAATCATATGCTAATCACGTGCAACAACGATCGAGTTTTCATACAACGCCTTTATACAATTGGGGTTTGCTACTCACTTTGCACTTCCATAAATCGATAACCAATACCGCGAATCGTTTCAATAAATTGCTTCTGCTCGCTAATTTTTTTCCTTATCGCGCGAATATGAACATCAATATTGCGATCTACGACCACGACATTGCTGCCAAACGCATGGTCAAGCAGTTGTTCTCGAGAGAAAACTCGCCCAGGACTGCATGCTAACTGATGTAGCAGACGAAACTCTGTTGCCGTGAATTTGATTGGCGCACCTTCATAGGAGACACTAAATTTGGCAGCATCAATCACTAAACCTTCTATCTCGATGATACCCTCGTCATCTTGCACATCATTAACTTGCGAGCGCCGCAACACAGCCTTAACTCTAGCTATTAGTTCTCGAGGACTAAAGGGTTTAGCAATATAGTCATCGGCGCCTATACCGAGACCGAGTACGACATCACTCTCTTCGCCTTTTGCCGTGACCATAATGACAGGTATGTGAGATAACTTTTTATTGTTTTTAATCCGCTGACAGATCTCCAACCCATCAAGACCAGGCAGCATGAGATCGAGCACCACTAAATCGGGGCTATTTTTTTCGACTAACTCTAGTCCTCTCGCGCCATCAAGCGCCGTCGTCACCTCGAAGCCCTCTCGCTTCAAGTTGTAGCTCAACACCTCAAGAATATCTGGCTCATCTTCGACGACAACAATTTTCTTTTTTAACATAGTCATATCGGCTACTAGGATAATGTAGACCGCCACTGTAGCAGCAGTGTGTTAAGAATTTGTAAAGACGACCTTTTCTAATTTATCTGCCGCACCCGCATGATACATATGACCATGCATAGTAAAAGGCTGAAATGGCAAAATACTCAGTATCCTATTATATGTTCTACAACAGTCCGAAACTTTGACCTGCAGGCTATCGTTAAAGCCCCAACACCATTTTTGCGATAATATTACGCTGAACTTCATTGGATCCGGCATAGATTGAAGCGGCCCGATCATTAAAATAAGCGGCTGTTGCTGCAACGCCATATTGTGGCCCAATCACTGACTGATTACTGCCAGGTAACCGAGCGTGTAACTGATCGGGGCTAGCGTAATAAGCTAGAACCTCCATATTCAATTGCGTCGCTCGTTGCAGCAACTCGGTACCACTGGATTTAAGAATAGAGGTTTTAGCCCCTGGGTTCCCGCCTGTACTGAATTCACTCATAACTCGCCGTTCCGTCATATCGGCTGACATAAGGTCGATTTCGAGCTGATGTAAGGTCGCTAGGAAATCAGGGTCGGCCAATAACACCTCACCGTTACCCTGCGGAGCCTGCGCTGCAACCACTTTGATATCGTTAACCACCTGCTTTACCATCGACGCGTTGCCGCCACTTCTCTCATGTGAAAGCAGGAACTTGGCGATCGTCCAACCTTCATTTTCAGCACCGACACGGCGAGATTTCGGCACAACAACATCATCGAAAAAAACCTCGTTCACCTCATGATCACCCGCTAGGGTAATGATTGGCTTAACATTAATCCCCGGTGAGTCCATATCGACCAAAAGAAAACTAATGCCCGCCTGCGGTTTGGCATTTTGATCAGTGCGTACCAAAAGAAATATTCGATTGGCATTATGCGCATGGGTCGTCCAAATTTTATGCCCGTTAACCAGGTAATGATCACCCTTGTCTTCAGCTCGTGTTTTTAGGCTCGCTAAATCAGATCCAGAACCAGGTTCAGAATATCCTTGGCACCAATAGTCTTCTACTGAGAGTATTTTTGGCAGAAACTCGGATTGCTGTTCAGGCGTTCCAAAAGCTATCAGCACGGGGCCGCACATCGATATACCAAAAGGCGCTAACATTGGGGCGCCCTGCTCCCAGGCCTCGTTGTTATAAATAAACCGCTGAACGTCATTCCAGCCAGTGCCGCCGTGTTCTATGGGCCAACCTGGCGCTACCCAACCTTTTTCATATAGTTTCTTATGCCAAGGCACGATGTTTTCAATATGGCCAATCGCATGGGTATCGCGGCGGTGAACTTTAATATCATCCGTTAAGTGTTGATCAAAAAAATCGCGCACTTGCAGACGAAAGTTTTCATCTTGCTGACTCAGTTTTAAATCCAATGTCTGATCTCCATTAAACGATTGTAATGTCACCAATTCTTAACCAAAAGTACCGAACAATGTAGGCTTCTGATCAGCTTTGCATGCTGAATAAACAGGTAGACTAGATTGCAACGAGACATGCAACGGACAACATTCTTCTAACCTAAGCGCGAAACGCATATAAAGTACGACCCTTCGCACATAATCTACCTTCATCATCGGTGATATCCACCTCTACCATTGACAATTGGCGGCCGCGCTTTATAACTCTACCTTCGGCGTAGATGTTCTCACCCTGCGCTTGACGAAGATAAGTAATACCAAGTTCAGCCGTACCGGCCGGTACTTCACCGACGCGGACCTCTGAGAATATAGCCACCAACATGACAATATCAACCATCGCCGCGAGCACGCCACCATGGACGCTGCCACCAATACCCCCAGGTGTTGAAGCCGTTTTCTTAAGTACAATTTTGCCATAGCCAGGCGTCTGTTCAAGTACAGTCAAACCTAGTGTCTGGTGGTAAGCATCTAAATCAAATTGCTTTTTGTAATTTTCAAATGCGTCTGTCATCGGTTTTCTCCTCGATCATCCTTTTACTCACAAGGATACAAAATAATAAAGCAGTCGTGTGATTAAAAACAATGCTTATAGAGGTTTGGTCAAACAGGCTAGCAGCTCACCGGTCGCAGAAAAATTAACAAGCAAGTCAATCCCAAAACAAAAAAAAACGATGCCAATAGTGGGTTGGGGTCCACTGCTAACATCGTCTTTATGGTTCGACTACTTTTTTTGGAAAAACAACATATTCTTAATTAGCTTCTAACAACTACTCCGATAAACGCTGAAGAAGCGTCATCAATCGAGCAGTCTATTTCGATACTAATCCGTCGTAGCTGTATGTCCATGCAATTGTGACATTGCGGTTTCTACAGCATCATTCGTACAGTTTTTCTGGGCTGACACATGAGAAAGAGACTTCACTTCATTGTATGAATCATCTCCGCAAATTTTTTGTGCAGCTCGATGTAACTGAGATTCGATTGCAGCTCGACCCGATGCGGTTTGTAATTCGACTTTAGAGTAACTAACGATTACTTTTTCTCCGTCAATCCGATTCGTTTTGACCGCGGCTTGACTCACAACCGGAATTGCTAATGTTGCTACTAAACCAAATATTGCTAACGTTTTAGAATTTTTCATAATCACTTCTCCAGACATTGATTGTTTAACTAAGCCACCTGACTTGATAAATAGGATGGCAGAAAAAGCAAAAAGGTTTAGAGATACACGATAGTTCGATCTATCTTTGCGATGAAATCTCTAACGCGACGACGGAAGGAATCGACAGCACGATGAGTCGAATGACGGCTGTCTAGTATCCCAAGCGAGCAACGGTGTCCAACACGCTTTAAGTGTCCGATTCAAATGTAATCAACGGTACTCCTCGGTCGTATCTGCAACGTCGTATCTGCAACGTCGTATCTGCAACCTCGAATGTTAAACAACGAATAACGCCGCTCGTCTTCTTCTAGTTAAAAGAGGACATTAAAGACACAAGTGTGCTTTTACAGCGACTATTGAGTTATCCGTTTGATACAGATTGACCCCATCACCAGACCGTTCATCCATTTATGGCAAAACAAGTGTTCAAAAGGGATTCAATTGGAATAACCTTTTTGCTCGCCGTTGGCGCTGCTCCGGTTCAAAGCTTTAAACACAAACAAACTTGCCGGCCGGCATCGCTTAATGAAGCGACGACAGAGATAAAAAAAGGATGGAACCGGTTCAGCTACTACATTAAGGAATCTAATATGTCAGATCTACTTCAACGCCATCACGAGGAAATGGACCTTGTCGATCATGCAGAAAAACCCGTTCATAAAATCATCGAAGAAATCGAACAAGAAATGCTAAACATTTCCCAACTGCTCTCGACCAGAGTCGATCAAAAACCATCTGATACTAAACTCAATGATTGAAAACCCGTCAGTTGCAGCAGTCTTAAATACTATTGCTTTAAAACAGAAGTCTAAACAAGCTCACTGCCTCTTTTAGCGTTCATTACGTTTTGTGAATTCGTAAGTAACAGATATTCAATCGCAACACTCCAATCTGAAAGAAGCATATTCCAACCGAATAAATTTATGATCGATATCTAGCGACATCGTTGGGATCAACAACCCTTGCGCTTGAAATCCCGGTACCATTTCAAAATTTCCATCGTTACACTGCAACCACGCGTATTCAGGTTGTAGTGTTATGTCAGGTCCTCTCTCAGGTTACAAAATTTTAGACTTAACGACTGTTATATCAGGCCCCTTTGCCACCATGCTGTTAGGTGATCAAGGTGCCGACATCATTAAAGTTGAATCAACAACCGCACCGGACCACGCTAGAGGCGCTGGTTATGGTGCGAATGAATTCACCGCAACGTTCTTGAACAACAACCGGAATAAACGTGCAATTACGCTCAATTTAAAATCTGATAAAGGTCGCGAAATACTTTTCGCCCTCGTTAAATCCTGCGATGTGTTAATTCAAAATTTCAGACCCGGCGTGGTCGAGCGACTCGGTATTGACGAAGAAAAGGTGCGCGCGCATAAACCAGACATTATTTATGCCTCAATCAGTGGTTTTGGTGAAGATAACCCCTGGTCCCACAAACCTGTTTACGACCCCATCATTCAGGCCATTAGTGGTTTGACAACAATCCAAGCGGGCTCTGACGATGAGAGACCTAAATTGGTAAGAACGATTCTTCCAGACAAACTCACCGGCATGACAACGGCCCAGGCGATTACCGCTGCACTTGCCTGCAGAGAGCGCACCGGCGAAGGTCAACATGTTCGAGTCTCGATGCTCGACACCGTCGTTTCCTTTCTCTGGTCCTCCGACATGGGCGGCCAAACCTTTGTTGGTAAAGAAGTGAGCAGTCAACGTGCAGCAACCTTCATTGATTTAATTTACGAAACTAAAACCAGCTATATCAGTGTTTCAGCGATGGCCAACAAACAATGGCAGGCACTATGTAAAGCAGTTGACCACCCAGAATGGCTTGAAGATGAGCGCTTCGCCACGCCAGCACTGCGAGACCAACATGCCAATGAGCGGTTACAGCTAACCCAAGATGCTTTGCTTCATAAAAGTGCCGAGCAGTGGCTAGAAATCCTCGAACAAGCGGGCGTACCCTGCTCACCCGTTTTAACCCGAAGCGAGATGATTGAACACCCCGTGGTAAAAGCCAGCAAGTTGATAATCGAAACACAACACCCGGTTGCTGGACCTATTCGGCAAACCAGACCTGCCGCCCGGTTTAGTAAAACAGCACCAGAGATACAACGCGGCGCACCTCTTCTCGGCGAGCATAATTCAGAAATTCTTGGCGCCCTAGGTTACGATGACGCCGCGCTTAAAACCCTACGGGATGAGGGTATAATCACTTGATAGTCGGCTTGATATCAGACACCCACATACCCGAATCTCGCGATGTCCTTTGGCCGCAGGTGTATGAGGCATTTTCTAAAGTTGACTGTATTTTGCATGCCGGTGATATCTATGACATCGGCGTCATTGAAAAACTAAGCGAAATTGCGCCCACTTATGCTGCGCGCGGCAACGGTGATGAGGGTTCAGGTGGTCGAGACCCCCAACCGGAACATCCCTCGGTTAAAGAGAGTTGGCTAATTGAACTCAATGGTTTCAAAGTCGGCGTGACACATTACATACCCATGCCGCCAATTCCGCCTAAACTAACGCCGCAAAATTGGATCAAGAAACTGTTTCCACAAGTGACACCTGATGTGGTGATTTATGGCGATACCCATGTCGAACAGATTGATCACTTTGGCGGCATACTTTGTGTCAACCCTGGCTCGCCAACATTACCGCACAATTTGAATACACAGCTGGGTACAATCGGCATGTTAGATCTTTCCGGTGCCGCACCAACGGCGAGCATTCATCAGCTCACAGCAGAGGGGATCGAGCCGTTTAAATGGGAAGGTTCTAGACGCCCGTGGTAAGCCTCAACCGGTCGTACGCTCATAGCTATAGCCCCTAGACAATGCGTCTAGACAATGCCGCTAGACAATGCCGCTAGACAATATCAATTCGATTGACGCGAACACCACTGTCAGGGTCAAGGACAACGTGTGCGGCAGTTTTCTCAGCGCGACCTTGGCCGGAGTTGGGTGATCCGGAATATACAGCATGAGTATCACCGTGGGTCATTTCAGCAAAAACGTGCACATGTCCCAGCGCTAAATAATGAAGTTTGCTTCGCTCAATTTCTTCGGGCGTGATCAATGAGGAATAGCTATCACCGCCGCGGTCAACATAGTAACCGTGCGTCATGCCGATGTACCAGCCATCAAACTCTGATTCAGGCACCTTCGCCAATGGCTTGTTCTCTGGCGCATGATCAACGATACCTTTACCCCAGACGTGCAGACCTAGCTCTTCGAACTCAAGCACGCCGCCCAACTCATCACGGATAAAGTGCACATGCGCGCCAGCTTCCTCTGGACGATATTTATGGTAAATAGAGTAATCCGCCATGCAATCGTGATTACCCGTAATCATGACCACCGGACATTGCAGTCGAGCAAGTTGTTCCGAGGCGAAATCTAAACACGCCGTCGAGACGCGATTGTGATCGAACAGATCCCCCGCTAATAGAAACATATCCACTTCGAGTTCAAGCGCTGCATCAACAACACCAATGAATCCAAGTTGGCCCGGGCTTTCTGATCCTTTAACACCAATCGTGTTGTCGAGATGAATGTCGGACGTATGTAGGATTTGTCTGTAAGCTTTAGTCAATGGACCCGCCACTTTAAAAAAACAAGTCGTAAGATTACCGTCAACAGCTAAAGGTTAGCCAATCCTAATGATGAATAAAGCAGTTATTGTTGGCGCACGGTCAAGCCACAATGCTGTCTTCATTGTCTAATCGAAAACGACTATTAGCGGAAAACTGTCTTCGTAAGAAAGCCATTTGATCACCGAGAATTCGACCACTATGCGTCAGGGCCAGATACTCCGCGTGGTTGGGCTGGTAGGGTAAAGCAAGCAAATCCATCGACATTTCACCCAACAGCGCATGACCTTTTCGCGCGTTACATCGCCGGCAAGATGTCACGACATTGGTCCAGACATCCTTGCCACCCCGAGACAAAGGATGCACGTGATCACGACTCAGTTGCACCTCGTCGAAATGTTCACCGCAATAGAGGCAGACATTTTGATCGCGGCGGAATAATGCACGGTTTGTCAGCGGCGGACTTTTTCGGCCGTTCTGATGCACTTTACCCTTACAAGCAATAATGCTGTTGAGATGGACAATGGTTTGTTCACCCGTCTGGCGCGAATGGCCACCGTGAACAGCCATGACCTCTTCACCGTATGTCCAACTGACCAAATCACGCGCGTGAAGGCAAACGGCTTGTTGCCAATTCAACCATTCAACCGGTGAACCCGCGGTATTTATTCGTAGAATTCTCACACTCATGTCACCTTACCTCACGTTTACGTCAGACCGGATGGATCACGATATACTGCAGACTAAAGCCTCATGTTATGCCCTTCCAAGGCTCGCACAGCACCAAAGCGTGGCGAACAGCACAAAATAAGCTATCGAGACCATTTTATCTTATCCAACACCCTCAATTAATCAAGTCTTGACCCCTGCCCTGCTAAAGCAAATCCGGTAAACTACCCAGCAGTACAATGAGGTTCTTATGAATAATCGACAAGATGGCAAAAACACAGGACAGGATAAGGTCTACGCAGAACCGCTAGCACATGTAGATGCGTTCAAATTTGACGCACAGGTGGCCGATGTCTTTGAAAACATGATCAATCGATCTGTGCCAGGCTATCCCCTGATTCTCGATATGATCGGTGTATTAACAGAACGTTTCGCTCAGAGCGATTCCAACTGCTATGACCTAGGTTGCTCGCTGGGCGCATCGACGTTGAAGATTCGACAGCACATGCCGGCCGACAGCCATCTGATTGCCGTCGATAACTCAGCCGCCATGATTGATCGCTGTCGCGCAAACATTGAAAGAGATCATAGTCAGGCGAGTACTGAGGTACTGCAGCAATCGATACAGGACACACAAATAGATAATGCTTCACTTGTCGTCATGAACTTCACCCTTCAATTCATCGCAGACCAGGAGCGGCCAGCACTATTGAAGCGAATAGCCGACGGCATGATCAATGGTGGCGCACTCATCTTGTCAGAGAAACTCGTTTTTGAAGACGAACAAGAACAGCGCTTCCAAACCGATCTACATCATGACTTCAAACGCTATCAGGGCTACAGCGACCTAGAAGTTGCTCAAAAAAGAGCATCGTTAGAGAATGTGCTGGTGCCCAATAGTATTGAGCAGCATATCGACAGGTTATCGATCGCGGGTTTTAGTGAGGTAAGGATGATTGTTCGTTGCTTAAATTTTGCTTCGTTTCTGGCTATCCGATAGGACAATGGTTGTGGTGCAACACCTACAGGAATCTGAGTACGACGCTATAATTGACGCGTCACGTCTTGGCAAAGCAAGCATCCACATCCCCAAAGCTGTCGCAAGAAGGTTCTTCACGCACGTAAAAGGCAACTCTATAAAGGACGTGACGGGCTTATCTGTAGTGCCTCGCAAAGTCGTAATCTGGCTTTGTATCGTTTTATCACTATTATCATTTTTACTATTCGCGACAACGATGCTCTATCTGTACGGGCCAACCCTCGCCAGTATTTTGATCCCGCTTGGTGGTATCTTCTGGATCATCATCTTTGGATTGGCCAGCGATCATGGCGACTGGTGGCACGGCACGGTGCCGCTTATTGCCTGCTTTTTGCTATATCTTGACGGCCAATCATTCTCACATCCGCTACTTCTTTTCGTTTTTTCACTGTGGCTTCATCGGGCGTCCTACTTACTCGCTGAAAAGTGGTTGCGCGATTTAGTGTCTCATTCATTCGCCGCTTTTAAAGCGCTCGAAGATCATATTAATATCACCAGTAAAAGCCTGACATGACAACAATCGACACATATATCGATGCCTTCTTCGAAGATACGCAAGACACAGAGTTAGCTATTTTCCACGATGCATTGAAACAACAGCTGGCTGAATATTATTCACAAAGAAAACACGGTCGAAAGCCCGAATGGGACGATGCGATCGCTGCATTGCCGGCAACAACCGCCCTCGACTACTCACTGACTCAGGATACGGTCAAAATCGGCGCCGGTGATCAACTTAACAATTCGAATAACCAGCAGCTAGACGCAATACTCAAAGCTTTCCTACCTTGGCGCAAAGGACCATTTCAGTTCTTCAACCAACACATTGATACCGAATGGCGCAGTGACTGGAAGTGGAACCGCATCCGCCCTCACATCACTGATTTAAAAGATCGACAAGTATTGGATATCGGTTGCGGCAATGGCTATCACCTGTTTCGAATGCTAGGCGAAGGGGCGGCAATGGCTTGCGGTATAGACCCGACTCGCCTGTTCCTCTATCAGTTCCACCTTGCTCGGCATTTCTTGCCAAAATTGCCGGCTTACATTTTGCCGCTACGCAGTGAGCATTTACCGGCATTCAATCAATTCGATACTGTGTTTTCACTAGGTGTGCTCTATCATCGTCGCTCCCCTGTTGATCATCTCACAGAACTGATGAGCTTTTTGAGACCTGGCGGCGAATTGGTGATTGAAACATTGGTTGTCGAAGGCGATCAAAACACCATCCTAGTGCCTCAAGATCGATACGCGAAAATGGCTAACGTCTGGTTCATCCCTAGCGCCGCTGCGCTCGAAAATCTGATCAGCAAGGTTGGTTTCAAAAATGTTCGAACCGTTGATGTCAATGTTACTAGCACCGAGGAACAGCGAGCGACCGAATGGATGACTTTTCATTCGCTGTCAGACTTTCTCGACCCGCACGATCCTAACAAAACCGCCGAAGGACATCCCGCGCCGATCAGAGCAACGCTTGTCGCGACCAAAGCCGACCGATAAAGGCATCGCTGCCGGACAAGGCTTAGGTGTAACTTAATTTAACTAAAAGTCCGCAGCAACTAATTCAAATATCCATAAGTTACCGCTCGTAACCTCATCAGTCGAATCAGACACTAGGCCGCCCATATACTTCCTACCGAGTTCACTGACGACTGCACCAAGATCAGCAGAAGACATCACTCTGACTAACTGGCGCTTGTATATTTGGCCATCGACTCGAAGTAGAATGCGCCCGTCTTTTTCAGCTTCAATCGGCCATTGCTTCCAGAGCTTGCCCCAGGGCGTATTCATGTAACCGCTCGGAATGTAAATGCGGCCATTGACCTCGACGATCCAGGTTGTCCGCGATCGCTCCGGATCAAGTAGTTGAAATTGCACCTCTTGCACATCATGCACGAAGCGCCAATCTGGTTCTGGTCCCGTCTGAAGTGTGCCTGTTGTAAAGGCACCACCCGCAACGATCTCCATCGGTCCATCGTTCATCCGCGCTGTGATAAGCAAACCAACAACCGCCACCACAACCACAGCAACTATTCCCGCTAGAATTTTGAGGAGCATCTTCATGGGCTATTCCCTATATTTTGATCAAACAGACTAGGCATTTCACTGCTGCAACACAAGCTTCAATGGTGATCAATAGGGAAAACGCGCACATCGGAAGCTGCGTTATTGTGAAGGGCTCACGCTTTAAAATGGTGTCGGTGATGTATAACTAAGACGCTCTTTGCTACGGGGATGTTCAAAACCTAAAACCTCTGCATGCAAACATAGTCGAGGCGACCGTGACAGCGCCACGTCATGTGCATAAAGATCGCAACCAAGGATAGGATGACCAATTTCAGCCAGATGAATTCTCAGCTGATGACTCCTACCCGTTTTCGGTTTAAGCCTTAAACGAGTGTCATTATCACCACGGGACATCACCTCATAGTAGGTTTGCGCGTCTTTGCCTGTTTCGTAGTCAATGCGTTGCCGTGGTCGATTTTCCCAGTCCGCACTTATCGGCAAATCGATTTCTCCGATATCATCGTCAATCAACCCATGAACTTCAGCGACGTACTCTTTTAGCACCGTGCGCTCTCTGAATTGCCGATTCAATTCAGATACCGCCAATTGTGAAATGCCAAAAACTAACAATCCAGACGTATCAAGGTCTAGTCTGTGAACTGCCCTCAGATCAGGGAAATCGACCACCATTCGGTTGATAACACTGTCTTTGACGATACGGCCGGGAACCGACAACAACCCTGACGGCTTCGACACAACCAAAATATCATCATCGAAAAAGAGTACCTCAACCGCTTCGTGGCATTCGGGTGGTATGTGATGAGTGTATTCAACCATGATGAAACGTGAATTCGCCTGTGGTGTTACGTATAGTTACCGCACAATTATTGTGACCGAGTATCGACATGTCATCTGACCTCGACAAACTACACGAAACCATCACCTTGCTGATACCAAGATTGCTAACCTGTATGGAAGCATTTGAACAGGTACAACGCAATCTTCATCCATCAAAAATTGCACCAATGACGGAGTTTATTGCACCGTTTGAAGCTGACTTAAGGGAAACCTATCAAGTTTTCTCGGCCTTACAATTTCCGGAAGACTTGAAACATTTTCAGGAAATGATCAATTTAAGCGTCGTCTACACACTTCGAGCCTGCGATGGGCTCAATAGCGGTGAAGCTGATTTTGGCAAGGTCATGAAGGCGATGCGTGCCCACGTCAGAGCGCAGGAACACATTTACCCGCTCGCCCCAATCCTGTCTCCGGTCAATAAGTATTTCCTCAATGGCAACGTTCGAGATAACTCAGAACTGCTGTCCGCACTCGCCAAGGGTGCAGATGAAGGAGAACCGGGTAAAGTCGGCCTATTAAGTGCTGATAACGATCGAGAATCCCGCGGCGGCTTTTCGATGTATGTACCAGAGAACTTGGACTTATCGCAATCGCACCCACTCGTCGTTGCCATGCATGGTGGCACAGGTCACGGCGCGGACTTCCTATGGAGCTGGATGCGCGAGGCGCGATCCAATGGCTTTATCCTAATGTCACCCACCTCACAGCAGGACACCTGGTCCCTGATGGGTGAGGAGCATGATATTGTGCCGTTGTTAGGCATGCTAGATTTTGTCGAAGAAAATTGGCAGATCGATCCAGACCACATACTGCTTACCGGTATGTCTGATGGCGGGACCTACGCACTCATGGCCGGTTGCCAAGAGGGTTCGCCCTTCACACACATCGCACCATTCTCCGGCGTACTGCACCCCGATCTAACCATGACAGGTCAGATTCGCCACGCCGCAGGCAAACCGATCTATCTCGTACACGGCACTGAGGACTGGATGTTTCCCTTGGAGACAGCTTACATGGCACGCCAACAGTTGACCGAGGTTGGCGCAGACTTATCCTTTAGAGAAATTGAAGGTTTATCACACACGTTTGCCCGCTCTGAAATCCCTGCTTTACTCAACTGGTTTGACCCGCGACTTGGCAAAAAGTCCGCATCAAGTTAGATAGGTATCAATCGGTGACTCACTCAGAAACAGAACTCATCTACGGCCAGACGCAAGGTAGAGATCTACGAGCCACCTTGTATCGCCCCGATAACTTAGACGCCTCATCAAAGGCCGACTCGCACCGTGACTCAAAGTCTAATCAGTGCGCTGCACCCTTCTTGATTGACATTCACGGCGGCGCATGGAGCTCCGGCCATCGTAAAATGGGTAGGCTTTATTGCCGAGCAATGGCAGCCCAAGGCTTCTCGATTCTTGCCATTGATTTGTCCGATGGCCGAGTCGCCAGACATCCTGCTGCGTCAGCCGACATTTGCGCGGCGGTGCGCTATACAAAGTTATGTCTTCTACAAGATGCATCGCAAACTATCGCATTAATAGGAAGTTCCAGTGGCGGACACCTTGCTTTGTATGCCGGATTACTACCAAATCATACGCAGCATGCGAGCACTAAAATTTACACCGACAGTGGCTTACGTGCGATGCCGGACATTGATGCTAGCGTTAAAGCCGTTGTCGCGCTCTGGCCCGTCTCGAACCCCCTCGCACGATATCAATATGTCACAGCCAGATCTCAGGACCCTATTGAAAGCTGGGGACCGAACTTTACACCGGACCTACTTATGCAAGGGCATCAAGCCTACTTCAGCGATAACGCGGCCATGTCAGAAGCCACCATCCAAAACATCCTCACGGAGGGGCGATTTGAATCATTACCCGACATCTTTATCGTTCAACCCGCATTAGATTTGAATGTGCCTGAATTTATGAGCCAAACACTCTTAGGTGCCTGTCAACTGGCAGGGGCGAAGGTCAAATATAAGCGTTATGCCGGCGTGGCTCACGGCTTTGCACAATTGCAGGGACCGAAAACCGAGGAGTGTATCTCTGACGTTATTGGCTTTCTGAGGCCGGTCCATGAATGTCGATGAGCCTATGACAGACTGCTATGACAAACTATCTTGACTCAACGTTAGTTATTTTTTGAACCGTTTACCACCCGCATTCGCAGTGACGAACTGGAAAACTCATGGGGTCGGCGATTGAAATAGCATTTATCGAAGGATATATCTCGCCCTGTGAATTCCTTATGTTCATATTCATCGCCGAGTATACGAACATCCCAATCGACTGATTTAAGAATTTCCAGAACATCCGCTTCCGTATTATAAACAACCACCTGGTCAGCATATTTGCACGCAGACACTTGAATCTGACGCTCAACAATACTCTGGATCGGACTATTCTTCGTTTCGCGATCAGCCGACGGATCGGTTTGGATACATACGATCAGGTAGTCACAGACTGTTTTAGCCTCCTGTAACATAAGCACGTGGCCAGCATGGAATAAATCAAACGTACCGAATGTTATACCTTTTTTCATTTTAAACTCCCAGGCAATCGATGCCACAAAATCATCTCGGCTTTAGCGAGATACCACTTATTCTGCAAAAAAGTCTTTCGTCAGCGTCAGAAATTCATCAAGCTGATCATGCTGCACCCAATGGCCAGCGTTTTCCACCATAACATGCCGTGCGTTTTGAAACACTTCGGTTGGGTCCGGTCGTTTAACTTGACCAAACCAGCTCTCTTTACCGCTAACCAGCAACACCGGCGCCTCGATCCTACCCCAGAGTTCACGAGATTGTTCAATCGTAATATCGAACGGTGCCATCACATGCGTGTAGTTATCGAACTTCCAACTATAACTGCCGTCTTCGTTCTGATTGCTGCCATGAATTGTTAAATGTTTCGCCTGATCCATACGCAGATGCTTATTTTCATCATGCATACGATTAAATGCATCATCGAGGGTTTCGTAACGCTTAGGTAATCGGCCAGACATTTTGCGGGTCGATTCAATCCAATTGCGCATCCGTATATGCGGCGGCTCCGGATTGTAAGCTGAAGGAGGCGCGCCAGTGCCCTCTATCACGACCATTTTTTTAATATGTTCCGGGTATATACCGGCATACCGAAGAGCAACGCCACCACCCAGTGAGTGCGCTATAACGTGCAAAGGCGCGAGCTTTTGTTGATGAATCAGCTGGGCCAGGTCATAGATATACTCACTGCTGCTATAGGCACTGCCATTAACCCATTGGGAATCGCCATGACCTCTAAAATCAGGTGCAATAATATGGTACTCATCACGTAGTTCTTGCGCGACCCAGTCCCAATTATGACAATGGTCTCGATTGCCATGGACCAACAGTAAAGGCGGTGCATCAGGATTACCCCAATCAAGGTAATGTAACCTCAAACGCTGGGAGTAGTAAGAATGGGAGGTTGGACTCGCTTTTTCCTTTGCCATGGGTTTTACATCTTAGAATAAAAATCAACTTTCGAGACGCAATTATAGACAGCCTTGTCGGTAATCTCTATTGATTCTCCATGTGTACTGCTAATATCCATCTTTATGACCTCACTATAATCGACGATGCAAGCTTTACTTAACGCACTCTCTCATCGCTACCAGCGGCAGGCCACACAAGCTGAAACCATTGGTGCACCTGACCATGCCCGCGATCACACTGTTGAACAAAACCTCACGAACAGCATCGCTAGTGTTGATAATCAATCGACACTGATTGAGTTTATCAACGCGCTAGAGTCACTGCCGACAAACACAACCTTGCAAGCAATTTTGGCTGACTCTCAGCAACAATGGGCACTCACGGACCAGCAACATGGCATTCTCAGCAGCATTGATGACTGCAGCAAGCTTATTTTCCATCTCGCGGCGATTGAACCGCATGTCGAATCTCAACTGAGGCGACTCATGCCACAACTTGCCGCCATGATTATTGAGAATCCAGCAACGCCCCTTAAATCGGACAACAATTTATTGGCTATATTAGATACATTGAACGAAGGTTTGGTCGGCTGGGTGCCACATTTGGGTGCCGGTGGCGACAAGTTACAAAATAAACTGCATGAGGTGGTGGAACTACTCAAGAGCACAAAAACTGCCGAAGCGACTAACCTTAAAGTAATACAGGCAGACCTTACTCAATATATGCTCAAAGAAAGCAATCGCATTGAAAAATTAGAAAAAAGAATGGTGGCATCCGAAACCGGCATTGTGCGCTCAACTCAAGCCCGAATACTGAGCGCCAACATGATCAACAAGGCGATGTCAGGCAAACAATTAACGCTGTCCTGCATCGACTTTCTGCAGGGTCCTTGGTACGAATCTATACAACTGCTACTGAACGAAAAAGGGCTAGACAGCGCGCAATGGCAACGCGCCAGAACACTGACCGAAACCCTTGTCAGTATCTATCAACCCTTGTCTCCAGATCCAGATGACAATAAAGCAGAGCAAGCGCAGCAAGCTCAACAACGATTATTCCGGATCGTCGAACATTTACCCAATGAAGTCCGACAGTTATTGGTTGCTATAGAGCATGACACATTGCTGACAGAGTCCGCGTTAGATCTCATCGAAGCCGATCAGGTAAACATCGTGTCAGGCATGGAATTAAACTATGTCGGTTTTGAGCCACTAGTATCTGCGGCATCTGATGCGAACGCTGCGTCAATCAGCAGCATGCTGCTGCGAAAGGTCAATCGACTCGAGCCGGGCCAGTGGTTTCTTTATGAATCAGAGGAACAATCAGCGAGGATAAAATTAGTACTGAAACTCGACGATGTTAGACAGCTTATTTTCACCAATCGCAACGGCATGAAGGTTCTGCAAACAAGCTACGATAATTTTGCCTACGACCTATCTTCACGCAAAGCTCGACTGCTAAATGAGAAAGCTGTTTTCACCTCAACATTCCGCACCTACTACCAAGGTCTCATAGAAGAGTATGAGAAGCATCAACGATTACTCGCGGAACGAAAAGCCTCGGTAGAACGGCTTGATGAGGATCGCAAAAAGGCCCGCGTTAAAGCCCTTAAAGAGGCAGAGCGACTCACCGCCGCACATGCAAAAGCCCGAGTAGAACGCATCTCCGCTGATCGGCTGGCGCGCTTAGCCGACGGCAAATCTGAAGCTGAAAAGTCAGAGAATGCCGTTAGAGTTATCGAACTCACAGCCGTCGTACATAACCTTGCAGCCGGCGCCTATGTCGTGATGCCAGGGGTTGACGGATCAGCCGAAGAATGTAAATTGGCGGTTAGGATTGCGTCTCCAGACAAAATGATTTTTGTCAATCATTCTGGTAATAAGGTAGCTGAATACAATACTGAACAGCTCGTCGCACTACTCGTGAGTGATCAGGCAAAAGTCAGTGACGCGGGCGTTAAATACGAAGACACTCTCGCAAAGGTGGTATCCAAACTCAGGCAAGATAGGAACAAAAGCTATGACGACCTCACCGGGGAATGAGCACCGGGTCGAGACGCGGCTCGACATTCAAGAAACCATCTTCATTGAAGCGACGCCAAAAAAAGTTGCTGGAACCGATTCTGGCGTTGTCATGTGCACAAGCCTCGATCTTTCTGCTAATGGCTTACAGGTTGCGCTGGACCAACAACTCGACGTTGGCAATATTCTTCGCCTCTGCGTCGACCTACCTGACAAAGAGCCAATTTTCTTGGTCGCGGAGGTTAAATGGGTGCGACCAGATGCATCTGTTGGCGGTTACCGAACAGGGTTTCTACTGTTTGAATCCGACGATAGCGACATTACTCAATGGAAACTCTGGGTCGCCGATATGCTTGGTAACAACTAGATTTCGCTCTGCGCGTTTAACAAAACTAAAACAAAAAAAAGAGCACTTAACGTGCTCTTTTTTCGCGCCGCAACCTGCCAACGTTGATTGTCATCGTTACATCTAGTCAGGTAGACCCAAAACACGCTTGGCAATGATGTTATATTGAACTTCGGTTGTACCACCCTCAATTGAATTGGCTTTACTTCGAAGCCAAGCTCGGGTTTGAGTCAACTCATCCGCTTCATAACCGTCACCCTGCCAACCAAGCATCTGGGAACCCATTGCTTTCAGCATGAGCTCATACTTCGCCATATTTTGCTCTGTGCCATAAAGCTTGAACATTGATGAAACGAAACTAGGTGCTTTGGTCGATTTCGACTCTTCCTGAGTACGACGCACAGTCAAACCAAAAGCTCTATCGTTCATGCTGTGATTCAAAATACCATCACGTAGATCGAGATCCGCGAGTTTGCCATTTTGCTTACCAACATAAGTATCAGCTACTTCAGCCAAAGATTTAACTTTGGGGCCGCCGCCTCCAATACCACCAATCATAGTTCGCTCGTACTGCAATAAACGCTTCGCTACGGTCCAGCCGTCATTAACTGTACCGATGACGTTCTTGCGAGACGCACGCACATCCTCGAAGAAAGTCTCACAAAATGGCGATAGGCCACTGATCAACTTAATAGGCTTAACACTCACCCCTGGCGTTGTCATGTCGAACAGAATAAACGTAATACCATTATGCTTCGGTGCTTCAAAATCAGTTCTTACGAGACAGAAAATCCAATCCGCGTTGTCTGCACCGGATGTCCATATCTTCTGACCATTAATGATGTAATCATCTCCATCAACAATTGCTTTAGTCTGCAAACTTGCCAAATCAGAACCTGAGTTCGGTTCGCTGTAGCCTTGACACCACCAAATTTGACCTGATGAGATTTTCGGAAGATGTTCCGCTTTCTGTTCGTCAGTACCATACTCGAGCAATGCCGGACCGATCATTGAAAGCCCCATACCAACAAGAGAAGGTCGTGCACTGATTCGTCGAAGCTCTTCTTGGAGGACGCGATTTTCATCGCTGTTTAGTTCTGCCCCGCCATATTCTTTCGGCCAAGTCGGCACTGTAAAACCCTTTTCGGACATGCGATCCATCCAAACTTTGGTGTCGGGATTTTTATAACTTGCACGTCGTCCGCCGCCAGGATATTCATCGGCTGGCATAGGTGTTCTGATTGAAGCTGGACAATTTTCTTCCAACCACGTGCGTGTTTCTTCTCTAAAACTTTCGAGTGACATGCTTACTCATTCCTCTTTAATTATTCGCCTTGCGTTACCTGCTTCTCTAAAACCAGCATCTACTCTGGATCATATTCAAACAGCGTAATCTCACTATAGGTGCCTAGTCGCATCACGGGTCCCCAGGTACCCGTACCTTGAGATACATACTGCCGTGTCTCTCCAAGGCTGTACATACCTATGATTCTCTCGAATACCCTCTTAACAATGAGATTGAACGGGAAAATTTGTCCGTTATGAGTATGGCCACTCAAAATCAGGTCAATGCCGCGCTCGGCCGCGGCTTCAAGCCCTCTAGGGCGATGGTACAATAGCAATTTAAACGCATCGGCATCCAATGCAATATGCTTAAGCTCCTTGTCCACCTGAAAAGGGTCTTCCATATCATCAATACCGATAATCTGAATATCTTTTCGAAAATGCAGCGTACTTGAACGCAAAATTTTCACCCCAAGATTATCAAGTCTCTGAAGGATATCCTCAAGATCCTCGTACTTCTCATGATTACCAATACAGAAATAGATGGGATAGTCGGTACGCGCTAATGATTGAAGTTGATCCTCAGTGATACCGGGCGCATCGATAAAGTCACCGGTGATGCATAAAAAGTCGGGATTGAGCCGATTAACTCGAAACATCAGCCGCTCCAGAAAGCTCTGACTGCGAGAACCAATGTGTACATCCGTGATTTGAACAAAACGAACGGACTCGCGTAAACGCGGTGACGTTAAAGATATTGTCTTCACTTGTGGTGATATTGCGACGATAAGACCAATAAAACTAATGATCGTCGTCAGAGTAATGACCCAGAGTGCCGCGATATGTGGCTCAACAGCAGTGGTAAGCAAAACAAGTTCGAAAACAAGCATGAGCATCAATAACACGGGACTCATGCCAAGCCAAAAATCAGCCGCCTTTCGATACACAACCGACAATTTTTTTAGGCTACCGCGTAACCAGAATCTTGCAACGATCTGACTTGTCACCAGCGGTATTAAAATCAACAACGTCAGCCATAAAGGCATTGAAAGCCAACCCCCTAGACGCAGAACAGGATAAACAAACAGGGGCACATGAAACGCCAGAAACATCAGAACAAACCAATTAACCTGACGCCGAACCGGAGTTTGCGAATTGATTTGTTGATTACTCATTTTTGACAACGATACCTCTCAAAACTGCTGCTTTCCTCATTGGGACCTATCATTAAAGCGAAACACTCGGCTAATACAGACGGATAATTGTTCGCGACAATTTAGCAAACCACATTGGAAAGTACAGTGCTGATCAACCTCTCTGCAAAACCTCTAGGATTGAAGCACCAAGCAGGAACAGCGCACCAAGGCAAATTACCCATCAGCCTCGTCTGGACAAATAAACGGTAGAAACCAAACCTAGGACTTGACTCCTAACGCATGACTCACGATAAAGCGAAATCAATCCGAAGAATCGCCAACCATTTCACAAAAAGCATTCTGACTCGATCACTTGCACTAAAATAGCTTAGACCCGCCCTTTGTCCATTTCTAATCGCCCCTTAACAAGGTTGATGCGCAACAAGTCACTCGCACCTTCTACGAGTCTTAGTGATCTGACTTGACGATATAACAGCTCAAGAGGATGCCCTGTTACCAGGGCCTGACCGCCGACAAGTTGAACACCCATATCGATCACACGACCTGCCGCCTCGGTACAAAACACTTTCGTCGCTATGATTTCATTAACCGTATTGCCACCCTCGTCGACTAATCTTGCAGTCCTGTACAAAGCACTTCTCGCTACATAAGTTTCAATCCTCATATCGGCATAACGTAGTCGCACCCCTTCCCTATCACCGAGCGGCGACCCGCTGCGATGAGGCGCTTTTAAGTGATTCTCCACATACTCCAAAGCGAACAGACACATACCCATGGCCTGCGCAGACACCATCAACCGGACGTTACCAATGTTACCCAGTGCTCGCGGCATACCCTCACCGATCTTACCGATCACATTTTGCTGCGACACTCGCACCTGATCAAACCTCATCGACACATGGCCACCGCCCTCCATCGAAGAAAACTCGCGCTCAATAGTCACGCCCTGAGCCTGAGTATCAACAGCGACCATAGCGGTACCGAGCTTTTCACCATTCACGTCTTCGGCATTAACCAAAATTGAAACAAAGTCGGCCGTGGCGCCACCAGTGACATACGACTTAACGCCAGTGATCAACAAGTCATCACCATCAACAACCGCGTATGTTGGTCTTGGTGCGGAATCAGGTTCGGTAAAACCAAACGCGCCACGCTTATCACCGCGTAGAACAGGTTCCAAATAATTTTTACGCAAGGTGCCTTCAGTGGCATGCAAGACGCCAGGACCTGGACCGAACACCGACGCAGCCAAGGGCGAATTAGCAGTCGCCAACATCTCTCGCAATAGCGTCAATTCAAGGGCACCAGCCGGTGCGCCCCCAAATTCGACAGGTTGCGTCTTGAAGAAAAAGCCCGCTTGCTTCGAGGCTTCTCTTACCCGCTGATGTTGAGTGGTCAGCGGCTCGTCCGTCAGCCTTAGCTGCGCATCAACAAATGTCGCCATCTGCGATTGCACACCAAGTAATTCCTCGGGTAAATTATCCGGCATGTGTTTTTCCTCACGATCTTAAAAGCTTCAGACTGTAACAAACTCGAATGCAATGAGCACAATTAATAGTAATCAAGGGGTCCCATCCGTCGCGTCCAAATCAACAACTCTTGCTGCTTTTTACATCGCAGGCGGATTGCGCGAAATTATTCCCATTTACCCGCTATACGCCATTATGTTCGGCGCCAATGGTGTTTCGGCATTCGAGTTATCTTTGCTATTTGTCGTCTGGGCAATTGTTGGACTAATCACTGAGGTACCCTCCGGCGCCTGGGCAGATCGCTACTCCCGTAAATGGATTGTAGTTGCCAGTGGAGTTTTCAAGGCCGCAGGTTTCCTCACTTGGTATCTGTGGCAGGACTTTCCCGGCTACGCACTGGGCTTCATATTTTGGGGCTTTGGCTCTAGCTTACGATCCGGCGCCTTTGAAGCGTTGCTTCATGATTTGTTAAAGCAGTGGGATGATACGCAATCCTTCACAAAACACTACGGTCGGATTAGCGCCCTCGCAACACTGTCAGCTATGTCGGGTGAAATTCTTGGTGGCATTTTAATTATTTACGGCTACGATTTTGTGTTGCTGGTTAGTATGGCAATACCACTACTAGCGTCGATTCCTTTTGTTGTCTGGATTAAAGAGACACCTAAAGATGCATTGATCGCTGAAAAAAATTACCTCCTACATTTGAAAGAAGGTATTGGCGAATCTTTTCAAAACAAAAGTATACGATTTATTTTAGCCACCACGACCTTCCTCGTCGTCGCCCACGGTGTCGTCGATGAATACGTTTCGCCTATCATGTACGAGAAAGGGTTTTCTCTATCAATGATTGCTTTTCTTGCCGTCCCTATGTTTTTGGCAGAAGCCGCAGGTGAATATTTGGCAGACGAATTCGATTACCTTGAGTTTGATCATCTACTTACGCTAATGATTTTAGGATCAGCTTGTCTGATTCCAATCTTTATAGGTACCGGCTTACTGATCCCGACTTTGTTTACGCTGTACTTTTTTTTGTTTGGCCTCGCCAGCACCATTCTTGCTAGTAAACTGCAGGATAAAATCAGTACCGACTCAAGAGCAACAGTCACATCCGTTGTTGGT
The DNA here is from genome assembly GCA_029251375.1 of Pseudomonadales bacterium. Taxonomy (GTDB): domain Bacteria; phylum Pseudomonadota; class Gammaproteobacteria; order Pseudomonadales; family Azotimanducaceae; genus JAHRVQ01. Next base: position 231,804 of record JAQXDL010000044.1, on the reverse strand, counting down.
TTCGGCGATAGCTTAGGCGCAATAATCTGGTTTTTAGTGATCGGGGTTGCCGCAGAAATCACTTCGATCTCGACCGCTGTAAGCTTTTTCACCGTACTGATCATAGCTGCTTGTGTGATCGGTCTATGGTTCAGACGCCGGTTACAAATCTAACGTCGCGGGAACGTCACAGTGATGCTGCAGCATGAACCACACTGACATCTGAACGTCGCCGTGTACCTGTCAGGCTTACCCTAGATCATTGGAATCAGATAGTGAGTTACATGCCTGTAGAATTACCCGTCGCAAACTGGGGTTGGGCATAGAAGGTTTAGGCGAGTTTCATATTCAAAAGGAATTCAATAACTTAGCGCAACTCGACGCGGCTTTTACGCACGTCTCAAACTGTCAAGACCCAATTGAATCATTCCACCGTCAAGTCAACTCTAGAGTAAAGAACTTTAAGTTTTTGTTGTACCGAGATTTTCCTGACAAACAGCACGTCGCGGACGAAAAGAAATTTTAGCGCATCCAGCTTATGTCGTTAGGTGCTGCACTGCACTAACCTCTTAATATGATTAATTTCAAATTGAATTATTACAGCAACTAAGTTCGGCCAGTAAGGCGCAAAAAGTCGAAATTGAAATTAGCTGACATTTAGCGTTGTAATCGTTGCCAAGTGGGCTACCATCGGACGGCAAAATTAAAAAATTGAAGCTATTGGTCCTACAAATATTGCGCAGTCACTACTGGCTACCTCTATTTTCAATAGCCTTTCGAGAATTAAAATAACAGGAGACGAACAATGGCAGTATCTGATCATGTAGGCCTAGAAGATTTTATGACCGGGGTTGAACGACGCAACCCACATCAGACCGAGTTCATCCAAGCGGTTCGAGAAGTCGCCGAAGACATTTTCGAGTTCATCGAAGACAAAGAAAAATACCATCAAGCACAGATCCTTAGGCGAATTGCAGAACCTGACAGAGTTGTCAGCTTTCGCGTTTGTTGGGAAGATGACAACGGCAGCATTCGTGTTCAGCGAGGCTGGCGGGTACAGAACAACAACTCAATTGGACCCTACAAAGGCGGACTTCGATTCCACCCTAGCGTGACAGAAAGCGTCTTAAAGTTTTTGGCATTCGAACAAACTTTCAAGAACTCGCTAACAGGCCTACCTATGGGTGGTGGTAAAGGCGGTTCTAACTTCAACCCCAAGGGTAAGTCTGACAATGAAATCATGCGTTTCTGCCAGTCTTTTATGACAGAATTGTATCGTCACGTAGGGGAAGACACAGACGTCCCTGCGGGTGATATCGGAGTCGGCGCACGTGAAATTGGCTACATGTTCGGCCAGTACAAACGCATAACGAACAAGTTCACAGGAATTTTGACAGGCAAAGGGCTCGAGTTCGGTGGCAGCTTGGTACGAACGGAAGCAACCGGTTACGGTGCCGTTTACTTCCTAGAGAACATGTTAGAGCACCGTGGTACTACCATCTTGGGCAAAACTGCCGTCATTTCCGGCTCCGGTAATGTCGCCACTCACGCAGCTGAAAAAATTATAGATCTTGGTGGCAAGGTCTTAACCTTGTCCGACTCGAAAGGTTATATCCATGACCCAGATGGGATTGACCAAGACAAGCTCAACTGGGTCAAGGAATTAAAGAACGTTCGTCGCGGACCTATCTCTGATTATGTTAACGAGTATAAGGGCGCGACCTATCACGAAGGTGAAAAGCCTTGGAGCGTTGTTTGTGATCTTGCACTACCTTGTGCGACACAAAACGAGCTAATTGGCGATCATGCTGCCCTACTGATCAAGAATGGTTGCATTGGCGTTTCAGAAGGCGCAAACATGCCGACCGACCTTGCTGGTATCAAAATCTTTAAGGACGCAGGTATCTGTTATGCACCAGGAAAAGCATCCAACGCCGGTGGCGTTGCGGTTTCCGGTCTTGAAATGAGCCAGAACTCAGCCCGTTTAAGCTGGTCTGAGGCTGATCTGCAGGAACAACTACGCGATATTATGAAAGGCATCCACGATAGCTGTCTTGAGTATGGCCAGAAGCCCGATGGCACCGTCGACTACGTTAAAGGCGCTAATATCGCCGGTTTCGTAAAGGTTGCGGATGCGATGATCGCTTTTGGTGTCGTTTAGCGATATGTTCAGGCGATTAGGGTGAGTTTTAATCACCCGACGAGCCAATCGTGAGACCTATCTGAACCTAAAGGGTGTTTACAGCATTCATCAAGTTTAGAAATAAAGGGAAGGCTTGCCTTCCCTTTTTTATGCTTACTATTTGCGTGTATGATTAGTTTATACAGCGCAGTTGATATGAAGAGGAATACCATGAGCAATGCACTTGCGGACGACACAGTCCAAATACCAGACCCCTATTCAATGCCGTTAGAAGACGTCAACCCGCTCGACGCAAAACTGTTCCAACATGATGCACAGTGGGCCTATTTTGAGCGGTTACGAGCTGAAGACCCCGTGCACTTTTCTGAAGATGAAGAGTTCGGCCGCTACTGGCACATCACTAAGTTCGAAGACATCATGCACGTCGATAAACATCACGATATATTTTCATCTGAAGGCGGCATTACCATTGGCCCGCCATTGAATGCACCTGAAGATCGACTCCAAACACGCATGTTCATCGCCATGGATCCACCAACCCATGATGTGCAACGCGCAACTGTTAGTCCGGTTGTTCAACCGATTAACCTCGCTAAACTAGAGAGCACTATCAGAGAACGGGCCGGCAATATTTTGGACTCACTACCCGTCGGTGAAACATTCAACTGGGTTGATCTCGTCTCTATCGAACTGACAACACAGATGCTGGCAACGTTGTTTGACTTCCCTTTCGAAGATCGACGCAAACTCACTCGATGGTCTGATGTTGCAACCGCAGCACCCGGTACCATTATCGAGAATGAAGAACAGCGCAAAGAAGAACTACTTGAATGTCTCGCTTACTTCACCAAACTCTGGAATGAGCGCGTTAACGCTGAGCCAGGTTCTGACCTGATATCCATGCTCGCCCACGGCGAAAAAACCCGCGATATGGATCCGATGGAATTTCTTGGCAACCTGATCTTACTCATTGTCGGCGGTAACGATACGACTCGAAATTCAATTAGCGGCGGCGTCCTTGCGCTAAATGAAAACCCCGCTGAGTATGACAAGTTGCGCGCCGACCCAAGCTTGATACCGAACATGGTGGCTGAAATTATTCGTTGGCAAACGCCTTTAGCCTATATGCGCCGCACCGCCAACGTTGATACAGAAATTCGTGGCAAAAAAATCAAAGCCGGCGACAGAGTGTTGATGTGGTATGTCTCAGGTAATCGTGATGATGATGTGATCGAAAACGCTAACGATTTCATCATAGATCGCGCCAAAGCTCGACATCACGTGTCCTTTGGCTTTGGCATCCATCGCTGCATGGGTAATAGATTGGCGGAAATGCAGTTAAGAGTAGTTTGGGAAGAAATTATGAAACGCTTCGAGCGTATTGAAGTTGTGCAAGAACCCGAACGTATTTTTTCCTCGTTCGTCAAAGGCTATTCCGAGCTGATGGTACGGGTTCACCCTAAAAAATAGTCCCGCATAAAGTCACATGAGAAACCGCCAAGGTCAAAACGACCTTGGCATTTTCAATACATGCTCGCCGACAAAACTCAGAATTAGGTTCGTTGAAATCGGCGCTATTTGATACAAACGTGTTTCTCTGAACTTCCGTTCAATGTGGTATTCCTTCGCAAAAGCAAAACCACCAAAGGTCTGCATACAGACATCCCCCGCATGCCAAGAAGCTTCTGACGCTAACATCTTCGCCATGTTAGCCTCTGCACCACAGGCTTCGCCTCTATCAAACATGTCCGCAGCCTTAGCTACCATCAAGGACGCCGCCTCGACCTCTGTATAACAGCGCGCTATCGGGAATTGCACCCCCTGATTTTGACCGATGGGTCGATCAAACACCGTACGATCACTCGCATAGGCACTGGCCTTATCAATAAAGTATCGACCATCTCCGACACATTCAGCACCAATCAAAATACGTTCTGCATTCATGCCATCAAGAATGACTTTAAATCCTTTTCCTTCCTCACCCAGAAGATTATCCGCCGGGATCCTTAAGTCATCGAAGAAAAGCTCGCAGGAATGATGATTGATCATCGACTCAATCGGTTGAATCGTTAGGCCATTTTGTCTCGCTGCCTGAACATCAATCAAAAAGGCAGATAGTCCGTCGGTTTTCTTTTTTACTTCTGACTTTGGTGTCGTTCTTGCCAACAGCACCATTAAGTCCGTATGTTCGATTCGGCTTATCCAAACCTTTTGTCCGTTTATGACGTAGCTGTCGCCATCACGCTTAGCGATGGTTTTGAGGCTGGTGGTATCGGTGCCCGTCGTGGGCTCGGTGACGCCAAAACTTTGCAGTCGAAGTTCGCCGGCTGCGATCTTTGGCAGGTAATATTTCTTCTGCTCGTCGCTACCATGGCGTAACACAGAACCCATCACGTACATCTGTGCGTGGCAAGCGCCCGCATGAGCCCCCGAGCGACACACTTCCTCCATGACAGCACAGGCCTCGCGCACCCCTAAGCCTGATCCACCATATTCTTCAGGGATCAGCACCGTTAAAAAACCTGAGTCCGTCAGCTCTTTCACAAAATCGGTCGGGTAGCCACGGCTACGGTCGAGTTCCAACCAATAGTCTTCCGAATAGTTACTACAAAGCTGTCGCACTGACTGCCTAATCTCTTCTAGGTCCTGATCACTCACGGCAAAGAATCCTTTTATCGCTTTGGTTTAAATTGCGTAAATTCTATCGTACTTCTGCAGGGAATTAATCGGCTTTTTTGGGTATGCTCAAATTCCTGTTGAGTACTAGTCCTATAAGAAAAAGGAGTTCAAAGTGAACCAGTGGCAAATCGGCAAGGTCAAGATTACCCGCGTGATTGAGATGGAAAGCAAAGGCGGCTCTCGGTTTATTCTTCCCCAAGCGAGTCGGGAAGCCGTACAGCCGATCGAATGGCTTCAACCCCATTTTGCTGACGAACAGGGTAATTTACTTATGAGTGTGCACGCGCTGATTCTTGAAACTCCAACCCAGACCATCATCGTTGATACCTGCATCGGTAACGATAAGCCACGTTCGATACCCACTTGGAACAATCTACAACTACCTTTTCTTGAAGATCTTGAAAAGGCTGGCTATGACCGCCACAAGATCAACGCGGTATTGTGTACACACTTACATGTCGACCACGTTGGCTGGAACACCATGCTGGTTGACGGGCAATGGATACCCACCTTCCCTAATGCGCGCTACCTGATGGGCAAAGATGAATTTAACTATTGGGTTGACAACACTGAAACAGATTACGGCGATGTTATTGGCGATTCCGTCAAACCAGTGTTTGACGCCGGATTGGTCGATCTGGTTGCAACCAACCATCGCATATCAGATGAGATCTACCTAGAACCCACCTTGGGTCATACACCGGGACACGTCTCAGTGCATATTGAATCGGAAGGACAACATGCCTTAATCACAGGCGATTGTATTCACCATCCCTGCCAGATTGCCAACCTAGACTGGTCAAGTAGCGCAGATTACAACCCGGAGCAAGGCATTGAGACGCGCAAAAAGCTTATGCAGGACTATGCGGATACGGAGATTTTGATTATCGGCACGCACTTTGCGACACCGACGGCGGGCTTACTAAAGCGAGATGGCGATAACTACTGGCTGGATGTCAATATTTAGCTGAGCTCATGAATCTTGATGCCGAACTCGACTAAACCTTGATTAGCGATTGATAACACTTGACCGAAGCGGTCCATCGCAAAGCGATTAAAAAGTGGCAGAAGTAGAACGCGTTCGCTGTAGTTAATGCCGAGTTTTTCGGTCGCATGCCAAAAACAAAGATAGAAATTATTGGGAAGCAAAGGATGAAAATCAACGTTAGTATCAACCAGTGCTGTGAACCGTAAACGAATTTCTTCCAGCAGGATCTTATAGTGATTTAAATTTCGCTCACTATAGTACGTTAACGTAGGCGCAACCTCACAGGGTGCATCCGGCAACGCCTGGTAATTCTTTGATTTGATCAGATTCACCCAAGACAGGTTCATCAACGTCAGAAATTCTTCTTGGTACACATCGCCACGAACTTTCAGCGCGCGAGTAATGTTGAAGTGTTCATCAATTTGGCGGTGCTGATCCATACCGTGCATTTCTTCGAAAAGCGCATCGGCGACATTCAAAAGTAATCCATCGAAAAGGTAATTCATTCGATTGTCAACGGCACCTTTTACCTGACGCACAACCTGAATGTTCCGCTGCCGGTTAGCCTGGGGCAGTTGGATTATCTGAGCAGTTGTGTATTCAGCTGACATCAAGAGACTTAACTTAATCCTATGATTGAGATGAGTGATTAAAGCACCGAGTGAACAAATTTCATACAAGAGGTTGGGACCAATGTTCCAAACCGTGCGTTCGGTCACACTTCTTCAAGATCGACATTACAATTCACTCGATAAGCATCGAGTCATATTCTCGAAACAACTTGCCAACACCGAACAATCAACCGTTCGTCACCAACTCTAGGGGGGCAAGTGACGCTGCATAGCAAGTAATCAGAACATGGGTCGACTTTACACACGACCCAAAGCTCCTTAGGCTAGTACGTTTATCCAAATAAGAATCATATGACTGCGACACTGACCTACCCCTACGATGCACCGCCTGAGTTCGGCACCGCAATGGAAGTTGCACCCGGCGTTAAATGGCTAAAGATGCCGCTGCCTATGTCTCTCAAGTACATCAACCTGTACCTGATCGAAGAAGATGATGGCTGGATTATCGTTGATACAGGCATACGTGGCGACGAAACACGTGACCTCTGGCCCAAAGTGCTGGAACAAGCACTCAACGGCAAACCCGTGACTCGCATTATCTGCACGCACATGCACCCTGATCATACGGGTCAGGCGGGTTATCTGTATGAAACCCATCAAGTCCCGCTGTATATGAGCTTTGGTGAATATTACATGGCGAAAACCATGGGCATGATGATGATGAGTAACAACAGTGCCTGGCAAATGTCGGAGTACTTTCTAAGGGCCGGTGTGTCGCAGACATTTCTCGACGAAATGCGTGATATGCGCAGCAGTTTCGCGCCAGCACCTGAGGATACCCCGTTTCCTGGTTCCTACGTCAGATTGCAGGACGGTGACGAGATGACCTTCGGTAAATATCAATGGCAGATCATCACGGGCAACGGACACTCGCCGGAACATGTCTGCTTGTATTGTCCTGAATTGCGCGTCTTCATTTCTGGCGACCAAATACTCCCCATCATTACCTCTAACGTGAGTGTCCACCCCAGCGAACCGGAAGCGAACCCAATGATTGGCTGGTTGGAATCCCACGAAAAGCTAAAAGGCTTACTACCCGATGACCTCTTGGTACTGCCCGCCCACAACCTACCTTTTTACGGCGTGCAAGCAAGACTACAAGAGCTGATCGATCACCACGAAGACAGGATGTTGATACTCGAAGAAAATTGTGTCGAGCCTCAAATCGCTGTCGACCTCTTGCCGCACCTATTTGCACGTGTGTTAGAAGGTCCAACAAAGATGATGGCACTGGGTGAATGCATTGCCCATTTACATTGCCTGATGACGCGAAACCGGATCGCTCGCACCTTGGTAGATGGCTTATACATGTATCAATCAATCGACCCAACGCTGGAAACCCGCGCCAAGCCCGGTCAGCATGAAGAACCCGACGATGTACCCGTGCTGGTCTAGTGACGATGCTCTAGTAACGATGCTCTAGTAACGGTGATCTAATACAGACAACGTCAAAGCGACCATTAAGACCTTGTCAGGATGACGTCGCTGCTTTGAATCGATCGGATGCTAACTTGAGCAACCAGTCACGATCTTGTTCAAGCACAAAGCGATCCGTTACCAATGCTGAAATATCGTCGTTGATCATCGCTACATAGGTCGTTTCATCAGCATACCGTTGCAGAATTTTATAGCTTGAAAAAAACAACGTGAAGCCGGCAAACATCGCAGCTTGATCGGCAGCACCCGTACTCTCAGCTCTTGGGTTCCAACCACTATGTATACCCAAAGCATGCCTTAAGTCAGGCAGTCTGATACCGGCAACTTCATTCAGGTCGTCGCCCAAAGCCGATACAAATGACGGATATATCTGGTTTTCAGTCACAGGAAGCTGAACGATGCCCGCCTCGTCCTGCGGCTTAACCGTTTGATACCGAACACTTTGTAATTTCTCAGGTGACAACAGCGTCACTCCGGCCTGGCCGCTGAAATCTGCCAACACCGATTGTCTTGACACAGCGGTACCATCATCTAATCGTGGATGACAGGAATCTGGCGGCGGTCTGTCATTCGACACCCAATCATCGAGAATCATAAAAAGTGCCCGATTGATTGGCGCAGTTGCAACCGTGTTAAGCGGCATCGCAACCTCCAGACCGGTTGCATCGATTTTGCTCAGCTGCTTGCCCCTGAAAAGAATGCCGCCAATATGGTGCGCGCCTGCAATATGGTAGATGCGCGTTGCCAGGTGCTCAGCAATATCTTTATCACCTGCAATGTGTGCCAGGGAGGCATCACCGCGCCAATATTCAAAGGATGTATTAGAAATGATGATTCGCGGCGTATGCGCCGGTGCTAGATGACTTAACAATCCATCTTGTTGATCACTGTAAATATCCTTCGTCTCAGCGGCGGCAAAAGGAAATCGCTGACCTAAGGAGGGTGCGGTGATGTTGGTTGGTTGCGCAAACCGGTGATTAAAATCGCCCCGCTGCGCCCCTGCGATATGAATCCACATACCGTCGTAGACCTTTCGATTTTTCTCATCAACATTCAAGCCGTGGTAGAGCATCTGCCGTAATACCCGGCCCGTCTGTGAAACACCAAAGGCATAAACCTGATCGAAGCCACCTTTAACCAGTGAAGCTGGACCATCAAATTTTAAGGCACTTGCAACGTCTCGAATGGCCAATAGACCTGCACCCACCACAGGCGCTATTTTGGTCTGATAACAAAGCTCATAAATCAGCCCACGCTTGAAGCCACCCTGCAGCGCAATATGTTGATTCGATAAAACCAACTCACCCTTGACGACCTTGCCAAACTGCCATTGATCCCGCGCTATCTGCTTCCGCGCACTGTTCTCATGATCTTTAACATAAAGCTGATGCAATGGATTTTCCACATCAATGACGTCGTAGGGCGGCGACTCCTGCCCTAACGCAACCAACGGTAGATAACGTCTGTCTGCCGTCGGCTGCAGCTTCATGAGTACCTGACCCTTGAAGTCCTTGCCATTATCCTTTGCGATTGGCGCGTCCAATTTGAGCGCGGCATCACCCTGCGCATCCCATTGCCAGCCAATAGACAAATAACTAAATCCACGATGACACAAAAAACCATCACCGGGCCGGAAACGATCTTGGTCCGTTAACGCTAATACTTTTTGCAAGGTAACGGCCGATAGCCTGCTGCCCCTATTGGGGATATCAACAAGCATTTTTCGCGACCCGTTCGAAGATTGTTTGGGGGTAACAAGCGAGAAGTCCGCTGAGAATTTTACAATACCATGATCGTCAGCGGCGTACTGGAGATCAACGATCGAGGAATTGATAGCCGCATTGGCATCGACGCTAAAATGCACCTTGCCTTCGATGCGTTCATAGGGCCCAAAGCCAGAGAATGTCTCGCCATTGGCAAATTCATGACGTTCGCTTACGTCAAAGGAGACAACTGTCATGCTTGTTCCTCAAGTTTTTTCGATAGCCTTAATATCGTGGACGAGCGCCGGCTATCGCTTCGTACTTATTCAGTTCGAGCCAATAGATCGAGTCCAATCGCTTCCGCCACTTTAATCCCATCAATGCCTGCCGACAGAATACCACCGGCATAACCGGCGCCTTCACCGGCTGGATATAGTCCATGCGTATTAATACTCTGACAATCTCTATCACGACGGATACTGATCGGCGATGATGTACGAGTCTCAACCCCTGTCAGCAGCGCATCCGCCATAGCAAAGCCTTTAATTTGTTTGTCGAAGGCGGGGATCGCCTCGCGAATTGCAGTGACGGCATATTCTGGCAACAGATCAGCTAAGTTAACCAGTTTGACTCCCGGGCGATACGAGGGCACCACTTTGCCAAGCGCCTGAGAAGGTTTATTCGCAAGAAAATCCCCCACTCTCTGCGCCGGCGCACTGTAATCACCACCACCTAACTCAAACGCTAAAGATTCTAGATCGCGCTGTAGATCAATACCCGCCAACACGTCACCGGGAAAGTCTTTCTCTGGCTCAATACCAACAACGATTGCCGCGTTAGCATTGCGCTCGTTACGCGAATATTGAGACATACCATTGGTGACTACTCGACCAGGTTCTGAGGTTGCCGCAACCACAGTACCACCAGGGCACATACAAAAACTGTAAACACTGCGCCCATCTTTGCAATGGTGGACCAACTTATAATCTGCAGCACCAAGGATAGGATGCCCTTTAAACTTACCAAAGCGCGCATCATCTATCACCGATTGAGGATGCTCGATGCGAAAACCAATCGAGAAGGGTTTAGGCTCGACGTAGATGTCCTGTTCAACCAACATTTTGAACGTGTCGCGTGCACTGTGGCCGACTGCCAAGACGACATGACGACTATGTAGGGTTTCCCCCGTCGCCAAAGTAACCCCGGTGATTTGTCCCATCTCTGTCGCGTCGCCGTCATCGTTTACTGAATTGTTTTTTATCGGCTCTCGATGAATAGTTTCTACCTTTTGGCCAAAACGAATCTCACCGCCCAACGCAATAATCTTGGCCCGCATGCTCTCGACCATTGTGACAAGCTTGAACGTGCCGATATGCGGCTTGCTCACCATTAGTATCTCGGCGGGCGCACCGGCCTCAACAAACTCATTCAACACTTTTCGACCCAGATGGCGTCGGTCCCGCACTTGGCTCCACAATTTGCCATCGGAAAAGGTCCCTGCCCCGCCTTCACCGAATTGAACATTCGATTCTGGCTTGAGCTCGCCTTTGCGCCATAAACCCCAAGTATCTTTAGTGCGTTGGCGCACATCCTGTCCGCGCTCTAACACGATTGGCTTGAGACCCATTTGCGCTAACAGCAGAGCTGCTAACAATCCACATGGACCAAAACCAATAACGATGGGTTTTTGTTGATCGCCTTGAGGGAAACCAACCGGCGCGGTTGCGACAAATTGATAATCAGTATTAGGCGATGGCTGCAGTTTTGAGGTTTTTCCTGGTCGAGCGAGAAGTTTTGCTTCGATGTCTGCAGCAAGATCTAAATCTAACTGATAAATTAATTGAATCCGCGCCTTGTTACGCGCGTCATAACTCCGCTTAAAGATACTGATTTCTATAATGTCATTAGCATTAATGTCTAAACGCTCAATCACGGCCTGTGTAAGATCAGCATCCGTGTGGTCGAGGGGCAATTTGAGTTCGTTGATTCTTAGCATAGCCGCCAGTTTAACATGAGCAGTGTAATTTTAAGTGTGGCAAGGCTAGACAACTAAGCCCGCACTGTAGCCAGAAGACCAGGCCCATTGAAAATTGAAACCACCTAGATGTCCGCTAACATCAAGGACCTCACCAATAAAATACAAACCCGACTGTTGTCTTGCTTCCATCGTCTTAGAACTGACTTCATCCGTGCATACACCGCCCAAGGTAACCTCCGCTGTGCGATAGCCTTCACTCGCCGACGGTTTCAAAACCCATGCGTGAAGCTGCTGCGCAATACGGCGTAACTCTGAATCGGGAATATCAGCCATGACTTTATCTTCCCATTGCAGCCAGAACAGTTTGCCAAGTGCAGCAACCAGTGACTTTGCTAGCGACTGGCCAAGCAGTGTTTTTAAATAACTCTTTGATTGGGCGGACTTTGCCGATAACAACCAATCGGTTGCGTCCAGGTTCGGCAAAAGATCGACGGTGATGGCGTCGCCAGGGTGCCAATAATTGGAGATCTGCAGAACCGCCGGTCCGCTGATGCCACGATGGGTAAACAAAAGGTTTTCGGTAAACGCATATCCATTACAGCTAATGTCGACTTCTAGCGCCAATCCCGATAATTGTTCACACAACAACTTCATGGCATCACTGAACATCAAAGGCACAAGCCCTGCTCGACGATCAACCAAACTCAGACCAAATTGCCGCGCAATCTCGTAGCCCATGTCACTGCCGCCGAGCGTAGGGATAGACAAAGCGCCCGTCGCGACAACCAGCGAGTCACAATGAAATGTCTGCGTCTGGCCTAATTGATTCACTTCAAGCGCAAAACCTTGTCCGCCAGCACGCGCATCTAATCGCGAAACATCACTGTCGGTCTGGATCTCGACACCGACTTGATGACATTCATCCAGTAACATTGTCAGGATATCCTTGGCTGAATTCAAACAAAACAGCTGCCCGTGTCGACGTTCTTCAAAGGCAATGTTGTGCGACTCGACCAGATGGATAAAATCCCAAGATGAATAACGCTGCAGAGCCGCTTTGGCGAAGTGAGGATTCGAGCAGATATAGTTCTCTGCGGTCACGTCGTAATTAGTGAAGTTACAACGACCGCCTCCTGACATCAGAATCTTCTTGCCGACTTTATTGGATTTCTCCAAAACGAGCACGCGGCGACCTCTTTCAGCGGCCGTCAGCGCACACATCAATCCAGCAGCACCTGCCCCTAGGACAATGACATCAACTTCAGACATTAGATTTAGACATTAGATTCAGGCTTTAGGTTGAGCTTCTCGACATGAAAATGGCAAACAAGTGCAAGGGAAATACCGTACGACGAGAGCAGATTCAGCAACCGCCAACCAGCTCATAAATTAGGCAGCGCAGCACTGCTTATATTTCTTACCACTGCCACAGGGACAAGGCTCATTACGACCAGCGAGACGCGTCGTAGTTGCAACCACTTGTTTCTCTATCAGCAACGTTAACGCGCTGATGTCTTCATCTTCGTCGGCCAGCAAATCAATCTCGCAAAACCATTTACGCTCCGCACAAATTTCAGCCACTTCAACGCGCCTTGCCTCGGATTGAACGGTCAACATCAGCGGCGTTTGTTTCGTGCCCAGCCGAACGGTCTTCTGGGATTCGAATGTCTTCTTTTCAAACTTAGCTTTCTTTAATGGGAGGTTCTTATGAGGATAGCGAGACATAGACAAAACTTGGAATGCAATAAAGACGCTAGTATACAGACAAGAAGGCAAGACATGAGCCTTGTTGTAGAATATTGCTTCAATTTTATCTAAATATATATTAATACAATTAGATATAAGTCATATCTAATATAAATTTTGTAAAAACCTACTAACATATTGTTTTAAATGATTTAAAACTAAATCTACCCAATCAAACTCTGGGCATTTAGCTAAATAGAATGCCGAGCCTGCTTCAAAAAGCACATAGAATCTTTTACATAAACCCTTCATAAGTATCTGAATAAATTACTTAATTATTGAAATCGATAGAATAGATCTAGCATCAATTTACATTAACCCAATAGAAACCGGCGCTTTCACACCAAGCATCAAATTTATGGTGAAATTGGGTCATACTAAACAACAATATTAAATAAAAATTTGCGATGTGAAGATAACCAATCGTTCCAATTTAGCATTCTTTGTGCGCTATTCCTCAGTTGATTTATATCGCCTGAGACAAATCCAGACAACCCTCTCTCGCCTACACTTGGCTGACGATCTTTGACGAAAGAAGATCGACTCGATTCTTCGGGAGATGCAGAAAAATTATCAATGGGCAGCTGCTGATTTACCTTCGCGGATAATCCTCGTACTTTTTAAACCCACAATATGGCAACATAATGCGACATATTTCAGCAAAAATGCGCGTGTTGTAACTAAACATCTCGTTCAAACGAAAGGAAAATATGATGGGTTTCATTGTTGAAAAAGATCACTTTCATGGTTTGAGTGGCGCCTTGGAAGATATTCGAGAACGAAAACTATTTCCAACAACCTACGCAACTGATAAAGCAACCGCTGCCAACTTGCATTGGCATGAGGACGAGGTTCTCGCATATTTGGTCAAAGGAAAAACCTACTTCGAAGATGCCCAAGGCACTCAACATCAACTGGAAGCTGGAGACCTTATCACCATACCAGCCCGAACGTTACATGCTGAAGGAGACATAAATGAGCCTGCCATCATGTAAATCGGGTTAGTAGACGCTGTCCCTATGGACCAGTTTTTAGCGCAACATGAGCCAGGAGAACTGCAGTAGTAATTATTTCTGGATAACTTGCCGGCAGTAACAACTGCAATAACTTGTTTACCAGACGCCCGCGTTCGACATTATTGACTTTTACCTGCGCCGCTTCCGTGTCCTGCTGCTTATTTCGTGCCGCTTATTCTGCAAAGCTGAAGAGGTCCTTGTAGACCGCAATCTCAGAATGCTTGTGGACACCGAAAAGCACAATGACGAACTACAGTCCATTTATTTCCGCAGGTACGCTATACTGACAGTCGTAAATAGCAGCCCTGCGGGCTAATAAAAAACACACACCTGCGTAAACTTACGTAAATAACCATAATTTAATGTAAATGCTGCACAACATGCAGGCGAAGAGTTTCACTTTTCTCATCGAATCGTGTCAAACTTGCCTTCAGATTCGCTCGAAACGTCGGAATGGCTCTTGCACGAAGCCCGCATAACCCGTCGTCAACTTTCTAGGACATATCTTTTTATGCAAGACAAAATTACTATCGTACGGGATTACCTGAACGAAGTTACAACTCGCTGTACTTATAACGCTGCAGCTAAAGCACTAGGCATTAAGCCTGCGGAGTTAAAAAAGCTACTCGGCGATCGAACGCCTGAAAATTCTTGGTTCGTAAACACCGGTGCAGGCGACCCAGTGGGGTACTCTGACGATGAAAAACATCCTGAGCTTTATCGAACAAAACGCATCATTGAATCCTCAACGGTGTTAACCCGCAACCTGGGTCTATAAAAAAGTAGCTGAAAAAACGACGTTCACCTAAACGATTCCCATAGCTATAAAAGTAGTTATAAAGTTAGCTAAACAGGCAGAGAGATACGAATTGCTTAAAGGGAGCGAATAGTTGGCCCGATGATGTGGGTAGGTAGCTGAATAATTACCCTGTTTTGGGGCGAAACGTCAGTCGCTCTCGTCATTAAAACTTCACGTGAACGAAGATTAGCGAACAGAACCGGTGATTCACTTAGCCCTTCATTTTGTAGCACCCGCCTTGCTCACGGCCGTTTTCTTTAGGAAAAGCTGGCGGTTGGCTTACTTTCTTTTAATCGCAACGATGCTCGTAGATGTTGACCACCTATTAGCTGATCCAATATACGACTCTAATCGCTGTAGTATCGGATTCCACCCGCTACATGAACTGTGGCCTATTCTGTTTTACGCTGCACTCTGTTTTGTTCCCAAGATGCCTAAGGTACGGCTCATTGCCATTGGCTTGTCTGTCCATATGGGCTTAGATGCGATAGATTGCCAAGTAACCAGCGGCGTATGGATCTCTTAGAGATCAGCGAGAGCTGACACAAAATGCGTCAAAAAAACATTCAATAGCTTGGCACGCCCCGCAGCTAACCGATTCGAGTTAGCGCTTAGACGCAGCTCTAGGTAACTCTAGGCAGATCAATGGCGTCATTGAGTGTATAAGGGTAAACCGATGCTGCAGTAATTCATAAAAATAACAATCACTGCTGTTTTGGTCGTCGCCATTTCAGAAGTTGCGAAGCGAAGTTCGTTCGCTGGAGCCGTTCTTGCATCAGTACCATTAATTTCTGTGCTGGCTCTATTTTGGCTGTACTTTGAGACGAAGGACGTCGACAAAGTGAGCGAACTGTCAACGCGTGTTTTTTGGTTAGTCCTGCCGTCATTAGCGTTGTTTGTCGCATTACCACTCATGCTAAAACAGGGCATTAACTTCTACTTTAGTATTGGTTTTTCGATTGCGCTGACGATTTTTTGCTATTGGCTTATGGTGACCGTATTGACATATTTTGAGATTGATCTTTGAATATTCAAACAACACTCAATTCACACCGCCAACAAATCCCTCGAAAGACTCTGCGTTTACCGCTAGTACCCTAACATTCAAATTCGATGTATCTTAGTCATATATCAAACATCGACCCGTTTAACATGCAACTTTTACAACGGTCCAATTATCCGTCTCAAACAGAGAAGGCTGCTATCTGTTTTCGTGAACTAACCAAAACACTAGCCCAATCGTGCAGTAATTTTCGCGCGCTGAACCACGTTAGGGGTTCGTGATGAATTGGGAGGCACTCGGCGCAATCGCAGAGTTGATCGCAGCATCGGCAGTTCTATTCACACTCATACTTTTACTAAAACAGCTTCGCATCAGCAACGCTCAAGCAGAACAGGCCAATGATTTGGCGCGGGCCAACAGCCAACGTGACATCTTAAAACAGGTTGCTCAGCACTCAACCTTGGTAGTGGGCAACCGTGATCTTCATACAGACATCAAAAGCTGCTACAAAAGCTGGGACGACGCCTCTTCTAGTGCAAGGTGGAACTTTGAAGGTTGGGCTGCACACTTCTTTTACATTATGGAGCAAGCGGTATATGTGCATGATCAAGGTCTACTAAGCGACGAGACCTACTAGGCCATGGAAGCAAGTGCGATACGCATCGTTGAGACGCCGGGTGGTTCACAATGGTGGAGCAAGAAATCTGAACATATTGGAGCGGGTGTGAGTGATAGAATAAATCAAAGACGTGCTGTGTCGAGAGGCGCTGACAGTCAACCAAACGACTAACTCATCAGCCCCTGACCCACTTATGGTGCCAATTAGATATCTGGCGTGCAGTTTTCGGTCGCTTACCAACAACAGGTTGCAGTAACATCATTAACTCACAAAAAACGATTAGGCAGCCTCCATGGATAATGCAGCAGTGGGTGGCGTGATCGCTATCGTAATAGCGGTGATTGTTATCTTCATCGCTTCTCAGAAACGCAACGACAAGAATAACTCAGAAAATTAGTATTTAACCAATTTGGGCTAGCAAGACACGAGGAAGAGAAAATTGAGTGGATGTTGTGATAACGATAGCGCTGCCGAAGCGCTGCGAGACAATCAGCGCGGCACGCTTATCGCTGTTCTTGCCATCAATGCAACCATGTTTTTTGTCATGGTCATCGCGGCACAGTTCGCAAAATCTACCGCACTGTTTGCCGACAGTCTTGATAATTTTGGCGACGCAATGACCTACGCCCTAAGCTTAATGGTGATTGCAAGTGGCATCAGAGCCAAAGCAAAAGTTGCACTGTTCAAGGGTTGCCTAATTTTAATGGCTGGCCTGGTCGTCCTTAGTCAAATTGGCTACAAGCTACTCTATCCCGAAACACCGATTTTTGAACTCATGGGCTTCTTTAGTCTCGTCGCACTGGTTGCAAACTCCCTATGTCTGGCGCTACTTTGGCGCCACAGAAACGAAGATATCAATATGAGTTCGGTCTGGGAATGCTCGAGAAACGACATCGCGACAAATATATCGGTTTTCGTTGCGGCCGGCGCCGTTTGGTTCTTTGAGGCTGGCTGGCCCGATGTGATTGTGGCCTCAGCACTGGTTATTCTCTTGCTACAGTCGTCAGCTCGAGTGATCTCCTCAGCAATAAAAGAGTTACAGCCCGCCACAGAAGCATAATCCTAAAGATGGGTGCTTGCGCCATTCCATAGACAAACCACTGCCGCTTGAGTCGATACCGAACTCGCATAGCTTGCTGACAGCAAGGATTAGTTTTTGAGCTTGTCGGCAACAATTCTGAATGAATCAGCAGAAATACCCAATCCAATGTGCGATGCACTGATTTCGATATGCTCAACGTTGGGTGACTTTTTATCGATACATGCTTGCCAAGCGACGACTCCGTCTGATTTTGAATAGACTGCCGTGACCGGCGTGATCAATTCATTTGCATCTTCTCGCTCAATGATGACTCGCTCAATCCAATCAACGTCGATCCCTTGGGAGCGATACAAGGACGCGAGTTGGGTATATTTGGGCCCCCCTACAATTGGACTGCCGAGGGTGAACACCTGCTCTACTGTGTTAGGTAAGTCTCGCGCCACCTCTCGAGCAAGATAACCACCAAGGCTCCAACCAACGATGACGATTGGCTCCGCGGCGTTACGGGTTCTCTTTTCAATGTCCTGCACTAACTCATCTAACGTTTCCTGAACATCTTTGATATTTAAACCGCGATTCCAACCTTGAACTTCATGCCCCATCGAGGAAAGGTAGCCACGAATAGGTAGGGTCGAAAAGTCATCTGCGCCAAAACCGGGCATCACAATAATTTTTCGAGGATTAACTGTTTTGAGTCTGGATAATTCAGGTGCACGCAGCAGAAGTTTGGGCAGTTCAAATGCCGCAAATGCCTCGTTGAACATGCTGGCAAGTGCTGGGGGTTTTAACTGCGTCACATTTGTTCTCCAATTAGGTGTAGCCCGATTCGATTTAGGCCGATTAGATTTAGGCCCATTAAACATAGCCGGCCTAGAAATAAACCAGTGATACGTTGCCGTGGCAGCACTCAGTATGACACATGAATATCTATCTCACCCTCCAGACTTACGCGACTATTTGCCGGTAGTAAAAACTGCTGTCGCTTGTGTCCTGTTTCTAACGAATCGTTCGGGCTTCACCTGGTTCGAGGGTCCAAAATTCAGCTGCATCAACTCCATGGTTATCCAACGCTTCTATTAGGTCAGCCGCAGGTCCACCCATCGCTTCATAAGTTAGCTGGAAGACTCCGAAATGAATACTCAAACTTTGCTCACTGTTTAAGTCCCCATGCGCCATGACAGCCTCTTCCGGATTCAGATGCACATCTTTCATAAACCATCTTGGCTCGTAAGCACCAATGGGAAGAATTGACAGTGCGAAGGGTCCATAGGCCTGACCGTGTTCTTTTAGGTGCGGTCCATAGCCTGTGTCCCCAGCAAAATAGATATTGCCTGCCGCTGATTTGATAACAAATGAGCCCCATAACGTTTTCATTTGATCGGTAAGACCACGGCCGGAACGATGACGGCACTCGACAAAAGCAAACTCTAGACCTTGAAGCCGTTCGGACTGTCCCCACTGCATATCCACATAGTTGGAAATGCCAATTTTGGCAAACAACTCACCAACACCAAGACCCGACAACACAAGTGGCGGTTTCGCCTGCCTTGCTGTCAATTGTCTGAGGGTCTCCACATCAAGATGATCATAATGATTATGGCTGATGAGAATAACATCGATATTAGGAAGGTCTTTCATGGCTATGCCGGGGGCACGAACACGCTTGGGGCCGGCCCATTGAAAGGGACTTGCGCGTTCGCTGTAAATAGGGTCCGTCATAATATTCAGACCTTGCACCTGTATGAGAGTCGTCGCGTGATTGATATAGGTGACTTTAATACCGTCGGTTACCGATGGCAGCGGCGTTTGTGCCGGTTGGTTGTCGATCCAGGTTGGCCACTGTTCAGATTTAGTCAGTGAGCCTAGGCCAAAGCTCAGCACATCTAAGGGCTTTTGGCTTAACGGCGTGCGGTTAAAAAACTCCCTACCATCAAAGTTCGGTAAGGCCTCGCCTTTGTAGTTAGGCCCGGCGACGCAGCTTGACAATAACAAGGTAACAAAAATGCTTATACATAACTTTTTATTCATCACGTCTATACGATCAACATAGTGGCTTTAGATCAATCTGCAAAAACTAAACGTTTTATTTTTTTGCATCCGCTACTTTAGGATATCGCGATGGTGAATTATTGTCCGCGAATAACAATCAATTTAAGGCGACTCTCAAGGGTGATTTCCAAGACGAACTAAAGCCTTAAGGAAAAATAAAGGTATAGTCATTGGAACAAAAACAAAACGAGCGCATATTGCATTGACAGACCAGGCCAAGAAAAGATGTCTAGCAACAGTTTTATAACTTTAGCGACTACCGCTCAGGTAGTCAGAACTGCTATTCGTGTTAGCCTGCTTGTCGGCAGTGTTCTGGCACTTATTAACCATGGTGACAGCATTATCAACCTATCTTTATCCACACAAAACATAATCCAAATACTTCTAACATATTTCGTTCCTTATTGTGTCTCCACCTATTCAGGCGTCAAGGCCTTACAATCTCAGCAGCGGCAACTCAACAGAACCATCAATAGCGACGTACCCTAATCGTAGGCGACAATGACGATCCTCCTGCACTGAGTGTTCTGTAATATTATGAATTTTATTATCTGGCGTGTGTTTGTCGTCTTTGTTCTGGCTATGAACGTTTTCACTAGGGGATATTAGATAACTAAACAACCTAGACAATTCAAGCAATTCAAGCAATTCAAGCAATTCAAACTATTCAAACAATCTTGTCTGGTACGCTATACCCAACCACTTGAGGATCACGATGAATTCGAATGAATCGCCGCCGCCGGCGGCATCAGCACAACCAAGCAGGACAAGGTCTTTACAGGAGTATGTAAAGAAAATAAACGGCGTACCGCTTGGCGCATCTGGGTCATTTGGGAACATGATCAAACGCTCTGTCGGCGCTCGCTCATTCTATCTTTTCTGGCATTACTGGAATCCCATTTGGGGCTACTACTTATCCCGCAATGTGATGAAGCCGTTAACGCGATACTTTTCAACAGGTACTGCAACGCTGCTGACGTTTGCCGTTAGCGGCGCGATTCACGACCTCGCTGTTTCTCTTATTCTGTGGCGAGGCGTTTTCTTCTTTACGCCTTGGTTCATCATCATGAGCCTAGCCGTGCTCTCCTCCAAGAAATTTAATATTTCCTATGGCGGCTACCCCCTAATCATTCGTATGTCGATAAACCTCGCGTGGTTGCTCGCCTGTTTCCTGCTCGCTTCTGCTTTTGAGGGTCTGTATGTGTAAATTATCGCATCTGAGCTATCGTGTCAGAACTATCGTGTAAGAACCATCAGGTTAAATTTTAAATAACATCTACCCTTTACTTGAATTGAAATCACGTCTGCCTTCTATGTGCTGTTTCGTAGAATTCGACTGAATTGGAACGTACATGGCTTACAAATAGAGATGGGAGCATCGCTAATCGAGTCGGCCTTCAGGTATTTGATCGACAAAGAAGGCTTCATCAATGGAACGACGCGTCGGTGTGCCATATTTACCTTTCGGCCAACCAATGGGAATCAACGCACAGCTTGGTGTTTTTTCCGACAAACCAATATACCTATCAATTTCTTCACCGTGTGCTCGGTGAGCTGTCGTCAAAGAAGCGCCCAAACCAACCGCTCGACAGGCGAGGAGAATGTTTTGAATCGCCGGAAATAACGCCTGACTCTGAGGTGCACCACGACGGGTCCATCCGGCCACAAACAGATGCACTGGCGCCTCACGCAGATGCTCAGCTAAGTAAATGGCGGCTTTCATATTACGACGTTTTGCCTCAGGGTAATCAGGGCTTTGTGCAGCGACCTTTGCCGGCTCAATATAACTTTGAAAAGTTTCATTGTATTTCTTAGCAATAAACGCGCGTTTGTCTTGATCCATTACCGCGACAAAAAACCAAGGTTGACGGTTACCGCCACTTGGTGCAAATGTACCCGCTTCGCAGACCTTTCTGATCAGTTCGACCGGCACCGGGTCTGGCTTCAACCGCCTGATCGCACGGGTGGTTCGAATAGCGTCAAACAAACCGATATCTTCGCCGATTGAATCAATATCTACACTCATTACAGTACCCTTGTATAATAATCATCTTTCATTTCAACACGACCATCACGAACCAGACGCTCTAAATGCATACCCATACTGCGCCGCTCAACCTGATCCGCCATCGTCCCACCTGTTCCTGGTCGGTATACAAACCGATGCTCGACAATGTCATCCATTGTGCGTGGCCGTTCGATAAAACTTAATAAGTTGTCCTCACGAAAATCAATCATGCTTCGAAAACTCTCGAGCATCACCAAAAATTCTGCGCGAGATTCGATCAGCCCCTTGTGATGGAAGGTCAACCACCATTGAGCATCAACCGTTTTCAAGAACGCTAAGCTGCGTTCAAAGTCCTCAAGGTTCGACCATGCATCGCCATAGTAGGGACCAAAGCCGGTCAGTTCGATATCACCTAAATAAACAAATCCTTCAACGACACCCTGTTCATTTACCCATTCAATCAAGAAGCAGGTATGCCCTCTTGTATGACCCGGTGTATGCATCGCCGTGACGGTCACGCCACCTAAATCAAATACCTCGCCATCTTTGTAGGCAATCACATCGGTACGGGGTTCAAAGAAGAACTCTGTTTCTATCGTTACCTTAAACTCGTTTCGCAATGGACCATCAAACCCGTATATATCCAACATACCTTCTATCGATGTCATCCCTATCGCATCAGCTTCGTGGGCATGACATGTGGCATTCGGAAACAAGTGAGTGCCCGCAACGTGATCTTCATGTACGTGACTCAGCAGGATCATGTCCACTTCGGGAAGCTGACCTTTGCGCGCCACAACACCCAGGCAAGGGTCGACTATCGCCGTCTTGTCTGTGCCGGTTATCACTAACGAATTACCATGGGGGTACTTGCCATTCTCCTTACCAAATAAAATTGTTAGCGGACCAAGCGCCCGCTCTTCAAGTACCGGCTCTTCGAGTACCAGAGACTCATCACTTGCTGTCTTATCTGCAACCACATTCACCACGACCCGTTTCCTTATTTTTTAATCAACAATTTTTTTCGATCAAGCAATACTACTTTTTTGCTCGCCTAAACTCACCAATTGGTCCAGGAAATACTACCGGACTTTCGATGCCATTTTTATTAACACTGGCGACACCGAAAATGTAATTATCTATAACGACATTTTCCAGTGTAAATGCGTCAACATCACCTGCATCTCGGCTCCACTGCCATTGTGCTTGTGTGGTTAGTCGCCAATAGACTTTGTAGTTAACAGCACCTTTGACTTTTTGCCATTTTAACGCGGTGTTCGGAGAAACAATCCCCTCGATAGTCACACTTTCCGGCGGTGCTGGCGCAAACGCCATCGCCGCAAGACTCACGGCGTTCAGACCGGTAACCTTGGCAGCATAACCAAAATCAACCCCCGTCAGTACATCACCATAGTCTCTGCCCGCTTCACGCCGAATATCCTGATGCTGACGGTCGTAATGTTCGTTAGTCTCCATGATACGCACAGCGGGGAAACCAACCTCATTAAAAGGTCTATGGTGACCGCCTCGACCGAATCGATCCAACCGATAGATCATCATGACATCCAGATTTAGAAAATAGTCATCCGCTATTCGATCGATATAGCGTGCGACATTCCGCGAGGGTGAATCGACCTCTCCGCCTGTAAAGCGCCTAACACTTGCTTCTTTGTCTGACTCGATCGGCCGCGTCGCCTCAGAAAAAACTCTTACCGTGGTGTTATTGGTCACGCCATTGATACCGGTTATGTTGCCAATCATATCGTTGTTTAACACCGCTTCAATATACCAATCATCGCTCAACGCCTGCTCCGCCATGATCTTCCCGCCAAACAGTCCCTGCTCTTCGCCAGACAAGCCGGCAAACACGATTGAACCAGCAAATTGGTATTGGCTCAGAATCCTGGCTGCTTCAAGCACGCCCGCCATACCTGACGCATTGTCATTAGCACCCGGAGAGTCGGATGTCGCATCCATAGCATCCGTCACACGCGAATCGATATCGCCGGACATGATGACGTATCGGTTTTGATCCGACGTGCCTTGCAGGACTGCGATCACATTGACGACCTCGGTCGGGTCAGGAATTCTTGGCGTGCCTTGAAAGACCCGACTTTGCGTGTAAACCTCTAGGCACCCGCCGCAATCCTTCGATATCGCATTGAATTCTGCCTCGATCCAACGTCTCGCAGCGCCTATACCGCGTTCTTCTGATTCTGTTTCAGAAAGCGTATGACGTGTTCCAAATTGAACCAAACTTCTAATATCTGACTCGATCCGCTGTGCCGACGACGCCTCCGCGATGGCAATTAACGCCTCTTCGTCTGCATGACTCGCAGGCATGAAAAGCGCCAGACAAAGGCATACCGTTAAACCCATCACTATCGTGTTGTTAGATCTCATAACAATTGTCTCTTATGTAAGCTCATTTTTTGATTCTTCATGCTGCTTCTGCAGATCCGCCCGCATTCGATTGTAGCCACGCCAGGACAGGCCACTCAAGCACGCCGCGATAAGAAAAACGCCAGCGCCAATACCTTCAAAATCTGGCAGTAGAGGTACCTGCGACCAACCTAAGTAAAGCGCGATACCAATAAAGGGGGCGGTTGCGCCTCGTATGCCAGTCAATGTCACATGTGCGCCCATATATGTTGCCAAAAGTTTCTGACTCGAAAAATCATTATGACCCAGGTTCCACGCCAGCGAGCCACCACCTCTGGCAATACCTAAGATGAGTCGTCCGAGTGCTAGCAAGATTAACGAACCATTCAAGGCGCCGATCCACATCATCAGTTGAGAGACAACCCAGAAGATGCTTTGTCTGGCTCGAAACATCGTCACATGATGTTTATCCAGATAGTTTGCCCAAAGCGGTAATGCACACATCGAAACAACAAAGGGAATAATCACCGTAATGCCAAGACTGACCGAATAGCTTGCAGCCAGTTGATTGGATACCAGATAAATCAAGGGTGCTTCCAGCATCATGTTCGAGGTGCCGGCCAAGAATTGATAACGCTGATAGCGAGCAAATGCTCGGTCCTGCTTCAGTACCTGCCACATACTGGTGGAGTCATTTTCGGCAGTATCATCCGCATTGCCGCTCTCAAGTTCGATCTGCGCTAAATCACCGGGCACTGTGATTTTAGAAAATGCCCTGACACCGATGAGGCCGAGCATTGCTGCGATACAAAAAATATAGCGAAAAGAGTCTGGGTTTGCATCCAAACTCAAACCGCCGAGACTGACGACCAGCACCATCGTAAAACTATGCACCAGCATTAGGCGACCGGTGATCCGGGCGCGCACGCTGCGACCGTAGTTGAGGCTCCAGACCATACTGCGGGCGGTAATTTGACCTGCCATCAAGAGCCGCACCATGACAACAGCCGCAACAATGATCCAAGCACCCCATTTCTCAGACGGTGTTAACGCAACGAGGCCGGTGAACAGCAATATCAAATATTGTATGGTGACAATCGTTGATACTTTGTCCCGACCGCTTATGATTTTTGCCCAGACAAAGCTCGATAAATTACTGAACATAGGAGCAGCGGTGATAATCGCTAAAACCCAAGGTTCAACTTGGTATAACTTGTCGGCAACAACACCGACGAAGCCTCCCTCCATCACCGCAAAAGACATGGGTACGGTCAGCTCCGTCACCAGCTCTCGCCGATAACTTTTCTGAGTAACCTCATCCTGTTGCGGAAGCTCGACGAAATCTTTCAACAATGATGTCTTGAAAAATGACATTTTCAACACTGACCCGCCGCAGCGCAGCAATCTGGCAATTAGTAAGACTACCTATTGCGACGGGGGCTGGCAAAGGCGATCATTAAATGTCCGTGAGACTAATAGACCAAACCTTGTCAAAACTACTTCAATCCAATATCAAAAAAACGATCGCGGCGGCCAATATTGTGGCCACCCCGCTACTCTGTACAGAAGATTCCGAACATCCTCTGTTTCTGTATCTCTTATCGGAGGATTACCCTAAGGGACGGCTAGATCACGACGAGATGATGGCGATCATCAACGAACCGGCATATTGGGCGTTTTGTTGGGCCAGTGGTCAGGTGCTGGCAAGACACATACTGGCTCACTCGCAATCCTTTGCTGGTAAATCAGTGCTCGATTTTGGCGCAGGTTCAGGTGTTGTTGCGATCGCTGCGAAACTTGCAGGAGCGCAACGGGTCATAGCATGTGATATTGATCCCCACTCCCTCGACGCATGCGCGGAGAACGCCAAACTCAACAACGTCAATATTGAGCTTTTAGCAGACATTTATGGGTTATCCGGCCATGTAGATATGATTATTGCCGCGGACGTGCTTTACGATCGTGAGAATTTTCCCTGGATTGACGAACTGAAGGGTTTCGCAAAAGAAATTATTATTGCCGACTCGAGAGTCAAATCAGATCTACTCAATGGATATGAAATCATTGATCGCATCACGGCATCAACTGTGCCTGATTTAGACGAATTTAAGGAATTTAACGATGTAAGAATTTATCGAAGTTTGAGCTAACTCTATGCAAACCGCACAACGACATAAAATAAACGACGAGCTTACGCGCCTTGCCGATCAGGCCTGCATTTTGAGCTTGGGATTACCAACGGTCTTGCGCCTAGAAGCTGATGGAAATAACCCACTCGTGACTTTTTCCGACAAATTGACTTTGGCGCGGGGCCTGAATGTCCTCTTCAGAGGCGTCTGAGTGATTTCCGCCAGCAGTTCAGCGAACACGTTGTGCGTGTCATTGTGACTGTCATTGCGACTGTCATTGCGACTGCGATCGCGCCACAACCCTT
Organism: Pseudomonadales bacterium; assembly: GCA_029251375.1. Taxonomy (GTDB): domain Bacteria; phylum Pseudomonadota; class Gammaproteobacteria; order Pseudomonadales; family Azotimanducaceae; genus JAHRVQ01. The sequence goes on along the minus strand of JAQXDL010000044.1, from coordinate 205,167 downwards.
CAAAACTATCTACGCGTACTTCTTCGTGGAGCACGTTAAGAAAGGCTTTTTTCAATTCCCAATCTGGGCATCGCTTTAACGTTCTGACGTCTTCCTCAGACATAACACCTGATCGAAACATATCAACTAAGTTCAAAAACTCAACATAGCGTTTACTCATATCTCACATCCGTTATTACCACTTTAAGACAGTGAGGCGAGTTCTTCATCTCTCCCACTGAATTCAGGATATATTTTTCTTAGCCCTCTTTCTTATCAAGATTATACCTCATATACAGGCTTAAAAGCTGCCTCCACGGAGGATTTGAACAAAAATACTTTTGTCGTCTACTTCCCAACGACATCCATAGGCCTCAGGAATGCACCCCTTTTTTTTTTCACAGCACCTGGCACAGGCAGCCTTGCGTCAGACGCCGTGCCGAAATTTGACCGACTCACTCAAAAGCAACGGCCACTCACATTATTTCAACCCAACACAATCTCTGCCATCTGCTGGATTTGCTGTTCGTTACGGGCATTAACAAGTAGCGAGGTGACCGGTGTTTCTCGCCAAGCTTGAAGCCGATCTTTAACCCGATCAATTGGACCGACAAGCGAGATTTCATCAGCAAAGGCCGTAGGAACAGCCATCACTGCCTCATCTTTTTTGCCAGCTAAAAATAAATCCTGGATTTTACGTGCTTCCGCTTCAAGCCCCATCCGACCCATCAGCTCAGTGTGAAAATTACGGTCTTTAGCGCCCATACCACCAATATACAAAGCAAGATTATTCTTGATTGGAATCAAACCCTGTTCGACGTCATCGCAAATGTTGATTGTCACGCCTTGGCATATCTCAAAACCCGGCTTAGCATCCTTAATTTGGTCCGCGTAAACCTCCTGACGGTATGGAGAGTAGTAAAGTGGCAACCAACCGTCGGCAATCTCAGCTGCCATCGTGACGTTTTTCGGTCCCTCTGCACCAAGAAAAATCGGCATATCACTCCGTAGTGGGTGCGTAATGGGTTTTAGTGATTTACCTAGTCCCCACGAGCCTTCACCCCGGTAAGGCAGCGGATAGTGTTTGCCATCCTCATTTGAGACGGGCGCCTCGCGCGCCATGACCTGACGAATAATATCAACGTATTCACGGGTTCGTGATAGAGGCTTGGCAAAGGGCTGGCCATACCAGCCCTCGACAACCTGTGGGCCCGACACACCCAAACCCAAAATCATTCGGCCGTTTGATAGATGATCAAGCGTTAGCGCCGCCATTGCGGTCGCTGTAGGCGTTCTTGCTGACAGTTGTGCAACCGCAGTACCCAATCGAATACGACTGGTATGCGCACCAATCCATGCTAAAGGTGTGAAAACGTCTGAGCCCCAGGCCTCCGCCGTAAATATCGCGTCATAGCCTAGTTTTTCTGCGGTAACCGCCATATTGACCGTGTTGGGGTTCGGACCCGCGCCCCAGTACCCCATTTGAATGCCTAATTTTAAGTCGCCCATTTCTTTAACCTCTTTTATTCGCAATTTGTTAATCGTTATGTCATCACAATGCCGGATTGCGCCGTTCAAAATCAATAGAAAAAGCCGCCTACTGCGCCATAAACCTTGTAATTGATGAACTTGCCCCAAACTCTTGATGCTAGACAAGAGCATGCTCACTCACACCAGTGGCATTTCCATCGCGTAAGCGGGTGGAAATAGATCGACACCATTGCTATTCTTGCGCGCTTGCTAAATTTGCATTTACTTAAGGAATATCCGCTATGAGGAACGACGAAACGCCAGAGGCAAAACTACCTAATGTGAGCTTTCTGGACGAGAAGTTATTCAAGTCGAGATCCATATCGATTTTTGGTGGCATCAATGAAAAGGTCGCACGGGCCGTTACTGAGCAGTTGCTTGCGCTTGCCGCAGACAGTGACGAGCACATTGATATCTATGTCAGTTCTCCCGGTGGACATGTTGAATCCGGCGATGTGATCTATGACATGATCAAGTTTATTAAGCCAGAGGTTCGCGTCATTGGAACAGGCTGGGTTGCGAGCGCCGCAACAACGATCTATCTTGCTGCAAAGAAAGAAAATCGTTACTCGTTGCCAAATACCCGTTATCTGGTACATCAGCCCTCTGGAGGTTCACAGGGCGACGCTACAGATATCAGTATCCAAGCTGAGCAAATCATTAAAACTAAGGCTCGCATCAACAAGCTCATTGCTGATGAAACCGGTCGCCCCTTCGAACAAGTTGAAAAAGACACCGACAGGGATTATTGGATGTCAGTCGAGGAAGCAATTGAATACGGTATTGTCACCAAGGTCATCTCCTCGTCGAGTGAGCTTTAAGGACAGCTTAGACAACGCAGGACGATAACAAGACGGGGATCAGGTAACAGACATGGAAGCCCAAGTCGCAACTCACTCCCACTTCACCGCCCTTGCTGACGTACTCCAACGCGCATTTCGTGACGACCCCGTTATGCGCTGGATACTGCCTGCCGACGTGGACTACGATCGCGCAGCCCTGCCGCTTTTCTCGCACATCCTAAGGAAAACCACCGATAGCCAAAGCTGTTATACAGATAGCGAAGAACGTGGCGTCTCACTATGGGAATCCCCCGGACATCGGCTTAGTTTCCCATCGCAACTCAATACATTTCTTAAATTTGCTTGGTTACTGAAAGGCAACATTAGCCGCGCGTCAAAAATTCAAGCCGTGATGGAAAATTACAAACCGCGCAAGCCTTTTTGGCATCTCACCTATCTGGCGACTGATCCTGATTTTCAAGGCCAGGGCATTGGTACCGGCCTACTCTCACCGATCACTAACCATGTACCCGTGGCCGGCGCAGAAAAAACGCCGATCTATCTTGAATGCTCAAACAAGAACAGCATTTCTTTCTATTTGTCACAAGGCTTTAACTTGATTGAGGAAGTGAAAATTCCAAACGGACCTACAATTTGGCCTATGTCATATAGCTATCGCAGTCAAAACGGCTAGGTCGTAAAGCAAGTCAATAAAACAAGTCAACAACGCAAGTTCGAATCAACGAACAGTCCCTTGCGATTCACTTATCGCAACATCTCAAAGTCCACACCCACCTGTACCCATGTTTCACGATCGCCACGATAACCCGGCAACAAACCCTCTATGCGAGTCGGTGTAATTTTGATCAATAGATAATCTTGAGGGAAGTCGGGATATATCTTGTCGCTATCAGCGGCGCGGCGCATTTGCAGTTTCAAATCAAGATCATCGATCAATTGCGCTCGGCCCATAACAGAAACTGAATTTCTGCCCTCGGCATCAAAATAGAACAGGCTTACCTTGTTGTTGCTGCGAATTTGTTGAACCTTCCTTGTGACCGGCTTGGTTGCCACATAAATGACGAACGCATCATCAGGCAGAAATGGATCAACAATTCTTGTTCTCGGTTGACCTTCGTCATCGACGGTAACCAGCGTGCCATAGCGCGCCGCAGTGATCACTTGACGCGCTAAAGAAATCACCCTCTGATCTTCTGTCAACTGCGTTTCAATTTCGACGAAATCGTTTTGATTTAGGCTAATAGGCTCTTGTTTGGACTGCGCGGATGCCGCAATAGGCATGGCCAACACACCCAGCAACAAGCCACGCATCAGCAGTGATTTTTGTTTGCCGTTGAAAGCACTACTGAGTATCACTTGCATCGATTTACAACCCCTGTTTTATTGTTTTTCATTACCCACAACTTTGTAGCAAAAATTGGACAAAAAAAACGAGCCATAAGGCCCGCTTTTTTTCAGATCATGCCGCTACACCTCTGATGCGAGAAAAGCTTGTGTTCGCTCATAAGCACCGTCGTCAGTCGCGACAATTGCGGCGGTGAAATCCGTCACACCAACATCTTTCAATTGCTGAATTTTACCGCGAATAGTCGCTTCGTCTCCGGCAAAAGCCAGTTCCGCCGGTCCAGCCACCCCTTCTTTTTCCAACATAGCGCGATAAGAAGGTAGTTGACCATAAATCTGTAGTGTCTTACCTATCGCTTCTCTTGCGCCCGCTTCATCATTGGTCAGCACAACAGGAAAACCTGCCACAATTTTTGGCGTCGGTTTGCCCACACTTTCCGCACCGGCATTAATGTTAGGAATGATGTGCGACTCTAATGTCTTAGGTCCTGTCATCCAGGTGATCGTTCCGTCCGCCAACTGACCCGCGAGCTTCAGCATAACCGGGCCCAATGCAGCAACCAGCACAGGCACGTTTGCGCCGCCTGGGACATCCAACGCGACGCCATTGACATTAAACTGCTCGCCAGCGAAGGAAACAGTTTCGCCCTTTAACAACGGACCTAATATGCTGAGGTATTCCCGCATATGTTTTGCCGGTTTGTCGTAAGAGAACCCCAACATACCTTCAATAACAACCTGATGCGATAAGCCAATGCCCAAACTGAATCGCCCCTTCGATGCGGCACCCGTTGTCATGGCTTGTTGTGCAATGGCCGTCGGATGTCGAGGATAAGTGGGCGTGACAGCCGTACCGAGCTCAATTTTTTCCGTCATGTGTCCCAGTATGCCAAGCGTCGATATGGCATCCAGACCAAAAATGTTGGCCATCCAGAGACTTTCAAAACCCTGCGCTTCGGCATCCTGAGCAAGCTTTACTAGACCGTCAATTGTGCCGTCTGGACCATCACTGGCACCAATCATTAAACCTGTCTTCATTACCGTCATTCCTATCGTTTTTGGGCGCATGCAGTATGCACCAGCAACGAAAATGTGGGAAGCGCAGGACCAAACCGTTTCGCGCTTTACCGATTATTGCTGCTACAATTGCGGCTACAGCCAACGCCGATACAAACCATGAATTCCCCGACTATCCCCAACGAATATACTTCAGAAGACAATTTGATTGCTGGGCTCATTCGCCAAGATGAGGCCGCATTCAGATTTGCGATCAAGCAATACCAAGGGCCGATGTTTGCACTCGCACAGGGTATTGTCGGCATGAAAATCGCCGATGAGGTTGTACAAGAGGCTTGGTTTTCAGTGATGAAATCGATTGCCAAATTTCAGCGACGAAGTACACTCAAATCATGGATATTGACCATTGTCGCTAACGAAGCAAAAACACGGCTGAGAAAAGAGAAACGCGAGGTATCACTTGAGGCTTTGTCCAGTGACGACCCGGATATGCAATCTCGCTTTGACGACTCAGGACATTGGGGTCAACCGCCCAGCGACTGGCAGGCAGATGCGCCGGAAGCATTGCTTTCAACAGACCAACTCAAGTCATGTTTAGACCGCACGATCAGCTTGCTACCTGCCCTACAGGGCGCGACGTTAAACTTAAAAGAACGCCAAGGCTATTCGCTTAACCAGGTCTGTAACATTCTCGATGTTTCGGAGTCGAACGTAAGGGTATTGCTTCATCGTGCCCGCAATCGCTTGTACAAAGTCATTGAACACTTTCAGGAAACCGGTGAATGTTGCACAGAATAATCAATCAAACTCGTCGAACGTTGTTGATCTAATATGCTAACTTGCAAGGACATATCAGAGACGGCAACAGATCACCTAGAAGGGAAAACATCTTTCGCATCGCGTTTGAGCTTTTACCTGCATTTGTTGTACTGCAAGTACTGTCGTCGATACTATCGGCAAATGAAACTCACCATCCGTACTATTCAGAAATTACCAGAAGCAAAAGATTCGGAAGAATTTCCAGACGATGCTGAAATTGATCGGGTGTTTGAAAAGCTGCGGGAACAATCCTAGACGCGATGTTGCAGATCAAACGATCTGCTCAGCTATTTTCTAAACGGCTTTCTAAACGATAGATTTAACGAAATAGAACGATCAAAGCCGCACGCATAAACGACAAACCTGTATAACGTCACACAGGTCTGCCACTCCGCATGCCTAGTTTCTTAGAAACCGCAACAACTTCTCTGATAGATTCAGAGCCCATTCAGGTTTGTGCGCTTTACGCCATTCGCTGGCTGCAAATTTATTCATTTCAGACAGGGTTGGATAAATGTGGATGGTGCCCATGATCTTGCCGAGCCCTAGGCCATGTTTCATTGCCAGCACATATTCACTCAATACATCACCGGCATGGTCAGCGACGATCGTCACACCTAATATTTTGTCTTTGCCGCGCGGCGTTATCACCTTAACAACGCCGTTAGCGGTCTGGTCTGCCAAGGCACGATCAAGACCAGAAATATCGTAGTTTGTCACCTCAAAATCAATACCCTGCTCCGTCGCTTCAGTCTCGTTGAGACCGACTCTAGCAACCTCCGGCGATGTAAACGTCGCCCAAGGCACAACCGAGTAGTCCACCTTGAATTTTTTAAAACTACCAAACAACGCGTTCACGGCTGCAAACCAAGCCATATGTGAAGCTGTGTGGGTAAACTGATAAGGGCCGGCAACGTCACCTATAGCATAAATGTTAGGAAAGTTGGTTTTCAAATATTCATCAACCGCCACCGTGCCACGAGGGCTTATCTCGACACCTAGCGCTTCAAGACCATAGTCGGTCACGTTGGCCTTTCGACCGACCGCAACGAGCAACTCATCAAATTCGATTTCTTCTTTACCCGACTGGGTTTCGACCACAAGAAATTTTCTACCCTCTTGCTGACGTACCGCAACTGCACGGGTACTTAACCGAACATCTATACCTTCACTGATAAATTTCTTGGTCATCATCGCCGAGATCTCAGGATCTTCCCTTGACAATATTCTATCGTAGGCTTCAATTTGCGTAACCTGACTGCCCAATCGCGCGAATGCTTGGGTCATCTCTGATCCGATAGGTCCACCACCGAGCACAACAAGTCGATTGGGTTGAGTTTCAATTTCCCACAGAGAATCTGATGTCAAATAGTCGATTTCTTCAATACCGTCGATATTGGGCACTAACGGTGAAGCACCTGCGGCAATGATGATGTTCTTGGTGGTGATGATTTTCCCATTCACTTCAACTTCATAGGGCGAGAGAATTTTTGCTTCACCCATTTCACAATTAACACCAAGGCTTTCATAGCGTTCAACCGAATCATGGGGCTCGATCGTTTTAATGATTGAGTGCACACGCTGCATGATATCTTTGAACTCGAAGTCAGGGGTCATATCCTTCATACCCAATGCTGAACCAGACTTCATATCTGCTGCTAGTTTGGCGGAACGAATAATCGACTTACTGGGCACGCAACCCGTATTGAGACAATCGCCCCCCATCTTGTTTTTTTCGATCAAGGTGACACTGCCTTTCACAGTTGCAATGATTAACGAGGCAACCAACCCGCCAGACCCTGCGCCAATCACAACCACGTCGCGATCAAAATGGGCCGGCTTTTTATATCCCCGAAGTACGCGGTTGGCTTTACCCACCTCGACAATTTTCTTCGCAATTAAAGGAAAAATCCCAAGCAAGGCAAACGAGAAGAACAGTCCAGGTGACAATATGCCGCTTAGACTTTCAATTTGAGCCAACTGGGTACCAGCATTCACGAATACCGCCGTGCCGGCCAACATACCGATTTGGCTGACGATGAAAAATACGGGCGCAGAGATCGCGGTGACACCCATCAGAAGATTGACGAGGAAAAACGGGAAAATAGGCACCAGTCGAAGTGTGAATAGATAAAACGCACCGTCCTTTTCGATGCCACGATCGATTGGACCTAATTGGTTACCAAATCGCGCCCTGACTTGATCACGAAAAATAAAGCGTGAGACCAACATGGCAATGGTTGCGCCGATGGTGGAGGCGAACGAGATAATTAAAAGCCCCCAGCCCAAACCAAATATTGCGCCCCCAAGCAAGGTCATGATTGCCGCGCCGGGTAAAGATAGGGCTGCAACCAGCACGTAAATGACAAAATAGATGGTGGCGGCTCTCAACGGATTGCTTGAAACCTCAGCATCTAGCACAGCCTGTTGCGACTTAATGTATTCGAGCGTCAGATAACTGGACAGATCAAAATAGAAAAAGGCACTGATGAGTGCAGCCAGGATGACTAACGTAATAATTCTCGTGTTCATATAACGGATAACCCTTGATTGACGCGCAATGATAACTTACTTCTCAACAAGACAAAGTCTATGTAGGCGTTTTTGCAGAAAGTTTCTTAAATTTGCGCTAGGACAGATTTTCACAAAGAATGTCGCATTGACTACACGTTGGACACAGCCAATGGCCGTTCGTTACACAATTGACAGTAAAGAAATCGATTGGGGTTTACTCAAGCTAGATCTTGAGCAAGACGATTTTCACAATGGTCGCACGATTGAACAGCTCAAGGACTCCTTTCTTAATAGCCAGTGCGTGGTTTACGCAATGAATCAGCAGCGCTGTGTCGGCACCGCGCGGGCCCTGTCTGACGGCGTCTGCAACTGCTACGTGATTGACGTATGGACCCGGAGCCAATTTCGCAACCAAGGTGTTGCCTCGAAAATGATGGAGATGATTATCGCCAGTGTGCCCGGCCAGCATATTTACTTACAGACCGACGATGCTGTGGGGTTCTATCAAAAACTGGGATTCTCGCCGCAACCCGAAGGGCTCCACCTTGTCTCAGGAGAATGGCTTAAAAGTTGAGACGCAGGACTGCTTTATTTAAAAACTGTACAATTTTCTTAGGGCAACATTCTAGCAACACTGACAATTAGCCTCTCGCCTCGCTTATGCAATTGGACTGCCTTGTATTAAAGTAAGAAGTGTTCAAATCATCGGCCGTCGATGTTTTGCAAAACAGGACCGGCAACGAATCTCATCGAAACACCTATTCGCGCGGTAGTAAAAGAAATTCACCAAATACAGAAAAGCAAGTATCAACACAAATGAACCGAGCTAATCACCTTAAAGTATCCGGAGAGATCGGCAGACCTGCACTCGGACCGCAGGCAAAATTATCAGCGAACCAAATAACCATCAAGCAGTGGCCGATCCAGGCGGTTCTAACGTAGAAGTGTTATGCCAAAAAATAGCCCCAGCAAAAACACCTACAAGACGCTACGTCTGATTCTCGGCGATCAACTCAATGAGAAACATAGTTGGTTTGACACCACGAATCCTGATGTACTCTACGTCGTTGCAGAATTGCAGCAAGAAACCGGCTATGTTCGCCATCATGTGCAAAAAGTGTGTGCGTTCTTTGCAGCGATGTCTTGCTTTGCGCAGCGACTCTCTGGCTTAGGCCACAACGTTCAATATCTAAGCCTCGATGACACGGCTGAGCATCAGGACCTCGTCGCGCTAATCAATCATCTGACAAAGCAGCACGGCGTGAGTCACTTTGAGTATCAGCAACCGGATGAGTATCGGTTACAGGAACAACTCGGCAGTTTGCAACTGGGCGCTGTTAACATCGATATGTTTGAGACTGAACATTTCTATATAGCCCACACGGATCTACCGCAATACTTCAAGAAAAACACCTCTCACAAAATGGAAATGTTCTACCGAAAAATGCGCAAAGAACAAAACATCCTTATGCAGGATGGCGGTCCACTTCATGGCCAGTGGAACTTTGACCAGCAGAATCGCAACAAATTGAAGCCCGCTGACATTGAAAATGTGCCAAAACCGTTGCTGTTTAGTCACGATGTGCAGGATATATTGGACCGGTTGGATAGACATAACATCGACACCATAGGTGTGCGGAAAACGGCTTTAATCTGGCCCGTTACGAGGGTCGATTCGCTTGAGCTACTCAATTTTTTTTGCAAAGAAATGCTGCCGGCTTTTGGTACATTTCAAGATTCGATGACGGATCAGACTGAACTGAGTTGGAGTCTGTATCACTGCCGCTTATCCTTTTCTCTGAATACCAAGCTCATCTCGCCTCAAGAGGTGGTCAACGCAGCCATATCTGCCTACCAAGGGAATGCTGCGATTGAGATTGCACAAATAGAAGGCTTCGTCCGACAGATACTCGGATGGCGCGAGTTTGTGCGCGGTATCTACTGGTTAAATATGCCGGAATACGGCGACATGAACAGTTTACAGGCGGACCGCCATTTACCTGAATTCTACTGGACTGGTGACACCAAGATGAATTGCTTGTCCAAAACCATAGAACAATCACTCGATCATTCATATGCACATCATATTCAACGCCTCATGGTGACAGGTACTTTCAGTCTTCTGGTTGGCGTCAATCCAGATGAGGTAGATGGCTGGTATCTCGGCGTCTATATCGACGCGATTGAGTGGGTCGAAATGCCGAATACGCGCGGCATGAGTCAAGCAGCGGACAACGGCATCGTTGCGACGAAGCCCTATGCCGCATCAGGAAATTACATTAACAAAATGAGCGACTACTGCAAAAGTTGTCATTATAAAGTAAAAGAAAAAACCGGCAGCACGGCCTGTCCTTACAATAGCTTGTACTGGCACTTCATGAACCGGCATCGTGAGCAGCTTAAGCAAAACCCCCGCATCGGTATGGTTTATAGAAACTGGGACAAAATGAGCGAGGAAGCTCAATCGTTAGTTCTAGACAGAGCAGAATGGTGTCTCGAACATCTGGAAGATTTATAGACATATTGCTAAGCCCTTGCATCAACGCATTGGCATCAAAGAAATACGTCCGACACCATCCTTAAATTGCCTTATCGCGTTCACTGACTGGCCTCGTCTTCAACGCCGCGCGCCAGACCAGCCAACTGCTACTTGCGTTCATTCGGCCGCAATCCTTTTAAGCAGGCATTCAACAACTTCTGGACCGTGGCTGTTTTGTAAAAAATGACCCGCCGAGGCGATGCCATCGAAGCTCGCATTCATCTGCCCTGCCCATTTACGACCCCATTCTTCGGTGAACACATCATCACTGCAACCCCAAATAAAGTGTACGGGTTTTTGCCACTTCAGTAGTGTTTCGTAATGAACTGTTTGAGCGGGACCGTTACCCCCCAAATAATTATCAAACGGTATGGATAAGGGGAAGCACCGCAGACCATTGTAAGCAGCATCGTCAAGACCGCGAAAAGGCACAGAGAAGCCACGATACATATTGGCCGCTTCGCCTTCGAGGTCCGGTTTTTTATTCTCAACTAAGGTTGGCACCATCACGTCTGTGCCAATCAATCCCGCGCTGAGAACCAGTAATATGCCGACATCTGGTTTCTCGCGGCAAAACAAACCATTTTCCTTCCAATTTTGGTTCCAGTTTCTGATTGCCTCACTGTACTGAAACTCTTCATGGTGCAGCCAGGTGTTCATAATGGTCAGCCGACTGAAACGGTCGGGCATAGTTGCGGCTTGCGCCAGGCCAATCGGTCCACCCCAGTCCTGACACAATAAAGTAATGTCTTGTAGATCCAATTCGACGATTAGGCTGGTTAACACTTCGGTATGCCGCGCAATTGTGAACCAATGCACATCGTTGGGTTTATCAGATCGGCCAAAGCCCATATGATCTGGCGCGATACAACGATAGCCCGCATCAACAAGCAACGGAATCATGTGTCGATACAGATAACTCCATGTTGGCATACCATGCAGCAGCAACATGACAGGTCCATCTTTGGGGCCTTCATCAATATAGTGCATACGAAGATCATGCCACTGATGGTAATTTGGCGTATAGGCAAAATCTTCCAAGTCGGCAAAGTTGCTATCCGGTGTTCTCGCTGCGTCTGTCATGGCTTCTAACAACCTCAGTTTCGTATCTAAAAATAAATAGGGACTGCGTTTTAAACAACATAATCTGCAAGAATTGTAATGAACAACTCGCTAAACTGTCTATCTTTATCATCGATTCTCACGACATACATTACTTCGGCAAAGAGAGATCGTTTATGTCTATGCAATACTCTGAACTTGACGACAAGCAGATCGAATTCATCGCAGCGCAGCATTTATTTTTCGTTGGCACGGCTGCCGAATCAGGCCGCGTTAATCTCTCTCCGAAAGGTCGCGATAGTTTAAAGGTGCTCGGGCCAAACAAACTACTATGGTTGAATCTCACCGGCAGTGGCAACGAAACCGCTGCACACCTTCAACGAGTCAATCGCATGACCGTCATGTTTTGTTCATACGACAAGCAGCCCCTTATTTTGCGCCTGTACGGCACAGCAAAGACCATCCACCCCCGTGATCCGCAGTGGCAAACGAGGATACTTCAGTTCCCCGAGACAACCGGGGCGCGTCAAATCTACGAAATGGATATCGAGATGGTACAAACATCCTGCGGCTTTGCGGTGCCGCATATGGCCTTTGAATCAGAACGGGACACCTTGAAAAAATGGGCGACAAAGCAAAGACCGGCTGGCATCGAAACCTACTGGCAAAAAAAGAATCAAACCAGCCTTGATGGTTTTGAGACAGGCATTATCGAGTAATTAATGGCACTTTTATGGTCAACAAAAAAAGGCAATACGCAATACGAGGTAAGGACAGCCGGCAGCTCACTACGCCTCTATACCAATCACGCTTTTCATTCTCAGTACAATCCCAAGCATGTCTTCACTGGTGCGATGTGGGACCTATTGAGCATTCCGGCTTTGTTTTATGCAACCAATCTACAGCGCAATCCAAACAGTGTGCTCATGTTAGGGGTCGGCGGCGGAACAGCTATTCACCAGTTACAAAAACTGACGAGGCCCAAGGCAATCATTGGTGTTGAATATGATCCAATGCACATAAAAGTGGCGAAACGCTTCTTCAAACTCAACTACCCTAACCTTGAACTTATTGAAGCGGACGCATTCGATTGGATAAAACATTCAAAGAAAAAATTTGACATAGTTGTTGACGACCTTTTTGTTGATGCACCAAATGATCCTGAACGACCGTTTGCGGTGAACAAAATATGGATGGATCGTCTGCATAGCAGACTTAGTCGCCGCGGGCTCATAGTTCAGAATCATTTGTCGACCAAAGCAGCAATGTTAGTTGCAAAACAACATCAAACTGACTATGCCACCGGCCTACTGTTTAGGACACCACAGTTCGCTAACGCAATAGTGGTGCTTTCAAAGCTTAAAATTGATGCGAAGAAATCGCGGCCCGACGTCGCCAAATTGATCGATGGCTTTCAGTCTAACCGAAGCCCAAAACCCAACTTTAGTGTTAAACAACTATTCTGAACAGTTGACGAGGCGTCGGCGTAAATCCGAGCCGCACTTCGTTTAAGGACGTCTGGTGCGATAATCAGTAGGCTAATTCAGCCAGTTCATCTTGCTTAAGTAACAGCGCAGTCAAAAGCAACATCACCAACATAGCCATGCAAACCTTTATCGCTAATTGATAGTCCCCGGAAAAGTCCAAGGCAAGGCTAAATGCAGCAGGTCCAACGGCACTCAGGAATACCGTCAACGAGGTATTCAAACCTGAAATGGCACCCAAGTTCAGTGGACCATAAAGTCGAATATAAGCAAGATTCGAAATCACGCCCCACAGGCCGCCACCGGCGCCAAAGCCTGCGGCCAGTAACCAAAAGCCCCAAACACTGTCCAAATTCAGCAAACCGTATGCGCCTACAAGGAACAGCACCAACATGCTGATGAGAAAAGGTTTTAGCCGATGCTGATCAACCAACCAACTGGCGAATAGATTCATCACGGTGGAGAAAACTGCTGACGGAAGGAAATAGCCAAACGCTTCTGTTTTCGATCGGCCTGCTTCCTCAAATATTGAAACGACATGAAACGTCAATGCGGTACCAAATAGCGCATGCATCCCTAAGCTGGCACTGTAGATCCAAAAAATGGGATCTCGCCTTGCCTCGGCCAGCGTCTTGTTTTTATGCTCGACCGCAACTGCACTCGCTTCACTATCTGGCAACGGTTGCTCGCCGTCCGGCAACAGCCCGATCGATTCGGGTTTATCCCTGATAAACACCAGCGATAACAAGCAGAAACCGATGCCGACAATTGCCGCCATGGTCCACAGTGCACCGCGCCAACCCACACTCAACATAAGCCATGCAACTAACAGGGGTGCAATGGAGAAGCCAAAGGAAACGAAAATACCGCGCACACCGGTCACAAGGCCACGCCGCTTAACGAACCAGTGCAGCAAAACGTTACGAGAACAACTTGTCAGCACACCCTGGCCAGAGAATCTAACCCCAAAATACCCAATTAGCATGAGCACGAATGCACCGCCGCCCAATAAATTAGCCATCACGTCGACAAAACTTAGGAACAGCACCATCAAACCCAACACCAAGCTCGCGAAGGTAATCATGATGCGGCCGCCATATATATCGTAGAGCCTGCCAGCCCGCGTCAAAAACAACGATGAGCCGACCGTGCCACAAAGATAGGCCATAGAGAGTTCGGTCCGTGACATGCCAAGCCTATCAATGAAAGCATCGGTGAAGACCGCCATACCCATTGTTTGGCCGGGAATGCTAAACAGGAATCCAAGGGTGCTAAAAATCCAGATAACCCAACCATAAAAGAATGACACTTTGGCAGGATTAAAAGGCCATGTAGGAGATAGCTTCAACATCGTTTGTTTTTCGCTTCAGGCTCAGCTGCGCCAGCACAGTGATGGGGATTACGCAGTGGTTTCAAATAACCGTCCAATTGTCCGTTGATATGATTACGGTAACCGCGAGCGGCACCTGTCTTTAGCAAGGCAGCAGCAGAAAACGCCCGATCATACGCAAGTCAGCGCAGATGATCATGCCCTAAAGCGTCAATATCAAACCAAATAATTCGATGTACCAATGCACTAGCCCAATGCAGATGGGTGAAACAGCAAGAAACTAGCCCAGAGGCGCATAACCTTACAAGTGAATTGCAAATCGGACTTGATTTCGCCTCTGCCGATCACAATAATGCGCGCCATTTATTGTGAATAAAATAATTTACATCTCATTTTTACTTTAATTTTTTAACTAAACCCCGGAATCTATATGAATCTCGACGCAATACCCGCTGGCACAGATGCCCCTAACGACATCAACGTCATTATTGAAGTACCTGTAGGCGGCGAGCCGATCAAATATGAAATGGACAAGGCCTCAGGCGCACTCTTCGTAGATCGCTATTTGTATACCTCGATGCGTTACCCTGGTAACTATGGCTTCGTGCCAAATACCTTGTCTGACGATGGCGACCCTGTCGACGTAATCGTCGCCAGCACTCGAGCAATCACACCTGCCGCTGTTATAAATTGTCGCCCGATCGGCGTATTAAAGATGTCCGATGAAGCCGGCGGCGATGAAAAAATTGTTGCCGTACCAACATCCAAGCTGACACGTCGATATGACAATGTTAAAAATCATACCGATCTGCCAGAAATCACTTTGCATCAGATCGAACATTTCTTCGAGCACTACAAAGACCTAGAACCAGGCAAATGGGTAAAAATCGAAGGTTGGGGAGACGCTGAAGAGGCCAAGAGATTAATTCGCGAGGCAATGGAGCGAGGCGCGAAGAAATAATCTTTTTATAACCACACGGCAAAAGAGACATAAAGTCGTCACCAAGATAAACGACCCAAACAAAAAGGCCAATCTATCCAGATTGGCCTTTTTCATTTCGATCGCGGCACTACAAAATCACGCCTTAGCACTTTTTAGCTAACCTATGCAGGTGGCAAACCGTTAACGAATTTCAAACCCCCGATAGCCGGTGTTGGCAACCTCTTCACACTTCTGCGAATAAACTTGAAAACCACCAACGTAGGGCATGAACACCCTCGGCTTGCCAGGAATGTTGGCACCTAGGTACCAAGAATTACAGGAAGGGTACAAGGTACCGTTACCTAGATCGTTGGTATGCTCTACCCACTCATTTTCCGCCTCAAGATCTGCTTCAATCACATATTTATGATTCATTCGCATGAACAGGATACATCGGGCAATCCAGTTAACATGTTGCTCAATGCTGACAATCATATTTGTGAGCACTGAGGGACTACCAGGCCCAGAAATGGTGAAAAGGTTCGGGAAGCCATGACTTTGCAGCCCAAGAAAAGTACGCGGGCCCGCTTCCCACTTATCTTTCAATTTCAGACCGTCCCTGCCACGTGTATCGATACTCAGCAAACTGCCAGTCATCGCGTCAAACCCTGTCGCAAACACAATAATGTCAAAACAGTACTCTTCACCGTTTGTAATGAGACCTTTTGGCGTAATACGTTCAATTGGATGATCTTTGACGCTAACGAGCTCAACATTATCTCTGTTATAGGTCTCGAAATAGCCGGTATCAACACAAAGGCGTTTGCATCCAAGCACTTGTTTAGGGGATAAAAGCTCAGCGGTTTTAGCATCTTTGACAATCCCGCGTATTTTATCTCTAACAAAGTCTGCGGCAATTTCGTTCGCATTCGTGTCTAAACCCAAATCACCGAACGCACTCATAAACTGAAAACCACCCCGCGCCCAAGTTTCTTCAAACATACGCTTACGCTCATCTTCATCGGCGTCAAAGACTGAGTCATCATTCCTTGCCCAACGCGCCCCGAAGCCAACGGCTGTATCGTTGTTTTCCGCCCTAATCTGCGCGTAATTACCTTTTACTTGCGCGATATACTCAGGCGCTAATGGGCCGTTGTGAGCCGGAATCGAAAAATTTGCTGTCCGTTGGAATACGGTTAAGTGCCCCGCTTGCTCGGCGATGACCGGGATCGATTGAATGGCTGAAGAGCCTGTGCCGACAACAGCAACTCGCTTTCCGGTAAAGTCGACACCTGCATGTGGCCACAGACCTGTGTGGTACCAATCACCTTCAAAACTATCTAAACCATCAAATTTGGGTAGGTTGGTCGACGACAAACAGCCCGTTGCCATAATGCAGTAGGTCGCAATAACTTCGTCACCTTGATCGGTAGTGATCCGCCATTTATTCAATGTTTCATCAAATAATGCCTGCTTAACCCGTGTATTAAACTTAATGTTGTCACGCAGGTTGAACTTGTCAGCGACGTGACTGGCGTAGGTAAGAATCTCTGGCTGAGGCGCGTATCGCTCTGACCATTCCCATTCCTGTTGCAGGTCATCTGAAAACTGGTACGAATAATCCATACTCTCAACATCGCAACGAGCACCGGGGTAGCGATTCCAGTACCAGGTACCACCGACATTGTCGCCCGTCTCGAAACCCTGAACGGATAAACCCTCATCAAGGAGCCTATATTGCATATACATACCGGCAAAACCGGCGCCGACGATGACTGCGTCTACTTCTTGAACTTCCGACATTTCTTTCCCCTGTAACACGCTCCGAGCAGTCAAAACTGATCGAGCGAAAATTTTATTCGCGACGAATTAAAGCAAATCCTAACGAGATGTTCACCTGTCATTGAACCAGCCAATCTGGTAGCACGTACAACTGATGTGAAGAGTTGATTGGCCGGATGCAAAGTAAACCCTTATAACTGTGCCTAGTTGGTTTACGGATTGCCGAACGATGTATTTGACCTCACCCGTAGCGCGCTTTAAGTTAATGCTCAATGCCCATAAGCGCGCCTTCCACAACTGGATATTCCTATTTTGAAGCAGCCATCAAAATCAATTTTTAAAACGAGCGTTTTTGCCAACGTCTTTCTTGCTGAGAAAGATTGGACAACGTTGGCCTTACTCATGCCCTTCTTCTCGGAATATCGTTATCGTATTCTCGGCGCGCTATCGATTTTGGTGGCTGTAACTGCAGCGACATTGACACTACCGTTTATTCTCAAAGCCCTTGTTGATGGACTTTCTGGCGACCAGGCTCAGATTGTGGCACTGCCCCTTGCCTTGGTTGCTGCCTACGCCTTCATACGATTCGCCAGTGTTGCACTAAGAGAATTAACCCTCGCGATCTACGGAACTGTGACAGTACGCGCAATGCGCCGTGTTTCGTTGAAACTCATCAAACATTTACATCAGTTGGATTTAGAGTATCACCTCACCCGACGCACCGGTGGTATTACCCGTGATATGGATCGAGGCGTCAGCGCGATTGCCGCATTGCTACGCATACTCACCTTCCAAATTTTGAATATGTTCCTCGGTGTGGGCGGAGTCACTATCGTCCTATTGACCACTTACCACTGGTCCTATGCGGCTATTATCTTAATCGCCGTGATTTTCTACGCAACCTACACCGTTAAAGTAACCACCTGGCGAACACCTTTTATCCGCGAGTCAAACGACGCAAATTCAAGAGCCGGCACCCGCGCGGTGGATAGTCTTATCAACTATGAAACAGTTAAATATTTTGGCAACGAGGAAAATGAAGCGTTGCGGTACGACGAAGATCTAGAGATTTGGGAGTCCGCCCGACGTCGCAATCGATATTCGCTGGCAGGCTTAAATGCTGGACAGTCGTTTTTTGTCCATGCAGGCATGTTCGGCATGATGCTCTTGGCTGCAATGCAGGTACTTGATGGCGAGCTAACAATCGGTGATCTGGTCGCGATCAATGCCTTTGCCGTACAGGTATTTGTGCCGCTAAACCAACTGGGTGGGATCTACCGAGAACTAAAACGATGTTTTACAGATGTTGAAC
The DNA here is from genome assembly GCA_029251375.1 of Pseudomonadales bacterium. Classification (GTDB taxonomy): domain Bacteria; phylum Pseudomonadota; class Gammaproteobacteria; order Pseudomonadales; family Azotimanducaceae; genus JAHRVQ01. The sequence continues at coordinate 186,730 of JAQXDL010000044.1, read as the reverse complement.
GCATGTTCGAAATTTTGAATACACAGTCTCAAATTGTAGACAGCAACACCGCCGTGGACGTCGAATTGAACAGGGGCGAAATCGAGTTCAAACAGGTCGGCTTTAGCTACGATAAGCAACGAGACATACTGCGAGACATGAGCTTTACTATCAAACCTGGTCAAAGGGTCGCCTTTGTTGGTCCAAGCGGAGGTGGCAAATCGACGATAGCGCGCCTACTGTTTCGCATGTATAACGTGGACGCCGGCGACATTTTGATTGATGGTCACAGCATCAAACAGATAAAACTCGATCAACTTCGATCCGCGCTAGGCATTGTGCCCCAGGACGCCACGTTGTTTAACTCATCCCTATTCGACAACATTCAATACGGTGATCTCAACTCAACGACCGAACAAGTTATCGCAGCGGCCAAGCTCGCCAACCTAGGGGACCTATTGGAACGATTACCAGAGGGGCTCGAAACCGTTGTAGGTGAACGTGGCTTGAAACTCTCCGGCGGAGAGAAACAGCGAGTTGCTATTGCGAGAACCATCCTCAAGAACCCCACCTTTTTAGTTTTCGACGAGGCAACCTCATCTCTCGACTCTGTTTCTGAGCGTAGCATTATGAATGCAATCGATAACGTTTCGACCGGACACACAACGATATTAATCGCCCACCGACTGTCGACCATTGCGGCTGCAGATCACATTTTTGTGATTGAAAATGGTCAAATTGTTGAAACCGGTAATCATGAAGCGCTGATTAACAAAAACGGCGTATATAAAAATTTGTGGGACGTGCAGCAAGAACACTTGTTCAGCGAACCCGAGCAAGAAAGCGAGCTTGAAACCAGCGATTTTTAGATCCAGGCTTACGCGTGTTGTTCAATCCAAGCGAGACATCTCTCATTAAAAAAGTCGGGCGACTCATACTGAAGCCAATGCCCCGCTTGGGGATGGATCTCAAAGGTCAGATCAGGTCGCACGCTGCGACCATTTTTTTCTCGTACAGCAATATTAGGAGCTGCTGATGCGTCCTGCTCACCGTAGAGGATCAGTAACGGCGCCGTTGCAGCTTTGATGCCGTCAAGTACATATTCGCCGGTTGCGAACTGTGGACTCTTGAATCTGGCACGCTGAGTATTGGTCACTTGCAGATAGACTGCAAAATCGTCAACGTTTGCGCGATCGTGCAGCATTAGCCTTGCGAGGTTTTCACGATTTGCTGCCTGCACTTCATCCGTCGTCATATCTGCAGTGCGAGGGATCAATCGCTGCATTGACGGTCTTTGAGGCATTTGCCCCATCGACGCAGGGCCCACTAACATCAATGATTTCACCTGTTCAGCATGACTGCCCGCTACCAAAGCACCAACAACACTGCCCCAGGAGAAAGCGATCAGATGATAGCGACGGTCGCCGAGTATCTGCTTGAGTCCATCTGCAACACAATCAGCCGCATCCTGCGGCGCGTAACCTTCAGCTAGACTCGAGGCATCACCGAGACCAGGCAGATCAGGCACGATCACTTCATATCTCGCTGACAAGGCTTCAATATTTTTAATCCAATGAGTCCAGGAACCTGAACCGCCGTGCAGTAGGACCATCACTTCAGCGGCGTTAGGCTTGCTATCTTGCGGTCGCCAAATTCGAAAGGGCATACTGCCAACGCCACAGTTGGCTTCAACCTTTTCAGCGCGCGCATCTAAGGCATCGATGATATCGATGAATTGATTTGATACTTCAGTCACTTAAAAATCCCAACTACTGCTGGCTATTGCCATCGGTTTATAACTCTCTGCAGCTCTTTCAATGACGTTGCAAGACATCTGGTTGCTTGCACATCCTTCGCTAAATAATGTCGTGTGCTCTTAGCTCTTGTATCTGAGCATCTGTATAACCCAGTCCGCGCAATACTTGTTCGCTATGTTCACCGACATCCGGCGCACGAGTTGGCCCTACTCTTTCAAGACCCGTGACATTAACAGGATGATTAATGACATAGCTCATCGGTGAGGCGGCATCTGTCGGCGGCACAATCATGTTATTACACTTCACCATCGGGTCATCAATCAGTTCTTCGACTTTAGAGAGAAGCACAATATTGAGTCCAGCCGCTGAAAAATCTGCCAACCATTGTTGTGCATCACGTGTTTGGATCGATTTAGTCGCCATAGACGACAACAGCTCACTGTGTTCAAAGCGCGTCTCTGGCGAATCAAATCGTTCATCCGTGAGTAAATTTGGGAAGCCTAAAATATTGAAAAACGCTTCAATCTCTTCCGGTGTTCGGATCATCGTTACGCCAAACCAACGCTTATCTTTTGTCTCGTAAACCGTCGCCGCAAAGTTTCTTTTCGACTTGAGCAAGCGGTAAGTTTCGTAACTGACGAGCTTACCGCCCTCTTCATTAAGCGCATTTGGGTCACCAGAAAAACCCGCCTGCGCAATGCAGCTTGCGGACCAAATACCATTGGCGAGTAATGAGGTGTGCACCATCGAGCCCTCGCCAGTTCGTTCACGATGTAATAAAGCCGTCACGATCGATGCATAGAGTGAAACTGCAGTCGGATGATCGCCCATCCCCGGGAGCGCCATAGCGGGTTTCCCCTCTGGATCACGCACCAAATCCATTAAACCTGACCTTGCCCAGTACGCAACCAAATCGAAACCTTCTCGCTCCCGGTCGGGACCCTCTTCACCGTATGCCGTCAGGGATGCATAGATCACGTTTTCTTTAATGGCTTTTACATCATCAAACTCTAAGCCTAATTGCCGACGCAGCGAGTAGGGCTGGTTGGTGATATAAACATCACATTCAGCAATGAGCTGTCGCAACACCTTAATACCTTCATCGGTTTTTATATTCAGCGCAATGCTACGTTTGTTACGCCCATCCATTTGCCACATGTAATCAGTCACACCGTTTGGGGACGTGGGTAGGCTTGATAGAATACGATATTGGTCGCCCTCCACAGGCCGCTCAATCTTAATAACATCAGCACCGTAGTCAGCCAATATGGTACCGGCGACCGGACCGGCTATCCAAGTACCGACGTCCAGCACTTTCAATCCCGAGAAGACCTTATCCGCACTCATTTTTGACTACTCATTTGCAATGACTCATTTCTAACTACTCTTCGTTTTATGCTTTTCATGCTTTTTCAATATCCGGGTCACCATCAACCGAGTCGTTATTAGCACTATCCTTGTCAATCGGCTTACCCAGCCCCCGCGTTCTGATTTGGAGCACTAGTGAACTTACCAAAGCAAGACCAATTAAAATACACCCAGCCCCTAACAATACACCTTCCTAAGATAATCGAATCGAAGCACCTGAAACTGCAGCAGAAAGAGGTAATAACCCCATATTGAAAATCATGATGGCAAACATTACTCGACCAAACATTTGCTGAGGTATGCGTATCTGCAGAAAGAAAATAATAATGACGAGCACGTAAGTATCGTCAATTGTCCACCCAGCATCGATAACGCAGGATCCATCCACATCGGGAGAAAGTTGAGAATTGTTAAGGGCCGAAAGAAAGCAGAACCTGATTTGTTATCGGCGGCATCAACCATGCTTACACCAATAAGACACTTGTTGAAGCGCCATGCTATGGTACCTTTTAATTTTTATGTCTCGGAATATACATCATCAACACACCATTGGCAGTCAATTCAGATCACACTCAGCATCGACTTTTTATGTTGTTTGGCATCGCATTGACATTTGTCGTCAGCCTGCTCTACTACCGAGTACTTGGTTTTGATTTTTTAAACTACGACGACGTGCCCTATATTGTGATAAATCCCTTCGTTAATACCGGGTTAACGAGGGACAACCTGATATACGCATTTAGCCATTTTCACCTAGGTAACTGGTACCCCATCACCTGGTTCAGTCACATGCTGGATGTAACTTTATTTGGACTTAATCCGACGGGACACCATCTGACGAATTTGTTACTGCATATCGTCAATGTCTGGTTGATCTTGTTCTTCTTTCGAATACTCGGCTTTAAATTCCACCTCTGCGCGATTATGGCTACCTTGTTCGCGGTACACCCAATGCACGTTGAATCTGTTGCATGGATTGCTGAACGAAAAAACTTGTTAAGTACCACTTTTATACTATTGGCACTCATCAGCTACACCCGCTACACGCAAACAGGCAAAACGTCGAAGATGATATGGACAGCACTGATGATGGCGCTTGGCTTGATGACAAAACCAATGCCCGTGACGCTTCCATTCGTCTTGCTACTACTCGATTATTACCCCCTCAATCGCATCCCCAAGCAGGCGTCGCCTAGAGAGTTCTTACTCCAACTGCCTCGACAACTGTGGCCTTTAGTGAGAGAAAAACTACCATTATTTGCCCTGACCCTCGCCATGATCTTCATCGCACTTACCTCTCAACAGCAAGCCAATGCAATGGACGCCGGCGGACACCTAGCGCTAGTGGAGAAGTTTGGTAATGCCTTTGCTGGTTACGGTCAGTATCTTTTAAAAGCATTTTTACCCATTGACCTCGCCATACACTATCCACATCCGGGTCATACACCCCTGTTAAAATGGCTACCTTCGCTGGTGCTATTACTGACATTGAGTAGCTTGGCGCTTCGATATTACCGCACGCATCCCTATGTCTTGCTGGGTTGGTTTTGGTTTGCTGGCACACTGGTGCCGGTTGTTGGTATCGTTCAAATTGGCAGCCAAGCGATGGGTGATCGCTTCGCCTATGTCCCCTATATCGGTTTGTTTCTTGCCGTCGTACCGCTAGTTGACAGTTGGCTTTTCAATTTAGTTGAACGTCTTAACAGACGATTTAAAATCAACGGCTTGAAAATCAACGCGACAATGACAACCATGACATTGGCATCCCTTTTCGCAATAGCTCTAAGTGTTGCTAGCTATACCAATGTCGCACACTGGAAGAGTAGCGTCACGGTATTCCAGCAAGCGCTGAAAGCCACCGACCCTAACTACGCAATTTTTTCTGACAAGCGCTATACCGGCGAGTTGAATATTCAGCCGGGTTTGTGGACTAGCTATTACTGCTTAGGCAAAGGGTTTGCAGAACAGGGAAATTACTTAGAAGCGATTGCACACCTTGACGTAGCCGTTCAGCTGGGTCCGCATATGCCAAATAGTCACTATGACCGAGGTTTAGTATTAATGAAACTGAACGCTAACACAGAGGCGACTAAAGCGTTTCGTGCTGCACTGAAAGCTGACCCAAGCTTCTCTGCTGCACACTCAGCGCTCAATCAACTCAACTCAAACTAGCGGCCGCAAACGGCTGGTACCGTGATATCTGTGCTGCAGGGCTTAAATGCTGAGTATGCGTACTGTACTGAAAATCATTGTTCAACCGCGCCCCAGCGTCAGTATTTGCTCGATACCGTCAATGGCGTCTTCCTGGTGATGATTCACATACAGCACAGTCGTTTCCGAGCCTCGGCAAATTCTATCAATAAGCGCGAGTACCAATTGTCGATTGAGATCATCCAAACCCAGACAGGGTTCATCTAGTATCAACATGTGAGGGTGTTTGACCATCGCTCGAGCGATCAATATCAATCGCTGATCACCATAACTTAACTGACTAAAAGGTTGATCCCAGCGCGCATCCATAGCTAAAAGTTTAAGCCATTGCGTTGCAATCTTCGTCTGCTGATCCGTCGCCTTTTGATACATACCAATACTGTCAAAGAAACCAGACAGAATGACATTCATTAAGTTGATACTGACGCGGTAGTCCCATTGTAAAGCACTTGAAACATAACCGATGTGTTGTTTAATTTCCCAAATGCTTTCGCCCTGACCGCGTTGAAATCCTAATACAAAAATATCGTTGGCGTAACATTGCGGATGATCGCCAGTAATCAAATTAAGTAAACAAGTCTTGCCACTGCCGTTAGGACCGACGACCTGCCAATGTTGCCCTGGGTCAACTTGCCAATTCAAATGCTCAAAAATGACCTTGTCACCGTAGGCGATGCTAACGTCTTTCATGCGCACCAACGGGTCAACAGGGTTTAATTCAGGCACCGCGTCTGAGCTATCGGCCTCAGGAAAAAACACGTCTGTTTTAGTCAGCTGCACCAACTGATTTAACGATTCCATTGCCAGCTTATTGTCTCGGGCAATCACATGGGCGATGCCTCCGTAGGTTACAATGCCTTCGCTAACACTCTTAGTGTAAACAAAGTGAGTCACCCAATCGGGCACCTCATCAAAGCGATTCAGCACCAACACAATCGGGTGTTTGCGTTTGAATTCTTCTAAAATTGATTTCAGTATTTTTGTTGATGCGACATCTAAACCATCAAAGGGTTCGTCCAGCACCAACAAACTTGGATTGCTACAAAGTGCCTTCATTAACAACACTTTTCGTGTTTCGCCAGTCGACAGATTTCGAAAACCGCGGTCTAACTTCGTCCTAAACTCGAACAGATCAATCAAACGCTCAAGTCGCTGCGAATCAACGCAGTCTTCAAGAAGAATCTCCTGAACCTGGGTACCTTCAAAAATTTCGTCGGTAATATCGCTTTCGTCACGATCGAGTTCTCGCTCGATCAATTGCCGTTGCGATTCAAAGGAAACCAAACTGACCCGCGAAGGCAAGCCTTGGATGCTACCCGCTTTTAGTTCGCCAAACCCTGCCAGCAGCGCTGCAATTGCAGACTTGCCCGAGCCATTGGGGCCAAGAATCACCCAATGTTGATCGAGTTCTAAAGTGAAGCTAATGTCACGCAGTAAAAAGCTGTCGGAAAATGACACCGAGCAATTTTGAATGGCGATAGAATTCATATTAAAACTTGAAGGTGATAAACGATGGCAACGGCGGGACCGGATGATCCTACCGTTACTATCATTGTTACGTTACGTGCTTGATATCGCGTTACGTTCAATGCCGGAACGATACTAAACGATTTTTTTCATGGCACCCATATAACCACGTAATGTCTGGCCGATTTTTTCAACGCTATGTTGACGTAACTGAGCGTTAACGTCGATAAGACGCTGGTTATCGACACTGTCATCATTGAGACCCATGCCACGACCGATCACATCCGTATCGATATTGGTCATGAAGTCTGACAGCAATGGCAGACAAGCGTGGTTATAAAGATAACAGCCATACTCCGCTGTATCAGAAATCGTGTTGTTCATATCCCACAATTTCTTACGTGCAATTGTATTGGCGATCAAAGGTGTTTCATGCAAAGACTCATAGTAGGCTGATTCTTCTTTAATACCCGCGGCAACCATCGTTTCATAAGCAAGTTCAACACCCGCGCGAACCATCGCTACCATCAAAATTCCGTGATCAAAGTATTCTTGTTCTGAGATTTCCTGCTCAGTATTCTGAGCATTCTCAAAGGCACTCTCGCCAGTTTCTTTTCGCCAGCCAAGCAAGTTTTTATCATCATTGTTCCAGTCTTCCATCATACCGGCAGAGAATGCGCCGCTCATGATGTCATCCATGTGCTTGTTGTACAGAGGACGCATAATGACTTTCAACTCTTCAGATAGATCAAAGGCTTTTAGTTTGGCTGGATTCGACAGGCGATCCATCATGTTTGTCACGCCGCCATACTTTAGCGCTTCGGTCACGGTTTCCCAGCCGTACTGGATCAGTTTTGACGCGTAGCCAGCATCCATGCCCTTTTCGATCATCTTGTCGAAACACAACAATGAACCAGTCTGCAGCATGCCACATAGAATTGTCTGTTCACCCATCAAGTCAGACTTAACTTCAGCGATGAAAGAAGACATCAAAACACCCGCTCTATCGCCACCAGTACCAACCGCATAGGCTTTCGCCAATGCCAAACCTTCACCACGAGGATCGTTGTCTTTATGAACGGCGATCAATGTCGGCACGCAGAAACCACGCTTGTACTCTTCGCGCACTTCAGTCCCAGGACACTTTGGGGCCACCATGATGACAGTAATGTCTTCTCGCACCTGCATACCCTCTTCGACGATATTGAAACCATGTGAGTAAGCTAGGCAAGAATCTTTCTTCATTAACGGCACAATTTCGCCAACGACTGCGCTATGTTGTTTATCCGGTGTTAAGTTGAGTACGAGGTCCGCAGTTGGAATCAATTCCTTGTAAGTACCGACCGTAAAACCATTGTCAGTAGCATTCTTCCAGCTCTGTCGCTGCTCCTGTATCGCGGCGTCACGCAGCGTATAGGATACATCCAAGCCACTATCTCTTAAATTCAAACCCTGATTGAGCCCCTGCGAACCACATCCGACAACAACCAACTTTTTTCCCTTCAATGCATTGACGCCATCAGCAAACTCGGACGCGTGCATGAACTCACATTGTCCCAACTGCGCTAGTTGATCTCTCAGAGATAAGGTATTGAAATAATTAGACATTTTCGTGTTCCGTTTAGATTGTTTAGTGGTTAGATATAGATACTGTCTGGGTTGTATACAGGTATCGAAATTTAAGGAGCGTACTTTAGAGCAAAGCTTAGCTTGCGTAAAATGTTATATACGAAAGAGTACATTGCGTTTTTCGGGACAAATACCCACCAATAAGCCTAACATTTGCTAACTTCGTGATGATGTCACTTGAAAAAGGCTATGCATTACAGGCCTGCAGAACTAGCCTGTGATAAGACCTCTTGTACCGATGTTGAAACGAACCAATCTGAAAGATTCAGGTTCAATCAACAATCTTCTACTCGGCAAGACTGGGCCACAAATAGCCCATCGCAGCAAGCGGCGATAGGTCATCAACTAAGCTGTCCCTATGCCCCGTCAGATTGACTATTATTAAATTCGATTTCTGCTTGAACCTCAGCAAGCTTTTTTTCTGTTAAAGGATAGTTCCAAAGCAAAGGCATCGCGACAAATTTAAACAGAGCCGGGATTACTGAATAAGTAATAGCCAACATCAACAAAGAAAACTGCGTATTAGTTGTATTCATCGGATCAGCCAAGGAATCAAAGCCCCAGAATACAACAAGGCTTGTGCCACCAAAGAGCCCCAACGCGTAGGCAAGTTTTCTCGTCATTGACCAAATCGAGAAATAAGCACCACCTTGGCGCTTTCCTGTTTGCGCTGAATCTAGGTCAATGACATCCGCCGCCATGGCATAAGGCAACGCGGATAATGCGCCGATTGAGGAACCCTTTAAACACATGACAATAATAAAGAAAAGAAATTTTCCGGTTGGCTTACCTTCAAAATACGCTAATGCAGCCGCCTGAGTTTCATCCGGGAAAAGCACGAGAAGGTTTTGAATTTGAAACGCATCGAACCACTCCATCGGCGCCATCGCGATTAACGGGATACAACAGGACCAAAGGGCATACCAACCAATGGCAACCATCGTTGCACGATGCTTACCAATTCTTCTCGATAATTTAAACCAAAGAGGAATCGCGACCAATTGTGAAACAAAATACGGCGCAAGGTAGAAGCCAAAAAGCGCGCCTGCCAGCAACACATGCTTAACAAAAAAGAAACTAAGTGTATTGGTCATTGCGGCACCAATGGTCGAAAATAGAAAGACAATAATCAAACGTCTATAGGGATCGTTCTGCCAAACATACTTAAAACTCTCTAACAGAGGTATTGGACCAGCCTTGCGCTCCTCCACATGGTACTCCGGCACCGAGAACAGCATATTGATCACCAACACCGGCATGACAATAGCAATAGCCAATGATAAGAAGTACACAGCGTCCGTTGGTTTGTCGTAACCAAAAAAGAAAATAATTGCCGGCGTAAAAGCACCTATCAGTGAACCGATAACAGAGAAGCCCTCTCGCCAACTCGTGATCAATGTGCGTTCATGATAATTTCTGGACAGCTCCGCACCCCAGGCACTATAGGGTACGTCTTTGATAGTTGAACCGACATAGGTGACTACCAACATGGCCAACATCCAGGGATAACCAGAATTCATTGTGTAACCAAACACAGTGATGTCCGAGAACTCAATCGGAGGGATAAACAGCATGCATATGCCGAAAATGTATATCGGCGTACCCAACAAGACAAAAGGTTTACGTCGCCCCCATCGAGTCCTAGATCGATCCGAGATAAAACCAATAATAGGATCGGTAAAACCGTCGAATATCCTTGCCAGTACTAAAACCAACCCAACAAAAGCCAGACCCAAACCGAAGCCATCAGAATCTGCATATACCGCTGGCAGGTAAACTGCCATAGGCAAGGCAACCATCGCTAACGGTGTGGCTGGGGCACCGTAGGAGCCAAGTACCCAAGCACTTAATCCTGCCTTGGGTTGATTCTGTGTTTCATCTTTAACTTCAGACACTGACTACCATCCCTTGTTTTTTATTTTTTGACCAAAAGCGGTCCGTAAACTATGCCGTGATCAGACAAAATATCATACCCATTTTTGTCAAAATTCCATTAACTCGCACGACTGGCACAAACTTGTTCGAATCCGTATTGTATGATCACTGACAATAGCGAATGCCATGAGGTTATCTTGACTGACTCAACAACAAAGATTCCAACTCCGTCAATCCAAGTCGGCACGGTTGCCACGCCAGCCATGCTTGCGGGGGATCTAAGCAGGCGTCAGGATCTCATCAGCCGTATTGGTAATCAGGGTATTGATCACGTTTTTATGGCGGATCACGTCAGCTTTCATACGGGCATGGGTATGGATGGCATGATTAACGCTGCCACCATCGCCGCCACTCATCCGACTCTAAAGGTCTGCCTTGGTGTTTACCTGCTAGCCCTGCGTCATCCGGTGCCGGTTGCTCGACAGCTAGCGACCTTGTCTCAGTCAGCACCTGGGCGAATTATTCTCGGCGTAGGTATTGGCGGCGAAGATAGGCATGAGATGGAGATTTGTGGTGTCAATCCCAAAACGCGAGGCAGGCAAACGAATGAATGCCTAGAAATCATCCGCGCCTTGATGACGGGAGAGCCTTACTCGCACCAAGGCGAGTTTTTTCAGTTCGAAAATGCACTCATAAAGCCCTCTGTAAAGCCTGCCATACCCATAGTCGTCGGCGGTCGTGTAGATGCCGCGATTCGACGGGCAGGCCTATACAGTGAAGGCTGGTTAAGTGTTTGGTGTTCACCGCAACGCTTCGCAAATGCAACCCAACAGGTTGAAGCACACGCGGAGCAAGCCAATAGAGGTCAGATAAACTGGCAACATGGTTTACAAGTTTGGGTGGGTATAAATAAGGACGAAGCACGAGCTCGGGAAATTATCGCCAAAGAAATGAGGGAATTTTATCAAATGCCCTTTGATGCATTTGAAAAATACAGCCCCTATGGGTCGCCAGAAAAGATTGCAGCATTCCTACGGCAATATAAAGAAGCAGGCTGCTCAATGTTCAATATAAAGCCCTGTGCCGAATCTGAAGAAGAAGGTATCGACGCGGTCACAAAAATCAGGGAATTGCTGTTAGCAGATTGATACAATCATTGTAACCTCCAACTAAAAAAGCGATTTCGTTGCTACAACTCCTGCAATCAAACAACATGGCTAAACTCGTCGATGCTTTCTGCGATAGGCAACGACAGCAGCGTCACGACCCGTTCAAACCGACAACGGTAGTCGTACAGAGCTTTGGCATAGGCCAATGGCTCAAGGTAAGGCTCGCTGAACAATCGGGTATCTCTGCCAATGTTGAATGCATCCTGCCGGCCGAATTGATTTGGCGCTTTTATCAATCTCTGATTCCAGCCGAGAAACTACCTAACGAATCGCCATTCGCTCGACATTTGATGACCTGGCAGGTGATGAAATTGCTGCCGAGCGCCACTGGGGAACAATTCGCACAAGTACAACGCTATCTAGACGGCGATGATTCACAACTAAGACTGTATCAATTAAGCGACGCCATCTCTGGCCTACTCGATCAGTATCTCATCTATAGGCCTGATTGGATCAACGACTGGGAAGCCGGTAAAGATTCACCAGACTCACCCTGGCAGAGCTCTTTGTGGCGCAAGTTGATTGGCGAAACCGGCGCAAATTCTCAGCAACACCGCGCTTATCTACACCAGACATTTATATCAGCGACCCAAGCAATCGATAGACTCCCCGCTGCGCTGCCGGAAACTATCCACGTGTTTGGTTTGTCATCCTTACCGGCGATTCACATGCAGACCTTGCAAGCGGTTTCAAGCTTTCTGGATGTAAATATCTATTTCCTAAACCCATCAGAACACTATTGGGGTGATATCGTCTCGGAAAAGGAAGAAGCAAAACATTCAATACGCAAAATGGTGCAATCTTCTAACTCGAACGCTGGCAACACAAAGGCTGATGACGCGAGCCTCGTTGATGATGACTATCTTGAAATCGGCAACCCCCTGCTCGCCTCGATGGGCAAGCAGGGACGCGAATTCTTTGAGTTATTGTTGGAAACTAATGGACTGGCGACGCAGGAAGCGTTTGTGCTTGATAAGTCCGGATCGCAATTAGGTCAAATGAAGAACGACATACTCAACCTAGAAATGGGCGGCGTATTTCTGCAGTCAACTGAAACACTGCCGGGCAAGTTAACCCGACAGCCTGATGATAAAAGCATCCAGATTCACGCTTGCCACAGCCCCATGCGAGAAATCGAGGTACTGCACGATCAGCTCTTGAATATGATCGACGTCGCCGCGCAGCGCGGTAAGACGATCAGACCCGCCGATATTATTGTCATGGCGCCTAACATCAGTGAATACACCCCTTACATCCACAGCGTATTCCAAAAAACGATTCGCTATGCGATTACCGATCAGCCAGCAAATCTAGAGTCGACCTTGCTCGCTGCATTTGATCGACTTCTGTCACTACCCAACATGCGATTGACCACGACAGAGGTCATCGACTTTCTTGAAGTCCCCGCCATCGCTGCAAAATTCAAACTGGAACAGCAAGATTTGACCAAAATCATCGATTGGATCAAACAAGCGGGAATACGTTGGGAAATCGACGGGCAGGAAAAAGCAAAACAGTGGGGTCTACCAGACTCAGACTCCAACACCTGGTGGTTCGGTTTAAAGCGTCTGCTGCTCGGCTTCGCAATGGTTTCTGATGACACTACGGTCTTTAATAATATTGCGCCGACGAACATAACACCGGGCGATAGCGAATTACTTGGCACCCTGTGCAACATCATCGATTTGTTAGCGGACTATCGCCAATCCTTGGCAGTTGATGCAACTGCCGAAAAATGGCAACTTTTATTAAGCCACATGCTGGAAGATTTTTTTGCCGTCGATCTTGAGGATGAACTGACCCTGGATTTGATATCGGACACGCTTTCGAACTTGCTAAAGCAAACCCTGCAAACAGGCCTTGATGTACCGATTACTAGGCGATTGATTCAGTTCTGGCTCAATGAACAACTGTCCGGATCAAACCAGTCACGCGGTTTCGTTTCGGGTGGCGTAACCTTTGCGACCTTGGTACCGATGCGCAGCATTCCTTTTAAAGTGGTTTGTTTAATCGGTATGAATGACGGCGCCTATCCGCGGAATGACAAATCTCCAAGCTTTGATCTAATGACAACAGATTATCGCAAAGGCGACCGATCGAAACGCCACGATGACCGCTATTTATTTCTAGAAGCGATGTTGTCGGCGGAGCAGACCTTATATGTGAGCTATGTTGGCCGCAGTGTAAAAGACAATAAAGAGAAACCACCTTCTGTACTAGTAGCTGAACTACGAGACTACTTAACGCGCATCTATGATGAAGACCCAATCATTGAACAACCACTGCAGCCGTTCAATGCACGCTATTTCGCCAGCGAATCAAGCTCGAGTACAAACCAACTAGTGAGCTATCAAACCCAGTGGTTCAATGCACTGACGAAACAACAAGCACCCATCACATTTATTGATGAAGTGTTTGCGGCTTCTGATGAACATCTAATTATCACCGTCGATGAACTCACGGCGTTTTACAGACATCCCGCGAAAGCCTACTTAAACCACATTGGCATTTATTTTACCGAAGATGAAGACAGCTCTCTGGACGAAGTCGAACCCTTTGAGTTAGATGGGCTAGACAAATACCAATTGGCAGATAGTGGCTTAAAAACATTAATCGCAGGTGACGACATTCAGCTATGGGAAGCCCGACAACGCGCATCCGGACTGTTGATGACAGGATCAATTGGCGCAGATCAACTTCGCGCGCAGCAGGACAGAGCAGAATCAGTTTACGAAAGACTCCAAACCAGCCTGAGTGAGTTGCCGAATCAGTCTACAACAATATTTTCGAACCAACTTGATTATCAAAATGGCTCGATCACTGGATCAATCAATCTATTAGGTGAATGCCTTATAGAAGGTCGAACCAGCAAACTTCATAAACGGCAATTGGTAGGTTGTTGGATAAAACATCTATTCCTGTGTGCCTCTGGCATGACCAATAGCAGTACATTCGTTTCCCTCAATCAAAAAAAAGTTGTCGTTGAGCAATTGTCGCCCGTCTCAAAAATCGATGCGCAAAAATATCTCTGTGAGTTAACCGACCTATATCGCGAAGGTTTAAGTAAACCTTTGGTGTTTATCCCTGAAACTAGCGGCGCCTATTTTGAGAAGATCGCTAAAGATAAAAGTCATAGCGAAGCACTAGCCGCGGCGATCAGCAGTTACAACGGCCACCAATTTAACACCAACACAGAAGCTGCAGACCGCTACTATCAAAGGCTCTACAGCATTCCAAATGATCTTACCGAGCGATTTGTTACTGTCGCCCGAACAATTTTTGGACCAATCGAGTCCCATCGAGAGGTGTTGAAGTGACACAACTCATCACCGGTTTATTCCCCCTCACAGGCCATCAACTCATTGAAGCCAGCGCGGGTACCGGAAAAACCTATACCATTACTAACCTGTACCTGCGCTTGATCCTTGGTCACGATGATGACGCTCAATTGAGGCGATCGCCACTGGCACCGAATCAAATACTCGTTCTGACCTTCACGATTGCTGCTACTGACGAACTACGTCATAGGGTGCGGCAGCGCCTTGTGCTAGCACGCGAGGTGTTTTCAGGGGAAGCTGTGGTTACAAAAGAAGACGATGAGTTCTTAACCCATTTGTATTCGTCCTCCGCTGATAAACCCCGGGACCGAAAACTACTGACAGCCGCACTACAGATGATGGATGAAGCATCGATCTTCACCATCCATAGTTTTTGCTCACGGGTACTGACAGAACACTCTTTCGAGACAGGCACCTTGTTTGATCAGGACCTTGAGGGTGACAAAGACCGGCTTATGCAGATGGCAGCAGAGGATTGTTTTCGCAGCCGGATATTGACTCTGCCCGCAACCGATAGAAATATAGCCCTTGGTCGCTGGAGAAACCCTACAGCTGTATTGCAGGAGATGAGGCCCTACCTTGCAAGACATAACCTGACAATTAAACCAAGTTTTCTAGACGTTTCAGAATTGTTACCTGCACTTACTCAGGATGATACGCGTGCAAAGGAAATGTGGCTCGCAGATGATATTGAACAACGCATTATCGACTGCGGCTACAACAAGACAAAAATGTCAAAAAAACGTTTTGCTGATATCCGCGACTACTGTCATTCCGAGCGTCTCGATCCATCTGCGTGGATACATTGGTCTAAAGACAACTTTCAATCAGCGGTAGCAAAAGCAACGACACCACTTGAGCATGAAATCTTTCAACTCATTGAAAGCATCTATCAGCGCGCCTATGTTGTAGAACAAATCGAGTACAACCTGTGGCATACGTTATTCAATGCCATGCGCGACAACCTGGCACTGTACAAGCGACAGCTTAGCCAACTCACCCTTGATGACTTGCTTGCGAGCGTGCATGAGGTGTTACAAGGTGAAAATGGGTCCCCACTGGCAACCCGACTAAGCGGCACTTGGCCCGTTGCAATGATCGATGAGTTTCAGGATACCGACGATCTTCAATACGGTATCTTCTCCGCCATTTATCCGAATTCTAACGACATCGGATTGTTTTTTATCGGCGATCCCAAACAAGCAATTTATCAATTTCGCGGCGCCGATATTTATACGTACATCAATGCCAAACGCCAAGTAACCACAACGACTGACAGCACCATTCAATCCCTATCGACCAACTGGCGCTCAACTCCAGCCATGGTGCAAGCAGTGAATCATCTATTCGGCGCGACAGACGTATTTGGTAACGACGCAGATATACCGTTCGAACTAGCAGACGCTGCCGCCCCGAATCTTGCAAAATCTTTTACTATAGGCGGTGAACATCAAACGCCCTTTTCGATTACTGTCGCTAACCCCGCCGATGGAAAAACAGACGATATTACTCAAGCAGCGATGGAGGATGCAGCAGAGACCACTGCAGAATTACTCAGCTTAGCTCAACGGGACGGTGCCTTGGTAAACGGTAAACCCTTGCAAGCGGGCCAAATCGCGTTCCTCGTAAGAACAAAAAAACATGCAAGAATGGCGCGCCAGTCACTCAGCGCGCGCGGTATTCGCAGTGTTTACCTGACTCAGGACAGTATCTTCAACACCGACACAGCCAAAGACATCAGACAATTTTTATTGGCGGTTATCGAGCCTAACAACGAAGGTGCAATCAAAGCGGCTCTTGCAACGCAACTGATGCAAAATCAAATTTCTCATATCGCTGCACTTGATCACGATGTATATCTACAACAGTCGGTATTAAGTGAGTTTCAGGAATACCACCGGCTCTGGTCGAGTATCGATATAGCCGCGGCAATTAATCATCTCATCCGCCATCGTAAGCTCAGCGAGAAATGGTTATCGCAAGTAGACGGGGAGCGACAAATCACCAACTTACGTCATCTAGCGGAACTGCTTCAAACTCGAAGTGTGAGCCACCCCGGCCAGCATCAACTGGTCAATTGGTTTTCAAGAGAACTTAGTCTGGCGCAAGAATTCTCAAACGAAGACAGCCAGCTTCGGCTTGAAAGCGATCAACATCTCGTTCAGATTGTCACCATGCATGCCGCTAAGGGGTTGGAATATGACATTGTCATGATTCCCGTATCAGGGTTTGGAGTAAGTGCCAGAAAACCGAAAACCTGGCTTGTTCATGAGCAAACCGAGGCTAACGCCTTCGCGCCGGTGCTACATATCAAGTCGGGGGATCACGAACAGCTGGCGGCAAAAGAAGCCTTCGATGAAGATATGCGATTACTCTACGTGGCGTTCACCCGAGCAAAATACAAATGCTATCTTGGTCTACCTAATTACAACGATCTGCATAAGTATGCCATTGCCAAACTGCTTGGTCTGGGAGATGAGTCCTGCCCCTGGCATGAGAGCTTAACGAAACTACCGGCGGCGTTGTTTACGCAGGTAGAACTAAAGATCACCAGAACAAGCTACCTCGATCAAACAGTACCTGACGCACTCGTTGCGCCTGCGGCTTTGCCAAGTATTGATAACTCATGGCGCGTGCACAGTTATACGGGACTGACACGTAACTTAAGCCGAAACAGTCCAGAGGCAGATATCGACCATCCAAAGGATATTGTTGCAGGCTTCGGTGACGATGAACCTGAGACAACCAAGGTTGCAAGCCCGACAGCGGAGTTCTCTCGCTTCACGTTCCCAAGGGGCGCCAGAATTGGTATTGCTCTACATGACTTGATGGAGCACTTGGCTTTTCATGCAACCGCTGCCGAAATAACCGCCGTTGCCCGAGAATATTTGCCACGCTTCGGTCTGCTGGACAATCAAGATGAGTGGTCGACGGTTTTAGAGGGCTGGTTGGTTGATATTCTTGAGACCAGCATGTCGCAAGACGTCGACTTTTGTCTTGCTGATATTCAATCGAAGCATCGACTCAACGAGTTAGAGTTCCACTTTCCCGCCGCACTAACCCAAGAATTCATCAGCACTATTCAAGCTGCCGGGTATCTTGAGCAGCATCGCAGTCTATCGATTGCGAAGGTTGAAGGTATGATGACAGGCTTCATCGACTTGATTGTCCAGGTTGATGGCAAATTCTACTTAATCGACTACAAATCTAACGATCTAGGATCAGAACAGTCTTTATATGAAGACGAACAACTAAACGCAGCGATGCTGCACCACCAATACGACCTACAGTATCTGATTTATACCGTGGCCTTGAACCGATATCTGGCACAATCAATGGAAAACTATGACTACGATCAACACTTTGGTGGTGTCTGCTATTTATTCCTGCGTGGTATGAATCGCAGCAACGGTTCCGGCGTGTTTTATGACATGCCACCTCGGGCGCTTATCGAAGAGCTAGATGAGCTAGTCAAATGAAGTATGGATTTCTTAAACAGAGACTCGACCAAGGAGATCTAACTCATCTCGATGTGTACTTCGCTGAATTTATGGCGGAACTGTCGGCCACTGATGATGCCCAATTAGTTAACGTCCTGGCTAACCTCGCACATGCGCAAAGTCAGCAACACTCTTGTCTTGATATGTCGTCCCGAACAGACCTCATTGCCAAGTTGGCATCACTCGAAACGGTGACAACCGTTATCGCTAGTGAGCGAAGCATAGCAAACACCCCTCTCGTCTTAGTCAAGGCCAGCGATGACTTGGTTCTACTGTATCTACAACGCTACTATCAATATGAAGCTGAAATAGTTCGGCAACTGGCGGCGCGTAATCTAAAGACTGGGACCAGCACGGCCTTTCTACCCATGCTCGATGAGTTATTTACAGCATCCGTTGAAGCCGACATCGAGACTACAACTGACTGGCAAAAAGTTGCTGCATTTCAGGCTCTGACACGGCAGTTAACCATCATTACCGGCGGCCCAGGCACAGGCAAAACTAGTACCGTGGTGAAAATCCTTGCGGCCTATCTGAGCCACTCGAATGAAGAAAATGCGAAACAAAACAGCAATAACGTAAACGACACCAAGCAACCAAAGATTCGCTTAGCGGCACCAACCGGTAAAGCAGCTTCACGTCTGGCACAATCAATCGAAGGGGCGATAAATCAATTACCTGAAAGCCTTCGAGCAGGCATCCCGACAGATGTCAGCACACTACATCGACTCATTGGAACCAGGGGTGATGGCCGACCGAATCGTCACCATCGTGGTAATCCGCTAAATGTCGATCTGTTGATCCTTGATGAAGTCTCAATGATCGACGTTGTCATGTTTAACAACGTTTTACAGGCATTGCCGCCCCACGCCAGCCTGATTTTGTTAGGTGACCCCAAACAGCTACCTTCAGTCGACAATGGTTCGGTGTTGTCAGATTTATGTGCGATACAAACAGGTTACAGCCAAGACGAATCCAGCCGCATAAACAAAGCACTGGCGACAAACATCACGCCAGTGAACAAACCAAACGAACTGAGCAATGCTTATTGTGAGTTGAAACGCAGCTATCGTTTTAGTGATATCGAAGGCATTGGCGCTCTTGCAAAGTCAGTCCGCCTGGGTGAAATACCAGACCAACAGAGCAATGATCAGATTCACTTCGTGACCGCATTTTCAGAAGCAACGATTATAACTTCTATGTTGGATGGTTATGCCTCTTACCTGAGTTGTTTAACAGATAGCTCAAACCATCAGCAAATACTTACCGCTTTTGATCGTTATCAAATGCTGACTCCCATGCGAGAAGGCGACTTCAGCGTTCATGCGTTAAATCAACTCATCATGGACAAGCTAAATCCGAGCGGCAGCCTGTTCTACCATGGCAAACCTATCATCATCAGTCGCAATGATTACAACCTAAAACTGTTTAATGGTGATGTCGGTATCTGCCTGAAAAGCGATGATGACAACTATGTCGTGATCTTCAAAGATGAGGGAGACAACGTCAAAACCTACCTTGCTTCGCGACTGCCAGCCCATGAAGCCTGTTACGCGATGACTGTTCATAAGTCACAGGGCTCAGAATTCAATCATGTCGGTGTAGTGATTCCGCCAAGTGATCAACGTCAACGGGAAGAACTCCTCAGTCGTGAACTGATCTACACGGCCATCACCCGCGCTAAATCTTTTGTCACTCTCTTCTCAACCAAAAAATCCCTCGCCACAGCGATCGAAAGACGTAACCATCGACTCACTGGATTGGCAGAATTTATTAAACCACAGGTTTAAATAATCCTGTGCAGAAGCTGAATATCGCGAGCTGAGTTAAGCTCTAGCGCAGAGTAATATTGACCGGAAAGTTAAAAAGACGCTAGCCGCTCGAACATCCAAAACGTTGCGAGCACACCACAGGAATAGCTTGTTGGGAAGCGCAACATTTGCATTGATAAGGGCTGATATAGTTTCTTCAAACTCCAGAATACTAAAAATAGTGATGTAACAAAAAGCAGTTGGCCTATCTCAACACCGATATTGAAACACAATAGTGCTGATAACTTTTCACCCTCAGGCAAACCGATATCAGCTAACACCGATGCAAAACCAAAGCCATGTAACAGTCCGAACGATGACGAGACCAAAATAGGATATTTCAAGCTCAAACTGGCCTCGCGATTTTTTGCGATCTCCCAAGCAAGAAACACAATACTTAATGCGATCACTGCTTCGACCGGTGGAATCGGGATAACTAAAACTTCGGTCGCGGCAAGAATCAGCGTGACAGAATGCGCGATCGTGAATCCAGTAATCGTTAGCAAAAGCTTTCTTCGCGTACCCGAAATATAAACCAGACAGGCGACAAACAATAAGTGATCAAGACCAATGAGAATATGTTCTATCCCCAAACCGATATAGGCAATAATACTATTCTCGCCCTCAACCGAATCTATTGCGGGCACAACATAATCTGGTTTGTCGGTATTGAGAACCGCCGTGATTGTTTGACTGTTTTCGTCAACCAACCTCAGCAACACTTCATAGGTAGAGCCTCGCAGTCCGACAATCGTTATTGTTTCTCCCGCAAGACCTGCTGCCGCATCGTTACTTTCAATCCTCCAGTTTTCTCGGCTGGTGTTGTTTAATCGTCGAGCAATTTTAGGACTGGTTTGTCGAAAATCTCCCGAAAACTTCACAGAAAAATCAGGTCGCACACCATTTTTCAAAGGTACTGTCCAGCTGATATCAAACGCAAACGGTTGCACCTGTTGGATTGTTAGCGAAGCGGGTCTTAAATCATCAGCCCACAAACACGCACTGAAAATCATACCCAAGAGAAACATGCCTAACTTCATGGAGATATATTCTCGGTCATGGCCGTGGGCACTGTATCGGGCTTTTTCGCAGTTTCCTTGTCCGCGTTGCTATCTTCATCACTCGAAACCGAATCAGCGCCTTGCACAACAATTGTGTAACGCTGCAGCAGGCGTGCCTCATAATCTTTCTGGAAATTTTTGTTATTGTCGTATTGCCAATCACTTAGCACGGCAGTTTTAACCGCTTCAAATTTTTGTATTTCTGAAGATTCTTTTTCGATGATAAAAACAAAGTGTTGACCAAATGCCGATGCAACCGGTCCCGACCACTGCTGTGTAACGATGTCAGCTAAAGCGTCTACGAACACCCCGCCAAATCGACGAGCCAGCTGATCGGTTGAAACGCGTGTTAAGTCGCGAGGCAACATGCTGGTATCACCCTGCGGATCGAACCCCTGTTCGATTCGCTTTTTTTGAATCAATACCATTTTGGATAACGCCGGCTCTTCTCTATCAGCAGAAAGTAGCACCTGTTGGAAACTGTATCTCGCAGGCAAACGATACTTCTCAGCATTGTTATCATAAAACTGCTTTAGCGCGTTTTCCGTCGGCCGATTAGCATCAGCAAGATCCTCCAACAGGTAATTCATTTTCTTTCTTAGTCGTTGATCAATAACCTGGTCGTCCGCATCAAGACTTAGTGCCTTCGCCTCTCGAATGAACATTTCATTTACCGCATAGGCCTGTATGGCCCCGTCCAGCTCTTTAGGAAATGGGTCTCGTTTCCAACGCTCACGAAAGCTGTTACTAATCTGAGCGACGCGCCCTTCGCTGACAACAATCACCTGTTGATTATCCTGGCGAGGGTTTAGAAAGCCATAGGCAACGAATATAACTAGCGACAGAAAAATAAA
Source organism: Pseudomonadales bacterium (assembly GCA_029251375.1). Taxonomy (GTDB): domain Bacteria; phylum Pseudomonadota; class Gammaproteobacteria; order Pseudomonadales; family Azotimanducaceae; genus JAHRVQ01. Next base: position 164,711 of record JAQXDL010000044.1, on the reverse strand, counting down.
GTGTAACAGTGGCTCTGAGAAAATTTTCTTTAACATTTTCTTATTCGCTTCCTTCAACCTAAACAAAAAGGTCCATATGAAAATTGCGTTTAAACAAACTGGTAGCCGGATAAAAAAATCCGCCTAGAGAGCGGATTTTTCATTCAAACGTTTAAGGCTAAATTAAAAAAGCCAGCTATCGACCTGAAAACTATTTCGGCGAATACCAAATAGGTGATGTATACGCACGTTCCTGTCCAATCAATTCCGCCTCTTCAGGAATTTCAGCACCTAATCTAATCTTGTCATAGACAACCCATCTTGGCGTTGGTATTTCAAGTACACGCACATAGTAAAAAGACGACTCAGCCGCGTTGAAATCAGGGTCTGTCCAGACCGCTGACAATTGCGGATCACCGATGCTGTTACTCCAAGTTGCTGTATCAAGATCTACTGTGTTGCCAACTGTCTTTTTCGCTCTACCGTTCCTATTAATTCTTCGCCCATCAGAGACCGCAACATCGTAAACTCTCTCGTGGACTTCACCTTCACTATCCAGCCAGCCTTTAATGATCTGAACACGATCCAGATTACCACTGAGCGGGTCTCTTAATGCAGAAACCATAAAGCTTGGCGCTCTCTTTGCATTATCTTGCGCTGTAAGATCACCTCCCATCGGCACGCCCTTCTCGTAACCTATGTCAACAGCATTGTTTTCGTAAACATCGCTATTATTGAAATCCCAACCACCGAAGAATCGAACCTCCATACGAGGTCCCGTTGTCGCGTAGGTTTCTTTACGCTCCATTGCGTCAAATAGTGCCGCCCGTGTATTTTCATGCGCCCAGATACCTGTATAGCCAGAGGCGACGAGCGCATAACCCTCAAAAATACCAAGCTCGGAACTTGCAAACGGATGAGTCACCCGATCTTTGGAAGGCTCGACACTGGTAGATTTACCAAAATAATTATTCTCATCAGCGGTCGCTAATGCCGTATGACTGTCCGTCGCGCCGCCTACCCCAAACTTATAAGGGTTGATACCAAATTTAGCTTCCAATACCAGACCTTGCTTAAGAGCTTCACGAGCGTACTCACCCTTGTACATGTCCGGTGTTTTCAACTGGCTAATGTCAAGATTACCGACTTCCCAATTTTCATAATCAGCGAATTCATCATCCGGTGACAAATAGGGGTGGGCTTCGCCATCACCTTTTATTTGAGTGATTTCGTAGTGCGGTTCCCACTTTGCTCTTTGCGTCACATATTCATTATCAACGACGCCACCATGGTAAGTGCCTTCCGTGGGAAACATCCAACCATTTGACAAATTACCATTGTGGGCAAAGGCGAACGCCTGACCACCAATTTCACCTTCATACATCTCCAGCCACTTATACAATTCCTTTGGATTTGTACTACCTAAGGGCGGTTGCGTTGTCGGTGGCTGAATCTTAAGTGCTGTCTCCGCACCCTCACGCAAAATAACGTTACGATGCAAATTGAAGCCTTTTGGCACAGAAGTCCATTCAAAACCAATGAATGCCGTGAATAAGCCGGGTTCATTATGCTTTTCAGCTGAGTTAACGATGTCTTCCCAAACCCCGCCGAAGACTTCAGAGCCTGGGCTATAATCACTGACGATTTGTTCTGGCAAAGTCATTTGCGAAAACTTACCAATAAGATCAAAAGCTGCTTCGGCCGCAGCTTGTCCACCTTCAACGAAACCCTCATGCCAACCTCTGCTCATGTCATCCGCTAGTATATTCGGCGAACCATTTTTTATGTCTGCAGCGATACCCATTAAATCAGTATGATCTGCCACGACAAGCCAATCTAGTGGGCGCGCGAGTTGAACGGGCGTGCCGCTTGACGCCATCACTTTGCCTCCACGAGCAAGACGATAAGCATCGTCTGGTCCGAGCGTATTGCCAAACAGTCCAGCATCTAAAGACAATCCGGTGTGCAAATGAGAATCACCCCAATATACGTTGGTTGCATGACTCGTGTTGGCCATCGGCGAATATTTTTTGACTGCATCGTCATCACTACCGGTAGATGCTATCGCTCCAGAGGCGGCGGCTGACAGTATTGCGATATTAAGCAGGGTTCGTTTTATAATCATGTGGTTATCTATACATTACAGAATGTGAGTTGTCTGTTATATCGGCACAACGGTGCTCATCTGAAACCTGAAAATGTTAGTCTCAAATCAGTATATGTAAGCAAGATCTTTACATCAATACCAACCCATGAAGACTTGACCTAGGTCAGGAAAGCATCAGGCAGCTCTAATCGGTTTGTTTGGCCTCGCAGGGCTTGCTGCATATCGCCACCAAGCCACTAGCTGACATCAAGCCACTTATATAGACTCAGTTCCATCGCAACTTTATTGTCAAGAGCATTCCATAGGACTAATCCATGAGAGACGCGCCATTATTTTTTCCCCAGACAATTTATGCCAATAGAAAAGGACCTGCGCCCCGCGTCCTGCTTGCACCGCAGCGCTATATCCAAGGTCAAGGCGTATTAGCCAACACAGGCAAGTACCTGCAGCTACTCGGCGCAAAGCGAGTTGGCATTCTGGCCTCATCGCGCGGTTTAAAAGCCGATGCTAAGACGGTTATTAATAGTATTGAAGCGAAGGGGCTTGAGGTACATACATCCGCGTTTGATGGCGAGTGTTCCCTAGCAGAAATCGACAAGCAGGTTGAAGCGTTTTCAGACAAGTTTGTCGATTGTTTAATTGCCGTTGGTGGCGGCAAATGCGTCGATGCAGGCAAGTGCATTGCTTACCGACTTGGCATTGATGTTGTAATCGTTCCCACACTCGCATCCAATGATGCGCCGACGTCCGCGGTTTCAGTGTTATACACCCCGGACGGAGTTTCAAGCGGTGCTGAGTTCTTTCCACAGAATCCGGCAATTGTCATTGTCGATACCCAAGTTGTCGCAAACGCATCAACCCGCTACCTTGTCGCTGGTATTGGAGACGCAATGGCAACATGGTACGAAGCGCGAGTTTGTCTAAATAATCCGAATGCAACCACGATTATGGGAACGCGCCCCACGCTTGCAGCGAACGCAATTAGTACTATTTGTGCTGAGACCCTGTATGCCGTTGGTGAGGCGGCTGTGGAATCTGTTAAAGCCAATCGGGTTGATGAAGCGCTCGAAAAAGTGGTTGAAGCCAATACACTACTTAGCGGTTTAGGATTCGAAAGCGGTGGCCTGGCGGTCGCCCATGCAATCGCCCAGAGTTACACAAACCTACCCATCGTTCATGCCAATTATCTGCACGGCGAGATGGTTGCCATGGGTGTTCTGACTCAATTGATGATCGAAGGCGATGTTGACGAAGCTAACAAGGCGGCAGAATTTTTTGCCAAAGTCGGATTACCTATTCATCTTGGACAATTGTCCATCGAGGTATCAGACACAGCATCTCTCAACCTGTTAGCAAAAGAGACATCTGAGTATGCAACCGTTGCGAACATGCCTATGGAAATTACGAAGTCTGTTGCGCTGAGAGGTGTCATCGCTGCCCATGATCTAGGTTCAAAGGTTGCGGGGAAAATAGGAGATAGCGCCTATCAGAGCCTACATAACTAGGACAGATTTTGACCACTATACTTTGCACCAACTCTGCACCGCCTCTTACGCAAAATAGCCAACTAGGTGCCGATACATTTAATCAATGATATCGGCGCTCACCATTTTTGCTGCTGGGCATTGCTGCCGAAATTGTTGTTGTGCATCGTTGTTGTGCATCGTTGTTGCATTAGATACACACAACATAAGTTGCACAATCACGCCCTAAACGATCATCTACTTCCTTAAACCCTCAACCGAATAGAGACAGACAATGACCGATCAAGCGATGAAACTAAGGTGGGGCCATATCAATATCAACGTAAGCAACCTCGAGAATTCTATCGAGTTCTACAGAAAGCTGGGCTTCGAGTCGTTTATTCCAGCGATACCTTATCTAGGCATAACTGCTGAAGTCGATCCAAAGCCCATCGATACTGCCAGCAATACTGCGCTAGGCTTGCCCAATGAATCAACCGCAAGAGCCTGCATCATGCAACTAGACAATGGCTTTCCGAAAATAGACCTAACGGAGTTTTCTGACATCTCGCAAAGATTTCAAGCGAAACCCTTAAACAACGCAGATCTTGGCTTGGTTAGAATTTGTCTAGCTTCAGCAAATCTCAATACAGATTACGAGCAACTTGTTAAACAAGGTGTTGAATTTATCAGCCCACCGCAGATCGCAAAAGATGGTCTAGCAGAAATCGCCACCTGCATCGACCCCGACGGCACGCTGATCGAGTTACTACAGGTACACCTAGAGAAGTGGCCCCGTTTGGAATAGCGTAGGCGGAAATCAGCTGTTGGGTTGATAGGTCGCAACCCAACAGACGTTGCCATAAGCGTCCTTGACACCTACCTGACGCTCTTCATAGGGTTTGTCTTCGGCGGCAGAAAATACCTCAACATCACAATCCACGGCGCGACTTACGACAGCATCAACATTCGGTACGTAGACATAGATAGAGCCCGACAAACATGATGCATGCGGCGGATCGCACAACTCCAACACGATCACGGAGTCACTAAGCTTCACCTCAATATGATTGGCATTGCCGCCCAGCTCGTGTTCGACCAGCACTTTGCCAACTAGAGCATTTGTGACAAACGCTAGAATGCTATGGGGACCATAAACATAAGGCCTAACAGCGCTGAAGCCATTGCGCACGTCTTGTATTGTTTCATCTCCTCCGAAGCGACTAAGCGGACAACAATTAAATAGCTGTAGGTTCGACGCGATCGATCAATCCTGTCAATGCATCAACTAACTCTACAACTAAGCTCAAATGGCCGTGTTGAGGAAAGGTTTTCAATTGCACTTGCCCGAGTAAACTCGCTGTGTGGTGGGCATGTGCTATCGGTACAATCCAATCCTGCTCTCCATGAATAACAGACACTGGACAGACAACTGCATTGATATCAAAACTAGACCAGCCATTTTTTGGACCGTCTGCGATCCTATCATCCGCGTAACCCACGACACCCTGACGGAAAGGTTCATTATTTGGATCATTCGCACCATAGTTAGGTTCCATTACAAAGGCCAAATCAGCAGGACTAAGCACCGGCTCCGCATCCGGATCGACCTCAAGCATCTTCTCGCCCTGTTCGCCAAATTGCTCTAACGCAATCGCAATGGCTTCATCTCGATCCGCCGCCTGCCAAATGGCTTCAGCACCCTTCATTCTGGCTTCTTCAACGTTACTCGCCCAACGCATATCAGACATGCCACAGCCAACCAGCACACCCATTACCCGCGTTGACGCAACAGCCGCTGTCGCCAGCGCGTAACTGCCGCCGGTTGATAGACCCACTGTTAAAAACTTGTGCACACCTAAATGATCAGCAATCGCCAGGGCGTCCTCGGTCCAATCACAAATACTTCGGCCAGGGTTAACCGATGATTCACCGTAACCAGGTCGATCGATCCCAATAAGCCGAAAACCCTTCTCAATGGCCTGCCCAGCAATAGACTGCAATCCAAGTCTTGAACCAGGGCCACCATGGCAACACAATACGGCGATATCATCTGGCTTACCAAAATCAGCAAAACTTAAGCATCGGCCATCTTCGGATTTAATTTTGTGATCAGTCATAGTTACTTACCTTGCTATTTCTTTACCAGACGCAGTATGTTTATTAACTGAAATACCCTGAAAACTGTCTCTACATTTGGCTCAATTCTGCCATCTCAAGTGAACCACCCGCATCAATAAGTGGACACGCCTTGGCAATCGGCAAAACTGCTTCTGACGATGACGCTTCATTTATTGTGCAACCCGACATAGCCATAGAGCTACCACCGAATAGAACTCGATTAAGGCCGATTGTGACGATCACTCTAAGGGCTTGATGGGCTTACAGCGGCTTCACCTCGCCTATCGCTAAAGCTTATAGTCTGCAAGTTGCTTTTGTCCTTGCTCGAGGCTATCTGGCTTTATTCCGACAAGGTGGGTGATACAACAATGCGTCATCCTTGCGCCTCCTATTGCATAGTTCTCAACGTCTTGTTATGAATGATCAACGATCTATTTGCAATAGATAAAACGATTTTGAATTTGTTAAGGTGAATCATGTCTTCAAACTCTGTTTCTTCAAGTTCTGTTTCTTCGAATGCGATGTTTTTTGTCGTCGCTAGCAACAACCGTGCGCGCATTTACGATGCCGCAAAGAATATGGGTGGAACGGTGTTCGAGGAAACGCGAACAGACCCTAGCGTCATGGAAAAGCTGCCCTGCCAAATCCTTTTAAAAACAGTAACGGATAATTTTGAATCCTTAAAAGGGTTGGCCGATGTTGGTCTTTACTTAGTTTGCGAACGAAACATCAAAGCACGATCGAATCGTCATAAAATTCACCCCCATACTCGCCACGAAAATAACGACACGTCACAAATTTTGGAAGGCGTGATTGGTTTGTTTCCAATGGTTTCACACCCAGCCTTAGGCCACGTTAAAAGCGATGCTCATTGGCGAGATGTGCATGCACCATTGGCATTAAAGTCCCATACGGCCATGAGCCACTATCGTCAGTTGAGCGTGGTGCATTGTTTTAACGGACCTGCATGGGATGGCATCGCACTTTGTGGTTTTGACACGCTGCCGGACCTACGCGAACGTTTCTTCGATTCAGATGAAGCTAAGCGAGCAATCGGCAAAGACATCGCGCACATGGCAGACACCAAAAAATCACCACGTCGGTTACTAGTTAGCGAAACGACATACAAGCTTTAACAAACCTAGCGTTGCACTAGAAGTGTCTGAGAACTGCATAAATAGATTGACTCAAGCCCTGATTGCTTAGGCTAAAAACACGCCAAAATCCAAACAAACAAACAAACAGAGAGTATCGATGGACCCCGTAACGATCACCGAAGCACAGCAGGATTATCTCAACAATCACAAATGGGCAGTGCTCGCAACGGGAAGAACAGATGGCTCACCTCAACTTTCACAAATCGGGTACGCCTGGAATGGTAAAGACTTCGCTATTTCCGTTAAAAGCTATACGGCAAAATGGAAAAATGCTTTGCGTCAGCCCAAAGTCGCCCTGTTAATCCACGATGGCCGCAAGCAACTCGTTGTTTACGGTGAGGCACAATGTATCGATCAAGATCCGCAGCGGGTTGAATTAACGGAACGTGTGTTTCAAATTTTGACCGACGACCCAAACTTTAAAGGTGACGCGAAATTCATCAAAATGATGGATGAGGAACAACGGACGATTTTTCGCATTATCCCAACCAAAATACTTATGAATGAATAACCTCGCTTTACGCACATGAGTGACGAGCACGGCGGTCCCAAACAGCGATAGATTCTGCTGACCGTCACTGATCAACATTACGCTGACCATACCGGTTTTGGTGGCAACAACATCATCAAAACAGTCAATTTCGATAAGTTAGCGGCAGAGTGCTGAGTCTTCAATCGGCGCTTTGACACAAACACAACTTGCAGCTAAAACAGAGCAACTTAGGCATAGAGCACCACAAGCAATCGACGTAACAGCAGACGCTGGATTATCTAAGCTAATGCAATCTACTCGTCACAGTGGCGGTGCAACAAGCAATAAACTAGTTTAAAAAGACACCCAGTTAACCATTAAGTCGATGCGGTTTTACCCAGCGGATTTTGATATTGTGTTTTAATAAATAATGTAACTACGCAATCTAGGAAGAGACTCATGAGCCACCTGTTGTTTGAGATAAGTGATCACATCGCCACACTCACCTTTAATCAACCTGAAAAGCGCAATGCTTACAGCCCTGAGATGGCTATTAAGCTCACCGAATACCTGCGTCAATGTGACAAAGACCCCGATGTCAGAGTTGTCATCATCACCGGCGCAGGCGATGCTTTTTGCGTCGGTCTCGACCTCAATGATGTTCGCGAACGGGGTGAAGATTCAACACCCGTCAATACCGACGGGCATCCGACCCAACGTGTGCTGCGAACTTACCCTTTCCAAATTTCCAAGCCCGTTATCTGTGCAATCAATGGCGCGGCCGGCGGGTTTGGCGCGGCTTACCCATTGACCTGTGATATTCGCCTTGCGGCGGATGATGCCAAAATAGCTTTTTCGTTCGTCAAATGGGGATTGATTCCAGAAATGGGTACAACGTGGATTTTGCCGAAACTGATTGGGCTTGAGAAAACCGCTGACCTACTTTTAACTGGCCGTAAGGTGTCTGGCAAAGAGGCCGCAGAAATGGGCTTGGTATTACGTTCCGTACCCAAAGCGTCACTCATGGATGAGGCCAGAAAGCTTGCCAGCGACATAGCCACTGGCTCGTCTCCCACAGCCGTCTCAATTGTGAAGCGCATGACCTGGGGTCGCATGATGGACGAGGGTGAATTTTATCGGGCCATCTATGAAGATGATGATGCCATTGGCTGGGCAATCAAAGGTCCTGACGCCGCCGAAGGCAATGCAGCATTCTTTGAGAAGCGAACTGCAAATTGGGTTGATGTTGACCCAGATGCATTACCTGATTTTGGTCGACGCAATGCTAACCCCTTTGGCATTGGCTAGCGCTAGCAAACTTTCCGCGGCATGCTTAAAAAATCAAATACGTAGCTCGAAAAAATAATATAAACACAAAAACACTAAACTGGTTGATATGAAAAGACTCACTTTGCTCGCCACACTTATCGCATGCGCCCTACTTGCTTCTTGCACAACAGGGCAATCTGAAAATATTAACAATGATATTGCGATCGCCAATGTCACGTTGATAGACGCCAAACAGGGTCTGATCGAAAATGTCACTGTTGTTATACGAGACGATGAAATCGTTAGCGTGTCCTCCGATACCGATACGACAAAAACAACTGCAGACAACGTTATCGATGGGACCGGTAAATATTTGATTCCAGGTTTGTGGGACATGCATGTTCATCTCACCTACGACGACCGTTTTACTGATCTGATGCCGCAATCATTTTTGTCCTGGGGCGTCACCAGCGTGCGTGACACCGGTGGCATGATGCAAGATCTGACCCCTGTCATCGCGCGCATGCGCACACCCGGCGCGACTGCACCGCGGGTCTTTTTTAGCGGTCCACTGCTCGATGGTCAGCAGGTCGTTTATGACGGTGATGCACGGCCTTTGATTGGCACGCAAAATTCCGACGCCGAACAGGCGAGAGAGAATGTTCGACGGCTTAAAGCCGGCGGTGCTGATTTTATCAAAATTTATGAGTTGGTTAGCCCTGAAGTTTTTGCAGCACTTGTCGATGAAGCAGGCAAACTCTCAATGCCCATCGCCTCTCACGTGCCCTTGCATCTATTAGCGTCAACAGTCGGCAATCAAGTCGGCACGATGGAACACCTACGAAACATTGAATTAGATTGCGCATCAAACGCAGAGGCATTGCTCGTTATCCGGCAGCAAAAACTCACTGCTGAAAATATTGAATCTGGACATGCTCTGCGATCCTCACTACACCAACTGCAACGTTTAGACGCCATTGCTGCTCTAGATGAAGAACGCTGTGCGATGGTGCTAGCAAGTCTAACCGAGACTATTCAAGTGCCAACCCTCAGGCTTAACGCTATACCGCTTGCACCACCTTACGAGCAGACTGATTGGGATGATGCGATCAGCGCAATGTTGCCGGCGGTTCAAAAAGAGTGGAATATGCCGAACCAATTTATTCCCAAGGATTACGAAAAACGTGACTTACGATTTTCTCACTACTCCTTGAAGATGGTTCAACGCATGTTAGATGCCGGCGTCCCTATTGGCGCAGGGACCGATACGCCGATTGGATTGGCAATACCCGGCTATAGCCTACATCGTGAACTTGAAATGTTGGTTCGAGCAGGTCTGACGCCGCTACAGGCACTAGAAGCTTCGACAATTCGACCGGCTGAGTTTCTGAGTATACAAGATCAAATGGGCACAATTGAAGTTGGAAAACGCGCGGACCTCGTCTTGCTTGCGAAGAATCCTTTAGAGGATATTCGAAATACTCGAAAGATTGATACGGTTATCTCGAAGGGAAAAGTAGTGCCTCGCTAGCCCGTTTGGTTAAAGACATACCTATTCGCCGAGACCTGACGTCTCGGCGACAGTTTACAGCGCCGCTCTTACTTCACCCAGCAACATTCGTTTAGCATCACCTTCGGTAACAAAGCTGATATACAAAAGGTCAGTAGCCAGCAAGGGGGCACCGCCAACAACGCCGCACAATCCTAAAATCACCCCACTGGCGCTAAAATTGTTTCGCCAAGCTAACCAAAAAACTAGAAAGAAGAAGCATACACATACGGTCCAAGTTGAACTGGCGGGCCACGCGAGCAAAACCAAATCTTAAAAAACACATCAAATAGACCGAACCCATGTGCCACTATGACGATTCCCGCATAGACCATGATCACCGAAATAATAGCCGCCAGTACTAATCAAAATCCGTTCGTAATCAATCCTTCTGTCGCCTCCTAAAATTTGCCTTAAAAGCGGTAAGACACTGTGATTACATTGCCTACCGCGTAATGCAAAGACCGGCACATCTGTCATCGGGCTTTATTCTTGGGTCAGTGATAGACCATTGCCGTCAGGATCATGAAACCAAGCAACCTTTGCACCCGACGGAGAATTCCAGACAGCACGATGGTCATGATCCATACCGGCAAAAATCTGAAATTCGACGTCCTTCGCAACAAGGTTTTCTACGGTTAAGTAAATGTCGGCAACTTGCCAACCTAGAACTGTATAGGGTGCCGGCGTCATCGACTCAACTCTTGCCAAGCGCAATACTCTATCGTCAATTTCGAAGATTAAAGCAAAGGGATCATCGCTAACAAACGTTAAACCCAAAACATCTTCGTAGAAGCACCGACTTCGGTCAGCATCTGTTATCGCTAAAAACAAGATGACTTGGGCAGATTTCAGCATGCGATATATCCTGATTATGAACGAGTAGGCAAACTGCAACCTAATGTCGCTCGACCCACTATTACTAATGTCGCATGAATTATTGACAATATAAGAATCAAAAAATCGGTATAGGGACAAAATTCAAGCAAAAAAAAACGAACCATTGTTCCGGTTCGTTTTCCTTATAGCGACGATAGAATCCGTCGCTGACAACACTAAATTTAGCTATAGCTTAAGAGTTCATCCCGGCTGCCACCCTTCTCACCCAGCACATGCTGCAGATACTCCGCATAGGATTCCATCCACATACCAGATGCTCGCTCACGATTTTCAGCAACGTCTGTTTTGGTTGTCTTCATATACCAATTATTACAACGCAACCAAACCTTACCCTCGGAAGACGCTTCACACATGTCTGTCCAATTCTCGACAGCTGCGGTTGTGGGTTCAACTGCAATGTTACCTTTGGCCTTCATACCAGACACTAAGTCAGCAATGTATTTTGACTGCTCTTCGCACAACAAAGTGACATTGGTGACCGGGTTTAAGCTTTGCGGACCGATCATCATGTAAAAGTTCGGCATTTCGTCAACGTGTATACCCCAAAGCGAATGTGGCTTAACCATTTGAAATTTATTGGCTTCGTTAGCACCAAATTTGTCCGCAAGGCTAACCCCTTCGCGACCATATATTGGAAAAGGAATAAAGTTGCTGTCAAAACCTGTGGCATAAATAATGACGTCAAAATCGTAGGTATCGCCACTAGCTGTTTCGAGTCCCGTTTCATTAACCCCAACGACACCGCCATTATCATGCACCAGCGTCACATTCGGCTTATTGTAGGTTGTGTAGTAATCGTCGATAAATAGTGCGCGTTTACAGAAGAACGGGTAATCAGGTGTCAACAATTTTAATAATTCGGGATCCTTAACGTCACGCTTGATAGCCGCGCGCAGCTCATCACAAATCGCATCATTCTGAGCTACATCGTGTAATGCCTCGAACGTGAAACCTGTATCTTCAGTAGACTCACCCTCTCGCCAAGCGACCCGACGAAGTTCTTCGCTGTAACCACCGGCTTTGAATTTTTCAGTAATATCATCGGGGGTTGGCTCGTCATCACGAGGTAGGCACCAGGTAGGTGTGCGTTGGAACACAGTAAGATGTTCCACATCATCGACAATTGCAGTGATCACCTGCGCGGCCGAAGCACCCGTGCCAACCACACCAACTCTCTTGCCTTTCAAAGAGGCGCTTTTGTCCCATTGGGCCGTATGGAAGCTCTCGCCCTTGAACGTCTCCATGCCTGAAATTTCAGGCATACGGGGACTTGAGAGCGGTCCGTTTGCAGACACAACATGCTGCGCTGTAACAACCTGCTCATCGCCGCCCGAGGCTGTATCAATGGTCGTTACCGTCCAAGCTTTTTCTCCGTCACCGATATACCGAAGCTCAGTGACCTTACGGTTAAACTTGATATTGTCTCTGACGCCAATAAAGTCAGTAAGCATTTCAGCATAGCCCGCAATTTCCGTCTGACTGACATATTTCTTTGATGGTATGAAACCTGTCTTATCTAGAAAAGGCAGATAGGTATAGGCAGGCACATCACATGCTGCGCCAGGATAAGAACCAACGCCACCGTTACTCCAAACACCTCCTACTGAAGGTGTCATCTCAAAAACACAAAAGTCTTCAATACCCGCGTCTTTCAAATAACTCGTACATAGCAAGCCGGAAAAGCCACTACCAACTATGGCAACTTCAACATGAGGGGTATCTTTATTAATGGGTTGTACAGACATGTAGCTTTCCTTTACGTATATATTTTGTTTTTCGTGTGTCGTCTAACCAAACACGTTGTGTCTATGTGTTTACTAGGTTGGATACTAACCCTTATGCTAATTGAAAATCTTGACTCTCACTGATGGTTCTCTTGCCCTATAGCTGGCATTGATAATTAGACTGCACAGGATCGCGACGCAAGGCAAAAAAAATCGGAATTAACACATTAAAATCAAAAACTTATCGACATGACTTTAGGCATATTCGTTCTCAACCCGCGTCAACCAATAATCTGCATCAAAGCTGTCATCGCCGAGTAGATAACGCCAGAAAAGCACGCGATTGATGTATTCAAGTCGACCCGTGTCATATTCAAACCAAGGCTCGGATGTCGTAAGGGTTGCGTGAATCGGATTTGTTTTCCCCTTCAAACCGGTCCAGAAAATGGGCCGTTGTTCATAGTGATCATTACCCAGATCTGAAGTATCCCAGAGACGCTCTTGTCTCTGCGTGGGACACATGCGAATTTTGAACATGTAACGCACCTTGTTCGACAAGTTCAGTCCACCGCCATGCCATATGCCCATGTGCATGAACAAAAGCGTGCCGGCCTTGCAGGTCACAAACTCCTGCCCCTTTATATTTTGATAGCGACCAATGGCAGCTTCGCTGACAATTCGTAAATGGCTGCCCGGCAGATAACGCGTACCGCCCATTTTTGCCGTGACCGCATGGGGGAAATACATTATTTGAACATCAAAGGCTTGCCGCGGATCAATGGTAGAATCTTGATGCCAATGCTGCGAGGCTTGAGGCCGGCTACTGTCTTCGTAGAAGCTCGGTGGAAATGTCATATGTAGAAAATGATGATCAAAATTGGGCGCATCACCCACTAAACTCTTCACTGCACCTGCAACCTTAGGCAGTGCCAGCATTTTCGACAAGGCGTTATCATTCGGGTAAGCGTCAGACAAAGGCAAACCTGCGTTCACTACTGGAATGGCGCTTGTCCCCATGACTTTACCGTAGTAGCTCATTGGGTCACTGATCTCAGATTCCGGCACCTTACCAATATCATTCAGAAACTGATCGTTAATTCGTTTAGGTACCACGCCCTCCATCATCAGAAAACCGCGGGACGCAAACTGCGCCATTTTTTCTGAACTGAGTAACACGGGCTTGGCCATATTACTTACCCTCCGTTTCATTAATCTGTTCAACCATCTTCTCAAAGAAGAATTCGTACTTGAGATAATCCGTCCTAAACTCATCACCTGACACATGACTGATAAGCGGACTGGCTTGAATCAATCGCCAACCGTCAAGCAGCGCATCCAAGCCCGTGCTGTAAGGGGGATCATTTTGGTCACCCGCCATATGCACCGTCTTACCGGTACCATCATAGAATGACCAAGCTATAACCCCTGTATCTAATGCCGAGTTAGCCGTGTAGAGCACCATCACCTGCTGACGAGTCGATAAACCATTCAATTTAGCTGTCATACATCTTACCAATAGCACCTTCGACTGCCATCATATCGCATTTTTGTTGTGCTATTCTTGACCGCAAATACGAATATCCATGTCGATAAAACAGACCGAGCATTGCTATGACAGTAAAAACACACTTAGAAAGTTCGATCCTGACGGTGACGTTAAATCGTCCTGATTCACTTAATGCATTTAACCCACAACTAATGGATGACCTTACTGACGCCTTTCTAGATGCGGCCACCAACAATCAAGTCAAGGTGCTAATTTTGACTGGAGAAGGACGCGCATTTTCAGCCGGCGCCGATCTGGCAGCGATGGGTCGCCCGTCAGATCCACCCAAACATGGGCTGGCCGGTATGCTCGACGCTATCGTTGATTTCCCGAAGCCATTCTTACTTGCTGTCAATGGTATCGGTGTTGGCATTGGGGCAACACTATGTGGTCTTGCTGACTTTACCTACATTGCCAAGGGGGCAAGACTGCGATGCCCTTTTTCAGCTTTAGGCCTAACCGCTGAGGCCGGTAGCACTCACAGTTTTCCTCAGCTTATGGGCAGACAACGAGCCAATTGGTTTCTTCTTGCCGCCGAGTGGATGACAGCAGCAGAATGCGTTGAGAGCGGCCTTGCGCTTGAGATGCTACCCCAGGATGAGCTACTCATCAGGGTCAATGAACAGGCCGCAAAGTTGGCCGCACTACCCTCCTCTTCCGTCATGAAAACAAAATCTCTGATGATGGGACCGCACAAAGAGCAACTTAAAGCACATATCGTCAAGGAAAACGAAGGGCTTGCTGAACTCACTGGCAGCCCGGCCAACCAAGAAGCAATTACGGCATTTCTTGAAAAACGCGATCCTGACTTCTCTGGTAAGGAATAAAAAATGACACAATCCACCAAGACGGTTAAATTTTATTGGGATATTGGTAGCACTAATTCGTATTTCGCGTTGCGACTACTCGTGCCTCTGACCGAAAAGTACGATGCTAAAATTGATTATCATCCCTTTAACCTAGGGCATGTTTTCCAATCCAACAATTATGTTTTGATGGATGAGCCGAAGGCAAAAATGCGTAACCGTTTAGCAGATCTAAATCGTTGGCGAGATCGCTATAAATTGCCATTTGCTATGCCAGACAACTTCCCCATCAAGACCAGTCGCGCGTTAAAGGGTGCGATCGCCATGCGGCACTGGGGATTGGAGCCTGAATACATCAACGCCATCTTTGCAGCCTATTGGGAAAACAATGAAGGTTCGATTGGCGAATACGATACGTTAGCGGGCATTGCACTGGATCTTGGCGTTAGGCCAACGGAATTCATTGAACGGTGTGAATTAGCCGAGACACGACAGGCACTCATCGACTCCACTGCTGACGCACAACAGGCCGGCGTTTTCGGCGCACCAACCATGGTCGTCGATGGAGAGATTTATTGGGGTAAGGATCGGATGGACTTTATCGAAACACATTTGCAAGCGGATTAGCCACACGCTTTATACACCGCGTGTGACCGATCTAATCTCTATTAAAATTGGCCGAAGCATCGGACGGCTAGTGCAGGTAACGTTGCTCGGATGCTTCTTATTCAGCTGCCTTCTATTCGGACGCGACAAACTTCATCGACACTGAATTCACACAATGCCTTGTGCTTTTCGGTGTAATACCTTCGCCTTCGAATACATGCCCTAAGTGGCCATCACAATTCACACAAAGTATTTCCACCCGTTGACCATCAGCGTCCGTCTCTCTGCGGACGGCACCAGCAATCTCATCATCGAAAGCTGGCCAACCGCAATGTGCCTGAAACTTATCCTCTGATCGATACAGGGGCGCGTCACATTGTCTGCAGACATAGACACCATTTTCAAAAAAATCGTCGTACTTACCTGTAAAGGGACGCTCTGTACCCTTGTGAAGAATGACTTGTTGTTCTTCGATTGTTAGTTCGTTGTAGTGTTTTGTCATCGGGTTACCAATAATGTTTAAAAAGACGTTTTTATTAAATCATTGAAGAAACTGTTGAGTTGCAAACCACGCAACCGCTGGTTACCAAGTGCGGCCTTTTGGCAAAATATCAAGGTAGGCCATCGTACCATTCATTGACTCTACACCACGGTTATAGCAACTGTACGTGTGAAATACCTCACCAGCCTCGTTTTTGTAGAAAACACTAATGCCATGATTCTCACCACGGTCAAAATACACATCTTCAGTACCGGTCGATTTTGTCTTCGTGCCTTTGTCCGCCGAACCATAATAATCATGACTAAAATCGGTGTTTACCGCAGATACCCATGGGAAGGTCCAACCGCGTTTTGCTTGTTCCATTTTGACTCGACTCTGGCTCGCACTCGATATCGCCAGAACCGTCGCATCGGCATTTTTGTATTGAGACACCGTACCGTTCAGGGCCTCTGCCCATTTCGTGCAACCTAAACAAGGCCTATCCCATTCTTCACCAAACATCAGGTTATAGACGATGAGCTGACTATTGTTGCCAAATAAGCTCACCAGACTTACTTCAGCCTCGTCCAATTCGAAGCTGTAGTTCTTATCAACCTTTACCCAGGGTAATTGACGCCTCAACTGGCTCAACCGATCCCTTTCTTTGGTGTGGGCTTTTTCTAGCATGAGTAACTCAGCCCGATGGCGAACCCATTCTTCGCGATCAACAACATTGTTCTGCATGGCTTTCATCATTCCATTGCGATATTTCGCCACAGCATACGATGAGTGATTGCGAGCTGACAATGATTATGGTCTAGTCTTTGTCAACTATGCTCTATTCACAATAGCAAACCACTACTGCGCATCGCAGAGTAGACGAGACCTTTAGCACTATGGCACAGAACAAAAAGGCGACAAAAAAGGGTAAAAAAAATGGCGCTACCGATGAAGTGCCGAGCTTGCCGGATACTAGCCAGATCAAGGAGATTCGACTCAAATGGCAGCATACAGGTAAGTCGCGACCCGATTTTGCTGTCGAGCCAGACCAAGGTCAGGAATCTGTCTGGGACTTTCCTCGTCCACCAATCATTCAACGGGTGCAATCAGAATTAAAGGTTATGCGGGGCGATGTCCTGTTAGCGAAAACGAACCGCGCCGTTCGAGTCATTGAAACCGCCGGCGCACCCACCTACTACTTCCCGCCCGAAGACGTTAAAACCGCCAAGTTCGCACTTGGTGACCAAGGCAGTCTGTGTGAATGGAAAGGTTATTCCCAGCCACTGCTGATCAACGATGAGGAAGTCGGTTGGCGTTACGTCAGAATGTTCAAAGCGTTTTCGACATTATACCTTTGGCCTGCTTTTTACCCATCAATGGTCGATTGTTATATCGATGACAAAAAGGTCGAGCCGCAACCGGGTGGTTACTATGGCGGATGGGTTACCGATACCCTGACGGGCCCCATCAAAGGCGGCCCAGGCAGTCAGGGTTGGTAATGTTCAATGCCTAACAAGCAACAGAAGCCTACGTGAGTGAAATCTAGTCGAGGGGTTTACCCAGCAACTTCGCCTCCTCTTCGTATTTGGCATAAGAGGCTTTCAAAGTGGCAGAATTCAACAGGCATTCAGCAACCAGCTTACCGGATGCTTCTTCAAAAACGGATGTCATCACCCAATTAGACTCTACCCGTCGACTTTCACTCAAATGAACAATCTCTCGCTCTAATCGATACGGTTCATTGACAAACAACGGACCATCAATCAGTTTGATTTCCTGATCGGCATACAAGCCAACGGCTGGACCTTTAACAGGAAACTTTGCCCCTCGATTACTGTAATTCGTCAGCACACTAAGCATTTCCATTGGAATGATAGCTCGTCCCCAAGGAGAGCTAGCAGCACCTTCTCGCGTATACCAAGGCGACAGTTCGGTAATACCCGCAAGCTTATTGTTCAGACTAAATGGGTAAAGATCGCCCATGTTTTGATCGAAATCCATAATGACTTGTTCGGGTGCGGCGCCTTTCATACCCACCGATAGATCGGACAAGATAACCAACTGATCCGCCGCACGAAGTTTTGCACGGCGACGATCTAACTCTGTGTCCGGATGCTCCGGCCCGATACTAGCGGTACCTTGCAGTACGGGTGTGCCATCGCGTTTCTCAGCCCATATATTCGTGATACGTGAACCCGGCCCAGGCACTTCAGCGAAAGCGCGCACTTCTTCACCTTCTACAACCATGTTCAGGTAATGTGAGCTAATACAGCCTTGCTCGAACCAAACCTGGCCCCAAATTTCCTCAAGCAACGGCGCGAACTGGCTAAAATGGGTTGGACCTTCAATCGGCGCGCCGGAGAATCCCAAATCTTCGGCCATCTTGTCATCATGAATCGACATATGACCGTCATAGGTTTGATCTCCCAGCATTTGTCGTGGATGTCGCCAGTCACCGCAGATTACCCGTTTTGTATCAAATGCCGTCACGATCAAGTCCTTCTTTTACGAATAGAATTTATGTAAGTGAGCAGACCTTAAGCCGCAACTGATTTGGCTTCAAGCTTCACTGACGCTATTTATTTCTCAATTGATGAGGATTTGTTAGGCTCATTCAACAGCTCAATAAATGAAGTCGGCATTCATCACCAATCGCACACCCGAAACCTCGAGAGCAGACAGCATGACTCAGGCATTTGACGGCATAAAAATTCTCGATTTTACTCAGGTATTAGCGGGTCCATTTTCTGTGATGCAGCTTGCATTACTTGGCGCTGACGTCATCAAGGTGGAACAACCGACGACAGGCGATCAAACCCGCGGTTTGATGAATGTCGGCGAGAATATTGGGCTGTCGCCTTCGTTCATGGGCATGAATCTTAACAAGCGCAGCCTGACTTTGAATCTGAAATCAGCGGCTGCGATCGACATCGTCAAAGAGCTTATTGCTGATACTGATGTGATGGTGGAGAACTTTAAGTCAGGTACCATGGATCGACTCGGGCTTGGCTATGAAGACTTAAAAAAAATAAAACCAGATCTTATCTACTGCTCCGTTACGGGTTATGGCCAAAACGGACCTAAGGCTGGCGAAGCGGCCTATGACGGCGCGATTCAAGCATCCTCGGGCATGATGTCACAGACCGGTCACCCGGAAACAGGCCCGACAAGAACAGGTTTTATGCCGGTGGATATGGGTACGGCCTTAAACACGGCGTTCTCTATCTCAACCGCACTGTATCGAAAACTGGCAACCGGCGAAGGTCAGCGAATTGATGTTGCCATGCTCGATACAGCTCTGGTGATGCAGGCAGCCCAATACAGCAACTATCTGAATCAGGGCACGTTGATAGGTTTGCAAGGCAATGCATCACCCACCCATCAACCAACCGCCAATGTGTTTAAAAGCTATGATGGACATGTTCAAGTGACTGCGCTGAGTCAAC
Organism: Pseudomonadales bacterium; assembly: GCA_029251375.1. Lineage (GTDB taxonomy): Bacteria > Pseudomonadota > Gammaproteobacteria > Pseudomonadales > Azotimanducaceae > JAHRVQ01. The sequence continues at coordinate 145,085 of JAQXDL010000044.1, read as the reverse complement.
TCCAGGTCGAAAGCCTGTTCGACATTTTAAATTTGAGTCACCTGTTAGATGAAAAACAGTATGCGAGCCCCGATGCGAGACTCGATAACCAAAACGTCCATAATGTGATCGCACCGTTGTTTGCAACACAGACGACCGCGCACTGGATGGCAACGCTGTCAACTAAAGGTATACCCGTCGCAGAGATCAGAGAGTTACCCGAAGTCGTCGATGACGAACAATTGAAAGTCCGTGATGTGTTTGCCAACTTCCCGTCGCCGGCTGACAACAGCACCCCGACGCAAGTCGTCAAGGCGGGCTTTATGATGAATGCTGACGGCCCCACCCTTCGAACACCGCCACCTCTATTAGGACAACATACGACAGAGATATTGATGGAGCTGGGCCTGACCACATCGGACATCGAAGCATTGAAACGATCAGGAGCTATCTAGGCTAGCGCTTAATGATTTAGATCTTCTAAATTAAGAGCTTCATGATTTAAAGCTTCATAAATTAGAGCTTCTAGATTTAAAGCTCGGCCTACCTAACTCAACCCATCGACGGCACACGATTAAACCAAGGCGCCGCTTGCTCAAGCTGCGCACCGATCTGCAACAACAGTAACTCATTTCCAAAAGAGGCGGCTAACTGCATGCCTACCGGCAATCCGTCTTTGGATTCACACAGCGGCAGTGAAATTGCCGGGTTACCCGTACCATTGTACAAATGCGTAAAGCCCCAAAAACTTTGTATGTGCGCCGTATAGGTTTCCTGATCACCATCATGGGTGTTCATGTACCCTAACGGCACAGGCGGTTGAAGTAAGGTAGGGCTTAAGATCAAGTCGAATTCAAGAAACCGCGATTCAATATAACGACTAGTTTGATGAATGATTGCCGTTGCCTTGGCATAGTCAGACGCTTTAAAGGTTTCACCCAACGCTTTGGCACCGAGAGTGACCGACTCGATATGCTCAAGACCAACGTCATTCAAACCCAAATAATCGGCTCTGGCCTGAACGGTATTGGCAACATTGGCGACCACCAACAGATAAGTTGACGTCGAAAACATTTCCCGATCAAACTCCAAATCAATATCGACAACCTCGTGACCTAAGGACTCCAACAATTTGACTGTGTTTTGCACACCAAGCAAACATTCTTCATGAATCTCCGTCGCACCTGACGCTGGCTTTAGGTCAACGCCAATTCGTAGTTTTCTTGGTTGTTTAGTATGTTCGTCAAAATAAGAACCATTGAAGGCTGGTGCATGATAAGGATCACCAGGCGCTGGACCGTGCGTGATATCCAACAGTAGCGCTGTGTCGCGTATCGAGCGAGAAACCACATTGTTGCTGGCCATGCTACCCCAACCTTCACCAACATCAGGTCCAGCCGGCGTTCTTCCTCTTGTTGGTTTTAGCCCAACAAGACCGCAACAAGATGCTGGAATACGAATCGAGCCACCACCATCAGTGGCATGTGCTGCAGGTAAAATGCCCGCCGCGACAGATGCTGCTGCGCCGCCACTTGAACCACCGGTGGTTCGCTCAAGATCCCAGGGATTACGGCAAGCACCGAGTTTTACAGATTCGGTTGTCGCCGCCAAACCAACCTCAGGCGTATTCGTCTTACCCATTATTATTAAACCCGCTTTACGATAACGGCTGACGATCTCGCCGTCGTGATCGGGAACAAATCCATCCCATAAGCGACTTCCCATACTACTGGGTACATCCTTCACCATATTCAAATCTTTTATTAGAAAAGGAACGCCAGACAGCGGACCGGCGACAGGCTTCAATGCCTTTTCTCTGGCGGCATCGTACATATCGGTGACAATCGCATTTAGGGTTGGATTATGTTCCTCAGCAATTGATATCGCAGTATCAACCACCTCGCTGGCGGATGCCTCACCGCTGGATACCAGTTCAGCCAAACCCACTGCATCATAGTCTCGATAGTTACCAATAGGAGTGTTAGTCATTTTCGTCCGCCTTCAAAGAATATCTAGCCACCAACCAAGCTATAGAAAATTGTCGGCAAATGCCAATATGAACAAGCTAGCGACTGATCGATTTAGGTAGACAAAGACGCAATAAGGCAAATTATAGGAATGGGGAAATTACAATTGATAGAGGCTACATAGCGAAACTTAGCGACACCCAAAAGAGTCAAAATCAACATCTATTAAGTTAATCGGCTACTAGGCGACCCTGACTCTGACCACCTTCATCGTCTCAAATGGTAGACCAGCGACTTTTTCAGTGACAGGATAATAAGTGAGGTTAACGCGAGCACCGACAAGGCTTTTATATTGTTTGCGACGTTTGTATTTAAACGGCACGTCATAGCCATCAAGCATCAGTGCGTTAATGAACCATTCGCCTGACTCGCGCTGTTTATGGGACACAACTTTCTTGTCTTCGAGATGATTTAGTTGCTGGTTCTTTTTCAGTAGTTTGTTGGCATCGCTTTTTATCATTTGGCACTATTCCTATCTGTGCTATTCCTACCTGTGCTATGCAGATTTCGAGCAAACGCTGCTGGCTCGCCCAAATCATAGAATTTCTCTATACTGCCTCACCTTATCTTGAAAGCAAACAATCACAGCTTTAAGACAACGACTGTTTAAAACCGTACAAGATGCAAATTTGCGCATATATCAGGGAGATTGCCATATGAAAGACGAAACAAAACTAGTCCATTCAGGATATAAAACGGATCCGACCACACATGCGGTCGCAACGCCCATTTATCAAACTGTCGCTTATGAATTTGATAATGCGCAACACGGTGCCGATCTGTTTAACCTGGCGGTTCCGGGCAATATTTATACTCGCATCATGAACCCAACCACAGATGTGCTTGAGCAACGGGTTGCGGACCTAGAAGGTGGTGTAGGCGCACTGGCACTCAGTGCAGGTAGTGCCGCGATTACATATGCCATTCAGAATATCACTGAAGTAGGTACCAACATCGTCGCAACACCACAGCTCTACGGCGGCACTTATACGCTATTCGCTCACATGCTGCCAAAACAAGGTGTTGATGTGAAATTTGCTGAGGACGATTCTGCTGAAAGTATTGCCAAGCTGATCGATGAAAACACCCGCGCAGTATTCTGTGAAACGATTGGTAACCCAGCAGGAAACATTGTCGATATTGAGGCTATCGCAAAGGTTGCCCATGAAAAAGGCGTACCATTGATTGTCGACAACACCGTCGCCACACCCATGCTCATCAAACCCTTTGAATATGGCGCCGACATAGTCGTCCACTCTCTAACAAAATACATGGGCGGCCACGGCAATTCTCTCGGCGGCATCATCGTTGATTCAGGCAACTTCCCTTGGGCTGATCACCCTGAAAAGTTCAGCATGATGACAACACCAGAACCCTCGTACCATGGCGTGGTTTACACCGAAGCCATGGGGCCTGCTGCATATATTGGTCGAGCCAGAACGGTACCACTGCGGAATTCAGGTGCGGCTATCTCACCCTTCAATGCCTTTTTGATCCTACAAGGTCTTGAAACACTAGCGCTGCGAATGGAAAGACACTGTTCGAACGCCGTTGCAGTAGCGAAGTATCTTGAAGGTCATGATCTGGTCAGCAAAGTCAGCTACGCGGGACTTGAGTCTGATAAGTACCATGGCCTAGCGCAAAAGTACTGTAATGGCACCCCTGCATCCTTGCTGACATTTGAGGTCAAAGGTGGCTTTGATGCGGCAGTGAAATTCTACGATGAGTTGGCCCTGTTTAAACGTCTGGTTAATATTGGCGACGCCAAATCATTGGCTTGTCATCCAGCTTCAACCACACATCGACAGATGTCGTCGGAAGAACAAGCGAATGCTGGTGTTACAGAAGGCATGGTTAGGTTGTGTGTGGGTATCGAGCATATTGACGATATCATCGCTGACCTTGAACAATCACTGCAGGCTGCCAACTAGTTGCCAGAATCATCCTCAATGCAAGAAGATAGTGAGATAGCGGCGGCAAACCCGAAAGACTTTACTCAAGGTCAGGTCTCAAGCCATCTAACCCGCCTAACGGGTTATATGGTGTTGGGACTCATTTCCGTCATGGGCGCCAACCTGATTGAGGCGATCTATATCGCGAGGGTAAGCACCGAAGCGTTGGCTGCTTTGAGTTTCACATTCCCCCTCGTCATGGTGTTTCAAGGCATTGCGATGGGTTTAGGGATTGGCGCATCCTCGGTTGTCGCTCGTACCATGGGTCTAGGTGATCTAGACAAAGCCAAACAGCTCATCACCCACAGCTTTGTTTTAGTGATGCTACTGACCTTTATTATCTGCATACTCGCCTACTTTTACATCGAATACGTATTCGTACTGTTAGGTGCACAAGGCGAGATACTGCTGTTAACCATCGATTACATGCAGACATGGATATTCGGCCTGCCCTTCTTTACTGTTGCCATGGTTGGCTCCACCTTGATGCGCGCTGCCGGCGACGCGGTGACACCAGGCTACCTGATGACCATTGGTTCAGTGCTACAAGTACTGATTGCCCCCGTATTTATATTTGGCCTCTTTGGCATACAGGAAATGGGACTGCATGGCGCAGCTATCGCATTCGTTCTGGCTCGCTTCGTGAGCTTGCTGATGTATACCTACGTCATCGTTATCAGGGACAAACTCATCAACCCTGATATGTCCGGTTTCGTAAACTCGTGTAAAGAAATAATGCACGTCGGCTTACCTGCGATTGCCAGCAACTTGATTAGCCCCATATCCATGAGTGTCATCACGAGATTGTTGGCCGGGCATGGCGCAGCGGTTGTTGCCGGTTTTGGCGTTGCTTCCCGGGTCGAATCAATGATCGCCATGGTGCTATTTGCTCAGGCCATGAGTATCGCCCCTTTTATTGGCCAGAACTGGGGTGCGGGCTTATTTTTACGCGTCAAGCAGTCTCTTAGGTTTGCCAATATTTTTGCGATGTCTTGGGGGGCTATCGCCTATGTATTTCTGTTTTTCTCGGCGGCGTTCCTTGTGGCACTTATTAACGATGATCCCAAAGTCGTTGTCGCAGCAACCACCTATCTGCTCATCAGCCCTCTCGTGATGGGTTTCATGGGCGTTGTGTCAAATTCAACTTCGGCCTTCAATGCCCTCGGCAAACCCCTGCCTTCTTTAGTGATAAGCATCCTACAATCCCTCGTGCTAAATATCCCCTTAGCGATATTGGGCAACTACCTATTAGGCTACAAGGGCATATTTATCGCATGGGCATTTACCATGGTATTGATGGCCATACTTAGTAGGGTTTGGGTCGGACGAACAATAGAAGATGGAATAAAGATCAGGTTGGCTCAATAGCCAAATCTTGTACTGCAAAGTACAAAAAAATCGAATTAGTCCAGCTAATCGCTGGACTGATTCTTCTCCCCGGCAGGACATTTTTTTTCTTCTTGAGAGTCTTGCTAACGACATTCACATCGTAAGCTAGCTAAGTTTCATACCCGCCAGACTGCCTTCTTCTCGCCAAGCATCCATTTCTTCGAAGAATTTCACCGGACCGGCACCATAGGCACCGTTTTGAACGCTCTTCGGATTAGGCTTACCTTCGTTGTTGTAATAACCCGGTGTGCAAGACTCCAGGAAGCTTTCGCTGAAACGGGAAAGACCAATAATCTTCTCAACCCATTCATCCTCCGCTTCTTTGGTCGCTTCGACAACTTCAACATTTGATTGCTTGCAATAGTCGAGTATATAAGCGATTTGCTTGGCCTGCTCATTCATTGCATGCGGGAAGTTAACAGTAAAGCCTGCCTGTGACGTATGAATAATGAAACAGTTTGGAAAACCATTTGTATGTATCCCATGCAAACTACGCACCCCGTCTTGCCACTTATCTTTCAAGCTTTGACCGTCTCGCCCCATCACATCGTAACCCGATCGCCGCGTGTACTCTGTACCCACTTCAAAACCTGTCGCAAACACGATGCAATCTAATTCGTACTCAACGCCATTGGCAACAATGCCTTTCTCAGTGATGCGGTCTATGCCTTTACCTTGGGTATCAATCAAACTGACGCCTGGCAGATTAAAGGTTTGCAAATACTCATCGTTGAAACAGGGTCGTTTACAGAATTGCCGATAGTAGGGCTTCAATGATTCAGCTGTTTCAGGATCATCAACCATCACCTGTGCTCGGGCGCGGACCTGCTCCATTTTTTGAAAATCAGCAAGTTCCATTTTCTCAGCAATCTCCTCCATCGTCAGAGGCGTGTCAGATTTAAAATTAACCATCGATGCTAAGTTACGAATAATTTCGGTCCAGCCATCGTTGACTAAATCGACTTCCGCATAACCACCGGATACAAGCGTATTAAAATTATCCATTCGCTCTTTTTGCCAGCCAGGCTTGAGACTCTTTGCCCATTCAGGGTCGGTTGGGTGATTTGCACGAACATCGACTGATGAGGGCGTACGTTGGAAAACAAACAATTCGTCTGCACTACGTCCTAGGTGTGGGACACACTGAATAGCCGTCGCACCTGTTCCGATAACACCGACCTTCTTACCCTTTAAACCAGTGAGGTTGCCTTCAGGTCCGCCACCGGTGTAATTGTAATCCCAACGGCTAGTATGGAACGTGTGGCCCTTAAAGGTTTCAATACCTTCAATACCCGGCAATTTAGGTCGATTCAAGGGACCATTCGACATCACGACATACTTCGCTAGCATGCGGTCGTTTCTATTAGTTGTAACAACCCAACGATTGATGCTCTCGTCCCACTGCGCACCGCTCACTTCGGTTTGAAAGCAGGCATCTCGATACAATTGAAACTTCTCACCGATAGCACGACTATGAGCAAGAATCTCTGGCGCGTGTGTGTATTTCTCTTTCGGGACAAAATTCAGTTCTTCACATAACGGCAGATAAACATAAGATTCGACATCACATGCTGCACCGGGATACCGATTCCAATACCAGGTACCACCAAAGTCACCACCCTTCTCAATCATGCGGATCTTATCAACACCCGCTTCGCGCAGTCGTGCACCAACAAGTAATCCACCAAAGCCACCGCCGACGACAATGACATCGACTTCATCTTCCAGCGGTTCGCGCTCGATCTTTGATTCAATATACGGGTCATCGACGTAATGAGAAAAGTCACCAACAACTTCTTGATATTGCTCATTCGCATCGCTACGAAGGCGCTTGTCTCGCTCTGTTCGATATTTTTCACGTAGCTCGTTTGGATCGAAGCCTAGGTCGTTCACAGCATTGCTTGCCATTTGTTTTCTCCCATTACGAAAATATGTCTGTCGCCCGAGCCCGAAAGCTTTACAAATTAACTTGAGATCTATTAAACGCAGGCAAGCAGCAACATGCCAGAGGCATCATTGCTGCGAATTATGAGAAATAACGAGTGTGCTAGCCGAATTCGTTAGATTCAGCTTACGTGCGTACCTACACCAACGGAGCCATTAACGCTGATTACTCAATGCAAAGCCTTCATAGCCATTTGCGGCCACTTCATTACATTTCTCAACATAAGGTGGGAAACCGAAATAAGGCATAAACACCCTTGGCTTACCAGGGACATTTGCACCGAGGTACCAAGAGTTGCAGCCTGGGTAGAGGGTCTGATCTGCCACTTCATTGACATGGCCAACCCAGTTCTCTTCCGCAACAGGCGTCGCCTCAATGGCACCGAGGTTTTTATCGCGCATATATGTAATGCATTCCGTGATCCATTCTACATGCTGTTCGATCGACACCATCATGTTGGTCAGTACTGAGGGAGAACCCGGACCACTGACGGTGAATAGATTTGGGAAACCTGAGGTACCTAAACCTAAAAAGGTTTTAGGACCTTCGGCCCATTTTTCAGCAAGGGTTAAGCCGCCCTTACCCCTAATATCCATGCTCAGCAGCGCACCTGTCATGGCATCAAAACCCGTCGCAAAAACAATGGCATCGAATTCATATTCTTTTCCATCGGTGATCAAACCAGATTCTGTCAATTTCTCTATCGGATGTTCACTAACATCAACAAGGTCGACATGATCGAGGTTATAAGTTTCAAAATAGCCTGTATCGGCACATAGCCGTTTACATCCCACCGTTTGATTCGGCGATAACAATTTCGCTTTAGCTGGATCATTAACCACTGCATTAATTTTTTCATGCATAAACGCTCTTGCACTTTTATTGGCCTCATCGTCCAACATCAGGTCACTGAAACACGCAAGAAAGCCTAGACCTCCCCTATCCCAAGCTTCGCTGTAACGTTCGTCCAATACTTCCTTAGCGGACTCGATCGCATTGACACCATCTGGCTCAAAGCTGGCACCAAAACCATTGCTGCGATTCTGCGCACGAAACGCGTTGTAGGTATCTTTGATGCTCGTTACATATTCTGGATCGAGTGTATGGTTATGGGCAGGCACGGAATAATTCGCTGTGCGCTGAAAGACGGTGAGATGAGACGCCTGCTCCGCTAGGATTGGAATCGATTGAATCGCGGATGAACCCGTACCAATAATGCCAACGTTTTTACCGGTAAAATCGACGCCTTCGTGTGGCCATTGGCCCGTATGATAGGTATCCCCTTTAAAGTCTTTGATACCTTCAAAGTCCGGTGTATTTGTTGAGGAAAGGCAACCCGTCGCCATAACACAGTGTTGTGTTCGCGTCACTTTGTTATCAGACGTTGTCACAACCCAAGTCTGGGTTGATTCGTCATAAATGGCAGAATTAACCCGCGTCGAAAATTGAATGTGTTCTTTTAGATTGTATCGATCAGCAACGTGATTGGCGTATTTTAAAATCTCCGCCTGGCCTGCGTAGCGTTCTGACCATTCCCATTCTTGTTGTAGTTCATCATCAAAACTGTAGGAATACTCCATGCTTTCGATATCGCAGCGCGCACCAGGATATCGATTCCAGTACCACGTGCCACCAACACCATCGCCCGCTTCAAATACTTTAAACTCAATACCTTCGGCTTTTAGCTTCTGCGCCAGATACAGTCCACCAAATCCAGCACCAACTACAACGACATCTACAGACTCTTGACTCGACATTGTTACTCCTTACTTATTCTTATTGTTTGTTCTTATATTTTGTTCTGTTGTTCCTTCTGCTATCGATCGCTAGCAGATTATCCTTGTTAAATTACTTGGCTAATCATATTAGGTCGGAATTGCAAAGTTACTCGTAAATGCAACTAGTAGAATTACAGAATCCTGTGTAGGTGGCAAGTGACAAAAATAGATCGATTTTCATGAAAAACTGACACGTTTATCGCTCATATCTGCTAAGCCAAGCCCGACATCGCTACATTGATAGAACGTCGAAAAAATAAACCCACGTTATCGTACTTCTTAGCTCCGAATTAATTCAATTTCAGCTCGCAAACCATTAAGCTCTCGCCCTGAAAACACCTTCATTAAAAACCGCCCTTGGCGCAGTTAAAAAGTGACCTAAAAGCAGTATGGAAAACGAGCAAAAAAGCCAAGGCCCTTTGTCTGGGGTTAAGATACTTGACCTCTCTGCGGTGGTATCGGGCCCGATGGCGGCCGTGATGCTCGCGGACCAGGGCGCAGATGTCATCAAGGTAGAGCCGCCGGGCTGGGGTGATGGCGTGCGTGGTCTGGGTGCCAGCAGGAACGGCATAAGTGCTATTTTCTCCATGATCAACCGGAATAAAAAGTCCATCGCGATCAATATTAAACACCCAAAGGGCCAAGATTTGGTCAAACAACTAGCAGAAACGGCCGATGTGCTATTACAGAACTATCGACCAGGCAAGCTAGATCAGCTGGGTTTGGGCTTTGATGATCTTCATGCGATCAATCCTGACCTGATCTACACGTCGATCAACGGTATGGGTGAAGTTGGCCCCTATGCTGGTCAAAAGGTGTATGACTACGTTATTCAAGGCATCAGCGGTGTGCTGGATGCCCAAGCCGATCCTTTGTCGCAGAGTACATCCCAAGACAGTGATTTATCGATGGTGCGGACCATTATCTATGACAAGGTAACGTCACTTACCGCAGCACAGGGCATTACCGCAGCGCTATTCGCCCGAGAACGTGGCGCAGGCGGTCAGCATCTGCAACTCGCAATGTTAGACGCTGCGGTTTATTTTAATTGGCCCGACCTTATGTGGAACTACGCCTTCAAAGGTGACGGTGTCGACTACGCCGGTGACTTGGCAGATATGTACGAGATTAATCAAGCAAACGATGGGGCGATTGTCTCGCATCGTTTAGGTGCAGATACGTCAGACTACTCAACTGAGCAGCTAATCGACTTATTCGCGCAGAATGAAATACCCATATCAAAGGCGAATCGACGGGAAGATGTTTTAAGCGATCCCCAGATTACGGCTCTAGGGACTCTAGAGGAATTTGAGCATCCACGAGCAGGTCCCATGATTGCGCCAAGAGCACCCGTGCGATTTAGTAAAACAAAACACCCCAAAAATCTTCCCTCAGCCGATTTAGGACAACATACAGTGGAAATTCTTATGGAACTTGGCTACGACATGCCGCAACTGCAAGAACTTGCACGGGCAGGCGCAATTGCCTGAATCAGTCGTTGCACCAACCGCGTTAAACACATTAAAAGACACCTTCGGGTACGATTCATTTCGTGGTCCCCAGCAAGAAATTATCGACGTACTTATCAATGGTGGCGACGCGCTGGTATTGATGCCAACCGGCGGCGGTAAATCTTTGTGTTACCAAATTCCAGCCTTGGTACGAAACGGTTGCGGCGTTGTCATTTCGCCGCTGATTGCACTGATGCAAAACCAAGTTGAAGCTCTACGACTAAACGGCGTGCGAGCTGAGTTTTTGAACTCAACCCTTGATGCTAGACGGGTCGCTGAAATTGAGGCCGCGTTACTTGCTGATGAAATCGACCTGTTATACATCGCGCCAGAACGACTCAATCAACCGCGCACCTTAGCTTTATTGCAGGACGCGAATATTGGATTGTTCGCGATTGATGAAGCCCATTGCGTATCTCAATGGGGACATGACTTTAGGCCGGACTATATTCAGCTCAACATTTTACATGAGGTGTTCCCTGATGTACCCCGTGTTGCACTCACCGCCACGGCTGATGCGCGGACTCAAGCAGAGATTGTCTCAAAATTAGAGCTGGGCGATGCACGTCAGTTTATTGCTGGCTTTGATCGACCCAACATTCGCTACAGAATTGCGCTGAAGCAAACCCCTAAAAATCAGCTACTGACGTTTTTGCAAGCCGAGCACGAGAACCATGCGGGCATTGTCTATTGTCTATCAAGAAAAAAGACAGAGCAGACGGCAGACTGGTTAACACAAAAAGGTTTCAAGGCTCTGCCCTATCACGCGGGTTTAGACTCTGATGTCAGAGCGAAGCATCAATCACGTTTCCTTAAAGAAGAAGGCGTCATTATCGTTGCAACCATCGCCTTTGGCATGGGCATTGATAAACCCGACGTGAGATTCGTTGTGCACCTTGATTTACCGAAAACCCTAGAGGCCTATTATCAAGAAACTGGCCGAGCCGGCAGAGACGGAGAACCCGCCGATGCTTGGATGGTTTACGGACTTCAGGATGTCGCCAAACTTGGTCAGATGATGGATAAGTCGGAAGGCTCGGAAGAATTCAAACAGCTGGAACGTCTTAAACTAAATGCAATGCTTGGCTTCTGTGAAATCACCACCTGCAGGCGGCACGCGCTGCTCGCTTACTTCGATGAAGATTCACCCGCCACTTGCGGTAACTGTGACACCTGCATGAACCCCCCGGAAACTTGGGATGGCAGCCTTAGCGTACAAAAGGCATTAAGCGCGGTGTACCGCACCGGACAAAGATTCGGCGTGAACCACCTAACGGATGTACTTCGTGGCATTGAAAACGACCGAGTCATACAATTTGATCACCATAAACTCGGTGTTTTCGGCATCGGTAAAGAGATCGTCTCTGAGGAATGGAAATCAGTCTACCGGCAGCTGTTAGCGCGGGGCTTTTTACGCGCAGACGCCGACAAATTCGGCGCACTCGTTTTGGAAGAAAAATGTCGAGGCTTACTACGCGGAGAAGAGACGATTCACCTTCGCCGTGACATCATTGACAAGTCATCAAAGAGCACCACTAAGAAGCTGACCAAGACACCTTTGTCTGACGATATTGATGTGACATTATGGGAAGCGCTAAGGGAAACCCGCCGTATCCTCGCAGAAGAGCAAGGCGTGCCACCTTACATCATATTTCATGACAAGACGTTGCAAGCGATGGCTGAAGATATGCCTTCGACACTTGCTGCATTCTCACGCCTACCCGGTGTAGGTGAACGAAAGCGCGACAAGTATGGTGATACTTTTCTTAAGATCATTAACGGCTAGTCGAATTAGGTTGCGTCGAATTTTAGTCGACTTTATTTACAAACATTCTTTGCAGGCAGGTCTTCATGAGCAAACCTGCAAGATTTGACTTGAAAGCCTTTGGCTCTTAAGCAGAGCTCCGCTGATAAAGCAGATCAGCGATGTTTTGCAATTTAATACATTCGTCTCGATACAGATCGATGCATAGGTCTGTCTATAGGTTTGTCTATAGATCTCTGCATTAATCGCTACATAAAGCGCGCTGCGGCAGCACCGACCTTGTCGAACAACCAGTCTTTTGTATCCCGCACCCAATCCGGCGATTGATCGTGCTCCCATTTACTATTCGCCATAGAGATAATGTACTGATGCACATCTTGCGCCTGCTGCTCATCTAACACATCGTCAAAACTGACCATGCCTAAAGGGCTAAAGATACCGCCTCGAACAATCTCATCAAACATATCGTGGCTACCTTGGGACATATACCGAAGATCTGCAATAACACCGTTGGTTGCAGCACCGATACCATGGCATCGCATACAATGCTGCTGGAATAGCACCTGGCCGTTGGCCACAGCAGCAGCATCACTTGTTACGGGCGGTGGCTGTGGAAAAGCTCTAACAATTGGCGTAACGGGTAATTCTGCATCACCGTTCAGTTTATAGACTAAAAGTCTACCTGGACCACCCCCGATTGCTTCCGGTTGGGCGAATACCAAGCCAACAGCACCACCCCAACCAGCCATCACAGCAATATATTGCTCACCGTCAACCTCGTAGCTTACTGGCGGCGCAATAATGCCGTTGCCCACATAATGATCCCAAAGCCGCTCACCATTTGTCGCATCATAAGCGACGAACTCGCCAGTGCCGTTACCCTGAAACAACAGATTCGACTTGGTCGTGAGCAAACCGCCGTTCCACATTGTTTCGTGTTCAATGCGCCAGGCCTCCTGCTGCTTAACAGGGTCCCAGGCGATAACGCGACCACGCATCAAATGCTTTAGCACAGGTGTTAACATGTTGGCATCCATCTGCGCAAAAGGACTATCGCCTGCAGCCTTGTCGTCCTGCCCCGTATTCCAATGTCCGCCAGGTAAGTATTCGAATTCTTGCGGCGTGTTGTAAACAGACAAATTTTCCATCGCCGGGATATACATCAATCCCGTACTGTCGTTGAATGCCATGGGTTGCCAATTGTGCCCGCCAAAAGGCGCCGGTTTAGTAATCTGCGGGTCACCACGATAATCTGCATTTTCTGTTTCGACCGGTCGACCTGTCTCAATATCAACATGACTTGCCCAAGATATCGGCACGTAGTTTTGCGCTGAAATCAGCTCACCATCCGTTCTATCCATGACATAAAAAAAACCATTCTTCGGCGCTTGCATCAAAACCTTTCGCATTTCGCCGCGAACTTCGATGTCAGCTAAAACAATGTGCTGGGTCGCCGTATAGTCCCAGTTATCGGCAGGCGTGGTTTGGTAGTGCCAAACATATTCACCCGTGGTTGCGTTCAAAGCAACGATCGAAGATAGAAACAGATTATCGCCGCCACCGGGACTACGAATGTAACGATTCCAGGGCGAACCATTACCAACACCAATGTAGAGTAGATCAAGGTCGGCATCGTATGCCATCGAATCCCAAACAGTACCGCCACCACCAACTTGCCAGAAAACATCACCTGTCCAGGTTTTTGCGGCCATCGCCATGGCGGCAGATTCCGGGGGTAATGCGGGATTGCCTGGTACCGTATAAAATCGCCAGCGCATACTGCCATCTTTCACATCGTAGGCAGACACATAACCACGCACGCCGTACTCTGCACCGCCATTGCCTATGATAACGGTGTCGTTCACAACCCGAGGCGCTCCGGTAATTGTGTAAGGTTTAGTATCATCAATGGTCAGCTGATCCCACATCACCTGCCCGCTTAAACGTTCTAGCGCAATCAAACGTCCGTCAATGGTCCCCACGAACAAGCGATCACCCATGACGGCAACACCGCGATTGACCACATCGCAACAGGCATTAACCGCCCAAGCTTTCGGCACTTGCGGATCAAAGGACCAGAGCAATTCGCCGGTTACGCCATCGTTCGCGAAAACTTTGCTCCAAGAGCCAGTGGTGTAGATCACGCCATCGATAACAATCGGCGAAGCTTCCAGACCGCGGTGCGTACCTGTATCGAAATACCAAGCTAGCCCTAGTGACGAAACATTATCAGGGTTAATTTGTTGGAGGGGAGATTGCCTATCCTCTGAGTAGGTACGACCATGTGAAAGCCAGTTCGCCTTGTCGGCGTCGGCATCAATGAGACGCTGTTGGTTTTCGTTACCGAAGCTGGAGGGGATGGAGATGACAAACAGAATAAAAGAAAACGACCAACGCACAATACGAGCCCTAAATAGATAATCTGGGTCCAGTATAGGGATTTGCTACCTGCTAGTCTGCACTGCAACTCCCTTGCTGATCAATCTGCGCGAGCAACTCAGTGATGTATGTTTCACAACTTGAGACCGGTCTAAAAACAGCGGTTCGACCAAACATTGGCATACCAATATAACCCCTAATTTCCAAATTTCCTTTTTTCAATTTCATTTTGCTTTGGTAGGTATTTCCGGATTCAGGGTCATAAATCAAGCCCTGCCATTGGCCGCCTTGATACTCGTAATCAGAGAACATATTGATTCCGACAAGGGTCCGTGACCGCATTGACGAATCGGGGTTATTGTCATCCCTTCGCACCATTCCCTCCCGCTCAGCATCTTCTTCGACTGTATATACATCATCTTTGATCACAATGATTTCGCCTTGCAGACCGCCAGCCTCCTCTGTAATTCGAAAGATCGAACCCGGTGACGCCCACATACCTTTAACATCATCGCGACTCGATGCCAGCGCGGTATTCAAACTAACCAAGCCAATAAGTAACAGGATCGCCACGATAGTCGTCGATTTGAAGCTTAATCTACCAAAGAGGAATCTAACGTTCGATGCACCCATGAGTTCAATCCTTTAATTAATATGCGGCTATTTTTGTTTTTCGAACAATGCGATGGTCGCACAACTTGAGCGAAAACAGTCTACCAAACAATAACAAGACAACAACAATGGCAACAACAATGAAAAAGCCGATCACCGGGATGTAATCAGCGGTCAATCGTTTGTCCTCGCGGCAGTGCGACACCAACACCTTTTTACAATCCACGCATAACTATAACCAGTCAATTTGAACGGCCATCGAGTCAGTCAACAAACAATTCAAACCTTGACTTGGACAACGCCGGCAAGATGAGGATCAATTGAACAAGGATTCAACCATTACCGATACAGAATCTCATCAAGTTGGCTGCTATACTGCTTCGCCTTTACTTGGGTTCAGGAATTCTCTAGATGTTGTTGTGGCCGACTCTCGCAGTGATTGCAGGGGTAATCGTACTGGTCATCAGTGCTGACAAATTTGTTGAAGGGGCCGCGGCAACGGCCAAACGCCTCGGCTTGCCCCCATTACTTATCGGGATGTTGGTCATTGGTTTCGGCAGTTCGATGCCAGAAATGGTCATATCCGCAATCTCCTCTTATCAGGGTAACCCCGGCTTGGCGGTGGGCAATGCGATTGGTTCAAACATCACCAACATCGCGCTCATCCTCGGTGTAACCGCTCTCATCAGCCCAATTATCGTCGACTCGAAAGTGTTAACTCGCGAACTCCCCTACCTAGCAGGCATAACCTTACTATCAGCAATCCTCTTTTATACGGATGATGAACTTGACCGTATGGATGGCGTAATTCTGATTGTCGTTTTTCTAGCGTTGGTTGCTTGGTCCATCTACGAGGGCTTAAGCGTCGAGATAGATGACCTGGCGGACATGGTCGAACGGGAATACAGCCAACCTATGAGTATGCGACTTGCGCTAACCTATACATTTGTTGGCTTAGTATTTTTAGTACTGTCATCGCGCCTGCTGGTGTGGGGTGGGGTTGAGATTGCCCACTCCTTTGGCATTAGCGACTTAATCATTGGGCTTACTATCGTCGCTGTCGGCACATCGCTACCTGAACTCGCCTCTTCCATTGCGGCGGTGAGAAAAGGCGAGGATGAACTGGCCTTGGGTAATGTTATTGGCTCGAACATGTTCAATTCAACCATCGTCCTGGGTATTGCTGGGACCATCGCGCCGTCCACATTTGACCCCGAAGTACTCAAATATGACATTCCAGTCATGGCTGCCCTGACAGCTTCACTATTTATTATGGGCTATAAATTTAGAGGTATGGGCAGCGGGATGATCAATCGTCTAGAAGCCGGCTTACTCTTACTCGCCTATATCGGATACAACATCAGCATCGGCTTCAGGGTCATTGCTTAAACCGAATATACGGCACTAGACAAGCACGCACCCTAGAGGAAATGCTTCACCTTGTCTTTGTATGAGCGACTCATCTTGACTGAAGATCCATTAATAAGTTGCAGATAAAACTCGCCATTCATGTGCGAGCAAACTTTGCTAACTCTGTCCAAGTTCACAATCGTGCTGCGGTGAACCCGCTGGAAGATGGTCGGATCCAACTTATCTTCTAGCTGCTTCATGGTAATTCTCATCACGTGAGTAATGTCATTTGCATGAATGCACATGTAGTCCCCTGCCGCGTCAACCCAATCAATTTCTTTGGTTAACACCAATGTTGTTTCGCCCGCATCTTTAATCGCAATTTTATCTGGATAGGACTTAACACCCGAGTGATCTTTAAGAAGTTGCGTCACTGAAGTTTCCGATTTGCCCGTCAAGCCGATGATGATCTCAAGCAAACTCTCTTTTTCAGTTTCGGCGCGCTTCGACATAAGCTGGCTTCGGGCACGTTCAATGGCCGCTTCAAGTCGCTCAGGTTCAATCGGCTTGAGTAGATAGTCAACGGCATGTATATCGAATGCTTCAACCGCATACGCATCAAAGGCGGTAACGAAAATAATCAAAGGCAAGTTATCCTGCTGAAGATTACTCACGACATCGAAGCCATTCATTTTCGGCATCTGAATATCAAGGAATATGAGATCAGGCTCAAGCTCGGCTATTTTATTGATTGCCTCCAAACCATTGCCACATTCCGCCAGAATCTCAATATGTTCTATTGATTCGAGTCGCAAACGAAGACCCCGCCGCGCCAACGATTCATCATCAACAATAATTACTCTAAGCGGATCCATACCCTGATTCCTTAAAACGTGTTTTCAATTCCGGATTCCATTCGGACGTCAACCTACGCGCCAAAATGAAATACGGCTTTTGTCGTTTACGTCTAAATACGCAATAACCTTGAATCAGCCTAACCTATGCGAGCCTATGCTTTCTTGGTAAACGGAATTCTGATACTGACATTCAGCCCGTGGGGAAGCACGGGTAAGAACTTCAAACTGTAGTTATCGCCGTAAAGCTCTTTCAATCGCTCTTTCGTGTTCTGCAAGCCTACGCCACTAAAAACAGGCTCTTGGCCTAGTGCAAGTTCGATACCGGGACCATTGTCACTCACTTCAATAAGCAGGTCACCGGTAAACTTGCTTGCGTTAATCGTGATGGCTCCACCGTCGAAGCGATTTGATATTGCATGCTTAATTGAATTTTCAACCAATGGCTGCAGCAACAAACTTGGCACTAACGCGTCTTTAACATCATCGTTGATATTGATTTTAACTTTCAGCCGGTCAACGAACCGTACCTGCTCAATATCAAGGTACAATTTCATGGTATTGATTTCATGAATCAAATCGACTTCTTGCATCGTATCCTTATCTAGTGAATATCGCAGGAAACCACTCAGCTTACTTACCATCTGACTTGCTGCATTCGTCTCTTTCTCTAGAATCAACGTCGAGATTGCATTCAGAGTATTAAAAAGGAAGTGAGGATTAAGCTGGTATCTAAGCATTCTCAGCTGAGCCTGATGTGCCATCGATTCCGCGCGAATACTCCGACGCCTTTCCTCTTGCCACAT
The DNA here is from genome assembly GCA_029251375.1 of Pseudomonadales bacterium. GTDB lineage: Bacteria > Pseudomonadota > Gammaproteobacteria > Pseudomonadales > Azotimanducaceae > JAHRVQ01. The sequence continues at coordinate 126,738 of JAQXDL010000044.1, read as the reverse complement.
TCGATTGAATTTCAAGCCGAAATATAAGGCACTCCAGCCGAGGAAAATGAAAAATGACAGCTGCTGCCAGCCGCTAAAATAGGCCATGGATATTTGCGTAAAGCCAAAATCGAGCTTGTCGAATTTTTCAACCTCAGTGAAATCATTGTAATAAACAAACTGGGAGTAGTTTTTAATAGGCTGCCATATCCAGCTAATTAGCAATGAACCAATTATCGCGGTTACTACCCGAATATTCGCAGACTTCTCCCACACCGCGATATATAAATAACGTAAGCCGGTGGTTAACAAAAAGCCGGCAATGGCATCAATAATAAGTAAGAAGATACGCGACAGCGGCTGCCCCCAATACATATCACGGATGACATACAAGCCAACCCACCCCGTCCAACCGATGAGTTGCAATAACCAAAATTGATAGCGTGGATCCTGGAGAAGTTTTTCCATCGTCGAGAGCGCTGGCGGGGTAAATTCCGAATTCATTAGTTTGATCTGCGATCAAGTCCGAAGAAGTAGAAGGCAAATTATAGTTCAAATTCGATCCGACTATCAGCGCCTCAACCAACTAACGCCTCGACTCATCGCAAAACGGTGCCAATCCCGTCGAAATTGTTGAAATCAGTTCAATGGGCCCTAACATTTCACTTACAAAGCCCACACACGGATTGAGCAATCACTGCGTTATTATTCTCATCAGTAAGAGCAGTTGCCAAATGCTGGGAACCTGTATTTCTTGCTGACTATTAAGGAAGTTTTGAAGAAATGACAGAAGGGCCGCTATTTCAAATTACCTTTACCGGAACGCTCACCGGCGAGTTCGATCTGTCAACGACCAAACAACAGTTTCAAAAAGTTTTCAAGGTTTCACCGAAGAAACTCGAGCACCTTTTCCGCGGCAACGAAGTCATCATAAAATCGAACATAACTGAGTCAACCGCAATGTCTTTCGCCATAAAAATCGCTGAAGCAGGCTGCGAATGCAGTATCGAGCCAATGCCCGATGCCGATGACCTAACCTCAGACCCCGACTTTGTTAATCGTCGCAGTGGCGGTGAGCGGCGGATTCGATTTCGTCGCGGCCCTAGAGCCGGTGCAATCGTTCCTGATCGACGACTTACTGCCAGACGCAAAACCGATATCCTTGCAAGCTCCACATAGAGCTACAGTCGCTAACGATTTCCACCCTAATTTTTCCGTGTACTATGCGGGCTTGATGGAGGAGAACCGTTATTCAGTTTACAGGTAGACTCAGCGCCTTAAGGCATCCAAATTACTTTCGATACTGGACGGGTTCGTTTGCGTCGGTTGGCGCAATACAACTACAGACAATGGCGCAGGGATGGCTACTGTATGAACTAACCCAATCGGCTGTCGTGCTGGGCTACCTTGGCGCTGCAACAGCTATACCGGCAATACTGATGACCATGTTTGGCGGCGCGGTCGCGGATCGTTTTAACAAAAAATATGTGTTGATGACCACGTCCATGTTAGTTGCATTAATGATGATGATGCTTGCTTTTCTAGATTACACAAATGTGGTGTTGCAATGGCATGTCATCTTAATCGCAGCAATTGTTTCGTTTATCTCGGGTTTTGATTGGCCAACGCGGCAATCGACCTTCCCTAAACTCATTGAACGTGAAGACATGCTCAGCGCTGTTGCTTTGAATTCTATTATTTGGCAAAGCAGCCGGATGGTGATGCCAGCTCTGGGCGGAGTTCTGCTGGCATTCACTGATACTTGGCTCGCCTTTGTGTTTTGTGCAGTGGGATACGTCGCGATGTTTCTCGTCGTCGCTGGACTTAAAATTAGTTTACCTGGCAAAAAGCCTGACCATTCTACTTTGCGACAAATCGCCGAAGGTCTGAATTACATCGTCACGGAGCGCCTGTTCCTGACTTTTATTTCACTTTCGTATCTGAGCATGTTTTTTTGCATGACTCATATACAACTCATGCCTGCCCTCGCCGACTTGATGGGCACAAGCGAGCAAGGTTACGGTTGGTTATTGTCTGCAACCGGGGTTGGCTCAATCATAGGTACGTTGCTTATTGGCTCTGCGCAGGAATCGAAACACTTAGGTCGCGTTATATTTTCTACCGCCGCCTGCGCCGCTTTAAGTCTTCTCGTGTTCATGCTTATCGTTGCACTCGCAGATATCATGCCGGTCGCTTTCCTCTTAGCGCTCATCGCCGTGGCCCTTACGTCAATGTTCAGTTCGATGTTTATGATCACTTCTATGACGGTCATGCAACTAAAGGTGCCGGATGATCTGCGAGGACGGGTCATGGGTTTACATGGCATCACATACAGTCTGATGCCTCTCGGCGGCTTGTTTGCAGGGCTGCTAGCATCACTGACAAGTGTGCCTACCGCGATCGCTATTGGCGTCGCCATCTATTTATGCATTCTTACGGGAATTGCCTTAGGGCAAAAGGAACTCGTCAATCTAAGTGGTCGCTCCGACATCAGCCATTAATCGCGCGCTACTCCAAACCTGAGTTACAGCGTTATTTAGCGCGCCGCGGTTTACTGACGAAGCTTCTTTGTGCAGTGGCGTTGCTAGCGGAATCAGACTGGCTCGCAGTCTTGGGGTTATTCCAGATGTCACGGGTGATCAACCATTTGCTATCGACCTGCCGGCGCAATATCCAAATATGACGACTGACAGATCGAAGCGGCGCCACAGAAGCATCTTTTTTAGAACGCAGATATCCATCGAAACTTACCCGCACAAAAGCCATGTCCTCGGAAACCACAAGCTCTTCAATATCTGTTTGCTGATCAAACCAAAAATTGCGAGTAAAGCCGTAGAAGCCCTTTGCTTCTTCGAGTGAGACATCCTCGTTGCTGGAAGGCATCATCCAGATTGCATCAGCGCTGAAAAAATCGAAATAGTCGTCAAAATGATCAGAACGAATAACAACCAAGGCTCTAAAGACCAGCGCTTTGACGGCTTCGTAATCCTTTTCTACACTGGAAAGGGCTGATGCCATTTCACAATTTCCTTCGACGCATGTCAGATATCGGGGAGACGATCTTACTCGCGTCTCGCGACAATGGAAAGCGTCCGTTTATCGTGCGTGACATCAGTGCAAACTGAATATCACGCTTTAAAAACAACCTTACCCCTATATTTATCAATCACTTGAAGAGAAAACATGCTTTTTTACAAACCGTCTGCTAATCGGCAACACTCGGCCGCTTCGACACCTGCTCATGCCATCGATACAAATTGCTGAAACCCTCGTCTGGCTTGAGCCCAACCATAGCAGATGCAAAATCTACCGCGCTCAGAAGACTGATATCGGCCACTGTAAAACGATCTCCGGCGACATACTCCTGCTCGGCAAATTCGGCATCGAGTCGCTCATAATATCGAGCGACATTCTTGTCACTGGCGATTTTGGCATCAGGTATTTGCTTGAAAATACCCATTTTTCCAACGATTGGACCGTTAACCCAGGAGATGCCCACTTGGGTCCACAACTCTAATTCAATTTGACGGTTGCGGGCTTCGATATGACCTAACTCGTAGGCATCTCGGCCAAATAGGTTTGGCTCCGGCTGCACGGCCTCCAGATAACGACAAATCGCGACGGATTCTGCTATTGCGCGACCATCATCCAACAAAAGCACCGGTATCTTGCCACTGGGATTCATTTTCAGAAACGCTGCGGTCTTATGCTCACCTTTAGACATGTCACAAAGTACCGTTTCTAAATCTATCCCCTTTTCCTTCGCAAAGATGGTTACTCGGCGAGGATTAGGCGCGCCTGGATAGTCGAATAATTTCATAATCAATCTCGGATAGTAAGTTTCAGTTCAATTCAGTTCAGTTCAGTTCAATTCTGTTCAGTTCAATTCAGTTCAGTTCAGTTCAATTCTGTTCGAGCACCATAATCCGTCAAAAAAACAGATCAAAAGGTACAAAAACCGCGATCAGCGGCAAATGTTAAGCAAAAGTGTGACCTACTTCACGAAAACTTCAAAGAAAAACCCTCACAATTGGCTAATGGCACATGCTGAATCAACACAGGACCTTAGGGCTTTGAAAGAGCTAAAGAGATCGTTCATTGTCTCGCAACCGACGGAGACCGTCGCGTTAACGAATGACGGAGAACTGTCACTTTACTTCGTGGGCACAGGCTCTGCATTCGCCAAGAATCTTCATCAGAATAACCTACTGGTCATCAAAGGCGAGGACCACATTCTGATCGATTGCGGCTCCAAGTGCTCACAAACGATGCATGATCGGGGCTTCGAAATCTCCGATATCAAAAACTTTGTCATCACCCATAGTCATGCTGACCATATAGGTGGACTCGAAGAAGCCCAATTATTTGGTCGTTACGTTTCTCAGATCAAACCCAATATGGTCATTAACGAGGAATACCAAAAGATACTCTGGGAACAATCCCTGCGAGGCGGCTCCGAAATGTCTGAAAGTACACCACTGGTGTTCGAGGACCTATGGAATCCAATTCGACCGACCCGTGTCGATGAAGCACCTCGGGAAACATGGCAAACAAATATTGGCAGCATCAACCTGAAATTACCCAGAACGATGCACTACCCTGACAGCGCCCCCACATGGAAAGAATCTTTCTGGAGTGTTGGCGTCATTATTGATGATCGAATTCTGTATACGTCAGACACTCGTTTCGACATCGATTTACTGCAATCCTTTGATGCTTTGTACAATTTCGACATTATCTTTCATGATTGCCAGCTATTCACCGGCGGTGTGCATGCTTCACTTAATGAACTAAAAACGCTTCCGGATCACATCAAGCGTCGTATTGTGCTGATGCACTATGGCGACAATTGGAAAGATTTCGAACAAGAAGCGCTCGATTCCGGCTTCCATTCCTGGGCGAAAGAAGCCCATAGCTACACAATCGAAAACAAGGTCTGTGTCAAAGCCTAACTAACATTGTTAGCTAACGACAAGCACACAGCGCAACAAACATCCCCTTTGCGCACCAATCTTCTGCCTGCTGAGCCATATGGCAATAAACATAACCATGTGATTTACTCCCGGACTTGTTTTTTCAACATTTCTTTTCGAGGCATCATTTCGAAGGAACGTTTCGAAAGATCGTTTCGGGATAATTAGCTAATCCTAACAATCGAAAACGAAGGAGTAAGGATATGGGTTTATTAGACGGTAAGGTCGCTGTTGTAACCGGTGCTGGTGGAGGCTTGGGAGAAACCCACGCTTTGTTATTAGCCAAAGAAGGCGCCTCGGTTGTTGTGAATGACTTAGGTGGTGCGAGGGATGGCTCTGGCGGCAGCGCAAGTATGGCGGACCAAGTGGTCAACAAAATTAAAGCTGCCGGTGGTAAAGCCGTAGCGGACTACGGTAACGTCGCAAGTGAAGCGGATGCCAAAGCAATGGTACAACGCGCAGTGAAAGAGTTTGGCAAAATCGATTTCATGATTGCAAACGCAGGTATCCTGCGTGACAAGTCATTTAAAAATATGACTAATGACATGTGGGACGTCGTCGTTGATGTCCATCTACGCGGCACCTACCTCACCGTTAAAGCAGCCTACGATCAAATGATAGAACAAGGCGAAGGCGGTTCTATTGTTGTCACCTCGTCGACATCCGGTTTGATTGGTAACTTTGGCCAGACCAACTATGGTGCAGCAAAAGCTGGTATTGCAGGTTTTGCTCGCTGCCTATTTCAGGAAGGTGCCAAATACGGTATTCGAGTCAATATACTCGCCCCTGCCGCATGGTCACGATTGACTGAAGACATTTTTCCTCAGGGTCAGAACATGGAGGAATTGCTGTCCGCCGATAAGGTCTCACCCATCGTTGTTTGGCTAGGCAGTGATGAGGCCAAACCGGTAACTGGCAGAACATTCCTTGTGCAGGGTAATAGTGTCACCTTGTTGAGTTGGCAATCGCATATGCTGGCGACAAAGGACAACAACGAAGGACCATGGGATGTCACTGAAGTTGGCGAAACAGTGATGCAACACTTTGAAAACTGGCCGAAAGGTCCGCAACCGACACCTCGTGAGTTTTAGCGCAAGCGGCATGTTATGCAGATAAAAGAAGATTAAGGGGGTGGCAAGGGCCGCCCTTTTTTTTACCTATTGGCTCTAAACAAGTGGTCCTGCCGGCTAATCTGGTACGCATAAGAGCCCTTCCATCACCATCGCAGATAGGCTTTTCAAACCATCCAAACAAGTTTTAGCCTGTGTTTTGTAACAGACAGGCATTTGCTGGTATGTTTGGCACTCTAAATAACTAAGCAGAGCGGTACAACGCCATGTCAGAAGCAAAAAACATCGGAATGAACCCGACGAACGAACCCGTCGGCATTGAGGACATCCGTAACGATCGAAAGCAAAAGCTTGCTGCGACGTTTCGTATTTTCGGAAAGTTTGGTTTCGACGAGGGCGTCGCCGGTCACGTCACTGTTCGCGACCCAGAGTTACTGGATCATTTCTGGGTCAACCCATTTGGTGTTTCTTTCAAGCAGATTAAAGTCAGCGATCTGATATTGGTGAACCATGATGGAGTGATCGTTGAGGGTAAAGGTGCTGCATTGAATCAAGCTGCCTTTGCTATCCACTCGCAAATTCACAAACACCTACCCCACGTCACTGCTGCAGCACATACACATTCTGTCTATGGAAAATCCTGGGCAAGTCTGGGCCGTCTACTCGATCCAATTACACAGGACTCCTGCGCATTCTACGAGGATCATGTGCTATTTAATGAATTTAATGGTGTTGTACTCGACGTCGCTGAGGGTGAGAAAATCGCCTCGATGTTAGGACAAAAGAAGGCAGCCATACTTCAGAACCATGGATTATTAACCGTTGGTAAGTCCGTCGAAGCTGCAGCTTGGTGGTATATAACAATGGAACGTAGCTGCCAGGCACAACTAATGGCAGAAGCTGCCGGCAAACCCATTCTCATCCGCCCTGAGATAGCTAAACTTACCCACAGTCAGGTCGGCTCAATCGACGGCGGCAGATTCTCATTCAAGCCCTTGTACGATGTGATCACGAAGGAACAACCTGATCTGTTCGATTAATCCGTCACCGCTTACTTGTACAAAATTAGACTAGTAATCAGAAGAAAAACAACGTGAGAAAAACAACGTGAGAAAAAATAATATGAAAGAACAATACGGCGACGTTGTCGTCACATATCCCGGTAACTTCGTAGCACAGTGTGAGATCAAACGGCCACCTAACAACTTCTTCGATCATCAGCTGATCTGCGATCTCGCTGATTGCTTCGAAGATCTAGATAACAACCCTGATTGCCGCGCAATCGTTCTGTGCTCTGAAGGTAAACACTTTTGTGCAGGAGCGAATTTTGGCTCTGATTCAAATCGGGCTTCAACACAACCAAAATCAGCCGATGAACCTAATCCGCTTTATACAGAAGCTGTTCGCCTGTTTCGCTGCAAGACTCCTATCGTCGCTGCTGTGCAAGGCGCTGCTGTTGGTGGGGGCTTTGGCTTGGCGGTGATGGCAGACTTCCGTGTGGCATGTCCAAGTACGCGCATGACCGCAAACTTCGTTAAGCTTGGTTTCACACCAGGCTTTGGCTTAACCCATACACTTGCCAGGCTCATCGGCGTGCAAAAAGCCAATTTGCTGTTTATGACCGGCCGACGAATCAATGGTGAAACCGCTGCTGAGTGGGGTCTAGCTGATGTATTCACTGACGATGACAATGTACGCAATGCAGCCATCGAACTGGCGCAAGAGATGGCCGTGAACGCGCCACTCGCGCTCGTCTCGCTACGCGAACAAATGCGTCCAGGCCTTGCCGACGCCGTGAAGGCAACAACAGATATTGAAGGAAGAGAACAATATTGGTTGCAAAGAACTGCGGATCATAAAGAAGGTGTTAAATCAGTTTCTGAACGCCGCAACGGTGATTTTACCGGAAGTTAACTTCAATATAACTTCAAGCTATGGCTTGATTTAGCGCCAATAGACGTTTCACTGTCACGGTGAAACGTCTCTTAAGATTCTAGAATAAATCGACCAACTCATTCACTTTACCCCAAATGTAGGGGGCTTGATCTTCCGGCGTCCGGCCACATCGAACCACGATCATATCCTTGTCAGGTACACACAAAATTCTCTGCCCGTCATACCCTCCGCAATAGAATCGGCGCGTATCTTTCGCATCCATCCACCATTGCGCACCATAACAATATTGGTCATCTTTGTAAGTTGGTGACCTTGCGTAGTCGACCCATTGCCGACTGATAATCTCTCTGCCGTCCCACTCACCGCCACGTAAGTAAAGCAAGCCAAACCGGGCAAAATCCTGCGGTGTGGCGAATAAAAATGATGAGCCGATAAACGTACCAGAAGTATCGAATTTGGGCGTTGCGGTACGCATACCAATGGGTTCAAACAACTCATCATTCATGAACTGCAACATACCGGAAGCACCACCACCAACAATATCCTTAAGAATCCGACATAGGATATTTGTCGTGCCGCTTGAATAAGACCAATGGGTACCTGGTGAATAGCTAAGAGGCATGTCAGCTGCAAATTTACCGGTATCATGCCGCCCGTCAAACTGGAGCATCGGAATAACATCAGATTGGCCGCCATCAACGTAGTCTTCGTTAAACTTTAAACCGCTCGACATCCTTAGAAGTTGGTCAATTGTAATCTCTGCTCTTTCATCATTTTGCCATTCGGCCACGGGCGCTGGCTCATAAATATTAACGCGCTCTTGTCCTGCCAAGATACCGAATAGTGCATGGGTAACGCTCTTTGCCATCGACCAGGAATATTGGAGATAAAAAGGGTTGGCACCGGCATCATAATTTTCGTACACCAGTTCACCATTCTTGATTATCACTAAGGCATACGTTACGCCCTGTGCGGGCGTCAGGTTGAATAAATCTTCAGCAACATCAGTAACCAAAGAAGCTGCCGACCCTTTTGGCCAAGACTGAGTTGGCCATTGCACATGCTTAGGTTGATCTGGAAGGTCCGGAAGATCCTTCGCTATCGATTTTACTTGAAAACTCACTCTTCTGGCGCCATTGATACATCTCGTAGGGAACGTAAAAACATACCAAGCCCGCCCACACTTAACACGAGTATGACAATTAGATCGAAGGCACTCATAGATCTAAAGCTGAACTTGATTGATGCGATAACACCGAATATCAGTGCAACTAAAGATCCCACCGATAACAACCAACCAATCAGATTGCGACTGCTATAGAAAATCATGCCAACACCAAACATAAATGGAATCATTATCATGCCGCTCGTCACAGAGTAGCCGCTGCCAAATGCATTAAATCCATATAGGCGCATACCAGCACCAAAGTTACTGGTCACAATGATGGCATTTAGTAACATATAGAAACCACCACACATCATGATAAGCCCCATCAAGAATTGTCCGATCCCGCCATTTGTTCCGCCTGCACCCCTCATCGACCCACCTCTGCAATTGCTTTAGTGAGTAGCATAGCGACAAAAGCTGGTTAACGTAAGCCATTCAGCTGGGGTATGATCGAAGAAAAACAACGGGGCGATACAATGAAAATGCCGGACAAAGGAACGGACTGGGACAGCTTGGCCGCCGAGATGATCAATCGAGGTAGCGGTGACGCAAAATGGCGTGAGGGCAAAACCGCTGTCTACGTTTTCAATGCAGGCGAAGATGTTGCACGGGTGCAAAAAGAAGCCTACACCATGTATATGTCAGAAAACGGCCTTGGCCCAGCAGCCTTTCCTTCCTTGAAACAAATGGAAGATGAAGTCATTCAAATGGGGCTTGAGTTGTTACATGGACCTGAGGACGCTGACGGCTCGATAACGTCCGGAGGAACCGACTCAATCACCATGGCAGTAAAGACCGCCAGAGACTACGCCAGAAATGTACTGGGTAAAACTGGTCAATTGAACATCGTTGCCCCCTACTCTGCGCACCCTGCCTTCGACAAAGCATCAATTATGATGGACTTGGAGTTACGCCGTATACCGGTCGGTCCAGACCTGTTAGCCGATTGTGACGCAACGAGAGCCGCTATTGATGAAAACACAATGATGTTAGTCGGCTCTGCACCGAGCTTTCCTTATGGGCTCATTGACCCGATAACCGAGCTTGGCAAAATAGCCGAACAAAAAAATGTCTGGCTGCACGTTGATGCCTGCGTTGGCGGCTACATCGCACCCTTTGTACGCATGAACGGTGTCGATATACCCGACTTTGACTTTTCAGTTGCGGGGGTTAAATCAATGTCCGCTGATCTGCACAAATACGGCTTTTGTGCCAAAGGCGCCTCCACGGTATTGTTTAGGAATACCGAGCTCAAGAAACACATGATGTTCGACTGCAAAGATTGGCCAGGCGGGCGAATGGTTACCCCTACATTAGCTGGCACCAGACCTGGCGGTGCCATTTCTGCAGCATGGGCCGTTATGAACTATTTAGGCGTGCAAGGTTACAGAGACAAACACAAACAAGTCACAGACGCGCGCGAATCAATTGAAATCGGCGTTAAAAAACTAGGCTTCAAAATCCTTGGCGAGCCATTGTTAGGTATTGTTGCGTTTGAACATCCAGAACTCGATGTGTTTGCCATTTACAAGCAAATGTATGATCGTGGTTGGTTCACATCGTTATGCTCACAACCCAAAGCACTACATTTAATGCTTTCGCCCTTTCACAAAACAGTCACCGACATTTACTTAGCTGATCTTTCCGATTCAATCGAGCAGGTAAAATCCGGCGACAAAAGTGCAGTCAAAGAATCCAGATACAGTTAGTCACTTACGATCAATAATAAAAATGGAGTAACGAAATGAATCATAGAAAAATCATACTGCTCATTTCCTGCCTGACATTGTGCGCCGGCGCAATAGCTAAGGATAAACCCGGCAAGCCCAATAACTGGGGAACATGGGGCAAGGATGATCAGCTGGGCGCAGTGAACTACCTCGAACCGAAGCATATCGTCAAAGCAGCCAAGCTCATCAAGGAGGGAAAAGTATTTAGTCTCGCTATTCCTCTCGATGCCACAGGTCCAGTTTTTCCAAGCCGAATCGCACCACAACATTTGATGGTTGCAACGGGTGCTGACTATGCCGCAGGTCAACCCGCCTATGTCGGTAAAATGAAATTCGCCGATGACTATATTTACATGGCACTGCAAGGTTCAACCCAGTGGGATGCGCTTTCACACGCATGGTATGACTCAACACTTTATAATGGTGTACCAGAAACGGACATTAGGTCATCGCCAATTGCTGGCGGTGCGACAAAACTAGGCATTGAAAATGTCAAAACATCTTTTATTGGTCGAGGCGTACTCATCGACGTGCTGGCTCATAAGGGCGGATCATTGCCAGCTGGCTATGTCATCACACGCTCTGATATTGAAAAAACATTGAAAGCCCAGAAAACTAAAGTTAAGCAGGGCGATATCGTCATCCTCCGAACGGGTGTTGTGCCTGATTTTTACAAACTCACCGATCCTATTGCCAAGACTCAATTTATGCTGGGACCTCAGACAGGTATTGGTGCAGACGTCGTTGAATGGATAGACAAAATGGAGATTGTTGGCATTGCGGCGGACAACATCGCACTTGAAGTTTTGCCTAATCCAAACCCAGAGGATACTTTGAGTATTCACGGAAGTTTACTGAGAGATTTAGGCGTCTATATCGGCGAAATTTGGTGGCTTGAAGAGCTCGCTGCCGATTGTGCTGAGGACGGCAAGTATGAATTCTTCATCGCTGCCCAGCCTCTTAACATTCCAGGCGCAGTTGGCTCGCCGTTAAACCCAATAGCAATCAAGTAGTCTACATTACTTACTGGCAGAGCCGGGCCTGGAATCCAGGCCTCTAGGCTCTCGTCATGTACTTTGATTCCTGCGTATTGATCTTGATCGAGTCACCTTGCTCGATGTATTCCGGTACCTGGACAACCAAACCAGAAGCCATCGTAGCCGGCTTCGTTCGAGCACTTGCGGATGCCCCTTTAATTGCTGGCGCAGTTTCAACAATTTCCATCACTACCGATTGAGGTAGATCAATAGCAACGATGGCATCTTCAACGAGTAAGGCTGTAATGCCTTCCAAGCCGTCTGACAAAAATTCCAGCTGCCCTTCCAAAGCACTTTGTCCCAGCATATATTGCGAATAATCTTCCGTGTTCATGAATACATACTGATCTCCATCAATATAAGAGAACAGAACTTGCACTCGCTGGAAGTCGGCTTCGACAAACATGTCCCCACCTTTTAGAGACTCATCTCTCTTCTGACCGGTTAGCAAGTTATTGAAGCGCACCTTGTAAAGAGTTGAGGCGCCTCGTGATGAGGGGTTCTTTGTTTCGAAGCTTTTAACTACATGCGGCGCGCCGTCAATTTCAACAACGTCGCCTCTTTTTAATTCACTGGCTTTGGGCATGACTCTCTCGCTACACTAAATGGCTCTATTGTACTGTGACGGTCCTGGTAATAAAAAGATGTTCGAAAAAGAAGACCTTGTAATACTCGCAAATCAAACCATACCCTTTGGTCGATACAAGGGCCGAACCCTGATTGATCTGCCAGAAGAGTATCTTTTATGGTTTGTCGATCGTGGCTTTCCCGCTGGAAAGCTCGGTGAATTAATGCAAATCACCCTTGAAATTAAAATTAACGGACTTGAATCGCTCATCGAGCCTTTGAAAAAAAACACAACGACTCAACAAAGCCGACAATCGCCCAAATTTACAAATAGGCTAATTGAATAAAGGTTTCATTTTACGATTAAGCCATTCCACTAGAATTTCGTTCGTTTCATCAGGCTTCTCCTGCTGAATCCAGTGGCCACAATCTAAAGTGTGTGTTTCCAGATCGGCGACGTATGCGGTCATATCGGCTTGCGGCACCATATCGTGTTCGCCGTAGATCATCAGTGCGGGCTGAGTAACCTTCTGCTCAACGTCAGCGGTCGTTTGCCAATTTCGTGTGAAGTTACGGTACCAGTTACAAGGTGCGACGAACCCACTGTGTTGAAAACCCGCCACAAACACAGCGAAATCCTCCTCACTCATCATCAACTCACCCGACTGGAGAGAAACATCCGCCATTTTGATAATCGAATGACCGTCCGGTTGCGGCAGGGGGTCGTCTAACCACTGTTTGGTTCTGAACATATTGCGTAGGAATTGATCTGGATTGGCTTCAAATGCTTTAGCGGCAACTTTCGGCTGCCGATTGAAATGCACAATATAATATTCTGGGCCGAGCATTTCTTCCCAAAAAGCGATGGGTTCGGATTGATCACGCACGAAGAACGGCACGGACATATTGGCAACACCCATAACCCTATCCGGGTGCAGTAATGCATGCTGCCAAACAATTATCGCACCCCAATCATGCCCGACATAAATAGCCTTCTCGATACCCAGCGCATCCAATAGACCAATATGATCGGCACAAAGCTGATGAATGTCATAATCCTCGACATGCTTCGGTTGGTCCGAGTAGCCGTAGCCACGTTGATCAGGCGCAATGACATGAAAGCCCTGTTCAACGAGCACAGGGATCTGGAAACGCCAGCTATATGCAAGCTCTGGCCAACCATGGGAAAGCACAAGCGGAATACCACCAACACCAGCTTCGTGCACGTCTAACTCGATACCATTGGTTTTAATTTTTCTTGGCTTGGGGAAAATCATGATTTACTACTTGCTGAGAAGTTTAAGACAACGGCATCTGCGCGGTTACCGCGAAGGTGCCTGCTGCGCCCACTCGACTGCTTCTTCCATGTTTCTGAAAACTTTAATCTGCAGTTGGCCGATAAGTTTAAGAATTGAGGTGTAGATACGCAATAATTGAAAATCTGCGCCCCGGTGAGTCACCAGCGCCGCACGGTAGTCGGCCCCCCTTTGTTGAGAAAAACCTCTCAGTAATACCGACAATTGCCGAATCAGCGACACCGAAACGGCCACAAGGTTGACGTTACCGATGTCCCAAACAACATTCATACTTTGTTTAAAGCGCGGATCTTGTAAAGCAAGTCCATAGTCGTTGGCAACGTTTTGAATGATGATCGGATCAGAAGCATCACCGACCACACGCATGATCAACAGCGCTTTTTGCTCTAAGAATTCTATTTCTAGCGACAAAATTATTCCTCTAAGACTCAAACTAACGTTATCGCAACAAGTAGGACTGGCTGAATGATAGCCTATTAATCATAAAGCGAGGATAAGTTTTCAAAGCACAACCAACGTTCCTGATTGTGCTCCTGAATATGCAAGAATACATCAATTAGTCTCATGTAGTTTAAGGTTGACTGCGAAAACAACGATCGGGACAATCACTGCTCATTCAATGTTATTACAGAGGAAACCAACATGGCTATTGGCGTCGTTGCAAAACTACCAATTCAACCCGGAAAGGGCGCAGAATTTGAAGCAATATTTGCTGAACTAGAAGCGGCTGTACAAGCAAATGAACCTGGTTGTAACTTTTACTCTCTGCATAAATCCAGAGCTGATGAAAACAGCTACGTCGTGCTAGAACAGTATGTTGACCAGGCTGCACTTGATGCGCATGGAAAAACCGATTACTTCAAAACTATTGGCGCAAAAATGGGTGGCTGCATGGCAGGAAGACCCGAAATTGAAATCATGGACACACCGTCCTGATTGATTGAATGACGCTGATGGGAGACTAGTCTCCCATCAGACTTCGGTATAAGAACGGTAGAGAGATATCCATCCTGTAATCGACACTGCTGTGATTATCAGGAAACTCCTCAAAAACGTGCGTGATACCTAAATCATCCAGCATCGATCGCAGCTTTCGGGCGCCAAACACGAGGGCGTACTGGTCCCTACTGCCACAATCTATATAAATACCTCTTAACTTGTTCAAGTTGGCTTGAACATCTGCCCTGCCTATCATCTCCACTGGATCGCTCTTCAACCACCTCTGCCACGCGGTCACATCTAACTCGCAGGTGTTAAGGTCGACCGGTAAACGCACACCAAAGGGCTGTGTTGGGTCTGGGTCGTAAGTTGCAGCCATCGCTAAAATCATCAACGTATGCATCGCATCGCCGGATATCTTTTTGCCTTTGCTAAGCCGCTTCATAAAGGCCTCAACGCTGTCGTATCCGGCCAAGTGCATCAAAGTCGCCGGGAAATCTGAACGATAAGCAAGATCAAAAAACATATCACCGGAATGACAAGCAATAGCACCCCAATGGTCGGCGTACTCCATGCCATGATAGATTGCTCCGTAGCCTCCACTGGACTTGCCAAACAAACCGCGATGAGCAGGTCCCGCCAATGTTCGATAACGCTTATCGACCTCGGGTAACATTTCATGGATGAGAAAATCAGCCCAGTTACCCAGTGCGGAAGAATTAATATATTGATTGCCACCCATAGAGGTGAAGCAATCAGGAAAGACAACAATGGTTTTTCCCATATCGCCTGAAGCGATCAACCGCTCGACCCTTTGCGGCACACTTTCACCGAAGGCTTTCCAGCCCACATGCGCATGGCCGCTGCCCGTAAAGCCAGCAATATCAACCATGACAGGATACTTAGTAGGTTCCTCGTCATACCCTTGGGGTAAATAGACCAGCACTTCTCGTTGTGTCGGGTCACCAAGTATATTGTTAGCAATAGCGTCGGAATCGATCGTGAATTGATCGATTCGACCCTGCAATTTTTCGAAATTATGAACTGGCATCTACATTGTCCTCAAATCTGCAGCTCACTATATCCGCTGCCAAGATCTGAGTCACTTGACCTTGCGCATCGCCACTATTGATTACAAATGTGTCGCAGACCTTGGGACAAAAATGATGACCTTCGAAGTAAGGCGGCGCCTACCCTCCTCGAACTTTTAGCGCTCTGACGCGACTGAACACGGCAGCAAGGCCGCTGACCAGGCTTTCAAGTGACATTAACGCGACCACCTTCATCTGATTTAGCGCGCTGGCGCCCTGCAGGCGATGCAGTCGATTTTGGAT
The DNA here is from genome assembly GCA_029251375.1 of Pseudomonadales bacterium. Lineage (GTDB taxonomy): Bacteria > Pseudomonadota > Gammaproteobacteria > Pseudomonadales > Azotimanducaceae > JAHRVQ01. Next base: position 110,729 of record JAQXDL010000044.1, on the reverse strand, counting down.
TTTTTGAATCAGGGGTTGTTGATCACTCCACTGCTTCACTCGGGTCGAGACTTTGCCCATTAAAAATATCGCTGCCACTAGAAACAACACGCCCGGGATAATAGGAATGATGAGTCCAACAATACCAATCATGATGCAAACGACAGCGATCACGAGATAAATTACCTTATGATGCATGCTTAGAGATTTATTTGATTGCACAACTGACCTCACTTTAAAAATCGGAACAGGTTGAATCGATAAACTATCACTTTCTAGCTCTAAAATGCGGTCTGCTAAGGTTTGATTATTACCTCATTGGCAGCAGCACATACGTTTTTGTCCCAAGAACAGGAACAGGAACAGCAGTTTCCGTGCCAAAAAATTAAGTTGTTGTTTTAATTGGCTTTTATATTATTACTCTCTGTTGCTGGAAACGCTAATTGATGAATATCACCAGACTCTGGTGATATTCATCAATTGTAAAATTTGTGAAGCTGTTCGTCTTCTAAATAAGCTAACATATGTACAATAGCTGCTTATCGCGCGAGACCTGAATCGACATGGCACGCCCTTCTCTAAGTTCGATTGACGCTGCCCTCCGAGGCCACTACACGCCACCAAAACCAGGTGCGAGCATAATCGAGGGTGAAGCACTGGCGCATCTCCTCAAGACTCTGCCGGCCCCGACGGCCGAAGAACATGTCGACCCAATTCTGGTACAACTTCAGAAACACCACGCGGGCACCTCACTGACCCAACACGATCACGCAACGCTGGCTTTCGTTGATGATTGTATCTCCGGCATTCTGGATACCGGCGATTTTGATTTTAAAGTTGAATCTTTCATTCGTGATTTAGCCCCGTTGATGGCCATCAATGTTATTTCGAACGACACGCGATCCTTGCTAAAAAACCACACCGTTTACGAACTGATCGAGTTGATACTGAACTACTGTGTCGGCTGGAGTGCAGACTTGGGGGTGCTTGGGGATCAGTTCATGTCCAAAATCGAGGATCACATTGGTGACTTAATCACCGGACGCCAGCCCTTAGACGAAACTTATGGACGCTTACGGTCTTACTTCGAGAAAGAAAGCAGTGTCTACGAACGTATGCAAGATAGGCTATGCGAACTTGAATTAGCAAACCTTGCGTCACAGAAAAGCCGGTTCTTTGCCGCGGAACTTGTCAACCAGCACATGAATGGAAAGCAGCTGCCCTTGTTCATCATATTTATGCTGCAAGGGTCTTGGTACGAACTACTTCAACAAGTATTCAAAACCGTCGGTCAAGATTCCGATGATTGGCGACAACTATCGGCGATCACCGAAAAACTTATCTGGTCGGTTCAGCCGCAGCAAGACACCGTCAAGCAATCACAAACAAGCATACAACTACCTGACGAGATCAGATCTTTCCTTGCCAATTTCGACATCCCCTCTGAACAAGTTGAACAGTGTCTGGCGGATGTCATAGGGGAACACGAAGGCATAGCGAGCAACAACCCTTCTCCACCCTGCGACTTTGAATTGCTCGACGTCGACACAACAATCCTTGATATGGGCCACAACATCGACCCTAAATTTTATCAGGACCTAAAGGCACTAAACCGAAACAGCTGTTTTTTTTATGATGATAAAAATGAACCAGAAGAGAAAGTTGCCCGACTTGTCCTCATTCTAAACTGGCAAGAAACCGACAAATTGCTTTTTACTAACCAGAACCGACGCAAAGTCCTTCAAATGTCCTACCATCAATTTGCTGGACTCTTGTCGACCCAGGCAATAAAACCGTTAGCAAACAATGGCAAAATGACAGAAGTCGTGAGCAGCCAACTATCCAATATTATCTGTGGCGTTCAGACCCAAAAACAGAATGAAAATAAGGCGACTGAAGAGAAGCGACAAAAGTCGGTCTCTCTCGAATATCTCTCAACCCGAAAGAACGAGATGCTGGCCGCTTTGGAGGAATTGCAAAAACGCTCTCGGGCGAAGAAAAAGCGCGCGGAAATTTTACGAGACAAGGCGCAGAAAAAAGTTGATGCAGCCGCCCTTGCCGTCGAAAAGCTGCGCACCGACGCATGGATGAACCTACCCATCATGGAAGGCACCTTAACGCCCTGCAAACTGGTCGCGATCATTCCCGGTTCTGACAAATATATTTTCGCAAATCGCGCAGGCATCAAAGTCGCCGACTACTCTTCAGGACAACTTTCGCAGATGATTGTGACAGAAATGAGTGAAATTATTGATACTGGCGCCGAATTCGAAAATGTTCTTGCCAATGTCGTAACCCGAACACGGCAAGACAAAAATAAGAGTTTCGATGAGCTAACTGGCTCGACAAGCTAGGCTGAACTGCTAAAGCAAATAGTGTAGCCTGCTAGGCTTATTCAGAATATTTATCAAAACAATAAAACGTGATCAGCCAAGAAATCGCCCTCGACAAGCTCATCGATGATATCGACGTCCAGATAGAAGTTCTGACGGCAATCTCCGATGACAACGCAATACTATCTGAACAACTGCGCCTTCTGCACGAATCACGTGAACAACTCCTCAGCCAAAACCTTGAGATAAGTAGACTCAGCGAACTTATCGATCCCGATCATATTCACGATCACACGACACAGTTTGAACAGCAAATTGAGCAGCAGCCCGAAAAAAATTTCGATGAACGTTTCGATGAACGTTTTGAAGAACGTTTTGAAGAACGTTTCGAGGAGCCTCTCAAAAATCAGGAACACCCATTACAAAGCAACCCTAACGCAAAGGAATAGGCATGGCATATCCACTCGAAGGGCTAAAAGTATTAGATTTCTCTCGTGTTCTAGCAGGTCCATTTGCCGGTCGAATGCTTTGCGATCTGGGCGCCGACGTCGTCAAGATAGAACCGCCAGAGGGTGACGTGACACGTTTCTGGGGCCGGAACATTGCGAAGATTCCAGGTTACTTTTCACAGCAAAATGCCGGCAAACGCAACATTTGTATTGACCTAAGAGCAGCCGGCGCAATCGATCTCGTTAATGAACTGGTCGCAGAGGCCGATATTGTCATCGAGAATTACCGGCCCGATGTTATGCCAAGGCTCGGCATTGGTTACGAGCAGTTAAAAACGATCAATCCCAAAATAGTGATGCTGTCGATCTCTGGCTTTGGCAGTGACGGACCTGAATCCAGACGCGCAACTTACGCCCCCGTCATTCACGCTGAAGCTGGTCTGATGTATCGATCCAAACAAAGAACTGACCTACCCCATCACGATTTGCCATTGTCGATCGCGGATACAAATGCCTCCCTACACGGACTCGTCGGACTGCTTTCAGCAATCATTATGCGCGATAGAACTGGACTCGGACAGCACATCGATATTGCCATGTTAGATGCTACCATTGCGACTGACGATCAAATCCACTACGACTTAGAAAATTCTCGTGACACGGCCGGACTTAGCAATGAAATCGCCGAAATGCCCTTCGGCCCGGTTTTACTGTCAACGGATTTCAGAATCTTCTTCAAGTTACTAACAACAAAGCTCGGTTTGGTTGACCCATCTAAAGACGGCATGTCATTGGAGCAAAAAATCGCCTCACGTCGAGCTGCTGTTGCAGACTTTCTGTCGACTCTTGATACTCGCGATAAGCTCGACAATGCAATGAAAACTCTGAATATCGCCTGGGGGGAGATTCGAGATCCCGCAAAATTGGAGCAACAGATTACCGTCAAAGCTAGGGGCTCGATCACGCAGATAGATGATCGGCAAGGTGGCACCCGTCCCATCACACAGTCTCCCTATCGATTTTCTAACGCACAAAGCGGTGTTCAAGGACCCGCTTCACACCGAGGCGAACATAACAGCCAGGTTCTTAAAGACTGGCTGGGGCGTGAAGACGCTCAGCCACTTCACGAAAATGGTGTGTTAGTTTTTGACCCAAACTGGGACCACCATTAAAAGGCACGACCGATCAACACGTTTTGCAAATAGCACGTTCAGACCCAATACTTAGCGTAACTTGATAGAGGCTTTTACCATGATACAACTGAGACAAATTTGCCTTGTTGCCCAAAACCTAACAGAGACAATTGACGACCTAACCGACATTCTAGGCATCAACACCTGTTTCATAGACCCAGGCGTGGAATACTTTGGCCTGAATAATACGTTGATGCCTATTGGACGAAACTTTCTGGAGGTGGTGGCACCGATAAAGGACGACACCGCCGCTGGTCGTTATCTGCAAAGGCGCGGCGGCGATGGAGGATATATGGTAATTTGTCAGGCAGGTAGCTTGAAAGACCAACAGATGCACCGACAACGCGCCCTTGATCAGGGCATTCGTATTGCCCATGAATCTGAACGAGCGAACTGGAATATTTGTCAGCTTCATCCGCAAGACATGATGTCTGCCTTTCTTGAAATCGATTGGGATAGTGAGGATGATTTATCCGGTAACTGGGAACCCGCAGGTGGCAGCGGTTGGATAGACGATATCAAACAAGATGTCACGGTCGACTATCTCGGGGTAGAACTACAGGGTGAAAACATAGACACAATGCAACGTAAGTGGGCCGACGTGTTAGGCGTAGCCAGCAAGAACAACGCTATAAAGCTTAACAATTCCACTATTCGTTTTGTCAAAGCTAAGGATGGTCGAGGCGATGGGCTTGGCGGCATTGATCTGCAAGTGAAGGATGTTAGCGGGATTAAATCTCGGGCTGAGAAAAGAGGCTGCTTAGATCCAAAAGGCATTGTAACTATTTGCGGCACGCGGTTTTATCTTCATACCGCTTGATTTCAACCTAGCATCTCAACTTAGCTAATGTGCTAGCAATCACACTGCCGGTTATATCAACCTAGTCCAGATAAAACGCGTCGATTCAAACTGTTCTTCGCAGAGTTACTTTTTTTGCGTCACACCGGTGGTTTTATCTGCCTCAACGATTGTGATGGTATAGGTACCAAGAAACGTTTTCTTGATCACAACCTCAGGATTTTCCAAGCTTGTTTTCCACTTAGCACCATAGCGCTGTTGCCAAACTTGACCATTCTCTAATTTAAAACGGGTCTTACCGCCCCAACCCGAAAAATGCCCAACAATTCGACTTCGGATACCGTCATCCTTTGTTTTTTTCTTTTCTTCCTTTACGGCTTTGCTGGTCTTTGCGATGACCGGCGCGTCTTTTGCTGTGTAGGTAATCAACCAAGTATCTAACGCCTTAATCTGCTCCGCAGAAAGCGAACTAACGCCCGTTTCACGCTGTTGATCTTCGGTCATCAATTTTTCAATACCGGGAAATGCTTCTGACGCGTGGCTGCTCGAGCCGAAGCTTAGTGTCAACAAGCCAATTATCAGACCATAGGTAGAAGCGAACGTTGGTTGTAGCATCGAGGATCCTGCGTGTAATGAAGGTGGAAAATAAACCAGACAGTGATGAGAAACAACTGTCTTGTAGAGTTAGTGCTCATCTTTGTATTGGCAACTGGCTGAAATGATCGCACCGGTTCTGCTTGTCGTTAGCGATAGCAGAACCTCAGCCGTTAAGGCAAGCCTAGCATCTCAGATATGAAGGCTATGCTTCGGCGATCGCGGCCTTTTCATCCAAGCCCGCACGAATGCGTTGGTGTTCAGCTTTGTCTATCTTGTAACCCGCATAGATAGCGGCTGCAATAAGCCCCCAGATCATAGCGAAAGGGCCATCAATCAAGCCAAGGTAGTATATTTTTTGCGGGTCAATTTCACTGGCCGCCACTCCGCGTGGAAAATCAATAATATCAAGTGCGACACCAGCGACAACGTGGCCTATGCCATTGGTGACCTTAGCAAAGAAGGTTCTTGCCGAATAGAAGATGCCTTCCTGCCTGCGGCCAGTCTTAAGCTCATGTTCGTCCGCGATGTCCGCCAGAGAAGACATAACGCTGATGTTTAGAATAGAGCCACAGGCTGATGCCATGAACCCCCAAAACACAACGAAACATACCAGTGTCCAAGTCGTGTTATCCGGCGCTAAATCAAATAACCGTAAGGTGACCGCCATTGACCAGGCAACGCTCAGCCCTGCTGCCGTAAAAACCGTGGCCCATCGTTTCTCATATTTCTGGTGCAAGCTCGCGGCTGTCGCGAAGCCAATGGCATAGCCAATAACATTACTCATGATCAGCCAGCCTATTTGCTTATCCGTGAACTCCCAATAAAAGGTATTCATGTATAGCGACAGCGTCTCGTGGGTACCAATCGTTATCGATAGAAAAAACAGTCCAAGCAACAAATACAAATAATTACGATTTTGAATCGCAGACGCCATTTCCGACATCAGTTGTTTAAAACTAAACGGCGGCAGATCATCGGGTACTTTCCTCATACGCGCGATCTGGCCGCGGGTCGCAAAAGCAGAGCCGAGCATGCAAATCATAATCAAGCTGGAGCAAAAGATCACAATCGGCGTGTAGGCACCCTGGGTCATACGGCCGTTTTCAAAACCCGGAAAAATAAAGAACCAAACAACGATGTGCATCACGATCACACCGATATAGGTGAAGACATTGTTATAGCTCATGATCTTCGAGCGTTCGATATAGTCGTCAGAGAGCTCTGCACCCATCGCTAAATGAGGCACAGCGAATAACGTCGAACAGATCCGCATCAGCACAGTGAACACCGCAAACCAAACAAACAAACCGGTTTCGTCTAATCCTGCCGGTGGACTAAAAATGAGATAGATCGTAATTACGAGCGGCAAAGGTGCGGCAAACATGAAGGGATGCCGCCGACCAAGTTTTGACCGCCATCGATCTGATATCGAACCCATAAGAGGATCCGTCACCGCATCAGAGGCTATACCAATGGTGACCGCAAGGGCCGTCATGGTGCCGGAAAGACCGAGTATTTGGTTATAGAAAAAGAACGTTAGCGCGTTGAAAATCCAATTTGTTGCCGCTTCACCTGAGGCACCTATTCCAAAAGCAATTTTTGTTTGAAAAGATACTGAACTTGTTGATTCGCTCACTGTAGCTATCCTGTCTTAATTAGAGAACACGCGGCTAGACGCCTGAGTACTGTAATGACAATTAGGTCACATTTAAGATCGACTAAGATTTGGAATGATATCTCTCGCTACCTGATCCATGACTTTATAACGCGGGTCAAAAGGCGGCAGGATCATCACTTGATTTAGCCCCGCCAACTCAAGCGTATTCAATTGATGCAGTATCTGATCTTGGGTACCGACTAAGCAGCTTGCTTCAATAGTCTCTTTGGTCACAAATTTTTCTTCCTCTGGCAGCACCCAGCAGTTGTGACCAGCATGAATTCTTTGATGCCGTCTTTGTTCGGGAAAGGATTCAATCAACTTCGTATATTCATCCCAAATACCCGCCAAATAATTAGGTGGCTGATGCCCGAAGTTTCGATACTGGTCATAGGCATAATGAACCGCAGCCATCGCAAAAGCGCCACATTCTTCTTTTACGCGCGCTGAATCAACTGCTTCACCGGGATTAAGCACGACCATTGTCGTCAGCGCTGTGGTGTAGAACTCATCGCGATTAATGACTCTATCGATTTCTCTAGCGCCCTCTTCGACCATATGCCACATTGACTCCATAATGCCGCCACTCGCGGCGAACGCAACGACAGCACCTTCACCGTACTTACCCGCGAGACCCAATGAGCGAGGTCCAAACCCGGACACATACATTGGAATAGGGTCATCGAAATTTACAAAACCTTTTTCTGGCATCACATGCCGAATATATTTTTCTTCAGGGGCTGATTTTGAGCCTAACTGAACCGCAGACTCCTCGCCTCGCAACAGCGGCTTTATTTCCTTTAGATAGCGTTCAAGTTCTTTGATGCGATGCGGCGGCATACCCATGATGCGCATCGCCGTATTACCGGCACCAACCCCAAAAAAGGTTCTACCCGGCGCAATCGCGTTGATGGTCGCTATACCGGCGGCGTTAACCGCTGCGGGTCTTGTGCCAGTGATGGCGACACCGGTGCCAAGTTGGATGTGGTTCGTTTTGTCAGCGGCCAAGGCAAGGGTGGCATAACAATCTGACCAAATCATCTGGCTGTCAGCGAGCCAAGCATGACTAAACCCCAACTCTTCAGCTCGAACAACATACTTAATATCTTTAATGTGCGATGCAACACAAACGCCAATATCCACTTATTCCCCCTTGTATTTCAGTTAGTCTCATCCTCGGTATTGCTAAGAACAGGTTCAATACATGAATCAATGTATCTTTACTGTACGATATTGTCTATCCCATCCAACTTGGCTATTGTGAGGACATTAATAAGATATTGTGATGGCAGCATTCGGGCCGAAACTGATTATGAGCGACTACCGGTTTATCAAGGTCACCCCATTAACGCCGACAATTGGCGCAACAATATCTGGCATCGATTTGAGCCAGACACTGAGTACCGAGGTCTTCGACGAAGTAAGACAAGCTTGGTATAAACACCTGGTGTTGTTCTTCCGTGATCAGGCTATCAGTAACCAGCAACATATCGCTTTTGGCAAGTCCCTCGGTGAGTTACACATTCATCCTGCCGCACCCTATTTGGACGATAACCCAGCGTTAATGAAGATCCACGCGGATGAAAGGTCGAAAAGAAACAATGGCGAAGATTGGCATACAGATGTCTCAGCAGATGAACAACCGCCGATGGCGAGCATATTGCGTATCACTCGAACCCCGTCAATGGGCGGCGATACCCTTTGGTCAAACATGTACGCGGCATTTGATGCCTTGAGCCCCACTATGCAGGCACTACTGATGTCCCTTGAAGCTGAACATGCAGCTGATTACAGCGGCTTCTATGGCGAACATCCACCCCAGAGACAAAGTCCACGTGCAATTCACCCTATTGCTCGACTGCATCCAGAAACAGGACGAGCCGCGCTGTATGTCAATAAAGGTTTCACCAAACGAATCTGTGGACTCAGTAACATTGAGAGCAAAGAGATATTGTCGATGCTGTTCGATCATATCAAAAACCCTAATTTCCAGTGTCGATTCCAATGGCAAAAAAACTCTATGGCATTGTGGGACAACCGCTGCACACAACACATGGCGGTATGGGACTATTTTCCAGAAACCCGCAGCGGTGTCCGGGTCACAATCAAGGGCGAGAGACCTATCGCAGCCGGGTAATACGACAAAACAGTTACTAGAATAAAAATAATCAACACGAGGCTAACAAAATGAAATCACCTATATGCGACATGCTCGGTATCGAGTTTCCACTGATAGCATTTACCCATTGCCGCGACGTTGTTGTCGAAGTATCCAAAGCTGGCGGTATGGGTGTACTTGGCGCGGCGGGTTATAACGCCGAAACGTTAGAGATTGAGCTCAAATGGATTGATGAGCACATCGACGGCATGCCCTACGGCGTCGACCTTATCGCGCCTACCAGCATGGCCGTGACGGACAAAGACCCCACTGATGCGGATATTTCAGATCGTATTCCTGATGAGCACCGAAACTATGCGGCGAATATTCTCGCTCAACATAAAATTGATACCGCAGATGTGTATCCAAAGAAGTCCAGACTAGGCACCGGTTTTCTCACCGAAAACGGCGCAGCCAATATCATCGATGTGGCGTTCTCCCATCCAATAAAATTGATTGCCAATGCTTTAGGCGTCCCGCCGCGCTACATGTTGGAAATGGGCAAACTCAATGACGTCAAGGTTGCAGCGCTTGTTGGCGCAAAAGAACACGCGGTCAAACAAGTTGAAGCCGGCGTTGATATTTTAGTTGTCTCCGGCACAGAAGCAGGCGGTCACTGCGGTGAAGTATCAACCATGGTACTGGTGCCGGAAGTCTGTGAGGCGGTCGAAGCCTATGGCACGCCTGTGCTTGCTGCCGGTGGCATTGTGAAGGGACGACAAATGGCAGCCTGCATGGCAATGGGAGCGGCTGGCGCATGGACCGGGTCAATGTGGTTAACAACCAGTGAAGCTGAAACCTCCCCCATCATCAAAGAAAAATATCTCCAGGCAAGCTCAAGACAGACCGTTCGATCAAAGGCCCGAACGGGCAAGTACTCCCGACAACTTCGATCACCATGGACCGATGCATGGGAGCTTGAAGATGCACCAGAACCCTTACCCATGCCATTGCAATCCCTCGTTAGCGAGGCGCCACTGGCTAAGATTGTGAAGATGGCCGAAACAGGACACCCAGGTGCAAAGCAATTGGCAACGTTCTTCGTTGGCCAAGGTGTCGGCTTGATGAACTCGATTCAATCAACCCGCTCCGTCGTCTATGATTTCAAGGAGGACTATTTAAATGCCGTCGAGAAATTGAACTCAACCCTTGAGGATTAGACTTGTGCACTAACATGTAGACGAGCCGCTTGGAGAGTCAGGCAAACAATAAAAAAGGGAACGTTCCCTTTTTTATTCTATCGCTTCGTCTTAGCTTTTAGAGAACTAGAACACAAGAATTGCTCGACCCGCAATCTCACCGTTTTCCAGAGCTGTAGCTGCTTCATTGATCTGATCCAAGGTGAAACGTTCCGTCACCATCGCATCAAGATCTAACAGGCCCTTGTCATACCAATCAAGGTATTTTGGGAAGTCTCTGTCAGGAGAACAACTTCCGCCAATGCTGCCGACAAACTTCTTCTCATGAATCAGCATGTCGATAGCATTGAGTTCAACTGTCGTCTGCGGAACCCCAACCAAAACAGCGGTACCGCCCGTTTCAGCACCAAATGTACCGTTTCTTACTGCCGGCACAATCTGCTCCATGGTTTGCTTTAAACCGATGCAATCAAATGCATAGTCAGCGCCTGATACAGGAGCACCCATAAAACTACGGCGGCTCGGATCAGTTGTCAGTGCCTTAATCACATCAATGGCATTTTCGCTGCCGGCATTAATGGTATGTGTCGCACCAAACTGTGCGGCAAATTTTAATTTACTGTCGTCCAGATCAACGGCAATAATCGGATTGGCCTTCACGGCTTTAGCCGCAACGACAGCCGATAAACCGACACCACCAACACCGAAGATAACGACGCTTTCACCTTCTTTGACACCAGCGGTATTTTCAACTGCGCCGGCACCGGTCATGACGGCACAACCAATAATCGCAGTTACTTCTTTATTGATATCAGCCGCCACCTTGACGACATACTGCTCGTCTGCAATTGTCGTGTCAGCCCAGGTAAACACATTCTGTGACGTTGCGACGGAACCATCAGGCAAGCTCAGCTGAGCGGACTCAGGCGCCCTCGTTGTGCCAGCCGCATCGCGAGGTACCCATGTGACCATCACGACGTCACCGACCACCACGTGATCAACTTCACTGCCTACACTTAATACGGTACCCGTCGACTCATGACCTAGAACAACCGGGCCCATGCGCGGATTATGCATCTGATGCAATTGGCTGTGACAAACACCGCTCGCAAATTGCTTCACAACAACCTGATATGGACCGGGGTCAGGCAGCGACATCTCGACAATTTCTAACGGTCCTTTTTCTTTCGGTAAGACAATAACTCTAGCGGCTGTTGGCACGTTCTCTCCTCAATCTATATCGAAAATACATCATAAATGGATGCACGGGTTATCTCATTTGCTATGTATGGTATAAGAACTCCTGCGAAATAAATAGCGGCCATATGTCACCCAACATCCAAGCCCATTACAGCATTGAAGATACATTTGCGTTCTAAATTGACGATCAAGGAGACAAGACAATCAATAAGTCCATCAAGCATCAAAAACGACCTGATTCTCTCATTCACAGGTTTTGCCTTTGCTGGTTAGGCGTTCTTTTATCGACATCAAGTTTCACCTTGTCTGCCGCCGAGGATGCTGCTGCCAGTAAAGCATCATTCCAAAGCGCCTACAGTGCCTATCAAGAGGCGAAAGCGGTAAGAAACTGGTCGATGGCTCGTGGCAGCGCTGAACAGGCACTTATAGAAGGCTTAAATATCTTTGACGAGGCAGGTGACAACGTTGCCAATCTAAGACTCAATTTCGCAAGGGAACTGATTCGCTCAAACGAATACCCCGCGGCAAAAGAACAGTTAACCCTATGCCTAGCCGCCAAAGAAGCGACCAAAGGCACAGAGTCGAGAGACATTGTCGAAATACTCGTCGAGCTAGGTAAAGCCGAAGCAGCAATTGGTAATCCTGAGGCTGTTGAACATTTCCGCCGCGCTCGAGACCTTTCCAGCGTCTATAATGATTACGATATCGTCGCAAACATTAACCTCACCGCAGGTAATATTTTCTTTCAGACGCGACAGGATGCGGATGCCATTGAGTTTCTCAAACCGGCCAATCGATACTTCACCAACCAGCATGGCAAAGCCGATCTTCGTTCTGGTCTGTCGGCATTGAACTTAGGTCGGTTGCAACAACTGCAGGGCGACAGTCAATCAGCGCTGATTACGCTAACCAATGCACTAGACGCATTTACGCTCGATCAGCCACGTATTGTTGATCTCAATATCACGACGCGCAAGATGCTCGCAATCGTACAAGAAACCCTCGGCAAGTCAGAAATTGCCACTGCGCAACTAATCGAAATCGCCAAACTTCGGGCCGACGGCGGCGATGCAGATCCTGAACTTGTGTACGGTGGTCGTGTACCGCCAGCCTCGCAGACAGATGACGTTGCGATCACCGGCAGCGCGGTAATTCAATTCGACATTGATGCAACCGGACGTGTTGTTAACACGCGGGTTGTATCTTCCTCCTCAGACATGGCGAAAACGACGGGAGAAAAAATGGTCGCCACCCAGCGTTACACACCGAAAATGAAGTCAGGCAAACCTGTTGAAGCGAAGTCAATCGAGTTCAAATTCGATCTAGGAAAATAAACATTGAACATCTGTCGACTCGAGCATAAAGAAACCCGGCCAATCTCAATGAGTCCAAGATAAACATGCGTATCAATGCAGACTTTGAAGTAGCAGCGGTTGAACATACAGCCAATATGGCATGGGTCGACTCTTACATGCCCGGTGTACAGCGCAAGATGCTTGATCGACTCAAAGCGGAAAGTGGGCGAGCAACGAGCATCGTCCGTTATGCGCCGAACAGCTACTTTGCACCACACACACATGACGGTGGCGAAGAATTTCTTGTACTACACGGCACCTTTTCAGACGAGCACGGCGATTTCCCCGCTGGCACCTATGTACGCAACCCCATTGGCACTCAACACAAGCCCCACAGCAGAGACGGTTGCATCATCTTCGTCAAACTGTGGCAGTTCGATCTGAAGGATACTAGGCAGTTTGATCGAAATACTCAGCAGGCAAATTGGACTGAGGTGACGACTGAGATATCTAAATTACTATTGCATGAATTCGATTCAGAAAAGGTTCAGCTGCTGCACGCAAATCAAAACGGCGCTATCGACATCTCCGGTGCTGGTGGTATCGAATGCCTCGTGCTCGAGGGTACCTGTGCTCTCGGCACGACGACGTATCAAAAAGACGATTGGCTTCGGCTACCTGATACAACAGTTACAATGAACTTGTCTAAAAATAGTCGAGTGTATCTAAAAACAGGCCATCTCACCCAGGCTTGATTCAACAAGTTGTCTTGTCTAGGCAATAACCTTGCTTTGCAGCAGCGCATCGATTGTTGCAGCATCAAGTTGCAAGGTATCGGTCAACACCTCTGTAGTGTTTTTACCTAACACCGGCGGAGCCAACCTGTAATCCAGCGGCGTGCGTGAGTATTTGATCGGATTACTGACCAACGGCATACCATCCATCGTCATCTCAATACCCCGTGCTTTGACTTGCGCATCCTCGAATACGCGATCTATCGTATTGATCGGTCCACAGGGAACGCCCGCCTCCTCCAACGCATGCAACCATTCATCCATCGACTTAACACTAAAAGCTGCCTGAAGTAGAGGCACGAGCACTTCACGGTTTTCGACTCGATCCGCATTCGTCGTAAAACGAGAATCAGCGCTCAGCTGCACAAGATCGAGGCAAGCACATAACTGACCAAACTGACTATCGTTACCCACCGCGATAATGATGTGCGCATCTTGGGTTTCAAATGTTTGATAGGGCACAATATTTGGATGTGCATTACCCATTCGCTCAGGCACTGCGTCGCTGACCAAATAGTTTGACGCTTGATTCGCCAAACAGGCTGTCACCACATCCAGTAATGACATATCAATATGTTGCCCAATGCCACTCTGGTTACGCTCTTCAATCGCCGCCAGTATGGCGATCGTGCTGTACAGACCTGTGAGTATGTCAGCCAGCGCGACACCGACTTTTTGCGGACCTGATGCATCGGTTGGATCACCGGTAATGCTCATCAACCCAGTCATGCCCTGAATCATAAAGTCATATCCCGGCCGATGTTGGTAAGGTCCTGTTTGGCCAAAGCCAGTGATCGAGCAATAGATCAGTCGAGGATTGATCGCTGCTAAGGTGTCGTAGTCCAAGCCCCGCTTCGCTAGATCCCCTACCTTAAAATTCTCAATCACAATGTCTGCCTTCGCAGCCAGTTGTCGCACAAGATCAGCACCTTGCGGTTGAGAAATATCAATACAGACCGACTGCTTGCCTCGATTGGCCGACATAAAGTAAGCAGATATATCGTCACCATCGGCATTTTGAAAAAATGGCGGTCCGAAACCCCGCGTGTCATCGCCTTTGCCAGGCCTTTCGATCTTGATAACCGTGGCACCTAAATCGGCCAAGGTTTGGCTCGCCCAAGGACCTGCAAGCACACGGCTTAGGTCTAGCACTAATTTACCTTGCAAGGCGGGTTTATCACTCAAGGGAATCTACCTGTTTTAGTCAACAAGCCCGCATCCTAACGATTGCCACTTAACTGAGCAAACTCACGCGCACTTAACTTATGCAGATGGTGCTAGTTGTGCAGATGGGCATAAAAAAATATAGTGAATTGAAATAAACCCTCACGCGCACAATTTGAGAGAAAAAAAATGAGCAAACCTGGCAGCCAACAATGGTTAGATAGTGTCACTGAAACCATCCTCGACCCTGAGCGAAGAATCATCGATCCGCACCATCATTTGTGGCGACACGCTGGCAATGTGTATGACGTTGATAACTTGCACGACGACACAGGCTCTGGCCACAACATTGTTAAAACCGTATTTGTCGAGTGTCATGCTGAGTATCTAAAAGATGGCCCCGCGCATTTGCGACCGCTCGGTGAAACTCAATTTGTTGCTGAACAAGCAGCTCTATCCAAATCAAAAGGCGGTGCCGAAATAGCGGGTATTGTCGCGCATGCAAACCTGACGCTAAACGACGAATTAGTCGAAATATTGGCCGGACATGAAGTCTCCGGTAATGGCTTGTTTCGCGGTATTCGTCACGCCGGCGCCAGCGCAACACACCCGGAAGAGTTATTCATAGCCGGTCGAGCACCAACGGGGCTGTATAAAGATGAGAAATTCAGGGAGGGTGTACGACTACTTGGCCATAAGGGCTACAGCTACGATACCTGGCACTACCACTACCAAAATAGAGACTTCTACGACTTAGCGCTCGCTGCGCCAGACACTCAAATGATATTGGATCACTTCGGTACACCCGTGGGTGTTGGTTACTACGCGGATAAGAAAGCTGAAATCTTTAAACAGTGGAAAACTGATATCAAGAAGATCGCTGAGTGTGACAACGTTGTTGCTAAAATCGGCGGACTGGCAATGCCTGACAATGGTTTTGGTTGGCATACGCGTGCTACGCCACCGAGTTCTGACGAGTTCGTCGAAGCGCAAAGGGAATATTATTTACACACCATCGATTGTTTCGGGCCAGAGCGCTGCATGTTCGAAAGTAACTTCCCCGTTGATCGCTTCTCTCTTTCTTATCCGGTGTTGTACAACGGACTAAAGAAGATCGTTGCGGACTTCACTGAAAGTGAAAAAGATGCGATGTTCTATGGTACCGCGGAGCGAATTTATCGACTGTAACGGTTAAAAAAGGCGAGCTAGATTGGCCGCTCGCCTTGCACGATGACTCTGTGCATGTGTCTTCGTTTGCCTTGATAGTCATTGAGCGCGTTATGAAATACGCAACGATTGTCCCACATAGCTAATGAACCTCTGCGCCAACGAAAACGAGTGACGTACTGTTCCTGAGTAAGGTGTTTCGTGAGGAACTTAAATATCGGAATACTCTCGTCACGGGTCCAGCCTTTAATACGATGCGTATGCGGTTTACTGCAGTAGATGCTTTTTCGGCCCGTTTCAGCGTGGGTACGGATAATAGGATGTTCAACTTCCTGTTCCGCAATCTCCGCATTACCACCATAGGCATCACCAAGATTGTCCTTTGCCGCAACAGAGTTATAGTCGCCGCCCGACCCATGCACCATCTTCGGAGAGAAAACACCCGTTAGCGGTTCGAGGGTCTTACGCATACCCTCACTTAACTTCTCGTACGCCACGGTCGCGTCTGCAAATAGCGTATCGCCGCCCTCATCAGGCACCTCCAAGGCATACAGCAGAGTCGCCTTGGGTGGTAAAGGTTGATAGGAGGTATCTGTATGCCAATCGCCGCCAAAGTTCATCT
This sequence comes from Pseudomonadales bacterium, assembly GCA_029251375.1. Taxonomy (GTDB): domain Bacteria; phylum Pseudomonadota; class Gammaproteobacteria; order Pseudomonadales; family Azotimanducaceae; genus JAHRVQ01. Next base: position 94,183 of record JAQXDL010000044.1, on the reverse strand, counting down.
TTGCATCAGCTTCTTTAATAATTGGAATAACATTTGGGTGAGTATCGACCGCCTTCATAAAGGGGTAAACATCCAGCGCGCCAAAGTTCGTGGCAAAGTCAGCTTGCTGCGCCGGGGTTAGATCTTGATCGTGAAAAAACAACACATGGTTTTCTAGCCACGCCCTATGAAGCTCTGCTTTGCATTCGGCCGAAAGTGGTTGGGAAAGATTTACGCCAGAAACCACCGCGCCCACCGGGCCAATTGAAGTATCAACATCTATCAGCTTATAAACCATGACTTTTCCCCTTAAGTTAGATAATACTACGCCAGTTGCGAACAAACGTTAAGGGCGTAAATTGATGAACGATGAACCTAAAAAAGTGGTGGTGGTTGACGGCGATGACGCTTCGCCTGAGGTCATGATCCCAGCCGTGTCGTTGCTAGAGTCGATGCAACTGCCGATTACGTTCGAGCGCCCACTCATAGGCCAAGCGGCGATTGATGCAACAGGCGTTGGATTTCCTGAAGAAACTAAACAGGCGATCGATGATTCCGATTGCACTTTCTTCGGTTCCACCAGCGGCGCGAGCACACCAGCGCTCTTCTATCTACGCTGGGGCAAGCAAACCTACGCAAACGTCAGGCCCTGTGAATGGTCAGCCGGATACAACACGCCGCTTGCCAATCCACAGGGTATTGATTTCACTATTATTAGAGAAAACCTAGAAGACCTATATCTTGGCCTAGAAGGTGATATCGAAGATCTGTCTGGTCTAAATCTTGTTTCACCTCACGCTCGCGCTAATCTGTCAGATCTTGGACCGGGTAAGTACGCAATCAAAGCAATCACACAGGCGGGCAGTGAACGGGTCATTCGCTATGCATTTGAACTCGCTAGAAAGCGCAATTGCGGCAAAAAGGTCACACTCACCTGCAAATACAATATGCTGAGTGAATCCGATGGTTTTTTCAGAAAGGTCGGTAACGAGATTGCAAAGGAATATCCTGACATCGAATACGATACCTACATCATCGATGACTTCCTTTGTCGCATGATAACAAAACCGCAGCTATTAGATGTCGTTGTCATGCCGAACCTCTACGGCGATATCATGTCGGACGGCGCTGCGGGGCTTATTGGTGGCTTGGGATTGGCCCCAAGTGGTTGTTACGGAGAGCATTACGCCTATTTTGAATCGGCCCATGGCACAGCACCAGATATTGCCGGGCAACACATTATCAACCCGACCGCGACGCTACTGTCGGCATCGATGATGCTCGATTATTTAGGCTTCAGCAGCGAAGCGGCAGGATTAAACGCTGCAATCAAACAGGTTTACGCTGAGGGTAAGGTGCTGACCGTGGATCAGGGCGGCAGTGCAAAAACCTACGAGTTTTGTGATGCCGTTGCCAAAATTCTGTGACCTGATAGGCAATGCAATTGCACAACACTGAGTAAAAAAAGTTACGGGAAAAACATTGTAAAGTAGATTCGATCATTGATTCAGACAACTATGATTGGTCAACCTTTCGAATTACTTGTTACTATGATGCATATATCATTCGCGTCTTTTGAACCTGGACGCGATCAGCCGGACTCGAATCATTTCTCATCTCGCTAGGTGTTTATACATCTAAACAGAACTCCATTAGAGACGACAATGAATCGCCAACAGAAAGTGACCACTATCACTGGCAGTTCAGAACTAACCTCGAGATCTCAGGCAAGGTAATCCAGTACGTTGGAAAGGAAAAGTTCTCATTTAACTTAAGCGATATGCAGGTTGATCTAAACTTTGACGTACTAGGCGTTCAAACTGAAGTTGAACTCATATAGTCGAATATTCCACTGAATGATGAAGGCAAGGTTATAGGACATTTGGGTTGGCATTCTCGCTGGGTTTACTTCATGACAAACCTGTCGTCGGTGCTGCATTACAGCAAGGATCTGCGGGACGAGAACACTAAACTTGTCGCATCAATGGAACTGAGTTTTACCCCTGGACACACATCTGAGAGGCCAGATGATCAACAGAATGTTTTGACCCTGCTAAGCTAGAGAATGCTACTTCTTTTTGCCAGCAGAACGCAGATGCGTAATCCAGAAAACCGTGCCACCGGCGACTGCGACGGGAATCAATATAAGATTGATGATCGGTATCGCGACCAGAAAGTAGACAATCACGCCAAACAATACAGCCTGAAATGGACTTTTATCCAAACGACGACGTAGGTCTTCAAAACTGATTTGATTGTTGTCAGCGGCATAGTCAGTATATTGAATTGCCATCATCCAACCGCCAAAGATAATCCAAGCGAACGGTGCAATCGCATTAACAACGGGGATAATCGATAAAATCAAAAGACCCAAAAAACGCGGCAGAAAATACATCAGCTTCCTAAGTTCACGGCCAACTGACCGAACCACAATCAACATCGGGTTTATTGGCTGACCCACCTTACTGCCGGTCAAGCGCTCTTCAATCTTCTCTGACAGCACAGCATTAAAAGGTGACGCAATGATGTTGGCAACAATGGAGAATAAATAGATCCCTATGGCAAACACAATGATGCCTGCGATCAAGGCAACCAGCCATGACAGAAACTGCAGCCAATCAGGCAACCAACTGGTCAGCGCCAACATCCATTCATCGTACTGCGAATTGCAGTAGGCAATCACAATGGACAGGATGATGATATTGATAATCAGAGGGATAATCACATAGGGGCGAATACCCGGTTGCCGAACTAACTTAAAACCTTCAAAAAAACATTGGATACCATTCATAGAGTGAATTGTAACCTTAATCCACCTTGGATTTTACTCATCCAGACTGGAATCTCAGGAATTATCTGCGCTATCCTCGCTGCATCATTCTGATCATCAATATCGGTCGCCAATGTCCAGTGATCTGATTCACTCTCGAGGAGAAAAAAATGCAAACCTTTGAAGGAAAAGTCGCTGTCATCACAGGAGCAGCCAGCGGTATTGGCCGCGGCCTAACTGAGCGTTGTCTGGCTGAGGGCATGCACGTTGTGATGGCCGACATCGAAGAAGATGTGCTCAACAAAACAGCTGAAGCACTCAGAGCTGAAGGTAACAACTCGATTGTCACCGTCAAAACAGATGTTTCTGTACTCGCAGAGATCGAAAATTTAAAGCAGGTAGCGTTGGATTCTTTTGGTGCAGTCCATCTGTTGTTTAACAATGCTGGTGTGGGTGGCGGCGGTAACTCATGGGATGCAACCCAAAAAGATTGGGAATGGGTCATTGGCGTGAATCTTTGGAGTGTCATACACGGCGTCCGCGTCTTCACGCCTCAGATGATTGCTCAGGGCGATGAATGCCATATCGTCAATACAGCATCGGTTGCCGGACTCGTCGGTGGCAGCACAAATGCCTGCTATTCGGTAACAAAACACGGTGTTGTCGCACTAACGGAAAACCTCTACCGCGACCTAGCGACTGAACGACACAACATTGGCACATCTGTTCTATGTCCTGGTTTTATTAACACCAACATCATGGACAGCGGTCGAAATCGACCTGATCACCTGCAAGAGGCCGCCGCCGATGAAACGATAACGCCAGAGCAGGAAAAGATGCGCAAGTTGATGGCCGACTTTCTAGAAAAAGGTATGCAGCCTGATGAGCTCGCAGATATTGTCTTTAAAGGCATACGCGCTGAACAGCTTTATATTCTCACGCACGAAGACTTTAACGAGATCATCATGTCTAGAGCAGAGAACATCACGACGGGTAACAACCCGCCGGTGACAAATTTCGCAGGGCAATAGCCCACCTTATCTCTTAGGCTCCTGCTTGCGAGGGCTTTAAGCCCTCTGCAAGTAGTAATCACCGATCGGCAAAGAGCGAATCCGGCGCCTGGTGATTTTATGCAGCGCATTGACGATCGCCGGCGCCACACACGGCAAGCCCGGCTCACCTAGACCACCCCACTTGTCGCCTCCCGATAAAAGCCAGTGGGTCTCTATCACAGGCACTTGAGCCTGTTGGACGACATGGTAGGTATCAAAGTTGTCTTCTAATACGCGACCTTTTTCAATGGTTATCCTGCCGTAAAGTGCAGCGGACAGACCGTAGATAATGCCACTTTCAATTTGGGCCTCTGCAATTGAGGGGTTCACTAGATTACCGCAGTTAACAACCGACACGATTCTGTGCACCTCAGCTTTACCGTCATTCACAGATACTTCTGCGACCTGTCCAACAATTGTGCCGAAGCATTCATGCAGCGCGATACCTCTAGCAGTGCCTGACGGCAATCGTTTGTTCCAGTCAGATTTTTCCTTTAACTCTTCCAGCACATCCAACATATCTGGTCGATCCACAAGGTACTTTTTTCGAAATGATATTGGGTCGGTTTTAGTCGCTTCCGCCATTTCATCAATAAAGCACTCCATCGCAAAGGCATTCTGGGAACTACCAACTGAACGCCACCAATAGGACGAAACATGCGTATTCTTGATCGTGTGGCTGATACTCTTTGGACTGAATTCGTAGGGCATATTTGATAACCCTTCAACAGAGGTTGGGTCAATCCCATTGTCGACAGGGGCCCCAAGATCTCGAAGGATTGAGTGAGTGACGGAATGATTGGTGTAGGCAACAACTTGCTTTTCAAGATCAAACCCTGCCTTAAAACGCATCGCTGCCATCGGCCGGTATCGACCCGATCGCATATCCTCCTCACGACTCCAGATAAGCTGTACGGGGCGATCAATTAGCATCGCTATCTGAACTGCTTCTTCAACAATATCCGTATGGGCACGTCGACCGAAGCCGCCACCGAGCAAACAATTTGTTAACTGCACTTTTTCCGGCGCGATAGCCGCTAATTTGGCCGCTGCAGCGAGAGCTGATTCTGGATCTTGCGTGCCGAGCCAAAGCGATAAGCCTTCATCGGTTCTATGCGCCGTACAATTTAACGGTTCCATCGAAGCATGGGCAAGATAGGGAACAAGATAGTCCGATTCAATAATTTTCTCTGATGCTTCCAGCGCAGGCAATGTCTCGCCTTGCGTTAGAACAGATGTGCCCTGGCTACCCAAGGCAGCTAGGTATTCATTACGAAAAGTCTCCGAATGGGTCTTACCTTCATCACCAATCATCCACTGAATGGGCAGCGCCTTAGCAGCCTTGTTAGCCTGCCACCAGGTTTCTGCCACGACTGCTACGCCGTTATCAAAACGAATCGCCTGAATAACTCCTGGCATGTTTCGAATCGCATTAAAACGAAAGCTTCTGACACTGCCGCCTAAAACAGGACAATGTTGAACTGCCGCGTAAGCCATATTGTCGAGACGCACGTCCATGCCAAAAAGAGCTGAGCCATCAACTTTCTCAGGTGTGTCCAATCTGGGAATTGGTAACCCTATAAGACTAAAGTCTTCAGGGGACTTTATTTTGACATTTGCCACAGAGAGCTGTGCTGCGAGTCCGGCGATATCGCCATAGGTCACCGAGCGACGGGTTGGTTTGTGATGCACCTTGCCGTAATCCGCGTAACACTCTTGACTGCTGACCCGCCATGTTTCTGCTGCAGCCTTGATAAGTTTTTCTCTCGCTTCTGCACCAGCCTGCTGCAAATAAGGTCTGGATATGCGTACCGCACCGCTGCCGCCCGTGAGCATTCTTTTATAAACGCCGGCTTGACGAATACTTCTGTTTACATCCGCGTGTTCTGCTCTAACGTCGCGCCAGTCTGCTTCCAGTTCATCGGCAATGATCATTGGCAGTGCCGTAAGTACACCCTGCCCCATTTCAGATTGCGCAACGCGGATTGTTATCGTGTTGTCAGGATCGATCGTCAGCCATGCATTAAGCTCACTGCTTATCACAGGTGCAACCGGACCGATCATTTTTTCTTGGCTAAAGTCTTGCGCGGGAATATGAAATGAAATCATCATGCCGCCCGCTACCGAAGCCGAGGTCTTTAAGAAATGTCGCCGGGATACCTTTTCCATTACGCTTTTGACTCTATCGCGTCAGCGACGCTATGGATAGCTTTGCGGATTCGGCTATAGGTGCCGCAACGACAGATGTTTGTCATCGCATTATCGATATCACTATCTGAGGGATTGGTATTTTTTGCCAACAGTGAAACCGCAGCCATGATTTGTCCGGACTGACAATAACCACACTGAGGTACATCCTCTTTTATCCAAGCTTTCTGTACCGGGTGTGATTTGTCCTTTGATAACCCCTCTATGGTCACAATATCGACTTCTAGAACCCCAGAAACAGGTATCGAGCAGCTTCGAGAAGGTGTGCCATTAAGATGCACTGTACAAGCACCGCATTGTGCTATTCCGCAGCCATACTTAGTCCCGGTCAAGTTGAGGTGGTCTCGAAGCACCCACAATAAAGGCGTATCTGGCTCAACCTCCAATTCATGGAACTCACCATTAACTTTAATCTTCAGCATGAATACTCCAACAACTAGCGGATGTCTTGCCAGGCTTCACGCCTACCCTTATCGGGGTCCGCAATGAGTTTTGATTCTGTATCAAAGACCATGTTCAATCGCTGGTCTAGATCATAGGGGGCCCAACCCGGACGACCTGTTTTAATAAATTCCACCCACACCTTGTGCATTGTATCTGCGACATTTTGCGGTACATCTCCTTCTCCAATAAAGGCGACGACACCGGCACGGTCTAGGTTATTAAACATAAATGGAATCTCAAGTGCATGGGTAGACCTTAGGCCAGGTACCCTAGACTCCCAGGCAAACAAATACATCCACGTGTTAGTACTTGAACCATTTTGAACCCGTGCTTCGGCTAAACGTAGGCAGGGAATTCTAAACACGTGATCCGTTGACAGGTAGGTCGTCAGATCCGTTGTGGTTGCATTAGGATAGGCATTTTTATAAGCCTGCAACAGGCCATCCTTATTACCATAACCTTCAGCAGCTGCCTCAAGTTTGGCCTGATCCGAGTTGCCGGTGACAAACAAGGTACCTTCATCTTTATTGGTACCTATCAGCACATCAACATCTCGACTTAACCCGTCCTCGATCGCCGTCAAAGGCGATTGCGGCAATACTTCATTACCCTGCGCAGGATAGAAAGGAGCGACTAAGGAATCGATGCCTAAGCCATCAGCGCCTCTGGCAACCCGCTTGTCAATTTCCACCTGCAGGCTAAGCACATCGTCGGCACTAAGGTTTTGTAAAGCTTCGACTGAATCAAGCCCCGCCTGCTTAAGTAAAATGTCTGTCACTATCTCAGCTGAAGCTTTTGGCAACGTGTGATGAGCAGCACCGCTTTGCGGAATTGCACGTTTAAACAAACCCTGCGCTAAGGGCGAACCCAATAATGCGCCGACACTAAAGCCACCCGCAGATTCACCTGCAATCGTCACCTGCTCGGGGTCACCTCCAAAGTTAGCGATATTGTCCCTAACCCATTGCAGTGCTTTGATCTGATCAAGAATGCCGTTAACACCGGAGGTTGCGTACTCTTCGCCGAACCTACTTAAGTCAGTGAAGCCAAGCACACCCATACGATAATTGATGCTGACAACAACGACATCGCTATCCCGAGCAAACTTTGCACCATTATACCAAGGTATACCGCCCTGCCCTGTTCGATAACCACCACCGTGAATCCAGAAAAAAACCGGTCGCTTCTTATCGTCAAGAGAAGGTGTTGTCACGTTCAGGTACAAACAGTCTTCATTCCAATTCACTGGCGCGCTATTTGTCATACCACCGGTGACGACTTGCGGCGCGGCTGGCGAAAATCGCGTTGTTTGACGCACTTTCGACCAGCCTGCATGGGGTTGGGCTTGCTTAAACCTGAGCGAACCGATGGGTGCCGCGGCGTAGGGAACGCCAGCAAACAACAACACATCTTCACGCACTTTGCCTTGGATAGGACCGTAAGTTGTATCCGCTATGTCGCTCATCAATATCTCCTACGCTTCGTTATTTCGATCCGCAATAATCAGATCCGCTCAATAATGGTCGCCGTGCCCATGCCGCCACCAGTACACATGGCAATCAACGCGGTATTCTTATCTTGTCGTTCCAACTCAGCCAAAACGGTTTGAATCAACATCGGACCTGTCGCGCCGATAGGATGTCCCAATGCGATTGAACCACCGCAAACATTGATTTGATCGTCGTGAACACCAAGATCCTTTTGGAACTTGAGGACAACCGCGGCAAAGGCTTCGTTAATCTCAAATAGATCAATATCATCTTTTGTCATACCGGCCTTCCTGAGACAGATCTCAGCAGCTGGCCCGGGTGCTGTGAGCATGATAACCGGTTCCGTACCTGCCGTTGCGGTCATGCGGATTCTCGCTCGAGGTTTAAGTCCGTGCGCTTTTGCATAGGCCGGAGAAGACATCAAAATTGCGCTGGCGCCGTCAACAACGCCAGATGAATTGCCAGCGTGATGAACATGCTGAACTTCTTTTACGTCGGGATAAACCTCTTTGCAAATATCATCGAAGGTTTTGACATGACCATCAAACAAGGTCTTTCCCATCTTCTCAAAGGACGGATTGAGGCCGTTCATACTGTCCAATGTTGTACCGGGACGCGGGTGCTCGTCTCTGTCTAACGCTAACTTGCCATCCTCATGGTAAATAGGCACTAGGCTATCTTTAAACCGACCGTCTTCGATTGATTGTGCCGTGCGCTGCTGACTTCGAACTGCATAACTATCGACATCATCTCGACTAAAGCCTTCGATTGTCGCTATCAGGTCAGCTGATATACCTTGAGGAATTAAAGGATACTGCTCAAACAAATGTGGATTGTTAGCAGTAAAGCCATCGGTGTGCGTCGGCGAATATCGCGACATAGATTCAACCCCACCGCCAACGACTAGGTCCTGCTGGCCTGACATGATACCCATCGCTGCGAAGGTAACCGCCTGCTGACCGGAGCCACAGAAACGATGCAAAGTTACCCCTGGAGCGGTGATAGGCCAGCCTGCGTCAAGTACAGACAATCGCGCGATATCGTGTGCATGGTCACCAGAACCCGAACCACAACCTGCAACAACATCTTCGACATCGGCCGTATCAAAGCCTACTTTCTCCTGCAGTCCATTGAGAACCTGCGCCATGACTCGTTGAGGGTGAACCTCACTCAAACTACCTACACCTGCTTTGCCTCGTCCTCTGGGTGAACGAACACCATCAATGATCCAAGCTTCTGTCATGACTGTATTGCCTCTTCTGTTATGAAATTGCTATAAATTTATTAGGTACTCGATTGCTAACCGTCTTAATTGTAGTTCGAATGCCTTGCGATTGTAATGCGGCAACGGCTCGATAAACAAATCATCGCGCTACGGTGCTAAACCCCGTCTTTTAGACCTCAACTTTAAAAACGGTAACTTGTAAACGATGCCAACAGGAAAGCATTGCGACAGCGACAAACCGAAACAGACGATGCCAGTAAACTGTCTGCTATGATCATCCTGACAAGGTAAAGTGGCAGGATCTATAACATCGACGAAATCATACTCAATTGGCTAGAGACCGAAAAACAGAACGCGTGGATGTTGATACCCATGCTGGCGTTTCTCGAGGCCTGCCCCGGCATCGGCATTTTTGTCTCGGGTGTCATCCTGCTAACAGTCACCACTATTCTCTACACTGAACAGTTGGCCACGCTGCACCAGATGCTACCTTTGGCATTCGCTGGTGCATGCCTTTCGGATCATTTTGGTTTCTATATCGGCCGTTGGTTTGGTCCGAAATTTCACCACACAGCTTTTGCTAAAAAAAGAGCTGTGATATTGCAAAAAGGCGAGGGTTTCATTTTAAAGTACGGCATCTTTGCCATTATATTTGGACGCCTAATGACAGCTATAAGAAGTCTTGTGCCGTTGATGGTTGGTGTCAGTGGAACAAGCCGGTTGAAGTTTACGCTGACGGACATCGTTGCCTGCAGCGTTTGGACAGCAGGTTTAGGTCTGCTTGTCGTTGGGCTTGATACGATATTACCCTAACGCGGGCAATCAACTTTGCGCAGCGATACTTACCTCCGAATTCTTAAGGCCACTCCTTAAAGCCACTTCTTAAAGCCACCTCTACAGTTATGTCGCAACTGAAGGAGTCCAGATACTTTGTTATCGAACGGCCACGAAGTCGGCCGCTAATCTAACTTCAGCACCTGTCCCTGCAGATTTGCCGGTCTATCCAGATCCAACCAATCGGCAAGCGTCGTTGCTATATCAACACTATGCGCCTCACTCTCATCTGCACCAGCGATGATACCGCGCCCCATAAATATCAATGGGATATTCCGATCATAATCATAGGGCGAACCATGGGTCGTGCCGCTTTCGCGAGTTATGACGCAATCCTCGTGTGTCTGTAATAGAAGATCACCACTCAACCCAGCGACATAAGAATTGCGATACAGCCGCGCTTCCTCAGAGCGACCAGCGCTGATTTCCTCTGCACTCCAAGCGGCTTTAACAATCTCTTGGTCTGTCATTATCTGGTCGAGCACTTCAATGCCTTCATCCAGATCTAAATCGTGTTTACTGAAAAAGGCTCGATTGAAGAAAAGTTGAGAGCCAGATATTTTAAAGGCATCCGCGGACCAATGCGGCAGTGTGAATTTCCAGAAAAGGTCCCAATAAATAGAAGTCACCAATTTTTCGACCGAGAGTCGACCGGGAACCGGGCACTTACTACCCTGCTCATCTCGATACTCCGGTAATTCTGCGACACCGTGATCAGCTGTAACGACGACTAAATAATTCGACGCGCCAACTTTTTCATCAAGCATCTTCAAGAACGTGTCAAAGCCTTGGTCCAATCGCTCTAGAGCATCAGCGGCTTCTGCGCTCCTAGGTCCATAATGATGACCAATGATATCTGTACCAGACAAACCTATCGCTAATAGATCGGTCACATTATCGATTCCCAAAGCCTGCGTTTTCACGATCTCAGTCGCAAGTGCGAAGGTTGATAAGTCCAACCAAGGTGAGACATAGACAGGCTCAAAACTGCCTCTGTCATTTCGTAATGGATGGCCGGATATGCGTTTAAATCGGGTTGACTCGCCTTCGTAATCATCAACCCGAAAGACCCCGTCAGCATGCTGCCATTGCTGCGGCACATCGGCAAAATGACCATCTTCAAAACTATTTTCACCATTAAAGCGTCGTACATAGTCCGCCAGCTCTGGGGCGTAGTAACCACTTGTGGTAAAGCGGCCTGACGTTGAATCAAACCAAAATGCACCATCTGCTTTATGTCCGCCCATAGCAATGGCTGCCCGATCTTTGCCGGCAACGGCGAAAACCCGTGAGTCGACGTTCTCTTGCTTGAGCCAATCACCAAGGGTTGTCACCTTTAAGTTCTTTGGCGATCGGTTCTCCTTGCCGCCCAACACTCTTGTTGCGTCGTCGTCATCGCCCACGCAATAACGTTCAGTAAATGTTTCATGATCAATATAGTTATTGCCAGGCACACCGGCCCTACCGGGTGATGTGCCACTTAGAATCACCGCATGCCCCGGACAGGTGTTCGTCACGGCGTGATCAAGTTGCGCTTTTGTAAACACCCGCCCCTGTTTTAGGAGTCGACCGACGGCCCCCGTCGAGTCAACATCGAGCCTATCACGCCTGAGTTGATCAACAGAGACGACCACAATTAATTTGGGTCTAGACTCATCAGAAACCGCAGGTAGCGACACAGATAAGAAACACACAGACAACATTGCACACTGAATAGTTTTTATCATGGGACAAATATGGCCTAGCAGAACTTCATTAGTGTAAAGAGAAAATCAATCTTTTAAATGCGATCAACGCTCAGAATAATTACTGGATCGATCGGCACGTTTTCATGACCACCCCGTTTTGTGACCGGCATGAACTCTATGCGGCGCACAATCTCCATGCCTGCAACAACCTTTCCAAAAACGGCATAGCCAAATGATTTGCAGGTTTTTGGCTTATACAGACCACGCTGCAGAGCTTCAGCATAAGTTGCCTCATCTTCACGGGTGCAACTCTTTTCAGTATGGTCCAAAAATTTATTATCGTTGGTGTTGATAAAAAACTGCCTAGAGGCCGAATCGATTTTATCTTGGCGCGCCATCGCGACGGTACCGGAAACATTTTTCAATCCGTTGTCAGCTTCATTTGTAATTTCAGCATCCGAATCAATCTCTGTCATATTCACTCGGTGGCCACCGCCTTGAATCATGAAACCTTCAACGACACGGTGCCATATCGTTTCACGATAGCCATCTTTATCGACGTAGCTAAGAAAATTGGCAACCGTAATAGGCGCATTGACTTGATCGAGCTCTAAGGTGAAATCCCCGAGAGTGGTACGGATGAGCACTTGTGGGTTTACTACCGACACCTGCTCTTTATCAGCAGCAGCCGGGTTTACTAAGGAACAGAGCAGTAACGCTGTAAACGCATGAGTTATATATCTCGAAAAATTCATATCAATCCTTATATGCTTCTGGCGCCACAAAACCACCTAAAGCCTGAGTTACGAGTCGTGAAAACTCGATACAGTATAGATCACCCATCTCACGAGCAACCACCTGTACACCGATGGGTAGTGATTGACTGTCGAGCCCCGTCGGAAAAACCGTCGAAGGTAAATACGATACACCTGTCAGACCGGCCCAGAAAACCTGCTGGAAGTAGTTAATCGGATTGTTGTTAACGGAAATCATACGTTCCGAATTCTTTGGATTCTGATCATGCGGGAATGCTGAGGTCATACACATGGGGGTCAATAGCAGATCATAGCGTTGAAAGAATTCATGCCATGCCCATCGAAGGTGAGTTCGTCGTTCATTAATGGCATGCCATTCCTTGTAATATAGACTTGATGCACGAGTCACTTGTGCAAGAGAACTCACGTCATTCTCATCAAGTGCTTCGCGCCGCGCCACATTCGCTTTGAAAACAGATTCATCCTGTCGTGCAGACATCGCTGAGTGAAGTAAGGCGGTATAAGCATCATGGGATGCTTGGATATCAAAATCAGGTCGTGCGTTGTAATCAACCTTACCTCCCGCAGACTCAACCAACTGTGCAACCTGCAATACTCGCTCTTTCATCGATTCGTCTACTGGCGCAAGAGGATCATCGAGCCATACACCAACACGATAATCGGCAAGGCTTTTTTGGCTTGGTACGGGCAAGTTCAAATCCCAACCCGGTTGATGAATGTCATCCGCGCCGCCGGCGATGTCCATCACTAGCGCAAGGTCTTCGGCACTACGTGCCAATGGCCCGATCACAGATATGTCAGAGCCCGTAAGCACACCCTTAGGTGCATGACCTCGCATCGGCAGGATGCCCCATGTGGGTTTGTGTCCGTAAACACCGCAATAGTGCGCAGGGTTTCGAATCGAACCGCCTATGTCACTACCCATCTCTAACCCCGTCAGACCAGCCGCGAGTGCCGCTGCTGAACCGCCGGAGGATCCGCCGGGTGTGCGCTGCAAATTGTGAGGATTACCGGTGGTGCCATAAATTTCGTTGTAACTCTGAAAGTCAGCCAAATTAATTGGCACATTTGTTTTGCCAAATATAACTGCCCCTGCATTCTGCAGTCGTTGGCAAGCAACGGCATCCTGCGTGGCAATATTGTCTTTGTTGTTAGGGTCACCCCAGGTGGTAGGCAAACCCTCAATGTCATAAGACTCCTTAACCGTCATGGGTAAACCATGTAGCGGGCCCCAATCTTCGCCGCGAGCCAAAGCTTCATCAGACTGCTTGGCCCGAACCCGCGCCTTCTCTAACTGGCAAACAACAATCGCGTTGATGTCGGGGTTATGCGCATCCATTCGGCGAATGTAATGCTCCAGCATCTCTGAACTACTGATCTGTTTATCTTTGATCTTACTAACAAGTGTCGTCGCATCTAAGAAAGCCAGGTCATCCACAGCGCAGTGCTCCTTTTAGTATGTTTAGTTGCCTAGTAGCTTAAGGCAGTTTCAATTACCTCTCAACTCGGGGTAGCATCATGCTTATGAGTGAACATGTGAATGAAGACAAGCAACAAGTAAGACCCGCAGCGACCGTCATTATTGTGCGTGATGCAAAACCTCAGTTTGAAATTTTTATGCTAAGGCGGACCAACCAAGCGGCGTTTGCAGGCGGTATGTATGTGTTTCCAGGCGGACGAGTCGACGATCACGATCATGCCGAAGACTACGATCATTATCACGGTGATCCCAGTTCCGAGCAAACATTACAAAGACAAGCCCTCGGCGCTGATTGGCGCGCATTCTGGATTGCGGGCATTCGTGAGACCTTTGAGGAATCGGGATTTCTACTCGCCTACCAATCGTCAGGACGACTATTTGAGTTTTCCAACGAAAATCGGCAACGTTTTAGTCTCTATAGACAGCAACTACACGATGGCGAAATTAGCCTCAGTAAGATTTGCGAACAAGAAGGTCTTACCCTCGCCATTGACCTGATCCATTTTTACAACCGCTGGATTACACCAGAAGGTCGACCTCGACGCTTTGATACACGATTTTTCATTACTCGAACGCCGGGCGTTCAGACAGGTTTACATGACGGCGCTGAGACCGTCGATAGTTGCTGGATATCTCCGACAGAGGCGATAAAACTAAATGACAAAGATGAATTTGGTCTTATGCGCGTCACTCGGCACCAGCTCGAAACCTTTGCCCAGTATGAAACGGCGGACGAATATATCGCCATGGCAGAAGCGAACACACATTTTCCAACAACCAACCCGAGCAATCACCCAATTGACTAATCGTCGATATAAAGATGACCATGAAGGTGATTTTCGAATTGGTTTAATTAAAATCGAACTCAAGGAGATTCAAAATGCCTGTACCTTTTGAAGGCGGTTGCCGATGTGGCGCAGTTAGATACGTTTGTAATAGTGAGCCCGCAATGACGGGCCATTGCCATTGCAGAGATTGTCAGTACTCATCTGGCGGACCCTATGCAACGCTCGTGATCGTGCCAGAAGATAGCCTTGAAATTAAAGGCGCTGTCAAAGACTTCTCTCTTACCGCTGACAGCGGCAAAGACGTCACTCGAAAATTCTGTCCTGAATGCGGCACGCCTGTTTTCTCAAAACCAGAAGTACTTGAGGGCATGATGGTTATAAAGGCACCAAGCATGGACGACCCATCATGGATTGAACCGGCGTTTCATATGTTCACTGATAGCGACCAGCCATGGACAGAAGTGAGTGGCGAAAAGCCAAGTTTTAGCAAAGGACCGGGCTAACTAGTCAGCAAATTGAATTCTTAACTAACTGCTAACTCGCTAGCGTGTTAGCAGGCTCAAGCGTTGTCGAATCAGCCTTTTTGCGACGCAATAGACTTCTTATCGCATACGGCGCCATCAACATCGCCGGCGTGACGATGAGGGTCAAAATCGTCGCGAAACTTAGGCCAGAGACGATTGAAGATGCTAGCAGCACCCAGAAAGACGCGACCGGGCCACCTACTTCAATCTCTCTCGACAACAAATCAATGGACACACCGCTTGCCATAGGTAGCAAGCCGAAACCCGTCGTGAATGTCGTTAGAAACACCGGACGCAATCGTAAACAACCAGTTTGAGTAATGACCCGTTTGATATCCCAGCTCGGGTTCTCCGTTCTCAGATAATTAAACGTATCGATCAATACGATATTGTTATTCACAATAATACCGGCGAGCGCAACAATACCCACCCCGGTCATAATCGCACTAAACGGCTGATCTAGAACCAACAAACCTAACAACACGCCGACAGTGGACATAATGACCGCTGACAGAATCAATGCTGCCTGATAAAAACTATTGAACTGGGTGATTAACAAGATACCCATGAGCGCCAGTGCAAGCGAAAAAGCTTGGCCAATGAATGCCATCGATTTATCCTGCTCTTCATTGGCGCCCCTAAACAAAACCTCGAGTGTCGGGTCGACTTCCGCCGTTTCTAACCACTGACTGATCTCATCGACCTTTGTATCAGGCAATACACCCGCAACCGTGTTGGCTCGAACGTACATGATGCGCTGACTATTTTGCCTAAAAATGGTGCTCACTTTCGGTTTCGCTGTTCGTTCTACAAAACTGCTGAGGGGGACTTGACCACTCTGTGTCGAAACCCTTAACTCGTCCAGTCGACTGATGGTCCTGAATTCTTCAGGGTAACGGACACGTATATCCACCTCATCGTCGACGTCATCGGGACGATACTTACCGACTAGAACGCCATTGGTGACCAACTGAATTGCCGCACCCACCCCGGCAACATCCGCGCCCAACATTGCTGCTTTGACCCGATCTACCTTAACTTCCCATTCAATACCAGGTACAGGAGAGGTGTCATCAACGCCAATGAGTCCATCCATTGATGCTAGATGGCGACGGATACGTTGCGTTTCACGAGTTAAAATCGTCATGTCGTCGCCCGATATCTGGATTTGAATATCTTTACCAACCGGAGGACCTTGCTCTTGTTTGCGTATTTCAGCACGCACACCAGGAATGTCAGAAACCGCATCTCGATAACCTTGCTCGACGTCCCAGCCTGTAATATTCCTATCGCGACGATCCGACAGCTCAATAAACATGCTGCCTACCTCATCCGCGGTACGGCCAGAGCCGGCACTAAAACCGCCTCCACCAGATCGCGTGTAGATACTTGAGATATGGCCGTAGTCAACAACGCGATCTTCAACGTCAGTGACAATATCTCTAAGTTCAGCTGCCGAGTAATTACCTTTCGCAGCCACAACCACACTTGAAAACGTTGGGTCTACATCAGTAAAAAACTGCATGCCGTTACCATACTCGCTGTAGGCACGAACAATACTGAACATCACTGTCAGCGCAATCGCCATTACAATCAGCGGATGATTGGTGGTGAATTTGAGGATCTTTGCGTAGAAAAACAAAACCCCACGGAGGTCATTGAACCTACCTTCTTCGACCGCCAAAATATTTCCTGACTCTACCTTTGGCTGTTGCTTTGATATCAAGGCACCTATTACTGGGGCGAAGAACAACGCATAGGCTAAAGAACCGAACAGGACAGCAAAAACAGTGACGGGAAGGTATTTCATGAATCCACCGGTAACTCCAGGCCAAAACATGAGGGGTAAAAATGCCGCTAGCGTGGTGCCCGTCGATGCCAACACCGGCCAGAACATCCGATCGATCGCATACACATATGCCTCTTTCGGAGACACTCCTTCGCTCATTTTACGATCCGCCATTTCAACAATAACAATGGCGCCATCAATCAGCATGCCGAGCCCCAGCAACATGCCGAACATGACCATAAAGTTGTAGGTATAACCCAAGGCATTAACAATAATGAAAGCGAATAAGAAGGAAAAAGGGATGCCGAGCGCGACAAGAATGCCCGAACGGATACCAACGGCGGCTACAACAACGGTCAACACCAGAAACATGGCGGTTGAAATGTTGCCCTCAAGGGTTTGAATCTGCTCGAGGGTTTCAGGGGCTTGGTCAGCTATGTAACTGACTTTGACATTCGAGGGGTATTTAAGTTTATCTAATTCCACACGATCCTTCACTTTTTGAATCGTCTCAACCAAACTTGTGCCTTTGCGTTTAGAGATTTCGATGGCGACTGCAGGCAGACCATTCGCCCGGGTATAACTGACGGCATCTTTAAACGTTCGACGAATAGTCGTGACATCACTTATCGTAACGACGCCATTACTTGTCGCTTTAATTGGAATGGTCAATACATCTGAAGCATTCTCTATAACACTTGGGATTTTTACCGAAAAACTACCCTTGCCCGTGTCAACGGCGCCGGCAGCAATAAGTCGATTATTTCGCGCCACCGCGCCGATCAGTTCTTCGTTAGTAATCCCATAGGCTTCCAATTGCGCGGGATCAACCACCGCCTCAAGAAGCTCTTCTCGCTCACCGTTTAGCCTGGCTTCAAGTACTTCGGGAATGCTTTCTAGGTCTTCCTTGAGATCCCGAGCAAGTTTGTACAACACACGATCGGGTACACCTTCGCCCCCCAAGCTGATTGTTATGATAGGGAAGTCACCTGCAGAAACCTCGTTTACAATTGGCTCTTCAGCGGTTGACGGCATTTTCACTTGGGCTTTGTCGACCGCCTCATTAACATCAAGAAGCGCCTGGTCAGAATCAAAGCTGTAGTCGAACTCAATAACAATCGTTGCACTACCTTCGCCGGCGTAGGAATTGATCTCCTCGACACCTTCAATACTTTTCAGCTCCAATTCCATCGGGCGCGCGAGCAGACGTTCTGAGTCTTGCGGTGAAATACCTTCATGGGGAATCGTAACAACGATAATGGGAACAGAGACGTCGGGGTTCGACTCAAGCGGGATGATTGAGTATGAAACAACACCCGCCATTAAAATAACGCATAGCAGGGAGATGATCGTACGCGAGCGATCTATCGATGCGGAGACGTAAGACATAGACTACTCTCTAGGATTCAGCGAAAGAGCCGAGTGGTGACATATCTATCTTTACTAGTTGTCCCTCAAAAACTTCTTCGTGTCCCACTGTTATCAGATTGATGCGGCCCGGCAGACCGTGCACCCATATTCCTTCAGGCGTTTCACTTAATATTTTGACAGCCTTAAAGTGGACGACATTAGCATCGTCAACAATCTTGACACCAACGGTACCCGCGTCGTTCAAAACGAGCGATGCTGGAGAGATTTTGTGCGCCGCTTCCTGACCGACAGGCACACTCATTTGAGCAGTTAGACCTGCTCGAATACTATTATTCGGGTTCGCTACCGTCACTTCGACGGGATATGTGCGCGTCGCAAGGTCAGGTGATTGAGCGATAAAACTTACAGAGCCGACAAGGGACTCGCCCGTAATCAGCGTAATCTCAACTTTACCGCCAAGGGAAACTGCATTTATGCTCTTCTCCGCTACCTGCCCAACAACAAGCACTGGATCAATTTCCATCAAGGTAACGCAGTTTTGGCCGACATTAAGAAAGTCGCCAACTTCTACTGCCTGCGTTTCTACCACGCCATTAAAAGGCGCTACGATCATCGTTTTGACTAAAGCAAGTTCAGCTCTTTTGGCGTTAGCCCTTGAACCCTCAAGATCCGCTGCTGCTCGGGCAAGTAAAATTTCTGACTGCAAGCCACGGGTCTTCAAATCCACCATACCATCGTACTCTAACTGAGCACTTTTCAAATCAGCCTTGGCTTGATCTAGATCACTTTGGCGGGTGTCAACGGCGATTTTGCAGAGTAAATCTCCCGCCTCGACTTGCGTCCCCTTTAGACCAGGTATTGCTTCAACCCGTCCAGTGACTTCCGATTTCACTTGAACAATTCGGTTAGCTTGAGTTTGACCAGAGACTTCGAGGTAAAGTTCACGCAGATCTGCCTCACTACGAACCGCTCTGATGTAAGCAAGCTCGGTGCCGTCGCCTTGGAGCGCATCTGATGCTTCGTCGGCAATGGCGATATTGGACTCAAGCTCGCCTGAGAATAGCCATATACCCATAGCAACAGCAATAAAGAAAGCAATTATGTTCTTGTTACTCACACACACCTCTGAGGCAGATTCATATTAGAAGTTCCAATACAAAGCATTGCCTAAAAAAAGATTTAATAGCTGCGTTTTTATTGTTTTTGCTAGTTGTTGCACTTTTTGTAGCGGGATCGTTCATCGAAGTCGATACCGTCGAGATCCAAAGCCGGATCTACATTCTTGTATCTAAGTTTCGACGGGCGGATTTTAGTGGTTAAGCCTATAATTAGCAAGGGCTTTGACCAAATACGCACAATCATGGTGCAACTACTCTATTTAGCACCGTAAACGCCTTCAACGGTGATAACCTCAAATATTACGCGTGTTTGCCAGAGCTGGATCTGCTTTAATCGCGGCATGAATGAAATTATCGCCATAGCCGTCGTTTTCTTCCTCATCATGGACCCACTGGGCAATATCCCACTGTTCCTATCTGTGTTGAAACAGGTCGATCCAACTCGACACAACAAAATTATTCTGCGCGAATTAGCGATCGCCTATGTTGCCCTATTGGTCTATTTGTTTGCCGGTCAATACATTATGGATTTCCTCGGGCTTTCGTCTGAGGCGATATCGATTTCAGGTGGCATCATTCTCTTCATCATCGCCATTAGGATGATCTTTCCCTCGGGCCAAGGTCTGTTTGGCGATTCAGTGGGTGATGAACCTATGATCGTACCGCTAGCCATTCCAGCGGTTGCCGGTCCGTCCGTTCTTGCTGTACTTATGCTAATGACTCAAACCCATTCGCTGATAACGTTGACGATTGCCCTCACTGTTGCCTGGTTGACCGCATCAATTATTCTCCTATGTTCGACGCCACTGCATCGAATTTTGGGCCCACGCGGCCTGTCTGCGGTCGAACGGCTGATGGGCATGATATTAGTCATGATGTCGGTGCAGATGATGTTGAACGCCGTTCAAACTTTCGACTTCAACAGTGTTGGGTGATAAAAAAACTTCAATCATTGTATATTGCTGTATCAACACCTGCTTCGTAAGGCATTAACATTTTAAGCCAAACGCTTTCAGCCGTCCTTAAACTAGCATCAGTCTTTTCGAAGCCCACCACGCCGATAATCCTATATGGCACCGGCCGATGACATGACAAATTTCAACATAAATCCCAATGCAGTCGGTAGCGCAGGCGCAGAAAGTCTTTCCAACTCGCTTATCTGGGCTTACTCACTGCCAAGAATCGGCTTCGGGATCATGGGCTTACTGTTCAGCACGTACGCAATGAAGTTCTCAACCGACGTGCTACTCATTGCACCGGCCGCCATGGGCGCCATCTTGTTTGCCTCAAGACTTTGGGACGCTGTCTCTGATCCTCTCGCGGGATATCTTTCGGACAATACAAAATCTAAATATGGTCGACGGAGAATATGGCTGTTTGCCTCGGCGGTGCCAATTGGTCTCGGTTTAACCATGATCTGGTCTCCGCCTGAGCTACTCGAAGGCTGGATGCTGGTAGCTTGGATGGCACTCGCGATTATCACCTACGAAACAGCTTCGACTGCGTTCACTGTTCCGCACGGAGCATTAGGCATAGAACTCACGCCTAACTTTCACGAACGCACAAGATTGTTTGGCTACATCCACATGATTAGCTCTATCGGCAGCGGACTCGGACTACTCGCGCTGTATTCCCTCGATAGCGCTGATGACAAAAGAGAATTTGCACGATATCTTTCTGTCGGCGCGGCCATCGCGGTGGTGATTCTGATCGTCGCCTCAACCAAAATATTACCGGAACGGCCTGATTATCAGGATCGTGGCTCGAAGAATCCCTACAAGTCATTCGCAGATGTATTCAAAAATCCCCACTCTTTGCTCCTCTTAACGGTTTTTGCAATCGAGACTTTTGGCGCAGCCAGTATTGGTTTACTGGTTCCCTACATGATTGATTACGTGATCCCTAAGGATCTAATGCCGCTCGAACCATCCTTGTTTATGATCTCGGTGCTCATCAGTTACGTTATCCCTCAGGTTGCATTTACACCTTTATGGATAAAGCTCGCTTCAATTATGGGCAAGAAAACTCTTTGGACAATATCGCTGTTCCTCACCTCGGCTTGCTTCGTCGCCTACTACTTTTCCCTCGACTACCCGATGATGATCTGGGTCATTTCTTTTGTGTTCGGCATCAGCAGTGGTATTGCCCTCGTGATCGAGCCATCGATCAAAGCTGACATTGTTGACTACGACGAGTACCTTACCGGCGAAAGAAAGGAAGGCGCCTACTACGCTGTTTCAAACATGGTGAAAAAAGCCGCAGCATCATTGACCGCGATAGTGACAGGCATCGTGTTGCAATGGACTGGCTTCGAGCCTAATGCAACCCAGTCTCCTGAAACTGTCGAAGCTCTGCGGTTACTCTTTTCAATTCTTCCTGCCTGTGGCTATTTTCTGGGCGGCATTCTATTTTTGAAATTCTCCTTTAATGAGTTTGAACACAGCGAAGTCAGAAAAGCTATCGCGGCTCGAATGCGGACTGAGCAGTCGACAGAATAATTGAACATCCGCGCTCAATGGGTTTCGCCAACTGACTCGTCAGGTTATATTCCTTGCAACTAAAACATCACAATAGGAATTACTCATGGGTAGCTTAACGGGCAAGAACATCGTCGTCATCGGAGGAACATCAGGTATCGGCCTCGCAACCGCCATCCAAGCAAACGAAGAAGGCGCAAAAGTCTGGGCTGTCGGTCGTTCAGAAGAAAGGGTAAAAAGCGCTGCGAGTCAGTTTCCAAATATTAATTTTTCAGCCTGCGACACCCATGACCTTGAAGGTTTGGCGCAGCTGTTCAAATCCGTTGGTACAGTCGATCATATTGTCGGCGCAGCCACGGGCGCAAATCGGACTATGAAACCGTTTATGGAACAGACCGCCGAACAATTCAGCGAAGCTTTCAACAAATTTTGGGGCTACTGCAATGTCGTTAGAGTGGGCGTTCCGCATCTTACCGACACAGGCTCCGTAACATTAGTAAGCGGCACACCGGCAAGGAAATGTAATCCAGGCATGTCTTCTGTTTCATGTGTCGGTAACGCCGTCGAAGGTTTGACCCGGGCATTGGCGACCGAGTTAGCGCCAAGACGCGTCAACGTTGTTGCACCGGGCACAACTAATACGGGTATGTTCGATTGGATGGGTGACAAGAAAGATGAAAATCTCGCTAACATGAGCAAGGGAATTTTGTTGCAGCGGGCGGGTTTACCAGAAGAAGTCGCCAGTGCCATTTTACTGACCCTCACGAACAATTACATGACAGGAATCACCATCGACGTTGACGGCGGACAATTGTTACCTTGATGAAGTGTTGCTAGCAACTGAATCTCTCATGACTTCAGTTGCTAGGTTTTAATTTAGAGTAACAAAGACCAGCCAGCAGCACAGTGACGATGGCGCTATATTAAACGTACCGTTTAATCCTCAATAGCAGCGTATACGATGTTCTTCAGTTGGCCACGAAAGTTAAATGTGTTTGACGGCATAAATTGAGTCATGAAAATGACAATGAGATCCTCGATAGGATCAACCCAAAAAATCGTCGATGCCGCCCCACCCCAATAGTAATCTCCAACGCCCGTCGAACCGGCAACCGCTTGATCCATTGTCGTCGCAAAACCTAAGCCAAAGCCAACCCCTTCATAGGCCGTCTCCGAAAAAGCACCTATTGCCAGCCGGGATAGGTCCTGGTCATCCTTAAGATGATTTGAATACATCATCTCCAAGGTACGAGAGCCTATTATCCGATGACCGTCGACCTCTCCACCACGGCGCAACATTTCACAAAACTTATAATAGTCTAAGGTGGTACTGGTAAGTCCACCACCGCCAGAGAAAAAGGCTGGGTCCTGAAGATAAGGACTGTTTAAAGGATCATCGACCAACCGCAAGGACTTATCTTTATGGCGACTATAATTCGCCGTAAAGCGATCCTTCTTTTCATCTGCAACAAAAAAACTCGTATCGTTCATGCCGAGTGGTTCAAAAATATGCTTGGCCAAATAATCATCGAATGGCATACCCGATATGGCTTCAACCAAGCCACCACAAACATCCGTCGAGTAAGAATAATGCCATTGTTCGCCTGGATCAAAGCGAAGCGGAACCTTCGCTAACTTATTCATAAACCCCGTTAAAGTTTCACCTTTATCGCGCCTTACATCCATCGCACGGTAAGCTCGATCAACCGGATGCGCGGTTGCGCCATAGGTAATGCCACTTGAATGGTTCAGAATGTGCCGAAAAGTCATCGGCCGCTTCGGTGCTCGGGTTTCCATTTCATCTCCCTCGCCTGACACCCAAACTTGCTGATCACGCCACTGCGGTACGACACGATAAATGGGGTCGTTTAACTGGAAATGGCCCTGTTCGTAGAGCTGCATTAAGGCGATAGACGTAATGGGCTTGCTCATTGAATAGATTCTGAAAATCGCGTCATCCTGCATAGGCTTTTTTCGCTCTATGTCCATGACACCCAACGACTTGGCATAGGCGGTATGACCGAATCTGCTTACGAGCACTTGGCAGCCTGATATTTTCCCGCTTTCTATGTAGTTTCGATTCAGATGGGCTTCGATCCAATCCAGCCTCTGCTTCGAAAAGCCCGCCTTTTCTGGCTCCAATTTCATGTTTACAGACATATCGAATTCTCTTTTTTGTTGCGGCGATGTGCGTCCACCACCTTTTTGTTTTTCGACTTCTCTTTACGGTATCTACTCACAACACCTAGGTATTAAATGAATTGACGACTTGCTGTCGCACCAACCAAGGTGCAGCACGTTTCTCATCAAAAAAATGAAAAAACCCGTTAGAGCCGAAAGCTTAACCTAAGTTAAAACCTTCTTTAAAGTTTCATCAAGACTGGTCAACGTCAAACCAAGCTCGTCGCAGGCTGGCTTCACATCTACCTGATCATCATGATCCAAGACACCCAGCATCGCGCGTGTTACCGGTGGCCTGGACAGAAATTCGAGAAAAAACGCCAGTGTCAGCCCCAACGAAATGGGCAAAGATATTACCTTTGGATGATTGTTAAATAGGCTTGCAGCACGCTGAATCAAATCGCGACGAGAAAGAGATTCACTTCCTGCAAGGTCCCATTCCCCATGAGTTGGTCGAGCGACGATAGCACTGACCGCATCGACTACATCCTCTGCATAGATAGGTTGTTCGAGTGAACCCGCTCTGAATGTGAAGGCTCGATTAGCGTTTGAATTTTTCTTCAGCGCCATCGAAGCGTAGTCCCCTTCGCCTAGCACCATCGGAATCCGGAGGATAGAAACAGGCACAGCTGACGCAGCTAATATCGCTTCTGCCTGACCTCTGGATTGAAGACATGCATTCTTAGATTGAACCGCTGCACCAATGATATTGAGATAAACAATGCGTTTCACACCGCTGCGCTCTGCTGCCGTCGCAAGAGAACGGCAGCTATTTTCATGCGCATCGTAAAAAGTTGCTGCTTTGGACTCTTTGATAATACCCACAAGATGGATAACTTGTTCGCATGCCGATAGCGCGGCGGAAAGCTCATCGGCTTCGACATAATTGACCACGACAACATCTAACGCAGGAAATTCGCTCAACAGCGCTTGCTTCGCTCGATCTGAGCGCACAATCGCTTTAACAGTATGATTATCATTTAGACACCGGATCAATCTGATACCTAGATGACCGTTTGCGCCCGTAATCGCTATGTTCATAAATTTTTATCCTTAACTATTGCCGAAAGGCGTATTTGGCCCTTGGAATCCGACTCTATTGCACCGTATCATGCCATCTATCAGCATGAATAAATTTCCCCTACCCAATTTACTTAGCGCCTCGAGGCTTATCCTTGGCCCTCTGGCTGCTTGGTTCATTCTCGACACGCTTTGGATTGCCGCGGCCGTGGTCCTTATCACCGCAATCGTCACCGATGTGCTGGATGGATGGCTTGCGCGTCGATGGCAGCAAACCTCTCCGCTCGGCGGACTGATTGATCACGGCAGTGACGCCTTTATGGTGACACTTATGCTCGCGGCCGAAGCGAGCGCGGGGCTAGTGCCTTGGCTGCTACCCATTTTGGTCATCATGGCATTCAGCCAATACACACTCGATTCAAAAGCCCTTATTGGTCTTCCACTACGCGCAAGCAAATTGGGGCGATACAATGGTATTGCCTACTTTGTATTGGCTGGCTTTCCAATCATGCAACATGCCCTCGATATCTATATCGTCCCCACTCACTACTTCTACTATGCCGCCTTTGTCCTGATCGCAACGACATTAATTTCGATGAGTGAAAGGTTTTGGACACTACTTAGATTAAAGTCAAAATAGCCGTCGACATTCGAATCAATTGTTAACATAGGTCAGTTAACGTTAACAAACACCAAAAATACAGATGGCACGCATCGTACCACCATGCGAATCTCACTTACCATTGCAAACTAGTTCATGGGTCGCTATGTTCTAGGTTCCCGTATTTGATATGAATGATATGAACTATTTCAAGTGGCTAGTTATCGTTATTTTGGTGACCTGCCTTTCTTTTTTTGGGTTTCTGTTCTACATGAGCATGCATGACGGGCCCATTGAGATATTCTCCGGTGGCCCCTTTAAATCTGGCACATCGATGGTCGATGTCAGTCCCGATTGGTCTTCGCTAAAGGATGAACAAACCATTCAGGTGCAATCAATTGATCCTAAAAGATCACGCACCACCTGGTTTGCCGTAATTGGCGCACGTGCATTTGTGCCAAGCGGATACATGAATACAAAGATAGGTAAGATTTGGAAAAAATGGCCAAAACAGGCCGAACGTGACCCACGATCAAAAATTCGTATTGATGGACGTATTTATACGACGACCTTATCAAGAGTAGCGGCGGATGATCCGATTATTCCCGCTATTGTTGAAGAGTTGAATCGCAAGTACCCATCGAACGCCAGCATTGAGGATATCGAAGCGAACGGCACCTGGATCTTTGAAATTTCTTCACAAGGTTTAATTAGGTAAATCTAAGATGGCAGCATGCGCTTTGCCGGAACTGCTTATCTACCCGTTCAATTAACTCTTCTGGCGAATCGATATTCTCAACACCGTCCCAATACATAACGCCAAGACTGATTGTGATGTTAATGCGTTTACCATCATATTTGAATACATGGGTCTCGACCGCTGAACGCACCCTTTGAGCGAGGACAACCGAGACCTCCAGGCACCCCGCGTAGCAGGAAGATAAATTCCTTACCACCAAATCGCGCAAACACGTCGTAAACTCTCGCTTCATGTTCAACCAACTGCGCCAACTCTTTTTAAATGGCATCGCCAGCCGGATGGCCATGCGTGTCATTGACCTTTTCGAACAGATCTATGTCGAACATTACAAGACTAAGTCCTGCTCAGTTACGCCTATTGTAGTCATACTCTTTCTCGAGCACTCCTGAAAAATAACGTTTATTGTAGATGCGCGTTAAACCATCCTTCACGGCCATGTTTCG
Source organism: Pseudomonadales bacterium (assembly GCA_029251375.1). Lineage (GTDB taxonomy): Bacteria > Pseudomonadota > Gammaproteobacteria > Pseudomonadales > Azotimanducaceae > JAHRVQ01. The sequence continues at coordinate 67,165 of JAQXDL010000044.1, read as the reverse complement.
CAGCAATTGATGATATTCAGTATCATCATCATCCTGATAACTAAACTTAAAAGTGGTGTCGCCTAGCGTCAGTTTGTCGCCTTCGGCTAGGTGCCTCGCTGAACCGACGAGCTCTTTGTTGACGAATGTGCCGTTAGTGCTACCAAGGTCAGAGACATAAAAGCTTTCTGCTCTGTTGACGTTCATTGCGTGTCGTCGACTAATACTTAGGTCTGAAACAGTCAGGTCAAACTCGTCGCTACGATCAACCATGGTTACATCATTTGCAAGTTCGTAGACTTCGCCAATAAAGTCACCTTTGATCGTAACAAGGCACGGCCGCTTCGTATCCGAAGAGTCCTTTTATCAGCCGCACGGCTTAGAAATTTATACTGTGTGTTGTCAGACAACCCTGCATCATTCCATTACTGTGACTAGAATGGGGCTCTTAGGTGACGACGCTGGGATCGAATTGTGAGGAAAATGTAAGCGATGTGAGGGGTCGCTAGCGACCAAATCGCCTCTCTCTCTGTTGATAGATTCTGATCGCTCGCCAAAAGTCGATCCTGCGAAAAGCAGGCCAAAATACTTCCGTAAAATACAGCTCAGAATAGGCGCTCTGCCAAAGCAGAAAACCGCTTAGTCGCTCTTCACCGGACGTACGAATGATCAGATCGGGGTCTGGTATCCCTTGCGTGTACAGGTACTTACCAAACAGCTCTTCATCAATACTTTGAAGGGGTAGCTTTCCGTCGGCCACTTCGGCAGCAATGGACTTCACGGCATCAACAATTTCAGCGCGACCGCCATAACTGATCGCAATATTAATCAGAAACCGACTATGGTCACTGGTCATACTCTCGATATTATCGATCTCGGTTCGCATCTCTTGCGACAAATCGTCTCTACGACCTATTACCTTAATCTTTACGTCTTCTTTCTTGATCATCGGGTCAGATTGAAACTGACGCAGCTTCTTTAAAATGAGCTTCATCAGGTAGTCGACTTCTCCTGGATCACGGTTGAAATTTTCCGTAGAGAAAGCGTATAGCGTGACGATCTTAATTTCGAGTTTACGACACCAAGCAAGAAAGTCCTCAAGGTGTTCAGAGCCGGCCGAGTGCCCGTCGTTTGGGTTTTCTAAACCTCGATCTTTGGCGAAACGTCGATTGCCATCAACAATCAGGCCAATATGATGCGGGTTAGGTCCTCGGTGAACTTGCTTCCACAACAATTTTTCATAGAACCCATAGAAGGGAGCAAGGATATTCATAATGCAGACGGAGTCTCAATCAAAACGGGATTATCCCAGATGTTCATTAGCTTTGATATGTTAAAAGCGCATATCAATGACAATCTCCTTGAACAGGTGTGAAGTTATTTTTCGGCCTGGCAGCGCAAACATTCAGTTGATCATCACCCTCGTCCATTGCCAGTTGATCATTACTCTCGTAGAGTGACGTCGAATAATCGCTTAGGAGCTCGGCTGTGCCCTTTTTCGAAAAAGATGATACAAAAATTTACTATGAGGTCCATGGCAAAGGGTTCCCAATTCTGCTCTTTGCTCCTGGCGGCATGCGATCTGCATTATCATTTTGGCAATCTTCACCTTGGAACCCTATCGAAGTGCTCTCGAAAGATTTTATGGTGATCGCAATGGATCAGCGCAATGCTGGCCAATCGCACGCGCCCATCAGCCAAACAGACGGATGGCAGACCTATACACAGGATCACATTGACCTGCTTGATTCACTCAACATCGATAGGTGCCATGTGATGGGTGGTTGCATCGGCGGGCCCTACTGTTTTGGCTTGATTCAGGCTCAACCTGAAAGAGTTGCAGCAGCAATCATTCAACAAACAATTGGTCTGGATAATAACCGAGAAGCGTTTTACGACATGTTCGATAGTTGGGCGGCGGAGTTCTCTGACGTACCCCAGCCAACACTAAATCAATTCAGATCCAACATGTACGATAATGAATTTCTCTTGAACGTTGATGAAAGCTTCGTTGCTACATGCGCCACGCCGCTGCTCGTCTTGATGGGTAACGATCTTTACCACCCGCAATCAACGTCCAGACGTTTATGCGAGCTTGCATCGAACGCTCGACTTATCGAAGCATGGAACTCCCCGGATACGATTGCCGACACCGTCAGTCAATGTATCGACTTTTTAAAGGTCAATACTTAACTAACATAATCAACCCAACTCAGTTAAGCCGCATCGCCAGGCTTCCAGTTACCGTGAAAGCCAAAGGGCACGCGGTGATCTAACTGTGCTCGCGCTAATGGTCCAGCGCTTGGGTTCTGTGCATCCAATATCAGCAAATGGCTCTTATCTGTTTCAGCATCGTAGACGTTTGAGAGAAGATACCCTTCACCTTCATCTGCAGAATCTGATTTCGCTACAAATATCGCTTCTGACGTCGCAAACGTGCCTGGCATTTGATAGGTATCTCGTTGATTAGTCTTATGATCAACCCTTGCAATCGCATTAAAACCGCCTGCTTTTGATTGAGCATCGCCATCGCAAAGCATATAGCCATAACGATAGTCTAAGCCTGAATGACGCTCATCTAAACGACCAAATTCGCAACCAATATCTTGGCGCATATCCGTTTTGTAATCGTTAGTGTTGTTACCGAGATCGAATGTCCAACGTTTTAGCTTCGCCACCATATCTTCTTTTTTGCCCGCACTACCGTCAACATTGGGGAATAAGGGCGCCTGACCATATTCAGATACATCACAGGTAATCACGTCGCCATCATTAAAGGCATTCATGGGGTGAAAAACGAAACTTGGATCACCTTGAAACCAACGAATATCCTCAACATTGGCACCACGTTTTAACACGCCGATCTGATTGCCTTTGTCAGGCTCCCAGGCAAACGCAGGTCCACCCGTCATTGCACGATCAAGCGATGCTGTCAGCGGTTGAATAGGAAAGAGCACATAGTCGCGAGTCACCATAAAATCATGCACCATGGCAGCATAAGGAGCATCAAAAAACTGCGACGTCACCAGCTTTCCCGTTTTATCGACAACGTGATACGACATCTTGTTCGACAAAATACCGTCAACGTTGTAACCAAAGAAAATCATCTCACCGGTCTCAGGGTCCACTTTAGGGTGGGCGGTCATTGGTCCAACTAAAGAGTCATCAAATTTCCACGCACCCTTAGATTCTAGCGTGACCGGATCTAATTCAAACGGCGCGTGACCTTCTTCCAACGCCAGCAATTTACCCGCATGCCAAATAATATTCGTATTCGCACTGCCATCGGTTTCGAGGCCTGCGACAGAAGGGTCATTTTCCATTGGATTGAGTGACCCCCAAAGGCTCTCCCCCGCGTCCCGTTCCTTTTGCCATTTTTCAGTTCGAGGCCAACGGTTCTTATAAGATACTCGACCGTTTTCAATATGAAATGCGTGGATCATGCCATCGCCACCAAACCAGTGATAACTACCTCTGGGCGCGAACTGCGGATTAGGTCCATTACGATAGAAGGTACCAAACAAGTCCTTCGGTATTTCGCCTTCAACAACCAGATTATTCGCGTCACACTCCATCTGGATAGGTGCGTACCCGCCGCTGAGGTTAGGATGATTCGGAAAAGGCTTTGACATGAGAACTCCAGTGATTCGTTAATAAATAACTTGGTATTTTCGTAACAAATTGCACGATCAGACACAATTAACCTAACACGGCTTCCCGTGAAAAACTATCGAGACGCTTATGACCAATTGCTACCCCATTGATCACGATAAGTCAGCTTACCTAGGGGGCGACGAGTAATTGGGCCATGCCCCTTTAGCACCGGGTATCCAATTGGAATATGCGCACAGGTACCCCATTTATCAGGAATCCCTAATATTGCTTTGAGCTCCTTTTCACGCAGACACAATAGGGTTGTCAGCACACATCCTAGACCTTCGGCGCGACAGGCCAACATGACGTTTTGCACTGCCGTGTAAACTGAGCCGCCGCCGACAACTGAGGGACGATCAAGATTCGCATCAGTAAATGCCATCATGGCAGGGTTGAAACAGAAAATTAGAATCGCTGGTGTCGATTCCATATGCTCAGCGAGGTAGTCTCCGGCTCGAATCATTTTCTGTGTGCCGTCACGAGCCTGCTCCGGGAGCTTATCCAAACCGTTACGTGTCGGCGCAATATATTTGTGCCACTCTTCATGGTAGAGGGTTTTGATTTGCGCTTTGACCGCGTCACTTTCAGCAACCACGATTTTAAAGGGTTGCATATTGCCACCGGTCGGCGCCCACGCCGCAGCTTGTAATACCCGCTCAAGCACATCTTCTGCAATCGGATCAGGCTTAAGCCGCCGAACTGCACGTAACGAGCTCATTGCATCGTATAAATCAATCATCTTAAATTCCTACAATTGCTTAACTTTAGATGGGCTGCCTAGGATCAAGCCCTAATTGGACTTTGCCGACAACTTCATAAATGGGTGACGCCACCATGATGTGCTGTGTAGTGATGTGGATATCACGGAAACATCGCTGCAATTCATTTGACTCATAAATCGACGTGCCGCCACCAAGTTGGTACAACCGATCAACTGCTGCTACCGATTTGTGAGTCGCATTAACAGCCGCCAGCCGCAATTTTGACTTGATATCTAAACTCAATTTTTCACCGCTAATGGCCACATCCCAAGCGTCATCTATACACGCGTGCATATAGGCTTCGGAAGATTCAAGGTCAGCGATAGACTTAGCGACTTCGCTTTGAACGGCGGGACGATCAATCAGTTTTCGATTTGAGCCGGTAGGTGATTTCACGCCAGCTAGTTCCATAAATACTTTAAGAGCCTTAAAACCAATACCCAAACTGACACTGGACACACCTAACGCGAGCAAACCAAGCAACGGAAATTGATAAAGAGGTTTTTGAATTAATGTCCGTTTTCCAAGTAACACCGACCGGCCCTTTGGCACAAACACATCTTTAACATTAAAATGATTGCTACCGGTCCCTTTCAGTCCGGCCACGTGCCAAGTGTCTTCAATATTTACCTGATCAGCCTTGAACATCATCAAATGGCTCTCCGGTCCATGCTTACCCATAACCTGTTCGCCATTTTCAAATAGAAAACAGCCGCCGGAAACCCAATCAGCATTTTGCGAGCCGCTACCAAAAGGCCATCGACCTGTCACTCGGTAGCCACCATCAACAATCTCCGCTTTTCCCAAAGGCGCGGTAACGCCAACGGTTAGGACGCCGGGTTTATCACCGTAAATTTCTTTCGCAAAATCGGCTGGTAGTGATGCCGACAGAACCCCCGTTGTCGAACCAATCATGGCATTCCAGCCTGCCGATCCATCACCTTCAGACAAGCACCGCAGAACTTGAGTAAATACCTTTGGATGTACTTCTAGCCCACCGTACTCGGACGGCACAAGCATATGAAAAACACCCCCTTCGGCAAAAGCTTTGGCAACATCCGGCGAGAGTCGTCGTTGGGTCTCAAATGTATCTGATAATGCGGGTAGTTTTCCTGACCATTCGTTCGCGAACGAGAGTAACTCTGCACTAGTACTATTCATCGTTTAATCCTACAAATTGATTAAATTCTGGAAATGTTAGCCGACCACTTTTAGGATTAAGCGCACCGGTATCTTTCAGACTACCGTAGCTTTGCTGTAGGCAATGAGTCACGGCCAACAACGCTGAAACCGGTCTGAGGACAATTTGGTAGCCAAGTGAATCTAGCGCGTCAAGACTGAGCAGTGGCGTTTTACCGTCCTCAACCATATTGGCAACCAATGGGGTGTCAGGAAATGTGGAGCGAATCGTTTCTAGTTCTTCAACACTGCGTGGTGCTTCAATAAAAAGGATGTCTGCACCCGCATCTAAAAACGCTTTACCGCGATTCAGTGCCTCGGCAAGATCATGCGTTGCCCTTGCATCCGTTCTCGCCATGATTAGGAAATCGTCAGTGGGACGGCTCGCAACGGCAGCGGCAACTTTCAGCGCAGCCTCTTCGAGCGAAACAACTTCTTTACCCTCCATGTGTCCGCAACGTTTGGGGCTAACCTGATCTTCCAACTGAATGCACTGGGCACCTGCAGCCGCATAGGCTTGAACCAGCCTGGCTACATTTTTTTCATTGCCATAGCCATTATCACCATCAGCTATCAAACTTGTCGTAGGTCCAATCGCTGTCGCGATCTGCGCTACTCGCTCACTCATTTCGCTCGCAGTGACCAAGCCAATATCGGGCTTGGCTAACAAACTTCCCGCCACGGCAAAACCAGACATATAAACGACTTCAAAGCCTTGATCCGCCGCCACTTTCGCAGAAAGTGCATCAAACACCCCCGGCACGACCAATTGCGCTCCGGTCGCCAAACGTTGTTTTAAATTTAGATTAGACACAGTCAACCACTTCCCTCATTTCATTCGAGTCTATCATTCCAATTACCCTATCTGTACATTAACCAGTATCTTTAAATACAAAAATAAACAACGAGGTAATCCCAAATGCCAAGACTCAGACAAGTAAGCAGAGCTGACGCAGATAGCAGTGTTCTACCCTTATATGATGCGCTGTTCGGCGACCGCGACCCGGTTAAGGAACCGGGCACGGCAACGGGGACACCGGGTAACTGGTGGACAGTTTTCGCACTGATTCCTGAATGTTTTGCCCACACAGTTGCCGGCTTTCAGTTTTATCGAAGCAGAGACAGAAAGCTTAAAGGCAAATTGCGGGAGCTGGGACAAACGCGTGCCGGCTACGCCCGAGGCAGTCAGTTTGTCTTTTCTCAACACTGCAAAAGCATGCGTGCTGTAGGGTTCTCTGAAGAACAAATAGCGGCAATCCCACACTGGCAATCAACTAATCTATTTTCTGAGATCGAACGCGCCGTATTGGCCTACACGGACGATCTCGTACTATCCGGCGGCAGAGTCGCTGACGGTACCTTCGATGTGTTGAAGGCGCATTTGTCAGATGAGGAAATACTGGAACTTACTTACATCACCTGCACCTACGATATGCATGCGACCATGTGCAGGGCTCTGCGGCTCGAATACGACGACGTGCCGGAACGTCTAGTGGAAATCGCCGCACCGGATGAAGACCTACAAAAAATGGATTTCATGGGTGCGGTCGACACATCTCCAAAAGACTAATCTTTCTTTGCCGCTAAACCGACCTCTTCGCTGAGGTCGGCGATACGCATTTCGCCTTCTCGAGTTTGTGCGCCCAATTCAAGTGCCTTCTTCATATTTTCTGTCGAAGCAGGATTTCTTAGGGTTTGCTGAAACAAATATGCCTCTTCTTTCAGCCCCTCGACAATCGGCATCGCAAAATTCAGCGTCGACTCCTTTGCCAAAGCAATCGCATGCGGTGGCCATAGCGCCATACGGTTTGCTAATTGGCTAACGTAAGCATCCAGCTCCGCCGCGGTTTTAAACGCGCGATTTAGATAGCCCCATTTTTCCGCCGTCTCGGCGTCCATATCGATCCCACCAAGTATGACTTCCATTGCTCGACCACGGCCTAACAATCTTGGCAAATGTTGCGTGCCGCCACCGCCGGGTAAAATTCCCAACGGCACTTCCATCTGGTTGACGATCGTTTTGCCCAACAAACCAAATCGCATATCGCAAGCAGAACTAAATTCACTACCACCGCCACCGACTCTGCCAGCTATTTTTGCTATCGTCGGTTTCGGCATGGTCCTGACCCGCTCACACATCGCATGAAAGTCAGTAAGTTGATCCGACTTCTGCGCCGCCGTATCAGTTGGAAACATTAAAATGGATTCGAGGTCAAAATGCGCAATGAAAAAATCCGGGTCAGCACTTTCAAGCACCAACACACGCACTGCCTCATCAACTTCGACTTCCGCTGTGAAGGCAACTAGATCGTTATAGAGCACCGGTGTCATGACATTAATGGGCGGGTTGCTCATCGTCGCAGTCATTACACCGTCTTGGAGACGAGTTGAAATCGTTTGATAGTCGTAGGCCATGATTTGGGCTCCCTTTATTTATGAGCGTTTTTATTATCCGGGTTTCTGTCGCTTTGGTTTCTGTAACTTTGGTTTCTGTAACTTTGGTTTCTGTGACTTTGGTTTCTGTAACTTAGGTTTGTACTTACCAGCTTTTTATCACCTAGGTTGCTAACACACTATCCCTAATACATTTGCCAAATCAATTTTAACTTGCAACAAGCATCCTCCTACTTATAATGGCCAGACCAAATTGGTCAGACCAATCTGGTATTACCAAATTATATTTGACGTCAAGCGAGCAAACGCGTTGCTTGGGCACAGGAAAACAACTGCTAAAATTAACAGAATATTCATAAAAATCAGGTATTTATGAGCGAAAAGCCTATCAGCAAGTCCATCGTCGAGGATATTACAGCGACCCTTCGGAACGAGATACTGCGTGGACAATATCGTCCGGGCGAGAGACTACCTTCGGAGCGAGAGCTCGCGATCCGTTTTGAAGCGAATCGCGGCGCAATTCGCGAGTCATTAAAGAAGCTAGAACAATTAGGGATCGCGTCTATAAACCCGGGAGGTGTGCGCGTTATTCCCCTTGAAGACGCCAGCCTGTCTATCCTCGGTCCGCTACTGGATTTGCACGAAGAGCCAGACCTCGAGTTAGCCATCCATCTGTTTGAGGTATTGGGCTCACTCATGTCCATGTCAGCCAGAACGGCAGTCGAGCGCGCCAATAACGAAGAAATACAAGAATTACTCACAATCTCTACCAACATGATTGATGCGCAAAAATCCGATGCGGACAATCAGGAAAACTGGAAATGTATCGGTAGTGCCTTTGCAAGACTGAATAACAACTTGGTATTACGACTCATTTTCAACGGTTTAAGGGCTCAATTCCTTGCCCGCTCAGAACAAAAGCCAAGCTTCGATCATCTTGTTGATCAGGAAAAACGAATGACTATTTTGACCCAGCTGCATTTCGGTATTGAGTCGAGAAACCCAACCCTTGTAGAAAACGCGATCAACGATAACTTTCAACTACTGATACAAACACTCGAAAATCAAATGCCAAACTCGAGTAGGAGCACCATTAATGAATAACATTCTAAAAGGCGTCATGACCATCGTCGTCCTCATTGGGGCTGGCATTATCGCCGTTGGTTTAGTCGCCACGGCGCCTGAACCGAAGAAGTTTGAACCAGAGGAAGTATCCACCGCCATTCGTATTGCGACAGTAGAGCAGCAGCAGGTACGACTAAAAGTGCGCTCACAGGGCACCGTCGCGCCGAAGACCGAGAGCAGTTTGATCGCTGAAGTCGCCGGCCGAATTGAATGGACCTCGCCTAATCTGGTTTCTGGTGGCTATTTTAACGAGAACGATGTGCTTGTTAGACTTGATGACGAGGACCTGCAAGCTGCCGTGCAAAGCCGCAAAGCGTCCTTCGCTCGCGCCAAGGCTGAATCTGAGTTCAGCAATTTCGAATACAAACGTCTTCAAGAACTCGTTAAATCTAATCTCACTAGTCAGTCTTCGCTCGAATCCGCTTCTCGGTCAAAAAGTATTGCTGAAGCGATTTTAAAAGAATCAGCTGTGGCGCTAAAACAAGCAGAAAGAGATCTGACACGGACGGAAGTGCGCGCACCTTATGACGGTTTGGTACGCAGCAAAAATGTCGACGTTGGTCAATTCATCTCACGTGGCAGCAACATCGCCTCCTTGTATTCAAGTGAATCCGTTGAGGTCAGAATACCAATTGCTGACCGCCAGTTGGCATTTTTGGACCTACCATTAGGACGTCGCGGTGAACTGCCCGAAGCACTAAAAGCCAACGTATTGTTATCAACAAACTACGGCGGACAGCGGTATGAGTGGCACGGAAAATTGGTTCGTACCGAAGCACAAATAGACACTCAAACTCGCATGGTCAATGCGGTTGTTCGCGTGACTGGCGAAGTGGGTAGCGATCAACCTCATTTACCTGTCGGCTTATTTGTTCACGCTGAAATTGACGGCCGTCTTGCCGACAACATCATCGTGTTACCCCGTGCAGTACTAAGAAATCAGAATCAGGTTTTGGTGGTTGATGCCGATAACAGACTACGTTATCGAAACGTTGAAGTGCTACGTTTTGATCAAGACGACGTTTTCATTTCCGGTGGGTTACAGACAGGTGAAATCGTCAATCTATCACCTATCCAAACAGTTATCGATGGCATGAGAGTTAAACCGGTACCTAACGCAGGCTAGAGGAAAACCTAATGGAAAGAATTATTACTTGGTTCGTCGATAATCCAGTCGCTGCTAATCTGATGATGTTCATCTTCCTTGCAGGTGGGGCCATGAGCCTTGCGACCATGCACAAAGAAGAGTTCCCTAGTATTGAACCTGGCGTCATTCAAGTGCTCATACCCTACCTCGGCGCAGCACCTGAAGAAGTTGAAGAAGCTGTCTGTATTCGAGTTGAAGAAGCCGTCGAAGGTATTACCGGCATCGACCGCGTATCTTCAACGGCAATGGAAGGTTCTTGCATGGTGATGTTAGAAACACTGCCTAACGCTGACGTCTCTAAGGTCTTGAATGAAGTTAAAGGAAAAGTAGATGGTATCTCAACATTTCCAGCAGAAACCGAAAAACCCGTTATTACTAACCTTGCCTTTAATGGACAAACAATTCTCGTCGCCCTTTCCGGCAACGCGGATGAGAAAACACTAAAGTTTTATGGTGACAAGCTACGCAATGAAATCGCCTCCCTTGATGGTATTTCACAGGTCGCTGTTAACTATTCTCGGCCTTATGAAATTTCAATTGAAGTCAGTGAAAACATACTGCGCCAGTACAGCCTTAGCCTTTCGGAGGTTGCCAACGCGGTGCGCCGTTCCAGCCTTGACTTACCCGGCGGGTCGATTAAAACCCGTGGTGGTGAAATTTTGCTTCGAAGTAAAGGTCAAGCCTACGTTGGGGAAGACTTTGATGACATTGTCGTGCTAACTCGGCCGGACGGTACTAATTTAACATTAGGTGAAATTGGCAAAGTCAAAGATGATTTCCAAGAGGGTTATCTAAAAGCTGAATTTAATGGCGAGCCCGCAGTAATGATTACCGTTTACCGCGTCGGAGAAGAAGATACCATCCGCTCTGCCGACGCTGTAAAGAGACATATTAGGCGAGCAGAGAAGACCATGCCAGAGGGACTCAAACTAACGGTTTGGATCGACGAATCTCAATCCCTTGCGCGAAGAATAGACGCCCTGACCAAAAACGCCTACGCGGGCTTGGTGCTAGTTCTAATTATTCTGACACTATTTCTACGCTTCAAAGTGGCTATCTGGGTGGCTGCGGGTATTCCCATCGCCGTTGCCGGCGCACTGTGGATGTTTCCAACGGCAGGAATCAATATTTCATCCCTCACAGTACTTGCCTTTATTTTAGTACTAGGCATCGTCGTCGATGATGCAATCGTTGTTGGCGAGCGAGTTTTTAGCCATGAGGCGACAGACAAAAACCATCGCGAAGCGGCGATCGCCGGCACCTATGAGGTCAGTGTCCCGGTTATCTTCGGTGTACTAACAACGGTCGCTGCATTCTTACCCATTTTGTTAATCGAAGGTTCAATGGGGCAGTTCTTCTCGATCATTGGCTGGGTTGTTGTGGTTTGTTTGCTATTCAGTATCTTAGAATCGCAACTCATTCTACCGGCTCACCTTGCACACCGAAAAACCGAAGGTTATTTCATGAGCGAATCGGCCTTTGTGAAAAAGTGGATCGCGTTTCAGGGTGCCTTCGCAGACGCACTGACAAATTTTTCACTCAATGTTTATAAACCTTTCTTAATCAAGACGTTGCAATGGCGGTGGGTCACCTGGGCTGTCGCAACGGCCGTATTGATTACCGCCATTGCATTAATCATCAGCGGACGGGTGATCTTTCAGTTTTTCCCCGCCGTCGATGGTGACAGGCTTTACGTCACATTGAATATGCCAGAAGGCATTAACGTCAGTGTAACTGAACAGGGTATTGCCCAAGTGCAAGCTGCCACGAAGATCCTGAGCGATCAGTTGGATGAAGAATTGGGCATGCCGGAAGGTCAACATGTGTTCACCAATTTATTGGTCTCTATAGGCTCAAACGCGGCCCGCAGCAGTGGCCCCCCCCGGATGAGCGCAGGTGGTAGTCACTTAGCTGAGCTCGTCATTGAGATGGTACCGATTGAAGAGCGTAAGGGATTAACGGCGACAGAAATTGGCGTCAGGCTACGGGAGCTGACGGGTAATATTCCGGACGCGATCGAACTGCAATTCAACGCCAGTTCCTTTAGCGCAGGCGAACCCCTCATGATTCAACTCAAAGGACGCGATGTTGAGGAACTTAGGGTTGCCGCAGCAAGCCTTCGAGAAGAACTCGCAAGATTCCCTGGCGTATTGGATCTATCTGATTCGTTCCGGGCAGGTAAACAGGAAGTCCGTATTGATATCCTCGATAGCGCCAAACCTTTGGGACTGACATTAAACGACCTCGCACGACAAGTGAGACAAGGTTTCTATGGCGAGGAAGCACAGCGCATTCAAAGGGGTAATGACGATGTTCGCGTGATGGTGCGTTACCCGGAAGAGGAACGGCAATCCCTCGGCAACTTGGAAGACATGAGAATCCGAACCAGCCAAGGTGTTGAAGTGCCGTTTGTTTCTGTGGCCGAAGTAAACTACGGCAATGGCTATTCGTCTATTCAGCGCCAGGATCAATTACGTGTCGTCAATGTCGTCGGTGATGTGAATCGCTCAATCGTCACACCCGAAGAAGTGATGAGCTCAATCGAGCGATCTTTATGTGTGCCAGGCACCAGTTTTGGTAGTCGAGAGAATCGCTGCTATACATCTAAATTTCCCGGCGTAAGCTATTCACTTGGCGGCGAACAAGAACAACGACTGAAAGCCACCGGCAGTATGGTCAACACCATTCCGCTGGCGCTGATGATCATCTTTGCCCTGCTGGCTATTCCATTGAAATCCTACATGCAGCCGCTCGTAATCATGAGTGTCATTCCTTTCGGGGCTGTCGGCGCAATCGTTGGCCATTACTTGCTTGGCTGGAACCTCATCTTTTTCTCTTTACTGGGCATCATCGCGCTATCCGGCGTGGTGGTAAACGCATCGCTCGTGTTGGTGGACTACATCAATCGGCAACGTCGTCTCGGCATTCCGATTTTTGAAGCGGTGACCATGGCCGGTGTCGCTCGCTTTAGACCGATCATTCTTACATCGGTAACCACCTTCGTCGGCTTGATACCGCTGATGAGCAATAAAGATCCTGAGACATTTATGTTTATACCGATGGCGATCTCATTGGCATTTGGCGTGCTGTTTGCTACGGTCATCACGCTGTTTTTGGTGCCAAGTTTGTATCTGATGCTTGAAGATTGGTTGAAGTTTTGGGGCATGGATTCGGAAGTTGATCCTGCATTGGTACCTCACAATGAAGCAACCGATGCCATACCAACATTAGGCTCCCCAAGCGTCGGGAGCTAGCAGAGAACTAAAGGCCGCGCTTGGTTCGATTGTCAGGTTTTTGATGACCAGACGATTGAACCAAAACATCAACCAAGAAATTCACGTAAAACCAGGTTAACCGCTTCGGGTTGATCATAGTGCAGCATATGTCCTGCATCTGGGATGACCGTACCTTTCGCATCGGGGAACAGTGACAAACGTCGTTTCAACTCAGATTCATAAAAGACTTGCTGACCAAGATAGCTGTCATTCATCTGACCCCAATAATCCAACGAGTTTTCGCCGGTCACGATCAAGGTTGGACAAGCAATCAGTCCACACAATTGCTCGGTATCAAGGGTCGAAAATGTACTCCAAATCATTTGCACCGCAGGGTCAAAATTCCACTGCAGACCCCCTTGCGGATGTGCCTCAACCCCCTCTCTGGCTATAATCTGCAACATGCCTGGTTGCAATTTTGGGTTGTTACGCCGCAACCTTGAAATAGCCTCATCAAGGTTTGCCATCGATCTTGACGGAAGTCCTGAGGCGGCGCAGATATCGAGGCTCATCAACATGCGTTGTCGGTTCGATTCGGCATCGCTCGTCATCATGCCGCCCGGAGGACCCATGCCATCAAGCAGCACCAGTTTACAGACCTCATCCGAATAGACCGCCGTATAACGACTCGCAATGTGACCACCCAAAGAGTGGCCAATAACAATCGGCTTAACCAAATCTAATTGATTAACCACAGCTCGCGCATCGGCAACAAACTGAATCATGGGGTACACCCCGTTGTTCTCACTCTTGCCGTGACCACGCAAGTCGAAGGAAACGACGCGATAACGTTCACTCAAGTCATGAATGATGCTTAGCATACCCAAGGCATGATCGCGCATGCCATGCAGTAGCAACACACTCTGACAGGCATCGGCTGGCATACCTTTTGGTACACCAAAGTCCAGAACCGAGAGATCGACCATGCCGCTACGACACGTTATTCGATTGAAACCTGCCAAGTATTCACTCCTAATGTTCAATTCTTATACCTGCGCTCATATTAAGCTCGGGCTTTATGGTTCAATGTCAATTTTGATCAATGTCGTAAAACATCAACCTAACGGTATTGGTAAACGCAAAGGCGGATAATGCCGCGAAGTGTACTAAAGCAAAGAAACGGCTTCAGGTCAGTATCATGATCCGGTTTGATAACTTGGTATTCCATCAACAGTGTCGCCGGCACGGTTACGGGTATACGCACCTTGGAGATAGAACGTTGCGTGACTGTACGTTCATCAATGCCCCAATCAATGGCTCATCGCTTAACTCTTGCTCAACTCAACGCCAAATCACTTCGGTTCACCGTTAATATCGAGTGAAATCTCACAAAACAGCAGGTCGATGCTTTTGTTGTCGATCAGATTTAATTAACATGCGCCTCTATTTGCGCTTTATCGGACACCATTGAATGACCTTAGTTAAGCTCCCTGCCCTATTAATCATTTTGGCCAGCATTTTTAGCATGAATGCTAGCTATGCCAAAGACGACCCTTTCGATCTGGATGTCGATATTCCTTATACCGTACACACCCTTAAAAACGGTCTGACATTAATCGTCCACGAAGATCATAAAGCACCCATTGTTGCCGTGAATACTTGGTATCACGTCGGATCTAAGAACGAGGTTCGAGGCCGCACTGGCTTTGCGCATCTGTTTGAACATCTCATGTTCAACGGTAGCGAAAACTATGATGAAGACTATTTCAAAGCGACAGAGAAACTGGGCGCGACAACACTCAATGGCACCACCAACTGGGATCGAACAAACTATTTTCAGAATGTTCCAAAGAACTCCCTCGACAGCATTCTTTGGTTAGAATCGGATCGAATGGGACACCTACTGGGTGCTATCACACAAGAGAAACTTGATGAGCAGCGAGGCGTTGTTCAAAACGAAAAGCGGCAGGGACAAAATCGACCTTACGGTCGAGCTGGCGAAATTCAATATAAGAGCATCTATCCATACAACCATCCTTATTCCTGGTCGACCATCGGTTCTATGGACGATCTGAATGCGGCAACACTCGAGGATGTACACGCTTGGTTCAAACAATATTATGGCGCAAATAATACTGTCCTCGTTATTGCCGGTGATGTTGATACGCAAGAGGTCATCAAAAAAGTCGAGTTCTACTTCGGTGACATAGAACCCGGTCCTCCGCTCACCAAACACGACTCTTGGGTCGTCAAGTTGACGGGTTTACAGAAAGAAATCAGTTATGACCGCGTGTCTCAGACCATGATGCTCAAGTCCTGGAATGTTGAAGGCAGTAACACCATCGACACCACCTATCTTGATATGGCCGCCGCCGTTCTTAGCAGCGGCAAGAATTCCAGACTCTACCAACGGCTTGTTTACAATGAGCAACTCGTTTCGTCGGTTAATGCATATACCTCAAGTGGCGAAATCGCTGGCACTTGGGAAGTTACCGCGATGATCAACCCGGGCGTTGACGAAGCCATTGTTGATGCCATCATCATGGAAGAGTTAAATAAATTTCTAAAAGAAGGACCCACTAAAAAAGAACTTGAACGAATCAAAGTTCAGACCATCAGTGGTTTTGTTAGAGGTATCGAAAAAATCGGCGGCTTCGGCGGCAAATCTGACATCTTGGCGTCGAACTACACATATACCGGCGACCCAGGCCACTACAAAACTGAACTCGAGTGGATTAAGAACGCGTCACGCAAGAACATCAAAGATACAGCAAAAAAATGGTTGTCAGACGGACAGTATCATCTCGAAGTTCGCCCTTTCCCTGAACTTGCTGCCAAAGCATCTGACGTCGATCGAAGCCAAATGACACAACCCGGGCCGCCGGTTAGCTTGCGCTTTGATGAATTTGAAAAAGCCACTCTGTCGAATGGACTCGAGGTCATCGTCGCAAATCGACAGGCAGTACCCGTTATTCAGTTTCAGCTTTCCATCGATGCAGGTTATGCAGCGGATCAGTTTACCAAAGCTGGCGTCGCCAAACTGGCCATGAACATGCTTGATGAAGGCACCAAGTCTCGCGACTCACTGGAGATCAATGACGAACTAATTATGTTGGGCGCGAATATATCAGCCGGCTCTAATCTCGATACATCGGTCGTTTCACTGTCGACCCTGTCAACAACCGTTGACGAATCTCTGGATGTCTTTGCCGACGTCATATTAAACCCATCTTTTCCAGAAGCAGAACTGAGCCGTCTGAAGCTACAACAACTTAATGGTATTAAACGCGAGCAGGCAACACCCAATTCGATGGCTTTACGTATTTTCCCGAAGCTTATCTACGGTGAAAATCACGCATACAGCAACCCATTCTCTGGCTCGGGTACCGAAGCGTCAGTCAGCTCAATCAGCGTTGATGAACTTAAAGCCTTTCATAGCACATGGTTCAAACCCAACAACGCGACCATTATCGTAGTTGGTGACACCTCGATGCAGGAAGTCATACCTAAACTTGAAGCAAGATTCGCCAAGTGGGCTGCCGCAGAGGTTCCAACCAAGAATATCGGCACCGTTGAACGAAACGAAAACATCTCGATCTACCTGATCGACCGGCCCGGCTCACCCCAGTCGGTATTGCTTGGTGGACACATCGCAACACCCAAGGCGAACCCTGATGAGATCGCAACAATTGCCGCTAACGACGCAGTCGGCGGCTTATTTATGTCCCGCATCAACCTGAATCTTCGTGAAGACAAGCACTGGTCCTACGGCGCCAGAACCGGACTCGTGAATGCCCGAGGTCAGCGCTTCTTCTACGCCATGACCGGGGTTCAATCCGATAAGACGAAGGAGTCTATCGAGGAGATTATGATGGAACTGCAAGACTATATAGGCGACTCGCCGATTACCGATGAAGAGTTATCCAAGTCAATCTCGAACAACACGCTTTCGCTACCAGGCCGCTGGGAAACCGCGGGCTCAGTATTGGGTTCACTTTCGCAGATTGTGCAGTACGGTTTGGATGACGATTACTTCAACACTTTCGCAGATGACATTCGTAGCCTGAAAACGGATGAAGTCGCTAGAGTTGGTAAACAACTGATCCACCCCAACTCGCTTGTTTGGGTTGTTGTTGGCGACAGGAAAATGATCGAACCTGGTTTGAACGAATTAGGCTTCGGTGAGGTTCAGGTCATCAACAGTGAAGGTGAAATTCAAGAGTAATCTTCGCAGGTCTGCTTGCAGACAGTGAACTTGTTATCAAGTTCACTGTCTAGCGCCTTAATATTCGGACTCAAATAATCAGGCTAAAAAATTTTTAAGCGGTGATTACTTAGAGACAGAGATATCGCCTGATCGAGTCGATACATTGACCTGCCCATCGCCTTCGCCGACCGTAAATCGTAATTGTTCGTCACGAATATATTTGGATTTCTTAGGCTTATCGTCCGTGATTCGATTGCGAATACTGCCTGAACCGGTTTCAAGATCAAACTTATGGTTTAGCTTGCCATCTAATCGCAGCCTTACCGAGCCACTGACGCTATCAAACTCGACTAACGCGTCGTCGATCAATTCAATCTCTAGATCGATATCACCCGAAACAGAATGCCCCCTTGCTAAAGAAATGTTGCGGCCGATGACTTCGATATCTCCGGAAACAGATTCCACATCAATCTCGTCGGTCACATCACGCAACACAATCTCACCACTGACGGTATGAAAAGCACCACCGCCTTTGATCGAGCGCGCATCTATTTCGCCGCTAACCGTCTTGATACGTGCATAGGCATCGACGTCATGGACTGTAATTTCGCCACTGACATTCCTGACCCGCAGGCGTTCCGACACCTTTTGTATGCGCACGTCGCCGCTGACACCACTCATATCCAAACCGCCTCGAATATCAGTCAACCTGACCTCGGTGGAAACCGTGGCAACATCCACCTGACTGCCTTTGGGCACCATGATTCTTAGATTGGAACCTTCATTACAACACCAACTTGTGTTGTTACTCGGTATCTTGACGATAATACGGGTGTCACGCCCGGACACATCAAAAATGAATTGCTCAGTTTTTTCATCCAAGGTACCTACTAGGCTCACTTCGTCTTTGTCCCATCCTTCAACAATAAGGTCGCCGCGGACAATGCTAATTTTGACAAAACCGTCGGGTTTTGCCGCTTCCGACAAATCGACGCGTTTACCAGCAAGATCACCAGAATCCACTGCAGCGTAGCATGGCATCGCCCAGACAAAGGCCAGAAGCACTCCACTTAATGTTGCTTTTAACGCTCTATTCATATCAATCTACCTTTAGTATCAGTCTGGCTTTGATGAACCATTTGGTTTACAACGACCTTCCAGGCTGAGAATAATCTTGTTTTAAAAGTTCCAGCTCCCGTTCATGAACCCGCATAAGCATTTCAACCAGCTTGGTATTCTCCGGGTTCGCACGTACCTGCATTTCAATATCTTTTCTCGCCTGCGCCATGATCTCGATATTTCGATAAAGATCGTCTAACGTCGCTTGGTCGAGGTTCTTGTTCGTCTCACGGAACTGATCAACCATTGGGTTGCGAACGTTCACATAGCCACTATCGATTGAATCAATCGCATAATCTGCCGCCAGTAACGTCGAGTTCCGCTGCTCTAGACCAACCACATTCACCAGTAGCGCTGCGATGGCAATGATCAAGCTCGCTGCGACGCCGTAGGGCATCCAATCGCCTTGTAAGTTGAATGGCTTACGTTGCGGATAGTCAGCAATATTCCGCTCAATGGCTGTCCACAGGTCGCGTTCTGGCATCATTTCACGGTCAAGCTCCCGGATCTGGCGCGCTAACCTAAGCTCGACCGAATCGGATATGACCGGATCCAAGGCCGGCGTACCCTTTATGTCGTCAGTATCATCTGTCATGTTAATACCGTCATGAGTCTGTACTGTGACCCTGTTATGGAAAGATATCGTCGCATCTGTTTCTCTATCGTCTTTATTACGAGAGACGTCTACCCGTCTCTACTCTGTCTTTTCGCCTGTTTCTCGCCGCTTACAATCTTTGACGCCAACTCACCTGCAAAGGTTTAACCAAGGAATTTCTGTAACAACTGCCGTGCTCGATGCAGTTGCGCCTTACTGCTGCCCTGCGCGATATTCAACATGCCAGCAATCTCGTCGTGGGTATGCCCTTCAAGACTGTACAACACAAACACAGTTCTCGCCCCGTGCGGCAATTGTTCAATGGCATGCTCAAGACCCATTTGGCCATCGACGTCATCTGGCATGGATTCTTCTTCGGTATTGTCAATATCTAGGCTGTTCTGAAAGGGTTTTTGTTTACGCAGGTAACTTAAGCACGCATTCGTTGCGATTCGATATAACCAGCTGCCGAAAGCGCTATCACCTCGAAAACTCGACAACTTGCGCCAGGCGAGTATAAAAGCCTCTTGCGCTAAGTCTTCCGCCATATCTCGATCTTTACACAGACGTCGACATAGGGCGTAGACACGCCCAATATGCAGGCGATACAACTGCTCGTAGGCACCATAGTCATTGCGCTTCGCACGGGCTATTAGAGCTTGTTCAGCAGCTCTTTCGTCCTGTACGTCAGCTTTATCGTTCTGCACTGCGCTTATTGACACACTTTGCTCAATTGATCCAATATCCGAGATATGGGGATTAGACGCACAGTATGCCAAAAGGGTTTAGATATTCCGCCAACTGCACGATGACATGGTCATAGTACGCATCAAAAACAGCGACTATGACGTTCTATTGCTCAGTATAGGGTGCATTGGCTACGTTAGGGTAGCGGCGCAGACAATGCTTTTTCGGCGAATGCCAGACTAATTGGGCCGCAGCACGCCGCCCCGATTAGATAGCAGTAGTATTATGCGATGCGACCCATCGGAATCGGAGATGTCGGGGGGAATTTTTAGCACGACATCCTCAATGCTATCGCCGTTAAGCATGTTTATACTGACGAGATCCGGATCTTTTGGCATCGGTGCTGATATCTTGATAGGTTTTTTATCAAATAGTTTGTCACTATCGCCGACGAAAACGAGCACCTGATCATCACCTTCCTGAACTAAAAGATCATCGAGACCGTCGCCATTGGCATCAACAACGTGCACGAATGGATACCAAAACTCACCCGTACTTAAGCTAAATTTCGCTGTAATTTCGCGCACATGATCGGCCGTCTTGGGATATGCGCCTTGCTTCATTTCGTAGAAACCCAAATCGATCTTGACCGAGTTAGTTAGCAGCGCACCAATAATTTTGGTCACGCCTATTTCCACCGATGAAATTAGGATGTCGACCTCGCCATTGCTATTGAGATCTCGGCTCCTCATTTCGTACTGAAAGCCTTTCGATTGAATGACAGAAGAAGCCATCGGATCGAAACGAACAAAGCCGTTGTCGCCGGCAAAACCCCTATGAAAGGCTACGGTGGTTTTTTTATTAAACACACCTTTACTGCGAATCGATTGCGTCAGAATGTCCGTGATGCCATCGCCATTTAGATCCCGCAATTCATGCAAGACCGTGGTCAAGCGGTCTGACTGATCTTCATCTTGCATCCGTACTGAAATGCCATCGATACCATCAAGATCAAAAGCAACTTCCGATGTAAGAGTAACAGCGGAAGTTTGAAAACTACCGTTATCTAACTGTGGATAGACGATGAAGTCGCCCTGCTTCCAAAAACAAATATCCGCTTTTCCATCAAGTGTCATATCCACCAAAAATAAATTTACCGCTTGATACCATGGATGATTGTTATAAGACATATCCATCAAGGGCGGCGCGGGGATCAACTGTGGCTTCGAAAAATCACCGCTGTCTAATTGAACTGAGACCAAATAACCCTCAAATGTAGGGATAAGAAAGTCATCCAAACCGTCATTATTAAGGTCTTTAAAGACATTGATTTGAGGGACAGAATCGTAAAGTGGCGAATTGTAAATCGAGCTGAATTCAATCACCGGCAGTTCAAAACCTGTATTGATATTGATTATTCGCGCCTGACGGGCGCTAAACAACAACAGCACTTCCTCGTTTCCATACTTCCCACTGTCAACAAAGATGACATCGTCAGCCAACGGTCTTTCGATTTTTGGCGTCTGGTAGTTGCTATCCGCGACATAAAGCTCGATTTTTCGAGAGCCATCTTTAGCAACACTGATTACTGCTAAATCAGCCATGCCAGAACCTTGCCGTTGCATTGATAGGACTGTTTGGCTCATCGCCTTGCCTGATACAACCTCGACAACATCATAAAAACCAAAGACGCTAGTCGGTAACAACGCTAGCAGCACACTAAAAAGGCCAGTAAGCTTATTCAAATTGATAACCATAATAGCTCGCAATCGCGAGGCCGGTGGCAACACTGGTGAACGGATCGTGTTCAGTTACTCGACCAGGGAATTTGGCCTCCATCAGATCTCGAACGGAGGCTATTTGTGAAGAGCCGCCGGTACGAATCAGTACGCTGATCTCTGATGCGGTCTTGTTAGCGTCCAACAACACTTTGTCGACGATTTGATCAATATCATTGAGCATATTGACCATCATAGATTCAAATTGCTGTCGCGTGAAGGTCACAGAAATATCCAGCTCTGGAATATCAAGAATGGTCTGTTCATGTTCAGAAAGTGCAACTTTGGCTTCTTTAATATACTGAAACACCAGATAACTATAGTTGTGCGTAATCAACTCATCGAGACGTTGCAGTTTCTTACCTAACTCTCCGCCTTGGGCGATACAGTCGGCTACTTTAGCGCGGTAATGATTCTGATTAAGTGTATAAGTCACCGCCCAGTTAAGCAGCTTGTCTTCGAACTCAACAAAAGGGAATTCGTTCTCAACCACTTGCCCATCAACCACTCTGCGCCATATTTCACCCTTGCCGAAAAGAGGAAAAAGAAGCTCTCTAAAAATTAGTTGATCGATATGGTCGCCGCCCAAGGACATACCGCCAGTAGACAAAACTTCAAACTTTACCCCTTCGTAGGCCACCACGCTCAAATCTAACGTACCACCTCCAAAATCAAGCGTCAGCGCCAACCCTGCTGTCTTAGGTTGTTCATGCTGCAGATAACTCATGGTCGCCGCAATCGGTTCTGGGTAGAAATTGACATCTTTCATACCCGCGTAGGTCAACGCTTCGGTTAATCGCGATTTCCCCAACTCATTACTATGATCACCATGACCTTCGAAGTTGACGGGGTGTCCAAAGTGAACTTGAAATGTTTTGACATGTAGTGTGTCCTGGATTTTTCTTCGAATATGAACAAGCACCGGCGTTACCAAGGCAACGACGCGGAACGCTTGGTCAAATACCATAAGGCGATTAATCGAAGGGTTGCCTAATAGACGTTTTATGCCCCTGAAAAGTCGTCCAGGAAGACCCCGATCAACGATCGGCTTGCCGTAGGTATTCATCGTTGATACCTCAGCTTCGGAACTCGGGTCATGAGCGTTAGCCTCGCCCGTAAGGACTTGGGCCTTTGCGACGATCTCCGGCGTCAGCTCGACAATTCGATCACGATTCTCATCAATGTATTGCGTCACCGCCTGCTGACCAACGATCGTTTGCAGATCGCGATCTATATGGGTGGCAGTCGGCATAATCGCATCATCTGTTTCCAGTTGAATCAATTTGACCTGATCCCCATCGAACCATGCCGCAGCAGAATTCGACGTGCCGAAATCAATCCCAATACCTGTTTTTTTTGCCATAGCTTGTTGTTGCGCCCACTGAAGTCAGGTGAAAATCGAAAAAAGTCGGCAATTAACGCATATTTATTTGTTCCTGCCAACGGCGCAGGCTAGAAGTCGTCATGGTTTCGGTTTGAAAATAACAATACAAGCGTGAACAATGTATTGATCGACTGGCATCAGCCTAAGCGTTAACCAGTCGTTCTGAATCGCATTTCAAGTTTGTGGCTGCTTAGTTAGCAGTGAACCCTGATGATTCATAACTACCAACGATCATGAAAGCAGACCAAACATAGGGGTAACCCCACTCGGCTGAGTCAATCATATCCAGCTGTACTTTACGCAGCGCTTCTCGAGCCGGCGTACCAGCAGTCACTTCCTCATAAAAGTCAGTCATCAACGCTTGCGTACCAGCATCACTTACTTCCCATAGCGAGCTGACCACCTCGGCAACACCTGCCTCTTGAAAAGCACGCCTTAAACCATATACGCCTTCACCTTCATGGATTTCTCCAAGACCTGTTTCACAGGCTGAAAGAACGACCAAACGTGTGCCAGACAGATTCAAATCAAGCACCTCGAGCGCAGTCAACACACCATCGTTAGTCGTATCGATATCACCCAAAAATTGCGCGTTACTATTGATACCTGCGAAAGCCAATCCGGCTCTTAACAGTGGGTTGTCACCCGGTGGCGGTACATGTATTTCTGAACCACGCTGAGCTTTTAAAATTCGTTTCCTCAAGGTGTCGTCAGCTTCAAGAAAAAAACCGTGAGTTGCGATATGAAGTATTTCGGGCGGCACGGCCATTGAGACCAAGGTCTGTTCCTGTGCGTTACTGCCGAAGTAATTTTGACTAACCGCGTCACTCGCCTCTACCTGATCGATAATAATTCTGCCTTCAAGTTCTGCGCCCGGCAGAGGTGCAAAATTGAGTCCGCGCAAGCCGCCACCGGCACCGCGAATACCCATTTTCAAGGCAGACGAACGTCGTTGCTGAGCAATTGCGATCACCTCTTTGCTGACGATCTCATCAGAATCATAGTCAGGACCGGCTAACACCATGTACTCACCTTTTGCCAAGGCATACTCATTCGGCAGCAGATCCCGACCCGACGTCAGGATATGAATGTCGTGAGTCTGAATCAGATAATCCTCGTCTTCATTGACGAATGCGTTGAATGGCGCAATATTGAGCAAACCGTCAGGTACGAGGTAGACATATTCAATGCCATCCAAAACATCGATTAAGGGCTGCCAGACTTCCTCGTAGGCCACCATGCCGACCTCCAGCAACTCATCTTCATCTGCGCCGTCATCCTGAATGAGTTCACGATATTCACCGACACTCGCATCAAGAGCGGCATTGTCAGCGTAGACCAAAATTTCAAATGAGGCTTCGTCATTTTGTTTTTTCACTATCGCAGCCAGTAACTTCTTCTCGTCGCCGTCTTCATAAATCATGTAGTCGACTAACGCTTTATCGTTGCCAAGGGAGCTGGCCAATCGTTCCGCACTTAGCTGAGCAATGGATGTTCTAAACCGCACACTTGCGCGACCAATTTGCCCCTGCAGTTCGTTTACTTTTTGCTCAAGCGTGTAAAGTACTTTTGTGTGCTTACCTTGCGTTTCAGCAGTCGGTCCCGAAAGGGTCATCGCCGCTAAATCTTTACGCGCCTTTTCTAATTCTGACGCAAGTTCAGACAGTGCAGGATCGGTTGCCATGGTTGCAATTTGTTGAATTTCGGAAGTAACTTTCAGCAATAAACCTTTACGTTGCAGGCTCGCATCAACCAATCGCATGGCTGATTGCTCGTCGCCAATTTTTACTAACAAGGCGATATAATTATTATATTCATCTCGGTGTAATCGGATGTACCCTTCTCTCGCATTTTCGCCCGTCGTCCAAAGCATCGTGTCAAAAAACTGACTCCTGCGCTGGAAACCGACCTGCATCAAATCTGAAGCTGCTTGCAGATTATTAGCAGCAACTTTTGAGTTCGCCAATGCATTTAGCGCCTCAAATGTATAGGGGTGAAGACTACCCAAGTTAGACTCAGCTAAGTCTAGTGCCTCAGTTAACAGCGATTCAGCCGCATCTAATCTACCCTGTTCGATGAAAACTTTACCGAGGTCAATCATCGAACGAATGCTGTCCATGTGAGACTCACCAAGGACCCTCTGCCTTGCTGAGAGCGTCAGACTAATCTTCTCTTCTGCTTCCTCGTAGCGCTCAAGTCGATAAAAAACCCGGCCCAGGTTATTACCTGATTTGAGTGTGTTTTGATGATCATCACCAAACAAGCCAACCCAGTCAGCTTCAACTTCCATAAGCATTTGAGCGGCTTTTTCATGTTCTTGCATGAGCATGTAAAGGTATGCAAGGTTGTTCTTTACTGCGACCGTATCGGTATGACCGGCACCTTGCAGTGCCGTTAACATCGCAATCGACTTAAGGTACAAAGGCTCTGCTTCTCGAAAGTTTCCTTGGCTCTCATGCAGCGCCGCGAGATTACTTCGAGTAACAATTGTGTTGGGTTGCTCTGGACCCAGCACCTCTTCCATAACTAGCAATGTTTCTTTTAGCAGCGGCTCCGCTTTGTCATACATCCCTGCCAACTCATAGATTTGACCTAAGTTACCGCTCGCAACAAGTGATGAAGGATGTGTTGGACCGTAGGTTACGACCAAGCCAGCAAGAGCTTCTTCAAAGGTTGCTTCCGCTTCTGCAAGTTTACCTTGCCGTTGATAAATACCGCCGAGCTCAAGCAACGTATTGTAGATGTTAATTGGCTGATCCTGCCAAGCACGTAGACCATAATCGAGTACATCTTCGGTTAGCTGTTGAGCTTTTTCATATTGCCCCATGGTGTTAAATACCCGTCCCAAGTTTGATCTCGCCAGATAACTCGATTCAACCGCACCAATCTGAGTGCTGGTTTGAATCACACCTGACAAGACATCTTGGCTGTCGCGATAGTTACCACGTATTCGATAAATTTCAGCAAGCGCGGTTAATGTATTCAACACGAAAGGGTCGATGTTTTCTTGTGTCATCGCCAGACGCGCGATCATCATTTCGTAAGTCGACTCTGCCTCAGCCAACTGTCCCAGAGTCGTTTGAATTCCTGCACTCCATTTGAGGCACGTAATCGATTGCGGATGGTATGAGCCGTAACCAAGCTCAATGGTTGCGCACAGACCTGACAATTTTTCGATAGCCAATTCGTATTGACCGGCATTCTGCAGGTTATCGATTTCGCTCCATCGCCCATCTATCGTCGCTGGATGCTGGACACCGAGAGAAGCTTCAAAGCCGTCAGAGACCATTTCAAGCATAAAATTTGCTTCATCAAACAACCCCAGAGCATTGTAGAGCTCTGCAAGTAGACTCATCATCTTCAATGTTTCTGGGTGGTCCTCACCGAGCATTTCACGGCTAGCGTCGAGGGCCGCACCATAGTTCTCCTGGGCGCCTTCGGCGTCACCCGCTTCGCGAAACAGGATACCTAAATCGCGCTTACTTGAAATGCTGAGCCAATGTGCGTCGCCAAAACTTTCCGACGCCATCATCGCTGCGCCTTGCTGCGCTGAGATAGCTGCCTCAATGTCACCGGCCTCAATTGCAGCGCGAGCCTCTGCAAACATCGCTTGTAACATCTCGACCAGGGGAACCTGGCTATCATCAACTTGATTGATTTCAGCAAGCACCGCCAAACTCCATTCTGGCTCGACGTTAAAATGGCGTGATAACGCTTCGTGGATTGACGCGATCGTCTGCTTGTCAGCATCAACAATTCCCCCGCTACCGCTGCTAGTAATCAGCCCATCTATCTGCGCTCGCCACTCATCAGCCTCGTCCGCATAAGATAAGGAAGCAGCAAGTCCAATCAACAGGAGAAGCAACAATCTATTCATCATATTCATTCACTTTTAGGTAAAAACAATTTGTGAGGACACATGCCTGACCGAGCTTTTGCGTTAAAAAGCTCGGTCAGCTACTCGAAGGTAGCGCTCACCATTTTATTCACTTTGCACTTACTGCACTTTAACTCACTGCTTTAATATATACGCGACTTTAAATCTTCTAAACAACCATTGGTAAGCAAATAAACTCCGCTTATCGACTAAGGGCATTGCTACAATTCGAAACCCCATCAAGTGCTGACTAAAGTGCTGGTTTGAGCGTTCTTGTAGCAACTCGCAGCATGGTCAAATAACGCCTAGCCCAATACGCTCCCGCTATCAAGGCTAGTACATCCTCGAACCCAATGATACATTCCACTTCTAGCTGACAAGATAAAAAGCACACTCTGACGCTAGGTTTAGATACCGCCCATTTTGAGCAACAATTATGCAAGCAATTAGAGCCGATCATCCTGCACCCAAGTGCAATGGGTTCGCCCACATTCTTGGCAGGTCAATCATTAAGCTCACTGGCTGGCGGGTTACCGGTGGTGTGCCTGCGTCAAAGAGCATGATCATCATTGCAGCCCCACACACCACCAATTGGGATTTGTTCTTCTTGTTAGGCGCCGCGTACTCATTTGGTCTTCAAATCAAATGGCTAGTAAAAAACACCGTGTTCTTTCCAATCGCCGGCTCAATTCTGTCTTTTCTTGGCGGTATTCCCGTTGACCGCTCGACCCGAAATAACATGGTACAAAATCTTGCAGATTTCATCGCCGAATCCAAAGGTACCTGCATTGTGATTCCGCCCTCTGGCACTCGGGCCTATACGGACTATTGGAAGTCTGGTTTTTATCGGATCGCAATGGCTGCCAATGTACCAATATGTTGCGGCTATTTGGACTACGAAAAAAAAGAAGCAGGTCTCGGGCTTTCGTTTCAACTCAGCGGGGATATTACGGCTGATATGGACAGGGTTCGTGAATTTTATGCAGATAAAAAAGGCAAGTATCCTGAAAAAAAGAGCAGGATTCGGATGCGCGAGGAAGATGAGAGTAACGAACAAGATGCTGTTAGTTCGTCAAATTCAAACGGCAAGATGACGACGCTTGAACGATGTTATCTAAATAATCAGTAACACTTTTGCAATCCAAAGGATGGATAGGCTTAGAGTAAACCGGTCGACCAGAGCTTTAAGGCTAACAGTTTTAGTAAAGCTCTAGACGACAAATCTACAAGAGATCGTGCAGCACGGCCCAAATGAGACCGTGTGCATTTGACCCCACGATCACTAGTGATCAAACATAATGACACTTCGTGCTACTGTGCCGGTTTTCATATCAGCAAACGCTTCATTGATGTCTTCTAGCCCAATACGTTTTGAAATCATCTGGTCGAGGTGCAGTTTGCCCTGCAGATAAAAATCAATGAAACGTGGCATATCAACTCTGAATCGATTCGACCCCATCATCGAGCCTTGAATTTTCTTCTCCTGTAAAAAGGCTGCACCCATGAGTTCGATCTTAACGCCAACAGGAATCATGCCGATTACGGTCGCTGCACCGCCAGGTCTTAGCATACTAAAGCTCTGCTCTGCAGTAGCCTTCAAACCAATCGCTTCAAAAGAATAGTGCACACCACCACCGGTCAGTTCTCGCACTTGCTCAACCACATCACCATTGTTGCCATTGACGACATGGGTGGCACCGAAGTCTTTTGCCATTTCTAATTTACTGTCGACCATATCAATCGCGATCACCTTTGACGCACCGGCCATCGCTGCACCATTGATCGCTGATAGACCAACACCGCCGCAGCCAATAACAGCTACAGTAGACCCTGGCTCAACAGCGGCTGTATGAAACACCGCGCCAACACCGGTGGTTACACCACAACCAATTAACGCCGCGCGATCAAGAGGCATATCCTCACGAATTTTTACCAAGGCGTGCTCATGTATCAGCATTTGTTCTGCGAATGACGACAGGTTAGCAAACTGGTGAACGATCTTGTTTTCTTGTGACAATCGAGGCTCTTCCTCGTGAGTCCGGCGTGTTTCGGAACTTGCACACAGAGACATGTGTCCGGTTAGACAATCTTCACAATGGCCGCAAAATACAGATAGACAAGTGATGACATGATCACCGGGCTTTACATACGTAACATCTGAACCGACCATTTCGACGACACCAGCGGACTCATGGCCGAGGACCATCGGCGACTGACCAGGATAGAGGCCTTCAATAAAGTGCAGATCGCTATGACAGACACCTGCGGCGGCTGTACGAACCAGCACTTCTCTTGGTCCTGGTTTGGATATTTGTATTTCTTCGATTTCCAGTGGCTGGCCCACTTCGCGAAATATCGCTGCTTTCATAACGGGTTCCTCTTTATATTATTTATTGATTAGTTGTCGTGTGTCACCATGACACCGAATATACATCAACTCATCGATAGACCCAATCATGTAAAGTTGAGCATCGCAGGAAATCAAACATGACTATTCTCGTAACGGGCTTTCAACCTTTTGACAATCGCAGCGTCAATGCTTCATGGATTGCAGCGAATAGTCTCGCATCGACAAATAATGTTATCGCCTTAGAGCTGCCCGTTGTGTGGGGCACGCCTTGGACCGAACTGGGCTCAGCTATTAAACAGCATAAACCCGAAATTGTGATCAGCATGGGCGAAGGTCGACAGGGATGGTTTGATATTGAAACTGTGGCTCGAAATGGCCGTAGCGAGCGTCAGGATAATCTAGGCCAGCTACCCACAGGTCCTATCAAAGCAGCAGGACCTGCAACGATCGACGCTACAATCAGCGCGCAACCGTTGCAGCAAAGCTTGCTGGATCTTGGATACCCTATTCGAATATCCGAGGATGCCGGCGCATTTCTATGTGAAGAGACACTGTACAGCCTGGAGCTTTTGAAGCAGAACTTTGACTGCCTTAAGACCGTCGTTTTTGTGCATTTACCGCCCTTCGAAACCATTCTGACAGCGAACTCAGAAAGCGGTATATGCGACACAGAGTTTTTACAGAAATTTGCGTCAGCGCTACTGGATAACGTTCGTAAGATGCCGTTCTAATGTGACAGTATTGTGACAGTAACACGACGTTTCCATGTTGTTGTGCTCGTGGCATTTTTAGCCATTTAAAATTATCAAACCCTGTCGCAACGTTAGGTGCGTTCACAATGAAACTAATTCGTCGTTTATTTCACTTAGCTACTTCGCATCCTGCTTAAAACAATAGATAATAAAAAAAATATAAAGGAACCGCTATGCAAACCGCTATGCAATGCCCAAAGTGTCAGGCAACAATGGAAGAACACTCTCTTAGCACCCTAAATGGAAAAGTGACTGTAGACCGTTGTACCGGCTGCAGAGGACTGTGGTTTGATATCGGCGAAGCTGAAGCGTTGAAAGAAAAATGGATGTCTGACTACGTTGATGATGGTGATCCTGAAGTAGGCAAGACTCACAACCTTATTCGTGATATCAATTGCCCGCGCTGCAGCAAAAAAATGGAGAAGTTGTCAGACCCTGTTCAAACTCACATTGAATACGAGGCGTGCAGTGAGCACGGTATGTATTTAGATGCAGGTGAATTTACCGACTACAAATATGAGACATTAATGGATATCTTCAGAGACTTCATCTCAATGGTTAAAAAATAGTCGCAGGTTTTACATAAGCGAAACGGTTACATTGAGCCGTCGAAAATACGTTAGAAATCGCCGCTCTTACAATCCAGCTCCGAAATAGCGTTGACGGTTTTGGCGCTGCTCAGTACTTGATTGAGAATTTAATAAAACCCTGATGAAGCCTCCTGATAACGCCTAGGGAGCTTTCCGAATCAGGGTTTTATCGTCAGTTCAGCGTCCGGTCGAAACCATCCCTCTATTGAGCACCTAATGAGCACCTAATGGTCCCCTAATGAGCACCACCATCTACGGCAATCGTAGATCCGGTTGTATAACTGGCCATGTCACTGGCGAGATACAGCGCCGCACCAACAATTTCCCCTGGCTCACCACCGCGTTGCAAAGGAATCGTTTTCTTTGCATTTTCGTTAAACACTTCAAGGTCCCAGGCTTTTGATATATCGGTCAGAAATGGACCCGCCATAATGCAGTTCACTCTGACTTTCGGACCATAGGCATAGGCAAATGAGCGTGTAATTGCATTAAGACCCGCTTTAGCAGCACCATAGGGTTCTGAATTCGGACTCGCATTGACGGAGGCGGTGCTACTGATATTGATTATCGAGCCACCCGCTGCTTCAGCCATTCGCGCAGCCACCAGCGCACTCAAGCGAAACGGACCCTTGAAGTTCACCCCCATAATTTTATCGAACAACTCTTCCGACATCTCAGACAGTGAGTCGTACAGTGGCGACATACCGGCATTATTTATCAGCACGTCGACTTTACCGAACTCCTTATATACCGCATCCGCCATTTCTCCGACCTGCGTCCAATCAGCCATATGGGCAGCATAGGGGAACGCTTTAACCCCGAGCGCCTCGATTTCTTCGGCGGTTTCGATACAGCTCTCTATCTTACGGCTAACAATTGCAACGTCAGCACCCTGTGCAGCGAATCCAAGCGCCATCGCCCGACCTAGGCCTCGACTGCCGCCAGTAATTAATACTGACTTGCCTGACATATCATAAATTTTATCCATTCAATCCTCACTTCGTTTAGTTGTTAAAACAACGCTATAATGCGGTTAATGTAACCGAAGCCAAACAAGGAATCACCTCGCCGTGAACGAACTGATTTCAGCCAAATCCCGCCATCGAGTTAGAGTACTTGGCCAGTTACTCGGTGAGACCATGACAGCGCAATACGGCCAAGCATTTCTCGATAAAATCGAAGAGATTCGACGCCTCGCCAAAATTAGGCGGCAAGACGAAGAAATTGATCACGACAAACTGCAAGAAGTTCTCAAGTCACTTGACGATGAAAATCTAATCTCCGTTGCCCGTGCATTTAACCAATTCCTGAACCTTGCAAATATCGCCGAGCAGGCCGAAACAACCGATGATCAAATGGAATACTTTCCGGCGGACTCCTATCTAGACCAGGTCTTCAATAAAGTTATCGATACAGGTCTTGATCCCGAAAGAATCATCGAGACCACGAAACAAATTCGCTGTGAACTCGTCCTAACCGCTCACCCAACAGAGATTACACGACGAACACTCATTCAAAAATACAACCGCATCGCGTCACGCCTGGATGTCGTCAATGAATCAGATCAACTCAAAGCCACTGAACGGGTTGAACTAGAGAGGCTAATCGCAGAAGTTTGGTACACCGACGAGATTAGAACCGAACGGCCGACACCTCAAGATGAAGCTAAGTGGGGCTACGCTGTCATTGAACATTCCTTTTGGTCCGCTGTGCCTAAAATTTGGAAGGGTGTCGACCAGCTGTTATTTAACGCCACCGGCACACGCCTGCCGTTAGAATCGACACCTATCCGCGTTTCTTCTTGGATGGGCGGAGACAGAGATGGAAATCCAAACGTCACAGCTGAAGTGACAGAGGAAGTTATCAATCTTGCACGCTGGATGGCGGCTGATTTGTATCTCAGGGATATCGATGAGTTACTCTCACATTTATCCATGACTCTCTGTAATGACGAGATTACAAGACTTAGCCATGGCGAAACACATGAGCCCTACCGGGTTGTACTGCGTGATCTGAGGGATAGCCTACTTGCGACACGACAATGGTCCATTACAGATATCGCGCCTGACGAAAAAGTCATTCTGAGCAAAAATCAGTTATTCGACCCACTGCACGCCTGCTACCAATCATTAAATGAATGCGGCATGGAAATTATCGCTGAAGGACTTTTAAAAGAAACTTTAATCCGCGTTTCTACCTTTGGCGTGACGTTGGTTGACCTAGACATTCGTCAAAATGCAGAGAAGCATGTCGACTTATTGAATGCGCTGACGGAATATTTGGAACTTGGCAGCTATACCAAGTGGCCTGAAAAAGCTCGACAGGATTTCCTTCTTGAGGAACTTGAGAACAAACGACCGCTGGTACCCGTCAATTGGGAAACGACTCCTGAGATTCAAGAA
Organism: Pseudomonadales bacterium; assembly: GCA_029251375.1. GTDB lineage: Bacteria > Pseudomonadota > Gammaproteobacteria > Pseudomonadales > Azotimanducaceae > JAHRVQ01. The sequence continues at coordinate 33,970 of JAQXDL010000044.1, read as the reverse complement.
ACTCTCAATACCTTTAACCTGATTTCAGCGTGTAAAGCTGAAGGTGTATCAAGTTATATCATTTCAATGGCAAAGAACCCGTCTGACGTATTAGCTGTTGTGCTACTACTTCGGAAATGCGGCGTCGACTGGTCCATTCCGGTCGTGCCGTTGTTTGAAACCTTAGACGATCTTGAAAATGCAGCTTGGACGTTAGAGCGGCTACTCAGAATTCCGTGGTACACAAACTATATCGACGGTCGACAACAGGTCATGATCGGCTACTCAGATTCAGCCAAAGACGCAGGTCAAATGGCGGCAGCTTGGGGTCAGTATCGCGCCCAGGAAGATTTGGTTGCTGTAGGCGAAAAATACAATGTCGAACTCACCTTATTTCATGGTCGTGGCGGCACTGTCGGACGAGGCGGTGCACCCGCTCGCGAAGCGATCCTGTCACAGCCGCCGGGCTCAGTAAGAAGGAGCATGCGCGTAACCGAACAGGGCGAGGTCATACGGTTTAAGTACGGTTCCCCGGCACTCGCGCTGGCAAGTCTCGATCTTGTTCTCAGTGCGACCCTTGAAGCATCGCTCATCCCTCCACCCAAACCCCGAGATAATTGGCGCACATTAATGGATTCCATGTCTGCGACCGCGAGGGACAGTTATCGGGAAATGGTACAGGACGATCCCAACTTTATCCGTTACTTCGATCAGGGCACGCCGGAACGAGAACTGTCATTGCTTGCCCTCGGCAGCCGCCCCTCACGCCGCGCATCCGGCAACGAGCGAGGCATCGAAGATTTAAGGGCAATTCCATGGGTATTTGCTTGGACCCAGAAGAGACTAATGCTACCCGCCTGGCTTGGCACAGATAAAGCGTTAGAAAAGCATTCCGTCGGCAAAAATTTACACATCATTAAAGAGATGATTGAAGAATGGCCTTTCTTCCAAACCCAATTGGACATGCTTGAAATGGTGTTAAGTAAAGCTGACGCAGATATTTCTCGCCATTATGACGAGGAACTTATCGAAGATGATCTTTTCCCAATGGGTGATGCCTTTCGAGAGAGAATGTTGCACTTGGTCGATCTCATCAACCAACTCAAAGGTCAAGAAATTCTGTTACAAAGCTCACCCGCAATCAAGCGATCGCTGGATCTACGCAATCCGTATACGGATCCTTTGCACTTCCTACAGATTGAACTCATGTCTCGAGTCCGCAGCCTCGAAAGCCTCGAACATGCCGGAGACAGCAAGGTTGATCATGAGAAAATTGATAAGGCATTACTGGTGACCATTGCGGGAATCGCCGCCAGCATGAGAAATACTGGCTAGCCACAAACCGATTCGATTGATTCCGAGGCGCCGATGGCTTTTAGCTTTGCCTCATCGATCGTATCGCCTAACGCCAGTGCAACGCCCATTCTTCGCCGCCCAGACACTTCGGGTTTACCAAATATTCTAACCTGCGTGTCAGGCTCAACTAGCGCCTTTTCAATATCCTTGTATGTCACATAGGAGGATTCACCTTCGACCAATATGACACTCGATGCAGAGGCGCCAAATTGTTTAATAGCGGGTATCGGTAAACCTAAGATTGCTCTGACATGCAGTGCAAACTCAGATAAATCCTGTGAAATCATTGTCACCATGCCGGTGTCATGAGGTCTCGGCGACACCTCACTGAAAATAACGTCATCACCTCTTACAAAAAACTCAACACCAAACAAACCATAACCACCTAGCGCATCCGTTACCGATTGCGCCATCTGCCGTGCTTTCGTTAATGCATTATCCGACATTGGCTGAGGCTGCCATGATTCACGGTAGTCTCCCTCCTCCTGACGATGGCCTATAGGCTCACAAAAAGATGTACCGTCTCGATGCCGAACGGTTAACAGGGTGATTTCATAGTCAAAGTCGACAAAACCTTCAATGATGACACCGCCGGCCCCGGTTCGTCCGCCGGACTGCGCATAGGTCCAAGCGTTGCTCGTATCGTCCGCTGTATGAATAGTACTCTGGCCTTTACCAGAGGAAGACATAATCGGTTTAACGACACAGGGAATTCCAACCTTTTCGACCGCTGCACGGAATTCCGCCTCGGTCTCTGCAAATTCAAAGGGCGATGTTTGAAGTTTAAGTTCATTGGCTGCTAGGCGCCGAATACCTTCGCGATTCATCGTCAGTCTCGTCGCCTTGGCGGTCGGTACGACGTTGTAACCCTCTTTCTCTAAGGCTACTAAGGTGTCGGTACTGATCGCTTCAATCTCAGGAATAATAAAATCAGGATTTTCCTTTTCGACAATTTCTCTTAAAGCGACACCATCCAGCATAGAGATAACATAAGAACGATGCGCAACCTGCATAGCAGGGGCGTTTGCGTAACGATCCACTGCAATGACTTCAATACCCAATCGTTGTAACTCGATGGCCACTTCTTTACCTAACTCACCGCTACCGCACAATAACGCCCGCGTACCTACTTCCGATAATGGGGTTCCTATCGATACCATTTTTACTGCCTAAAGCTACAAAGATTGCTAGAGTATCATCGCTCTATTGTGGAAAAATAGTGCTTATTATCTGGCAAGTTAGCCAGTCCGACGTTAGGTCAATATTGGAGCCAACATTATGTCCGTCACAGTTAGTTATGCCAGTGGAACTTCTGACAAGCCGCTATTGGGAATGACCATTGGTGAAGCATTCGATCAAACCGTCGCCCTTCACGGTGATCGAGAAGCTATCATCAGTATCCACCAAAACATGAGACTGACTTACCGCGAATTATCTGAACAGGTCAATATGGCTGCCAAAGCGCTAATGGCATTAGGGCTGCAAAAAGGCGACAGAATCGGCATTTGGTCACCTAACAATCTGCAATGGCTGATTACCCAGTATGCAAGCGCAAAAATTGGCAGTGTTTTGGTCACCATCAATCCAGCCTATCGATCCCACGAGCTCGCCTATGTTCTGAAGCAGTCTGGTTGTCGAGCCCTTGTCATCCAAAATCAATTCAAAACGTCGGATTACGAAAGCATGGTCGAAGAACTCTGCCCGCAATTGAGCGGCTGTCAGCCAGGCCATTTAGCACACAGCGAATTCGAAAACTTGAACTCTGTAATATCGATGACCTCAAGCAATGTCACCGGCATCTATGATTGGCAAGCAATGCTTGCCCGGGCACCGTCAACGTCTGACGACGAATTTAAGATGCGACAGCAACAACTCGATATGGACGAAGCTATTAACATTCAATACACCAGCGGTACAACCGGCTTTCCAAAAGGTGCGACCCTTTCCCATCACAACATACTCAACAACGGCTACTTCACTGCCGGCACGATGAACTTCACAGAGATCGATAAACTTGTTGTGCCCGTGCCACTCTATCACTGCTTTGGCATGGTCATGGCGAACCTTGGCTGTCTAACCCACGGTGCATGTCTGGTTTATCCTAGCGAAGGATTCGAGCCGGAAGCGGTTCTGAAGGCAGTACAACAGGAAAAAGCGACAGCGCTTTATGGTGTGCCAACTATGTTTATTGCCGAGTTAGCGCTAGATAATTTTGCGGATTTCGATCTCTCAAGTTTACGCACCGGCGTCATGGCGGGTGCGCCCTGCCCTGTAGATACAATGAAGCAGGTCAATGAATTGATGCACATGACCGAAGTAGAAATCGCCTATGGTATGACAGAAACCAGTCCTGTTAGCTTTCAAACGCGTGTTGACGCGCCGCTGGATAAACGCGTGAGCACCGTTGGTAGTGTGCACCCCCACGTTGAGGTGAAGATTATCAATGCGGATACTGGTAAAACCTGTCCAGTTAATGAGATGGGCGAGCTGTGCACGCGCGGTTACTCGGTCATGATCGGCTATTGGCAAAACGATGTAGCAACTGCAGCAGCGATAGATGGTTCAGGTTGGATGCACACCGGCGATATAGCCATCATGGATGCAGATGGCTATGTAAATATTGTTGGTCGCATCAAAGATATGATCGTGCGCGGTGGCGAGAATGTTTATCCGCGAGAAATAGAAGAATATTTAATGAGTCATGACGGCATTGAAGATGTGCAGGTTACTGGCGTACCTGATCCAAAATTTGGAGAAGAAATCATCGCCTGGATCAGTCTGAAATCAAATACAGAAGTCAACGAAGCCGATATCAAGGCGTTCTGTAAAGGCAAGATCGCCCATTACAAAGTGCCGCGTTACATTAAATTCACAGACGACTTCCCAATGACCGTCACGGGCAAAATTCAGAAGTACAAAATGCGGGAGGTGAGTATTGCTGAGTTGGGACTTGAAGAACTCAACACCGCTTAAGCTCTCCTAATTACGGATTGTACGCTTCCTAGTACACTTACTGTTTTAAAACACCCCTAGTACACTTGCGCAAAGCGCTCGTCGACTAGGGGTTATATACTACGCTGCGCCTGATTCTAAGTTAGAGTCGCGTACGAAGTTCAGCATGGTTTCTGCGTCACTGCAGGTAAAAGGATCTTCTGGACAGTTGTCCATTTTACCCGGCTCTGCAAATACCTGTTGGATTTCACCATCGACAACCAACATTGAGTAACGCCATGTTCGATCGCCAAAGCCCAAGTTCTGCTTCTTCACCAACATGCCCATAAGGCGAGTAAAATCAGCGTTACCATCGGGCAACATTTTGACTTTATGAATATCCAACTGCTTTGCCCACTGAAACATCGAGAAAGCATCGTTGACGCTCAGACAGTAGACGTCATCAACGCCTTGGGCGACGAAGTCTTCATAATGGTTTTCATAGCCCGGTAGATGTGTACTGCTACAGGTTGGTGTAAAAGCCCCTGGCAGGGCAAACAAAACAATTTTCTTACCGGCGAAAACGTCTTGCGACGTGACATCCTGCCAGCGAAAAGGGTTCTCGCCTTCGACGCTTTCGTCTCTGACGCGTGTCTTGAAGGTAACTTGAGGTACTGATGTGTCCATATTTCTCTCCAGATGTATCGTTAATGTCTGAAGCGAAATATAGACCTGTTGATTTAATTAATATAACGAATTGTTTGCATCGTATTAATCGATTTTATCAATACCAGAAAGCACCCGTAATTCTATAATCGGATTGCTCGGATATCGCTTTCCTATCCACAGACCATCGCTCGACTATTGTCCGTCGCCGCCTGAACCCGTTTGATAACTTTCGTCAGCAATAGCGCGTCGTGCTTCTTCAGATTGTTTCTCTTTCTGAGCGATCGTTCGACATTGTTTTACACGACGATAGCTACCGGTTTCTTTAACGTACTCACAGACAACCTTGTCTTTCTCATCAGCGGTTTTGTTATGTGCCGCCACGTTTTCATCCGAAAGCGCTGCATTTTCAGCCGAGGGTGTACCTGCGCAGCCGATTAATAAGGCCAAACAGCCAGTCACTAATAAAAATTTCAATTTCATTGATTTACCCTTTAGTAAATTTTACGTCACGCTTTCACAAACACTTTGAGACCTTTACACCTACCCGCATTACTGCAGATACGTATAGATCGATTTAGATACGTTCTTGTGCAAATAATGCGCGAACCCTATCATATCTTCAACAGCAGATATGAGAAATCACCCTATGCAGAGCCTAGACCTCATCGTTTTCGAAAAATCACAAACAACTAAAACGCCTCGGTATTTGCTTATCCTGTTACTTACCTTCGCAACGCCGTGTTTTGCTCAAAACTCGATCGTAGAGCATCGCCAAAATCCAGGCTTTGAATCCATGAACCTACCCTTCACTGAAGCCGTCAGGGTTGATAATTTACTATTTTTGTCGGGTCAACTCGGTAATAAAACAGGCTCATTCGATCTCGTCTCAGGCGGCGTTGTACCTGAAACACGGCAAATTCTAGAAAACATCAAAGCGGCACTTGCCCGCAATGATGCAACCATGTCGCAGGTTGTAAAATGCACGCTATTTCTCAGAGACATTGCGGATTGGCCCGCCGTCAATGAGGTCTATATTGAATATTTCAAACCACCCTATCCGGCACGCAGTGCGCTTGCAGCTCGGGGTTTAGCACTTGGCGGCAGTATCGAAATGGAATGTATCGCGGCGCTATAAACATTAGATCACATCTGCTGAACAGGAATTGATGATTAGTCACGCCCACGATAGGCAAACATATCGACCAGCGCTAAAAGTGAAAACAAAAGCAACCCGAACAAGACTCGAAAGTCACCCGAGTTAATCACTGGCTCTACCGGATAAGCGATCGTTTTTGTGAGCGCCGCCATCTTATAATCATGACGCTTATTAAAGGCAGGATCCGTCGCGATGGCTAAAATGTCACGCCGACTGCGGTATCTAAACAACGCACCCTGTTCCCAATGCTCTGCGCCTTCCACACCTGAAATGTCCATCGCATCTGCAACGGCGCGCCCATAGAAAACAGGATGGCTAGCGCGCTTTAACTGTGCGGTGTACATATGTTCCATGTAGTGATCTATCAATGCGCTCGCATCCGCGCCGGGGCCCGTTGCAGGCAACTCTGGTGGGTTATCGTTCATGTCGAGGGCATTAATCATAATGAAGTCATTACCGGTATCGGTACGCATAAAATGTTCGAGGTTTTTAAGCGTTTCCGGCGAGCGGCCTAATGCCTTTGAACGCGCCAAGACATCCGCAATCTCCTCCTCTGTCAATGGTCCATCAAAGTTTGTATACCAGCTAAAAAATGCCACATAAACAAACCCACCGATGAACCAGAACACACTTCGCTTCATTAACTCATACTCCTGACGTACTTGTACTAAAATGAATCCGCGGCCATGCTACTGCTTTTGCCCGACAACCTTACAGAGGGTTTTCTTTGATAAACGCTATCACAATTGCCGAGAGCTCATCGCTAGCATCGTCTTGAAGAAAATGTCCTGCGCCTTTGATGATTGTGTGCTTTTGATTAGCGGCGCCTGGCACACTATCCTTGAAACGGGCCTCGCCACCTTTGGTAACAGGGTCTGAATCACTGAATGCCGTCAAGAAAGGTTTTTTAAACTTCTCCAGTATCGACCATGCTTCGCGGTTAGCCGGTATTGCTGGGTTATCAGGAATGATCGGCACAAGCGTTGGAAACTGTCTAGCACCCTGCATGTATTCTTCCGAAGAAAACGGTGCGCTATAACCAACCGCTTCGTCGGCTGAACAATTATTAAGAAACATTTCAATGAGACCACCGGGGTTAAAGTCTTCATAAGCGTCACAATGACGTACCCAATACATAAATTGAGGCCGATCCTCCATTGGGCCGGCAACTTTCATGCCCATCTCCAAGGGCGGCAATGCCGGTGTCGATGCCATCAGCTCGTGCAGTTTAGGTGCCATTTCGGGCGGTATACCCAGACCGTCTGGCAGACCTGTATTGGCCGTCACAACACGCGCAAAGCGATCAACGTTTTCAGCAACGACGCGTAAACCAATCAAGCCGCCCCAGTCCTGCCCAATAATGGTGAGGTTGTTCAAATCGAGTTTTTCAATCAAGTTCTTTACCCAAAGCACATGGTTAGCATAGGTATAGTTTGCTCGATTGGTGGGTTTGTCTGACTTACCAAAGCCAATCAAATCCGGCGCGATGACACGATAGCCAGCAGCAGTTAACAGTGGAATCATTTTGCGATAAAGGTACGACCAAGCGGGCTGACCGTGCATGCACAGGATGACTTCTCCAGTACCCTCATCAAGATAGTGCATGCGTAGAGAGCCGCCCTGGCCATCATCGATATCGGCATAGTTAGGCACAAACGGGTAATCCTTTAAATTTTCGAATCGCTTATCAGCCGTTCTCACAAAATCCATCGTTATAAAACCCCTAAACTCGTATCACAATTATTACAAAAATTTGGTCAAACCCTTGTTATATCGTTAGTTAGGGAAGTAAATATATTCATCACCTTCCACGTAAGGTTGTCCGCCGTGCTTATCAATTAGCTGAGGCGAATCAGTTGTTGAAGGCCAAAGCGGTGTTGCCTGTTCTGCGTTATGCGCATCCAAAATAGCTTCGAGTTGCGCTACCTTCTGCGGCATAGTTGCCGCCAGGTTGATCTGTTCAGTTGGATCATCGGCCAAATTGAACAACCAGCGCTTATCGGGTCGGCCAGCACGAATCAGCTTCCAACCGAGATGCTGGACGGTCTGTTGATGCCCTTGGCGCCAAAACAACGTGTCGTGAGGCAAGCTTTTATCCTTACCAGTAATGAAAGGCAGCAAGTCAACGCCGTCAAGCTTGCGGTCTGTCGGCACCTGTGCACCCGCTGCGGCTGCAATTGTATGGAACAGGTCGATATGATGTATGGGTGACGCGAGGGTTGAGCCTGCGTCAATCTTTGCTGGCCATTTCGCTGCAAATGGCACGTGCGTGCCGCCTTCGAAGTGGTTCAGCTTCCAACCGCGGTAAGGCTTATTTACGTTCGGTAGTTGAATATAGGCCGCACCGCCATTGTCGCTCGTAAAAAAGACCAAGGTGTTGTCTGCTAAACCAAGCTCTGCAAGCTTGTCAGTAATCCTGCCGACACTACGATCGACTGAACGAATCATGCCGGCGTAAACCCGCAGATGATGATCCTCTATGTGTGCATAGGCATCGTAATCTTGAAGGGTTGCTTGAATCGGATTGTGGATACCCCAGTGAGCTAGATAGAGAAAAAAAGGTTGATGACGATTGTTCTCAATCACCGTTAAAGCCTCGTCGGTGTAGTAGTCCGTCAAATAGCCCTTTGGCTTAAACCGTTCGCTGCCATTAAACTGCGCAGAATAGTTAGAAAACGTCCAAACCATTCTCTCAATAGCATCTTGTTCTCGCTTAGCATTTACAACATTTGCGTCATCTTCCGGCAAATACAGCGTGCCAGACATATACAAACTATCATCAAAACCCTGTTGTTCAGGTCTCATGCCATTTTTGGTGCCAAGGTGCCACTTACCGATATGTGCTGTGTAGTAACCCGCATCTTTTAACACTTCAGCGACAGTGATTTCTTCAGGCGGCATACCTAAGTCATTCATGTTCGGCAATTCGCGCGCTGCTTCTAAATCAACAAGAGCCTTCAATGTTGGCTGATTAATATCCTGCATCCAACTGAAAATAATTGGCCCTATGCTTGGTATGGGCGTAAATTCGAAACCAAACCGGGTTGAGTAGCGACCCGTCAATATTGTTGCCCTTGAAGGCGCACAGACGGCATTCGCCGCATAACCATTTTTAAAGATGACGCCCTGTTGCGCGATGGCATCAATATTTGGCGTTTGTACCGAACCGTCTCCCGCACCACCATTGTAGAGCGACACATCATTGAAGCCCATGTCATCGGCGAGTATTAAGATGATATTCGGCGGCCTTTCGCTCGGACTTGATGTAGCCACATCTGGCCCTTTAGTCCAATTGGTTGGCACATTATCAGCAACCGGGTTGAAGGTCCGGCCTAGCTTTGGCGCCCCCCAAACTAACAATTCGATTCGGCTTTGCCATGCCATCGCGCCAGCGAAAGCGATCAAAATGAAAATAATAAGCAACTTTTTCATGCTTTTACCCGATTAGTCTAAACGTCGAATTGACTTTATCATGCAAATATAATGACTGTCATTATTAAATTTATGCGATACTTGATGAGAATTTCACTGCTACGCAAGGATTTAAGTTTTGCAAACCAAGACGCGTATTAGCTCAATGGCAGCTCGCTTTCTATCGTCCTCGGCTTTTTTGAATCTGCAAAGAAACAAGGCGCGATTAGCCCGTAAGATTAGCGGTAACGCACCCGCGGTAAACTACTTCCACCAGATCGATGACCCTTACAGTCACCTGTGCGTACAAAAACTGGATCAACTGACGGCAACTTATAACCTTCCTTTCAAGGTTCACCTGGTTTCAAAACCCAGTAGTGACTATCAAGGCAGTAGTGACCACTTTAATGCTTGGGCAATTCGAGACGCGCTATCAATCGCGCAGGACTACGGCACTGTTTTTGAAACGCCCTGCGACTCAATATCAACTCAAACGCTCGATCGTGCAAACAATCTTCTGGCGCAGCACCTCGACAGCAAAGAATTTGCAAGACAGGCTTTCGACATTGGCACAGCCTACTGGCATGGCGACACATTACCGGCACCGAGCGGCGATCTAGGCCTTGAGGCTGTCACAAAAGGCAACTCTCGTCGACAAAAGCTCGGCCACTATGCAGGCGGCATGTTTTATTTTGAAGGAGAATGGTTCTGGGGCATCGATCGCATTCGTGTCTTGGAGCAACGCCTGACGAACGAAGGTTTTAAGGTTGCTAATAACATCGGTGGACAGGTCTACAGTAGCGTCGAGAGCAGTATTAAAAAAGTCGAAAACAAGATTAACAGCACACGAGTCTGCGTACCTGAACCCACACCTAAAACCCTTTCCCGCACAAACCAAGACGTGGCTGCTGCAGCAATCACCCTTGAATACTTTCCATCACTACGCAGCCCCTACACCGCTATCGGACACCAACGTGTGCTCGACATGATCAAACGAACCGGCGTAAAAGTTCTGCTTCGTCCGGTCATGCCTATGTTAATGCGCGGCATTCCCGCACCGTTCAAGAAAAAACGTTATATCATTCAAGATTCTGGTCGCGAGGCAAGATTCAGAAACATACCCTTCGGTAATATCGTCGATCCTTTCGGCGAGCCCGTCAAGCGCGCTTTCGCGCTTTTCCCCGCCGCAATGAAACTCGGTAAGGGTATGGAGTTTGTCGGCGAATATCTCGCTGCATCCTGGGCAACCGGACTCGATATCACTAACGATACTGGATTAAAGTTAATCGCAGCAAACGCTGGCATTGATTGGCTCGAACTACAACAGGCGCGGCAAGACACAGACTGGCAAGCAGTACTTGATGACAATCTTGAGGCAATGCTTGAGGCCGGCCTTTGGGGTGTGCCAAGCTTCAGAGTCTCAGGCGGCAGCCCAGCAACTGAACCCTATTCTTGCTGGGGACAGGATAGAATCTGGCGAGTCGAAAACGAAATTGTGAATCGAATACAAAATGGAGAATAAATCCTTGAATGATACCGCTCTCAACCAACGCCAGTCCCGCAGTGAGGCAACACAGGATGCGCTGATGCATGCAGCGATATTGCTCATTGCCGAAAATGGCTTGGAGAACATCTCCATTCGAAGCATTATTGAAGCGGCAGGTCAGAAAAATGAATCCGCGTTGCAATACCATTTCAAGAATCGAGACGGTCTGATCAACGCCATTCATCAACGACATAGCCGTAAGGTAGATCAACACCGACAACTAATATTTGCAGCCTTCAATAAAACAAAAAAACCACAACTAATCGACGTAGCAACGTTGATGGTTGGCCCTGCCTTTGAACTTGCCAAGCTCGACCCAGATTATCGCTTATATGTAAAAGCCTTTGGGCGAGAAGTTGCATTCTCAGAAATCCCTGCCTTGCAATTTTTAAATCAAAGCATCAAAACCAACAGTAATGTTTCTCAATTCATCAGGCAATCATTGTCAGACCTATCGACGGACGCAATCAAAGCTCGCCTCGATAGCGCAGTGCGATTTGCTTCCATGTCAATGTCATTGCACGCGCGTTCAAAAAACGCATTTAAAGGAAAAAATGCCGAGTTATTTTACTCGCGCCTGAAAGATTCACTGGTGGGTATTCTAGGTGCAAAAGAGTCTGCTGCAACGAAAGCTTTGGGAAGCTGAGGACTAAACTCGTTATCACCCTGTCATCTTCCTTTTAAACGGCATTAGAGCCTACTCCCCTAGCTTATGGGCATCATGAGAAACACGAATAACAAACCAATGACAGACAGGTTATGGCCGAGCATGCACTTATTGCTACTCGTAACTCTGATTACAATGGCCCTGTTTAAGGAAGACCCGCTATTCTGGCGCAACGCTGGCGGCTGGCCGGTGCCACTCAGAGACTTTGTCAGATTAGCTTTTTATCCACTCTTTTGTGTCGAGCTGGCAGCGCTTTTCGTGTTTTCTGTCTCGCTCCTATCCAGTTTACGCTTGGGTAAGCCCTACCAAAGACTTTATCTTCTATGCTTGCCCGTACTTTGGATTTTACTCGTCGCCGTTGTCTTAATTGTTACCGACAACAATATCGCTAACGTTTCTGAAGGAAGAGAAGTACATTGGCATCCTTAGGTATCAGCGATTTTTAGATTTTAGAATCGGCAGCTTGGGCAATCAGTAAAATTAAAACCATATTGTCACCTTCCTACCAGATGCGTTTAGCCGATTTGCGCACAAGGCTAACGCCGATCTCTACCGTTCATGGCTGACCGATCGATACTTTTAATCTGCCAGAACATAAAACCCTGCCGCACCGTCGAGTTGCGGGAGGTTTGGAATGAATACGGACCAGCCGTGATTAAGAATAGCGGCGAGAATGGCAAAGTCTCTGAGAATATCAAGCTGCCGGTTGCATGAGAGAAAATTGAAAGTTGGAGTCACGCAAGCTTGCGAATAAACATCACTAGACGACAACGTGTTGACACTTTGTTTAAACCACACAAAGCGACGTTAGTGCAAGCATACCCTGGCGATGACCTCATTAACAAAAGGCGAGTACTTTATCGTTAGCTTATTCGACGTACCCGCTGGGCGCCCAGCTCCGCTCTGTTAACGCCCTGCTAAGCTTTCACTAAGACTATACGTCTAGTCCCTTTACGAGTATCGAGTTGGCTGTGCTACCGGCATTGCGATGTTTGGCTATAGCTTGGTAATCATCAGATGTCATCCATGCTAAGGCAGATTCTTTTGATGGGAACTCAATAATCACGGACCGAGTGTCATCCCAGTCACCCGCCAACACCGTTGGGTCTTCATCAACACTTAGCATCCTGCCATCGAACTTTTGAAAGACTGCTGAGAAACCAGCTGAGTACTTGTCGTATTCACTACGATCGTGAATCTTAAATCGCGCAATTATATAAACGGACATGGTATCTAACTCCTTTTTTAAATTTAATTTTAAGTGGTGAGTACGAGCAAAACCGATCCACCGATTAACGTCTATCTTCGTTGTGTTTCATTTTAATCGGCACTGAAATAGCTAATGGCCGTACACTAACAGTTAAATTTTTTTTGACTCCACGGTTACGTGTACGCTGCGGCAATACAGCCGCAACTAGCCGACCAACAATACGACGCGCTATTGTGCCAAGACTTCCAGCCCTAGCTCGGCCCCATGCAAACTCAGACCTCGTAGAAGAATGATGCTCTTCGATCATTCCCATTGCCTGCTTAAAACTCACCATGTTTCGCTATTTTTCAAATTTTGGGAGTTTTGCGAATAGAATGACTGACAAGAACATGAACGCGGCAGCTGTATATAACGACCCTGTATAACTACCTGTCACGTCACGAACTGCGCCAAGAATTACCGGACTCATGCCCGTGGCGATTAAGAATGCTGAATATTGTCTGCCGTAGATCTGCCCGTACGCATGTATGCCAAAATACCTAGCGACGAGATAGCCGATTAAGTCGACTTCGGCACCGACCGAAAATCCGATAACAAATGCAACCGGCACAGCAACTACAGAGCCCATTGTCGCTAGGGCCAAAACGCCGAGAATACAGGCGACTAGAATAAAAATTGCCACCCATGGAGCAAATATACGGTCAACAGCAAAGCCCACTAGGATTCGGCCCGACACAACGGCGATGCCAATAACGCCAGCTATTTTCGCCGCTGCATTTGTCGTGAACCCCACTTCGAGCAGAATCGGGACAAAGTGGATCATCAAGCCCCCCAGTCCTAGAGACAAACAAAATATCGCAGCCATGATTGTCCAGTAGGTGCGACTTCTTTTTGCAATTTCAAAGCCCTTGCTAGCGGCCCCAGAGTCGATGACGACCGAGTTTTTTACGCCACTGAGGCGAGACAGAACGGCAACAATCACACCGCCTACTATGAAGGTGAACAAAGCCATTGCAAAGTAAGCACCTCGCCAACCAAATTCTGTGATGGCACTGCTAATCAACGTCGGCCCAAATGTGGCGGCCACACCTGCACCCGAAAGAACAATGCCGAGCGCCAAGCCCCGTTGCTTGTCAAACACCGCATTGATCGCCCGCGTGTATGCCAATGGTGACGATGCGCTGCCGAGTGTGGCCTGAAGCATTGCGAGCATTACAAAGGTAGCGATGGATTGAACAAACAGACCAAGCAATACGTAAGCGAGTGACAAACCTAGCAAAGAAATCATTACCGGCTTTACTAAGCCGTAGCGATCTACCAATGAGCCTACAAATGGCAACACCGCAGCGAGCGCGAGGGTCGAGCCTAAAATACCAAACGAAGCTTGTGCCCTGGTCCAACCGAAATCAGCAATCCACGCCTCGATGAACAATCCTTGGGTGTAGAACGGCAGTGCAGAAACACCGACGCCAATCCCGAGCGCACAGACCAACACTAAAAGCCAATTGCGCGAAAATTCGCCACCAGTATTTTGATCATTCATCTGCTGGCTTTCTTGATTGCTCATCTATAAGGCTCCTAAAACTGTATTTGTGATGTCACTAACTTTTTTGACCTCGGCCTCAACCATATCGGGATCATTTCAATAACGCGGCGGCGCTAGGCCGCGCCCTAAACTTAACGCACCTAAGCATTCACCCTGTTTGGTGAGCTTGCTATTGTTAATCCTCGAGGTTGTATCCTCGAGGTTGTATCCTCGATCCTCCTGCAAATTACAGGACCTTCTGCAACCTGGGTTCTAAGCTTGATAATTCTTAGAGTTACTTATGTGTCTATGGAATCCTTATCTTTATTTCCATTAGCTGATTTTGAGTAGCTGTTTACCAAGATTTTGCCCGGTGTAAAGCCGCTGTAGAGTGGCAGGAATGTTTTCAAAGCCCTCCTGTGTGTCGACCTGGTATATTAGATGACCTGATGAAACCCACGTCATTAGCTCTTGAATAGCCTCCATCGCTCTCGGCATGTAATCCAAAATAACGAATCCTTCCATTCGCGCTCGGTTGACAGTCAAGTTCGACAAATTTGATGGGCCAGGTATGGGGGCGGTCGCGTTGTAACCAGAGATACTTCCACACAAAACAACTCGAGAACGCAGATTAACGTGATCCAAGGCCGCCTCTAAGATGGGGCCACCTACGTTGTCGAAGAAGACGTCCCATTTATCCGGGCAGTGAAGTGCAATTTGGGCATTCACATCCTCATTTTTATAGTCTATTACCGCATCGAAACCGGCGGTCTCCTTTAACCACCGACACTTATCTTGGCCGCCAGCAATACCTACGACACGGCAACCCTTAATTTTTGCAATCTGACCGACCAACGAACCAGTAGAACCTGCAGCACCAGAAACAAGCACAGTGTCACCGGCTTTAGGCTGGCCAATCTCCAGCAAGCCAAAATACGCTGTGAGCCCCGTTATACCCAACACAGACAGCATCATTTCAGGCGATACCCCTGCTGGCAATTTAACCAAACCCATTGGGCCTTCACCGGGGGCCGCGATCACATAATCTTGCCAATGGCCTGTCGTTTGCACGAGGTCGCCCACTTCATATTCCGCGTGTCGCGAATCTATTACTTGCGCAACAGAAGCTGCCCGCATGGGCTCTCCGATGGCCACTGGCGGCAAGTAACCTTTGCGGTCAACCATCCAGTTCCGCTGTGCCGGATCAAACGATAAGAATAGATTCTTTACCAGCACCTCACCGCTTTTAGGCTCAGGAATCGCGGTTTCGGCGTAACTGAAATTATGCGGACCCACCATTCCATTAGGTCGTTCGGCTAATAGCCATTGGCGATTTAAAGTCATGATCACTCTCCTAAGTTGCTCTACGCTTTTCCTATTTAGTCATTCAACTAAACATTTGATTAGATGTTGATGGGCCTTCCACGCTCGGGCGAAAGTAGCTCTTAAAATATCCCTAGCCCGATTACTCAACCTTGTTGTATAGGCTACCGATGCCCTCTATTTCCAGCGAAATACTGTCATTGCTATGCAGGAAAACGCCATTTTCCATGCCGGTACAATGAGGAATAGTGCCCGAGCCAAAAAACTCCCCTGCATGAAGTTGTTCTTCCCAAGACGCATAGGCAATGGCCTGCGGTATGGAAAAATGCATTCCTGCACTGGTATTGCGAGCGATTTTTTTACCGTTGATCGTTACCGTTACTGTCAATGAGTTAACCATCGGTAGAATTTCATCAGCAGTGACAACTACATTGGAGATTGCGTTGATGAAATTTTTCGCTTTCATTGGACCGAAGCCGGTATCCATTTCATCCATTTGTACATCACGTGCTGAAAAATCATTAAATACCACGAACCCACCGATAGCCTGCTCTGCTTCATCCACTGTGGCATTCTTCAGTGGTTTACAAATGATGATGCCGATTTCAAGTTCGTAGTCGAGTTCTTGGGAATAAGCAGGTATTGAAACTGTATCGCCATCGGATACAAAGTTAAGGTGATTACCCAGATAATAAATAGGGTGTTCGTACCAGCGTTTTGACGGCTTTAACTTTCTAAACGGTTTGCCCGCTAACTTTTCGTAAACATTAAGTAGGGATGCTGCGAACTGAGATTGTCTTGCCACCATATTTTTTGCGACATTAATGTAGTGTTGCTCAAAAAGCATGAAGTCCCGGTAAGCTAACGGCTTGAAGGGTAGCTGGGGTTTAAACTTATGATAATCGACAGGCAGAATAGTGCCTTCTAACGCTGCTATCATGTCACTCAGCTTGCCTGGGTGGCTTTTTTCAAAGAGCATGATATCCAGCGCTGAATTTAAAGGAATGCTCGTAGACAGATCCTTGCAACGGAACCACTTGATGCCATCCTCAGACACAAGCGCATGAGCTTCATTATTATCATCGGTAACTACTGAAATTCTCATACGTAACACCAAAACCTTTCTTCAACTATTTGCATTTGTTCAACCAAAAAAATCATCACAAACCACCACTACACATATCGCTGACTACCGATAATTTCATGCTTCGACAGCCCTTCGATCCCGCTTTCTCATCAGATACGCAAAACCAAAGCCGGTCACATAGGCTATTGGCAGATAAAAAAGAGTCGGCGCGAGCATCTCGAAGACTTCTAACGTCGTTAAAACAATCACGATTGCCAGAGAAACATTTTGCAAACCGACCTCTACTGTTATGGTCCGGGCCTGTTTTTCCTGCTTGAGCAGTAAACTTCCGATCAGATAAGCCAATCCCATCATTGAGACGTTTAGCAACAAAGCCGCAAACATCGCCTGCACTGAACCGAGTAACTCAGAACGCGCAATCAACAATAAAAGAGAAGTTGTGATCACCAAACCAAACCCAGACCTAAAAATCGTTTGCCGGTAATCCTCTAAGTTTGGGAATCGGCCACCCAGATACATCCCCACGCAAACTGGCACCACCGTCGTAAAAAAAATCCGCGCTGAGGTCTGTATGAATGGTAGCTCCAATTGCGCACCGGGAATTTGGAAATAATTTAGAGAAAAGCTCATCACTAGCGGCGCAGTAATAAACGCAAAAAGACCCGACAGCGCCGTTAACGTAATAGACAACGCTATATCGCCGCCGGCGATCATACTAATCGCATTCGACGTTGGCCCACCCGGACAAGCGGAAAGCACCATCAAGCCAATGGCCAACACCGCCGGCAGCTCCATCAAGTAACAAATGCCAAAAGCCATGATGGGCAACAACAGGATCTGACCTACCAAACCTAATAGACTAGCTGCCGGCTTTTTCACAACGTTTATGAAGTCACGCACCCGGAGCATAATCCCCATGGAAAACATAATGAGCATCAGCCCGAAGGTAGCAATGTTTCCTACTATTTCGGCAACTTGTGCTTCAGACATTTTGATGCTCCTTCGCCCAGACGGGCGCCCATTTACCTGCAAAACATGGGTTTTCATCATTCAGTTGAATCATTACGCTCGCCAATATCTCTTTTAATTCTCTTTTTGGTCATTTTGGTCATTTTGGTCTTTCTACTCTTTTGTCTTTCTACTCTTCTGTTTGCTGCCACTTTATGGTGCTCACATCGCCATCACCCGCGCACTTACAAGCAAGAGTTTTAAGCAATTATTTTTACACTGACAAGATCGCAACATGACAACACTTCTTGTCGGTGTCAAGATAAACTTAACAAATCGCTTTCAGCGCCCTCACCTGCAATAAATTGGCACTAAATAACAGCGCTAGATTCACGCCATGCTTCAGATCTGCGCGTATCTTCACAACGACATTTGGCACTTCTCTTTTTATTTCTAAGAGGTCAAGATGTCCCCCCACGCACTCACCAGCTCATGCAGGACAAAAATCAGATTGGACATAAAATGAAAACGGCGTATCACCATGGTGATCTAAAAAATGCATTGCTGGATGCAGCGGATGAGATATTGCTTAGCAAGGGGTTGCAAGGTTTTACAATGCGCGCTTGCGCACGCCTGGCGAACGTTTCTCACGCTGCTCCAAAACATCACTTTGGAGATATTAATGGGTTATTGACCGAAGTCGCTATGCGCGGCTTTGACCGGCTGGTGGCATTATTGCAAAACAAAATGCAGCCAGTAATGGGTGATCTGCATGCGCAGATGTATGCAGTCGGCTTGGCCTATGTAGAGTTCGCAGAAGCCTATCCTGAACATTTTAGGATAATGTTTCGCAAGGACCTATTGTCGTATGACACCCAGTCACCACCACGACAGATTGCGGTGACATATGCCACCCTTACTAATGTGGTTCTACGTCATCGCGGTGAACCTGAAATTTCCGAGATAGAGTCTATGGCCAGCCTAAACGGCGAAGTCATCAAAGATATTTTTATGTGTTGGTCAAACATACATGGCTATGCCCATCTGCGTCTGGAAGGTCAATTGAACTCAATCCCTGAAGAAACCCATCTTAAAATCTTGCAAGAAAATACACAGCGACTATCTGACCTTGTACAAAGGCGAGCAGCCTGAAAGTCGAATCACTAGTAAAAAGGCGAGCTTCGGTCAGGTTACGTCCTCTTACTCGGCGGTGGCTCGCACTTGCATCGGGTTCAACATGACGATTCGATGACCGTTAGTGTTTGCCACAGCTTATATGACCGAGATGTCGTCTTATGTTGTTTCTAGTAGTAGCTTTGTAGTCTTGACCTGCAAGGTGGTCAACACGGTCACTAACCAAAAGTTATCTTGTTAGCAGCAAGGCAAATACGCAGCGGAGAGACACTATAAAAAACAAAATCAGCTGGTTAGCTTTCTTAGTCTTGTGCCTGTATCGCTCACAGCCATGCCCGCAATTTTGACCCTTTTGCTGCAGGCTGAACTGGGTTTTTGGGTTTCGTATCCTCCAACCCTGATACGATAAAATGACAACTCAAATGTTTCACCTCAACAAACAACTACAGGAGTATTGATTGAACATTCAGGATCTTGGCAGCATAGGCGAATTGATCGCGGCACTAGCAACGTTGACGACGCTGGTCTACCTGGCTATTCAAGTCAAACACGCCAAACATCAATTTCAAGAAGCGACACAACAGGCTTGGTCTCGGTTTACGCTTGAAAGAAGCGACCACGTTGGGCAAATACAGCGAGGCTGGTTTTCCCCTGACGGCCAGAACAAAACGATGATGAAAGCCTTGCTGACCGACGAGACTCTCAGTCGCGAAAAAAATTTCGAGTTTCATGTCCAGATGTCGATATTTTTTGGGGAAATGCTCGGTTCAGAATCATTACAAAGGCGTGAATTAATCGATTTTGAGTTTTTAGAACTGAGAAATGCAGCCTTTACTTCGCACCTGTCGATGCCACGCGTAAGTGAATACTGGAAAACCTACGGCAAGCAGTTTTACGCACACGACAATGTCGTTAAAGTCGTGGACAGCATGCTTGATCAAATTGAGGGACAGCAACTCAGCAAGGCTCAAACTGAGATTGATATCAATTAGTCCTTAGCCTAAAAGCAACCGAGATACAGACATGGAGCGACGCGGATGCTGTTGATCGCTGCTTTACATTGCTTCGTCAAAAATGACGTCTTTGCTGTTTTATAACGATTGAGAGAAGCCGATCAGTCGGCTATGGCACTGCCGCGCAACAACTTACCCGGCAAAGCACCGGTCGCTTCGCCGTGTTCAAAAGTGACTTCACCTCTTTTAATTGTCGCGATATAACCATTCGCTCTCTGGATCAACCGTTTGCCGTTGCTTGGCAGATCGTAAACCATTTCTGGCGGCTCTAAAGAGATTGCTTTGAAGTCAATAATATTCAGGTCTGCTAAATATCCAGGGGCGATCACCCCACGATCATCAAGTCCATAAACGCTTGCAGTGTTCTCTGTCATTCTGTTAACAACAAGTTCAAGGGGCAGCGTTTTTTCGCGGTCACGGGCGACGTAACTCATCATATAAGTCGGCACACTGGCGTCGCACAACACGCCGCAGTGTGCACCACCATCAGATAATCCAAACACACTTTGATCGTTAGCGATCGCGTCGAAGTATGGATCAAGGGTACCCTTGTAACCACCAAAGAAGAAGATAATGGGCCGCTGCTCCGCCAGTGCATCCATCAATACATCAAGGTGATGTTGCCCAGTGCCATCGGCAATCGCTTGGATACTGTCGTTTGCTGTCGGCTCATAAGACAAGGAATCATCAAGCGGATACATTTCGGTATAGCTTGTCGTGAATCTTTTTGCATCCGGGTTGCGATGGTGAACCGGTTGTTCCGTTTTGATCTTGTCGCGAAATTCAGGATCTTGTAAATGTGCTATTTGTTCATCAAGCGACAGACCCCGTATTGCTTTGTAGCTTGGGAATATAGCCAGCGGGTTTATCGTGCCCTCTAAACTCATTAAAATGGAAGCGGGTCGTGCGCCAACCTGCGGGCGAAGGTTAAGACCTTCTTTTTGTAAACTCTCCGCGAGCTTCCAAATTTTACGTTTGGCACCGGGCGTTGTGAGCGTGGTCACGGTACGACCTGTGTTGCGCATAATCTCTTCAATCCAGGCAAGCTCATCTTCATCTTCAAGGTAGTCACTGATAATTTCGATGGTGCCGTGGTCGAGTCCTTTAAAGGCGTTGCCAATGGCAAGCATCTCTTTTGCAGCGGCGTTAGTCCCGGGAACGAGTTTCCCCTCTTTGTCCAAATGGCCATAGAAACGTGAGGTCGAAAAGCCAAGGGCACCGGCTTCGAGTGCCTCGCGGGTTAGAGTTGCCATGGCATCAATGTCAGCGTCCGATGAATCGTCATAACATCGGTCGCCCATCACGTAACGTCTAACAGCAACATGGGGAACCTGGGAGCCAACATCCATCACATAGGGTGTATCAATGGCGTCCAGGTACTCGCCATAAGTCTCCCAACCCCAAGGGATACCTTCATTGAGCGCCGAACCCGGAATATCCTCGACACTTTCCATCAACTCTATCAGCCGCTTCTCATCACCGGCTTGTACCGGCGCAAAACCAACACCGCAATTCCCCATCACCGTAGTGGTAACACCGTGCCAACAGCTAGGCGTAAGTTGTTTGTCCCAACAAACCTGACCGTCGTAGTGGGTGTGGATATCGACAAACCCCGGTGTCACAAGTTCGCCCTTAGCATTGATGACCTTTTGAGCGTCGCTGACCTTATCAACTTCGCCACGGCTTACTTCAACGATCATGCCGTCCTTAATACCAATAGCACCGTCAAAGGCAGGCGCGCCCGTACCGTCAATAATCTTCGCATTGGTGATTTTTAGATCCAACATGGTGGGGGACTCTGTCAAAATGGGAGTAGGGAAAGACTACGCAAATATCAGGCTTTTGGGTAGCACCAAATGTGGTGCCTAAAAATGCAGCAATACAGCACATCCACCGACTATCCAATCGCCTACACCCACCGAAGCTATTGATCTAACAGCCACCCATATTTCTCACATAGGTCCGACCTAGCCTAAGCCTATTCTGAGCAAAGGACCTGTCCTCGTTCACATCTGATTGACCCGGACGGCGGCGTTTATTACCTCTGTTCTCGATCGAACCTTTATGGCAATGTATTTTGACAGAAGTCACACTTACTTAACGCATTCTGACCCAGAACAAAAGGAAACTGATATGAACTGGGAACAAATTCAAAAACTGGATAGTTGGGTAGACGTTGATCCCTATGACGTTCCGCTAGACAAAATCGATGTCAGCAGACCCGAACTATTCGAGGCTAACGTGCATGAGAAGTGGTTTGCTCGGTTGAGAAAAGAGGACCCCGTGCACTACTGTGCCGATAGCTTTAACGGTGCATATTGGTCTGTAACCAAATTTGAAGATATCGTCGAGGTAGACAGCAATCATAAGATCTACTCATCAGACAAATCGATTTCCATCGTCGACCCCGATGCTTTTAACCCAACTAACTTTATCGCCATGGATCAACCAAAACACGACGTGCAGAGAAAGGCTGTCTCGCCTGTTGCAGCACCATCGAACCTCGCGCAATTAGAAAGCGTCATCAGAGAAAAAGCGTGCGGCATTCTTGATGAATTACCCATTGGCGAAACATTTGATTGGGTCGATAAAGTTTCCATCGAAATGACAACCTATATGCTTGCCGTACTTTTTGATTTTCCAATGGAGGATCGAAGAAAACTTACTCATTGGTCCGATGTAACCACCTCTGTCGAGGGTGTGGGTAACTTTGCCATTACCGATGAGGAACGTGAAAAAGAATTGATGGAATGCTTGGCCTATTTCACCGAACTTTGGCATGAACGAAAAGGTCAAACCGGTCGTTTTGATTTTGTCTCTATGCTGGCCAACGATCCAGAAACTGAAAATATGATCGATGACCCCATGGAGTTTCTAGGCAATCTAATTCTGCTTATTGTCGGAGGCAACGATACAACACGTAACTCTATGAGCGGCGGGGTTTTGGCACTAAATGAGAATCCCGAACAGTATGACAAATTACGCGGCGATCTGAATCTTATCCCAAGCATGGTATCTGAAATCATTCGCTGGCAGACGCCACTTCCACATATGCGCCGCACCGCACTACAGGATACAGTCTTAGGCGGCAAAGAGATTAAGAAAGGCGATAAGGTTGTTATGTGGTATGTGTCAGGTAACCGTGACGATTCGGTTATTGACCGCCCCCACGACTTTGTTATTGATCGGCCCAAAGTGCGCCACCATTTATCGTTTGGATTTGGTATCCACCGCTGCATGGGTAACCGCGTCGCAGAGATGCAACTGCGAATCATGTGGGAAGAGATTATGAAACGCTTTTCCTACGTGGAGCTTATGGATAAAGCAGAACGTCTGCCGTCCAATTTCGTGCTAGGCATTACAAAAATGCCCGTGCGTTTACACGCGCGTTAATACCGTTATGAATGTCCTTTAGCAGTCAACGCGACTGCTAAAGGACAACTTCAACGTAAGGTTCCGAAAGATCTATCAAACCGTGGTCCCAAAATGACGCGATAGCCACTGTTTCTCAATGAAAGAAATACAAGACATCCACCATATATCCAATAGCCTAATGCCGCCGAGGTGGTTGAACTAACCGCTGACCTTTATTTGTCAGTTTTTCCTTTTTACAAACAAAATGATGAGGGCCCTGAATTTCTTTACTCAAGTCATCATCGAATTCATGAGTCGTGAGTTCGTGATCCATAGGATATTCATTTTTCGAACTGCAACTAAGCAGTCTTAAGATAGATTTATTTGGTCCCGATGGACATAATTGCCGCAACTCCTCAGTCGGCTATAGAAATGTTCAGAGTTATCGTATTCCTCGTATCACACGGTCTCGCAATGGCGGGCGGAGTTGCCTTGGGCATCTATCTGCTGCCCATCCTGATCGCACCTGATGCGCCCAGTGATACCGAGGTCGCAAACGTTTCGGATAAGGCGATTTTCACCGCCCAGTTTAAAAAGGACCTGCCCGGTAGCGACTTCCTGCACTGGGGTGAGGGTGACGTGTCAATTTCAGCGGGCCGCGTCAGCTTTACCGGCGAGCTTGCGCCCGGGCCGGATTATCGGCTGTACCTGACCCCACAGCTAGTCGTGAATGAACAGGAATTTCTCAAGTTAAAAGACCAGTCAGCTTATGTTGGCGACATCAAAACCTTTAATAATTTCATTTTGAATGTGCCAGAGAATATCAACCCGGCAGGCTTTGATGCGATGGTGGTGTGGTGTGAAACCTTCGGCGAATTCATTACCGCCGCAACCTATCAATAAGTGGTCAGAAATCTCATCGAGGGAACCTTCCTCGCTTAGCGTCAGACAGTTTTTCTGCAAATACATTGCCCCGCACAAAAGGATGACTAACGCTAGCGCCAAAATTGATCGGCGCTTTGCCTTCCTGGGATGCGTACCACTTAGCAACGGGATAGACACCCATCTCCAACTCAAGTGCCGTTGTCACGCCATCGGCTGCCTGGAATTGGTTACTGATCCCGCCCTGACCATGCGCGTGTAAGTCGATAAAGCCTGGGGCGACAACAAAACCTTTGGCATCGATGATACGATCTCCCGCGAGGCTTTCCTCGGAGATCGCCGTAAAGCGTCTTTTTTCGATTGCGATGTTTCTAATGGCGTCCAGCCCCGTTTCCGGGTCCATGACCCGTCCATTGGCAATCACAATATCCGTCGCGAAAGTATTAAACGTACAGGGGAATATTAGAGCAAAGAGTGTAAGGCGCATCTATAGATCCATCACTAAAACTTCATGAAAGAGTATTCTAGATCTTCTCTTTGAAGCAAAGTTAATATCGGAAGCGTTCGAGCGCCGTGAAGATTTGTGATGCCCCAGTGGTGCAATCCCATTGTCTCGCTTATGTGGCTATACTGAGCATTACTTTACTTAACGTTGCAGGATGAATCTTATGGAATCAGGTCGGTTAGAGGGAAAAGTCGCGGTCATTACTGGAGGCGCCAGTGGTATTGGTTTGGCCTGTGCGAAACGCTATGCGCAGGAAGGCGCGGCCATTGTCATCAGTGATTTAGGCATTAACAGACTAGAGGCCGCAGCAGCCGACATACGCAAAGGCACTAACGGCAAAGTCATGTTTTATGAAGCGGATGTCTGTCATGAGGAACAAATCGAGGCTTTGATGAATGCTGCCATTAAAGAGTTTGGACATATTGATACTGTGCTGGCAGCAGCAGGTGTTTCTAGTGCCAGTTACGTCAGTGGTGAGAACGGCGAAGGACCGGTTGGAAGCGATGATGGTCAGCTCATTAACAAATCACTGGATGAGTGGAATAAAGTTTTACAGATCAATCTAACGGGCGTCATGCTCACTGATCGTCTGGCGGCTCGAATCATGATTGATCAGGGCACCGGCGGCACGATTGTTAACATTGCATCATCAGCAGCAAGAGTCGCCTTGCCGGGCGCCGTTGACTACTGTGTATCCAAGGCAGGTGTCGCGATGTTGACCCATGCGTTCTCGGTTGAAATGATCGAACATAATATTCGCGTCAATGCGATAGGTCCGGGTTTTATCGAAACGCCGATGACGCAGGGTATGCAAGATGATGCCGATGGCACCGAAATGATGCTTGGCATGACACCGATGGGTCGATTGGGTAAGCCACTTGAGATGGCAAATACTGCCTTGTACCTCGCATGTGATGAATCAAGCTATACAACCGGCGCGACGCTATATCCCAGCGGCGGTATGCATGTCAGTTAGACGCTAATTGTGATTTTAAGGTCTTCGTAGTCTCGACTGTGAGTCTCGACTGTGAGCCTTGAGCTTAAAAAAATCAGGCAGTGCGAGCTATTTGGAATACTGCTGAAGACTCTTTGTGGCGATAATCCGGTTATCGCCACAAACAGTGACAACCCAGTGAAGTTCTGAATCTGGCGGTTAACCAGTTGGGGGGCTATTCAAGAACTTCATCTTTTCTAGGTGTTCTAACGTCTTAAAGGTCAAAATCCATCGAATAGCCAACAACGAACTTAAGGTCGTCGTTGTCGAGGTTGTCAGGACCTACATCATCCAAGTCTGTATCTGAAATCATAAAGGAGAAACCGCCTTTTGACAGAGAGATATTGTAGTCAATGTAGCTACCGGGAACGCCATTAAAAGCCTCGCTGAAATCACCATCGTGGTAACCAACGTGAACACCAAGCTCTAGGCCCTCTCGCACTTCCCAACCGTAGTCAGCATAGACGTATATTGTTTCCCCAAATCCAAAGTCCTGACCAGGCGCTTCGTCCGCTTCAGTATTGGCCAGTACGTTTAGACCCAGTGTAAAACCAGCTATTCCGATAGATGCATAAACTTCACCAAAATCGAATTCCGCTTCCTTGTCATAGTTGTAGTAAAGGTAGCCGACGTCATAACTGATGCTGCCCGCTTCACCCCCGAATCCTAGGTACAAATCATGCTCGTAAGAGTAAACATCATCTGCCGCGTAGCTCACGTTTGAAGCCCATGTACCCACATAAAATCCACTGTCTGCAGCATAGTCGACGCCACCTGAAACAGCTGCTTCGTTAACTGTCTGGGTTAGACCCCTCCAGACGTAGTTACTTTGCGCAGCAGCGTTGGCAGTCAATTCCCCGGCTTGAACAGTGCCTGCACTAAACAAGAGTCCGGCAGTTGCCAACGAAAGGATTTTTTTATCAAATTTCATTTGTTTCCCCTGATATCTAAATTAGTTAAACGTGAGTAAATACACTCATCGTCGTACTCATCGCAATAAGCGTGCCAGCTAATAAACGCCTTAAATTGGCCAATTTTAGTATCACGGCGGCATCTGCACGCTCTACCAAGGTGCAGTGAGTTTATTTTCGCACCTTTAAGGGGCGTTAGTGAATTAGCAGTGCCACAATAAGATGCGCACTTACTCCGTTGTCAGCGCTATATTGAACTGAACTCGTTGCACGCCGGTCTGATCGGCGACCCTGGCACTATTGATTGTCAGACCCTGCTCGCACACATTTGAGGTTAGGTCGAGCACACCTATTTGACCTCGCATTGGGGGAAAACAATGTAGAGCGCCAAGACGCCTATTGGCCGCTGATGAGCCATTCAACAAATAAATGGCTTACCTCAGCGACACTTTTATTTAGCTTTGGAGGATCTCGGCGTATCAACAATTTCATGATGTCGCCCTTAGAAAGCTTCGTCATTCAGTATGGATACTTGAGCTACGCTATGATCATCGAAGGTTAAGATTTCGAGGCTGCTGACAAAAAAGCCTAAGAACCGACTCATCGCCTAAAGCGAAAGGTTTGGCCACGGACAAGTACACTTGGTCCAAGTATTTATTACCCTGACGCCAGATAACTTGCTGGGGAAGTGCTCGGAGGACGCGGCCTTACGCCGTCGAAAATTGAGCCTGAAAAATCGAACCGCAAACACCCGCGTTCTCTCACTTTAAAAAACAGAGAATTGAACTGGCAATGTCTATCAACACTAGCCTTCGCCAATTTGTGCAGGAAGCGGGAAATTCTTACCCTACTCGAGTTGCTCAACTATCGGATTGCATCGAGTAGGGTGAGAAGAGAGTTGAGCAACAAGCTTTACCCTGATGCCACGGGTTCGTGCTGCTTCGTTAATTGAAAACTAAGACACCCTGCCCCCGCATCTACGACTCACTAGCAAAGTCATCAGATGCGAAGGCAACAATAGGTCAAAGACCTCTACTGTGGTTCTGCTCTTGTTTCTATTAGAAAGACACATCCCACTGGAAGCGAATACGGCTTTCGTTGTTATCAATACCTGTTAGCCCATCGTCTAACGTTAGATAGGAGTAATCCAGCGTGAGCTTGTTGTTGTGGCCTGCAAAAAACCAATTGGCCGCCAACGTGTATTCTTCACGCTCGTTGTCAAACAATCGATCAGATTTATTCGGCTCTTCAACAAAAGCGTAACGTAGGGCGAGCTCTAGCTGAGGCGGCACCGCCGCGAACATATTATGAAAGAAGTAGCCGGATTGCAGATAGGCACCGGTCAGGTCACTTTTGCTACCCGCGACCTCATCAGTAATGAATTTACGATGAAACTCCTGTTGAATCGATAAGCCGCGATATTTGAAAGCGAACTCTTGAACACCCTGTTCAACTTTAAACTGATCGCTGTCAGCCACGATGGGTGAATCGAATCCGTCGAGATTACCGCAACCAGACGATGACCAACGTGTACAGGGTCCGTCAGTTGTCATACCACCAAATGCCAGACTGCCCGTTGGCTTGTCTGTATACTCGACATCCGTCTGACGCAAACCAAGATCACGACCCATAAAGTTCCACTGCAATCGACCGACATACATCATGTCCTCATTAACATTTCTGACACCCCGGCCCTCGCCATTAAATACGCCCAGATAGTAACGCAGGTCTGCAGGTGATTCCTTGAACGCGTGACCGCGCACCTGAACGCCGACTTGACGATCTACTGTAAATATTCGATTAACAATGGAGCGTTCGACGAACTGCTGCCGACCCGAGGAGTCAACACGTTCCCGGTTCATATCAACTTTCCACTGACCAACACGGAAGCCGCCCCAGTCCCACTTGGCGATATCTATGCGCCAGTCAATGACACGGGCACTGGAAGAAACTGCGCTCGAATCTGGATCTCGGCTTGGCTGCAGGTCAACCTCGAAGTAGTACTTCAACCAAGGCTGAAAACCATGGCCACCTATTTTCATCCGTAATCGACGCGCTTCAAAATTTGACGTGCCGTCCGCGTCAAAACTACTCGATTGACGTGGGTCGCCGAAGAAAGGGTTGGTGAACCGCAACTGAGCACGCCACTGAAGATTGGTCTGCCAGTTGCCGTCACGAGTTTCCATTCGGAAGCCTTTACTACCGTGGCTGGCTTTCACAGGAAAATCAGACTCGATCTTGGCAGATATTGAATCGGTGACTACCGACTGAATATAAGCATCGTTGTCTGATGCCATTTCGTATTCACCACCCGCATCGTAGGATTTCGCCGTCGATTTTGTCGGAGCGACGACGTCCTGCTGTACCACAACCTTTTCGGGTTCCGCCGAAGCCATAAGGTCCTCCGAGGACAGACTCTCTTTCTCCAGCAAACTTTTATACTGCTCCTGGGTAATGGCGCCGTTCCCCAACAGGATGTCGAGCAAAGCCTTATCGGCCGCCTGTGCACTGTGGAATGCACCCAACACCATGACAATGACGAACAGTGCTTTTCTGCTAAATCGCAAGTTATAGAGCTTCATTACTCTGTCTCCAAATGTTTCAAGAAAATTACTCCGAGAAGCTCATCGAAAATACAATACTCGAACCTTCGAGATGTACCTTCACGGCCAAAATGATCCTTTTGTCCAACTAAGGCTTCTTCAGATAACGTTGCGGCATCATAGAGACAAAGTATTAAGATTTGTTAAAGAAGAACTAAATTTTGAATGCCTGAATGATTCATCGGATCTTGAGGGGGGCAAGCTTAAAATGCCCGGTAAGGCGGCGAGAATCGACAGCAAACACCACAGTCCCGCTAAGTATTGATTTCCAACAGAGCTCAATTCTCAGCGTTGTGGACTCGATCTCGAAGTTTTGATCCTGCAGTCTTGATGTTTCAGTAAAACAACACGCAATGTTTCTCGCTAAGCGCTAACTCGGAGGCACTGAATCCTCTGAGCTAGCAATTGCTTTACCCACTCTATTACGTGGCAACACCCGCCTGAGTTTCTGTCGCTTCCTGAAGAACCAAATACTGATTAACTGCGGCTCGCAGAGCTTCCAATCTCGTGTCATAGCTAGTGATAACGTGGAAATTGTCCTCCTCATTCAAGCCAATCAAAATTCGTCTTACCGAATCACTCATGCCAGTTTCGTACACAGTTTTGCCTGCAGCCGTCGCATCAGTAATGATGGTTTCTACCGCACGGCTAGCCGATACATCGATAAAAGGCACCTTAGAAAAATCAAGAATGATGGCAGAAGATTTATTTTTGGTTCTCTCCCGCACTTGATGTCCAAGGTCTGCAGCAGCACCAAAACTGAGTGGTCCACCAAAGTCGAAGACGGTTACCTGACCTTTTGCTATCGCTAGTAACTCAAGTTCTTCCGGTGATGAAGAAGAAGCTGTGTCGCTTGTTCCACCAATTTGCTTCAACTGCTCGTCTGCAAGTTGCTTAACAAACGCTAGGGCTGCCAACACAACACCTGCCGCTACCGCAGTGATCAGGTCTACGAACACCGTTAAAATTAAAACCAGCGCCATCAATATGAGATCCAGTCGGGGGCCTTTGTGGGCGCGTTTTAGATAACCTATATCGATAATGTCATATCCGACTTTGATCAAGATACCGGCGAGCACTGCATGAGGAATCTGAGATGCTAACGGTGACAGACTGACTACTACCAGTAAAAGTACGAAGGCGTGCAACATACCCGATATTTTGGTCTGACCACCGGTGCGGATATTGACTACAGTTCTCATCGTCGCACCGGCACCCGGGATAGCACCAAACAAACCGGCAACGGTGTTGCCAATACCTTGGCCAATGAGTTCTTTGTCAGAATCGTGACGCGTTCGCGTCATGTTATCTGCAACCAATGACGTCAGAAGACTGTCAATTGCACCGAGCACCGCTAGCAGAATCGCTGCTTCCAGGACAATAGCAAAGGTGTCAGCGGTAAACTCAGGGATAACAATGGAAGGAAAGCCTGTCGGAATATCGCCTAATATTGGTGCCCCTGCGAGAAATAAACTGCTTACGGTACCAATGACTAACGCCGCGAGAGGTGGCGGGATTATTTTACCTAAGCTTTTTGGCCATGTGAATATGACCAATAATGTGAGCAGGCCAATAATCAGCGCGTTGACATTAGGATCCATGACAGCCTCAGGAATGGCAGTCAGAGCCGGTATTGTACCGCCGCCGTCAGGTTCGTGGCCAAACAGCCGAGAAAGTTGTAATGCAATGATGATGCAGCCAATACCGCTCATAAAGCCGGAGACAACAGGATAAGGGACAAGACGAATATACTGCCCCATCTTGAAAACGCCGAGCAGAACTTGCAGTACACCAGCGAGCACTACCGCAGCGAATACCAGCGCTGGGTTACCGCTTAGTGTTGCAAAGATACCTGCAAAGACGACAACCATAGGACCAGTCGGTCCGGAGACGTTAGAACCTGTGCCACCGAACAGAGACGCAAAAAAACCAACAAAAATTGCCCCCCAGATTCCGGCGATAGGCCCGGCACCTGAGGCTTCGCCGAATGCTAATGCCAGCGGCAGTGCGACAATACCTGCCGTTAGCCCACCAAAAACATCACCACGAAAATTGGAAAAGTCGAAAAATTTCAAGAACTGTACTCCTTAATATCTTGATCTGATCAGTCAGCGCAGCTTGACGCTGTTGACGCAGCCATTTTGGCAACTTCTTTTGCGTAGCGTGTTTC
The DNA here is from genome assembly GCA_029251375.1 of Pseudomonadales bacterium. GTDB lineage: Bacteria > Pseudomonadota > Gammaproteobacteria > Pseudomonadales > Azotimanducaceae > JAHRVQ01. The sequence goes on along the minus strand of JAQXDL010000044.1, from coordinate 2,596 downwards.
AACTGGCACAAACTTATTTCGTGCTTCGTCGAAGGCTTCGACATCGCCGGTTTTTATGTCGTACACCCAGCCGTGGAGCACAAGGTTTCCTTTAGCTAGTCTTGCGGCAACGCTAGGATGTGTTTTTAGATGCTGCAACTGCAAAATAACGTTTTGCTCTAACAACAGTTTCATACGCGTTTCATCATCAGCGTCATCAGCCGCAATCTCAGCAACCACATCGACTGCTGCTCTGGAATAGCCTAACCACTCTTTTACGTGAGGAAGGCCGCCTAGATCTTCAGGATTCATTGCCCCCTTCATTGCGCCGCACTCTGTGTGCCCACAAATAACGATGTGTGGCACCTCAAGCGCGGCAACAGCGAATTCAATCGAGGCGGTCATACCACCTGTGTGATTCGTGTGTGGTGGTACGATGTTTCCTGCATTTCGACAAATGAACAATTCGCCCGGATCGGTTTGCGTGATCATGGCAGTTTCGATTCGGGAGTCTGAACAAGTGATGAATAGCGCTTCCGGCGACTGTCCTTTACTGAGCTTTTCGAACAGTTCTTTTTTATCGGGATAAACTTCGTTTTTGAAACGGATTACACCCGTGGCGAATTTGGGCATGTTACTTACCTCTTGGTTTAGCTAAATAGATGTTATCTTGTGTTTTACTGCTGTCTTTTTGGTGACCAAAGCTTTCGGGCTTTAGTGATAGTCTGCTTGCTGACAGCGCCAATCCTTCCCTCAACAAAGTCGAGACCTTCGATAATCCATGTCGCCATTTCCGGCTGAGTTAAATGGTAGCAGTGGCGCCTGCCGTCCCTTCTTTCTTCAACGATTCGATGTGCCCGCATTAAACTCAAATGCTGAGAGACCCGCGGCCCAGGCAAATCCAGCGCTTCAACCAGCGTGTTGACATCTTTTTCACCTGATCGCAGCTCTTCAATAATGCGAATTCGATCAGGGTTGGCCACTATTTTGAATAGCTCTGCTAATTCTTTGGCGACGACTTTTCTGTCAGGCATAATTTTTCCCTGATTTGTCATGACATTTAGCGACACGACTGCTTTTTTTATTGTTATTGAATTTTAATACATATGCATCTAGTCATATATGCAAACATGTGCAGATGTGCATTCAATCACGGCGTTCAAAATTTTTCAAGGTGTAGCACAAAGGACCAAATACAATCGACATTGAAGCCTCTCACTTCATCGAAGTGATAGCGCACAGCACAAGCCGACGAAGTCCCCGCCATGTTACGTCGACGACTGTGCCAAATGAGATACTGGTAAAATCAATATGGACACATGGCTGCGCCCAGACGACAACTGATTGATCCCTACTATCCGATGCACCATCACATTGTCTTGCGGTGTGCGCGCCGAAGCGGTCTGTGAGCTGTTAATCGTCTCATCCGAAAAACTATGCGTATCGCGAATATTGGCTCGAGCTGCGTATGTTGCATCTGGCTAAGTATTTCGCCGTCGCAATCGATGCCTCGGCCATCAGCAGTAATCATTTTCGTTTGTACGTGTATTTTGATTCACAGTAGCGTTTTCGATTGTCAGACAAGGTCTCTATAGAATGCGGGTTACGGGTGTTACCACCCAGCGCAAAATTTGCTTTTGCATAAAATCAGGCAGCACTTCTTAACTTGCATCGTGAACGATTGCTGGGTAGAAAAAACACTAGAGCCCATCACATAAATCGCGACCAAACCAACGACGCCATTAAGGTGATCGAACTGAAGCGTACGTGCGTTTAGATTTAATAGTCGAAACAGTAAGCACAGACAATCGTATCTGGCGAGAATCAGAGGCCTTTTCACAAATTCATCTGCCAATTGTATCAATGCCGGGCAGTCACCCTGTCAGCACCAAGAAGACCGCCACAGCCGAGGTTTTTCAGTAGATGTCAGAAAAATCCTTCTCCATTTGTCTCGTCAACTTTCGGGCCTTATCCTCAGCACTCTTTCTGCTCAAGAGACTATTTAACTCAGGTCTTCTCTAAAGGAGAGCCGATAAAGTCCATTTTTCCGATGGTCACGCCATTATGTCGCAAAATGTCGTAAGCGGTTGTCGCGTGAAAGTAAAAATTAGGCTGCGCATAAGACATCAGAAATCCCTGAGCTGTGAAATCACGCCGGGATGCTTTGAACTCGAATCGCACATCCCGATCCAAGAAACCTTCGATCTCAGACGGATCGATTGCCCCAAGAGCCTCCTGTGCATTCGCAAGCTTGTCACGCAAACCCGAAAAACTGTCAGGAGGCGTTGCCAGACTCGGCGTCGCCAAGCCTGTGCGAACCGCCTCAATAGCACCGATCGAGTGCTCCGCCGTTGATTTCACCTGATAGGTAAAAGGCAGCATGTCAGGCGCGAGACGCGCTTGGATGATGTTTTCATGCGACAGGCCTTTGTCATCGCAGAAGCTCTCAGCTTTATTCAAGAGCGCGCCAACAGAATCCAGTATTTGCAGGAACGACGGAACGGTGGCAGCGTAGAGTGAGAATGACATTCAGTGAATACTCCGAAAATAATACACTTGTGATGGAGCTAACATTCAAAGTCGTGAGGGGCGACCGCCAGCACCGAGATTTTTTTGC
>JAQXDL010000012.1 GCA_029251375.1 Pseudomonadales bacterium | reverse complement strand
AGCCATGGATATGACAGCAGCCGATGACTATGTCATCGATAAGATTTTCGAACCTCGTAATGTCGCTAAGCATTTCCACCGTCATTTCCGGCCCACATCGTTGCCTTAAGATTACGTTGTTTTGGCCATTACCTGAGAAGGTTCCGTTAGAAACTAAGTCACTCCACCAAAATAATGTTTCGTCGCCGCTTGAGACACACCGGCGCGGCGAGCGCATTCCCTTGGTGTGAAAGTCATGAAGCTCTTCTCTATAGGCACGCTGTCGTTGGCTTCAAGCAGATTCTCTCTTAGTGATCCACAATAACAGGTCTATTTTGATTCTGCGCGCGATTCCCGATTACGCCGAAGAGTATAAATTCAATATTGACATGGTCAAAATTAAACTTTAAAAAGACAATTTGTCACTGTAAAGATGTCGAGCTGAAGAAGAGCTAAGCAGAGAAGAGCTAGTTAAAGAAGAGCTAGTTAAAGAAGAGCTAAGCAGAACAGGGACCAAATAATGAGCGCAAACACCATGAAACCAAATAGCAAGGAAAATGCGAATGATACTAAGCCAAGCAAAGCTTCGTCGAATTGGTTAACCAGTATTTCCTTTTGGTTAATGATTTTATCCAGTGTAGCGATTGGTTTGTATGCATTTGCCTTTCAAGCTGGTTTGCAGGGAGGTGCTGGTTCCCATGCGAGATTTGCGGAGTCGCCAATATTTTCATCTATGCATGTGATCGGCGGTGGTATCGTTATCGTTGCCGGCGGTTTCCAATTTTGGTCTAAGCTGCGGCGTGACCATATCAATATTCATCGTTGGCTTGGCAGGATTTATTTGACGTTTGTTCTGGTCGGTGGTGTCGGCGGTCTTGTGCTTTCGCCAAATGCTGAAGGAGGCTTGGTCGCAAATTTTGGTTTTGGCATGCTTGCTGTACTTTGGCTTTTCAGCGGCTGGCAGGCATATGCTTGCATTCGTCGCGGTGACATTGCATCACATAAATCGTGGATGATGCGGAATTTTTCAATGACTTTTGGTGCCGTGATGCTGCGAGTCTATCTTGGCCTTTTTGCAGTGGCTGGTGTTGATTTCGTTGATTCTTATCCGACAGTTGCCTGGATTGCTTGGGTGCCAAACTTGATTTTAGTTGAATGGTATCTGGCGCTTAAATCAGCTAAGCAAAAACCTCAAGGCAATGTTGCTGCTGCGTAAAGGAATTCTTACGGTATATCTAGAAAAACCCGTGGTTTTTTAGCCACGGCAAATAAAAAGATAACGGGCTAGATAGCCTTGTCGCTGGCGTGCAATGTAACGATCAACCCGAAATTTTTAGGCTACGCGAGAAACGCGATATTCAACGCCACCGCCTTCAAGAAATCTACCTTCACCGACGAAAAAAGTAGTGTTAAGCCAAGCGTAACGCTCGTCACCAGTTTCTATGCGTGGATTAGTATAGAAATACTGATCGCCAAAGTTAGTTTCAGTGCCGCTGGCAAGCGCTGTTTGAGCCGTGTCGGTCATGCCCAAAAGTCCTACGTACTGCACATACAGAAAAGCATCGTCATCGGTTTGAACCTGCATGCGCACATCCACGCGCAAAAAGCCGTCAGGACCGATAAGCGCCCATTCACCGCCGCCTAGTACTTTGCCGTTGAGCCGTTCGCCCACAACGTCGCCGCTAATGATGTCGAGGTAATTGCGTGTGCCGATAGGGCCTGCTCCAATCGGTAGCGCTTCTCTTAGCTTGGCGTTAAAGATAAATTCTTCTACGAGTTCCATATGTATTCTCAAAAAGTGAATAGGTATCAAAAGAAAGAGCATCGTTAGAAACAAATTCCGGTGGTAACAATACTCAAAAAGTTGGTTAGTAGTCTACCTCAAGTGACAAATTAGGCCGCCTTATCCTGCTGCGATGCTCGGAAGTCCTCAACAATTTTAAGCATTTCATCTCGTGATGGACCGCTGACTTTGCGGGCATCCGCATTATGCTTGCGGCCCGCCAGCATGTATCGAAAAGTGGTTAACACGATACGCCAGTCCTTCATGAACTCGCCAGGTTTTTCGAGCAGATTAAATGTACGCATCACGCCGCGCAGCACGTTAATGTTTTTGGTCGCTGCCATACCCAGTGCGTCGCCAAAGGCGATACGAAACCATGCTTTGAGTGAGTCGGTTTGCTCAAGGGGTTCACCAGCAATTTCAGCTTTCGCTTTCAGTATCGCTTTTCGGTCTTCAGATAGGCTGGCTTTGAAAATTGGCCGAAGCTCTTCCTCCGTCTCCTGATGAAATCTTAGTGCCCGAGCTAAGGGATCGGACTCTTGTGTCAGTACTTTGCTCAGTAAGTGGGCGTGGATAATACCGGTGCTGCAACCTCTGCCGTAAAGTGGGTTGGTCCGTACGGCTGAGTCGCCAACTGCAAAATAATTCAGTGCGACGGGTTGATCATCATTCACATAGTTATGCCATACAGCATGAATATCACCGAAACCGAACGAGCTTGTTGTAGCCTCCGCCTTGTCGGGAGCAATCCATGGTTGTAGGCCGGGAATGCTGCGGCAGATTAAATCAAACTGATCACTTTCTTTTACGGCATCGCGCAGCACAGTTTCATCATTATGCAGGCAGCCAATAATGGCAAAGTGGCCACCTTCACCAGGAAAGACGCCGTATTTGATATAACCGAGGTCGCCGGAGGAGCGATCTTTGCCTGTACCTCGCTGAGGCTCTTCAACGCCGGGTAGGAACTTATAGTGTCGCGTAAAATAGACGATTTCAGCATCATCGTCTTCGGTTACGATTTGGCCACCTTCTTCGCGCAACCAGACTTTCAATTTGCTGTTACGGCCGGCCGCGTCAATCAACACATCACAGTGTAGGTCGAAAGGTTCTTCACCTCTTTTTTGAATAGTCACGCCATCGACGACAATTTGACCATCTTCTTGGTGGCGCAATAGATCGGTTACGTTTGTATCGCTTTCGATGGTGACGAGATCCTGATTTTCAGCGTAGCGACGAAAAACGGTTTCCATCGTCGCGCGACGACACATCAATAGCCACATTTTTTCATCGCCGGGTTCGGGTTTATAGTCTTCAACCATTTCGGGCGACAACATGTCCTCAAATGAAACCTTGCGTGCGCCGGCGGCAAAAAAATCATCAATCAAGCCGGGAAAACTTTCTTGCAGTAGGTTGCTCATGACGGCAAGAAATGCGTGCGGATGACGAAACTGAGCCGCGCCGCGGCGGTTCCATTCAAAGAACGCCTGATCCGCACCGCCGGTTGGGGGTGGGGCGTCGCGCTCTAAAATAGTGACTGGCAAACCATCTTTGGCCAATGCGAGTGCCGTGCAAAGCCCGGTAATGCCTGCTCCGACGACAACAACTTTGGGTTTCGTATCGTTCATTTACTTGACTGCCTCTAAAAATTTGAGAATGCCGCGATTCACAGCCTCGGGTGCTTCTTGCTGTGTCCAGTGACCGGCCCCGGGTATCAGTTCGTTAAGCAACAAATTGGGTACACGCTGAGGTAGTGCTTGTAACGCCTCAGCAGCCATCATGATGACGCCGTCTTTGTCACCGGCCATGAACATCGCGGGTTGCGAAATCGTATTTGGTGCGCCGGCTGTCTTCTCCCAGGTTAGGTCGTGATTGCGATAGTAGTTAACTGGTCCGCGAAAGCCGCTGCGTTCAAATTCGGCGGTGTAAAAATCTAGATCTGTGTCTGTGCACCACGCACCCATTTTGACGGGTTCAGGTAGCGAGGACAGTAAATCTGCATCTGCGCCCTGTGGCGTGAGGGTAGTAAGATCAAAATCGCCGGATGCCATGTGATAGAACTTTTTCAGAGCTACACGCACATCCGCTTCAAGTTCTGCCTCAGCGATGCCTGGCTCTTGAAAGTACAGCTGATAAAAAAACATGCCTTCGAACATTTTCTGCATTTGCGCCAGTGGGGCAACATCGCCTCTCGGCGCGAAGGGGACTGATAAAGCCCCGACAGCAGTGACTTTATCGGGATGATGAAGCGCGCAACTCCACGCCGTGGGTGCGCCCCAATCATGGCCAATTACGATGGCTGTGTCGTAACCGAGTGCGGGGATCAAGCCGATAATGTCATTCACCACTTCGACCTGATTGTAGGCGCTGATATCGTCAGGTTTGTCGCTCTTTCCGTAGCCACGCATATCAGGCGCCACCGCTTTGTAACCGGCTTTTGCTATCGGTTCAAATTGATGCCGCCAGGAATACCAAGACTCTGGAAAGCCGTGCAACATTAGAACCAACGGACCTTCGCCTGCTTCTGCGATATTAAGTTCTATGCCATTGGTGCCAATGCGTCGCTGACTAATCACTTATGCGCGACCTCCAACGATTTCACCACGGCGTTCATCGGTATAACCGCCTTGCTGCGTGTAAGCGACGGCGCCGCCAATAATGACCGTTTCAACGCCAGCGCTGTCACGTACGTAACGATGACCGTCGCCCGGTACATCCTGCACGTAGTATTCAGGACCGCGGTCAATCAAATCCGCATCAAATATCGTCACGTCAGCGACGTAGCCAGACTTCAACAGACCACGCTGTGGAATTGCCCAGATGTCAGCGGTATCTGATGTAATCTTTTTGACCGCTTCTTCAATCGACATCGAGTGGTTTTCTCTGACAAACCGGCTGAACAAATAGCCTGTGTCGCCGTAAGTGGAAAATGACAGGATGTGAGCGCCACCATCACTGGCACCAATCATTACGTGAGGGTGGCGTAACAAACTACCAACCTTATCGTCGTTGTTGTGACCCATGTCAGCGGAGAGGAAGTGAGCATCGAGATCTTCCTCTAAGGACAAATCAATCATGACGTTTAATGCATCAGTGCCGCGTAGTTCGGCGATTTCTGCAAGATTTTTGCCGACATACTGCTGATTCGCTTCGGTCTTGACCTGACGCAAGATCAACCGCTGCCATAACCCCATCATATTGCTGGCCTCCGCTACTAACTGCTTGCGTTGTTCTTCGTCGCTAAACGCAGCCATGATGGTCTCCGGCGTGCCAAAACGCATAACGGCGTACCAAGTACGTAGACGAATAAACAGCAGGCTGGGTACTGAGAATGTGAAGCTGATATCAATGGGTCTTGTCTGTACTTGTGGCCAAACTCTTGCGCCTGCTTCGTTTTGTTCCACAACGCGAGCGATGGCTTGATCGACACCGGCAAAGTTGTCGTTGTTGACAAACAATGGCGACAGGGTCGTGGTGATTTTGTGTTTGCGGCTGATGTCAGCCAGTTGGTCAATTCGCGCCACGGTGATGTCGTTATCGTAAAACTCATGAACGACTTGCAGTATGCGATTGTGTTGCCCTAATACGGCGCAAAGTGCATCTAACTCTGCTGCGTCAGCATAACGGCTTGGGACTGGCTGCAGCGTTTCGTCCATATCAACGAAGCTAGTTGAAAGACCAATCGCGCCTGCGTCCAGACACTCTTTCAAGAGCGCTTGCATGGCTTGCGTTTCTTGCTCTGTCGCTGTGCGATGCATCGATTCGTTACCCATGACCCACAGGCGTAAGACACTGTGACCGACTAGTGGCGCGACGTTAATGGTCAGATCTTTCTTAATGCGTGTGATAAATTCTTCAAAGGATTCCCAATCCCAAACAACACCTTCTTCGAAGGCTTTAAAAGGCATCTCTTCGATTTGGTTAAACATGCCGACTAACTTCATGCGGTGATCCGCTTTTAGCGGTGCCAGTGATAGAGAGCAATTGCCGGGCACAATTGTCGTGACCCCATGCTCAATGGCCGGCTTAGCCGCGCCGTCCCACAACAGCTGCGCATCAAAGTGTGTGTGAGGATCAATGAAGCCGGGCGATACAACTTTGCCCTGTGCATCAATTTCTGTTGTGCCGGTATCAGCAACATTGCCGACTTTTACAATGCGACCATCATTGATCGCGATATCACCTAAATACGATGGCAAACCGCTGCCATCAATAATATTTCCGTTTCTGATTACTAAATCCATGATTAAACTCCGGGCCAACCGGCCACTTTAAAATCGGCTATAAGAAACCTGTAATGCGCGCCGCACTTTTTCCCAACCATGACCAATAAGATCATCTGCTGTATCGGCGGTGCACGCGGTCATTAATGCTTCGCTGGCATAACGGTCAAGCGGCACTTGTGTGACACCTCCGTTGCTGTAGCGAATATCCACAATCAGCTCGGCATCACCTTCGTGGGCCGCGCTAAGTTTGACGGCAATTATTTTTGCGTCGGTCATCAGACGAGGGGTGGCTCGATAAATAAAATGTCACTGGGTAATATCGGATTGCCTGCCCGTGGTGATTCTGCAGGCGCAGGGGGGCGGGCAAAGACATGCAGATTCCAGCTTTGCAGATTGGCGATGCCTTCTTCGGTACTTGAGCTGCTTAACTCACGTGCTGCGATAGACTCCCAGGTGTCTTGCGCAGATGGAAAAATCGATTTGCGAACGGTGTTCATCCCAATGCCTCTTTTACACTGTTGTTGTTAGATAGGTTTGTGGTTGTCTTTTTATTTGCTGATGTCGTCATTGCAGCTGTTGTTTGTATCGCCGCCATAGCGCCTGCCTCAGGCAGCGCGTCCTGAAAATTGAGGAGCTGAACCATTAATGCGTCGCGTACGTCAGCGGTTGCTGCTGCGGCAAGGGCCATGCTCATGCCGTATTTAGCGCGATTTGATAGATCGTCAAGTTTGATATCACCGTTGGCCCAAGCCTGTATCCAGCCATAAAACTGGTGTCCTAGGGTAAGTGCAAAAGAATCTGCGTTGATGCGATGATTGATGTCGCCGCGTTGAATGGCATCACGGACAAAATCCCGCAGCAAACCATGCCGAGGCAAACCGAAATGTGATGCCAATGCCTTGTCGGACGCAGCCTGAATAGCAAGCGCACCTTTCTTGTAGTAGCCGGGATTGGCCGCAAACAACTCAACGGTGATATCAACCATGTGGAAAAAGATGTCGAGTCCAATGACCGGTTTTGCTGACAGTGCTGAGGTGAAGTTATCGAAGTCGGTATCCATGACGGCGGCAATGACGGCTTGTTTAGAGCCAAACAAACTATAAGGGGTTGCACTGCTGACCCCCGCAACGTCTGCCAGGGTTCGCATAGAAAAATCGGAAGTGGCCCGCGCTTGCATCAAGCGTCGAGCTGAATCAACAATCAGCTTTCGCTTCTCGTCACGGTTGTCTTGCCGCTTTCCCATGTCTGAGCCGAATTTAGTCAGGATAGTTAGACTAAGTTAAATTAAGACGCGTTTCAATAAGGCTAAGACGCGTTTTAGTAATAAAAGTAGGGCAAGGTACCAAAATATATCTGGTCACTGATTTATCTGAGTGGCAGCGTAACTCGTCAGGTTTTTAATGGCATTTTTCTAGAACCGTGTTATTTCGGGTGGCTCGCCGGTCGAACCTTTTGTGACGCCGGCAACATGTGAGTTTCTGCCGGATGTTTTGGGGAATTTTCGAGACAGCTCTGGGCCTGCGGCGGTGAGGCCACCATCAACAACTATCTCTTCACCGGTGACAAATTCAGAATCATCACTGGCGAGGAACATGGCCGCTCCGGCGATATGTTCGCCTCGACCGTAATCGGGCCATGGTTGTGATTTTGCAAAGTTTGCTTTGGTGGCTTCTGGTCGACCGCCATCAGCTAATGGCGTGACGATGAAGCCGGGACAGATTGCATTGACTTTAATTCTGTCGGCAGCGAGTTCAACGGCAGAGGAGCGCGTCAGAGATATCACGGCTGCTTTCGCGGCGGAATAAACCAGTGGTCCCGCGTCGCCGCTGAGTCCAGCAATTGATGCTGTGTTGATGATCGAACCACCGTTACCGGCTGCACGCATGGCGATAGCCGCGTGTTTGATGCCTAGAAACACGCCCTTTGCTAGCACATCGAATGTGTAGTCCCATGATTCAACGGTGGTTTCGGTTAAGGGGCCAATAGCGCCGCCCACACCGGCATTGTTAAACATGATATCGACTTTGCTGAACTTGTTGAGCGTGTGATCAATCATGTTGGCAATATCGTCCTCGTTGGCAACATCGGTACGAACAAAAGAGACTCGATCAGCAAAGCCGTTCGCTACCGCCATTGCAATGGCTGCCTCGCCCGTATCTTCATTGAAGTCTGCGATGACGACATTGGCGCCCTCCGCGAGAAAACGATTGACGCTGGCGAGTCCCATGCCACTTGCGCCGCCTGTGATGATTGCCACTCTGTTCGCTAGTCTCATTTTTTTGCCTCTTTTTAACCGACATGGTTTGATTTAATCTTTGTTTATACCATGGACTTAAATAACAAACGCCATCTTGGGTTTGCATCAAGTATCGTTATTCCTATAACTTGGGCTACATATCTTTGTGTACCATTATTTACCACGCCGATACATAAAGTGTATCACCGACATCAAAAAATACAGGCAGGAACATCGCATGGCAATTCATCCCCTGGAAGCACTCTCTGCTAGCGAGATAACAACCGCGGTTAAGCTTTTTCGCGAACATCATTCTGACGAACAGGCCTTTTTCTCTTCGATAGGGATAAAAGAGCCGAACAAACAAGATGTGCTGCATGAAAAGCAGATACCAAGGGTCGTCAGGTTGACGGGTGTCGATCAGCAAGCCGATGGTGGTTTTGTCTCGATGGTCGATGTCACCGAGAATAAGGTTTTGGCCACATCGCGCGTTCCACTGGATGCACAGGTAGCCTATAACTACGCAGACTTCGGTATTGCGATAATGCTCACAAAATCCAACACGCAATGGCTTGATGCGGTCTCTGCTAGAGGCGTCGATGTATCCAGCGACGAAGCGCTCGCACTAATACAGATCGATCCGTGGCCCGCAGGCGGTTATGCACATGACAGTATACCAAAGGGACATCGTGCATTGCGGTGTATTGCCTTTGTTAGAGAGGATGCGACTGACAATGGCTACGCAAGACCGATTCATGGGCTTATTGCGCACGTCGATGTCACCGCCAAAACTGTTACCCATGTTGAGGACAGCGGCGTGGTTCCAATGCCAACGGCATCGGGACGATTTGATAGCGAAAGCCAGAGCTCAATTCGATCGGACTTGAAACCTTTGGAGATCACTCAGCCCGAAGGTGCAAGTTTTCAGGTGAGCGGTAACAAGATTTCATGGCAGGGCTTTGAAGTGCGCGCTTCTGTCCACCCTGTAAGCGGTCTTGTTTTACATGAGCTGTCACTGCAGCAAAGGCCCATCCTTTACCGTGCTGCGCTTTCTGAGATGGTTGTGCCTTACGGCGATAGTGACCCCATGCACAGTTGGAAACATGTGCTAGATGCGAGCGAGTACAACATGGGCACGATGATTAACAGTCTGAAGCTTGGCTGTGACTGTTTGGGTGAAATTCACTACCTAGACAGTCATCAGGTTACTTTTGACGGTAAACCTAAGACAGTTGAAAATGCCATCTGTATCCATGAAGAAGACTATGGAATTCAATGGAAACACTATGATTCATCGTCACAAACGACCGAGGTAAGGCGCTCTAGACGGCTGGTGATCAGCTCTGTGTTCACTGTCGGCAATTACGATTACGGCTTTTATTGGTACCTCTATCTTGATGGAACAATTCAAATGGAGGTGAAACTAACCGGTATTGTTGGCATTAGCGTTTTTACGGAGGAAACCTATAACCCAGCACAGTCACCGGTTATAGGCGAAAATCTCTCGTCACCAGTACATCAACATCTGTTCTGTTTTCGTCTTGATTGGCATTTGGATGGTGGCACTAATTCGCTGTTTGAGAATCAGATCGAGGTAATGCCGATGTCAACACAAAACCCCGAAGGTACTCAGTTTCAGTCTGTGTCTCGACCCTTAACGACAGAGTCCGAAGCGATTCGGGATAACGCGCCACATGTGAGTAGAAACTGGAAGGTGGTTAACCCTGCGTCAAAAAACAAATGGGGTGTGCCGGTTGCCTACAAACTGCTGCCTGCTGCGTCACCCACGTTATTTGCGCAAGCCGGTTCTCAAGTGGCACAGCGTGCTGCATTCGCTAGCCATAACTTATGGGCGACGCCATTTAAGGAAGACGAATTGAGTGCCGCTGGCGCCAATACTGTGATGCATGCGGGGCAGGGTGGGCTTGCTGAGATCACAGCGGGTAATCGGGATATCGATGACTGCGATCTTGTGATGTGGCATACAGTGGCGTTGACCCACGTGCCACGTCCTGAAGACTGGCCGGTTATGCCGGTCGAATACACCGGCTTTCATTTGATTCCCGTTGGATTCTTTGATCAGAACCCAACGCTCGATTTACCCCGTAAGTGTGAGGAATAACGCGTTGGATAGCGTGACTGGGGTATTTTTTGTCTGCTAAAATTTGGATCACTTAAGTCCGCGTCAAAGCGACGCGGCGAGTGCCCTCATTGCAATAAAACCATCTTGGAATAGTGAACTTGAAGACTCGGGGTGTGTTGAAAGTTTGACGATCACCACCTGAGTTTGCATGTTCATGTAGATGACTTGGCCATGGATACCAATGGCCACCAAGATGCCTTTGTCGGCATCCTCAACCCAAACCTGATTGCGATAATGACCACCCGGCATCATTGCGCCATAGTCGCTCTGCGCAAAATTGATTCTGGCCTGATCGTTTGCATGGCGCGTATCATGGATCCATTGCCGCGGCACAATTTGCTCGCCGTTGTATTCGCCTTGCTGAATCATCATCTGACCAAAGCGTGCAAGATCGCGTGCGCACGCATTCATGCCCGCGCCAACGTATGGGAATCCAGCACTGTCGACCACAATCACGGCATCCTGTTGCGGGCCCAGTTTTTGCCAAATCTGATTCTGTAACTGTTCTTGTAAACGACCTTGGCCGGCCCGTTCTAGCACCATACCTAAAACGTTAGTTAAGACGGTTCTGTAGTGATATTTTTCACCATTTTTTTGTTCACTTTCAGCGAGCGTGGCCGCGTGTGCCAATAACGTCGTTGCCGCATCTTTCGTCCTTAATGCCGGACGCCAACCGACAACAGCAGCCTCGACCCAGAAGTCCGCAGATCGGTCCGCATAGTCTTCGCCGTATTTTGGCGCCGCTGTCATATCAAGTAGATGGCGAATGGTGGATTCTGAAAAGGCGGTGTCTGCCAATTCCGGAATGTATTGCGTGACCAGATCAATTTCCTGTACCAGTCCTTTTGATATATGGATACCAGCCAACATACCAACGAATGATTTGGTGACAGAGTTGAGTAAATGAAAACTGTCCGCCGCCATGCCGTTCTCGTAGTGTTCACATAATAGGGCGTTATCTTTCATGACAATAAATGCATCTGTATAACTGTTATCACACATCTGCTGCACAGTTCGTTGTGACCCGTCCGCACCTGCATAGGTCATGTTGAGAACGTCTTTTGATTCACTGCCAAAAGTAGTTATTGGACCCGGTCCGCGACGAAGGCGGGCGGTCGGGAAGAGAGATTGAACGTGTTGGAATGATTGCCGGTTGTGTGGCGGGTAACCCCAATTATCAACCGTGAATTGTCGTCCACTATGCTCTGACATGAATAGCCCTTGATGGTGAGTATATTTATAAAGCTGAGATAGTATCCGCAAGTTTCCAGATATCATCAAACAGCCGTTAATTGAAGGTGAAGTTGGGTATAACACTCAGCAGACCCAAGTGATCTAACGTTTCCAATATCAAATCGTTAACGACGAGCCTATTGTTCGCTTCATAGGCCATGACAACCTATATGGTCGCTTCATCATTTGCACGGGATCACGAGTCACTGTAAGCGCCAAGTGCTTGCATACGAGACCTTACCTGATGAAATTACGCTTATTGTAATAACGCCGAGAAGTCGGTTCGTTGCAGGTTTACTCTGGTTTGTCCCTTCATTCGAGCGGTTCACGTCGCCGCTGTAGTAAAAGGTCTTTGCAGCCAGCGGTGAAATCAGCGAATAGAGGATAACTAACAAAATCGCACTTGATGAAAAATGACGGTTACATAGGTCCCCCGTTACTTAGTTGTGGTTAGCATACACCGAGATTTAGGCAAAGCGACAATAGTGCAGTCGAAAAACGGTGTCTCCCTGTAAAGTGTCAGAGTTAGTCGGCCTGTCTTGTGGTCAAGTACCAACCCTTAACGTCTGGCGCGATGATGCGTCTCTCGTGCAAAATGAGAAGTCGAAAGGCTGCTGTTACATCGGTTCAGTACCCTTCTCAACACCTCGACAGCAGTGCCTTTTAGCAACCTTCGATTATGTAACGAGCGGAGCCTAAGTTGATGTCTGACTAGCGCAACAATCCAGCGAGCAGTTTTGGTCTGCGGGCAAAGCCAATCGCTGCCGCGGGCCTAAGTGCTATCTCTAAAGGATAGGGCAGCGTGTGTATGCCACCATGCACACGTATCTGACCTGGCACTGGCAATTCAGGCCGTAGCCAATCATGAATCGCCAATAAGCCGTTCATTAACTGGGACTGATTTGGCGTAAAGGTTTCTACCTGCAGGGCTGCGGCGCCACCAAAAGCCGCGTCAAAAACAGGATGGTCTAAAGACTGCGTTTGCGTAATAGCGGCCGTGTTGGCGGAAACTCTCATGGGCGTCAATTGCGTTTGCTCATCGTAGGGGTTGCCATGCTTTGCCCAACAATCCGCCATGATAATTTTTGCGAGATATTGGGCGGCCTGATAGCTTGCGCCTTGAATGCTGACGATGGTGTTTGTCACTGAAGTTGAATTGACCGTCGTTTTACCACCCTTTTTGCCCAGTAAACCTATCGCCGCCAAAGCGGACTCCCACGCAGGTCGTGCATTGAGACGTTTATCCATAGCTGCGATATCGACTTCAGCCAGTCGGGTCGGCGTCGTGGGAGACACCAGTAAGGTGACGCTGCTAATCAGTTGCGGTGGCAAACTGTTTACAAGCGCATCCATGGTGCCGGTGAGTCTAATTTCTCGCCCTTGGCCAGGTGCATAGGCATACAGGCATAAATCGAGTGGTTCACCATTTGCAAACGCAATAAGTGTCGCCAGGGTTTCCTTTGGTTGTGCGAGTAGATCAACGCCGTGTGGATGGTAACTCAAGGAACCATGAATGTTAGCTGGCGCACATAAGGCTGCAGATGGTGCGACGCGATCAAGCCACAATACTTGAGCGCCTGTTTTTAACAGTTGCGCAGTCGGTGCCATTTCTGCCGCTGCACCTATTACAGCAATTTTTCGACCCGTTAGTGACACACCTTCACCTGCTAAATGTTGTTGTAGCCAGCTGAGCGCATCTGCGGCGCTCGGTGTGATCACATTTCGATTTGCCAGCACAGCACCGAGTTTGGCGAGATCTTGATAAATAACGCCTTTGTCTTCAAACGCTGGCGGCCATAATGATGTGCTCTCGCCTTCTATCGTGGTTAGCGCGAGGGGGTTGCTGGATGTGCTTAGGTATGAGTGTATGGATTCATCGCCGGAAGCTGTGCGATATACCAGCTGATTTTCAAAACCTAATGCAAGATCGCGGGCGATGAGGGTGCTGGCAGGGCTTGCCAGACGAGCTGCTTCGAATCTTGGCAAGCTGTGAATATAGTTCTGACGAAAAGCCTGCGCGGTTTCTGGCAATTGTGAATCAACAAAGTCGCTAGGAAACTTTTGCGCTGTGTTTTGCAATATGTCGTACAGGCAATGCGATGCCTGTGGGTTGACGATTTGTACGCTACCAGATGAAAGGGCCATGTTGCTAAGTCACTAGAGAATTCAGCTAAGAGCATGCAGAAAGAAGGGGGTCTGAGTAAAGGGCCGCGTAAATTATATGCCCAGTCTGTCAACGCGGTACTTCTTAACATCGAGTTGGTCGCCATATTCTTTTCTTTTGTTTTTTTCGTTAGATCACGGCGACAGGTCTTTGCCTTAGTCGCGAGTGCTATGCAGATAAGTGTAGAGATTCAGGTGTCAATCAGTACAATTTCCGAGCCGGCCTATTTGGGCCGAAAAAACATGCATTTTTGGGGGATCCAATGGTGATAAAAAACAAAACATTACTGATAGCTGCTATGACCTTGTCTGGCGGGCTTCCAGCGGTGGCTATGGCTGAGGCTGAGGCTGCGATTGAGATGGAAGAGGTCGTCGTGACAGGTACCCGTAAGGAGGGTTTGGCTCCAACAGAAACCTTGTCTCCTATCGATGTATTTAGCGGTGAAACCGTTACAAAGCAGGCCACTTTTGATCTAACCGACGGTTTAACTAAACTGTCTCCTGCTCTAAATACTCAGCGTTTTCCAATAGCCGACGGTACAGCGTTTATTCGTCCTGTGTCTTTGAGGAATCTTTCACCGGACCAGACGCTGGTTTTAGTGAATGGTTCTCGTCGCCATAGATCACCCCTTGTTAACTTGCAGTTAGCGCCATTGGGTACAGTCAATCAGGGTGCTCAGGCTGTCGACTTTTCAGCATTGCCAGGCGCAGCGATTAAACGTGTTGAAGTATTACGTGATGGTGCTTCTGCACAATACGGATCAGACGCGATAGCGGGTGTTATAAACGTTATTTTGAAAGATGCGGACGAGGGTTTTTCGATCTCCTATCAGACAGGTGAGTACTTCGAAGGTGATGGTGAGCGCTCATCAATAAGCCTAAACGGCGGATTCAGTCTATGGGATAAAGGCTTTGTTAATGCAACGCTGGAAATGTCAGATGCCGATACAACGTCACGTGGTATTGCGAGACCCGATGCAGCTTTTGTTGCAACGATCGTCGATCCAAGCCTTGTACCACTCGATGGCCTAGGTCAGCGTTGGGGCGATCCGGAAGTTGAAACGACAAAGTTGTTTATCAATACAGCTTATGAAATCGGTGACACTACAGAAATCTACGGTCACTTTAACTGGTCAGAAAACGAAACAGTTTCTGATTTCTTCTACCGTGGTCCTGTTCTTGATCCGGTTTACCAGACAGCTGCCAGAGACACTTTGCAGGTAGACCTTGATGGCGATTTTCTGCCAGACCCGGCGCCGCAAACACTGATTAATAGCATCCAAGCAGCAGGGCTTAACCCCAATGACTATGTCACCGCTGATTCAACTAGTGCCAGTGGTTTCGTTTTGCTTAACCCAATTCACACACTTTTTCCAGGCGGATACAATCCGAACTTTGGTGCTGATCTGGAAGATTATGCAGTCGTTGTTGGAATGAGAGGTGAGTTTTCCGATGGTACGAGCTGGGATATTAAAGTGCGTAACTCGGAAGCTGAAGCTCAATACAACATTTCCGAGACCATCAATCCTAGTCTCGGTTCTTTGTCACCTGTGAGCTTTAAGCCAGGCAGTCTCACGCAGGAAGAATCTAGTGTAAATATTGATCTGGTTAAAAGTATCGATTTTGCTAATTTTGCATCACCTATTAACGTTGCCGCCGGTTTGGAGTGGCGTGATGAGACTTACAAAATAGGCGCGGGTGATTCAGCTTCTATTGAAGCGGGTCCAACAGCTTCATTTTTTGGTGTAGGTTCCGACGGATTCCAGGGTTTCCCTGTCGAATCAAGTGGTAGTTTCGAAAGTCAAAGTCTAGGTTTCTATGTCGATCTGGAAGCTGACATCACGGATAAATTCTCTGCCGGTGTTGCTTTCCGCTATGAAGATTACGATGAGTTTGACTCAACCTTCGACTACAAATTGTCTGCAAGGTACCAGTTGACTGAAGATTTTGCGCTTCGCGCCACTGCATCAACCGGCTTCCGAGTACCTACACCTGGTCAGGTCAATACGCTCAACGTGACGACCACCAGTGATGTGAATGGTAATTTGATACCAAACGGAACCTACCCTGTCGATAATCCTATTGCATTAACTTTAGGTGCATTGCCACTGAACCCAGAGGAATCCACCAGCTTTACTGTGGGTGCGGTCTGGTCGGTCAATATGTTCGACATAACCGTGGATTACTATGAAATAGAGATTGAGGATCGACTTGCTCTTCTTAACAACACTGTTGGTGCTAACGAAGTAACGCTGTTGACCAATGCGGGCATTCCTAACGCAAATCTTCTGCTAGGTAGTAGTGCTAATTATTTTGTGAATGGATTCGATTCTGAAATTTCTGGTGTTGATCTAGCGGTCACAACCAGCGTTGAGGTGTTTAGCGGTTCAATGACATTTGACTTGCGACATAATTTCAACGAACAGAAGGTGTCTAACGTAGTGGCTGGAACAATTAATGAGTCTAGAGTTTTTGACCTTGAGAACCATGTGCCGCAGAACCGTACAACGTTTACTGCTAGTTATTCTGATGGTGGTATGTTTAGCGGCTTAGTAAGGTTAAACAACTACGATGATTGGGCTTCAACAGGCGGTTTATTTAGCCCGGGTGATGCTTCTGACCGATCAACCTACAGTGGTGAGCTACTGGTTGATCTTGAGGCGACTGTAACGATCTCTGATAACTACCATCTAACTGTTGGGGCAGAGAACGTATTTGATGTTGAGCCTGACGACGAACAAAATGGCACATTAAACTTCCTTGGTGTGACGCAATCATTAACGTCACCCTTTGGGTTCAACGGTGGATTTTGGTATGTGCGGCTAGCAGCTGATTTTTAATAACCAGCCTGACTCGGTGTAGAGGATCTAACCGTTTTGGCGGTGATTAAAGCCTTTGCACCGGGCCAAAATAAGCGGGGTGTAATTTTTCACTCCGCATAAATAAAGTGCGGAGGCATTGGCTATTTTTTTAGCCAATGCCTTTTTTTTAACAAACGTAGTAAATCCATATTTGATGGGTGACGGTTTTCAAACGGCATTCTGCGGAGATTAAGTAAGTTAAGTTTTTTGTGCTAGTTAAAGTATCGTTCCGATATTAATTTTGTCGTATAAAACTTTTATATTCAAAGGTTGCCTAGGGTAGGTGTACTCAGGCACATTACCGTCTTTAATGTCTTTATTTAAATCTCAAAACCTTTGGGGTGCTCGCAAGTAAACGATGACCGAATCTGACAAGAAATCGTCACTATGGCAGCAGATAAAAAGTCAGATGCGCCAAAAGCTGACTGATGCAATTCCCGCATGGATGGTGGAGAGTCGCTTGCGAGCATTGCTGCGCTACCTGCTCATTTTCTCATCATTAATTACCCTATTTTCTTTTGTGTTCCATGTCCTAATGGCATTTGAGGGTCGCAGCTACTCGATCATCGACTCGCTGTATTGGACCTTAACCACCATGTCGACACTGGGTTATGGGGACATTACGTTCACATCCGACTACGGCCGTTTTTTTTCAATTGTCGTGCTGTTGTCCGGCATTATTGTATTACTCGTTTTGTTACCTGTTACCTTTATCGAACTCTTCTATGAACCATGGATGGAAGCGCGAGCGGCGAGTAGGCTGCCGCGTAAAATCTCACGCAGAACAAAAGATCACATTATTTTGACGAACTATGGCGCTATCACAATGGTTCTGGTTTAAAAGTTAAAGCAATACAATTATCCCTACGTTGTGATTCTGCCCGACGCTGAAGAGGTTAAATTGCTGCACGACGCCGGGCTTAATGTTATTCACGGCGACCTAAGCGACCCTGAAACCTTTAACAATGCCAGAGTGAGTCAAGCGGCGCTGGTTGCAACGACACGTTCCGATATCTCCAACACGACGGTGGTTTTCACCGTTCGCGGTATTTCAGAAGACATTCCTATCATTGCTGCTGCTAGAGATAACAGTTCGGTACCGGTGTTAAAGCTAGCCGGTTGCAAGCGAGTACTGAATCTGACCGAGTTGATGGCGGGTGCGCTGGCGAGGCGAGTGGCGGGCGGCAAAAATTTCACTCACATTATTGGCAAAATTGATGATCTGCTGATTGCTGAAGTGAACGCAAGCCAGACCACGCTTGTTGGAAAGCCTTACCTGCAGGCGCAGTTTGAGACCAGTGTCAGCATTGTTGGCTTTTGGGACCGAGGCCGATTTGAGATCGGCCAAGAGAACAGTACTGTGAATGCAAACACGGCGTTGGTGCTGGCGGGTTCGAGACAACAACTCAAAGAATTCGACCAGATGTGCCAAATCGACGATTCTGCTATCCCTAAGGGGCCTGTAATCATTATTGGCGGCGGACGTGTCGGTCGAGCGACTGCAAGCGAATTGGCTCGACGTGGCATCGAATATCGTATCATCGAGAGCGATCAGCAACGTATTGTTGATCCGTCCGTGAGCATTAATGGCTCTGGTGCTGATTCGGATATTATGACCCAAGCCGGTATTGAGCATGCCTCAACGGTCATCATTACGACAAGAGATGACGAAACGAATATTTATCTCGCTATTTTCAGTCGCCTATTGCGTGACGACATACAAATTATCTCCCGCGCAACGTTAGAGCGCAGTGTTGCTGCTTTGCATCGCGCCGGTGCGGATCTTGTTATGTCGTACGCTTCAATGGGCGCCAATTCGCTGTTTAACTTGATGCAACGCAGTGACTTGCTGATGGTTGCGGAAGGGTTGAATGTGTTTAAGGTGCCGGTTCCTGCGGAGCTTGCGGGCAAGACTCTGACTGAATCCAACATTCGTCAACAAACCAATTGCACCGTGATTGGCATCGACACAAAAGATAAGACTACTACCAACCCTAGCCCGGACTCCGTATTACCTCAGGAAGGTGAAATCGTATTGATCGGTACTCCAGAAAGCGAAACCGCCTTCCTAAAACTGTTCGCTGCTAAACAATAGGTAATTGTTTGGTTATTCTAACCGGCACTGATTTGAAGTTAGGCGTGAAGCTACGTGAGTCAACTTTTCGCTCACACAGAACATTGGCTTCGGGGTAGTAAGCTAAAACATTTCCAGGTTTCAAATCGAAACAAAATGCTTTTTTGTCTTTTAACGTGCCTGTCGATGAGCGAACACTTATTCGATCGCCGTTGTTAAGAGAAAGCTCATCCATGTCATACTTTGATATTAATATGCAATCGCGCTCCGCGTTTTGACGATAGGTGTCATTCTCTTCGTAAATAATCGAGTTGAATTGGCCTTCACTGCGAATACTTGCCAATAAAAAAGGAAAGCCTTTCATTTTAGCTTGGGGTATTGGGTGTATTTGAAAATGCGCGCGATTGTTTGATGTTTTAAACGTTGGCTCGTGCATGATTCTCTTTCGAACGTAAAATTCTTTCTTTGCGATGTTGATGTCTTGTAAGTCTTCCATGCCTGGAACGGTATTGGCGATCGCAGCTCTAATTTTATCGTGGCATTGAAACGCCTGGAAACTAAAAGGGGAATCCTTGGGTAGCGCGTGATCGATCAGGCCCTGCCCTAATGTAGAGAGTATGTTCACTTCCGAGCGTACGTTATTAAGACGGTCAATGCCGCCGTCACTAAGACGAACATAGTTAAACATCGACTCTTGCGTGGTTGGTTGACTTTCTTCATCTCTGGCACAGACCGGTAGGATCAATACATCCTGCTCAACGCCATATAAATGTCCTTGATTGAGTGTCGTGGTAAGAAATAGTTTGAATGCAACTTTGCCGAGTGCTTGTGCCGCCCATTTGGAGTCGGGTGTTGCGCTGTACAAATTGCCGCCGACAATACAGGCATTATCGATTTCGCCACGATGTGCTTGCTCTAACGAGGCGAGAGTATCGAGACCTGGCTGGCTGGGTAGTTCGGTTTTTAAGCTCTGTTCAAGTTTACTAAAGACTTCTCGAGATAACACAGGTTTAACGCCAATGGTGCCGATGCCTTGAACATTGCTGTGGCCGCGCAGGGGCAGTAGTCCTGCGTGTGGTGTGCCCACCATACCTCTGAGCATCGCAAGGTTACTTAGATATTCCACATTAGCGGAGCCAAATTGATGGTGCGTTATGCCCATGCCCCAGGCGAACACAGCCTTGTTTGCTTGGCCATACATATCGCCAACTTCTTTAATCTGGGCGCGATCAACGCCTGAGTTTGTTTCGATCTCTTCCCAAGAGGTTGCAGAAATATCTTTCTTAAAGTCTTCGTAATTATCACAATACTTGGAAATAAACTCAGGTGCGGTTTCGTCATTTTGAATAAGATGTTTTGCAATACCCTTAAACAGTGCAATGTCACCGCCAATATTAGGTTGCAGATAAAGAGACGCGATTTCAGTACCGCCCATGATCATCGAGGCTGGGCTTTTGGGGACGGAAAATTTGACTAGCCCCGGTTCTTTAGCCGGATTGATGATGATCACGTTGCCGCCTCTATCGCGACAGTTTTTAAGCTGATGGATGAGACGAGGATGGTTCGATGCAGGGTTTGCGCCAACAATAAATATCGTATCGCAGTGGGCGAGGTCTTCCAGTTCTATCGTAGAGGTGCCGGTGCCGATCGTGCTACCTAAACCAACGCTGGTTGCCTGATGACAATAAAATGAACAATTGGTGACATTGTTTGTGCCATAAAGTCTTGCTAAAAGTTGCAGCAAAAAACCGGCTTCGTTTGAGGAGCGGCCAGAAGCGTAAAAAAAGCTGCGGTTGGGATTGGATTGTTTGAAACGATCGATGGCGTAATTTAACGCCCAGTCCCAGTCTACAGTTCTGTAGTGTTCGCTATCTTTTGCCTTAAAAATTGGTTGGCCGAGTCGGCCCATGTGTTCTAACTCTTTCGGACTTAGTTCTTTAAGTTCTTCAATACTGTGTTGAAAGACTTCGTGCGGAATAGGCGGCTGGATATCTGTGGATTGGGCTTGGACGCTTTTATTGCATACCGAGGGAAACTCACCAAGCTCGTTGGTCATGCCGCCTTGTTGACCGCCCATTCCTAGCCCGCAAGCTTTGCAGGTGTTTTTCGAGGATAGGGCCTTGGCGGAATTTTTTAGTCCAATACGCCTAACCGCATTTAATGTGTAGAGTACCTTTTTGGGACCCCCGCCAACAATTTTTTTCATCGCAGTATCTTATTGGCTCGTTGGAATATAGTCACGTCTTTCACGCTGCATGACTTCTAATTCGCGATATATTTGCTGGGTCATTAGTTCGATCTCAGTTGATAGGCTGTTGCCTGTAGTTGCCGGTACAGTGATCGCTTATGTTGTCGTTGCCGTGACGGGGTTGAGGTTCGGACCATGGGACCTTAACGAAGACTCGGGTTGAACGTTTAGGTAACGCTGTTATGGCCTTCGGGCGATTTAATATCAGGGCGGCGCAACGATGTTGGATTATGCAGTTATTGGTTAAATAAGTTTCGATCTATTACATCAATTGACGGAAGTGCAATCGATTCTTTAGGGTCGTGCCTTTTTGCGTTAATGTCCTTTCTTTACTTTGACCGAATCCCTTTAAAATTCACCCATAAAAAACGGCTTCCTTGCAGGTTTGCTGTACCAAACCATCGATAAGCGCCTGTTGTTTTAGTTCCGGTCGTGCGGTTGCCCAACCAATGATGGCTCGCGATCTGATGTGCAAGAACATCGGTAACAGAGCTCGATGCGCATCCGCGAGTACCCGGTGCTTCGTGTAACCGTCTAAGAATGCGGCCTCAATTGTTTGATAGTCTTCCTCAAAGTTGTACTCATAAAGCGCCACGGCAATATCGTACAGATACCATCCAAACCCGGCGTCATCAAAGTCAATCAAGTACATCTTGTCGTGAGAGATGAAAACATTACCCCGATGAAGATCAGCGTGGATCATGCCAAAGACGTTCCGTTCTTTACCGAGATTTTTCAGTATGCCTGCGATGGTGTTTTGTGTGGAAAGTAGCAGAGCTCGCTGACCTTTGTTGATGCTAGGGGACTCCCAGTATCGACCCCAAAAAGGTGTCGGGCCAAAAAAACCGTTAACATCGAGGTGATGACGCGTGAAAGAAACAGAGTGTTGCCATGCTGAGGAGTGATTATGCAACTTTGCTATCAACTCACCCAGCGCGCTGAGCTGTTGCCGATGTAGCTCATCAGTGGGTTCGTCGTCTTCCTGGTCTTTCATCGCGCTGCCATCGAGCCATTCGATGAGACCCGCATAGCGAGTACCGCCATTGATCTCGACGGGGATATAGAATTCACCGGTTGTGGCTGGTCGGGTTGTGGGCAAAAGAAAACCGGCTTGAGAAAGCGCGCCGGTCCACTCGTGCTCGGCGTTCAACTCTTCAAGCGTGTGATATCCCGGTCGATGAATTCTTAACGCGAAGTTTCCTTCTAAGGTTGTGACCTTGTAAACGATGTTCTCAGATTGAGACGCAACATCAATTTCTACCGGTTCAAGGGACCAATGATCAAGCACCCCTTTGACTTGTTTTAGAATCGCAACAGGATCATCCACCCTTAACAATCTCTTTAAAAGCTTCAAGAAACTGATCTGCGTGTTTCTTTTCAAAAACTAGTGGTGGCCTCACTTTAATGACATTTTTTAATATGCCGGCATTGCTGAGTAAAAATCCCTTCTCTTTTAGCTTGTTGGTCACAGCGATGGCACCTTCTTGATCCGCTTGACTGTCTTCGGTGACCCACTCTATCCCTGTGAAGAGGCCACAACCACGAATATCACCCATGCTCGGATGGTCTGCTTGTATGCGTTTAAGTGCATTGCGCATATATGCACCAACAGCAGCACTTTGTCGCAACAGATCGCGATTCTGAATTTCATCGAGCACTGCCATGCCAACGGCAGCTTGTAATGGACTGGAGGCGAACGTATTGAAGTAGCGCGTTGCTTTGCGAAACGATGCGACATGATCAGCACTTGCAGCCACCGCTGATAGGGGTAGCCCGTTGCCCATTGGTTTGCCCATACAGACGATATCTGGTTTAAAGTCGGTGGTTTCATAGCCCCAGAAATCACCCGAGCGACAAAACCCAGCCTGAACTTCATCGGCTATCATTAAGCCACCTGCGGCGTGTACGATATCTGTAGCTTTTGCCATGAAGCTGCCGGGTATGTCGGGCAACCCCTCATTGGCGAAGATAGAACAGACGAACATACCGGCAAAAGGAATTTTGTTTCTTGCGAAGTCGGCAATCGCTTGCCTTATTTTGTCAAGATACAATTCGCACAGGGCCTCTTCATCTAATCCCTCCTGCAGTGGTCGGTATTTCTGCGGGAATGGTATGGCGCGGAACTCAGCGTTTGCTGGTTCGCCTGAGCTTGCGGCGATTGCCATTTTGATCACTTCGCTACTGTTGCCATGATAGGTCGCATCCGTGCATATGATGCCCCGGCCTCGTGTTGCGATGCGGGCTGTCATGAGGGCAATTTCACTGGCTTCAGTGCCCGTGCAGGCGAAAATAATATTTTCTAGATCTGCATGGTGTAAACCCAGTAGTCGCTCAGCATAATTGAGGATGCCTTCGTGTAAATATCGACTATGAACGTTGAGAGTCGACATCTGTTTGGCCATCGCTTCGACAATGATCGGGTTCGCGTGACCAACGCAAGGCACATTGTTGTACATATCAATGTACTCTCTGCCCTTTTCATCGTAGAGAAGAACGCCGTCACCCTTTATGATTTGGATAGGGTCTTCGTAAAAAAGCGTGGCGTCGCCAAGTAATTGTTGTCTTCTTTGCAGTACCGAGGACACTATCGTCTCCTTTGTTAGCCACTCAATAGAGACGTCAGTATACATGATTCGAAATTCGCGATGGCTAAAAAACACGCAGTGTATTTTCAGGCAGGGGAAAATCTCGCTGCGTCGTTGGTTTTTTCAGATGGCCCAACAAAGTAGCTCGTGCCGCGCTGCGACTACGCCCATTGCGAGCGAGTAGCGGCGACG
The DNA here is from genome assembly GCA_029251375.1 of Pseudomonadales bacterium. Lineage (GTDB taxonomy): Bacteria > Pseudomonadota > Gammaproteobacteria > Pseudomonadales > Azotimanducaceae > JAHRVQ01. The sequence goes on along the minus strand of JAQXDL010000012.1, from coordinate 37,511 downwards.
GCTCGTCAATAATGGCGGCCAAACACTCTTGCGCAAATGAGTTAAGAGATTTGATTGCTTAACGACATTGTTCTATCTCTTGACGATTAACTGAATAAGATGAACTAAATAAGATGATCTGCTTATGTTCGCCGCTAATGCGTTACGTTACTCAAAGATGTAGGGGGCGAGTGAATTTTGGGCCCGCTCACGAAATTTGTGCCAGCGGCCGCCGCCATAATAGGCTAGCGCGCCGGGTTCACCCTCACCGTGGCCGTTGTAATAGGTAATACAGTCTCGCAGTGGCGCAGTCATGATGTCAGCTTGACGACAGTGCTCGGCATAGTCTTCTTCGGGTTCTTTTTTAACGTCGACTTTTGTCGCGCCGCGATCGCGCATTGTGCTTAGCATCCAAACAACATAATCCGCATGTTCTTCAATAGCATTGGTGAAGTTGAAACTACCACCGCCGCCTTGGGGACCCGAGACAATAAACAGATTGGGGAACCCTTCGCTGTGTAAACCGAGAAATGTTTTAGTGCCTTCCGACTGCCACTTCTCAGTGAGCGACCGACCGTTACGACCTTCGATCATATTGAAGGTGCTGGTTGCCATCCATTGAAAACCGGTTGCGTAGATCAATACATCAAGCGGATATTCGACGCCCTCATGCACGACACCGCGCGCGTTTATCTTATTTACACCACGCGGTGCTGTATCCACGAGGTGTACGTGAGGCAAGTTGAACGCAGGCAAGTACTCGTCATGAAAGGTGGGTCGCTTGCAGCCGTAAGGGTAATAGGGTTTCAGTGCTGCGGCGGTTTTAGGATCTTCAACTATGGCATCAACCCTTGCCCTGATCTGCTCCATGATTCGAAAATTGGTATCTAGCTGTTTTTGAACCAGTTCTTCAGGGGAGAGCTCAGTATCGTGCTGTTTGCGAACTTTGAAATCTTTAACTTTACCCGCTAGAAAATCATCGTTGGCTTTCATTGCTGTGCGGCCAGCCGATATTTTTGCAAATCTAGCACGTCTGGCAACAGCCCAGCCTGGTTCATTCTGCCAGGCTTCTTTTTCTTCTTCGGTGGTTTCACGTTGATCCCGAATATCAATTGAAGAGGGCGTGCGTTGGAATACAAAAAGCTCACCGGCAATTTTAGCGAGTTCGGGGACGGCTTGGACAGATGTTGCCCCCGTACCGATGATGCCAACCCGTTTGCCTTCTAACTCAACATCATACTTCCAGCGTGATGTATGAAAGGCATCGCCTTTAAAGGTTTCCATGCCTTCGATTCGCGCTAATTTTGGCGTCGTCAGAATGCCGTTGGCAAGTATCACATGGCGGGCTCGCATCGCGTCACCGCGATCGGTTTTCACTGTCCATCGACCGGCGTCTTCATCCCACTCGGTCTTCTCAACGGTTGTGTGGAACAAACAACGGTCATAAAAACCAAATTTCTCTGCCATGCTTTGGCAGTACTCCATAATTTCAAAGCCGCCTGCAAACTTCATGCTTGGGATATAGCCCATTTCTTCTAATAGAGGCAGGTAGCTGTATGCCTCAACATCACATGCGATGCCTGGATATCGATTCCAATACCAGGTGCCACCCACGTCACCGCCTTTTTCACAGAAGCGAATATCGGTAAAGCCGGCTTTTTTAAGTTTGTACCAAAGTAGTAGGCCGGCAAAACCAGCGCCAACGACGAGGATTTCACATTCATCCGTTAATGCTTCTCTAGGAACGGGATCGTCGGAGTAGACGTCCGTGAGGTACTCGCTAAATTCGCCTTCGAGGCCTATATAGTCTGCTGCACCGGCGCGGGACTCTTTAAATTGACGATACTTCTCTTGTTCCTCGGCGCTGAAGACAGCGCCGGCAGGCGCCTCAGGCAGGGTTTTCAGAGATTTGTCCGTAATGACGGCGTAGCCCTTGCCTTGAATCTTATTGCTGGCCTTAGCCGCTCGGGTATTGAACTTCTTTACGCCTGTGGTTAAATCAACTTCTATGGCATTCGACATAACACTCTCCCTTTTCAAACCTGACTAAACCAGCAAAAGCCAGCTTCGTCAATTATTAGGGCAGGGGAACGTGCAGAATTTCAGGATGAGTGCGATGCTTGGCTATAGGCCGATTGGCCTTATAACCTTAAATTTTTGTTTCTCGTGGCAGTTCGCTGAACATAGCTGGCGCTCCTAATCTGGTCGCGCCAAGGCAGGTTATTCCTCGAACAATTCTTTTTGAGCACGTTTAACAAAAAACAGGCCAATAACTGCGTTGAACAGAATGAAGAAGTTATGTTGAACGAGTCCAAAGGCGGACATTTCAGCTGGATACTCAGGGAACAATATTACCCACATTGAAACCGCGACGGCGCGGAACGGACCGGGTATTGATGCGCCAAAGAATATGACGGGTAGTATGCCGAGCATCTGCAGATAGGAATACTCGATCCCGAACAACGACAAAGCCTCGGAGTAAACAAAGACCGCCGCAAGTAATGCGGGTGATCTAAGGACAAGAATCAGGGCGTATTGGCCCAGTTTCGCTTCTCTGAAAGAAAACAGAATGTCTTTGTCTCGCAAATTGAAGTTAGGCAAGATCATTCCACGAAAGTACAAAAATGCCACTGAGAAGACGGCAACAATTGTCATACCAACCCACGGCAATAGACGAAACACTTCGGGTAGCGTTTCCCACTGTAGTGCAAGGCCGATGTTGGCCCACGCACATAAGTAAATGAGTTCGCACACCATAATAAACAGCATGCTTGAGCCTAACTTCCAGCCAGGCACGCCTTCGCGGCGATTCAGATATAGGGCCATCGCGCCTTTACCTAACTGTTCGTTAATAATAGACAAAATGTAGGTGCTGGCGCGAACCGGTAGGATATCGGTATATGAAACCTTTGCGTTAAACCAATTGATAACTCGCCAGACAATCAATGAATCGAGGAAAAAAAAGAACAATGAATAGGGAATCATGAGCCCCAGCCAAAGCCACCAGTTGACGCTAGCAAATACACTACCCAAGTAAGCGATTACACTCATATCCTGTGCAGAAGCCGGCCCAGCTACTCTTGTGTATAGAAAAGCGAAACAGCCAATGGTGATGAGCCATGGAATGGCTTGCTTGAGTAGGCTATTTTTTTTCGGGGCAGGTGTTGGCTCTGAAACAGAGGGTGTTGATTCGTCGATTTCTTTTGGGTCAGTCAAAGCATAGTCTCAGTCGGTTAGTGCGCTGATGTTATCACCTTTGTTGCTGACTTCGTAACGCGTTGAGTGCCAAGACGCCTTTTGCCTGCACAGAGCTATACAAGTGTGAAGATGACAAGGGTCAAAATGAATTTTTAATTAGGCTCTGTAAGCGTGCAGTCTAGGCGTTCACAAAAGAAAAACGATTATTGTCAAAATCAGGGCAGACACTTGCCTGTGGAACGGGAAGCAAAGCATCCGCTGATGAAACGATTCGATATTAGGACATTCTAAAGAGCCGCAGCACATTTTTTTACGAGTCGCGTTTAGAAAATGTTCAAAACAAAGTCGTAGGCCCGAAGAATTATAAATGTTGAATCATTATGGTGACGGCGGATCATACCCTCACAGGCGGCTTGGGTGCTGAGACGATTGCTTCGCTAACCAGCGGAAAAAATTTAGAGACGCCAGACCAATCAAATTCAGGAACTCGCTCTATTTATCAGAGCTTAGCTAAAGGTTTAGGTAGGTCCGCATAGAGCAGCAAGTAAGGGGGCTAGCGATTCGTTTCGTCACCGTAACGAGCGATCTGTTCGGCGTCGTTGAAACGGGGCTTACTCATTACGCGGCGCAGAATGGGTTCGAAAAACGCCAGCGGTTCTGAGTTGTACTCGGGGTCAAAACAGTTTTGATCATAGTTGTGACAGAAGTCGACAGCTGCTTGGTACCAGGCATGCTCGCGATACATATCGCGGCAATTGCGATCACCGCCGCTGTGATGCGCATAGTAGTGCATCTGGAACACGCCGTGATGCTTTACAATTCAGTAGAGTTTCTCGGAGACGAAAGGGCGCAGAATCGCGGCGGCCATTTCGCTGTGTGAGTAGGTGGCCAGTTCATCACCGTTGTCATGCAACAGGATGGCGATAATCATTTCTTCTGATTCACCGGCGCGAGTAGCTCGTGTTGCACCCTGTAGGCTGTGCTCGAGCCGGCTGATGCGATAACCCGAGATGCTGTGTTCGAGTTTACGTAGGCTTTGCAAAATACGATCTGGCAGACCAGCCTTGTATTCGTCTTCCATGCGATCGAGTAATGCGTATTCCTCGCGTGTACCATTTTCCAGGCGGGTAAAGTTAACTGTCTGCATCGTTGTCTCCGCTTGATTGGTATGCAGCTGTATTGGCTTGTATCAGAAACATTTATTAAGCGCGCCGTATGCGTCTAGTGTAGCTCTATCCAATCTACGGTTAGATTGAAACTTCCGTCTTTGCCATCTGCCAAAATTAGGCCCATGCCGGCTATCTCAGAAGCCGCCAAGGGAGGGCGGTCTAAAGGGCGGCCACGCCATGAAGCGTAAAATTTATCGATCGGTAACTCTACGACCTGCCATTTGTCGGCCGTCGTGACAAATTCACTTTGATATGACGCCCGATCATTATCTGCAAACAATCTGAACTTGTAAGTACGGCCATCACCGAGCACCTTTAGGCGGATGACCGAAAACATAGATAAGTCCCAGTCTTGTCGATCGCTGCGTAAGGATGCAAAGCCACCACCGTTGGTGCTGATTACGCCGCTAAAAAACAGCTGGCCATTTTCGGTATCGAAACGACTTTTTGAGCGGCCACCCATCACCGTATCGTTGACAATCTGCCAGCCCAAGTTGGTATGAGCAGAATCTATACCCATTACTCGCATGGGTTCGGCGAATGCTGATGAGCTGAATATCGTCATGGCTACTACAATTTTTTGTAAAAAAGTCATTGTGAGAGAAAAATTGTCTCTATGAAAAGAATCGAAGTTTATGAGGTTGAGTAAAGCAGAGTGCCGTGACGGAGTAAAATGTATCTTTTTGCCATCGCGTTGGTAAACAGCGATTGACGCGTCATGCGACCACTTATCTGTAAGGGGGTATGACGGTTGATGATTAGCGCATATTTAATATTTTAACCTGTTCATGATTTTTTTTCGCCTCTGCTTACTATATGTCCATTAGTACCGGGAATCGATCTAGGATGCTCGACCAATTTGGAATGCGTCCGCCGGTCGAATAGACCGTTATCATTTTTGGCTGCGAGCCGATCGCACCGAAAGTAAGGCGGTTAATTGCCGATTCTGCAAGGTAACGGCTGAAGGCCGTGTAACGTTGTTCGCCGTTGGAAAACCAGAAAGCAACTTTTTGTTTGGCTGATCCGTTAGCAAGCGAGATCAATTGACCGTGACCATTTATGATAGGAAATTCGGTATTACTGGTTGTTTCGTACCCAGCGCCCCTTAAACAAAAGATCGGATCGTGAACAGCATGTCGATTATTGCTGCCGTCTACAACGACGACAACCAATCGATAATCCGCTTGGCTGTATTCATGTTTGATTGCTTCAGCTTTGCCAAGAAATGCTAATTCGGCATCACTAAATTCAAGCGCGCGGCCGTCAAAACCGTAGCCGCTGACAGGAACATCATGCAGGCTGCTGTGTTGCTGCTGGGTTGCATGGATCTTAAATGCAAATGTTGCGAGTACAACGAATAGTATAATCAGCCACTGTAAAAATTGCCCATTAGTGCGGCTCATAACGAAGCTCCAACTTTCGGGTAGTCGCAATGATCACAACCACTATAGTCATAAGTAGTGCGAGTGATATGCGAACGGTTGCCGCGCTCGACTCCTCAATGCCGACCATGGCCATTGCATAGCCAAAGGCGGGTAGCCATAAAAACCCGCTGATAAGATGGGCGTAGGAACAGGCTTCGCGGGGCAAAAATTGTAACGCCGCAATTAATATGGCCAGATGAAATACGACGTTTAAGTCCATCATCAAACCGAGAATCAAGCAGAGTCCGGCTGCAAATGATAAAAAATTTGAGGGCTTTACATCAGTCTTTGCAAGCACAAGCCAAAGCGAGAACCAAATAGCGAAAGCAGTATGCCCGCCAGAATCAAAAGGGCTGTATCGCCAGTCTGTCATAACATCCGATGATAGGAATGCCGCATACGTGAGTATGATGATGCTCGGTAGCTTCTCAGTGAGCATGTTGGTTTTCATTACTATTGCCTGCGGAGAAACCTAGTGTCAGAAAGGCAAATAGCAAAAACATCAGAGCAACCGATACCGTGCCACCCCAGTCATGAAATGTACCCATCGCGAAGTCTACGCCGTAAAGTAGACCGACTACGGAGATCAGTAGAATACGTAAAGTGTTAGCAAGCCAGGCAAAAATAATGATCATCGGCCAGATGTACCAATATTGTGTGTCCTTTTTACCCGAGACGAGAAAGCCAAGCACGCCACCTGCCATCAGCATCGTTTGAAGGGTATCGATGCCATCGCAATCTGCGAGTACATTGATTGTCAGCCCACTGACAAGAAGACTAACGCCTTGTCGTTCAACATCAAGTCCAATAGCGGCAAGAACGTGTTCGTTGACTATCGCGCCGCTGAGTCGGAAGTACCATCCGATGGTGTCCCCATCCAGCACTATCCAAGGAAAGGCCAATAGCGCAAAAGGTAGTAGTTTTAGTATGTCGTTTGCTCGCTCAGATTCGAAATTCTGGTGCATGAAGATACAGAAAAGGGCGGCCCAGCTCAGTGCAAATGGGAAAACATAACCAGTACTAAGACCTACCAGCCATGCAAGCGCAGCACAGCCTAGTAAGAGTTGGTGGCGCATTGACATGGGTAAAGGCGATGCTCGCAATTTCCATGGGCGACACAGATAGGCTGGAATTAGTGGTACCAAAATCAATAGCAGAGCGAAGGGCTGGCTGTGCCACCAAGCTAAATCATGCAGCCATATATAGACAGCGCCAGTGATAAGCACAAGCAGCCCAGTCAAGACGCTGACTTGCATTAAAGTTTCACCTTCTGCTCTGCGTTGGCAACTTGTAGCAAACTCTCACGTAGATCGCTGCGCTCGGGTTGGTCACGGATTAGCGCAGCGAGGTTGTCACTGGCTGTTTTGTAATCGCCGTTTCGATAAGATTCAGCGGCTATAAACTCTCGCGCAAACGTTGAGTTTTTGGTTATTCGAGAAAGAATCTTTAGAGCTGATTCCGTAGCACCTGCATCAATGTAAATTCGAGCAACAAGTTCGTGGCCAGGCACCGTCATGCTGAAAGCGGGGTTTGCAATTATCGTTTCAAGTGCTTCGTTATACGCTTTACGTTCAAACTGCAACCTCGCGTACAGGTCAGCTGCCCGCGCGCCAGCCACGGTCGCTGTGCCAGCATGTCGGCGCAGTATTTCCTCTGCTAGCGGCACGCTGTCAAGTCTGAGATAGAGCTCGGCAGCGATGACTTCAATCTGTTCGTCCCATGGTTTTAACGACTCGACGTAGGCAAGAGTTATTTTCGATGAACGGTTTGCCATGAGTGCACTGACCCATTGTAACTGAAGCCAACGCGGTGAAATCGCAGTCGGCATTGGAAGATTTAGTGCGGCTTCTGTCCAGCCGCCAGCAAGGGCGATGGCTGTAAAAATTTGATCGGAAGCTAAAAGCGTTTCGACTTCTCTTAGAGTCTCGTCATTATTGACGAGGTCGGTGCCCTGGTTCTCTTTGTATTTGGCAAGTTGTTGCAGCTTTCTCGTGATAAGAGGGCTATTTTCAGGCCTCAGATCCAATGTTATGGGTGACGATTGGCTTTCAAATTTTTTGTTAACTCGATAATTCAGCACCTGATGAAAACCTGCGAACATTACCGGATTGAGTGTTGGGCTGTCGGTTGGTGTTTCATTCATTTGAGTGAGTGCGTCAGTGTACTGGGCAGTAGAAATTTTGTTCAGCAGCGTAATCCAGAATATTTCTTCCAGGTCTACTTGGTTATCTAAAAATGATGAATTAAAGAATGCCTCTGTGTTGCTGGCGAGAGTCGTAACAAGCTGCTCTAGATCAGGTTCAAAGACCCGTGGCGTTTTTGGGATACGTTGCATTGGACGTACTAATCGGCTCCAAAGTGCAGCACGGATATAGGCCTGCTGATCTTTTTCCGCCCAACTCTCCCATAGGTTAAGAGCAGCCCGACTTTGCCTGTTCCTTACAAGAAATTCAGCCAATGCATGAGCTCGTTCTGGGTTATCAGGATCTGCTCGAAGTGCCTGTTTGTGCTCGTAGAGCGCATAGCGGATTTCATCCTCTGTTTCCAGTTGTAGGGCGCGTGCTGCTCTAGCATCTGGTTCGGACGGCTGCAATGCTAAAGCGGCGTCTAGGTGCGCAACCCGTGTCGCTGGGTGTTCCGCGAGCCGGGCTAGTAGTAATTGTCTGTGCACTTCATCGTCTTCATTGAGTTCTGCAGTACTTGCGATACCCCGTGCGCTTGCTATTTCATCTAGGTAAACATAGGCAGTGATAGAGGCGGTGAGCCACCCTAGCTGGTCAGTCTCCCGATCACGCCAATGGTCACGCAGTGCACTTGCGGCCGACAGCCGGCCCGTCGTGCTAAGGAATTGGTAGACCTGAATACTAAGATCTTCTTGCGTTTGCACAAGTTCCGGGTTGCGTCGATAGACTTCAGCGAGTTCAGGAATGCGTTTACTTTTTAACAAAGCTCTAGCATGAAGAGGCGCCCACGCAGCCTGATTTTTGGCGGGGAATCCATTGCCTCTCGTTTTGTAGTACATTTTGAGCGACTCGCCAGGCGCTAGTTCGAGAACTTCTTGAGCATGCTTCAGTGTCTCATGTTCAGCAGCCAGCCGATCGCGCTCCCTTCCCTGCAATGCAAATACCGCGAGACACAAGGCCAAAGCAATGACACCAACAATAGCAAGAACGACGTTTCGAGAACTCTTGTCCATTGGTGTAATCCCTTACGCTGTTCGTCTGCGATGGACAAACAAGCTGATCAATCCAAAGCAGGTCAACATTGCCCAGAATTGCGGTTCCGGTGCACCGACCGAAGCTGTTGCAAAATTGTTGAACGCAACGGGCGAATTGCTTACGTTACCAATGGCTTGCATAGTAATTTTCGTGATTTGTTGTCCACTGCCTACATCAAAGGACCACAACCAAGGCTTCGAATCGAGTGACCCTTCGACGCTGTTGTGCACACCTATCGGACTTTCGATGTTTTCGAGGAGGGTACCGGACTGATCGTAGGCAGATACTTGCCATTGTTCCGAGTTGCCGTTTGTTCGGCCATCGATATCCCAAATTTCTCCCGAAGCCTGCGTCACAGGGTTGTCATACTGGATTAAAATTGTGTCCGATACTTCGCCATCTATATCGTTTGTTAAAAACCAGTCTCCTAGCTGAGACTCGTAGCCACTTTCCGCATTGTTATATTCTTCCTCTGCTAACGTCGAAACGTATCCCCAATTGCCGTTGGTATTAGACGTATCCTCGAGTCGTAATGTTGAGCCGCGATCGATTTCTAAATTATTGTCAGTGTCTAAGCCAAAAGATACGCCGTATTGGGCGCGATATTGGGTCGTGATAGCGGCATTGTCGACAGCCAATGAGCCGTCGGGTAGGTAGCCATCAACTGGCTCAAAGGTGATTAGGTCGTCTTGTGCAGCATTGGCGTGGCCAATTATCGTTACTAGCGTAAAAAGCGTGGCTAATTTCAACGGTGATTTAATCATTGGTATCTCTCATTTTTGTTGTAACAAAGGTCTCTAGTCTTTGCAATTTGCATTCGCAAATCGCGAATGTTTTGATTCTGCAAAATGCACATGCGTCGTTTTCTCCTATAACAGAGGGGTATTTATAAAACGTTTCTGAATCAAAGGTGTGCATCTGATTTTCAAACGTTAACAAAGCAATCAGCGTGCCAATTAGAGTAAATTCGCGGGATTTGGAATGGCTCAAATGGGCGTTGTGCGAAATTTGTCAGACTGAAAAATTTGTTGTGAGATTGATTAGCAAACGATCGTTTTTCATCCTGAGTCGATTCAATCGGTAACTCTTCGGACTGACATCTCCCTTGAAGATATGAATTCACCTCGATTCGATACGCGATCATCATCTGTAAAAAACCTAACGTGTTGGTAGAACATCAACATTGGCCTTTGGGTGACTGGCCGAAACTCTGACATGTCTCAGTGCTGGCGATTGTTCTGACAAAGATGGCGTGACTAGCTTGAGTAAAATGTACCACTGGACTGTGGAGGCGTTAAATAGGTTTCGAAGACTTAAAACTGTGCTCATCGTCCATGTCGTGCTCGGCAAAGTCCGTCTTGGTGTGGTGAGATCCAGAACGTGTCGTAGGGTTTTGGTGATTAGTGAGATTTCACCTTATACTCGCTCACAAAAGGGGCATACATTTGCGCCAACAACGCCAAATCAAAAGGAATCCTCATGATGTCTAAAGTCTTAGTGACAGGCGCATCTGGTTTTATCGGTAGCCATACTGTTCTGGAGTTTTTGAACAATGGTTATGAAGTTCGTGGCAGTATCCGCGATCTGGGCCGTGCTGACGCTATTAAAACGATGCTAGCGAAACATACTGAGCATATCGACAAGCTTGAGTTTGTCGCAGCATCGTTAACGGATCCTGACACCTGGCCGGCAGCAGTGGCAGGGTGTGACGGTGTTATTCACGTGGCCTCACCTGTGCCAATCCAACAGCCAAAAAATCCCGATGAAGTGATCAAGCCCGCCAGAGAAGGGGCGCTGAATGTTTTGAAAGCCGCACAAGCAGCCGGCATAAGACGAATTGTACTGACCTCTTCCGTGGCTGCTGTGAGTAGTAATCAGAAGCGCGATTCTGCACCGCAAACCGCCGAGGATTGGACAGACGTTAATCATCCCGCCGCGGATCCTTATGGGCAGAGCAAGACTTTGGCAGAGCAGGCTGCGTGGGACTTCGTCAACGCACATGAAGAAATGGAACTTGTCACTATTCAGCCAGCTGTGGTTTTAGGACCAGCCCTGGAAGCGGATTATGGCAGTTCCCTAGAAACTGTCTATGTATTGATGCAGGGCAAGTACCCCATGTTGCCTCATATGGGTTTTAGTATTGTCGATGTCAGAGACGTCGCTCATTTGCACCGAATTGGTTTTGAGGAAGCTGACGCCGCTGGGCAGCGGTTGCTGTGTAGTAACGGTTTCCGTTGGTTTAAAGCGGTCTCAGCCTGTCTGATTGAGGAATTTCCTGCTTACAAAGACAAGTTGGCGACCCGAGAACTTCCGGACTTTGTGATTCGAATTCTCGCCCTGTTTGATCCCGTCATGGCATTTACTGCCAAATCACTCGGCACGCAGATAGAATACGATTGCAGTCCTGCTGAGGCATTAGGTTGGAACCCCAGATCACCTGAGGACGCAATCAAAGCGGGCGCAAAAAGCCTGGTTGATTTAGGTGTAATTTAGGTCTTTAAATTGTCTGCAAGAATTTCCTGTCGTACCTTTTGTGCATCTTCATTGGAGATTTGCAGGCTTTCGCGTAGCCGGTCTAAAAGTGCATCTTGGCTCGGGCCGATTTCATCCAACGCTAGCGTTTCCTCGACAGCAGCACTATACATTTGAAATTTACGATAACTCTCATACTCGGTGCCTTGCATATCCTGACTTAACAGCGAAGAGGAAAACCAAGCACGCGGGAAGTGCGATTTCGAGGACTTTGCCCAGCATCGATGAAAGGTAAAAGCTCGTGCCCTCTGAAAAGAGGATAAACATCGCGGCGAGTTTGCTGCTTCATAGCTTCTTTTCGTGACGAGTAATTTCAAATGACCGTAGGTTGAGCATGGCGTTCGCTACAAGCGCATCTTAGACAATCGAATTTATAAAAACGAAGTACAAAACACTATTTTTTTGCTGAAAGTTTAGGTTGGATTTGCAGTGAAAGAGTGCCATGAACTTTGTGTCCAATTTTGTCAAAAACGACGGTATTGTCGACGAGCACGCCGATAAATGATTGTCGTTTTACAATATCTTGCCATTGTTTGAACGGAAGATCTTCGAGGTAAAATTCAACGGTCTGTTTGTCTGCTAGGCACTTGGCTAGATGGTTTGTCATAACAATAAACGTGTTTGCCTGTTTGTTTTGTTCGTTTTGTTTGCGAATGAGGTTGGCAAAATTGGTTCGAACTTTTGGTTGAGTAACTCCCTTGCAAATATTGACATTTGAAATGCGGGTTGGAACACCATCGGATGAAAGTGCTAGCAGGTTAAGTCCCCGGTCGCTTTCTGACGTTTTTTCTTGAATGCCCTCGTTTAGAATGAAGGAGAGACCATCAAGAGGGTGTCCTGATGCGTATAGTGAAACAGGAGATTTTAACTCAGCGTTTTCAGGAAGTGTGATCAATGGAAGTGGGAATTCGCCAAAAGTGGAGACCATCTTGAGTTGGTGGCGGACTTTTTCAGTGCGACCCGGTTCGGTAGCAGCGGTTAACGTTGGGCGTAGATTTTCATAGTTCAGGCTAGCTTGTCCCTCGATGCTTTTGAAAAAAGTACTCTCGCCCCCAATTTTACCAGCCGCGACACAAAGACCTTCTGAATAGGTTTCAGTTTCACTAGAAAATGCACGAAGCGAAGAGCATTTGTCTACCCAAACTACAGCTTGGTCAGGAGGAATATCTAAAATTCTTTGAGAGAGTTTACGATAGGAGTTGAATTCAAAAGCGATGTTCGTAGTTTTGTCGTTTGCGTTGATTTCAATTAACGCTGGTAATTTTATCGTTTGATTACCTATCTGCATTTGGCGCTTTTCGGCGTCAACACTAAATTGATTGATAATATCAGGATAGAGCCATAAATCACGCAGATTTCCTTTTTGGCCAGCCAGGAAATCGTCAGGTGAACTTTCTGATTCCAGCAATGTTTCAGTATTACCTAACAGATTTCTTCCGAACCCGAGTTTCGAAATTTCTATGCCCATTAAGTTTAGAACAGTTACCCCTACATCAAGCATCGAACCGGGGCGGTCTACGACTTGAGGAATAGGTTTTGTTGGAGGTATCGCAATGAATAAGTCTCTGCGCTCTCCTTTGTTTAAAATTTCAGTGGCGGTGTTTCGAAGTGCAAGGTGATCTGAAGTGATGACTATTAATGTGTTCTTGGCGACCTCTAGATTTTGAATATTATCAATTAGCTTGCCCAACAAATAGTCACTACAGTGCACCGCATTGAGCATTGAGTTAGCGCCATCTTGATATTTTCGATCACCACATGACGCGGATGGATGGCCCTTTGGATTGTGGGTATCGAGGGTCAATAGGAAATGACCAAATGGCTCCTTGAGTTCTGGATCTTTCAAAACCTCTATTGTATTGTTAAAAAGCGTGTCGTCGTACAACCCCCACTGCCAGAAGTACTTTCCTGGCTTTAGTTTTTTAGTGAGTTCATCTTTGCCCTCTACCAGATCAAATCCGTGGGTTTTGTAAAACTTGCCTTTCCCAGCAAAACTCAGTTTTGCACCGCCAGTATAAGAGAGTCGATAGCCAATATTTTTTAGAATGTCGCCGATGCAAGTCGCACCGGGCAGGAACTTTGACATGCCTGACATTGAATTGCCTTCACCTCGTGCCGTAGCGTCATTCGTGTTGGCTTTCGTCACAAGCGGTACACCACATTGGCTTGCCGTCATACCAGCGATTGTCCAGCCTGTGCTTGGTAGTTGGTGGATGTCGGTAAATGATGTGTATTCTTTTTCTAACAGAGTTAGGTTTGGCGTCAGTCCAGGAAAAAGGGTTTGATCAAGGTAAGTACGCTCGAGACTTTCGAGATATATGTAGACAAGGTTCAGTGGTCTACCCTGAACTTCGACACTAGTGTCTGCATAAATGGTTGAGAGACTTTTTGAGGACGCATTTGCTGCTAAATTAAGCGCAATTATATCACTAGTGGCTGCGTGACTTAGAATCGAACCGGTGAGTAACAACAGAACAGAGATTGACGAGAGCTTGGAAGCTTTGTTCGTAACGAGACTAAGTAGTCGATTTTTATACCAGATCGCTGGAACAACGAGAAGAATTGTGGCGATAACAGCAATAAATAGGGCGATATACTCTCCGAATCCAGTGCCCTGCAATCCATACTGTAAATGATAGACGACCGATTCATCAATGCCATTGTCTGTAAAATAATCTGCGGTGACGTAAGTCAATGTTAAGAGGATTATGGTTACCGCAGTGATACTTGAGCAAATCCTCGCAGATTTGTGGCTGCCGCTGACCATCATCAGAATAAGAGCTGACGTAAAGAGTAGTGCTGATAAGAGCATTTTAATCCTAGGATATTATTGGGTGAAAGGCAGCTTTTTCACACTTGACCTGTGTTGTTAGTTGGCGCCGTTTTTATCTCACCGACGGTATCTAAGAATCATCGACGGCCGGTTAAATTATACGCGTCTTCGCTCTCCTCATAAACACCTAGGCGTTTGCATGTGTCGCAGAGTTAAGATCGATATTATACATTGCAACCATAGCTTCCGGTTAAGCTCTTTCTGGAAATAATATCAAGAATACGAGTATGAATAACCAGCAGAGCCTTACTGCTCTGCATTGACTCGAAAAAATAAATGTTCTCTCTTAACAAATTTTGTCGATATTAATGATTTCAATTCTAATTAGAACCAAAACTTGAACGAAAAGTACGAAGTGATGAAAGGTTGCCATGAATTAAAGCATGCTGTTTTTCGTTACCAGACTACTGGAGCCAAAATATGCGCCGTATTAGCCAACGCGAAAAAACTGGTGCTACCTTAGTCTTTTGCTCGCTTCATTGTTCAGTGTTGAGTGACATGCGGCACTACCGTAGGTCCAATTCACTAGTTAATGACGCATTGGCACAATGGTTCGATGTTGTCATTTCGTGATCTTCATGATCAATCTGGAAGTTCAGATCATCTGAGGACGCAATCAAAGCGGGCGCAAAAAGCCTAATTGATCTAGGTGAAGTTTAGGTCTTTTAATTGTCTGCAAGAATTTCCTGTCGTACCTTTTGTGCATCTTCATTGAATATTTGCAGGCTTTCCCGTAGCCGGTCTAAAAGTGCATCTTGGCTCGGGCCGATTTCACCCAACGCTAGCGTTTCCTCGACAGCAGCACTATACATTTGAAATTTACGATAACTCTCATAGTCGGTGCCTTGCATATCCTGACTTAACAGAGAGGAGGAAACCCATTCAGCCCAGCGGCTCAAGGGTGCTAAAAAGAACACCAGACATGCTGCCAACGCAATCCCGAGGAAATTACCCAGCATCGATGAAAAATTAGAACTGGCACCCTCTGATATCAGAAAAAATAGCGCGATAAACATTGCAGCGAGCGTACTTTGTCGACTTGTCTTCTTCAGGCGAATATCGACATCAAATAACTGCAGTTTGAGCGCGCCATAGGTCACGATAGGAATATAGACAAGGGATGAACCCGCGTAAATAAGACTCACAATTTCATCAAACCTTGTCAGGCTCATGCCAAACGGCGCTACTCTCTTATGTACGCTGTTTATGACCCGCATATCAGATGTGGCAGCGGCAATAAAAGTCACTGTCCAGGCAAAATCACGTAAGCCAAATGCTAGGGTAAACAGCCACGCGCGTTGCTTAGCGAGTTTGGTTCTGCTTGATCGGATGCTGAGGCTAGACGCAACAAACACGATCATGAACACCGCGCTCATTGCTATGTATGTAATCTCCGCAGACTCTGTTAGTCCAGTCCAGACTAAAAGCAGGCTGGCGATGACTATCAGTGTCAGCAGAGCCAAAGGCTTTCGTAAGAAGGCAAGAAAAGTGTTCGGTAATGCATATGCGACAAACGTAGGATGAAGGACGAACATAACCATATCTGCAACAATATGTAGTGCTGAGAAGGCCATTATCTGTTCCAAGCCAAATAACGAGCTTAAACTAGGGAAGCTGCTGAGCAGCGCCGGTGCTTCCACAACTAATAAAAGGCTCAATCGATTGATGGTGTTGTTTGACTGCGGTAAGCGAAACAAAAATACCGGTAGGGACAGTGCCAAAACCGACGCGAGGATCGCAGGCGAGCCTTAGTAATTACTAATTTCTAAATTTATTATTCATAAAGGATGTTGGCGTAGCGATTAACTCTAATTCAGGAACGCTAAATTTTGAATTGGAATGTTGACCGCAATAGATTTTAGAATGTGGACATAGACCGATCTAACGATCGGCAGGACACATTGGGTTTTGCTAACGATCAATGGATTGCTTGGTTCATGACAGAATTTTGGCAGGCAGGGTATGCAGGTAAACAACGCAATTTGCCTGAGGTCGGATTGAAGTCGCGCAGTATCATCAAATTTATTCTGTTGCTGTTTTAAGCCTTTTCATCACAGCTGGATCCGACAAACGTCGATGGTCACCTTCAGCGTAACCCATCGCATTCTCGTAGTATGCGATCGCATTGAAACGGTTAGGCTCATAACTGTTTCTGGTTTTGATGACTTTTCCTGGTGATCCAGCAACGATTGAGTTGTCAGGAATGACGGTGCCCTCTTTAAGTATTGTGTGACCTGCGATGATGCAATTATCACCAATGACGCAGCCATCCATAATGGTGGAGTTAATACCAATCAGGCAGTTATCGCCGATAGTGCAACCATGCAACGTGCAGTGATGAGTGATAGAGCAGTAGTCGCCGACGATCGTCCCGGTGCCATTGCCGACGTGAATCATGACAAAGTCTTGAATGTTTGATTTAGTGCCGATGACAACGTCATACATTTCGGCTCGAATCACTGAATAAGGCCAAAGGGATGAACCTTTTCCTATTTGCACGTTGCCATATACGCGCGCCGTGTCGTGAATAAATGCCGCTTTTTCAAAAACTTTCGATTGATTTTCCAATTGTGATTCCGCTTATAGATACGAACGAGACCTTACCAGCAGTCGTGGAGTGAATCGAGAATTTATCCATACCAATTGGTTCTTTTAGGTCGGGTCGAGTCGGCATTTGCGAGTTAGCGAGTGGCGTGACTTTTTGATTTTTTCGCCAGCGACAGTACCGATGATAATTGATCGAGTGCAGTCTATACTTCGTCAACCTCCAAGGAAGAGTCTCTCATGCATGACATGAAAAGTGCGCTAGCCATCGTAATTTTGGCGATCACAACGGCGTCTCTAAGTTACGCCGACGCTGATTGGGCCGGTGATCTGTCACCCATAAGCGCTGAAGAGTGGAGTCAGCAAGCGGCATCGCATCTGCTGGAGCGGGCTGCATTTGGTGGCACCCAGGCAGAAGTCAAAGTGTTTACCAAACTCGGTCCTAAAAAGGCTGTGAAAAGACTTTTACGCTTCAAGGGTGTCAGTCGTTACGAGGGCCCTGAGTTTGAGCATTCTGGTGTGTTTGAGCCGGGTCTTGACCCATTCCCACCGAGTAGACCCGCGACGACTGAACTGGCTAGGAAGTCAGGCGAAGCACTTGGCGTTAAGGTTAAAGAATCGGGTAACAGACCCATTCAACCGGTGGCTAATAAGTTTTTCTATTGGCTGCGAGCCAGTCGACTAGAGACCGATCGGGTGTCTTACTGGTGGGCCAACCGAATGCTGAATTCGCCCAGACCATTAGAAGAGAAGATGGCACTTTTTTGGCATGGCCATTTCGCCACCAACGAAGATAAGGTGCGTGACTATCGAAAAATGTTAATGCAACTACAGTTGTTTCAGCGAGAAGGCCTTGGTGATTTTCGTACACTGCTTGTCGGTGCGGCACAGGATCCAGCCATGCTCGCATTTCTCGATGCCGGGATTAATGTAAAGGGCGCGCCGAATGAGAACTTTGCCCGGGAGATCATGGAAATGTTCACTATGGGCGTTGGTCACTACAGTGAAACGGACATTCGTGAAGCTGCCCGCGCATTCACCGGCTGGAATTTTGAAGGTCTCGACTTTCAAGTAGCCGATGCGCTGCATGACGATGGCGAAAAAGTATTTCTTGGTCAGCGTGGAAATTTCGATGGTGTGGATGTCATTGATATCATCCTCGAGCAGGATGTCACCGCTGCATATATTGCCGGTAAATTGTATCGATACTTTGTGCGACAGGACCTCGATGCTAGCCTGCAGGCGCGTTTAGGGAGCCAGCTAAAAGCACTGGATTACAACATAGCCGACTATCTCGAGATGTTGTTTATGTCCCGTGATTTTTACTCACCTGAATCGATCGGCACAAGGATAAAAGGACCGGTTGAGCTTGTGGTCTCAACCTATCATAAGGCAGGATTCTTAGAAGTTCCCGGCGTCCCTGATTTTAATCTAACAACGGAGGCGCTCGGTCAGCGCTTGTTGCACCCGCCAACGGTTGCAGGTTGGTCGCAGGGCAGAAGCTGGATCACACCTAGCCTGTTGTTTGAAAGAGGCAACTTTGTGCTGGATATGGTTTTCCCGGATATTGCGTTTATCCCTCCGGATCGTTATCCCATGTACGGATCGCCCATCGTCACTGTTCACAAGCGGTTGAAGCAGGGTATGGACATTACCAATGCCACGAAGCCGCCGGGTAAAGATAACGACATGATGGCCGCCTCAAATTTATTGGCCGACAGAGATGAGGCGTTTAACACGCGATATGCAAGCTATCGAGGCTGGCAGATGGCGATAGAGCGGGTAAGGCCGATTCCGCGCCATACGGCAAGGCTGAATCTTTCTGAAGAGGTGATGCAAGCGAAGCTGACGAGCCCCGAAGAGGTTGTTAGTTATTTTGTGGAACAATTTTTGTCGGTACCGCTCGACCCTGAATCACTAAAGATGTTGGCGGCGTTCCTTGAAAAAGAAGTTGGAACTAACGATATTGAAGGTGCGCAATCGTACCTTGAAGAACCGCTACGCATGCTTTTGCATGTGATACTGAGTCGACCCGAGTACCAGCTAGGATAATGAGGATTAACAATGACGCTTAATCGAAGGAAGTTTTTGTCAAAAGCTGCGATCGCCGGCGGTGCAGCTTTGTCACCCTGGCGACCTGCGCTGGGCGATTCGAAAAGTAGCAGCGATGATAGTGATCGCATTCTTGTTGTGGTTGAGCTTTCCGGCGGTAATGATGGTCTGAACTCGATCGTGCCCTATGCTGACGACGCTTACTATCGTCATCGGCCAACAATTGGGATTAAAAAACCAGATCTGTTGCGTCTCGATGATCACTTTGGTTTCAACCCCGGTATGCTGGGTTTTGAGCGGCTATGGCAGTCTGGAGACCTGGCCATCGTGCACGGATGTGGTTACGACAATCCGTCATTTTCTCACTTTACCTCCATGGCAAACTGGCATACCGCAGCACCGAACGGTGGCGACGAGTTCGGCTGGATGGGGCGGCTAGCAGATTCGATGAATCCGCGCGGAACCCCGAATTCGATCATTGGCGTTGGTAGCACGCAGTCGTTAGCGGTTAAGAGTCAATACCAAACGCCGGTTGTGTTCGATGATCCATCTCGTTTTCAGCGAGATGGATTTATTCAGCAGGCGGATATTCTAAACAGTATCTCGAATGCCAATAACGGCAATGCGACGCGACGATACCTCAATGCGGTAGCGTCCGGTGCACTTGAGTCATCGTCCCTGATCCGGGATGCCTGGGAGCATTATAAAACACCTGTTGATTATGGCATTGCGCCGATGGACTTGCCGAAGGTTGCAGCCTGTATCAACAAAGGACTTGCGACTCGCCTGTACCATGTGTCGTTTCGCAATAATGCGTTTGATACTCACGTGCAGCAACCTGCTTTGCAGCGTCGCCTACTTAGTTATGCCTGCGATGGTATACATGGATTTGTCAGGGATCTTGAGAGACTCGGTCTCAGTGATCGCGTGGCGGTAATGGTCTACTCTGAATTCGGCCGGCGCGTGCCTGAGAACGCTAATCTTGGCACTGACCATGGTAGTGCCAATGTGATGTTTTTTGCGGGTAGTTCAGTCAACGGCGGCCATTATGGCGAGATGCCGAGCCTCACGGATCTAACCAGTGGCGATAACCTGAAGCACACAACGGATTTTCGAGAAGTTTACGCGACAGCGATTAACGGTTGGCTGCAGCAAAAAAGCTCTGATCAGGTACTCAAGGCAAGTTTTAAACCATTATCAGTATTCGGTTAGCGACAAACACGGACCGTCGTTATTTGGTCGATAACTTGTATGGCTAATGATCATCTAAATGATCACAGTCCCTTATTTTTTTATCACTTTCTGCCAGATTGCAGGCCAGTGACTTTGCGCTCGACACGTTTCCAGAAGCCGGGCTTACTATGATAAGGCGTGGTGTACTCACCTCGTCGTTCGTGGGTCGGTTCTTCAACGTTGCGCTTTTCAATTACGACAACACTGTCGTAGAAATGTATGCCATAGGCACTTCTGGAAAAATCATCGACTTTAAAATTACCTTCGCGTGAATGCCACGCATTCAATTGATCCACTAGTTGTTTAGCGTACTCGATGTAAGTGCCGCGGCGGCGATAACCACCACCAAACTTTTTCCAGTAGGACGTATGTACGTCTTCGCACAAATAGATACCGTTTTGTGAAATAGCGGGATACAGTTGCTCGAACGTATTTATTTGTTGCTTCATGGTATGCCCGCCGTCGTCCAGCAGGATATCGATACGAGGTATGGCTTCTTTCAGCTGTTTTAGAAATTTAATGTCGCCCTGGTCACCAATTAGAATTTCAACCTGGTCCTCTTCAAGCTGCTTACAGTCCTTATTGACATCAATGCCATAAATTCGCGCTTTAGGACCAAAATAGTCCTTCCACATTTGCAGAGAGCCGCCTTGAGAGACACCAATCTCAACCAAATGAACATCCGTGCCGCGGAATTTTGAAAAATAACGATCGTATATTTCAAAGTAGTGAAGCTACTTATGGATCAGCTTGCCTTCATTTTGTTCGAAGTACTCTCGCAGGTCATTCATATTATCGGGTCTATGGAGGTTGTTGACAGGATCATCTGTGATCAAGAAAAACGCTTTGATCAATCGCGTTATAGTTTAGCAAAAAAAAGTACTAAGACCCCGATAATCAAACTTACCAACGAAGGGTTTCCGCGGCGCATCAAATGCTGCTGGGCCTGAGGCATAAGCCTGTGATGCGTAACAGTGGTAACGTTCGCAGTTAAGGCTGCACGAGCCGTTTAGCCAAACTTAAAAGATCGTTACAGAAACTTTTCTTTTAATCTGTTCTTATTCGTTTTCTATAGAGTCCCGCTTTCACTCACGCAATACTAATCAATGATTTAGCCGAGGGAGTTAGGCAGCACATGTTTGTTGCGGCCTGCACTCTTGCCCTTCAGCCGCATGTCTTCTCGTATCATGACAAGCGCTGGAACAAGAAATAAGATGATGACACTGGCGAAGACAATGCCTGTCGCTAGACTCACGGCCATGGGAATCAAAAACTGTGCTTGAGTGCTGGTTTCGAACAGCATCGGCGTTAAGCCGAGCGCAGTTGTTGCGGTGGTTAGAAAGATCGCTCTGAATCGGAGGCGTGAGGCTTCAATGATGGCCTCTGCATTATCCCAGCCTTCGTCAACCAATTTGTTGTAGCGGTCAACCAGCACCAGCGAGTCATTCACAACTACGCCGCTCAAGGCCACCATGCCGAAGATAGAGATAAACGATAGATTGTATCCGAGCAGGTAGTGTCCGACGAGTGCGCCGGCAGCACCGAAGGGTACGCCCGCGAGTATGATAATGGGTTGAGTGTAACTTTTTAGTTGCGATGCCATTAACGCGAAAATGATCAGCAGGGCAACTAGCGTTAGCCTACCCAGCGCGCCGAGGTCTTCTGATTGCTCTCGGCCTTGACCTGCTTGCCGTATTTGCAAACCAGGAAACTGTTGTTTGAGGAGAGGTACGAGTTGGTTCGTTATCTCGGCGTTAGCAATACTTGGCGTCGTCACAGCATTATCAACCTGAGCCGAGACCGACACAATGCGCAGTCCATCAACTCGATTGATGGCGGAGTAACTGCGCGATTCCGTCACTTGCGCGACACTGGAAAGGGGTGCTTCACTGCCGTCAACCAAACGTATGCGCGCATCAAATAAGTCGGCCGTTGATCGTCGGCTAGCCTCGGGATAACGCACCATCACTTTTAATTCTTCGCGACCGCGCTGGATGCGCTGAACTTCTTCGCCGAAGAAATTCCTTCGCAGTTGTCGTGCAACATCTGCGGGCGTTAATCCAGCAGCCTCACCGGTTGGTGTTAGGTTGATATCGAATTGTCGCTTGCCAATACTGTTGGAATCTTGAACTTCATAGAAGCCATTTAGGGTCTCGTAACTGGCTTTCAGTTCGGCCACGGCGAGTTCAAGAATTTTACCGTCTTGATGCGCAAGTTCGAATTCAACATCGGCGCCACCACTGAAGAAGTCTGCCACGTAGGAAAGGCGTTCAACGCCGGGTATTTCACCCACTTCGGTTCGCCACAATCGTTCCAGCTCCTTAGCCGACTGGGTTCTAGGCGGCTCGGGTCCCAGTTCAATTTGTACGGATGCCAAATGGCTGGCGACGGTTAATCCGCTGCCGCCGCCGGGTCCGCCGCCTGTGCGAGTTTGGCCGCCGATGGTGACGCTAATTGATTCAAAGGCAACACCGTCCAGTTCTGCATTGACGGCGTTGGCCGCTGCAACCAGGCGATCAGCCGCGCTTTTTGTTGATTCGAACGGGGTACCGACGGGGAACTCCACCGTCGCACGGATAGAACTTGATTCTAGGTCGGGAAAAAATATGAACCTGATCGCGCCAGAAGTCACTAAAGAGCCCGCTAAAATCAGCAGGCTAATGCCACTCAGTAACGTTAGGTAGCGACGCCGCACAGCCCGGGCGACAGCAGGTGCCAGAATGTTGTTACGAAATCTCTCCACAACGCCAGCGACGGCGTCTTGTATGCGGTCCAGCGGCCAGCGGCTCCACTTGCCGCCATTGGCTAAGTGCGAAGGTAGAATCAGGAAAGCTTCAATCAGAGACATGCCGAGCACTAAAATGACAACCACAGGCACCGCGCCAAGAATCTGACCGAAGGTGCCGGTCACAAATAGCAATGGCGCAAATGCCGCCATCGTCGTTAGCACGCCGACCATGACTGGTCCAAACACGCCCTTGACGCCGTCCATTGCAGCTTCCATGCCTTGCTTGCCTAGTTCCTGTTCGGCAATGATGTTTTCACCAACGACAACCGCATCGTCAACGACAATACCGAGCACTATGATCAAAGCGAATAACGATATCATGTTGATGTTTATGTCAAATGCGTCAAAGAAAAGAAACGCGCCTAAAAAGGAAATGGGCACGCCCATGGCTACCCAGAGCGCCAGTCGTAAATCCAGCATGATGACAAGAAACAGGAATACCAACGCAAAACCGAGTAGACCGTTACGCAGCAGTAAGCCAACGCGATCTTCGAGGATTGCGGTTTGATCATCCCATACGGATACGTCAATGCCCGCCGGTGGTGTGTAGTCCACTAAAAATGTTTTGATCTCTTCGGCGATGGCCAATACATCCTCGGCTTCGGACTTTTGGACCTTAACAAATACACTCTCGCGACCGTTGAACTGATTTATAAGGTCAACGTCGATGAAACCGTCGCGAATGGTTGCCACATCTGAGACTCTGAGCACGTTGCCGTCAGAGCCTGCACGTAGCACGATGTTTTCAAACGATTTGCCTGTCGTGCCCTTGGTGTTGGTGCGCAGTAGTAGATCGCCGCCGCGCGTGCGAATTTCACCCGACGACAGATTGATGGATGAACGGCGGATCGTATTGGCGACTTCGGACATGGTCAGGTCGTAGCGTCGCAGCGAAGCTTCAGTAATTTCGATGGCAATTTCGTAGTCCTTGGCGCCTATCAGCGTGACCAGTGAAACCCCGGGTAGGGCAAGTAACTCCTCTTCTATGGCTTCAGCGCCGCGTCGCAGTTGACGCTCGCCCATCTCAGAGCTGACAACGATCGTTAGCACGTCTGCCAAGGTCTCGGCTCGCACAATCTTTGCTTGTTCAGCGTCTTCCGGCGGGAAGTCGATCAGTTGCTGAACGGCTGCTTCAGCATCGTCACGGACTTTGTCGGCATCGACGAAGTCTTTTAGTTCAAGTGTGACGGAACCTAGATTTTCTGATGCGCGGGATATCACGCGGTCCACGCCGTCTATGCCAAACACCGCCTCTTCGACGCGGCGGGTAATGCCTTCTTCAACTTCAGAGGGTGTTGCGCCAGGGTAGGCAACGGAGATAGTAACGGTGCCAGGGTCAATGGTAGGGAAGACTTGTGCGGTTAGGCCCAGGGCAGCAAGAAGTCCGCCGACAAGTAGAATGACCATAACAAGATTGCTAGCAACCGGGTTTCTAGCAAAATAAGCCACAATGCCCCGGTGATTGTCGATGCTCGGTACATGGGGAATAACTGGGCCGGCCATCAGTCTTTACTCGCCAATCGAACAGGCATGCCTTGTTTGGCGCCAGGAACTGATCCGGTCACGATACCCTGTGCATAGTCGAACGCTTTAACCAGATACTCACCGTCACTGCGACCCAAGATGTTCGCTGAAACCTCGGCAATATTGCCGTCTTTTACAATCCAGAAAACCTGACCGACCTGCAGTGCACTTTCCGGCAGCATGAAAGTGTCGTCGATGAGCGGTCCGTCTAACGTAATGGACACGAAGGTTCCAGGGGTTAGGGCTTGGTTGTCGTTCGGGGTGATGAACACCTGTGAGAAGCGGCTGCGCGAATCACGCTCGGCCGCCACCCTGTTTACCTTTGCTGAGAAAATGTTGCCATCAGCTGTGACGGTCACCGTGCGGTCTATCGCAGGGGCTATTTTGGTCAGCTCTTCTGGCGCCAATGAGGTAACAATCTCGACCGAGTCAAGCGCATAGACGCGCCCAAATGATTGACCAACTTGAAGGATTTGGCCTTGATCTGCCGAGCTTTCGACCACACGACCAGCAAAAGGCAAGCTGAAGACGCTTCGTTCAAGGTTCGTTTGCTGAATATCACGACGTGCAATGGCGGACTGTAATTGTGCTTTTGCCTGTGCAATTTGAGGCTCTTTGGCGACGAGGGTGGGCACGGTTTCACCTGGATTGAGCAATTCGTAGTTAGATACTGCAGCGCTGCCAACGGCCAGACTGAGCTGCAGTGATGCGCGTGCTGAGGCAACATCAGCGTTGGCTTGAGCGAGTCCAAGGGTAAAGTCACGTTTTTCAAGTGTTACAAGGATTTGACCAGCCGAAAATCGGCCGCCGCTTCTTAGGGCTGGCGAAGTTGAAATTACTTTGCCTGAAACCTGTGGTGTTAATGTCACGTAGCTGCGAACAACGACAGAGCCGGTTGATGTAATAGCTACCTGTTGGGATGACGCAGCCGGCTTAAGTACAGAAACTAAAGGCGCGAGTTTCCCTGCTGATGTCGAGGTGTTTTGAGCTGCGGCTGGCGTTGCTTGTCCTGTTGATGGTGCTCCGGACTGAGCCTTGGCATCGACGGGCTCGCGGGAGTAGATAAATGCGAGGGCAATCAAAACGATAACGCCGGCAACCTGTAATAAACCAACGATTGGCTTCTTCCGGACTGTTTCTGCGGATGCGGCGTTAGTGTGCTCCGCGAGTGTTGAGATGGCGTCTTTTTTATCCCCGTTTTCACGCATTTCGGTGACCGTCGACATGATGTTTCTCCAGGTTCGCGGCGCAGCGCGGAGGTAGTCCGAGTATAACCCGTTATACGAGTTTAGAGAGAAAATAGATCACGCGTATGGGATGAGCTGCCTTCAAGCAATGTTACCGTGGTGTCGTTCGGGTTTGCTCGGTTCAGATTAGAGCTCGCTGCTCGAAAATAGATAGGGGTGGACAGGTAGATAATCCTTTAGTCGATTAGTCCATTAGTTCATTAGTATCGATAGATCTTGTGAAATTGGTGAAAGATTTTATTCGTTACTACTTCAATCGTTCAGCGCCGGCCAGGTCTATTAGCATCTTAAGCACGACACGCGCAGAGTTATCAGCGGCATCCTGCGCAAAACTTGCATAGGAATCATGTGCTCGGCCATCGGCCTTGTCAGAAAGAGTCCTAATAACAATGACTGGAACCCCAAATTCATGCGCGATTCTTGCGACCGGTCCTCCTTCACTTTCTACCGCGTAGGCATCAAATTGATCGCGTAAGAAATTGACATACTGCTGACTGGCAATAAACGCCTCACCGCTGACAATCCTTCCCTCAAACACATGTTCTTTGCCGACAATCTGCTTGGCAGCGTCGCTAGCGATTTTTCGTAGATAGGGATCGACTGGGATGCTGCCGTCTTCTTTAACACCGCAGTCAGGCTTCCAGACAAACCCATCATCAGTCTGCGTGCCACAGTCGTGGATAATAAGGTCTGTTGAGATGACAACATCCAATACCTTGGTGTGGTCGGCAACGCCACCCGCAATACCCGTAAAGACAATGCCGCTGACCCCAAATTCATGAATCAGAATGCTCGTTGTCGCACTCGGTAACATTCCATAGGCACCTGCGCGAGCAAGAACGACGTCGACTGAATTCAATCTAGCACGGTGATATTCAACACCGCCGATGGTGGTCGTCTCTATGGTCTCAGCGGCGCCGATCAGAAGATCTAGTTCAATATCGAGGGCGGTCAGTATACCAATGGCGTTCGATTGTTGTGCTTGGCTGCTTGAAGAAGCGATTGCGACACTTAGTAATAGAGATACAATCAAGGCCACGTGGCCGACTTTAGTGTGCAATTTCATCGTCCTTGTTATTTAGCCCTGGGAAGTTGCCACGCTAGAGTAAGGTGCCAGATTAAGCTCATCAAGAGGTTAGTACCACAACTATATCTGCGTGTACTTCGCCATGCTAGCGGTGACTTTCTTGACGTAATTTCTCGACTCTAATCGAATGTGTCGATGCGTTAAAAACCAATAGAAGTCTTTCACACTCATTTGGTTAATACGTTCAATTGCTGTTTTTTTGTTGCCTGATCGGACTAGGCTCTTATAAAGATTTCCTGCGCCACCGTTATAGCTTGCGATGATGGCGTACTGAAGCTTCTGCGGATGATAGATCCCGCCGAGATAATGGTCTGCCAGAATACTCAGATAGCCCGTGCCCACCTCGACGTTATTTTCAGGGTTGTAAAGATATGCGGTTGTCGGTGTGTGGCTATAGCCGTTAATGATAGAAAAATAATCTTTGCCGGCGGTATCTGCTTTAATCTGCATCAGCCCTAACGCATTGGAGCGAGAGCGGGCCAATGGATTAAACGAGCTTTCGACTTCCATGATGGCCATAATTAGCGGCGCTGGAATCATGTGTTTGGCGCTAGCTGTTTTTGCGAAACCTAGATACTTGCTTCCTGCAATCGCTTTGTATTGGCCGGTCATCGGGATGACTAGGCGTGTAGGATCGTCTTTATTGTTGCGAGCGATCAAATAGTCGGCAAATCGAGTCGCTCGCCAGACGGAGGCAATGGGCAAGCTATCCTGATCTAATATTTGCTCATAAAAAAAAGGCTGTTGGTCTTTCGAGTTTATTAGCCCTAAATCAGTGGCGGTACTTGCGTCGATAATTTCAGGATCAATTTGCGTTAAGAGTATTTCAATCGCAGCTTGTTTTACCTGCTCTGCATTGGCAGCACTAATAGTGATTAGACCACGATCAAAATCGATCAGTGTCTCTGCAGTGCTATTGCCTTTATAGGCGAGGACCGATGGCATCACGCTGCCAAGTTCATCAGTTTCAGCATGGTATTCTTTAAGCAATTGCGCCACATCCGGACTATATTCGTCGAAGCTGGGCTGGCTTTCCGCAAACAACGTAGCGGAGAAAAGCAGAGAGCAAATTAATAGGAAACGACGCGAAGGTCGCTGAAAACAGGTGTATGAGTTTGCTGGCGTAAACATTCAGCTATTCTATGTGCATAGTGTCTTTGAAAAAAGATGAGAAAAGACGAAAAAAGATGAGAAAAAATGAGAAAAGATGAGAAAAAATGAGAAAAGATAAAAGAGTTTGAGCCCGCAGACTTTGCTTAAAAACTGAAGAATGAGAATGGTCAGGTTGAAGTGACGGAGTCAGTTCATCAAGAAATGAGTCCCGTAACTTGTTCTCGAAACCTAGCGCCATCGAATACTAACCCGCCAATCCAATTAGTCTTCCTCTCAATGTGGAAGATCATTCTTCGCATATGCCTGATGGCTATGGGTGCTCCTGCACCTATCATCAGCTTGGAAAGCGAGGGAACACTCTGTCGCTTTAGTCTTGTTCCATATCGTTCCATAGCTTTTAAGCCGAGCAACTGAATATGCGGGATTAAATTGGTTCAGCTTGAGGAAGCGCTATTTTATCTATCCCTGAGCCTAAATATGTTTGCAAGTACGTGGATTTTTAGGTTTCTTCACTTTTAGCTTCTTCATTTTGTATACCTGTTTTTTTCGTTTCATACCTAGAGGTGTCAGAGTCTCACTGTCACCAGCATCGCCCTGCAGCGTGGGCAGGCGATTTCGGTGGTATGTCAGAATTCACAGCGAATTGTCTGTCTCACTGCCATCGACAGACCGATGCCAAGCCCCTCAATGGACTGGTCGGATCCCTTTAAGCGATAAAATCCATCAAATATTTCACCCAGGTCTTGCCGACCAATACCTTTCCCTGAATCTTCAATGATTATCTTAATAGTGCCGTCTTCTCTTCTGCTACCAATTACGGCCGGTTAAGTTGACGATACTATCCATTGCTATGTATTGAGGGTTCAACGATCTGCCGGGACAAATCATCTTTTAAGCTTTTGCATCCATCCGCCCATATAATCTATATACTGCGCCGCTCACCCAGTCAATCGAACGCACCCCATGAACGCTTTTACCAACCTAGGTCTTTCTGAGTCACTCATACAACCCTTAGATCAATTGGGTTACAGCGAAGCCACTGAGGTTCAGGAGCGCGCCATTCCATCGATCATCGCGCAGCGTGATGTATTGGCCTCAGCACAAACGGGTAGTGGTAAGACCGCCGCGTTTGTTTTGCCTCTGTTGGATAAGCTGCAACAGGTCAAGCCCGGCAAAGGTCGGCCTATCCGAGTTCTGTGCCTTGCGCCAACACGTGAGCTTGCGCAGCAGATCGATGACAATGTCGCGCTATTTATCGGTGAGTTACCACTGCGTCACGCGGTGATTTATGGTGGCGTGTCAATCAACCAGCAAATTCGCAAAATTGGCAATGGCGTTGATTTCCTCATTGCGACACCTGGCCGGTTGCTCGATTTACTGGCACAAAAACAGCTGGATCTCAGTCAAGTTGAAACTTTGGTGCTGGACGAAGCTGACCGTATGCTTGATCAGGGCTTTCAGGATCAGATCCAAAAGGTACTCAATCAGCTTCCCGAACAACGTCAAAACTTACTGTTCTCAGCCACGTTTAACGACAAAATCACCAAATTTACCAATGGACTATTGCATGACCCTGTCATCGTCCAATGCCAACGTTTAAACAAAGCGGCAGAGGACGTTAAGCTGATTATTTACGAAGTCGAACAAAATGAAAAAGCCGACATCGTTTACTACCTGCTAGCTAACAATACACAGCAGTGCTTGGTCTTCGCCCGTACTCGCCGAAACGCAAATCTCGTTGATGCTTACCTGCGCGAAAAAGGCATGAGCAGCGCCGCGCTTCATAGTGATAAATCACAACACCTGCGGACCCAGACGCTACAGAAATTTAAAGATGGGGAAATCCAGATACTCGTCGCCACCGACATTGCAGCACGCGGGCTCGATATTGAGCAACTGCCACTGGTGATCAACTTTGATATTCCGCGTCAAGCTGAAGATTATGTGCATCGTATTGGTCGAACCGGTCGTGCTGGCATGCGAGGCGTTGCTATTTCATTAATGGGTGGCGACGAACGTAGCAACGTAGCAGCGATCGAAAAGCTTATTCAGCAACAAATATTCATCGCAGCTATTCCCTATATCGACGGTAAGAACAGCTTCGAATACGATAGTGAAATCATTGCTTCTGCGAGCAGTATTCAGCCTCGTAAAATCAACAAACCTAGTCGGGTTAGCAGACGCAAAACAAGTACCAAGCCTGGTAAGCCGCGCGCGCGCTAAGGCGACCTACTGTTGATGTGGATAGCCGGTAGTGTGAATTCACTCAGACGCCACGTCTTTGGCTCTGTCCGCAGAAGAAAGAATTAATAAGGTCGAGGATAAATTTATATTTATCCATCCACGCTCGGCTCATCGTATTACTGACGCAGCGCAGCCTATATTATGGCCGCGACTAACGCGCGCTAAGGCCAGCAACATAAAGCCGTATAAAGCAGGTGTGAATTTTACCCCGGCCCCGTCTATTGTCAGTTACTGACGTAGTAAAAAGTACCCCCAGCTTGCTGCCAGCAGAAGCCACGGTAAGCCGACTAACAATTGGGATACAAGATTGCTCGGTGGCTCAACATTCTCACCTGAGTTATCCGCCGCATCGCGCAGGCTTGCTTTCAATTCTTTCTTGCGATGCTTGTCGCGCTCACGGGCCAGGACTTTCTGTTGTTTCTTGTACTCGGTAATGCCTTTCTCAATACCTTGGGCAATAAGTTTCGTCTGCGCCTTCGTCTGCTCCGGGCGTTGTATACCTTTGGCCAGCTTCAGCGCCACGGCTTGTGATTCACTTGAAGCTTTTGATACATTTTCGTTTTTCACCGGTGTACCTATATTTAATGTTTGGGAAGCGGATAGTCGATCAAAGCTCAGTATGAATGCTAACCAAGGCAAGTATCCAGTCCCTGATCTCTAGCTTGCTGGAATAAGTACTTGCCCTGTAAATTAGGTTAACTTAAACCGTGAACGCTTACTGTTAACACCCGAACGCTTGCTTCATAAATATAAAGAGTGTGTTTATGTATGAATTGTATGATTAATTCAGCTGCGCGTAGACTGCGTCCCTTTACCCTGACCCGATATCCTGTTTCTTTCTTCAGGCAAGAGGCTCCGCGCGATCAGCGAAATCTTGACAGTGGAATGAGTGAGAAGGACTTGGCCTTGTAGGCTGCATAACCGGGTTTATCTTCGATGAGTTTCTTCTCAATCATTGGAATCGAGACGATGGTAAATAGCAGAATCATCGCTGCCGAACCCGACAGCATCCAATAGTCGGCATAGCCTACCGCGGCATAACCGAACAACAGTACAGATACCCAAACACCGATTTCGCCTAAGTAGTTAGGGTGTCGACACAAGGACCACAGCCCCGTATCTAATACCTCGGTTTTACTGCGGCGAACGCTTCGAAAGTGATGCAGTTCACGGTCAGACTGGAATTCAATCCAGACCGAAACGATGCCAACAGTCAGCGCCAGATAGTCGAAGCCGTTGATTGATTGGGTACCGATTACTAGGGCGTGATACATCGGTATGCAGCCTAGAAACACGAGAATAGTTGGGTAAAGGTGAACCCCCGTGAAACTCAGCGGCCACCAGAGGATTCCGGCTTTTTCCTGCAGGTTTACGTAACGCCAATCGACGTGATCAAGACCGCTCCAGGTGTAGGCCCAGTTGGCCGTCAGACGAATCCCCCATAGCAAAATGACAAGTGCCAGCATTAGCTGACGAATTTGATCAGCGTCACTGTTTAGGCAAATCATGTAGCCAACAATGACCATTGGAATAACGCTCCAATAGGCATCGTAAAAACTGGAGTTTTTGAACACAACACTGAATGTGAAAATGACGATGGTTGCGACCACGTCCGCAATCAGCACTTGAACCATAAGGTGATAGTCGGCTACAAACGCAAGCGTTACCCAGGCAGCGGCTAGCGCGAGTAAGTAACTAACACAGATCAGAATATACGCTTGAGTCATAGAGGTGTCGGGATCAATTTACAGTCGATAGTAGACAACACAGCCGAGCAAAAAGTAAAGCGCATCGCTGAGGCGAGCGGCTGTTATAACCGGCAGCTTCGATTAAAAATAAACATCGGGATCAATTTCATGATCGCTTACTTGAAAATTCTATTCGCCCATAGTGTCAGACCGTTAGCGACACTGCCAAAGTGATCACCGTCGACCACTTCAACATTCCCAATTTGCTCGGTGATGAATTGCCTAATTACAGGTGATCTTGCCGAACCACCAGTGATATAAATCAGATCAGGCTTCACCGCTGCTTGAGCAATGGTTTCGTTCACCACGTTAATCATTTGCGTTAAAGGTCCGCGGACCGCTTCTTTCATTGCTTCAAACGTAACGCTGCTAGCGAGTCCTGCCTCAATATAATCTAAAGCAACGTCTACTTGTTTGCTGTCAGAAAGTTGGATTTTGGCTTGTTCAGCGCTGGCTACAACATGTTGGTTTTGCCTGTGTTTGCGCATTTTGACGAAGCGCTCAAACAGCTTTGGCTTCCGGGTTTCGATTTGTAGTCGCTCGATTAACAGCGTTGTTTGTAGACTATTAAAATCGGCTTGAGCGCCGACATCATTCGTTGAAGCCGCATTCCAAAAAATTTGAGTCGGCATAGGTAAGCCGCTTTTGAGATGGGAGTTCATACCAAATAGGGGTAGCAGCGCTTTTGATGCAATTTGTATATCAAAATCGTTACCACCGATGCGTTCACCACTATGGCCAATAAAATCGTTCTGTCTATCTGCTTTGTCGCGATGACTTGGGCCCATGCACACCATGGCGCAGTCACTGGTGCCGCCCCCTATATCGATCACTAGTACCTTTTTGTCTTGCGTTAACTGACGCTCGAAATCGAGGCCGGCGGCGATGGGCTCATAAAGAAATTCAACGGATTTGAAACCCGCTCTTTGCGCCGCGACACCAAGTATAGCGATTGCCTGAGCATTGTTTTCATTAGAGTTCAGCCCCTGGAAGTTCACTGGGCGCCCGATTACCGTATCGGTCAGGGCTGTTTGGCACTGTGCCTCTGCGCGCTGTTTAACGTGCATCATCATGGCCGTAACAAGGTCTTCAAAGAAACGGATGTGTTCAACTCTGAGACCACTCGCGCCTAGAAATGATTTGGGTGATTTGACGAAATAGCCCTCGCCTGGCAAATTAAAATAGTTGTCGAAGGCTTGCTGACCAAAAAAAAGGCTTTGTTCGTCTTGGCCAATACTTTCTTTACGCCGAAATTGCTTCGCAGCAGATAAGCTGGCGTTGCGGCTTTGCAGATACTCACGATGAATTTTTTGGTTGGTTATACCGCTCGCAACCTGCTCGCAAACGAGCTCGCGACCAAGCGCATACAAGGCTGAGGGTAAAAAATATTGATCGTTTTCAAGTGGCAGCAGTTGCGCTTTTTGAGTCGTCGAGTTGATGACGCCAAGCGCGCAATTTGAAGTACCGTAGTCAAACCCAGAAATCATGAAAGACCTCTCAATGAAGCGACGCACAATCTATAGAAGGGCGGCTCAAGAGTAAAGTGCCAGAGGAGGTTGTGGGATCAGTCTAAAGGGGCAGGGTAGGCCGCGAAACGCACAGCTGTCCTCTCTTAGAAGTAGGGGGCTGGCGCCAGATTAGTAAAGGCTTTCGATGGCGTTGTGTTCAACACCGGCCTGCATGTCCTCAGCGGAAATCGACAGCTTACCGTGATCTACAAGCGCTTGACCGTAGGTCGGTAAACCCTCGACGGACGCCCATTTATCGGGATTCCAAAGGTTAGAGCGAATCATAGATTTTCCGCAGTGAAACATGGCTTCCTCGACGCTGACCACGATGGCCAAGTCCGGTACTTTGCCTTTGATGGCCATGCTCGCTAACAGCTCTGGATCCTTGACGATTAAAGCTGAGCCGCTCACCCTAACGACCTCACGGCGGTTAGCTACAACGAACATCAGCCCAACTCTGGGGTTGTCCAGGATATTAAAAAAGGTATCGGCTCGATTGTTGCCCAACCGGTCTGGGATCGCCAGGGTATGCTCGTCCAGTATCTGCCAGGAACCTGCCGGATCACCTTTGGGTGCGACATCAAGGTGGCCTTCCTGATTGATGCTTGATATCACCACAAAAGTCGAATGCTCAATCCACGTGCGACAGTGCTGATCAATATGGTTGATACACTTGGTGTCCTGGCTATAGAGCACCTCGCCCAGCACCTCACGTATCTCTTCTGTTGTCGATACCACATGCTTTGGTTCGTACATGCTGGCTCTCCATAAAATAATATTCTACAACCAATCTAGCTGCCAATGTAACAGTGAGTATTGAGCACGTGCTGCTTTCAACCGAGACCATTGAGCTCTTATGGTCATATGAACACCGAATAGTCCTAGACACGAGCGTCTCAAGCAGGAATATCTTGGCTAATTTCATCGCAATGGCTACTAGCACAACGGCGACGGATTATGTGTCCATCGCCATGATGATTCGAATTTAAGACACAGTGACGCGGTGATACTCCTGATGGTCGATGACTGTCATGGGCTGATCTGCCGCTTATAGACTGTTGGGTTTATCATTTTCTGCGACCCATTCGGGACGCGCAATAAAGATAGCCGAAAGCTGCAGTTCTTCTAACTTTTTGTCTCAGAGCGTCACAGAATCGTGGCATTTATTAGCCCTGTGCAAAAAGACTTCATGGGTGTATCATTTTTGCGCAGTTTGCAAGGATGCCGCTGCTATAAAAGCGGAGTATCGCTAGTACAGGGTACTTAAAAAAATAAAAAATAAAAAATTCTAAATTGCGGAGGAACTATGCATTTTTTAGCTGAAGGAGACCTAGTTGGGGTCACATTCTGGATCGTGTCGGTTGCCATGATGGCATCGACCGTATTCTTTTTATATGAAGGCATGAACGTAAAACGCGAGTGGCGGCTGTCGATGTTGGTAGCCGGTTTGGTAACTTTGGTTGCGGCTGTGCATTACATGTATATGCGCGACTACTGGGTGGTAAATCAAAGTACGCCGATTGTCTATCGCTATATAGATTGGCTCATCACAGTGCCGTTATTGATGATCGAATTTTTCATTATACTAAAAGCGGTTGGCGCGGCAGTCAGTACCGGTTCGTTCCTTCGGTTGCTGGTCGGCACCGTGGTTATGCTGATATTCGGCTATTTCGGCGAAGCGGGCGTTATGAATTCAACAATCGCTTTCTGGATAGGAATGGTCGGTTGGGCTGTGATCATCTATGAAATCTTTGCGGGCGAAGCGTCAAAGGCGGCAGCGGCAAACGAAAGCGTAAGGGCAGCATTTGGTTACATGCGCTTGATCGTGCTGGTGGGCTGGGCGATCTACCCGATCGGCTATGTTTTAGGTTACATGATGGGCGGTGTTGATGAAGGCTCGCTCAATATGGTTTATAACCTTGCAGACTTTGTGAACAAGATCTTGTTTGGATTGATTATCTGGAACCTTGCGTACAATGATTCCTCAGAATCTAGTCACTAAAGGTTAGACCTAAAAAAGCCCCGCTTCGGTGGGGTTTTTTTTGCCTGTTAAAAGCTTAACTCAAGCGATTCGATTATCTTGGCCCGTTCGGTGCGACGCAACGTTCCACCACACTAAGGGCACAGAGTTATATCGAGCCAAGCGGGGCCTGTTCAAACACTCGCCTGAGTCGTTGAGCCAAAGTTTAAGTTTATCCTCTTCCTCAATACCTGCAGCCCTTACTTCTGCCGAAACACTGTCCGAGTTATCTATGATTGCCTTGACTGTGCCTGTGCTTGTGCTTGTGAAGAGAGTTCCGGCTGCCAAAGCGATGGTTGGTCGAGTGCAACGTAGCTTTTCAATTCGGTGAAAAACCCGCACCTGCTTCAGGGGAAGCTGTTTGGCGACCGGTTCGCGTGATCCATAGGTGGCACGTTAATCGTCAAATTACCAAGGCGCAGGTCATACCAGGCGGAAGATTAAATGGTAGGGTATCGTTATTCGGCACGAGAGAACCCCCCGGATTTATGCTTCAGCGGCGGGAGAGATTTGATGAGGTAAAGAGGATTGAGACATTATTATTAATGGCTGTCCGTAAGAAAGCTGTAAATCGCTGTTTAGATTTTGCCGATAGCTGACAGAATTCGCTCTGGGGTAAAAGGCTGTTGAGTTACTTTTCCGCCGATGGGGCTCAAGGCATCGTTGATGGCATTCATGATTGCCGCTGCCGCCGCGCCGGTGCCAGCTTCTCCCGCGCCTTTAGCGCCAAGTTCTGACTCGCTGGTCGGGGTCTCAATATGCGCAACTTCAATGTCAGGCACATCGGTCGCTGTCGGTAGTAGGTAGCTAGACATGGTGCCGTTTAGCAGCTCTCCTCGGTCGTTATACCTGCATTCTTCAAACAGGGCGCCGCCGATGCCTTGCGCAACACCACCACGGATTTGCTCGTCGACTAATTGTGGGTTGATGACTCTGCCGCAATCTTCGACAACGCAGTATTTTTTGAACTCAATCAGACCAGTCTCGATGTCGACCTCGATGTAGCAGCCTTGTACACCGTTGGTGAAGGCAAAGGGGTACTGTCTCGGGACATAATGTCGAGTTGCTACCAGTTCCGCCTGAAAGTCAGCCGGTAGGGTGTCTGGGCGAAAATAACAAATGCGACCGATCTCGGATAAAGGCATGCGGACTTCGCCGTCGCTTTGGTTAACCACTTCATTTTCACGAATATCCAATGAGTCAGCATCTGTTTGAAGCATGATTGCCGCAACCTCAAGTATATTTTCACGTAGTGCTTTGCCTGCCTGAACTGCCGCCTCACCGGCAATACCTGCGCCACGAGAACCCCATGTGCCGCCACCATAGGGCGTTACATCGGTGTCACCGGTGATGACCTTGACGCTATCCAAAGTGATACCTAAGGCACTTGCGACGCACTGTGCCACGATAGTCTCTGAACCCTGTCCTTGTTCAGTGACGCCAATGGCAACGGTCGTATTGCCGTTGGCATCGAGTCTAACGGTCGCGCCGTCCTGCGCAGTAATGGGCGCGCCACCGACCCCGTATGAAGCAGCACCCGGATTGGTCATTTCGATAAATGTTGCGATCCCTATGCCGCGATAGATGCCTCGTTCGAGGGCTGCGGCCTGATCTTTACGCAGCTCCGCATAATCGATCATTTTTTCTAGTTTATCGAGACTAGCCTGATGTGAAAGTTTTTCAAAAGGAAGACCGCTGGCGGAAGTCGTAGGGTAGGCGTCATCAGCGATCAGATTGCGGCGCCGAATTTCCAACGGGTCCATGCCAATTGCCCGCGCTGCATCATCGACCATACCTTCGGTGATCATCGTGACGATAGGGTGACCGACAGCCCGGTACTGTGACATGGGTGTTTTGTTTTGATAGACAACCGTGGCTCTACCTTTGTAGTTACGATTCTTGTACTGACCGCCGGTAAAACTCAATACCTGCAGGGCTTCCATAGCGCTGGTTCTAGGATAGGCGGAATAGGGCCCAACACCGGTCCAGTCATCGATCTCGAAAGCCGTAATTTCACCGTCCGTCGTGACCGCAACGCGGGTGTCTATTC
>JAQXDL010000008.1 GCA_029251375.1 Pseudomonadales bacterium | reverse complement strand
ACGAATATCAAATTTCATCTCTTCTATGAATGCTGTGGGTAATGGTCTGGCACGTTCCGTGGGGAGAGTTCTCTCTTCGCCCGAAACGACGTGCACGACATTCAATCGTTTGGGAAATACATTTTTTACCCTAAAAATACCTACGGACCGCTTAACTTCGCCTGTCTTACAAGTCTTAAGGGTGAACTACTAAAGGTCTACTCAAGGTCTACTAAAGGTCTACTCAAGGCCAACCCAAGCGCCTTTTATTATGCTGGTTACTAAAACAGCTTATCCAACTGGCGTTACAGCACAGAGAGCAGTTCTCGGACGCTCTACTCGGCATCTTTGCGTG
Source organism: Pseudomonadales bacterium (assembly GCA_029251375.1). Taxonomy (GTDB): domain Bacteria; phylum Pseudomonadota; class Gammaproteobacteria; order Pseudomonadales; family Azotimanducaceae; genus JAHRVQ01. The sequence goes on along the minus strand of JAQXDL010000008.1, from coordinate 98,684 downwards.
GATGGTGCTCTTTAATGTGCTTTCGTGAGTATCCTTTTAATATGTTAATACTCTGAACCAGCCGAGAAAGGGCGGAAACCCAACAAAGCGATCCGATACATAACGCGATGATCCAGAAGTAGTTGGGCATTAGACACATCGCTATTAAGGTTAAGAAGGTTTCTGTTCCTTCGATAATACCTGACAGATAGTAGATTGATTTTGACCCCTGCGCTGAGGTGGTCAGAGAATGCTTCTCTGCAAAGATCGCGAAAGCAAGAAATGTCGTGCCCGTGCCTATAAAAGCAAAGATTAAAAATGCCGCATAAACCGCATTTTCAGGCTGTGCCAGTGCAAAACTGAATACGACTGCCGAGTAAAAAATGAAGTCCAAGACGATATCAAGGTATCCGCCAACCTCAGTTGGCTCAGACGAGCGGGCAACCGTGCCGTCCAGTCCGTCAAACAATCTATTCAACACAACGCATACGGCTGCAAGTTCATAGAAATGCAGGGCGATCAGCGGCACAGATAACATGCCGATAACAAAGCCGCTCACCGTCAGGGTATTTGCTTGCCATCCGAGTCTTACGATTTGGCGAGCGATCATCGTTAGGTAAGGGTCAATGATGGGCCTTAATCTTGAATCCAGCATGTCGTAACCATTTTAAAACCGTAGATAAACGTAGCGATTGAAGTCGAACGTATTCGTAAGTGAATAAATTGCAGCGATGGGCTTTAATTAGTGTAACCCTTTTGACGAAATTCGGAGACACAACCGTGGCAAGTATTCTTACAAGTATCAGTGCGTCAATATCCAGAGGCACGAGACTGCGTGTCAGCAAAATTAAACGGCTGCGTTCACCGCTTGCATTAGCGTTAATGGGGTTGATGCTTAGCTTTGGATCTTACAGGGTTTTAGCGCTTGAGGTTGGAGACGTCGCGCCAGATTTTAAGCTACAGGGGACTGATGGCAAAACGCACCATCTGCAAGAGTATTTGTTTGAAGGCGCGGTTGTGCTCGCTTGGTTCCCTAAGGCATACACGAGTGGTTGCACGATTGAATGTAAGTCTCTGGCAGAAAATGGTCATCTATTGAAGCCGTTTAACATGCATTATTTTATGGCGAGTGTTGACCCCCTTGCAAAAAATAAGGGTTTTGCGAAGCAACAAAAGGCTGACTTTCCGTTGTTGAGCGACCCTGAAAAAAGTGTTGCGAAGGCATATGGTGTTCTAAGCCCGCGGGGTTACGCGGTCAGACACACATTCTACATAAACGCGCAGGGGCGCATTGTAAAAATTGATCGAAACGTAAGGCCGTCGACGTCAGCAGAAGATATGGCAAAAAACCTAGAAGCATTGTCGATTCCAAAGAAAGAGACAAATTCTTAGTTAAACCGCAGGTGTCACGGAGTTGTAAACGAACGCTACAGCTGATGACTGTTGTTTCGAAGGAAGTCTCGAAGCTGGTTTGATTTGGATTCACTTAGACCCAGATCGATAATAATCTGCTCCATATCGTTTGGGTTTTTATAGGCCCAGCGAATCGCCAGATTTAAAGATGCTTCCTGTTTACGTGTGTCATCGAGAATTTCACTGATGAGACTAAATGCAACATCTGCTTCATCTCGGCCGACCCGCGTCACAAGGCTGGCTATTGCTGTTTGTTTTGCATTGCCGTCGGGCAGTGAAACCAACCAATCGATCGCGTCCCGTGGAGAGGAATTCATCCATCGATTGCCGATATTCGAGACGATGGCGTCTGCGTAGCCTGCGTTATAATCAATATCAAGGTCGCCTAAAGCATCAGCCGCATCAGCCGGATCCCGATGGGCCCATCGATTGAATATGTGTTGTACCGAGGTACTGTAGAACGGCTCGTTGTCATACTGGCCTATCCAACGCAGTGCTTCCTCAGGGTTTAGCTCTGCCTTGGCTGCGCTAATATTTTTCACCAACTGCTGTTTCAAAGCAGGGCTCGTCAACTGAGTAATGTAGGTCTCCGCCTGGGGGTGTTGCGCCAGCAGATCCATCGCATTTTCCTGCAAGGCTTCGTATTCTGTACCTAAAGCCAAAACCCAGGCAGCCGCTTTGTCAGGCTCAGAGGCGAAGTAAGGGCCTATGAGGTAGTTGTAGGCTTCGCGCTTTTGTTCCTCTGGTAATGTTTCGCTGTAAGCAACCGCAGATTCAGGATCTTGACTAGCCCATTGTGAAATCATGAGTGGGACAATGCTTCGGCCCGTGCGTTGTTCGTACTCGGTCAACAAAGGCAGGCTTGCTTGGAAATCTTGAGTGGCCATTGCTAATAACATTTGCTGCTCGAGGTCTCTGTTGTCAGGTTGATACTGTTGGACAAACGCCAACGCTGCACTTGCTGATGTTTTAGCGTACTCAGCAAGCGCGATGTAGAGCAACTGTTGTTTTTCGTTGATGTTATTGATCATTAGCAGGCGTTCAAGAGCCCGAGTAGCATCATGCCTTACCCAGCGTATCGTTGTGCTACGGAGATTTAACATCCTGGTTGAGCTGTAACCGTTCAAAGCATCTTCAAAAGCAAACTCTGGATCCAGCCGGTCAAGGCGGGCCATCTCAACAATGTTGTTAGCCGAGGGTCCTAGGATTGCCGCAATTTCAGCCTCCCAGCCGGCAGAGATGACCAGCGGATCTTGTAAAAGCCTTAAGCCAACTTGATTACGCAGTTGCTGGTCGGTGATGCTTGCAAAATAATCTAAAGCGGCTTCCGGATCTTGTCGAATCCAGCTTGTCAGAATGTGTGCGACAAATGCGAGACGACCAAAACGCGCATCATTCGTGATAAACGCCAAGGCGGCCTGTGGATCGATCGATGTATAGCGCTCAATTAAGATGCTAGCAACGTTGTAATTGAACAACGGGTCGCGGGAGGCAATCGCAGTGTTTAGATATGCCTCCAATGTCGACTGATTGGCACTAGCTGCAACTTCGTAGGTAACCAGTAGTTGGGCAAAAACAGTTTCTTGCTGATTAATATCATCGAACGTAAATCGAACTGAATCAGCTTGTTCGGATAGTCCCATATCGATAGACGGATGTAGTACTTGCGTTAATGAACCGTCCTTGCCGCTGAATACTCTTAAACTTATGTTTTCTGTTGCCGGCGAGGTAACAGTAAATGTGTTGTTGAACCACCATCCCAGTACTATGCCAAATACTATTAATGACAAAGCGATGATAAAACGTCTAACGCCCAATGTAACTATTCCTTCTTTTTGCGACGCCTATGTGCGCTACCTTCTTTTGCCTGACTCATATCGATAATCGTGTCAGCATTATCTAAAAAGGTTTCGTAGGAGGCATCTAAACCCAATCGGACGCCATCATTGCTGAACATGGACGCGGAAGAAAAATTACCTGCAGCGGCCTGAATGACTTTACCCGTGGGGGCATCTTCACTCGCCATATAGATCACTGCCGGTGTCACTAACGAAGGTGCTCTTTCAGCTGGTGGGTTATTAACATCAATAGGATCTCGTCCAGGAATGGATGCGGTCATTCGCGTAGCGGCGGCGGGCGCTAGACAATTTATACGAATATTGTGCGATCGACCCTCTAGCGCCAGTACGTTCATTAAGCCCACCATTGCCATTTTTGCCGCGCCGTAGTTTGCCTGACCAAAGTTGCCCCATACGCCAGAGCCTGAAGCGGTGCAAATAATGCGGCCATAGTTTTTTTCATACATGATTGGCCAAGCTGCATGTGTGACATAGGCTGTGCCGTTTATGTGTACATTCATAACGAGATCCCATTCATCAAGGCTCATATTTTTGAAAGACTTATCTCGTAAGATTCCAGCGTTGTTAACAAGAATGTCGATCGTTCCAAACTCGCTAACAGCATCATCGATGATACTCTTCGCACCAGCCCGATCTGAAACCGAAGCTTTGTTTGCGATAGCCATGCCGCCTGCAGCTTTGATCTCGTCGACAACCTGATCTGCACTATCACTATTACCGACGCCCTCGACCGATCCGCCTAAATCGTTCACGACCACATGGGCGCCTCGACGGGCAAATTCTAGTGCATGAGCCTTACCCAACCCGCCACCAGCGCCGGTAATGGCGACAACTTTTCCTTCAAACTCTTTCATATGAATTCCCCTACCATTTTGTTTTTGCTTTTCTTTTATTAGTTGTCATTTTTTGAGTGCGCGTTACCAATTAAGTTCCTACGTAAAGGCCGTGCTTTAAAATATTCGTCGTTGAAAGAGTATCAATATATTTAGGTTTTGTCGTTTTTTTGCCGGGTAGGCTATGCTTCGCTATCAATCGATAAGTTTTAGTTTGATGCGTAACTCATCTTAGCTAATTCATTGGTGCGGCCATTTTACTCTGCAGGATTGATAGAGATATCTTGGAACTGCAGTTGATTCAACGTGTAGTAGACACCCCTATGCGCCATTAACTCTTCATGCGTCCCGAGTTCTTTGACACGGCCATTTTTTAGTACCAAGACACGATCGGCTTCTGCGATCGTCTGTAGCCGGTGGGCGATAAGGATCGAAGTTCTGTCTTGCATGATCTGCTTCAGTGCTTGTTGGATGACTTGTTCTGTTTCTGTGTCGATACTTGCAGTGGCCTCATCAAGGATAAGTATTTCGGGGTCAGCGGCCAGAACACGCGCGAATGCCAGTAGTTGACGTTCACCTTGTGAAAGGTTTTGTCCGCGCTCGACCAGCAGCGTGTCGTAACCTTTGGGCAGCGCTTCAATGAATTTGTCGGCATTGACGAGGCGGGCAGCATCTATGGCTTTTTCGCGTGTGATACTTGGATTGCCTAACATAATGTTATCGAGGATGGAGCCTGAGAATATATGGAAGTCCTGTAGTACCACACCAATGCGTTTTCGGACTTCACTCGACGGTATGCTATTAAGGTCGTTGTCATCAAGGAAAATCGTACCGTTGTCGAAGTCGTAAAAACGTCCAAGCAGGCGTATCAAAGTGCTCTTACCTGACCCAGTTGGTCCGACAACCGCGAGTTTTTCACCCGGATTAATAGTAAACGACACATCGTGAAGGACATCTTGCTCTTCATAGCCGAAACTCAAGTGTCTGAACTCTAGTTTCCCAGCAATACGTTCAGGCAGCTTGGCAGGTTTTACCGGCTCTCTTACCTGTTCGTGCCAATCAAGTGCCTGGAAGATTCTTTCCGCGCTCGCCATCGCTCTAAAAAGAACGTTGTATTGCATGCCTAAAACGCGAATCGGGCGAATAAACATATCAACAAATTGAGTGAAGAGAATAACGCTACCAAGTGAGATAGCGTCTTGGATGACTGCGCCACCACCAAACCAGAGAATGACCGCAAGTGCCATGTTGACCATATTGTCCATGAATGCGCCGTACCCTGTTTCCAGATAGATGGCTTCTATCTCATGTTTTTGGTTCTTCTGATTGATAACGCGGTAGACCGATAGGTTTTTTCTTTCCCGATTACTAAGTTGCACGACCTGCATGCCACTTAGATTTTCTTGAAGATTTTGGTTTAGCTGCGAGACCGTATTACGAATCATCCGGTAAACTCGCCGGGTTGCCATGCGGAAAAAATAGGTGATGAAGGCAAAAATTGGAATTGCGATCAGCAGGTACATCGTGAGTTTCACGTCGATAGCAAACATAATGAACAGCGCGATAAAAAACGGTACGAATTCACCAACGAGCATGCCTAAGCCCATTAGAAGTTCAAATAACGCCTGCACATCATTGGTTATTCTCGTCATCACACGACCGACCGCCACTTTGTCATAGAAGGACGAGGGGCGATATTCCATATGTCGAAACAGATCTAATCTCATGTCACGTAACGAGTGCAGAATCGCTTTTGCAAAAGTAACGCGATGTAGATGATAAAAGCTGTGACATAACAGCGTGAGTAGACCATACAGGATGCATGCGGCGATGATTGGGTCGAGACCAGTAATTGTTGCTAACCAGGTCATTAAGGTGTTCAAACCAAAGTCTGGCATGAGCAGGTCAGCTTCGCCGATAATGATGTTGTCGACGACGACGCGGCTAATTAGTACGGGTAACAAGACGGCAATAAAAGATGCGGTAACGACGAGTAGCACACTCACGGTTGCGAGTTTCTTATGCGGACTTAGCCAGCTAAAGATCCGTGCAAGATAAACCATATTGGCTGACTGGCCATGTATGTCAGCATCGAAAATGGAATGATCAAGCTTTGCGTTATTAGGCTCGTTTTGGCTCTTTTCATTGTTATCTTTATTAGGCTCGAGCTGGGCTTCACTCATCAGACGTCTCCAAATCTTCTAACAAACGACTGGTGTTGCTTTGTGCCTTTTCCAAATCCGCGTAAAAGCCGCCTTTTTCAAGCAACTCTGTATGACTGCCCATTTCGACCATCTCGCCCTCGCTTAGGACAATAATTCTGTCTGCATGTCGCGCTGTCGAAACGCGATGAGATACAAGCATGGTGGTTAGATTTTGCCGAACACGTTTTAGGCCAGACAATATATGTTCTTCTGTCTGTGTGTCGACAGCTGAGAAGCAATCGTCCAAGATCAGCAGCGGTGACATGCGAACTAAGCCGCGGGCCAACGCTGTTCTCTGTTTCTGGCCACCTGAGAGAGTGACACCTCTTTCGCCAAGGATCGTTTTCAACCCTTCAGGAAAATCTTCGATGGTATCTCTAAGGGCAGCGGCATCAGCTGACTTCCAAATTTCGTCAGACTCACGGTCAGTGTTGTCATATGCGATGTTGTCGCCAAGACTGTCTGCAAACAAAAATGGGTCCTGTAATACCAAGCAAACTTGATCGCGTAGTTTATCGAGAGGAAAGCCATCAATAGGGTGGTTGTCCAATAAAATTTGACCGTTGGTTGGTTCCAGTAATCTTACAAAAAGTCTTAGCAGCGTTGATTTTCCCGAGCCCACTCGACCTAATATAGCGATAGTCTCACCAGGCTCCACCGTGAAATTGATATCTTTAAGCGCAAATTTGTCTTTATTTTCGAATCTATAGCTAAGGTCTTTAACCTCAACGCGGCCGGTTAGTTTGGGGAAATCAGTGGCCGGATGGTTACTGATTTCAGGTTTATGATCGAGTATCTCGAATAGTCTCGCGGTGCCAGATGCGCCCCTTTGCCACTGTGTCACAAGAGGGCCAATTTCTCTGACTGGCCAAAGTAAAAGTCCGAGATAGGAAAAAAAGGCGACAAAGGTACCTAACGTAATGTCACCAGCACTAACCAGTGTTGCACCGTAGCCTATGATGATGATTGTCGCTGCAGCGGCCAGTGTTGGCATCAGTGCGCTCAGCATGGAGGTCGTTACGAATAGTTCGAGGTTACGATCAGCAAACTGTTGATTTACATCCGCGAATCGCTCCACCTCTTCGTTTTCCTGCGCCATTGCTTGAACGGTGCGAATACCATTTAGGTTCTCTTGAACAAAGGTTGATAGGTCAGAGAAGCCCTCCTGAACGAGGTGCGACTGATCGTAGATTTTCTTTGAGTACCGGTAGGCAACAATGCTAATGATCGGCAGAGGTAAGAGTACAGCAAGTGTCAGTTGCAAGGATAAAGAAAACATAAACCCTAAACCCACGACAGCGGTGAAGATGAGCACGCTGGTCATTCGGGTCGAACCGGCGATGACTTGCCGAACGAGGGAGATGTCGTTGATCGCCCGTGCCATCAAGTCACCGATGCTGTATTGCTGAAAAAAGCCCGGGCCCTGAAGTTGTAGATGATGATAGATTCTGTTTCGTAGATCGAACGCAGCATACATGCCAATTCTTCGAACCAGTATGCGGCTCACGATAGTGACCAGCATCTGTAAAATGACACAAATGACGATTGCTATGGCAGGGTAGAACAGCGCTTGTTGAGTCACGGTGGACGTGAAGTCGAAGCCAGCTTTACCTTCCGTTAAACTGTCGATTCCCATTTTTATGTACATGGGAATCATGGCTTCAAAAATCCGAGCGACAAGTAATCCGGAGATTCCGAAACTAAAAGCCCAGATATGGGCTCTGATATAGGGCATCAATCGAAGTAGTACTTTCATTATTGAACTTCAGCAGTGATCGGCGACGAAAAGTCCCTGATCGGGTTAGTCCGTTTATTTCTGAATTCGACGTTTTTTGTGCTTGGTGCTGTTTTGATAATGACGACTTGTCGCACGAGTCTCCGGATAGAACTTAATTTGGCCGAACTTTTTATGTGTTGAATGAGTGCTTATTTGTTCTCGTTGGTGCAATTTAGATAACAGGATAGGGCATCATTCAGGTGACAAAAAATAGCCAACGAATATCATAGAAAACGGATGGAAATACTACGTAGTTTGGCGCATGGGTTATCAAAAAGTCACTGGCTTTGTATCCAAAATACCCAAGCGATAATAGCGGAATCAGGACGGAAAATGCAATCAGCAGCAATACAGGAAATGTGGCATGCTAAAGTCTTCGTATAGCAGTTGGATGATTTCATGCAGTTGGAATTGAGTCAGTCAGACCTGACGTTTAGGACGGCGGTAAGAGAATTTTTAAAAGAAAATCTAACGCCGCAGATCGCGCGCAAAGTAAAGCTAGGCTATCCGGTTGATAAAGCTGAACAAGATGAATGGACCCGGAGTCTCAATCGTCAAGGCTGGGCTGCGCCAAATTGGCCGGTTGAGATGGGCGGCACAGGTTGGACAATGCTACGTCGGCAAGTGTTCGACAACGAAATGCGCGGCGCGAATGCACCTGAGTTGCAGGGCTTTGGCTTTAGTATGGTCGGCCCCGCTATTATTAAATATGGCACTAAGGCGCAGCAACAACATTATCTACCTAAGATACTAAATGCAGATATTTCTTGGTGTCAGGGCTACAGCGAACCACAAGCAGGGTCTGATCTTGCGTCTGTGCGAACGCAGGCGATTTCAGATGGTGATGATTACATTGTAACTGGATCGAAGATTTGGACGTCCGCGGCGGAGCATGCGGATCATATATTTGCATTGGTAAGAAGTGATCCCAGCGCCAAACCGCAACTTGGTATTAGCTTTCTTCTAATTGATATGGACGACCCTGGTGTCACCGTTGAGCCGTTGATTGCTTTTAATGGCAAGCGCCTATGGAATCAGGTTTTCTTTGACGAGGTACGTGTGCCTAAGGCTAATCGATTGGGCGAAGAGCATAGAGGGTGGGCGGTAGCGAAAAATTTGTTAGGAAACGAACGGCTCTTGGTTTCTCGGGTTGCCGAGAATCGACGGTTACTAGGTAGAATCATTGATATATCCAGACGTGAGTGTGATCGAGATATTCCACTGGACGAAGCATTTTTCACAAAAATTGACGCGTTAGAAATCCGCTTAGACGCACTCAATGCGACAGCGTTACGACTACTATCTGCTTTCGACAACGGTGGTGTGGTCGGTGCTGAACCCTCCATGTTGAAACTCAAAGGTAGTCAATTGGTTCAGGACATGGACCGTTGTCTGTTTGATGCGATTGGATACTACAGCTTGCCTGTCGATTCATTCATGAGTAGAGCTGACCCGATTGGCGAAGATTATGAAGATATGATCGCAAGTGGTTTGTTCCACCATCGCGGTTACACCATCGCCGGTGGCTCCAGTGAAATTCAACACAACATCATTGCAAAAGCGGTTCTGGGATTGTGATAAGGATATAGGGCTAGTGACCCAAAATAGCTGTAAAGGTTATGCCATAGGACGATCTAGGACTTTGTTGGAGGTTCCGCAGGTCTGTTGAAGTTGTATTGATCGTGATGTTTTCGCCATCCATGTTCAAGCTCCAAACGAGTAAATTATACCGACTATCTGGCGAACGAATACCGACCTGGCTGCTGAGTACATTCATCATGCTCGACGTGTGAGTCGGGTTGAAGCTCGAATCATCTTGAGCCTGTCCGACATGGGTGAAGTTCAGGTTAACTAAATACTGCCACTTTGTGCCGGGTAGTTTGTCTTTGACAAGCAGCGACGCTGACCCCTGCCATAGAGGCGATAGCTGATGACTACGCTGGGAATTCGCGTTGTTTGCGTTATATGTTGCTTCTGTATAGCTTACGCCCATTGAAAACTGGATAGCGTCAGTCATTGAATAAAGCCCTTCGACTTCAAAACCTTGTGTGTTCGTCAACTTATCGTTCCAAGCGTACGCACTGTCGGTATCACGCATTGTACGTCGAGTTGCATTGCCGAAGTTGTCTGCTAAAAAACTGTCGACCTTGTCGTCGCCTGCCGAATAGTGCAACGCGGTTTTGATGTATAGCGAATTGTCCATGAACGCATTGCTCAAACCTAGCCGATAGTTGGTGGAAGGAAGTAATTCGAGCGGCGCAGTCGACAGGGCCTCTGCGAACTTTAGGCCGGCATTTTCACCTTTAGAGATATCAATGTAGGTATCCAAACCCTGTTTGAGCTCGTAGGCGAGCTGAACAGACCCACGTAGGGTCTGGCTATTGGTTTCACAGGAACCGGATTGACAATAATTTTCACTAAAACTTTGACGATGATCAAATCGCTCAAATTGAATGCCGATAGTCAATTCAACTTCACCGCTTGACCAGCGAACTAGTGCTTCGTTTGTCCAGTACTGAGTTTGCTGCAAGTTGTCGCGCAGTGAGGCCTGCTTTGAGTAGGACTGATCAAGCCGAGAGCTAATATGCCAATTAAAATTGCGCGCGTTGCCTGCGGCTGTGTCATGCCGATGCATCCGTTCGATATGTAACGGTATATCGTGATTAGCGAGTAGTGCTAACTGAGCGCGACTGGCAATCAGCTTAGAGCTGCTACTCGACAGAGGTTCTCTAAAGGGCACAGGTTGATCGAAAAAGGTTGAGTCAGGTTTGATCGCGCCAGTGTTTGCTGAGAATCCGAATGGTTCATTCAACGAGCAACAAATAGCGAGTGACGAAGAGTAGCTGATGTTAACGGATGAGCTGAGCGTCGACGTTGAAATCAATCTACCTTGCTGAACATAGGGGCGAATTGTATGTTGCGACTGAAGCGGGAGAGGGTCTTGCCAAGATCGGTTAAACCAAAATATAGGCTGATCAAATTCCTCCGTATATGCCCGGGAGAGAGATTCGCTTGTGATGCCAAGCAGCGTGTAGGGTGAATCACCAGTTAAGGTCGGTTTGAGCAAAGAGCTTGGGCGAACTTCAACACTATTGCTGCGAACTGAACTCGCATGATTTGGCAAGCTCAATAAAAGTAGCAGGAATGTTACTGCCAGCACCAGTAATCTCATACAATACCCCCTCAAGAGCGCTTCAACTCTCTTATCATGAGTCTATGCTCGGAATTTAATGGATTCAAGCCGTGATTCTTCAGAGTGACGGTCAATTAAATAGACGGTCGTCAAGATTTGCGTCGCTAATCGACTACAATGAGTACTATCAACAACATTGATTAATCTACAGATGATCAATTTGTTTTTCGATGTTGTTTTTCAATGAAAATATGGTGCCGGCAATCGAAATAAGTATCGTTGTCGGTTTTTAAGATGATTGTGATCATGGGTGCGATGACCAGATCCAATGACAAACCTGCAATGACTGAAGGTTAAACAAAAGTATAGATGACAAGTGAAACGACAAGAGAACGATCAGAATATTCTCAACTGGTAACCCTCGCTTTACCCATAATGGCGGCACAACTAGCGCAGATGGGCATGGGTGTCGTCGATAATGTCATGGCGGGGCGCTTTAGTGCTGTTGATTTGGCAGGCGTTGCCTTGGGTGGAGCCTTCATGTGGCCCGCCATGATCATGATGATGGGTTTCCTGCAGGCTGTGACACCGACCATTGCGCAGATGCATGGGTCTGGAAAACAGCAGGAGATAGGCGAGGTTGTGCGTCAAGCGTTATGGATGGCGCTCATTGCGTCTGTGTTGATTGTTGTATTGCTGATGAATTCGCGTTTTTTCTATGAATTGATGGGGGTTGATGCGGCTGCAATTGAAATATCCGTGGCGTACTTGCAGGCTGCGGCTTGGGGTATTCCGGGCGTGATGGGTTACTTTGTGCTTCGATATTTTGCCGAAGCCTTGGGTTTTACTAGGCCAGCGATGTTTATCGCTGTATTCGCGCTGTTACTGAAAGTACCCTTGAACTACATTTTTATGTACGGCCTGTTTGGTTTACCGGAACTCGGTGGTGTGGGGTGTGGCTATGCAACAGCGATAGTGATGTGGCTTGAATTTGTTCTCATTGCATTGGTCGTTTTGTCTGCTCGTTTTCGACATATAGGCTGGCAGGAAAAGTTCTCGAAGCCGAACCTTGGCCGTATGTTGCGATTACTGCGAATTGGCTTGCCGATCGGCGCGACCATGTTTTTTGAAATGGGATTGTTTACTTCGGTCACGCTGATGGCTGGACGTCTCGGCGCGGATGCTGTTGCATCCCATACGATAGCGATGAATGTGGGCGGTATCACCTTCATGTTTCCTCTAGCGATTGGCATTGCCGCTTCAATTCGCATTGGCTTCAATGTTGGTGCAGATAAGCTGGATGCGGCCAGGCTGGTTGCAAAAATAGCAATGCTGGCAACGGTCATTATTGGTGTGATCAGTATTGGAGCGGTGGTCGCGCTGCGACATAGCATTGCGTCGATCTATACAAATGATTCGGGTGTACTCGAACTGGCAGCGAGCCTGATGTTGTTTGTCGCGGTCTTCCAATTGTTCGACAACTGCCAAGCAACGGCCATAGGGGCTCTGCGAGGCTACAAAGACACCCGCGTACCTATGCTGATTACACTACTTGGCTACTGGTTGTTTGGTTTTCCCTTAGCGGCGGCGTTAGGCTTTGGTTGGTTTGGAGAAGCTTATGGTGTTTATGGTTTCTGGCTTGCACTTATTCTCGCGCTGGTAGTCGTATCCATATTTGCCTTGTCTAGACTATATTGGCTCAGTCGAAATGACGCGTTCATTCGACAATTGTCAGAACGATAGGGTGAAATTATGGCGACTTCGTCGGGGCAGGTATCGTGCTGATGATGTTGGTCTGTAAGTTGCCCGTTGCCCGTTGCCCGTTGCTCGTTGTCATTGTCATTGGCATGACCGCTGTCTAGGTGCCCATCGGCAAGTATATGAGCAAACGATCTAACCGTGTTGTTTTGTGGCTTCGCTAGTCGATAGTAACACTTGAGCCTTGGCGCTCAAGGGAGGCTGAAACATCGTTAATTTTTGCTGAAAGTTGATAGCCAGCAAGATTTCTTTTATAGCCAACTAACCATGTCGGCGTGGACGCCGGTAGTGTTTCTGGATAGCGCCCTGTGTGTTGAAAGCCGTCTTGAAGTTTTTGATCGGTGTGCTCTAGAAGCTCAACAATGTCTGATTTTACCGCTTCGTCAGGCAGACCGAAAAGCCAACGGGATAATTCATCCATCTGAATAAAAACGCTGACGGCAACAACGACGACCAAAGCAGACTTGGCGTTTATTTTGCTTTTGGGTCTGTTTTTCTTATTTGACTTTTTTTGACCGCGATCGAGCGTATCTATCTCAGACGCCGCTGTTTTGATTGATGCATCAAGCGGTCTATTCAGGTCTGGCATTATTTATGTCTTCCCCTAGCTAGGTGGTTTTGTCGCATTGTATTTGGGTATTCACCTAGGCACAAACAAAGGCGCTAGGTGCACCTATTCAAATCAAGTTTGATGGCTTGCCTACTTATCGTTGAGGGGTGTCAAATGCGATAGTCACTAATTTGGTTCTCCTCACCGTGATCAGCGTAGTCACCGTTAGCGCGAGCGGCTCTAAACTCGCCCCAATGAACAGGCCGGTATCGAGGACCGCTTTTTACAAGAGGCTCACAAACAGATTGATACAAAGGATTGTAAAAAAACGCGGCACTGTATCGCGCGGAGGAGTTGTTGGTGAGCACTCTGTGTGGTGGTGCTTTGAATCGATCATTTGACCAAACTTGAATCATGTCGCCTATGTTTATGATAAATGCATTTTTTTCCGGTTCAATCGTGGTCCATTTGCCATCGCGAAGGACTTGCAGGCTTGCGACATCATCCTGCGCCAGTATCGTTAAGGCGCCGGCGTCTGTATGTTCGCTAATCCCAAGTGGCTTGTTTTTCTCATCTGACTCGCCGTTTAGATTTTCAAGTGATGTTGTGTCTGGCAATTGCGGGTAGTAGTTAAGTCTCAGGAAGCTACTATTGTTACCTTTAAAATTTGCTGCAAGGTGGTCACGGTTGTCAGCAAGTATTTCGGAGAAGCACTGCAGCAAGCGCTCGCTGATACCTTCACAGGAGCGATACCAATTGCTCATGACCGGTTTGAAGTCAGGCGTTTCAGTTGACCAAATTGAATGATCATCTGCTTCATGCAGGTTGAAATCAAAAATCTCTTTCCAATCTTTGCGATTTTTCGTCAGTTCTTGATCGTAGAAGCCCCAGGGTTGGTTCGCGTGTTTTTTGATCGATTGTTTTGCCTCAGTGGAAAGATCAAAGAAGTTGATCATCTGCTGCAATATGGATTGGCTAAATCGATCCTCCAAACCATGATTGATTATTTTAAAAAAGCCCCATTGTTCACAGGCGATGGCCATGTCTTTCAGCAATTGGTGGTTTTTGCTCGGATCCGTTAGATCAACAAAATCGAATGTGGGTATTGGTTTTTGTGACATCATCTTATTTCATCGATCGGATGAATCATCGCTCGTACTGACGTGTGACTTGTCGATTGTCTGTTTGGCGTTTGTTTCCTCAAAGGTCGCCGGTACTTCGAATTCACCGTCAATTACACCTTCTGGTTGGTGGTAATTATTGGCACTAAAGGGGCTTGAACCAAACTGCATCGCACCCAGCACTCCCTTGTGCATCAGCCATGTAGCAATCGGTCTTCTAAGAAACGGTAGCAGGCAACAAAATCCAATGGCATCTGTTGCAAAGCCCGGCGTTAACAATAGTGCGCCACCAACGAGTAGCATGACGCCTTCGAGTAATTCAGTGCCGGGAATTTGCCCTGCATTCAATTTTTCTTGGACACGATTAAGAGTTGACAAACCTTCAAGTCGCAGCAGCCAAATGCCGATGGTTGCCGTTAGTACAACCAATGCGATTGTTGGTATGGCGCCGATGTAGGAGCCAACCTGAATAAGGATATACATTTCCAGTATCGGAATCAGAATAAAAAAAAATAAGGCAATGCGCATAGATGATAGCTTAGACTTGTAGTGGCTCTATTGTAACCAACCGATGAGCTAGTAACTATGATAGATTGGAACAAAACCTGAGAAGTTAAGTTGTATGCAATCTAAGTTTGTATCGGGGGAAGCGGGTGATCTAGAGGCTTTGATCGATGATACGGCTGGCAAACACATGGCAGTTTTGAGTCATCCTCACCCATCCTATGGTGGCTCTATGCATGATGGTGTTTTGAGTACTCTGTCGGAGGCGTTTAATCGCTTGGGTGTCAGCACTACACGCTTCAATTTTCGCGGCGTGGGACGCAGTCAGGGCCAATACAGTGGTACCGAAGAATGGCAAGATGTGTTGTCAGTTGCATCCTATTGTTCCCGTCAGATGATGGCATTCAAGCAGCATAGTAGCGCTAGCCATGACAACTCAAACCCTGACAATTCGAGCTCAGACGGGTCGATCTATTTATGCGGGTATTCTTTTGGCGCTGGCATGACCTATCAGGCGTTGGGTCAATTGAAATCATTTTATCCTGAACTAGGTGCCCAAATTCGCGGCTGTTTGCTCATCGCGCCTCCTCTGCAGATGTTACCTGCGCCTGTCACGCCGCCGCCTTGTCGAACCCAAGTGATCGTCGGCGAACGAGACCATGTTGTCGCCGCTCAAGACTTAACGCATTATTTTGGATCCGAGAACGTGACGGTTGTTGGACATGCGGACCATTTTTTTCAGGGTGCGCAAGACAATATATATAAATCGGTGGAGGAGCTAATTAGTGGATCTTAAGACGATTCTTTTTGAGATAAACGAAGAAATCGCTGTGATTACGTTAAACCGGCCAGAGAGAATGAACGCTTGGACGGGGCGCATGCATACCGAGTACCGGTGGCTGTTAGCGGAGCTGGAGGCGAACAATGAAGTGCGAGTCATTATTGTTACCGGTGCAGGGCGTGGTTTCTGTGTAGGTGCGGATTCAAAAGCTTTGCAAGGACACGCGGAAAAAGGCGGCTATGATCCCGGTACATCTGAATCGATTGCGATGCCGGGTTATGGTGTGCGTCCAGAGTTCGACGCACCTTTTGCCTATCACTTTGGTTTGACGAAACCTATCATTGCCGCCATGAACGGACCGGCAGCCGGCGTGGGACTTGTTCTGGCTTGTTTTGCTGACATCCGCTTTGCTGTTCCCGGCGTAAAATTTACCACGGCCCATGGCAAACTTAATTTGCCAGCGGAGTATGGACTGTCATGGTTACTACCACGGATTATAGGATTGGCACGAGCAAATGATCTGCTATTCACAAGCCGTATATTCATGTCGGAAGAGGCTGAGCGGCTTGGTCTCGTTAATCGCATCGTAGAAAATGACAGCCTATTAGATGAGGCCATTAGTTACGCCAAGATGATGAAAAATAGTGTTTCACCCGCTTCCCTTAGTGCGACGAAGCGGCAGATATACACAGACTTGCATAGAGATGTTGGCGCCTCAGTACGAGATAGTGAATCGTTATTAAATGACATGATGAAGCAAAAAGATTACACCGAAGCGGTGAGAGCCTTTATAGAAAAGCGCAACCCTAACTGGACTGGAGAATGACCCTGAGTAACGCAACGACAAACGAAGCTAACGGGCCAAAAGAGGTGCCTTATTATTTGCCTTTAGGTGACGAGGTGGAAATATTTTCCTCGGCTTATGAACAACGTTTGCCTGTGCTGTTGAAAGGGCCAACTGGATGCGGCAAAACGCGCTTTGTTGAATATATGGCACATAGGCTATTTAAAGGGGAAGAAAGTACGCCAGAGCGACGTACGGTAACGGAGCCACTGCAAACTGTTGCTTGTCATGAGGACCTAAGTGCAACTGATTTAGTTGGTCGATTTTTACTGCAGGGAGACGAGACTGTATGGCAGGACGGACCGTTATCACGTTCGGTGAAAGAGGGCGCGATTTGTTACCTAGATGAGATCGTTGAGGCCCGAAAAGACTCGACCGTTCTCATCCACAGTTTAACAGACCACAGACGTATCCTGCCGGTTGAAAAACAAGGCATCATCCTTGATGCACACCCTAACTTTTTGCTCGTCATATCATACAACCCTGGTTATCAAAACGTCCTCAAAGACTTAAAGCCAAGTACCCGGCAACGTTTCATTGCGATTGATTTTGACTACCCAGGTGAGCAGCAAGAAGCGAGCATTATCGCTCACGAGAGCGGAGTGTCCGATGAGCAGGCACTCGATTTAGCGCGATTAGGATCAAGGGTTCGAAACCTTAAACATCACGGCTTCGATGAAGGTGTGAGTACAAGATTATTGGTCTATGCGGGACAGTTGATGTGCAAAGGTGTCGCACCGCTGCGGGCAGCGGAAGTTGCTGTCTCAAAGGCTGTAACAGACGATGAGGAGGTTCAGCGAGCCATAAGTGAGCTCGTCACAACCATTTTTGCAGTTTAAGCGTCAGGGCTGTGGGTTGTTAATCTGTGAATAATGGTTTCTTTGAAAGGCTCAATAACGTTAACGCGCGAACCGCTCAGCGCTACCAGCAGGTCGAGCGTGATATCGCCCTGAGTCTAACGCAAGAAGATCTAACGCAATGGTCTACCCTTTGCTGTGAGTTGGCTGAAGCTGGCTGGCACGCTTGGGAGACTGCAGACAAATACATCGAACTATCACAACAAACACTCACACAGTTTGGTCCAACATGTTTGGTGAGCGTCGGAGGATTTGGCTTGACGCTTTGCAAGAACTCCTTCGAGCCTGCGAACGTCTATTTTGAGGCAATCCACGCTGGCTTTCCCGAACTCAACATCGAACGGCTAAAGCTTATTGAAAGCGTCGGGCAGGTTCTAACGGAGCGCTTCAAACAAGCCGCGAGTCTCGTTGCGAGATACTTCAACTGTGGCTTCTCAATCAGCCGTTTGCACGACATCGATACCGTTAAAGACTGGTGTGATATCGCTAGTCAACAGATTAGTTTAGGTAGACCAGAAATGCTTGCTCTGATCGAAGCAACCGAACAGCATCCCACCGTCAATTGGCGATTTGCTCATTCACTTTATAAAATCAGTCCGCAAACCGGGCAGGCCTACGTGCTGTCTTTCGGCTTCCTGATGAATCGTCTGACAAGTGTTGAACGGGAGTTCGAAACCCTCGTGCTCAAATACGCCGAGTCGGAACAACCGATGGAAGGTTTATACGCGGCGCTTAACGAATCAATACCGCAACTACAAAGTAATTCTGTCAATGTGTTGATTCGACTGTTACAAAAAATACCACGTGCCGAGTTGGCGCAAGCCTTGGTGGAAACATGCGCTAAACCGCCCTTGTCGGTTGTTTTGTCGAATCAAACAGTCATGTCGACTTGGATTGAAACCGGTTTGGATTTACTACCGCTAAAGCCTGATAGTGCGCTCGCTTTTCTTAGACTTGAATCCTCCAAATCAACCGATTTGCTAGAGCAGCTGTTGGGGCAGGTGCGATTTTCTGAAGAACAACGGATGCTGCAGCTTTATAGTGAAGCCTTAGTGGGCACACGGCTAAAAATTGTTGCGAACGATCTTGTCGAGCAAGAATATCGCAGTTTGCCGTCTTCGGATGGGCAAAGCGTTTTTTTGCCAGAAATCGTTGGCCGGTATGAAGACAAAAATGATAATTTCAGATGGATGAAAGTAGCTTTGTGCCATCAATTGGGTTGTTACGAGTTTGGTACGTTTGATTTCAAATATAAAAATAGCCATGTGCCATTCGGTGACTATTTCAGAACCTTTGATGAGCCCAGACTGGCTGCTGATTTGTTCAAAATCCTTGAAGATGGTCGGATTGATTGGCGCATGCAGACTCAATACAAAGGAATCGCGAAAGACCTTGATTGGCTTAAACAGGATGAAATAGCAAAACGCCCATCGAGTCCTATGGGAGGCCGAAATCAGCTTTTAGAGTTACTGACGCGTTATTCTCTTGATTTTTCCCTCGCTCCAGGATTGTCAACGTCTGACACGAATGCAACTTTAGATAGCTTGTCGCAGAGCGACCATAACGGTCAGTTTTTACTCGATGCTGAGCAAAGTGACCTGCAAGCGGAATTGATAGCCATTTTTCAACCCCTGCGATCTCCTAGCGCGACAGTTTTTGATTCGATTCAGGCGCTGCAAGAATGCTATGTCATCGTTTCACAATTAACGCGGGATAAGGTTGACCTGTCAGGAGTTGACTTTCGAGGCAGAATTTCGCTCGACAAAGCAAGCATGAACCTTGAGCTTACCGCCATTGAAGATGCCGACGTAGAGTTTACTGAGGATGAAGACGGCATATCTTTGACCGGTGCCGCGGATACGAAAGACGTCAAAATCGATGAGATCAAAAAGGGTGACGTGCAGGATGCTTCCTCAGTCATGTTGGGCGATCAGGACATGGAGGTCGATGACGAGATTGAGCACGTCGACGAACCTGGTGGTAGTAAAGAGTTCGAAGAACTTAAAAATGAACGCGACAAACCCATTCATGAAACCGCATATAAATACGATGAGTGGGATTATACGATAGAAGATTATCGTAAGCGCTGGTGTACCCTTTACGAAATACGGGCGGTTGATGAGGATGTCGATTTTGTCCCTAACTTGTTGAGCGAGCATCGAGGCCTTGCGAACCAAGTGCGTAAACAATTGAACATGTTGCGGCCTGAGATGTTACGTAAAGTTAAGGGTATGTTCGATGGTGAAGAGTTAGATTTGGAGCGAGCGGTTGAAGCTGTAGTGAATCGCAAATCAGGCGTCAGTCCAGATGAAAACATCTACGTTCAGCGGCAGCGAAAAGATCGGGATGTATCTGCTTTGTTTCTTTTAGATATGAGCGCGTCAACCGATGATCCGATTCCCGACCCAGACAATGAACCGGCGCAGGTCAGCTACCAAGATGACGAAGATTTTATGCGAGGCTATTATGACGAGTTCGACTCGATGCCGAAGGATACTCGGAAAAAGATTATTGATTTGGAAAAAGAGTCCGTTGTTCTAATGGCGGAAGCCCTGCAAGGTTTAGGTGATAGCTATTCAGTCTGTGGTTTTTCAGGCTACGGTCGAGATCGAGTCGACTACTTCATTTGTAAAGATTTCGAGGAACCTTATAACCATAAAGTAAAGGCTCGCATCGGGGGTATAAAACCCTGCCGTAGCACTCGAATGGGTCCGGCTATCAGGCATGCAACGAACATGTTGGCGGCAACGGAGTCTCGTATTAAAGCGCTCATTATTATTTCCGACGGTTATCCGCAGGATCATGATTATGGCGCGGATCGAAATAGCAAAGACTACGGTATTAAAGACACAACGAAGGCTTTGTCAGAGGCGACTCAGAAGGGCGTGCAAAGTTTTTGTCTTACTGTCGATCCTTCTGGACACGATTATCTTAGAGAGATGTGTCCTGATCAACAGTATATGGTGATGCAAGATTTGACCCAGTTACCAAGCGAGCTGTCAAAGGTTTACCGCGGTTTAACCACATAGGCTAATTAAAAAGGCCGCAATTCTAAATGGCATTCGAATGTCACACATTAGTTTCGCCCTAGTCGAACTTTGTCAAATACATGATTTAGCGAAAGCTCGCTCATAAAAGAGCACCGCGGCAAGCCACCGCATTAGATAATAATGCGTGACCATTTTCCTTGCCGCCAGAAATAAGCAAAAATTACCGCCTGTCCAGCGCGATAACCAAACTGATGTAAACACCAGACACCGATCAATCCAAAACCCAGCGTAGGACCGAGCAGATAGGCGCCCGGCACGAGTAGAAACCATTGCGTTACAAGATTGACCATTGTCACACGCTTCACATCCCCAGCGCCGTTTAGCATTGTCGATAACATATAACCAATGCCGTTGAACGTGATCATAAGCCCAAGGATACGTGTCGGCCAGATCGCCAGCTGGCGTGTTTGTTCATCATGAATCCAAATCGATAGTAGTGTCTCCGGCATGATCCAAAAAGGGATGCCAAGAATGAACATGCCAACCATGCCTAGCTTAATCACATCCCACGCCCATTGGGTCGCCTCTGGAATGTTCTTTTGTCCGAGTGCTTGCCCAACCAGCGTCGCGCCCGCCGTGCCAAGCCCCCAGGCTGGAAGCCCAACGAGATTGATAAAATTGATAAGCACGCTGTAGCAGGCGAGTTCCATTGTGCCGATTAAACCGACGATGCTATACGTGATGGTAAGTGCCAGTGTATCTAAGACCTGTTGCAATCCCGCAGGAATCGCTAATCTGAGAATACTTTTGAGTTCGATCCAAACAGGGCGCTCTTTCATATAGTGGTAGGCGCCGCCATGTCGAAGTCCAAGGAATAAAAACAGACCCGTACCGACAATAGATGACAGCGCCGTCGCAAAACCCGCACCTTCGGCGCCCATCCGCGGCGCGCCAAAGTGGCCGAAGATGAAAATGTAGTTAAACAAAACATTCGATAGATGCATGAAAATCAATGAAGGGATATAGATCCGTGACTGACCAATGCCGTTCCAAAACCCTGTATTCGCTGCGATAAACCCAACAAATACGGCCTGCAGTATCAGCCAGCGAATATACTTAACACCAATATCAATCACTTCGGGGTCGTTGTTGATAAGAGGGAAAATAAAGGGAATGGCAAAGTACAGCAGCAGCGACAATATTGGCGCAGAAATGCTAATAAGAACAACCGCCGATCCTAAGCTGCGTCCGCAGGCGGGCAGGTTTCCTTCGCCCTTGCGACGTGCAACGGTTGCTTGTACAGCAATCGAAAAACCGTAAAACAAGCCGAGGAAGACGAACGCTAAGAAAGACGAGAAGCCGACGGCACCAAGGGCCGCATTGCCTAGTGAACTCACCATGGCCGAGTCGACTAAGCCAAGTAACACGCCTGAAATCATGCCGCCCATAATCGGCAGACCAATGATCGATACTGTCTTGACGCGTTCGGTGGTTAACATAATTTAACTGGGCTGAGGCAGGCGCGAGAAAAAGAAGCGCATGTTATCAACTTCATGAATGCGCTGCATGATTGTATGCATCGGATTCTAACGCTAGCATGTGCGCTTGTGGAAAAAAGGATACAACATTGTCAGTAGTAGATACGCAAATATGTAAAGAACAGTATATCGATGTGAACGGTGTAACTCTGTGCTATTTCGAGTGGGGTTCCCCTGCAGCGGATGCACCAACAATACTCTTAGTCCACGCGACTGGATTTCATGCTCGATGTTGGGATCAAACAATTAAACATCTGCAAGGCCGCCATGTGATTGCTGTCGATATGCGTAATCATGGTCGCAGTAGTAATACCACCGGCGTTGGTTGGGAAGTCTATGGTGATGATCTGAAAGCCTTTGTCAAAGCGCTTGATCTAGCAGGAATAGTTGTTGCCGGCCATTCAATGGGTGGCCATTGCATTGTTCAGGCGTTGGTCGATATAGAAGATCGGGTGCTGCGGGCGCTATTGGTCGACCCGGTTATTATGGATCCGGCGACCTACGAAGGGCCATCCCAGCACGATTCCTTTCTAGATGATACGGGAGGCCATCCTGTATCAAGACGACGTAACTATTTCGATAGTGTGCAAGCCATGTATGACAACTTCGACGGGAGAGGTAGTTACGCATCTTGGCTGCCGGAGTGTCTGCAAGATTATTGTGAATACGGTTTGTTGCCGGCTGAAGACGGGATTGGCTTTAATTTGGCTTGTCCACCGGCGCTAGAAGCATCGGTTTATATGGGTAGTCTTAATGTCGACGTGCTCGAATTGGTTGCAAAAATCAGTATCCCAGTCACTATATTACGAGCAAAGCAGCGGCAAGGTGATCGTACAGAATTGGATTTCACCGCGTCACCAACTTGGCCAGAGCTAGCCGATAAATTCCAAAATGGTACAGATGTTTATCTACCCGAGTTAACCCATTTTATTCCGATGCAGTCACCGAAGTTGGTGGCAGACTATCTTTTGCAAGACCTATAGGTCAGTGAAAAGGAAACGGTTAGTGAGTCACTCGAAATGAAACCGCTGCTAGCAGTGACAATGGGAGATCCCGCTGGGATCGGTGCCGAGATTGTCGTGAAGGCGATGTCGAATAAGTCGATTTTCGATCGAGCCCAACCCTTCGTCATTGGTGCTGTCGAAACCCTTAAGTTAGCGATGCAACAAACCGGTATAGATCTGCCAATGCGATCAATCAACGCTGTCGCCGACGTCGAGGAGTCTAGCGAGTTGCAGGTGCTCGAGTTACAGGGGCTGGATTGCCGAGGCGTAAAACAGGGTGAAGTTTCTTCAGCGGCGGGGCACGCAGCAGTTCAATTTTTTGAAACCGCTGTCAAGCTGGCACTTGCAGGCGAAATTCAAGGTGTCGTCACCGGGCCAATAAATAAAGAGGCGGTGCATGCCGCCGGCTATCATGGTGATATTGGTCATCAGGAAATTCTCGGGCGTATGACTCAGTCAAATTTGACAGCAACAATGCTAATGACAACGGGTTTGAAGGTCGCTCATCTGTCTACCCACAAATCACTGGCGCAAGCTGTGCAGTTCGTGCGCAAGGATGTTCTTGTCGAGCGTATAACGTTGACGGCCAATTGTCTGCGGCAGTGGACGGCTCGCGAGCCAAAAATAGCCGTAGCAGCGCTTAATCCCCATGGTGGAGAGGGAGGTCTATTGGGACGTGAAGAGTTGGATGAGATAGCACCGGCGGTGCATCAATTAAGGCAGCAGGGCTTAGACGTTGTTGGTCCTTATCCTGCTGATTCGGTCTTCTATCGTGCCGCAGCAGGAGAATTTGATGCAGTGATGGCGCTGTACCACGATCAGGGACACATCGCGATAAAGATGCACAATTTTGCCGACAGCATTACGGCCACAATGGGTATTCCCTTTATCCGCACGTCGGTAGATCACGGTACGGCATTCGATATCGCTGGCCAGAATCTGGCTAATGCTGACGGTTTGGGTCGCGCAGTTGATGCGGCTATTTCCATGGCTAATCAAACACTATAGAGCATTGATCGAGTCCCATAGGGCGGCACACTCTTTGTAAGGTTTTGCAAATTAATAAACTCTGGATATATCCAACTTCAGCGCTATGATGATCATCCACTCTTGCGGGAACGAAAGAGATGATCTTTCAGATCGGGGTTAATGGCTTTATTCATAGTCAATGGCGTGGTGATTTTTATCCTTCGATACTCAGTGAAGGGCACATGTTGGTTTATTACGCAACCCGTTTGGGTGCTGTAGAGATTGAAACATCTTTTTTAAGAATGCCTTCCGCAACTACCCTCGATAAATGGGTTTATGAAACCCCCGATAGCTTTCGATTTGCGTTGCAGGTTCCGCGTCGAATTACCCATCAAAAACGGCTCAAGGATGTTGCCGGGCCGGTACAAGATTTACTCAATACGTCCAAGCGAATTCAGCGTAAATTAGGTGCATTAAAATTCCAATTGCCGGCCAATCTAAGAGCTAATGGCGAGCGACTAAAACAATTATTTAAAGTTATTCCCGCCACAATACCTGTCGCCATTGAGTTTAATCACGCCTCATGGTTTGACGAAAACCACTTTGATTGTTTGCGGAATCAGAACGCGGCTCTGGTTGTTAACGATACCCACACCCGCGCTACTTCAAGCCCATTGGCGACCGGACCGCAGGCGCAAATTGGCACCGATATCGTTACAGCAGATTGGACATATCGTCATATGACTCACAGTGTCTATGAAACTTTGGCGTTAGAACAGTTGCTCATGCAAGCAACCGACAGTCATCAAGTCCGTAGCATGTTATTTTTTACCCATGCGAATAATGGTCCTCACATCGCTAGCCAATTTCAGCATATGACGCCTAAAACTCAGCGATTACTTCGATAGCCTCATAAGACAAGTGTGTCGCTACGTCTTGCAGATAAAAAGCATCCGCCAGTTTGGCTGTTGACTCTTTTTATATGTGTTTTACGCAATGCGACTTTATTTTATGAGGGTTTTTTTGATAGTGTATGAAGCCATATATTTAGTATAAATATGGGTTCTTGAGAGGGACACCGAGTATGACAGCGCTTGACGAATTTAGGCTTGAAACCCGTAGTTGGCTAGCAGCAAATTGTCCCGCTTCAATGCGCGTCAGTGTGCCTGAAGATCAGATAGTGGGTGGTGGTAAGCGACAGGTTTACGAAAACCCTGAAGCCAAAATTTGGTTAGATAACATGGCCTCGAAAGGCTGGACCGCACCCACATGGCCGTCGGAATATGGAGGTGGTGGCCTATCGAAAGATGAGTTCCTCGTTCTACAGGATGAAATGATGCGCATAAATGCGCGAGCACCAATATCGGGTATGGGCTTTAGCATGATCGGGCCAACCTTGCTGGATTATGGTACGGAAGAACAGAAACGGGAACATTTGCCAAAGATTGTGTCCGGCGAGATTCGTTGGTGTCAGGGCTATAGCGAACCCGGTGCCGGATCAGATCTTGCGAGCCTACAGACCAAATGCGAAGACAAGGGCGATCATTACAGCGTCAACGGGCAGAAAGTCTGGACATCAGGCGCGCAATACGCCGATTGGATCTACACGTTGGTGCGTACTGAGCCCCAGGCGCCAAAGCACGAAGGTATAAGTTTCGTTTTGATTGACATGGCGCAACCGGGGGTCACCGTGAAGCCTATCCTGCTCATTAGTGGTAATTCGCCTTTTTGCGAGACATTTTTCGATGATGCGACGGTCAGAAAAGATGGATTGGTAGGGCAGTTAAACCGGGGTTGGACCGTCGGAAAACGGCTCTTGCAGCATGAGAGGAGCTCCATATCAGGTCTTAGCAGCGGTGGAAAAAAAGGTCGCTACGATGACATGGGTAAATTGTCGAATATCGCAGTTGAGTATATAGGTAAAGATAGTGGTAAATTAGCGGATCCTGCGCTCAGGGATGCTGTAATCCAAAACGAATTGAACCAACGGGCGTTTGGATTGACACAACAGCGTTCCATGGCCGAGAGTGATAAGGGTGAGACCGCGACATTCGCGACATCAATGTTCAAGTACTATGGGTCAGAAACAGGTAAAGAAAGGTTAGAATTACAGCTAAAGGCAATGGGAACACAGTCTTTGGGCTGGGAAGGGCAAGATTTTGGCGATAACGAGCGAACATTGACTCGAACATGGCTGCGCTCTAAGGCAGGCTCCATTGCGGGCGGAAGCTCTGAAATTCAATTGAACATTATTGCGAAACGGGTTTTAGGTTTACCTGATTAGGTATTAGCACTCGATAAATCGAGGCTTAGTCGGAAAATAAACACACATTATTTTGAAGTGAGAAACGAGGAGTAAGTTAGATATGCCTTTGGTATTAAACGAAGAACAGAATATGTTGAAGGATGCAGCGAAAGATTTCTGCACCAACAGCACGCCAATCTCTCAACTACGTGGTCTACGCGACGACACAAGTGAGACAGGTTTCGACACTGACACTTGGCAGCAGATGGTTGAGTTAGGTTGGGCCGGTATCACGATTCCAGAAGATTTTGGCGGTCTTGGTTTTGGCTACTTGGGTATGGGCGTTGTAATGGAAGAGTGTGGACGTACTTTGACAGCGTCACCATTACTGGCGACAGCAGTACTGGGTGCAGGTGCGATTCTTCACGGTGGATCAGACGAACTCAAAGGTGAATTACTTCCTCAAGTTGCTGGCGGCGAATTACTACTGGCGCTTGCCGTAGAAGAAACACCTCACCACAACCCTTACGGTGCAACAACGACTGCTGAGAAATCAGGCGACGGCTATAAGGTAACCGGCAGCAAAAAGTTTGTGCTAGATGGGCACGTCGCTAATAAAATTGTTGTTGTTGCGCGGACTTCTGGTAACGCAGGCGACCGTGACGGACTAACACTTGTTTTGGTTGATTCAGGTGCTGGCGTAAACGTCACCAGAACAATCATGGCGGATTCAAGAAATGCAGCGAATATTGAATTTTCTGGTGTGCAGGGTGTGTTACTGGGTGAAGAGGGTAAAGGCGCGGATGTGCTCGATAAGGTTTTGGATGCCGGTAGAATTCTTTTATCAGCTGAAATGCTCGGTGGGGTTCAAGAGTGTTTCGAACGAACCGTTGAATATCTCAAGGTGCGTGAGCAGTTTGGCGTACCAATTGGTTCTTTCCAGGGCTTGAAGCACAGAGCAGCTCAAATGTTCTGCGAAGTTGAACTGTCAAAGTCAGTTGTTCTGGAAGCACTGTCTTCTTTGGACGATGATTCAGAGCAAGTTGGTGAACTCGCAAGCTTGGCAAAGGCGCGGTTGAACGATACTTACAATCTGGTCAGTAGTGAAGGTGTCCAAATGCACGGCGGTATCGGTATGACTGACGAGTATGAAATCGGATTCTTTATGAAGCGTTCACGAGTATGTGAGCATAGTTTAGGAAACAGCGCATTCCATAGAGATCGTTATGGTGTGATCCAAGGCTATTAATCGGCACAGCCCAATGTGAATATCGATTTGTCACATGGGTGTAACGAGTTAAGAAAAGAGCGCATTAGCGCTCTTTTTTTTGCCATAAAAAAGCCCAGTAAAAACTGGGCTTCCGAACGAAGTAGGGTAAAAGAACGTATTCAATAACCCGTCAACATCCTAGGGTGCGTGCATCACGACTCCGAGACTCCTTTGGAGTTTTCAGACCTCGGCGTCTTTCGTACGCTGGCAGAGTTCATGTGTCCGCCTTAATTATGGAATGTCTCCATTCCATAATTAAGAAGCCTACTCCTGATATTCAAACTTGCTAAAGAACTTTTTCTTCTCAAGGATCTGTTTGTAGCGCGAATTTGTTAGTAGCTAAAATTCCATTTAGGGGAGACTCAGAACGGGAAGGGGTTAACCGACTTTAGCTGGCCAGGTTGGTTCATAGTGCAATTGAAAAAATCGCACAAAATCGGTCTGAATCGATCCATATCAACAAGAAAAGCGTCGTGTCCTTGTAATGATGGCAGGGAGTGAAACAGTACTTCGCGTTGGTTGCTTTTTAGTCCCTCTGCGAGTTCTCTTTGTTGATCGATGGGGAATAGCACGTCTGTCTCAACGCCGATGACCAGCGCTCGATCTGCACCAACCCGTGATAAACCTTGATCAAGCGAGCCGCCATGATCGGCGACATCGAACAAATCCATCGCGCGTGATAAATAGAGATAACAATTAGCATCGAACGTACCGGTAAATTTTGCTGCATGCGCTTCAAGGTAAGACTCCACCTCAAAATCGACGCCGAAGATATCATTTTGCTGACGTTCTTCAGACACAAACTCGCGACCAAATCGTTTTTGAAATTCTTCCGGACTCCGGTAAGTGATCATGCCGAGTTTTCGGGCCTGCTGCATGCCTACGACAGGTTGTTGATCGTTGCTGTAATCGCCTTCTCGCCACATCGGGTCGCTGCGGATCATCTCTCGTTGCAGTGATCGAAGTGCGATAGCATAAGGTGAAACTCTTGCTGAGGAAGAGATGCTGACCAATGCCTTGGCCGCAGCGGGGTAGAGAATAGAGAAGGCTAAGGCTGTCATACCACCCATTGAAGCGCCGATAACGGAGTGAAGCTGGGTCAGACCGAGTGAGCTGATGACTTCGTGGCCACCGCGCGCAATATCTTCCAAGGTTAGAACGGGGAAATTGACGCCATAGGGTTTGTCCGTTGCCGGATCAATGCTGGACGGGCCAGTCGAACCAAAGCAACTGCCGAGGGAATTGACGCAAATGACAAAATACTTACTGGTGTCTATGGGTCTTCCTGGTCCAACCATGGGTTCCCACCAACCGTGGCTCGAATCTAGGTCAGATGAAGCAGCATGGGCTGAGGGGCTAAGGCCAGTAAATATCAAAATGGCGTTATCTTTTTGAAAATTTAGCTCGCCCCAAGTTTCATAGGCGACAACGGGGTCCTTTAAAGAACCGTGTTGCATTCTAAAGATGCCTTCAATCTGATGGAACTTTCGTGCGCTTGTCATAGATGCTAAATATTCAAAATAGTTTTCGCCATTTTGAAGGCTTACGAGCCTGAAAACCAGTATATAATCTAATGTTATAAAGAATGCATAAGATGTTGCGGAATAGAACCTAATATCGGGGCAGCACTTCACAGGCGAGGCGCGATCTCGCGATGTGTCCAATTGCCAGAGCAAACAATAAAGACTAGGAGCTACAAGCAGCGATTTGTCATGGATACACATACATTAGAAATATACCTGGGACTGTGTCGCAACCTACATTTTGGGCGTACCAGTGACGAATTCCATTTAAGTGCTTCTGCCTTGAGTCGGCTTGTTCAAAAACTCGAAGCAGAGATCTCACAAACACTTTTTATTCGTGATAATCGGACCGTTGAATTGACACCACAAGGGGAGATACTGCGGGTGTTTGCGCAGGAAACCCTGCAGCAATTAGCGCAGGCAAAAACCCAAATGGGCGAAGCGAGTGAGCTGTTATCGGGCAGTTTCCGACTATTCGCGTCGGTTACAGCCAGTCAAACGATTTTACCCAAAGTGCTGACGCAGTTTCGACTCGACTATCCTGAAATCCATATCCAACTTGATACAGGCTATGCGGTTGACGCGTTGCAGTCACTTCATGACGGTTGTGATGTTGTCGTTGCCGCATTAAGCAAAACTGCCTCAGAAGGTCTCGCTAAGAAAATCATTACTTCAACACCCATATTGACCGTTGCCCCGGTCGCTAATCAGTTCTTTACCCAATCCATTATTGACTGGTCGAAAGTACCTTTAGTGTTGCCAGCTTTTGGCCAAGTGCGGGATAACATTGATGCTTGGTTCCGTGAAAATAAGATCAAACCTAATATCTACAGCGAAGTCTCAGGCAATGAGGCGATCTTATCCCTCGTTGCGTTAGGCTGTGGTGTGGGTTTTGTGCCTGGGCTGGTGATGGATAATAGTCCTTTGATTGACCAGATTCAGATCGTCCCGCAGGGACCAAAGCCTGAGGCATTCCACGTTGGGTTTTGTACGACCGATAGACATTTAAGTCGTTCGCCGATTGTTAGGGCTTTTTGGTCATCGATTAATGCCGAGCTTGTCTCGTAAAGTATCGCGATCGTCAGTCAGGGTTGGCAGCGCACGATTAGCTTTGGTAGCTTGGAAATTTACTGACGTTGTATCGTCAGTTAGTATTTAAGAAAGAAATTGGATCGCATACTTGTTCGATGGCCGTTGGTTTGCCTATCTGTTGTGCTGGTGGTGTCATGATCCGGTGACCTACAATTTGAAGGGTGAGGCATCGGATAAAATGAATAGAGTCTGCGAAGTGATCACAGGGAGAAGTTAGATGAGTGATAGGGTAATGCGCGAAGTAATTGCGACTGCAGCAAGGTTGGATATCATGGTATTGAACATGAAGAAAAAGTGCAGCGGAAGAAATCTTCGAACTGTAATTGCGTTGATCACGCCAGTTCTTTTCGGTTTTGGACCTTGTGGACCCATCGCGGGGACCAGTTTAACAGGCGAAGTTAAGTCTGATGTGATCGCCGATTTCCGGTTTG
This sequence comes from Pseudomonadales bacterium, assembly GCA_029251375.1. Classification (GTDB taxonomy): domain Bacteria; phylum Pseudomonadota; class Gammaproteobacteria; order Pseudomonadales; family Azotimanducaceae; genus JAHRVQ01. The sequence goes on along the minus strand of JAQXDL010000008.1, from coordinate 68,009 downwards.
TAGATGATGTTGAGTCTTGCGCGCTTGAAGTTAATGGCGATGATCCGCATTCGGTCAATATCAATTGTTGGACAGTCGGCAAGCAGCTGTTTGTCGGGTGCTCGGATTGTGAAGGTAAAACATGGTCAAGCCTTGTTGCTGAAGATTCAATGGCAAGAGTTAAGATTGGCGAGACACTTTATCCTGTCAAGGTATCGCGGATGTCTGATCCCGGCGCGATTGATCGGATTTGGCGGTATCGTTGGGAAAAATACAAAGAAGGTGAGCTCGAAGCCGTTCCAGACGGGTTCTGGATCTATCATCTTGGATCAAAGCCTCCCGCTCGCGGCTAATCCAAGTGACTGATAGTATCAGCCAAACTGTTATCAAATAAATAGAGGTTTCAGATGGCAAGAGTCGTTGGTGTGGGTGGCGTTTTCTTCAAGTGCGATGACCCACAGAAGCAAAGACATTGGTACCGAGAGCACCTTGGGTTAAACACCGATGACTACGGCACCAATTTTATTTCGCGACTAGAATCAAACCCTGAGGTACGCAGTTATTTACAATGGAGTCCCTTTCAGAGGGATTCAACTTACTTTCCCGGTCAAATGATGGTGAATTATCGGGTTGATAACCTTGAGGCGTTGCTGGCGGAACTAGCGTCGTCGGGCATCACTTTGGTTGGAGAGGTTCAGAAAGAAGTGTACGGTATTTTTGCTCATGTCTCGGACCCCGAAGGAAACCTGATAGAATTGTGGCAACCCAATGAAGCTGAATACGACAAAATCGTCGAGGGTCGGACATTCTGAATCGGTTTGCTTTTTATGGGCAGCTATTCTTAAAACATTTTTTGAATCCCAGCTAAATGAAGCGACGAACCGGTCAATTAGGTGATTAACTTTTCGATTAAAGGCCGAAAGCGGCTTTTCATATCAACTAAATCTCAGAGTAATGACGAAAAATGCGAAAAAAATTAGTGCTGAACACCGAGAAAATGATTGCTGAAAAAGATGAAAATGTTGGATGGCTAACATTTAATCAACCCGAAAAGCGCAATGCCGTTTCTCTTGAAATGTGGCAGGGTATCAGCGATGCCCTAGAACAGTTTGAGCGGGACGACAGTATCAGAGTTGTGGTGATGACTGGAGCGGGTGGAAAGGCGTTTGCCTCCGGTGCGGATATTTCTGAATTTGATAAACATCGATCAAATGCACAGCAACGAGCCGAATACGGTGAGGTGGCGGGGCGTGGGAATTTTTGGCTAGGTAAAATTTCAAAACCGCTAATTGCCATGATTGATGGTTTTTGTATCGGTGGTGGGCTAGCCATTTCATTGAATGCAGACGTTAGGTTTGCGACACCTCGATCGAGCTTCGGTGTGCCGGCTGCAAAGCTGGGTTTAGGATATGAGTACGCTGGGCTTGCCAAGCTTGCTCGTCTGGTCGGTCCATCAAGAGCACGAGATATCATGATGACAGCCCGCTTTATGCCAGCTGATGAAGCATTGAGTATGGGACTTATCAATTTTGTTGTTGATGAAAATGATATTGAATCGGCCGTGGATGCCTATGTGGCAAAAATTGCGGCGAACGCGCCATTGACGGTTCGTGCTGCAAAAGCAGCTGTGAATACCTTTGAAAAATACTCGCAACTTGAGCGTGATGGTGAAGCAGCAACAGAAGTCGCCCAGTTGGTAGACGCTTGCTTTGATAGCGAGGATTATAAAGAAGGCAGGAAAGCTTTTGCCGAGAAGCGTGCGCCTAACTTTAAAGGTCACTAACTAACGAGCGTTCTCGTCCACCAAGCGTCACTCAGCGTCGGTTGCTTGACACTATCCTGCATATGCGAGAGTTTTTTGGTCAGGCAACCGCTCAATCAACGGTTGCCGGTCGGTACCTTACGATGAGATCGTCCCTCGGTCATTTTTACTTCCAGCTCTATTTTCTACTGTGTCACTAACCTATTCGACATGTTGGTCAGACATGTCGTTGAAATATCTTGTTGATAGATGTCATTAAAAGAAGTGATTAACCGGGCATGCAATATGGTGCCCGGCTACGTTAAACTTTAGACAATCGGTCTTGAAAAGCGCTCATGCGACAAACCAAGACCCTATGAAGAACGAAAGTGCCTAGCGGAATATTATGTCTGAAACATATAATCTAATCTTCTTTCCCACCGTCCAAGCCGGTGACGATGAGGCAGAGGTGAAATCTAAACTTACATCAGCATTAAAGATTGATGCGAGTAAGGTTGATGCATGGTTTAGTGCGGGTAAGCCGACCTTGTTACTGAAGGGTGCATCTTACGATGTCGCAGATCGTTATATGCAAGCCATCACTCAATGCGGTGGAAACTGTAATCTGCAGCCTAGCTCCGAGAACCCCAACCTCAGTTTAGTACCGAAACCTGCCAATATTTTTGAGTTTCAATGTCCTTCCTGTGAATATGAAGAAGAATTGGCCGCCGGAACCGAATTTGAGGACTGTCCTGAATGCGGTCTTGTGCTTGATAAATGGGAGGAGAAGCAATTACGTGAGGCTGAAAAAGAAGAGATTCGACGTCGGCTTCTAAGGGATGCACGCTTTCAGGACGAGGGTGAAAGTGAGCAACAAAAGAAAGAACAGGAACTTGAGAGGATCAGAGCTCTTGAGCGAGAGATTATGCTTGAGTTGGGCATTAAACCACCAAGTCGTTTCTGGACCTTTTATTCTGGTCACCCCATATCACTTTCGACCGTGTTTGCATCGTTGCTTATCAGTCTATCGCTATCGATTAACTTTTTCGTCAGTCAGTATTTTAATGATATAGAGCAACAAGCGGTTAAAGCAAAACCCGCTTCGCAGGAAGTACAACAACTGGCACCGCTACTGGCAAACGCTGTCGGCCTCGAGCAAAACGGCAACGGTCAAATGTTGTCGGAGTTGGCGACTGCAACGCAGTTGATTCAGGGTATCGGTGCTGGTAGCAAGCAAGAGATGATTTCTCAGACTGAGAATATGATGAAAGGCGCAGGTTCCAGTGAATTTGTTTCTGCTGCGCTCAATTACCAAGCACTTAGTGCGCGTAGTAAAGAGGTACCTGGTGGGGCGGCGCCGGTGACGATAAACGCAGGTACTTTGGGCGGTATTAGAGGCCTGCCCGGCGTTAATTTGTTCTCCGATGAGTCCTTGGGAAAAATTGCTGGCCCAAGCGAAGAGAGTGGTCAGGATCAACTCTTAAATATGATCAGTAAAAAGGTGCCGTTTCCAGATCCGGACAATCCTAATGGTGCGGACATTCTTGTTGAGCGAATTGATAGGCTCGATGGCTCAATGATGGTTGGTTTGATGAAGGCCCTTTCAACCGACTACGAGTGGGACCTTTTTCTCGTCAGTTATGTTAACGGGCACCTCGACGACGGATTAGTCAGTTACGCATCAGAGCTGTCCAATCAAATTAAAAACCCTCTTTTGAAGATAAGAGCAATGGGCGACATATTGGCGTACCTCGTAAGCCAAGACCCAGAAAGAAATTTGCGCGCAGACAAAATGAAGATTAGAAATGTAGCTAAGAAGCTGGTCGATACCGATACAGAAGTAAGGCTCATGTTGTCATTGGGGGAAATGCTCGCTGTATACGGTGCCTTAGATGAGCCTATGAATTCATTGATGAGTGTTGAAGATCTACTCGATAAGACCAATAGCCCTGCTGACCAAGCAATCATTTCCTCCCGAATCGCGCTTGCCAACCTGCAGCAAGGAAATCATGCGCTGGCAAAACAAAATTTTACTAATGCGATGAAGTTCGCTGGTAGAGAACGCGATATTGCCAATCGAATAAATGCCTTTACGCTGATTGCGCAACGTTATTACGACGCTCGAAACACCACTCTGGCAAGTGAAATACTGACTGAATCTCAGCTAATTGCAGCGACTCGGCTACAAGGGGCTGAGAGGTCCCGTGTGTTTGGACAAATCGCAGCAGCGCAGCTCTATACCGGTGACTTTGATGGCGCGATGATTTCAATTGCCAACGCGGGCGCTGATAAAGCGCGAGATCAGCTAGCGGGACGCTTAGCTGAAACACTTATTACACAATCTAAGCCCTATCAAGCACGACGATTGATTGAGTCTATTTCCGATCAAGTCGAAAAAACACGACTGATAGCAAGGTTGATTACCTATACCTACTATGAGGACGACGCTGATAGGGCGATTGCACTTTTAGGTATTTACAATGATCAGGTCAGGTTGATTGACAACGACAAACAAAGAATTGTGTTGCAGAGTTTGTTTGCTCGACTGTATGCAAGATTCGGTGATGTTGCGACCGCTGAGCAACAATTCAAAGATGCATTAACATTATCCGAGTCCCTGTCGGGTCGATCAAAAGCGATCGCACGTGGACTGGTCGCGCTTAATCAAGCTAGAGCACTTTGGATAAAAGAGGCGAGGGAGACGGTTGAATACATGACGGAGATAGTCGTCAAAGAACCTATCGACACGGAAATCACTGAAATCAAACGGGTCATAGAAAATCACTTGCCGGAGTCGGTGCTGGCGAAAAGTAGCATATAAAGACTTTTCTAACCCATAGAGGCTAGAAAGTGATTGTTAAAATCAGAAGCTAAAAATATTTGTTAAAAATAGTATCTAAAGTTCAAAAATATCTGGCTCGGGCTGGCGCCGTACTCAGAGTTTAGGGTCGGCAAGCCTAAAATGTCCTGCGAGATATCATCGCCAGTAAACAGATATATGGACAAACCCATATAAAAATTCTCAGAGATACTTCGATCGATACTAAGGCTAGTAAAGGCTGACTGGTCATTTAGGTTGACAAGGGTCTGCAGGCTGACCGTGGTCAATGCGGATTTTTGCCAGCTTAGCGACGGTATCAGATAATCTTGGCCGAGTAGAAATACACCGCCAGCCTCATAAGGCTTGGTGAACTGCTCAAAAATATAATCAGCTGTATCCTCTGACCCCGCGCCATTGTAGTGGTATTCGACCATGAAAAAGAGATTCTCGGAAATGGCATAGTCTGTGCCAATCGACGCCCTGTTGTAGTCAACGTCTCCTTGAACTGCTGCGAACTCGAGCCAGGTACCGAAGTCACCGACTGATGACTGAATACCAAAGCCAAGTAAATTCTGTTCTGCAAAACGAATTGCTGTGACTTGATAATCGGAGCCGGAAACATTGGTTTGGTATTGTAAGAAGGCTGCTGAGTTTTCAGCCTTGCCATCCTCTCCGAAGACAACACCGACGTCGATCTCGCTTAACTGTCCTAACGGTTTTTGATAGCGGATAGCATCAATACCGATGCGGTATTCGGTATTAAGCGCGGTCACATCAAAGGGCAAGAAAACATCGGTTGGGTTGATTGCTCTGGCGGCACCGAAAGTGATTGCCTGACGGCCGATCGTCAGATCACCGTTGCCAACGTTAAATTGCATATTGATGCGATCAAGGTTTTGGACCACTCGATTTTTCTCATTCTTGGGTCCAATTGTGCGTTCGATATCTGTTAGCCGGTAGTTTTGTCGATTGCTGTTGAACAATTGGTCATCTAAAGCCTGCCGATGGGAGTTAGTTTCAAGACCTATTTCGTAATGTAGTTGCCACGTAAATTTTTCATCGAAGCCGTCTAGCAACAAGCGAGAGCTCGTCTGGGTGCTGAACAGGTCATCAAATTGGAACAACTCGTTATCGATTTTCTCCTGATAGATGGAGTAGTTTTTTGCGTAACCTGAAAAATTAACATCTGCGCAAGAATCTGACGTGCAGAACATTAGCGATAGTGCCATGCTCACGGTAAGGGTGGATCTCAAATCAAAGTGGGTTCGAGCGCGCAACACTCGTTATTTACGCTCGTCCAATTCGACTTTACCGTCTCGCATATGAATGAGTCGGCTCGCACGGGACATGATTTTTTCATCGTGAGTTGAAAACACGAAGGTCATATCGTGTTTTTCATTCAGTTCTTTCATGACATCCAGCAAAGCGATGCCAGTCTTCGAGTCCAGATTAGCGGTAGGCTCGTCAGCCAGAATAATATCCGGTCTAGAGGCCATCGCGCGAGCTATGGCAACACGCTGTTGTTGTCCGCCAGAGAGCTTACCCGGACGTCGATCTTCCAAGCCCGACAGACCAACCAACTCGAGCATTTCTTTAACCCGTTTTTTTCGTTCAGATGCCTTTACGCCCTGCAACAGCATGATGTACTCAATGTTTTCCTCTGCCGAGAGCACAGGAATAAGGTTGTAAGACTGGAAAATGAAACCAATGTGATCCCGTCGCAAATCACACAGTTCACCACCGGACATTTTTGCAATGTTTTTGCCTGATAATTCGACCTCGCCTGAGGTGGGGTTATCAAGGCCGCCCATCAAATGAAGGACGGTTGTTTTTCCCGATCCTGACGGGCCGATGATGGCGGTAAACTCACCCTTTTCAATCTCTATGTTGACCTGGTCGGCGGCTTTAACCATGGTTTCTTCATTGTCGCCAAAATAACGACATAGATTCTTGGTTTTGATAACGATTGTCATAGTGTTTCCTCTGCTCTTTCTTCAGATGCGCTAGAGACTTCTTTGGAGTGCTTCTGTTGGTATAATTTTCGACGCGAACCAAGCTGGGTAGAGACCTGATACCATGGTTAGCAAAATGACATATATCGGCAGTTCGGTAATTTGTGAGATATGAAACTGGGTCAGGATACGATCGCTGATTGCTAAGCCCGAAAACTCCATCTCTCCCAGCGGAATACCTACGGTGGATGTATATTCACTAATCAATAGAGCGAGAATGATGCCGACAGCACAGCTAATAAGTGCGATCAATAACGACTCGACCATGATAAGTACGCCTAAGTCCAGCGGCCGGGTACCAATCGCTTTGAGTACGCCAAATTCGTAAATGCGCTCGTAAATTGACATGAACATCGAGTTGATGACGCCAAGTGATGCCAATAAAAATAAAATCAGACCGATAATGAGCGTGCCATAACTCGACATTTCTATAATGCTCGAGACTTCCTTATTGAGTTGTAGCCAACTCAATGACTCTAGGCTTTCAGTGTTGTGATCTTTGAAAACGGCTAAGTCAGGGTTCTTCGCGTCTTCAGGGTTACGAAAGCGAATGGCAATTTCATGAGCGCCGTGTTCGCCTAGTCGAATTAGCTTGCGTGCTTCATCGATGTTGATGAAGACCATATTTTTATCAATCTCGGTAATACCAAAATGTAATAAACCTGAAACGCGAAACAATGCTTGAGTCATCTCGCCGGTGTTTGCTTCGGTCAATGTAACGACGATGCGATCACCGAGTTTTATTTCGAGTAATTCCCCCATGGTTTTACCGATAAGGATCTCATTCGGTTTGCCTGATAAATAGGTGCCCGATTCAACCGCAATTTTGATTCTGCTTAAATCGGCTTCAGCATCAGCGTCGATGCCATACACCATACCGCCCGTGACGTTGTAACTGGAAGAGATTATGGCGCCGCTGATAGTCCTGCTTGCATGGGCTAACACGGTTGGGTCATTCGACAGAGAGTCTTCAAGATCAGCGGCATCGTCGATAAATAGGTCAATATCAAAATTATCTCGAAACCCCAGTTTATGTATTTGCGCCTCGCCCAGTAGCGTCTCTGTGATACTTTTTACGATAAGGTCGGTCATGCCTCGCATCATTGCATCAGTAATGATCAGTGCAGTGAGGCTGAAGGAAATTAGCAAGACAGTGAGAATGGTTCTTCTTGTATTGCGAAACAGATTTCTGAAGGCGAGTTGAACGAGTTGCATAACGTCCTCCTAATGGCTTCGCATTGCGGCGGTGGGTGTAACGTTGGCTGCTCGCAGGCCTGGGAAAATACTGACCACAATGGCTGCAAAGAAAATACCAATCATCGGCACGATAAATACAATGGGTGTTAACAAGCCGGTCATATGGCTCATTTTGATGCCACCCACATCGACGGGCTCAGGCAATTCAATCCCGGCAGTGCTGAACCAGTACGTTATAGGTATTGCTAGTGCCAGACCCAATACGATACTCATTGCCGATAGCATGGTTACCTCCAGAGTAATCATGCTGACGATTTTGCTTGGACGACTCCCCATGGCCTTTAACACGCCAAACTCTCTGCTTCTTTCCAGCACGCTCATTAGTACAGTATTGAGAACGCCGATGAAGACAATGATGCCGATGATGATCAGCATGACTAGATTACCTTCGCGATCTGCTTGCATTGTCTTATAGAAACTATTTTCGACAATCTGCCAAGGTGCAACGCTCAGGCCGGGAATTGATGTTTGTAGCTCGCTTGCAACGTCTCTTGCATCTGCAATATCGGTTAGTAAGATGGAAAATTGATGTACTTTGCCGTACATCGTCAGGAATGACTGAGCACCTGATAGCGGTAAGAAGACGGTATTTTTATCCGGTGAGTTGTTTTCGCCTATGACCGCAGAAATGATGAATATATCGTTCGCGATCGAGCCGTCAGCTCCCTGAGAGATTAAAATGAGTTCGTCGCCGAGTCCAACATCGAGAGAATTTGCCACGCCAGCACCAATCATTGCCGAGAAGTAGCCATCGTCGTTGGGTCTGTCAGCAAAATAATTACCGCCAGTGATCTTCTGATAAAGACGGCTCGTTTGTTTTTCACGCAATACATCGACGCCAATCACCTGCACCGGTGTATTGCCATTATCAGAATAAGACAGCGCGGGGGCAAATACTCGGGTTGTATAGGTGGCAATGGAAGGGTGCTTGTCGAGAATAGCGGCGACGTCGTTCGGATTGTCGATGGTCTTATGTATTTTAGCGCGGTCTAGGTAGTCATCCTTGTGAATTTGAATGTGGCCGGAATGATCCTCTGTAAAAAACGCAATGGCATTGGCGTAACTGCCATCCTGCATTGAAATAGAAAAAACACTTAGGACATATCCACCCGTTAAGCTCAAGGCGGTTAATAGCGAGCGACGCCTTTGCCGAAATATGTTCCTGAAGGCCAATTTGATTAGCAACATTAAAAGCGACTCTTTAAGTGTCTCAAGGTAAAGATAGATTTATCAACATCGGGTGGGTCAAATTCGAGATTGTCATAAACAATGATGGTTCTGTGTCCTTCTTTGTTTAACGGTATCATTTCCATCACAGATGGCATGAGCCTGCCGCCAAAGTCCTTGACCTCTGAGAACACCATCTTGCGAATCATGATGCCGTCATCATCATAGAAGCTCTGGCTGACGGGCACCAAATGTTCTTTATTGACGATATAGTCGATTCGCCCCCAAACGGTAACGGTCTGCTCTCGAGGCAGCAGGGTGATGCTATATTGGGTCGCTGTCTCGATCAATTTCAGGTCGTATTCTTCGGTTAGCGTGGTCTGTTTGACAAGGTCATCATTGGTGAAGTCACTACCCATCCATGAGCCCATCATCATTGACGGTGGTACCTTAATAACTTTGTTAATTTTAGGGAAAAAATTCCACATTTCTTGATCAAGCTTTAAGGTTGAGATGCCACGATCTTTTTTGGGGGAGAGTATGCGGATGAATGCATCCTGCTGACCAACGCTGCTCGATTCCATCTGCATGGTTCGACTGTACTGCGGTGTTTCCACTTTCATGGTCATAGTTGCTTTGCTAGATTCGCCTCGGTACAGCGCCTCCATCTCGTCGATCAGTGACTTTGCGTCACGGTCAGCGACCGCCATCAAAGGCAGAAATAACAATAGAAAACTGACAAACTTCATATCAAACCCCGTTGTAACTTTTATATTTAATATTCTTGGGAAACTTTCCAAGCTAATTTAGCCTGCCGACTCAACTAAACTTAGCAGTTTCGCTGTCGGTCAATGCCTTTTTAAGGTTGCTTCGTCATTCACGCAATCTGTTTTATCAATAAAGCAGTCTGTAGCTCAAGTCGTTTTAAGTGGCGATTAATCGCATTTTTATTCATCGAGGTCGGCAACAGTATGCAAATCGAGCATATCGCCAAGGCGTAGCATATAAAAATGGTGGCGCACGCAATCTTCCCATAATAGATTCTTGCTGAAAAAATTGGTAGGCGCAAAAAAATGACGGTCAAAATCGACAGCGCTCACTTGATGTTGGCCAAATAAATAGGTTGCGATACTGGCTGTGGCAGAGACTTGACGATCCCTAACCAAGCTTGCAGAAACGCATCGAGAGCAAGATGTTTATCTCGACCCATAACCGATACCACTTTCACAAACTTATCCTGCCAATGCTCAATTAGGTCGCTGAGCGCGGCTATCTTTCCTGCTTGAATGCGTAAAATGAGTTTCTACGCATAGACCGAGTGATTAATTTGGAGATGTTTATCTGTCACTAGTCCTTAGTCATTAATCATTAGTCACTACAAGAACAGACACTGAGATTTGATGTTAGGCCCATTTATTTTTAGACGTTTCAATGATTAGTTGCTGATCTGTTTTTTCACCTAAGGGGATCCGTTGAGCTGGCGCACCCTATACAACGTCGTAAGCGTTATCATATACAGAAGTTACCTAGTTGAGTGGCTCTGACGGAGCGCCCAAGCCTATGAGATATTCAATAGTCGCAAAAATAAGGAACAATTCAATAAATGCCGCAATTTAGCCTCGTAACCGTCGAAAAATCCGATCTGCTTTTGATTCATCAATTGAATGAGAGCTGCTTGCCGCATGTGAACTCGATACCGCTTGATGATTTTCGCTGGTACCCCGATGTGCTGCATCACTTCTACAAGGTTGTCGATGCTGACGGTGTGTTGGCAGGTACGGTTGTTGTAATGAATCCAACGATAAACTACGACAGTGTTAATTATCGCTGGTTCGTTGAACGATATACGCAATTTCTCTATATCGATCGCATCATGGTGTCGGCAGCCTATCGGGGGCAGGGTGTGGCGAGTTTTATATATAAAAATCTCACAGCGATAGCGCGCGATGCTGGCTGCCTGTCATTGTGTTGTGAAGTTAATCTTCAGCCTGAGAACGTTGAATCTTTAGCGCTTCATGAAAAAATGGGCTTTAGCTCTGTAGGCACTCAATCGACTGAAAATGGCACAAAGCAAGTGACGTTGCTGATGAAGCCTTTAGGCTAAGTTGTGATCGACGGACGATAGAAAAAAGGTTAGGTAGTTATTGCTGCTGAAGAGGTCTGTGGTGAAAAATCATTAGGATGATTCTGCGTAGATATCCAAAAGTGTCAAATATGAACACCGTTAGACTTAATCTTGTTTCTAATTATTGATTATAAAGTATTGATATTTAATTAATTTAACAAATTTATTTTTCGTGTGCAGGTAGATGACTTTTCATATCTGATTGGTCGTGACCGAAAGATTTGTTATCAATTCGCCGATGTTGATATCCGTTCGCGCTGTGATCCAGACGAGTTGATAGTTGAGCTCAGGCGTATGACGCAGAAATAGCTGTTGTTTTCTGAACCGGCCAATTGGTTCGGTGGCAAACTAAGAGGGGGCAACGACTTGCTGTCAGGTCTCGGCAATGTCGCTGTCTAATCAGAATAAGACCCGAGACTTAATGGTTCCCGGTATTAGTTCCAGGTGTTTCAGCGCAATCTGACTGTATTCCTCATCAATATCGGTCACAACATAGCCAACATCTTGGTTGGTCTGAAGATGCTGAGCTTGAATATTGATGCCCTTATCCGAAAAGAAATTATTTATCTGGGACAATACCCCCGGCACATTTTCGTGAATATGTAACAGGCGATGGCTGCCGGCGTGCGTCGGCAGCGTGACTTCAGGAAAGTTAACGCTCGATAAAGTGGAGCCGTTGTCTGAGAACTTAATAAGCTTGAGCGCGACTTCGGAGCCAATTTTCTCTTGAGCTTCCATCGTGCTGCCGCCAACATGCGGTGTCAGTATGCAATTTTCGAATTCACGCAAAGGTGAAATGAATTCTTCAGCTGCGGATTTTGGTTCCGTCGGGAAAACATCAATTGCCGCGCCGCCAATCTTCTTCGTTCGAAGTGCGTCCGCGAGCGCATCGATGTCAATGACTGTGCCACGGGAGGCGTTGATGATCACGCTACCGGGCTTCATGCTATTGAGTTCAGCGGCCCCGATCATTTTGACGGTGGCGTCATTTTCAGGCACATGCAGTGTGACAACATCGCTCAGCGCCAGCATTTCTTGCAGACTGTTCGCTTGCTCAGCATTGCCCAGTGGCAGTTTACTGACGGAGTCATAAAAGCGAACTTTCATGCCAATCGACTCTGCCAGCACACTTACCTGCGAACCAATGTTGCCATAGCCAATAATACCGAGGGTTTTCCCGCGAATTTCATAACTGTCTTTGGCGGTTTTTTGCCATTCGCCTCGGTGCGCTTTAATATTTTTTTCAGGAATGCCCCGCAGTAATAAGATGGCTTCCGCAATAACGAGTTCAGCCACACTGCGGGTATTGGAGAAGGGCGCGTTGAATACAGCGGTCCCTTTTTTAAGCGCTTCAATAAGGCTGACCTGATTGGTGCCGATGCAGAAGCAACCGATTGCGATGAGTTTGCGGGCAGCGGCCATTACTTCTGCGTTGACCTGAGTGCGGGACCGAATGCCAAGGATATGGACATCAGAAATCTTCTTAATCAGTTCCTCTTGGCTCAATGACCCAGAGTGTAACTCGATATTGGAGTAGCCATCTTGTTCGAAAGCCTGAATAGCGGATTCATGGACACCCTCTAATAGCAGGATTTTGATCTTCGATTTTTCGAGGGATATTTTCATTTTGGATACTGGCGGCTCGGGGACAGGAGCGCAGTTTATACATTCAACCCGAGGTTGTCAGGTTGAATGTAGGTATAACTTTAGTTCGTTTTATGACGCTTACAGGTCAGATTTGCATGTGCTACAACTTCATTGCTCAGCAACAAGTGCGGCTTGTGCATGTTACCTGTGGCGCGCTAGACCTAGCGCTTTAAAAGTAGGGTACAGCGCGACCAAAAATGTTTCTGCATTAAGGTTTCTTAAACAGTAGCGTAAAACGATCTGTGTTACCGGCTACCGATTTACGACCAACCTCATACCGAAGCTCGTCATCAGCACGATAATGAAGATCAGAGTAGTCAACGAACTCGAATCCTGCCGCTTCAATTTCTTTGATCATCTGAACCGGATCCATTCTTCTCCAGACTTCATTGTGGTCGCCTTCCATATGTCTTCGCGTATGGTCGATGACACCATAATGTCCACCAGACTTGAGCACTTTGAAGACCGCCTTATTCATATTGAGCCTGCCTTCTTCGTCAAAGTTGTGCAGGTTTCTGAATGTGAGAACCAAATCAACATTTTTCTTTTTTATGGCAAAACTGAATTCAGGCACACTAACTCGACGAACCCCCGGAGTTCTGATGAAGTCTTCTCGATTAAATGGAATGAGTTCCAACGATCCAAAGCCCTCTTTACCCTCTGTTGCTTTAGCAACGCGTTCTGCGCCGATGGAAACATACAACTTGCCTTCATCTTCGAGCACGGGCGCTAACAGACGCGTGTACCAACCGCCGCCAGGAAGCAGTTCAAGAACGGTCATGTCGTCTCTTAGGCCGAAAAACTTTAGTGTCTCGACGGGCATACGATTTTTGTCACGGCTATTATCTTCGCCGCGCCGCTCGTGCTCCATGGCGAGTTTCAATTTAGCTTCGGTTGCTTCGAAATCGGATTCTGCCAAAAGTGATGATGACAATCCTAGACAAATTAATGCCAGAAGGTATTTCATGGTTGTTGCCTCTTAGTTAAAACATAGTTGAAAAGTTATTAGATCGTAGTGATAAATAGGCTAAATCGATTTTTCGTATGGGTCTTTTGCTCGTCAAACATAGTGATGATGATTCCGTAATTTGTTTCGGCCATACTGCAGCGATTACGCAAGGCGTACAAGGCGCCTAAAGCGTTAATATTAACTGATTCATAGCTGACAAAAACATCAACTTTTAGGTCAATTTTATCATCAAGGAGATCCCATGCGACTCAGACAAGTAGCGTTTGTTGCTGAAAACCTAGCTAAGGTGAGAGAAGAACTCTTCCAGCTGTTAGGCCTCAGTGAAGATTATGCAGATCCAGGTGTCGGTGAATTTGGCCTTGAGAATAGTGTCATGGCTATCGGTGATACTTTTCTGGAAGTCGTGGCACCAACTCAACCGGGCACCACTGCAGGGCGATTGCTCGAGCGGCGAGGAGGCGATGGCGGTTACATGGTGCTGGTGCAGACGGACAATATTGAGTTTATGCGCAACCATACGGAATCACTGAAAGTGAGAAAGATATGGGAGTTTGATAGTGCTGATACCAAAGCCTTCCATCTGCATCCGAAAGATATAGGTGGGGCAATTTTATCCGTTGATCAGATGGAACCACCGCAATCCTGGCGCTGGGCCGGACCAGACTGGGAGTCACGGCAGGCGCTTTGGGTCTCAAGTATTCGATCGGTTTCTATACAGGCGCAGGACCCAGAAAATATGGCGAAACGTTGGGGCAAAGTGCTGGACGAATCTGTACAGGAGCTAAACGGCGTTTGGGCTGTGATGCTGGAGGATGCGTCGATTGTCTTCCACAACGATATTGATGGTAGAGGCGAGGGTCTTAGTGCTATGGCCTTTAATGCGACAAATTTAGATGCGATTAGGCAGCAAGCGTCCAAAATGAATATTGCCGTCGAAGATGCGGACAATAAAACGACACTAATGCACTGCGGTGTTCGTTTGAGTTTTATCAGCGCGGCGGCTTAAGGAGCCCGGGATGTTCTTGTTGGTCGGCGAGCGCGTATACAGTCAGGCGCAAGATATCGGCAATCTTGAATGCGCCGTCTGTGGCAAGTCGGAACCTTTTCGGCATATCACAGAGACGAATTACTTTTGCCTGTTTGGTATTCGCTTGCTTAAAGTCAATCAATACGCCAACTACTATCGATGTGAACGTTGCGGTAATAGCTATTCGTCAGAAAGCTCTGATTTACCGAGTCAGGTAGAGTCGGTACAAGAGGTTATCGCCTATATTTTGCTTGGCTATGGCAAGTACGAGGAGATTGATCTTGCGAAAGATATTGCCCTTAAAGTGTCAAACTTTGAGATGCAGGTCGACACATTAAAAGATCTCACTCGACAATTTTCTGCGTCAAACGTAGATATTCTCGAGCAACTGCGGCGAGCAGCATTTCATATCAACCTCGTCGGTAAGCAACAAATTATTGAAGCAGCATTTTTAGCGACCCACGCCTGTTGTGAAATTCAGTTCGAGGATAAGACTCGCATCAATCTGATGGGAAACGCGCTGGGGCTCTCAATCGAATTCGTCAATCAAGTTGTCAAATCGGTTCGTGCCAATGATTGTTATGGCGTCAGAAGGGTCCTGCCGATCTCGCCGATTGACTCTTAGTGCAGCTCTTTAGTCCTGATCATATCTGACTCGGTTGTGTGCGTTGATAGGGAATGCACTGTTGACAGGTTTGAATCATTTCCGGACACTTAAACCCATTAAGTGGTGATTTCCTCAATCAGATAAGCGAAGATTTTTCTCATGCGTCAAAGTGATAATCTGGACAAAAAAGCGATTCCACTTGGGATGATTCGTACCAATGTGAAGTTGGCGGAGAGTTTAGGTTTCAATACAGCTACGGTACTTGCCGGCAGTCACATTGCGATTAGTGACTTAGACAACATTGAACACAGGGTCTCGTATCGGCAGCGAATTCGGGTGCTAGAGAATATTCTTCGGTTGGTTAATCAGCCAGACTATTGGCTCGCCCTCGAGCAGGAAATCTCGATCTCAGATTTTGGCCTGCTAGGCTATGCCATGGTGAGTAGCGCAACCTTAGAGAAGGCGATCCAGATTGCGGTGAAATATCATAAGATGGCCGGCGCGATGTTCGAGTTAAGTTTCTTTAGAGATGGCGATGATGCAGTGCTGAGGCTAGACAATCTTTTAGCTGACGGGCCTGTTGGCGAGTATCTGGTTCAAGATCTCTTTAAGGGTATAAGCCCGCTGATTGGAGTGTTGACCGGCGAGGTGTTCACTCCTAGTAAAATTAAGCTTGATTACAGTCCTGTGAGTCAAAGGCTGAACTATACGCGTGCCTTTAACTGTGATGTTGAGTTTAACCAGCGTTATTGCGAATATCGTTTTGATGCAGCGTTATTGGACAAAAAGCTGGCGGCGGCAGACTCAGATACGGCGCGTAGTTGTGAAGAAGCTTGTCGGCGATTGTTGATTCAAATAGATATCGAAGATGATCTTATCTCTCGTATTTGTACCTTACTGCTTAGCACACCTGGAGAGTTTCCAAAACTCGACTCCGTTGCAGCTAGCCTGTCGATTGGCACACGCACGTTGCGCCGCCGTCTGAAAAGCCTCAACACCAGTTATCAGAAGGTGTTGGATAGTGTTAAGCAAAAACTCGCAATGCAATACCTGCAGAGTACAACGCTCTCGGTGCAGGAGATCTCTGATTTATTGGGGTATTCTGAAGTGACCAATTTTCGCCGCGCCTTTGTCAAATGGGCAGACATGTCCCCCTACCAATATCGAAAGCAGTTTCTAGATCAAGATCAACAAACCCAGTTAGGGTACTAGCGCTGCGTCTTTTTTATGTGCGATCGCCCAGTCTTGAATGCGCTATAGTCATATCTGTGTGGTCATATCTCTATGGTCATTGCTCTATCGTAATTATCTTATAAAGCGCAAACGGCTGCCTTGTTAGAAATCGAAATACCTCGACGACCCTGACGAATAGCGTGCCTATCGTGTCCGTTGGTACAATAACCCAGACTAATGCCTGTCGCGGGGTCGGCCCAGGCGAGTTGGCCACCTGCGCCGCCGTGGCCAAATGCTAGGGCTGAGTTGGTATGACCAAAACCTCGTAAATTTCGTTTCTCATCGCCTGCAATGACCGTTCCTAATGCCCGATTGACGGAGTGTCCGCCGAGCATATCAATCAGCTTTCCTGTTCTGACTTGCAGTGCATGAGTAAGTGTTGATTGTTGCCAGAGCGTTTCGCCCTCAAAATTCTTGCCCGTCATAAGTGCTTGATAGAACAATGCGATCTCGGCGGCGGACATAATACCGCCGCCACCGGGTATAGGGACCTGGCGAATTTCAGGTTTATTAAACGACGTGAGTGCGTCTTCGGTGACTTCAGTTTCAGGTGGTTCAGTTATGCCGAGGCTGGCATAGTCTTGTGAGGTCATCGCTTCGCCAACATGTGTGACTTCGGCTATTCGCCCGTGTTGCTCGGTTGGCGTGCCAACCCATAGATCGTCAAGGCCGAGTGGCTCGGCAATGCGGCTGCGAATAAACTTGTCAAAATCTAGGCCAGAAATACGTTCAATGATTTCAGCGATGATCCACATTGAAGAAGTCGGGTGATATTCAAATCGACTACCCGGTTCCCAGTTAAGGGTCCAATCGCTGAACCGCTTGAGCCGCTCAGCGTGATCATTCCAAAGCGTTGGCCGAAACGGTGCATGAGGGAATCCAGCGGTATGCGTAAAGAGTTGTTCAACAGTGATAGCGTCTTTACCGTTATTGCCGAACTCCGGCACATAGTCGACAACTTTAGCGTCTGTATTGAGTTTACCTTCTTGAATCAATAACCATGCCGCGGCGGAAGTGATGCCTTTGGTTGCGGAGAAAATACAGTAAAGGGGATTGGCCGGCGTGTCCCCGAAAGTTTCAAAAGCGACGATCTTGCCGTGCCGCGCCAGCGCAACTTGGGCCGAGGGTAATAGTCCGGCATCAACTTCCTGCTGGACTCTTAATAAGAGCGCGTCAACGAGGTCTTGATCAATACCCACTTCGGCCGCGCTGTCGGCTATAAAATTTTGGTTTAGCATACTGATTGTTGTTCCTCTAACTATTCATCCACGTTGATTTTTAAGCTAATCTTGCTAATCCTAATAGATAAATTGAGTCTAATGAATTGGTTTCTTGCTGACAGTCGATATTTACGACTTGCCTCTTTTACGATGTTTTACCTTGGGCAGGGCATCCCAATCGGCCTTATCAGTGTTGCGCTGCCGGCGTGGCTGGCAGCGCAGGGTATTTCACCCATTGAGATAGCCGCCTTTGTTTCGATCACAGGGCTACCTTGGGCTTTTAAATTGTTCGCAGGCCCAATCATGGATCGATATTCGTTCCTGTCGATGGGCCGGCGCCGTCCTTGGATCGTTGCTGCTCAGGTTGGCTTGGTGTTAGCGATGCTAGGTCTCGCGCTTGTACCGGACCCCACTAACAATATGACGCTTCTGACCGCGATGGCGTTTTGTGTCAATTGTTTCTCTGCCGTCCAAGATGTTGCAGTAGATGGTATGGCAATTGACGTTTTGCCCGAGGATGAACACGGTCAGGCAAATTCGTTTATGGCCTTTGGTCAGGTTTCGGGTTATGCCTTGTCAGGCGCACTCAGCGCATCGGGATTGGTTATGTTCGGTCTGTTGGGGGCAGGCTTGATGCTGACGCTAACGACGATGGTTGTTCTTGCTTGGGGGGTGTTTGTCAGAGAGCGACGTGGCGAGAAAATATTGCCTTGGACGCAGGGAAAAGCATCAAGCCGTTCAGCAGGGTTACAGGCAAAAAATTGGACTGAGATTTTTCTCAATCTGCGTCGCACGATGTTGCTGCCCGCAAGTATTTTGCTAATTGTCGTTACACTTTTTTGGCGAGTCGCCGGCGGTTTTTACCTCGTTGGTTTGCCAGTAATAGCCATCCAAGAACTCGGGTACGAGAGTACCGACTATTCATTTCTGGTTTCTACCTGCAGTTTTATCGCGGCGCTGCTTGGCTTAGTGCTTGGTCCGTTCATTGACAAGCATGGTGCAAAACCATTTTTCATAATCGGTTTGCTGGGTTACGGCGTGGTATTCTTGATCGCAGGTTTTTGGACCGATTTGTGGTCAGATGTCTACTTCGGAGTTACGTTTATCGCACTTGAGGCGCTGTTCGGTCAGTGCATATTTATTAGCTTTATTGCGTTGCACATGTCGGTTTGTTGGGCGAAGGTTGCGGCAACTCAGTTTGCTATTTATATGGCATGGACCAACTTGGCGCGCTCAATAGGTGCTAGCCTGTATGGCCAAATCAAACCCGAGTTAGCGCAGGGACATGAGTTGATTTTAATGGGTGTCATGGTGTTGATTGGTGCGGCGGTGCTGTTATTCGTTAACATGAAGAGCCACAAGCAAAGACTGGAACAACTGGACGTCGAGGAAGGACAAGCTGATGCAGTACGAGTATGAACTTCAAGGCGGGCAAGAACATCAGCCTGTAAAGTATATCGAAAAAACTCGCAATTTCTATCAAGCGCAAGGGTTTGAGCGTGCCTATAAGTGGGCTGACAATGCAGACATCCCATGGCACAAGCTGAGTAAACCCTTAAGCGAATGCAATGTAACGTTTGTCGTAACCGCAGTACCTGACGGCACGATTCCCAAGTTGTCACGTCAAGGCGGTTCATTTGCTTTAGATGATATGCCTGAAGCGTTTCGAACCGATGAACTGTCTTGGGACAAACAAGCAACCCACACCCGTGACCGAGAAAGTTACATTCCGCTAGTCGCGTTGCAACAACTTGCGAAGGCGGGTGTGATCGGTTCGGTTTCGACGCGTTATCACTTTGTACCAACTGAATATAGTCAAAGCAATACCCTTAACAGCGATGCGCCTGCGATTCGTGATGCGTGTATCGCCGATGAAGTCGACATCGCGATTCTAGTGCCGTTGTGACCTGTTTGTCATCAGACTGTCAGTTTGACAGCCAGAGAACTAGAGTCCCATGGTATTGCCACGGTCATTATCGGTAGTGGCTTAGATATTGTTGAAAAGTGCGGTGTACCACGTTACTTGCACAACGACATTCCCTTAGGAAATCCGCTGGGCCATCCTTACGCTGCCGCTGAACAACTAGCTTCTGTTGCAAGTGCGCTACAACTGATTGAACAGGCGAGCGTGCCAACCATACGTTTTGGCAAAGTAAAATGGCACGATGGTGAAGGCTGGCGCGCTAATTACATGAAGATTGATGAAACCAATCGAGAAACATTACGTCTGGCTGGTATCGAGAACCGCCGCTCAAGACGCGAACAAATCGAGAAAGGTGAGAAACGCTAAGGCGTTCTTCGCTACTTTCTTTGCTGTTTACTTATGAATTTGCGAACCGTTAGGGCCGTAGGCGCGACGGTTCAATGTGAAGCCAACAATTCCCATCAGAATGTTTGACGTGCAGGCGGCGCCAAATATGCCAGCTATGCCCCAGAAATGTTCGCCAATAAAGGCAAGCGGCACATACAGGAAGAACATCCTTATAATTGACATTGACGTTGAAACCAGTGGTTTACCCAAAGCGTTGAACGTTGCGCTGGCCATCATCAGTACACCCCATGTGCCATAACTAAAAGGCACAATGAGCAAGTAAAGTGCAGCATAGGCGGCCACGTCCTGATCATCTTCGAAAAATATGACCAGCGGCTCTTTGAACAAGAAGAACAGCACGGCAACTAATAGCCCCCATAGTAACGACCAACCAAAGGCGAACATCATGGCTTGGTTAGCGCGGTCAAATTTATTGGCGCCCCAGTTTTGTCCAACAAAAGGACCGATACTGGCGGATAGCGCAAACAGCGGTATGACTGATAACGCTTCGATTCGCGATGCGATACCAAAGCCGGCGACAGCCTCTGAACCATAAGAAGCGAGCATGCTAACAATAATCGCCGTTGATACGGGGCCGATCAGATTGGTGGCGGTTGCGGGTAAGCCAACGTTTAGAATCGCTTTCCAGGAGGCCAGAAGTTCGTGCAGTTGAGGCTTTTTAAGGACGACGATCTTTTTCCAGTTAACTAAGACATAAAATGTGGCGATGCAGAGGAAAAACCTCGATATCACCATTGCATAGGCTGCGCCCTCAATACCCAGTTTAGGCACACCCATCAAACCTAAAATCAAAATGGGATCGAGCATCATTTGCAAGACGGCGCCACCGACCATTAAAAAGCCTGATATACGCGAGTCGCCAGCAGCTCTTAAAGCATTTGCACCTATCGAGGGCAGGGCCAAGAACAGCAAGCCGAAATACCAAATAGTCATATAGGCATTGATCAGGTTAAGTGTTTCTGGCTGCGCGCCCATCAACGTAAACAGAGGTTTGATCGTCAACATGCCCGCAACCGTCACAACTGTCATGACGACAGCCATTAGTAATACGCCATCGGAAGCAAGGCGTGTAATGGCGGTTTGGTCACCCGCACCGACGGTTCTGGCGAGTACGGCTGACAAACCAATCGAAAGTCCCAACGATAAGGAGGTTAGTGCACCGACCACCGGAAAGGTAAAACTGTAGGCCGCAAGCGTCTCAGTGCTGATCCGGCCCAGTAACCAGGTCTCAAATACTGCCGCCACTAAGCTTGATGAGATACCAAGAATCATAGGTATCGTCAGGTTCATGAGGCCGCGTTGGACTGAGCCTTGAGTAAGTGTCGCGCTTGTCATCTGGATTTAGCCTAAAGCTGTCTTGATTGAGACTGAATCGCCGATTTCAATATGATCAATCTGATCGTTAAAGAGTGTGAAGCAGATAATGGTGCTGAGAGTGATACACATGCAGAAATACAGATAATCTGTTGTTATCGCAGAAAACGTGGCTGCTGCGCCGCCGTCAAATAGAAACATAACGATAGCGAGCATTAGGCTCTGTGTGACGATGGCCAACAGCGCGAGTTCGACGCTTTGCGCCGTGTGGAGTTTACGCTCGCTCATAATTTTTTGCATTCCGGGAAAGCATTGAGTATACCTAATTGACGTTGCAATGGCTCAAGTCAGATCGTCATGGAATTGAATAATTTAATCTTTTTAGATCGTTTCAGGGTTTGACTCTAATAATGCATGTTTGGAACAGACTATGAATTTAACACGGCGTAAACTTATTAAAGTTGCATCGGCGTCATTAGCCGCCTCAGCAAGCTCTTTCGTCTTAGCTGTGGGTAAAGGTGAGCAGGTGCAAAATTTTTGTTTCGATTTTCATTGTCACCCGGGCATGTTTCCTCGTCAGGATCTCGTCGGAGCGGGGGCGGATGCTGTTGAGAAAACCGTTAGCGAAATGGTCGTCGGTCAGTTATCAGGCGCATTTTTCGCGACCGTTTCTGACGCACTGATTCTGGAGCTCGGTCCGACGGGACCAAGAGCAACAAGAGCGTTTGAGCCGGGCGAGGCATTTGCCGACTTCAAACGACAACTGGCTCGTTTTAAATTGATCACCGAGCGGCAAGACGTTGTTTTTGCAACGCAATCGGCTCAGGCCGAGGTCAATCCAGGAAAGGTGTTGGCGTATTTCTCCTGTGAAGGCGGCGATTTTATTGAACAAAATTTGGATCGACTGGACGAGGTCCATGCAGATGGCGTGCGTTCAATCCAACTGGTGCACTATGTACAGAATAACCTCGGCGATATGCAGACCGGCAAGTCAGTTTATGATGGCCTATCCAGTATTGGGCGGCAGGTAGTGAAGCAAATGAATCGACTTGGTATGATCATTGATGTTGCCCATAGCTCCTTTAAAACCGCACAGGATGCCGCAGAACTCAGTAGCGATCCGTTACTTTTGTCCCACAGCCATCTTCAGTGGGGTGAGTATCGACATCCCCGCCTACTGACAAAGGATCACGCTAAACTCATTGCGCAAACCGGTGGTGTGATTGGCATGTGGCCGTCGGGTATTGGCAATACTGATTTTGATAATTTTTTGGATAATACCGCGCGCCTGGTTGAGCTGGTAGGTGTTGATCATGTTGGGCTTGGAACTGATATGGACGGCAACTTTAAGCCTGTGTTCAGTCGCTATTTACAAATGCCTGATTGGCGCGAAGGCTTAAGGGGAAAAGGTTTTTCCTATGCAGAAGTAGCGAAGATCATAGGTGGTAATGCGCAACGACTGCTCACTCAAGTTTTATGACAGAACAATTTTTATAAAGGTGTACTGAGCTCATCGGCTTAGCTACACGCGAACAACAATAAGGAGAAAAACGAATGAATCAACCAGACGTTAATCTAGCGACTATCGATGATCGACACCGAGTTTTAAGTACGTTGGCTTTAGCTTTTTCATCGGATCCTCTATTGCGATGGATGCTACCGGAATCTGATAGGTTCATTGCTAATGTTATGGGCCTGTTTGATGTCTTTGCCGGTCATTCGATTGATGGCGATACATGTTTGGTAACACCAGCGTTTGAAGGTGCGGCAATGTGGGTTGCGCCGGGTATTGAAGTCGACGAGGACGCCGTAGGCGAATATTTCGCAAAAACATTTAGCCCGGAGTTTTTGCCCCAAGTAGGTGAAATGCTGGCGGCGATGGATTCTTATCATCCCCATGATGATAATTGCTGGTACTTGCCATTAATTGGTGTAGACCCCGGTCACCAGAATAAGGGTGTGGGTGCGGCATTGATGAAACATATGACGGCAAAACTCGACAGAGACGGTGCGATGGGCTATCTGGAATCTTCAAACCAGAAAAACATTTCCCTATATCTGCGACATGGATTTGAAGTTATGGGTGAGATTCAAATGGGGGATTCGCCAATTGTTACGCCCATGGTGCGTCAGAAAAGAAACTAGTCGATCATAAAAATTGTTGAACGGGTTTATGTAACTGCTGGTTGAGACACTTTTGCTGCGCGCTTAGGTGCAGTCATTGGAATAGAACAATGAATAGAACAATGAATAGAACAATGAAGAGAAGAAGCGCCGGTAAGTAATAAACGCTATTTTTACGAGAGAATAAATATGGCCCAATGCGCTTTGCGAATGTCAAAACTTCTATTCTTCATGCCCTTGCTTCTAACCGGTCTCTTGCTGCTATCGGCCTGCGGGGCTGAGGTAGGAAGTGAACGGTGGTGTAAAGCCCTAAAGGATAAGCCTAAGGGTGAATGGACTGCTAACGAAGCCGCTGACTTTACGCGCTATTGTGTATTCTAACGCGGCTCTTACCTATCTGTTGTCGCCTTCGTCGTTATTGTCGTTATTGTCGTTATTGTAGCGGCTTTTCAAACGGTTATGTTAGGTAACCTCAGGTGACCCTAATTGTGTCGCTATTGAAGAATATGAACATGTTTGAAAAGGGGTGTAGAAGATTAAAAATGTAAGCGTATTGGTTCGAGTCCCACAATGAAATTAGCATTCATTCGACCAAGTTCAGCGACCTTGATTATGGCAACGACGTTGCAGTTTGTGTGTTGCGTCAGCTTTGCGGACACGCTTTATATCAACGGTCACATTCGACTTGTCGACCAAGAAAACCAAATCGTCGAGGCGCTCTACGAATCAAGGGGAAAGATTCAGTTTGTCGGCCAAGCGCAACAAGCTAAACGACTAATCTCCGAGCAGACATTGATAATTGATTTAGACGGTAAGACGGTGATTCCCGGTTTTATTGAGAGCCACGGACATCTTATGTCTTTGGGTCTATCGCAGCTAAATCTTGATCTCAGTACGGTTGAAAATTACGACGCTTTAATTCAAAGGGTTGCGCTTGCTGTTGATGCAGCAAAACCTGGCGAGTGGATATTAGGCAGGGGTTGGCATCAAAGTAAATGGCAGCCAAAACCGGTTGATTCAATCGATGGGTTTCAAACCCACGCGCGCTTAAGTGAAGTTTCCCCGCATAACCCGGTTTATCTCGTCCATGCCAGTGGTCACGCAGGCTTCGCAAATGCCAAGGCGATGGAGATAGCAGGCATCACGCTGAATACCCTTGTAGCTGGCGACGGCGAAATAATTCGAGATGATAAAGGCGCCGCCACCGGTATCTTCAATGAGCGTGCTCAGGCGTTGATTCGCTCGGTCATACCACCCACATCAAAACAGCAGCAATTAAGGGCGCTTCAACTTGCATTAGCGGTGTTGGCAGAGAATGGCGTGACCAGTTTCCAAGATGCCGGTGTCAATCAACAAACGATTGATTTGTATCAACAGTTCGAGGCTGAGAAAAAGCTAACGAGCCGTCTCTGGGTGATGCTTTCTGGCGCAGAAAAGCCTTTGCTTGAGCGTTGGTTTGAATCTGGTCCGCAGGTAGGCGACTACCTAACGGTGCAGGCGGTAAAGTTGGTCGCAGATGGTGCGCTTGGATCTAGAGGTGCCTGGTTGCTTGAGCCCTACACAGACCGACCCGAAACCAACGGTTTGCCGACAATGCCAATTGACTATATGTCGGACGTCAGTCACCAGGCCTATCGCAGAGGCTTTCAAGTAGGTATTCATGCGATTGGTGATCTAGCTAATCGGGCTGTGTTGGATATTTATGACGATCTCTTCGATGGTAAAGATCGCGGTGTTCGATTCAGAATTGAGCATGCCCAACACATCTCGGCTGTTGATATACCGAGATTCGGCCAGCTTGGTGTGATCGCATCGGTACAGGGTATCCATATGAGCTCAGACCGGCCTTGGGCCATTGACCGGCTGGGTCGAGCCCGGATTGATGAGGGAGCCTATGTTTGGCGCAAGCTATTGGAGACAAACGCAATATTAATTAACGGCACTGACGTGCCGGTAGAGCCGATTAATCCATTCGCTTCTTACTATGCATTGGTGAGTCGCAGAACGTTAAAAGGTGAGCCGGCGGGTGGATTTGAGCCCGCTCAAAAACTGTCTCGTCTGCAAGCGCTGCAAGCCTACACAATTGGACCTGCTTACGGCGCCTTTGAAGAGCATCTAAAGGGTTCTCTTGAAGTGGGTAAGTGGGCTGATTTCATTGTCTTGAGCCAAGACCTTATGCAGGTTGAGGAAGATGACATCCTTAACATACAGGTGCTCAGAACAGTCGTCGGCGGTAAAGAAGTTTATAACGTCGCTGGCGGTATGTGATTTACTCGTATTTTTTCAGCCATTCGTTGAATTCGGGCGAGCGTTTTTCTCGGAATGACGCAACCCCTTCTTTCGTATCGGGATGGTGATCGGAGATCGCTGTCTTGGCGGCAATCTCTTCACAGGCCTGCTCAAACGTCAGGTTTGCTGCTTGATAAACCGATTGTTTCAATAGTCGCATCGCGACCTGCGGTCCCTGTGCCATTTCCATTGCCAGTGCTTCAACGCTTGATCGTAACTCTGCATCCGGTACCACTTCGTTTACGAGCCCGAGCGATAGCGCTTCATCGGCAGAAACAATCCGCTTTCGCATGACAAAGTCGAGGGTTTTCGTCAGTCCCATATGCTGCAATAGAAGAAATTGGCCGCCTTCGTCTGGTAGTAATCCAAAACGTAGTGTTGCACTGCCAAGCTTTGCTTGCTTTGCGGCAATTTTGAAATCGCATGCCAGTGCGAGAGAAAGACCTGTTTGAATGGCAATGCCGTTAATGGCGGCGATGGTGATCTTGTCGAGTTTACGAATGGCTTGGTTTAGTGCTTGAGATATATGTTTCAAAGCATTGTAAGTACCCATGGGTGAATCATGTCCGGGGTGGATGTCGGGTACCAATCCTGCGCTATCACCGCCAGCGGAGGTATACGCGCTGAGATCGTCTCCGGCGCAAAAACCACGTCCTTGACCAATAAAGCACACGACTCTGACGGCATCGTCCATTTGAGCCTGAATAAGGGTTTCAATAAGATCGCGTTTCTTGCGGGTATTCATGCCGTTTAGCTTGTCAGGCTCATTGAATTCGATCCAAGCGATACCGGGTTTTTGTAATGTCACTTCGAAACCAGTAAATTTACCTGTATCCACTTTATAGACCTCCATAATTCATCGCTGATTATCATTTCCTAAACGGGAGTTTGATTCAAGGCTAACAGGTGCAATATGTTTGACGACACAGACTCGAACAAAATAAGTTTGATTACACAGCAAATTGCCGAACGGCTGAAGCATCGCGGCGAAATGATTTCTATCGCAGAGTCCTCAACGGGAGGACTTATATCTGCCAGTTTACTAGCGACGCCAGGCGCTTCTGCATTTTTCCTTGGTGGCACAGTCGTGTATACCCTCGCGTCACGTCGAGCTTTTCTGGATATCGATAAAGCCCGAGTAAAAGATTTAAAGCCATTAACGCAAGAAATGGTGGCTGAATTTGCCTCCGCCGCACGACGCAAGCTGGACGCGACTTGGGGTTTGGCTGAGCTTGGGGCGACGGGACCTGCCGCAAGCCCCTATGGTCATGCGGCGGGAACCAGCGTGGTGGGGGTGTCGGGTCCCATTGATCGCAATATAACGATTAGTACCGGCAGTGATGATAGAGGCGGTAACATGACAGCCTTCACTCTCGCAGCCTTGTCTCATCTGCTGGCAACGTTACAAGAACTTGATTGAATTTGCTGATGGTGAGATCTTCGTTTATCTCTGTTGAAGCACGCTCACCTAAACTAGGGATGTTGTCTGAGCTTCATAAAATGGTAATCTTGGCGGCACAAGAAGTTAAAGAGAGCGGCCGTTGAGCAGTCCCCCTTTGGTTGCTTGCCATGAATGCGACGCGATTTATGAACGAAATCCCATTGCTTCGGGTGCCAAGGCAAGCTGTACAAGATGTGACTCGGAACTCTATCGCGAGATTAATAGTTCGTTAGATAAGAGCCTTGCACTTTACTGTACGACATTTGTGTTGATGTTGGTGGCCTATAGCTATCCTTTTCTCATCATGAAGACGGCTGGCATAACTGAAGAGAATCAGGTCTTTAGTGGCGCGTGGGCGCTCTATGAGTTCGGTATGGGTGAGCTCGGGCTTGTTGTCCTGATGACCAGTATCGTCTTCCCACTGATCGTTGTTGTTGGCATGATGTATTTATTGCTGCCGGCTCGATTCGGTAATCTTCCTCTTGGGCATGGGCTAGTGTTTCGCATTGTTCGTGCGATTGAGCCTTGGAGTTTGCTTGGCGTATTCATGCTCGGTACATTAATCTCAGTTGTGAAGTTGCAAAAGCTTGCGACGATAACCCCGGGGCTTGGCATATTCGCCTTTGTCGGTATGTTGATCAGTTACACCGCCGCGCGTATCTATTTTGATCCGCAAGTGCTTTGGCGGTTATCTAAGGTGAAACAATTATCAAGCAGCGATATTGAACCCAACACTTCATGTATTAGTTGTCACTCTTGCGGATTAATTCGAACCAGTGAGGAGGACTTTGTCGATTGTCCTCGTTGCGGTGCGGCGATGCACCACCGCCTGATCGATAGTTTGCAAAGGACAACGGCATTTGTGATGTCGGCGATTGTGTTTCTGATTCCGGCAAATATTTTCCCAGTCATGACGGTTAAAACATTGGGGCGAGGTTCGCCCGACACTATTATCAGTGGCGTGATCAAGTTGATGGACGGTGGGCTCTGGGGCTTGGCGCTGATTGTGTTAGTTGCGAGCGTTGTCGTGCCATTTTTGAAGATCGTGGCACTTTGCTATTTGTTGCTATCGGTACACAGGCAATCAACTTGGCGGCCGGAGGATCGGACCCGATTATTCCGAATAACGGAAGTTGTCGGGGCGTGGTCAATGGTCGATGTTTTTCTGGTAGGGTTACTGGCAGGGTTAGTGAAGCTAGGCTTGGTTGCGACCATAGAGCCTGGCATAGGCGCAACATTTTTTGCAGGCGCGGTCATCTTGACCATGCTGGCCGCGCATAGTTTTGACCCACGTCTAATCTGGGACAGAGCCCAGCAAACGACTGATCGATCACAAAGCGACAGCGGTGTTAAGGCTGACAATAAACATAGTTCTCATATTCAGGTAGTCAATTGAGCGAGCACGGAAGACCTAAAATTAGTCAGCGGGCGGGTCCTTCAATCATTTGGATTATCCCATTGATCACCATCATCGTTGGTGCCTGGCTAGTCGCCAGAACCTTGGTTGATCAATTACCGACTGCCACGATTACCTTCCGCACTGCAGAAGGTATAGAAGCGGGCAAGACGCGTATCAAGTACAAGAGTGTTGATATTGGTGTGGTTGAAGAAATTCAGTTTGCTGATGATTTTGATCACGTTATTTTACAGGCAACATTCAACCAAGGTATGGAAGATTTTCTACGCCGAAACACGCGGTTTTGGGTCGTTAAACCACAGCTCAGTTTGCGCGGCGTTTCGGGCTTGGGCACATTGATTTCAGGATCGTACATTGAAATCGATCCTGGTCCCGGTTCAAGCCAAAACCATTTCGTTGGACTTGAGAAAATGCCGCTCATAACGCGCGATGATGAAGGTGTGCAGTTAACGTTGATTTCCGATGCGCTGGGTTCGTTGGGTACGGGCTCACCACTTTATTATCAGGGTTTACTCGCAGGCGAAGTACTGGGTTATGAGTTGGGTAGCGATGCCAAAAGTATCTTTATGCATGTTTTCGTCAGAGAACCTTATAGTCAGCTGATAAAAGGTAACACGCGATTTTGGAACGTCAGCGGTATGGATGTATCGCTTGATGCAAACGGATTTGATGTTAAAACAGCATCGCTGCAGGCGCTTCTAATTGGCGGCATCGCCTTTGAGACGCCGCATATGAGAGAGCGAAACAACGAAACAGAAATCGAAAACCTAATATTTACGCTTTATTCCGACTATGACCAAATTGTGGAAGAAACCTACACACGCAAACAACAGTTTTTGATGTATTTCAGCAGTTCCGTGCGGGGTCTGAGTCCCGGTGCGCCGCTAGAGTTCAAGGGTATACAAATTGGTAGCGTGTTAGATATTAAGCTTGAGTTTGAAAGTGAAAGTTCGTCGTTCCGTATTCCTGTGTTAGTGGAGGTTGAGCCGGAACGTATCATTGACCGCGATGCCAGTGCAGAAATATCTCCGCTACAAACACTACAGACTCTGATTGATCAAGGTTTACGGGCACGACTGGCAACCGGCAGTTTGCTGACGGGGCAATTATTTGTCGAGCTGAATATGTACCCCGGTAGCGATGCCATTTATCTTGGCGATGCGGATAGTCCGCACCCAGAACTGCCGACGGTGCCAGGCGCGCTTGAGGCGATGACACAATCAATACAAGGTTTGATGGCGAAGCTTGAAGGGGTCGATGTTGAAGCGTTGGGCAGCGATATCGTGAATATTCTTGACGGTGTTGAAGGCTTGGTGAACAAACCTAAGACAGAAGAGACGGTTACCGATCTGCAGGCATCGCTACGCGCATTGAAGAACATTCTTGAAGAAGTAGATGAGTCTGGTTTGGATGAGACGATCCTGTCGGCGAATACTGTACTTTCAAATCTCGATACAACACTTCAGATGTTGGATGGTGTCCTAACGCCAACATCGCCTTTGCAGTACAACCTAATAAAGGTCACCGGTGAGTTGGACGAAACGGCCAAAGCCATACGGCATCTGATTGAAATCTTACAGCGTCACCCAGATTCGCTCATCTTTGGTCGTCCAACGGAGCGAGAAGATAAAAATGCAGGGGAGTAAGCGTGAAACTTAGTCGAGTAATGTATCTGACATTGGTACTGATTTGTGTCACAGGATGCCGATCAGGTGGGGCGCCGATTAGTTATTACCTGATTGATCCCGTCAACTCGGTGGCTCTGACGCAAACACCCGGGTTATCTATTGAGATACGCGATCTGCATGTGCCTCAATATCTTGAACGCTTTCAGATTGCCATGCGGTCCGGCTCAAATCAGCTGGTGTTCTCCGATAATCATCAATGGGCAGAGTCCTTACAGAAAAATCTGATGCGGACGACGGCGCGTAATTTTGCGACGCTTCTTAATACCGCCGATATCGGTACACCTTTAACACGCTCATCCAACCGAGCGGATTATGTTGTTGAGATATACATCGATCAATTTGATCAAAGTACTGTTGGTGAGGTTGTTTTTGCCGGCCACTTCCAAATTATCGGTGGCAAGCCCTACAAGGTGTTTGCGACCCAGTCTTTTAGTTTGTCCGGCGCGAAGGTCGGCCGCGGCGATTATCCAATGATGGTTGCGAGTATGCAGAAACTCTTGTTCGAGGTGTGCAACAGTGCAGCGGCTGAGATTTTGCTTGCTGAGCAGGGGACCAAGCTTAAATGAATGAGCCTCTACCCGGATGTGCAATTGCGCTAGGTTTAGTTGCTATATTGAGCGCCTTGTCCGTTCAGGCTGCGACTGACTCCGACACCGGGTATGAAGAATTTAACGTAGTAACACAAGACATCGAGGTCGAACGCTCAGCTGAACCATTAACGCAATACGCTAACGCGTCCGGTGAAACGCTGATTAAATTAATGCACGACCAGCATCAACAGTATCCCTACGTATATGAAGAGCAATCGATGGTGCTGATTGACCGTCAGGGTAATCGGGAGACGCGCAATTTGCGTCGCTACTCCAGAGTTGACGAAGTAATTGATAAAGATGCGGGCGCGATGCAAATTGCGCGCTATATGTTGGTGTTTGATTCGCCGAATGATTTAAAAGGCGTGGTTTTGTTGGCGGAAAAAAAAGGCGACAAGACGAGTCAATCAATATACCTACCGGCATTCGGCAAGGTCATGATCACCAACGAGGGTGACGCTCATGCGGAAAATTTTCTCGGCTCCGATTTTTCCATTGAAAATTTGATCGGCGAGGATGTGAAAGACTACGATTACCGCCGGCAACGTGACGCCATGGTCGAAGGGATGGCGTATTTCATCGTTGATGTGTTTGGCAAGAGCGATGCGAACCGGCTGCTTCGAAGACACTTTATCCGTCAGGATAACTTGTACGGCAGTCGAACTGATCATTACGATGACTTGGGACGTCTGCAAAAACGTCAAAGTAATCATGATCTCACCCAGGTCATAGGCAGCATGTGGCGCGCTAATATGATTTTGATGGATGACAAGCAGACCGGACATCAATCGCTGCTTAAGATTAATCGACGGGTTTTTTCAGCGGATTACGTGCCGCTTGAATACTTCACGCCGCAATGGCTTTATCAAAACACGATGAAGGAATTACAGTATGAGCCGGCGGATAAGATCGCGCCGCAATCTACTCAGCGGACATCTCAAGAAACTTCACAAGCATTAAGCATCAAGGAGGTAGCGGACAGATGATGGCTTCGTTGTTCTTGTTGGGTGCACGACATCGCGCCATTGTTACTGCGCTGGTTGTGCTGGTGACGTTACTAACGGCATTGGGTTTAAATGACCTGAAGATTGATACAAGTTTTGACAGTCTGATTCCAGAAGATGATCCCGGCAGGTTGGTGTACAGAAAAGTCATGGGCGAGTTTGGCTCAGATAACAAAACAATTATCTATATTGGCGACGACGAGCTTTGGTCCACTGACAAACTTTCACGCCTAGAGGGCTTACACACCAGTCTGAAACGCCTCGATCATGTGAGTCGAGTTGATAGCCTGTTTACGTTGCGAACGATTGAGGGTGCTACTAAAGACGGTCTGCCGTCGGTTAGTGCGCAGGCGTTAATCAGTGGCGTACCAACGACTCAATTGCAAGTTGACGAGATTAAACGACGGGCGTTGGATAACCCTTTGTACATTGGCAATTTATTTTCTGCTGATGGTGATGCGACAGCCATGATTGTCACCATGGCTGAATCGCCGCAAGATGTTGATTTCAATCCGGCGCTTTACGCGGACATAGAGGCATTGCTAGCGGAACAAACCGGAGGTTTCGATAAGCTGTTTCAGGTGGGACCGCCACGTATCAATGAAGAATTGCGCAGCAGTATCGCTGAGGATTTCAAACTGCTTGGTCCGTTGTCTGCGATGGTGCTAATCCTTTCAATTTTATTGTTTATGCGCAGTGGCCTCGCGGCGCTGATCCCTTTAGTGACGTCAGCATTAACGATCGTTTGGACCTTTGGCATGTTGGGATGGACCGGTGTGCCGTTAAATCTGCTGAGTGCCATGATACCTTCGTTGATCATCGTCATCGGCAGTACAGAAGACACTCACATGATGGCGGCTTTCTTTCGAGGCTTGGCGAACTCTGATCAATCCGGTCTGGATGCCATTGAGCCTAACCCTAAACACCGCGCCATCGCTTATATGGCCTTACACACGGGGCTACCACTGATACTGACGGTGATGACGACCGCGCTAGGTTTCGCCAGTAATCTGTTCAGCTCTATAGGATTGATACAGGACTTCGCAATTGCGTCGACCTTTGCGATTGTTGCTAACGGTGTCATTACCGTGATGGTCGTACCGCTGTTGCTTTCTCAATTTGGGCTTTTAGGTTTGAATGCCGAACAGGCAGCAGAGAAGGTCTATGGCAATAGTATTTCGAATCGCATTATCGCCTCGTTTCGGGTATCCCAAGATAAGTTCCCACTTGTCACACTTGGTGTTACTGCGGTGTTATGCGCCTTTTTTACCTATCAAGCATCGAAACTCTATGTGACCAATGATCCGCTGTCGTATTTTCCCGAGGATCGATCCTTGATACAGGAAACGCGGCTTATTCACGATGAGTTGGCTGGCATTAAGGTGTTTTTTGTTTCCCTCGAATCCGCTAGAGAGCATGCCTTTCTCGAGCCAGAAAATCTGCGAAAGATCGATGATATTCAAAAGTTCATGGATAAACAGGCGGTCTATGATTCGACCATATCGATCGTTGACCATTTAGAATATGTGAATCGCGAATTTCAAGGTGAGTTTGCGCAACTCAGTTTGCCCAAAACAAGACCAATGGTTGCGCAGTATTTGATGTTCTTTCATCGCAGTGAACTGGAAACCTACGTCAGTCACGATTACAAGCGAGCAAATATTATTGTTAGACACAATATTACTGACTCGCATACATTGAATAAGTATATCGAGGAGCTCCAACTGGCTGTTGATAAAATGACCGGTCCAGAGTTAACGAGCCAAGTTGTCGGCGAAAATCTGATGGTGAATCAGGCGGCAGAGAGTCTGATGATTTCACAGATCAAAGCCTTGGGTTTGTTGCTGGTGCTGATTTTTATATTAATGTCGATCATGTTTACTTCAATAAAAGGCGGCATCATTGCGATGATTCCATCCCTGATTCCGATCATGTTGATGTTCGGTTTAATGGGGTTCCTTAAAATTCCACTCAATCCAGGTACGGCAATGGTCGCGGTTATTGCGGTGGGCATTGCCATTGATGGCACGATACATCTGCTAGCGAGATATCAAGAGTTGTGTTCAGTCACGTCTGACTACAAAGGTGCTGTTAAAGAGGCGGTCGGTGAAGTGGCTACACCACTGATTATTTCCAGTCTCGCCTTGTCCTTTGGTTTTGGTATTTTACTTTTTTCAAATTTCATGGTGGTTGCACAGTTTGGTGCACTGGCGGCGGCAACGATGTTGATCTCGATATTTGCCAACTTATTGATCACACCAATCATCATGGAGCGAGTTAGGTTGGTGTGTCTGTATCATATTGTCGCTTTGAAACTCGACAATGCGGTGTTGGATAGAAGTTCGCTGTTTAAAGACATGAGCAACTATCAGCGTCGGAAAGCGATTTTGATTTCCGAGTTACATGAATTTCACCCCGGCGAACAACTGGTTAGGCAGGGTGATACAGGACGAAGTATGTATATGATTCTTGCCGGTGAGGCCAATGTGATTCGTCACGATGGCGATGAAACGCGTGTTTTAGCAGAACTTCATGCAGGCGAGATATTCGGCGAGATTGGCTACATCAGGTCGATCGAGCGTACCGCAGATGTGACCGCGTCAACGATCGTCACGGCTTTACGCTTCGACTATGAACGGATGCAAAAAGATCTGAAGTTCTTCCCCAATATTATTGCTCAGATGAACAATAATATTAGTGCCATACTAGGTGAGCGTCTGGCTGACGTGCTTGATGAGCAGCCTAACGGTTCGATTTAAACTAATACAGCTAGCGTCGATAGCGCAGCATCTGCCCCGTACCAACGCCAGTATGTTGTCCAGCGTTTAACGCAACTTGACCATTTACAAATACCATCTCGATGCCTTTTGGTTCCTGCTTAGGATCATCGTAGGTGGCGGTATCAATAATACTCGTTGGGTCGAACATGACGAGATCCGCAAAGTAGCCTTCTTTGATTTGGCCTCGGTGTTGCATCCCGAAAGTTTGCGCCGAAAGGCTTGTCATCCGGCGTATAGCCTCTGGTAGAGATAGAATACCTCTTTCTCGTACATAGTGACCTAACACCTTTGGGAATGTGCCGAACAGTCGCGGATGTGGTTTACCTGTTAGGTCTGGAATACCGTCTGAGCCAATCATCATATCGCGGTAGGCGAGGTTGGTCTCTACATCTTTTTCGTCAATGATGAAATGAATACAAAGAGTTCTGTCACCTTTAGGTGCCGTCAGAATCTTCTTTACGATCTCGGTTATATCAACTGCTTCCGCCGTCGCAATATCTTTGACCATCTTACCTTCGTACTCGCGAAAAGCGGGGCAGCTCGCAATACGGACGACTTCAGCGAAACTGCGACTGATGTTGTCGAGATTAAAATATTCCACCATTCGACCGCTACCGGCGGTGTAAGGATAAACGTCAAGGGTAACGCGCTGGCCGGCGGCGAGGGCTGCATCTACTTTTGCTAAGCTTTCGGGAATCTTGCCCCAGTTTTGTGCGCCTGCGGATTTGTGATGCGAGATATGTGCGTGAACATTAGCTTCTCGTCCAATGGTCAGCGTCTCCTCGACAGCATCAAGTAAATGGTCTCCTTCATTACGCATGTGGGTTGCATACAGTGCATCGTAAGCACGCGCTTCGCTGGCGAGTTGAATGACTTCGTCGGTATCACTCCATCGACCTGGGCGATAGATTAAGCCTGTCGAGAAACCACAGGCACCTTGATCAAGGTTGGTGCGCACGTGATCCTTCATTTGTTGTAGTTCTTGCGCATTAGGGCTGCGTTTATCAAATCCCATTACCATGGTACGAATGGTATTGTGCCCAACCAACATCATGTTGTTGATCGCGGGGTTATGTGCGACAACCGCTTCGAAGTAGCCATTAAGATCTGTGAATTCGCCGTCAACGCCGGCTAAGATGCCGCCACTAGACTTAGCAGCGTTGACATTGGGGTCGGCGGGTATCGCACTGAAACCACAATTGCCTGCAACGACAGTTGTCACCCCTTGGGCAAGTTTGAATTCCATACCGGGATGTCGAAAAAAGGCACCGTCATCGTGAGAGTGTGTATCAATTAAGCCTGGTGCCAAGTGCAGTCCTTTAGCATCAATGTCCTGTTTTGCAGCGCCAACCTCGCCAACGATCGCGATCTTGTCACCCTCGATTCCTATATCGGCGGTGATTGCGGCGGCACCTGTGCCGTCAAGTACCTGAGCATTTCGAATAGCGATATCAATCACGATGTCATCCTTTTTAAATGTTAAATAGAGTCATGTTTACTCTGACCCTTTGTCGGTCTTCTTCATTTGTTTTTTACTAGCTGCCGCGCGGTAAATTCCGTTGGGCGTTACAAACCATAGATTGCGGGTTGAGTACGAAGCCATTCACCAATCTTCTCGCCGATCATGATTGCGGTCAGGTTGGTATTCGCTCTGGGTACAAACGGCATAATCGAAGCGTCAGCAACAACTAAATTGTCTACCTTGTGCATACGACCATATTGGTCAACTACACTGTTTACATCGTTACCCATTTTGACTGTACCGCATGGGTGATAGCCACTGCCGGCAAATCGTCGTATCAAATTGCGTAACTCATCATCGGATTCAGATCGCGCGGGATCTGGAAAATTAACGCCATCGATCATTTCTGCCAAGGGTCCTTTTGTTGTGAAGGCCAGTGCATCTTTTAGACCGCAGAGTAGACGGCTCAAGTCGCGTTCATCTTCGCAGAAACGATTATTGATTAACGGTGCATCATGGGGGTTGGCGGAACGTAGTTGTAATTCACCACGACCGTACTGATATTCTAAAACAGCGGCAATACCGAACCGAGGTGCCTGTTTACGTGTGCCGACAAAACTCAGTTGCTCGATTTGTAAATCGTTTCGCTTGTCTGAACCCGCCGCGGTGTAGCGAAGAATTGTTTGAATAATGGGTGAGTCGAAATCGATTATTGCGCCATCTTTGACGTCGGCCACGACTGAGATAGCAGGGTGGTCACACAGGTTTTGTCCAACCGCAGGAATATCCTGCACAACATCAATGCTAAAGGATTCTAATTGTTGTTTGTCCCCCAATCCCGATCTCATCAATATGGCGGGTGATAAAATTGCACCTGCGGACAAAACGACTGTCTTAGCGCGAAACTCTTCAATAGTTCCGTCGACGTTTGTTACTTCAACACCAATGCATTTTGTACCGGCGAATAATAATCGGTTCACAAAGGTATCGGCTTGAATCGTCAAGTTAGGTCGTAATCTTGCTGGCGCGAGATAACCAATCGCACAGGAGATTCGAAGCCGGCCTAATTTGTTCATAGGCTGCGGCCCTGCGCCAAAATCTGTCGGATTATTTGCGTCAGGACACGCTGGGTAGCCAAGCTCTTTTGCGGTTTCTAGAAATGCTTGATGTTGAGGTAGCTGTTCTTCTTCGGGATAGCGGCGAATCGTAATCGGTCCCGCGTCGCCGTGAAAGGCCTCATCACCAAAATCGAGATCGCGTTCTAACCTGTTGAAAGCCGGTAACACGTTTGCCCAACTCCATTCGTTATTCCCTAAATCTGCCCACTCATTGTAGTCCTCAGGTACGCCACGCAGAGCGATAGAGGTATTGACTGAGCTTGAACCACCGGTCACACGTCCGCGCGGAAACGGCGTCGAGCGTCCCTGAGTCGGCGAGTAGTCAAGCTTCCAGTCATGATCAACGTAGGAGTTATTGTGCGAATTGACAAGATCGTAGGGGGTTGTGGCGATGTTGGGGTAATCGGGCCCGGCTTCTAAAAGCAATACCGTTCGGTTTGGATCTTCCGAGGCTCGACTCGCGATAGCGGAGCCAGCGCTGCCTGCTCCGATAATGATGATGTCGTGCATGAATACCTCACAAGTTGACCCACTAAGGAATGCTGATTGTTACATGACACAGGTTGCTTCTCAAAGCCTCGAGACTGGCTAGCAATATCGATACAAGGTATTGTCTATCAGACCATATTTAGGAGCAATATCGATGAAAGTTCTGAAGCATATAGCGGGTTTGTTGCTAGTCATTGTCGGCATCATTGTCGTTAGAACCTTTATGCATGCGCCCGCGCCAATGGCCGATGTGACTCAAGTCAATATCGACATAGATTCAAACGTTGTTGCTCAACATTTATCAGAGTCGATCACCTTTAAGACCGTATCGAATCAATCGATGGGGGATAAAAAGGCTGAAGAATTCGATGGCTTTATCCAGTGGGTTAAAGATACATATCCACAAGTCAATCAACAGCTAGAGTTGGTGATGTTGAACCAAACGCTACTTTATAAATGGCAAGGCTCGGATGCGAGTCTCAAACCCATTTTGATCACCGGCCACTACGATGTTGTGCCTGTTATACCTGGATCCGAAGACAAGTGGCAGCATCCACCCTTTGAAGGCAAGATCGTTGATGGGATTGTTTGGGGTCGCGGCGCCCTTGATGATAAAAGTGGTGTTGTTGGCATGCTAGAGGCGACAACATTTTTGCTCGCCGACGGCTTTCAACCGGCAAGAACGGTCTACCTTAGCTTTGGCCATGATGAAGAAATTGGCGGGCCGATGGGTGCTGCCGCCGTGACGGCATATTTAAAGGAGCAGAATGTCCAGCTTGCTTGGTCGCTGGACGAAGGCTCGTTTTTGTTTAAGGGTATGTTTCCTGGTGTCGACAATTTAATTGCTTCAATCAATGTCGCAGAAAAAGGTAGTGTCACGCTTGATATCGTCGCTACGGCGGCGGGTGGTCATTCCTCAATGCCGCCAAAAAACAATGCGGTTGGGGTGCTTGCGAAAGCAATCAACAAACTTGAGGAACATCCCGTGCCGGGTGGACTGCAGGGCTTGAGTGCAACGATGTTCGATGAGATCAGTCGTTACTTCGAATTTCCGATGCGTATGTTGTTTGCCAACCGTTGGTTGTTCGATAGCCTAATTGATCGTCAGTTAAGTAGCGTAACCTTCTCAAATGCGATGTTAAGAACGACTACGGCGCCGACCATGCTGTCCGGAAGCGTTAAGACGAATGTACTGCCCATTGAAGCCATCGCAACGGTAAATTTTCGGGTGCATCCGAGGGATACACCCGAAAGTGTCCAAGCGTATGTCGAAAGCGTTGTTGCCGACGAGCAGATTACGGTTAGAAGCCTCGGTGGTCGTGGTGCCTCTGAAGTTTCCTCATGGGAAACGCAAGGCTTTGAGCAAATCGCGCAAAGCCTAAGGGAAGTTTACGGCGATGTGGCTGTCACGCCGGGGCTGATGATAGCCGGTTCAGATAGTCGCCACTATGGACAGGTTGCTGACGATGCTTACCGTTTTAATCCGTTTGAGCTAAGCCAAGATGACTTAGCCGGCTTTCACGGCACAAACGAAAAGATGTCGGTGGATGCATTTGTGCTGGGTATAAAGAGCTATATACAGATTATGCGCCATGGCGCCGGCTCTTAGCATCGATTTGGGATGAATGACCTAAACCGCCTGATGAGACATTTATGAAAGTTGAGGCTGCGCGATGCATGATTTGAGAATCGGTGTCAGTTACGATTTTAGAAACCCTGTTGATTCAGGTGTGAGTGATGCGCATTTATATGCGGAGATCCTAGAGCAGGTGAAGTGGTTGGATGACATCGGTGCCGACATGGTTTGGTTTACCGAACACCACTTTGTTGAGGACGGCTATTTGCCAAGTTGGGTGCCGGTAGCAGGTGCCATGGCTGCGGTGACGAATCATGTCCGTTTTGGCACAG
Source organism: Pseudomonadales bacterium (assembly GCA_029251375.1). Classification (GTDB taxonomy): domain Bacteria; phylum Pseudomonadota; class Gammaproteobacteria; order Pseudomonadales; family Azotimanducaceae; genus JAHRVQ01. The sequence continues at coordinate 28,247 of JAQXDL010000008.1, read as the reverse complement.
ATATCTGTTTAATGCCCTTTAACCATCCTATTCGTCTCGCCGAAGATCTTGCTGTACTCGACAATATTAGCGGTGGCCGTATCGATATTGGGCTTGGTATGGGTTACGCCCCGCATGAATTTCGTGGTTTTGGATTCCCCCCCAGTCGACGCGTATCTTTGATGAACGAGGGTATAGAGGTGCTGCAGCGATGTTTCAGTGGCGAGCGCTTCAGTTATCACGGTAAACGCTATCAATTCGAAGATGTCATTATTAAGCCTGGGTATGTTCAACAAGGTGGGCCGCCTCTTTGGATTGCCGCAATGTCCGAGCCCGGTGCTTTGCGGGCGGCTCACTACGACACAAATTTTTTACCGCAGGGTTTGCGCAAGAAATCATTCGATCCTTGGGTTGATGCGCTCGAATCAAGCAATCGAAAAACTTCAGATAAACGTGTTGGTATCATTCGCAGCATACTCGTCACGGACGATAAGTCGGCAGATTGGCCGCTAATTAGAGCGGCGGAAAAGTATCGAATGCAATTGTACAACCGCTTTTTCCAAGAAAGTGGTGAAGGTTTTGGTGAAGCAGGTGAGCCTGTCCCACAGACCTGGATTGTCGGCGATGTTGAACATTGTATTGCCGAGCTGAAGTCCTTTATCAGTGATTTCGGTATAACGGATATTGTGACCATGGCTGTGCCGCCAGGACTTCGCGCGGATCAGATGGGCGACAGTCTGCAGTTACTCTTTACGGAGGTTGTGCCGAGGCTTAAGGCTGAACTTAAATGACTCGGTTGCGACTAAATACAACGATCATGATGGCGGTTCACTTTTAATGTTCACGTCAGCGGTTCTAGTCGAGCTGTGGAAATGCGCAATCGTTTCGCTTGAAAACGTAATCGCGACAAATAGACGAGACACGTCCACTTATAGGAGAACAGATATTGAATATTGAAGACAAGCTTGTCGTGGTGACGGGCGCGGGATCGGGAATCGGCAGGGCGCTGGCGCAACGATTTTCAGATCATGGTGCCCGACACGTCGTCTGTACCGACCTTGATGCGGCCAGCGCGATTGAAACCGCTGCCCTCATTGGTGATAAAGCAACCGGTGCAGGGCTTGATGTATCGGATGAAGCGGCTATTGAGAGTCTGGTTCAGCGGCTGGAGCAAGAACACGGTGGTGTCGATATATTTGTTTCTAATGCAGGCTACGCTCTCGCTGGCGGTCTTAGTCTGCCAACTGAGAAGTGGCGGCAGATGATGGAGGTTCACACCTGGGCGCATTTGACCGCAGCACGGGCGGTCATACCCGGCATGATCGAGAGGGGTGGTGGCTATCTATTGAGTACAGCGTCAGCGGCCGGGCTTTTAACTCAGATTGACTCCGCCCCTTACGCTGTGTCAAAACATGCTGCCGTTGCATTGGCCGAGTGGTTAGCGATAAATTACAAAGACCGTGGTATTGGAGTGTCCGTATTGTGTCCGCAGGCAGTCCGAACAAATATATTGGGCAAGCCTGTGGTGGAGGAGGGCAAGCGAAAAACCAATTCCAATCAGGCTGCCCAGGACGGTATATTAGAGCCAGAAAGCGTTGCCGATGATTGCATTGCGGCGATTATCGAGGAGCGTTTTCTGGTGTTACCACACAAAGAAGTTGCTAAATATTTTGCTAATAAGGCCAACGACTATGAACGATGGCTAAAGGGTATGCGGCGATTTCGAGAGCGACTACGCCAGTCGAGTAAACGTTAACGACTTATTGAGAATGTGATTTGTTTTTTGTTTTTACAGAGGTGGACCTAAACAATGCCAAGACCTGATCATCCCCAGAGTTATTACGATGACATTAAAGATAAGTTTAAGCAGGCACGAGATGTGCGACTTGACTATCGTCCCCCCGGCACCGATCAATTTACGTCTGAGTTCTCAGGCGAGCTCGCTAAGTACGCGGTAGATCCTTACGCAAAAGAGGTTGAACAGCGAGACCCTATTACAGACCAGGTTGAAGTGCTCTTTATAGGCGGCGGATTTTCCGCACTGCTAACGTCTGCACGTTTGCGCGAACATGGCTTTGAAAGTATCCGCATAGTTGAGCGAGGCTCGGATGTGGGTGGTACTTGGTATTGGAACCGATATCCTGGCGCGGCCTGTGATGTGGTCAGCTATGACTATCTGCCATTGTTAGATGAGTTGGACTATGTCCCCGTTGATCACTACTCCCGTGGCCCCGAGATCTTCGGTCACTGCCAAAAAATTGCAAAAAAATACAACCTGTACGAGCTTGCTGTATTTAATACGACCGTCACCGAAACAGTATGGAGCGAAGACGAGCAGCTGTGGCACGTAAAGACTGACCGTGGTGACGTGATGCGCGCACAGTTTGTGATCTGTGCCAATGGCACATTGGCAAAACCAAAACTGTCGACGATACAAGGTATGACTTCGTTTGCTGGCCACTCATTCCACACCTCTAGATGGGACTATGACTATACCGGTGTTGATCTTGAGAACCTGAAGGACAAGGTGGTGGGAATTATAGGTACAGGCGCATCGGCAGTTCAAATCGTGCCTGAGCTTGCGAAGAATGCAAAGCAGCTATACGTCTTTCAACGTACCCCGTCTTCGATTGATGTGCGCGATGACTGGCCTACTGATCCAAATTGGGCCCGTAAGCTTGAACCAGGTTGGCAGGCGACTAGGCGAGCGAAAGTGCTCGCGGTGGTTGAAAACTCTCTCGAGAAGAGAGCGGCAAAAGGCGCAACGTCTCCTGAGGAGAAATTGCGTAAGCAGGAGAATGCCAATATTGACTACATGATGCGTATTCACCGACGGATCGACAAAATTGTCGACGACAAGCAGACGGCAGACGCATTAAAGCCCTGGTACATGTTTATGTGTAAGCGGCCCTGTTTCCATAATGACTATCTGCCAGCCTTCAACCGACCCAATGTAGAGCTCGTTGATACAAAAGGTGAAGGTATCACGGAAATAGGACCGAAGGGTCCCGTGTTCGATGGTAAAACCTACGACGTTGACGTGTTGATCTACGCGACCGGCTTTGAGGTTCAGCAGACCGGCATTTACAATACGATTGTCGGTGAAGGTGGCGTGAACCTTCAGGACAAGTACGCAGAAGGCATTCGAACATTGCTCGGTATCCATACAGCCGGTTTTCCAAACCTATTTATCATGGGCGGCTATCAGGCTTCATTCCAGTTTAATCTGACCGACATGTTACAAACACAGGGCGATCACATTGCTGCCTGTATCGACCATGTGCGTCGCAACGGCTATCACTCACTTGATGTGACTAACGAGGCGGAAGAGTGGTGGGTTCAGGAGGTTATAAATCACCGTGGTAAGACAACGCGATCCGAAGAATGCACGCCGGGTTATTACAATATGGAAGGCGATAGCCAGCGTCGCCAAGACGGTAATTACAATGGTGGTTTTCGGCAATACTTTCAGCACCAGGGCGAGGTGAGAGAGAAAATGGAAGAAAACTTTAACTTAAAAGCCAAGCCCTGAGAGAAAAATTGCTGAGTTTACGCTTAGTGAGTTTACGCCAACTTAGTTAATCAAGGATGGGACTATGAGTTACCCGCTAGCAGGCATCAAAGTACTTGATATGTCTCGTGTATTAGCCGGACCATTCGCTGGTCGAATGCTTTGTGACCTCGGCGCTGACGTCGTCAAACTTGAACCGCCGGAAGGGGATGTGACCCGTTTTTTTGGTCGCAAGGTTGGTAACATTTCAGGCTATTATCATCAGCAAAATGCCGGTAAGCGAAATATCTCGGTCAATTTGAATGACCCTGCTGGGGTCGAAATTGTGAAGTCACTGGTCTCTGAAGCTGATGTGCTGATCGAAAATTTTCGCCCGGATGTGATGGGCCGATTAGGACTCAGCTACGAGACTCTAGCTGAGATCAACCCTCGACTTATTATGTTATCCATTTCAGGTTTTGGCGCCAATAATCCAGACAGTCGACGTGCGGCCTATGCGCCAATTGTGCATGCCGAGACCGGCCTGGTTGCAAGGCAGGCGGAGATTACAGGTGCCCATCCCGCTGAATTACCTTTGTCTGTGGCTGATACGAACGCAGCAATGCATGGTCTCATCGGTATGCTCGCTGCCCTTTATGCGCGCGAACAAACCGGTTTGGGCGACTACCTTGAGATTGCGATGGTGGACGCGACACTCGTCACCAATGACGGCCTCCATGCTGCATTGGAGAATGTGAAGGTGGTTGATAGTAACGAGGTTCACGAGACACGTGCCGGTTACCTGATGCTTGCCGGAGACTTCAAATTCATTTGGAAGCAATTGCACGATTTGTGTGGTGTGCAAGACGGTTTGCAAGGTCTTGAGTCTGTCTCGATTGAGGACAAAATTAAGGCCAGACGAGCGGCGGCGAAACTATTCTTTATGGAAACTTGTAGGACCAGGGAAGAGGTTATTGCAGCCCTTGATAAAATGAACATTGCTTGGGGAGATGTGAGATCCACAGCAGACGTCGGCGATCTCGCATGCGTTCAGGCGAGAGATTCAATTGCGCAAATTGACGATAGATCCGGCGGCACACGCTCCATTCCGCAGTCCCCCTACCGATTTCGGCGAAATCAGTCGAATGTCAGGCAAGGTGCTCCGCATCTAGGCGAGCATAATGATGAAATATTAGAGCAGTGGCTTGGTTGGACCTCCACCGATATTGAGAAGGTCGCAAGCGCATTGGTTACAGGCTCGAACAAATAAGTAAAGGAGTATATAAATGCAAGATTTTTCAGGTCGCACCGCGGTAATTACAGGCGGCGCCAGTGGGATTGGTCTTGGCATGGCGAGGGCCTTTGCCGGGCGTGGGATGCACCTCGTTTTGGCAGACTTGGACTCGGCACTTCTAAAAAGAGCAGAGCAGGAGTTTGCGGACGCAGGTGTCGAGGTTGTAACTCAGGCTTGTGATGTATCAAAACTTGAGGAAATTGAGCGTCTGGCCGAGTTAACGCTTGAAAGATTTGGAGGCGTGCACGTGGTTTGTAGCAATGCCGGGGTTGGGCTTCCTACCTCCGCCCGCAATATGAAGCTGGCCGACTGGGAGTGGATTATCAATGTGGACCTTTGGGGACCGATATATACCGTAAAAACTTTTCTACCTTTGCTTGAAGAGCAGGAGGTTGGTCATATCAACGCGACATCATCGATGGCAGGGCTTATTTCCTCGCAAATGATGGGCGCTTACAATGTGGCGAAACATGGCGTTGTTGCCCTCATGGCGGCAACCGAGCGCGAATTGCGCGCAAAAAAGAGTCACGTGCGGGCTTCTGTTTTGTGCCCAGGGCCTATTAATACCAACATCAGCCAACACTCGGTCGATTTTCGCCCCGGTGGCGGTAAGCCAAAGGGCGATTCAAAAAAGGCGGGCAAACTCGCTGGCAACATTCAAGCGGCGCTGGAACAGGGGATGCAACCTGATGAAGTGGGCGAGCTGGTATTGAGCGCTATCGAACAGGAAAAATTTTGGATCCTCACACACCCTCATTGGAGTAAGGGTGTGCAAAAGCAATTGGATGCGTTGATCGATGATCAAACGCTGACGCGAGCCTAAGCGCTTCTGCAGCGAGCGGTAATTCCCAGCAAGCTACCGTGCCACAAACGTCATCGGCAAATCATCTTTGGGTTTGGATATCGGTGACTGCTGTACTGGCATCTCATAGCCCTCAGGAACATGCCATGAATAATTTTTCAACATCTCGAACAACACCAATTTGATTTGCATGTTGGCGAAATGAAGTCCGATACACATGTGAGCGCCACCACTGAAGGGCACCCAACTATAGTTGTGCCGTTTGTGCTCAGCTTTTTCCGGACCAAAACGGGTTGGGTCAAAGGTTTCAGGATTGTCCCAATATTCTGACATGTAATGTGTATGAATCGGATAGGTAATCACTAACGCACCAGCGGGGATCAGGTGACCTTCATATTCGAACTCTGTGTTGCTCATTTTTGGTAGTGTAGAAAGAGGTGGGTACATACGAAGGGACTCTTTAATGACCCAATCGGTTTCAGTGGTGCTGCCCAGCGCATCGGTCGTCAAGTCGTCGAGATCCAATGTGTCCATCTCAGCTAAAAGCCTTTCTTGCCATTGCGGGTTCTTTGCCAGAGCGTAAACCATACTCGTAAGGGTGCTGGTGGTGGTGTCGTGGGCAGCCATCATTAGGAATATCATATGATCAACAATTTCCTGGTCGGTGTAGCCGTTGCCATCTTCGTCTGTTGCTTTGCATAACAGAGAAAACAGATCCTGACCTTCACCACTGCGCCTTTGCTCAATCATTGGCAAGAAAAAATCACACATCGTCTGACGTGCTTTGATGCCTCGCCATAGCAATGTACCCGGAAAGGCGAAGGGTATGCGCGGCATCGATGCAGCGACAGTTGTTTCAAACGCATTGTTTATTTTATCTGCGTCGTCGCCGAGATTCATGCCGAGAAAAATGCTGGCGGCCAAATCAAGGGTCATCTGCTTGAAGGTCGGGTATATGAGTTTTTCGTTTTGTCCGGCCCAACCCTCAACAGCAGTTTTGACCTGCGGTATCATCTGCGCGAGATAGCCCTGCATGGCTTTGCTCTTAAACCCAGCCTGCATTAAGCGGCGATGGTAGCGGTGATCATCGCCATCACGAAGCATCAGTCCGTTCGGAAAAACGCGGCCAATGATCATGTCCCAAGCTTTTTTATTCGAAAATGTTTGGTTCTGGTTCAGCAGGCAAAGTTTATGCGCATCAGCACCAAACAAATGCACGATGCGCATTTTACCGGCCTTCTGCATGACGACATTGCCATACTCACGACGCAGATCCTGGCCATGCTCGAGTGGATTGTTGTAGCTGCGTTTCATGTAACGCATGGATTTGAGCAGTCCAGTTTGAATAGGTTCTAGGGGTTTTGTGACATTTGTCATTGCTGAATTTTCTAAGTTTTTGGGTAGGGCAGCATATCACGGTAAAGATGGCCTCGGTGCCTAATCCCTGCGGTAGATGCTTCGTTTTGATTACGTTGCCGCAGACCACCTCTGATGATGCCAGACGCCAAACTGATGTGTGCTTTTGGGTAGCCATGGGAATTTACCAACGTCGGTCCAAGCTGCGCCGGCGTCATGAAAATCTGAACCGCCGGATATATACAAGCTTTTGTCCGCCGCCAGCTTGAGTAAATATGTCTGCATTTCTACCGCGATATTAGGGTAGGCGCATTCGAGTGCTTCTCCACCGGCTGCGGCGAAATCGTCAACGAGGTGAGATAGTTTGGCTCGACTAAGTCCATATCGACCTGGATGTGCGAGTACTGCAATGCCACCGGCTAAAATGATCGCTTCTACAGCAGCTTCTAAAGAGCACCACTGTGCGGCAACATATGCCTTGCCGCTCTTGTTAAGATATTGTTTGAACACCTTCTTGCGCGTCTTGCAAACCTTGTGTTGAATCAGGAAGTCGGCGACGTGGCTTCTTGTCTGCGCCACGGCTGGCAACGTCGCCATATACGGTAATAAACCCGTAATACCACTCGCTGCTAACTTCGCGTCCATTTGGCAGACCCGTTGTCGTCGCTTCTGCTGCTGTTCTTCTAGTAAATTATTCAGCTTTGAATTGTTGGTGTCGATACACAGGCCCACAATATGCAGTTCGCGACCCTGCCAGTCACAGGATATTTCAACACCTTTTATAATGGACAATGCTTCACTTCTGTGGAGTTCTGCATGTACGTTCGTGCAGTCGTGATCGGTGATGGCGAGATGGGTAACACCATTAAGCAGGGCTCGCTCTATCAGAAAATCCGCTGTGTGTTTGCCATCTGAAAAATGGCTGTGGCAATGCAGGTCTGCTTTCATATATCCCTTCCGTAGCCTGTCAGCTCCATGTAACCGCGGCCAGAATTGTTACCTTCGGAATCAAGTACTTCAACCAATCCTTCCCAGTAGGTGATTGAAAGATCAACGGTTTGTTGATCCAGTAGTGCGTTGATTGTGAATTGCTCGTTGTCTAACTGGAAGGTCCAACTCACAGGCCAGAAGTTGCCATCAGGGTCTTGATAGAACCTGCTGGGTGTGAGGGAAAAATCATCTCGACCTAATAACCTAACACCTCGATCGCCTTCGCCAACGATGGATTGCCTCGGTAGCTGCTGATGATCTACGACTAGCCCATGATCATAGTCATCTCTTGCACCATCATGTCTGCGTAGGCGAAAAGCCATAATGCTTCGTTGATCCTCTAATTGCAGCGAAAACCAGTCCCACCCGGCAAGTGATTCACCGAGCACAGATGTGCTCCATTCGCGATCTAGCCAGCCCAGTCCTTTAACTTTTACGCTGCGATCAGCGATTTTGAGTGTGCCGCTGAGCTGCATGCGCGGTATTGAGTAGTAATAACTCGCTGAGTAAGGTCCTTTTTTGGATAAGCCGCGATGACCCTGTAACACGACAGGTCCAACTTGTTGGACCTGCAAGTCGACCCCAAACCGATCGGGTTGTCCAACGGCTAAGGCATCAGCCGATAGTGTTAGATTTAATTTGCCGTCAGCAGAACTCTGCAGTGTCCAATCCTCAATCATTGCGCGAAAATCTTTCCCGCTCGTCACTCCCGCCAGTTCAGGGTGGCCACGGCTGAACCGTTCAGCTTCAAGATGCACACCGGTCGAAATGTCTGTAACGGCTAAGTGCCCCAGATATGCCTGCGCAGTATGCCACGGACCTTCGCCTGTCGGTTGCGGTGCGAGCGCTTGCCTGAAGACGGTGAAATGCATGCCGTACTCGTTACCCTCGTCGTCTTCAAGGACTGCGGTTAGATACCACCACTCGCTGCGGTATTGATTGTGTGGGCCATGGTCTGCGGGGAACAGGAAGTCTCGTGGCCGTTCTGCCCGTGCGAAGCCCTGAGCCGTGGGTTCGCCGAGTACATTGTTTAATCGCAAACCAGACACGGCGGTTGTGTCCGTTGCTACTTCCCGTTGGCATGCGCTTATCAGCAATATCGTTACCAATAATAATAGCGCGCGAATTTTAGCGTTCACCAAATGCTCCTTCTTCGCGGCCGCCACCTTGCAGTATCCCGGCTGCGATAGCGGCCAGCATACCCCAGCCACAGGCATACAGTAGGGCTCGCGCTGACAACTGCAATTCGATGGTCCAGCCAAAGGCTCTTGGGTTGATAACATTGCAGAGTATCCAGCCAAACATCACGCCGAGGGGTAGGGCGATGATAATGGCGACCAGACCAAGTCCTGTGCCTAACGCCGTGTTCATCATCAGTTGTTCAGTGCGATTAACGCCAAGGGTATTGAGCAATTGCCTGCCGGTTTTTCGGTTTAGACGCATCGTCGTCACGGCGATATAGACACTGATCGCAGCAACCAATAACGCAATGGTGATCAATACAGTCGTAATCGCAAAGGTTTGATCGAATGTGTCGAGTGCAACCCGTCTGATATCAGACTGTAATCGTAGTTCAAGCTTAGGGAATCGTTGTCGTAGATCCGTCAATAAAGCATCGGGCTGATCGCTGCCAAACGCGATCGAATCGATCTGAAGCCTGTTGTTTGTTTTCGTTTTCAGCCCAGCGCCAAATGCCGTCGTCAGAGGACTGTGCTGATCAACAATGATTCTGGGCTTTAAATCGCCAAAGGCGGAGAATAGTCCTGCAACAGTCATTACCTCACCGGCGACTGTCAGCTGTTCGCCGACCGAGAGCTGCAATGCGCGACCAGCTTGTTCGCTGACAAGAATGTCGTTGGTCGCAAGGTTTCTGCTGTAGCCATAGCGAGAGGACTCAAAAGCATCCATGCGAGTGATGTCCAACTGCATCAACAGGCCCGCAACCCGAATATCTGTGGTGCGGTATATTTGCTTACGATCATAAAGCCTCGCGACCTCGTTCTTTGCTGCTATCTTATTCAGTGTCGCAGCATCGCCTTGTGCGATCACATCATATTTTAGTCGGTGATCGAGCATCTGGCTGAAATCGACACGAAAGCTGTCAACCATCAACGCCACACCTATCGCGGTCGCTATCGCAAGGGACAAGCCTGCGATCGCAACGCTAAGTTCCCTTGGGTGCCAAAGCGCTTCTCGCACACCAATTCGCATTAGGTACGAGCCGCGTATCATTGACGCCCAACGTTTTAATCCTATCAGCAACGGTGCGATTGTTTGTGATGCGGCTAAGCTCAATACAGCGATCGCGAAGAACCCTCCAGCCAACCCCGTCTGTGGTTGCAATACGCACCAGGTTGCGGTGACTAACAATATCAGTGTGGTACTGATGGGTAAGGTGGAATGACTGACAGTGCGTTGTGATCGATGGAACGCCCACGCACCTCCTAGCAGGCATACAGCAACGCTAGACCCAACCGCTTTAAAGATGACCCAGCTGTCTAGGCTCAAATTAACCGCTTGTCTTGGCATAGATATTTGTAGCAGCCAAATGGCGAGCCACCAACCGACGGCCAGACCAAGCAGCGCAGCGAGGCTTGCGACAAGACCGATCGAGAAGAGGAAGTAGCTGCGCAACTGTTGCCATTCAACCCCTAGTACGTGCAGGCGATCAAATACGGGCCAAATGCGCCGCAACCATGAGACGGCCACCTGATAGATAAGCAGCCAGGCAACCAGCAGGGCGAGCATGCCCAATGCGGAGATGTTGAAGAGTATCGATTTGCCAAATTCCCTAGCCGGATACTGCTCGGCATTACTCACGAGTTGCCAGTCGGGCGGTAGGTCGAGACTCGGCTCAGCTGACGGAAAGCCGGCTCCAAAGCCTGGCAAGAGCTTCTCAGCTATTTCGATGCTACCGGCAAAGGGGTCATTTAAGACCAGGCCTATGTAAGAAAGTTGGTTGTTTGGCCAGCCCAGTAGGTCATGAGCCGTGGCGATATCAGCCAGTAGTGTTCCCTTTGGCGCGTCTATAATACCGTTGATAGGCATCGACAATTGATCCTTAAGGCTTTCATCCACCCAAACGCCGTTCCAGGAAAACGGCCCAACGAGCGTGTTCGCATTCGCAGATGGCAGATTTGCCAGTAGGTCTGTACCCAGCACTCGAACGCTTCGGCCATCAATTTGACTCGTTTCATCAACCAGTGGCGCAAGCTGCTTGAGTGCAGGTAAGTCACCGGCTCGCCACAAGCGACGCAGTGCAAAGTAGTCGGCGCTGTCAAGTTCATCTCGATGCAGGTAATGGCTGTAGCTAGCGAATGTACTAGGTACCAGACCATCTAAGCGATTTGAAATGCTCGCGCTAACCAGGTGAACGCTGACGATTGATGTTACCCCCAGCGCCATGCCAATCAGGGCCATTGCAGTAGACCAGGGGGTTCGCGCGAGGAAGCGCAGTATGGCGCGCGCAATCATGAAGGGGATGGTCTATCCAATTGTAAACGTGTATCAGCCATGGCGGCGACCTCGTTGCTATGTGTTGCTAATACCAAGGAAATGTTCTGCTCTCGGCAACTTGAAAACAGTAATTCGGCGACGTGCTTAGAGTTTTCAGCGTCCAGATTGCCCGTGGGTTCATCCGCCAGCAGCAGCGGCGGCTTCAGCAGCAGTGCTCTTGCAACTGCGACTCGCTGTTGTTCCCCGCCTGAAAGTCTTTCCGGGAAATCATTCAGTCGGTCCGCTAAACCGAATTCACCTAGCAGTGTTGATGCATGACGCTCCAAATCCCGACGATGATTTAACCGGGCTGGCAGCCTAACGTTTTCTAAAACCGTTAACGTCGGTACCAGATTAAAGAACTGGTAGACGTAACCAATCGACTGTCTGCGCAATGCCGTTCGGCTTCTCTCGTTCGCAGCGCGATATGAAAACGATTGATCCTTCAGCGCAAGGGTAATGTCGCCTTCATCAAGTTCCAGCAAACCCGCGAGTAAATTTAGCAGTGTCGACTTACCAGAGCCGCTGGGTCCCATTATAGAGAGTGATTCTCCGGCAGCCACGTTGAAGGATAGGTCTGCAATGACGTCGATCCGACGACTACCGTCTTGGTAGTGTTTGCTGATTTTGTAAACGTTCAAGGCGGCAGGTTTGGTCATTTTCGGCAATAACTCATTTGATCAAGGTAAGTTCGGCGGGGTGAGTTCAAACAGTGTCTCTGTAAAGAGAAGCAGAGTAAAACACTCTAGCATTAAGCGATAGAGCGATTATTCAGAACCGCGGAAAGCAGGGTGTATGTGCCATTATTAATACACTTTTGGTTCGCCAATGGGGCGAGTTTTAAAACGCCTGTGCAGCCACATGTATTGCTCTGGATAGGCGCGAATACGTTTTTCGAGTTCCATGTTAATGACAGCCGCATCCTTGTCATCATCGCCGCAGGGATAATTTTCAAGTGGCTCACTTATTGTCACAATATAACCTTTGCCATCCGGCTTACGATGATGCCCTAACATCAAAACTGCAGAGTTGTTGATCTTTACCAGCCTTGGAATCGAAGTGATTGACGCCGCCTGAATACCAAAAAACGGTGCGAACACGGATTGCTTTGGACCATAGTCTTGATCCGGTGCATACCACATGACACCGCCTTTCTTTAAGAAACGTATGACCGCGCGCATATCAGAGCGTTCGATGACTTCGGCGCAAAACTTAGCGCGAGACTGCCTCATGACCAGGTCAAATAGGGGGTTTTTATTGGCGCGGTACATGACACCAACCTTTTTCACCTTTGCCATCAACACGCCGCCAAGATCCAACGTAGTGTAATGTCCGCCTACCAAAATAACGCCCTTGTCTTGCGCAACGGCGTCAATTAAATGTTGTTCGCCAACAACTTCAATCATGTCGTCGGTAATGCTGCCATAGTTAAACCAAGCGATGCACATCTCTGCCATACCCATGCCGTTATCAAGCATCGTTGCCTTTACTAGGCGTTGTTGCTCATTGTCATCGAGTTCTGGAAAGCATAGGCGAATATTGGTTTGGGTTATGTGGCGACGACTGCGGGCAAACAACAACATCAGATAGCCAAGCAGGCGACCGGTAAACAGGGCGGCTTGATGCGGCAAGCGGCCAAGCATCGCCATGCCCGCAAGTCCTAGCCATACTTTGATATAGGCGGGGGCGAGATGATCCCGATAGCGATCCGAATAATGGATCTTCTTCTTAACACGGGGCTTGGGCTGTTCGTCACTCATATTTGATTCTCGCCGACATTGCTTTTTTTTGATCTTCGGTCACTGATGAAACTAAATCCTGTTAAAGCGCTAAATACTCATCTAAGCATTTATATTGCCTAATAATCTATTGAAACTCTTTAAATCCTTGGCTGTAAATCAGATAAAAAAAAGGCAGCCAATGGCTGCCTTTATTCTTATCTTGATGACTTTAGAGACTTGGTATTAGTTACCAAATTCTGAGACGACACCAGAGATCGACTCTTTCGCGTCGCCGAACAACATACGTGTGTTCTCGCCGAAGAAGAGTGGATTGTCGACACCGGAAAAGCCGGAAGCCATTGAACGTTTGAGGACAAACACTGTTTGCGCTTGGTCAACGTTGATAATCGGCATGCCATAGATAGGGCTGTCTTCATCGTTTCTTGCTGACGGGTTAACAACGTCGTTCGCACCAATAACGATAGCGACATCGACGTTCTCGATGCGTGGATTGATTTCATCCATCTCCACCAACTGCTCGTAAGGTACATCGGCCTCTGCAAGCAATACATTCATGTGACCAGGCATACGTCCGGCAACAGGGTGGATAGCATAGCTGACCTCAGCACCATTCTTTTCAAGAATTTCACCAAGTTCCTTCACCACGTGTTGTGCCTGAGCAACAGCCATACCATAACCCGGTACGAAGCAGACATTGTTAGCCGCTTCTAGTATGTAGTAGGCGTCTTCGACGGATATTGGCTTAACTTCACCTTCAATCGCTTTGCCCTGCTTGACGGTGCCGAAGCCAGAGAAGAGTACATTTGCCAGTGACCGATTCATGGCCTTACACATGATGTTGGTCAGGATAATACCTGAAGCGCCAACCAATGAGCCGGCAACAATCAATATGTTGTTGTTGATCGCGAAACCAGCAGCACAGGCAGCGATGCCCGAGTAGCTGTTCAATAGCGAAATAACAACTGGCATGTCTGCACCACCGATGGGGATAACAGCCATGATGCCGAGAAGTAGAGAAAGTCCTAATACTGCCCAAAACCACACTGATTCAGGTGAAGGATCCATGCTGAGCATAACGCCGGAACCAATCAGGGCAATCAGCAGTATGCTATTGAAAATGCGCTGGCCAGAGAAGACAACGGCGCCACTGCCAATCGTTTCACTGAGCTTGCCGTAGGCGATCATACTACCTGTGAAGGTCATACCACCGATCAGGATCGCAAGGATTACGGTGACTGCGGTGAAAGTCGAAACGACCTCACCCGCCGGAGCGTAAAGGGTACCCCAACCAACCAGTAAGCTGGCAATACCGCCTGAACCGTTAAACAGTGCAACCATCTCTGGCATGCTTGTCATGGCGATCATACGGGCTGCAGCGGCACCAATGATGGTACCGATAATCATGCCTGCAGCGATGTACTTAAAGTCGACAATGCCTTCAGCGGTTAAGCCGGCAACAACGGCGATAAGCATACCGATACTGGACAGCATGTTGCCTTTTCGGGCCGTCGCAGGAGAACCGAGCATCTTCAAGCCGAAGATGAAGAGCGCCGCAGCGACGATGTAAGAAAGATTCGCGATCAAGTTTAAGTCTATGTTTTCCATTTACTTGGCCCCGCCTTTTTTACTCTTAAACATTGCGAGCATGCGATCCGTAACAAGGTAACCACCAACAACGTTGATTGTTGCGAAGGCAACTGCTGCGGTTCCCAGCCAAGTCGCGTATTCACTATTCTGCATGCCGGCAGACAAAAAGGCGCCCGCCAATGTAATACCTGAAATTGCGTTTGCACCTGACATAAGGGGCGTATGCAGTGTTGCAGGGACTTTTGATATAAGTTCAAAGCCGAGGAAAATCGACAGAACCAAAATAAATGTAAGAAATACCAATTCCACGTGATTCCTCCTTAGCTTCTGATGCTTTTAATAGTTTCGTTAACGAGTGCGCCATCGTGTGTGATAACACATGCTTGAAGAATGTCATCTTCCATATCGAGATTGAACGACTTCTCTTCTTCATTCCAAAACTCAGTGACGAGATTGAAAAGGTTGGAGGAGTACATTTGACTCGCATCTGTCGCCATTTCTGAGGGCAGATTGGAAACACCAATGATTGATACGCCGTTGACTTCAACGGTTTCATCGACAACCGAACCTTCGACGTTGCCGCCTGTGCCAACGGCCATATCGACGACAACACTGCCGGGCTTCATTGCTGCAACCATGTCACCGTTTACGATGAGTGGGGCAGGACGACCGAATAGCTGTGCTGTGGTAATCACGATGTCCGATTTACTGATGACATCTTTCATACCCTGCTGCTGCAGTTCGATCTGTTCTGGCGTTAGAGCGTTTGCATAACCGTCTTTAGTTTGACCGGTTTCGCCTAAGTCAATCTCGATAAACTTGCCGCCAACGGACTGTACTTGTTCAGCGACGACAGATCTCGTATCAAATGCTTCAACCTTGGCACCCATGCGTTTTGCTGTCGCAATCGCTTGCAGACCCGCAACACCTGCGCCAATAACAAATACACGTGCCGGGCTCAATGTCCCCGCTGGTGTCATCATCATAGGTAGGATTCGATTCAGCTTCGAGGCACCTAATAGCACCATGACGTAACCGGCAAGGTTTGCCTGAGAGCTCAAAGCATCCATCTTTTGCGCACGTGTCGTGCGGGGGATCATTTCCATACTAATGGCAGTGACACCTTGCGCGGCGAGTGCGTCAACCAACTCGGTTTCATTATAGGGGTCGAGATAGCTGATATGCAGCGTGCCTTTCGCTAGTTGGGCAACCTCCTCAAGGGTAGGTTTTTGCACCCGTAGCACGATACCACCGCTGCCTAGAAGGGCTGCTCGGTCATTGCTGATGGTTGCGCCGGCATCCGTGTAGTCGCTATCGGCAAAACCCGCCTGTACGCCCAAACCGGATTCGACCATAACGTCGAGCCCCGCTTTGGTAAGTTTTTTGACTGAATCGGGAATCAGTGCGACACGTTTTTCGTTCGCATGAATCTCCGAAGGCACTGCTATTTGCATATGCAACCTCATGACGGATAGTAAAGAATATGTTTTTTGGCTGGTTAGCGTTGATTTATCAGCACTTTCATCAATACTTCATAACGCTTACGCAGTCACCCCCAACTGAAGGGCGAAAAGTATCACGAACAATTATCCATTACTAATAAAAAGAAGGAATGGTCGTATGTAGAATTAGTCATGCGAACGATAGTCAATATGCCGATTCGTCATTTATCGAACATTAGGTGACGCGCAGCGGCCGATGGGGGTTGTCCAACATCCAGCCGCCTAATGCTATTTTATCGGCACACTCAACAAGACAAGCCGTGATCAATGACCAGCTCACTGCCGGTCATGTAGCTGGACGACTCGGAGGCGAGGAAAACAACGCCGTTAGCGATGTCTGTTGGTATGCCGAGTTTGCCACCAGGCACTGACTGCTCAGCAATTTCAGAGGTCTCTGTGCGGTTTTCACCCGGGACATCGGCACCCAAGCCCATTTTGTTCCATATCGCAGTATCAATAATGCCAGGATGAACTGAATTTACCCGCACACCATTGCCAGCTGCGGCACATTCTTTAGCGACGGACTTGCTTAGTAACCTAACGCCGCCTTTTGTCATCGCATAAGCCGACAGGGAGGGTGCTGCTTTAAGGCCGGCAACTGATGACAAGTTGATGATTGAGCCGCCGCCAGAATCAGACATGACAGGGATACAGTGCTTGAGGCCTAAAAACACACCATCAAGATTGATAGAGTTTTGCAGATGGAAGTCTTCAAGACTCATTTCGGTGATGGACTCGCAGACGACTGCGATGCCGGCATTGTTAACCAGAATGTCGAGCCCGCCGTGACGCGCATTAATATCTTTAACGAGGTTGACCCATTGATCTTCTTGGGTCACGTCTTGATGCTGATATTCGGCTTTTCCCCCTTTGCTGAGAATTAGCTCGGCGGTCGATGCGCCGGTTTTGTCATCAATGTCGGTTAAAATTATCGTCGCACCTTCCTCTGCGAGCTTAACCGCGCAAGCCGCGCCAATGCCCATGGCCGCGCCCGTTACCAGCGCAATTTTTCCATCTACCTGTCCCATGTGTTTCCCCATACCTGCTTTATTATTTAATTAGTTGTTCTGGTGCGAGTGTGCCGGATGCATACAGCCAGATCAATTTCGTTCAGCGGCGAAAATGTTGCCTCATAAGTGCCTCAGCAAATCATTCATGTCGGCTGTTTTGAAGACGACCTTGCCGGCTATTGTGAACACGGCCTATGACTTGTTATAAAGTCGGCAACAATGAATTGATCTGATGAGAAGCTATGAGTTGGTATAAAGAAGTTCAAGAAATCGAAAAACGGGTTGAATTGTCCAAACAGCAGGGTGGCGAAGAATCTGTCGCGATACACCATGCCAAAGGACGGTTGTCGATTCGAGAACGAATCGATGAGCTCGTTAGCAAAGACTCCTTCGAAGAACACGGCGAAGGCGCAGGATTCGCGGAAAAAAATGAAGACGGCTCAATAGCATCTTTTTCACCGGCAAACTATGTCATTGGTTTCGGTGAGGTGAACGGTCGACGCACTGCGGTTGGTGGTGAAGACTTTACCCTAAAAGGCGGTTCGCCCAATGGTGCGGGTCTGCGCAAGAGCGTTTATGCGGAAGAGCTTGCGGTTCAATTCAAAGTGCCTCTGGTTCGTATGTTAGAAGGCGGCGGCGGTAGTGTTGCCGGTTCAGGTGGTCCCAGACCACAGACCGTCGGTTCGCCTGTCAATGCGGAACCGCGATTCAAAATAATTGCGGAGGCGATGAATAAAGTGCCGGTCGTGTCTGCCGCCTTGGGACCGGTCGCCGGTTTTCCAGCGGGACGCTTGGTGGCTTCGCACTTTTCAGTGATGGTAAAAGATACCTCTCAGGTGCTCGTGGCGGGCCCCGCATTGGTTGAGCGAGCCCTTGGCGTTTCGATGACGAAGGAGCAGTTGGGCGGTTGGAAAATTCATACCCGTAGCGGCATTGTCAATAATGTGGCTGATACGGAAGCTGATGCGCTGGAGCAGGTCAGGCGATTTTTAGATTTTATGCCGCAAAATGTTTGGCAGCTTGCCGAACGTAAAGATTGCGCTGATGATCCTAAGCGAGCTGATGAAGAACTTATATCCATTGTCCCCAAAGACGGTCGTGTGCCCTTTGAAATGCGCGACTTGATTCAACACGTCGTCGATAAACACTCTTGGTTTGAGATATCGCCTTTTTATGGGCAAGGTCAGATCACTGGTTTTGCCCGTCTAAATGGGCTAGTTGTCGGCATAATCGCCAATGATTGTAGGCATTTTGCCGGTGCTATGACGGCGACCGGTTCGCAAAAAGCCAAGCGCATGATGGAGCTGTGCGACACCTTTCATATTCCCATCGTCAATTTTCTTGATGAGCCGGGCTTCATGATAGGACCAGATGCCGAACAAGAAGCAACCATTCGTTATGGTATGAGTGCCGTGGCGGCCGCGGTCCAATCGACGGTGCCTTGGGCAACCGTTGCGATCCATAAATCATTTGGTGTTGCCTCCGCAGCTCACTACGCGCCGAATAATTACAAGATTGCTTGGCCGTCCTTTGAAATGGGTGCATTGCCTGTTCAAGGTGGGGTTGCGGTTGCATTTCACAAAGAAATCGCAGCGGCTGAAGACCCTGATGCGAAACGCAAAGAACTAGAAGACAAGTTAATGGCAAACCGGAGTCCGTTTCCCATGATGGAGAGCTTTGCCGTTCACGAGTTAATCGATCCCCGCCAGACCCGAGCACGCTTGTGTACCTGGGTTGATTGGATAGAGCCGCTGTTGGAAGAATTAAAAGGCCCTGTGACTTGGGGTATGCGGCCTTAGGTAAGGGTTTGGGCACGTAATAGGTCGCCAACTTGACCTAGGTCAGTATCGCAATAGCAGTGTTAGGTAGACTTCTGTGTAGTGTAATTTCTACGAGGAGAAAATATGACAACCGAACATGTTGATGTGTTGATAGTCGGTGCCGGCATATCCGGCGTCGGTGGTGCGTATCATCTACAAACGCAATGCCCTGATAAAACCTATGCGATCCTTGAAGGTCTCGATAGCTTCGGAGGCACTTGGTGGACCCACAAATATCCGGGTGTTCGTTCAGATAGTGACCTCTACACCTTTGGTTATCGATTCAAGCCTTGGGTTGGCGCGCCGATCGCTTCAGCAGAGGAGATTCTCAAATACATGGGAGAGGTGATCGAAGAAAACCATATTGATAAACACATTCGATATAACCATTGGATCAATGATGCCAGTTGGTCAAGTGAAGATCAGCTATGGACGGTTGAGGGTAAGCGCAAAGACAGTGGCGCGCCTTTTAAGTACACCTGTAATTTTCTATACATGTGTCAGGGTTATTACAAGCACTCTAAGGGCTACACACCCGAGTGGGAAGGCACGGATGACTTCGAAGGTCACATCGTGCATCCACAAACCTGGCCTGAAGATCTGGTCTACAAGGATAAGAAAGTGCTTGTGATCGGCTCAGGCGCGACAACAGCGACCGTTGTGCCTACGATGGCGGCAGATTGCGAACACATCACTGTGTTGCAACGTTCACCAACCTATTTCACACCAGCAAAGAACGAGAATGTCACCGCGGATCATCTGCGTAAGTTGGGCATTGATGAGGCATGGATACACGAAATCGTGCGTCGAGAAGTGCTTTTTAATCAGGAAGAATTCACCCAAATGGCGATAGAACACCCAGAGGAGGTCAAGAAAGAGCTTCTTGCGGGGGTGCAGGCGTGTCTGCCTGAAGGCTATGACATGAAGCACTTTACGCCCAATTATCGACCCTGGCAGCAGCGACTTGCCTTCGTGCCTGATGGTGATCTATTCCAAGGCATCAGTGCGGGCAAGGCATCGATGGTCACTGACGAGATCGAGCGTTTTACTAAGACGGGTGTTTTACTAAAGTCGGGGCAAGAAATTGAAGCAGATATCGTTGTCACTGCAACAGGCTTTAACCTTTGCGTGCTGGGCGACATTAACTTCTCCATTGACGGTAAACCGGTCGATTTTGCCGACACGGTCACTTATCGCGGCATGATGTTCACCGGTGTTCCTAATATGGCTTGGGTGTTCGGTTATTTCCGCGCCAGCTGGACGCTGCGGGCAGATTTGGTTGGCGATTTTGTTTGTCGTCTGCTAAACCATATGGATAAAAAAGGTGTGCAATCTGTAACGCCAACGTTGCGAGATGAAGATGAAGGTATGCCGCGGCTAGATTGGATTGACGCTGAGAACTTTAATCCAAACTATCTGCAGCGCTCCATGCATCTGATGCCGAAACGGGGTGATAAGCCTGAATGGATGCACAATCAAGATTATTGGAAAGAGAAAGAAGAGATTCCTGTTATCAACCTAAATGATCCGGCCTTCGCTTATCAGTAAGGCTATCGAGCGGGCAGCAGGTCTAAAGCCGATCTCTGCCCGTACTTTTCATATTTAACCGCCACCAGTTTTACCCAGCGGGACTATTACTTATCCGTTGAGTCAGGATTGTTGTCATTTCCAGTCTAATGTCGGGTTATGATGTCGGAATCTGGGTTGTTTACGTATGAGAATTATATTTTTAATGGTTAAGTGTGTTCGGTCAGCTCAATATCGAGGCGTGTTCGCGGGTGCGATGTGCCTGTTGTTAAGTCTTTCAGTTACTTTCTCGTCCGTTGCCCAAGAAGTCGATTCCGGCAACTTAAAAGCGTCGTTGATCGCTGATAGTTTGCAGGTGGCGCCAGGTTCCGCTTTTACGGTGCTGTTAAAGCAGAATATTCGCGAAGATTGGCACACTTACTGGCGTAACCCCGGTGACTCGGGCGCCCCGACAAAACTGATTTGGACGCTGCCTGATGGTGTGACCGCCAGTGAGCTTACATGGCCGATCCCTGAAAAAATTCCCTATGGTCCATTGATGAACTTTGGTTACCACGGCGAAGTTTATTTCCCGATCAGGATTACAATTGATGAAGGTTTCGATGCGCCCTCACTCGATCTCGCTGTGGTGGGTCAGTGGCTAGTGTGTGCAGATATATGCGTACCGGAGCAGGCCAATCTAAGTTTACGTCTTCAGGTCGGTGCTCAAAGCCAACTCAAACCTGATCAATCTTTGTTTAGAGCTGCGGCCGCGCAGGTGCCGAGTAAATGGCAAGAACAAGGCTCGGTCACTGTTACGGGTGATAACTACAATCTGTTTGTACCTGTGCCTGGTTTGCAGAGCAGTCGAGTGACCTCTATCAGCTATTTTCCTTTCGCTGAAGGATTAATAGATACGCCGGTGAAACAGGATTGGCGGGTGACTCGTAAGGGTTTTACTCTGCAGAGTAAAACTGGCTATGCCTACCAAGCAAATGCTGACTTTTCCGGTCTGATTGTTATTGAAGAAGCGGTTGGCGAGGGTCTTAGAACCGGCTTTGAAGTGACCGTTGGTGCGGCTTCAGCCGCTCAACAGGCGGTAGCCGTTGATACTGTGAATGCCTTTAGCCTTTGGCAGGCGATTGCGTTCGCATTTATCGGCGGCATGATCCTGAATTTGATGCCTTGTGTATTTCCGGTGTTATCAATCAAAATTTTATCCCTCGTCCAAGAACAACAGCACATACGCGCCCATGGTTGGTCTTATGTCGCCGGTGTTGTGCTTAGTTTTGTTCTCGTCGCGGCTTTATTGATTGTCTTGCGAAGCGGCGGTGCTGAGATTGGTTGGGGCTTTCAACTTCAGTCGCCCTGGGTGGTGACATTGCTGGCTTGGTTATTTTTATTGATTGGGCTGAATCTGTCGGGCTTTTTTGAAGTGGGCTACGCCATGATGGGCTTTGGCCAAAGCGCTACAAGCAAGCAAGGTTACTCCAGCTCATTTCTAACCGGTGTGTTGGCGACGATTGTTGCTGCTCCCTGCACAGCGCCTTTCATGGCCAGTGCTATCGGGTTTGCCTTGACTCAAAATAACGTTGCAGCACTGCTGATTTTTGCCAGTCTTGGCTTGGGTATGGCAGTGCCGTATTTGTTGCTGTGTTATTTCCCTGCATTCGTTAAGCGATTGCCGAAACCTGGCGCGTGGATGGTTACCACCAAAGAAATACTGGCGTTCCCTATGTTTGCCTCTGCGGTCTGGTTAGTCTGGGTTCTGAGTATTCAAGCAGGATCGAGTGGTGTGTTAATTGTAGGTGTTGGTGCGGTTTGTTTGGTGTTAGCTATCTGGATTCTGCGCCATTTGCCTAAATCGCCGATTGGTCGAAGAACGATGCAGCTAGTCGCGCTTGTGCTGATCGTTTTGACCGGCTATATCCCCAGTCAAACCTCGACGGTTCAGGCGTCAGCCGCGACAACGGCAACCAGCCCGACAATAGGCGAAGTTGTATCCGACCGCGGCCAACAGGCTGGCTATAACGGGCCGGTTGCAGAACGATACTCAGCTGCGTTGTTGCAACAACGGTTAGCGCAAGGCCCTGTGTTTGTAAACTTCACTGCTGCTTGGTGTATTACCTGTAAAGTTAATGAAGTAGTTGCGCTCGACAAAGCGGCAACGAGGACTGTATTTGAGGCAGTTGGCGTGGCTTATCTCAAAGGCGACTGGACCAATGAGGACCCGGAGATTTCGCGTATGCTAACGGAACATGGTCGCAGTGGGGTGCCTTTGTATCTGCTTTACCGCCAGGGTGATAGCGAACCGATTGTTTTGCCCCAACTGTTGACTGAAGACATCGTTCAGAGTGCGATTGCTAGCCTATAAAATCGGCGGTTAGCCGCGATCATTATTTGCTAAACAGCTACGATTTAAGCGAATACTCCACTAAATACTAAGGAAAATGTCATGCGTACCCGGTGGGTTGATGCGAACGGCCAGCCCAAATATACCAATCGACTCATCCACGAAAGCTCGCCATACCTGCGTCAACATGCCCACAACCCGGTTGATTGGTATCCCTGGGGAGAAGAAGCGTTTGCGAAGGCTGCCGCCGAGGATAAACCGATTTTTTTGTCAATTGGTTACTCAACCTGTCATTGGTGTCACGTCATGGAGCACGAAAGCTTCGACGATGAAGACATCGCAGCACTGCTAAATAATAAATTTATATCAATCAAGCTTGACCGCGAACAAAGACCGGATCTGGATGAGGTTTACATGACGGGGGTTCAGTTGATGTCGGGTCAGGGCGGTTGGCCCATGTCAAACTTCATCAATCACGATGCTAAACCTTTCTTTGGCGGCACCTACTATCCGCCACAGGGTTTTAGCGAATTATTAGGCCAGATAAGTGATTTGTGGCGCGAACGTCGCACTGACGTTGAGGCGCAAGCAAATCAAATGTCTGAATCGATCGATCAGTATGTCAGCGCCGTAAGTGAATCCCGTGAATTACTTAAGGACCTCTCCGGCATAGCCGCAAATGAGCTGGTCGGGCGTCTCGACAAGGTGCAGGGAGGCTTTGGTGGCGCGCCAAAGTTCCCCAACGAACCGCAACTCATGGTGCTCCTAGCCGATATAGCCTTTCAACCCAAAGATGACACATTACATGCGCTAACTCTGAGCCTTGACAAAATGTATCAAGGCGGGCTATGCGATCAAGTCGGTGGCGGATTTCACCGTTATTCAGTCGACACACATTGGTTAGTGCCGCATTTTGAGAAGATGCTTTATAACCAAGCAAACTTGTTAAGGGTTTATGTTGCAGCATGGCGGTTGACGGGCTCGAATGCCTATCGACGCGTTATAAGCCAAACAATCGAATATGTGCTGAGGGATATGACCTCCCAGGACGGTTTGTTTTATTCGGCAACGGATGCAGACTCAGAAGGCGAAGAGGGCAGCTTCTTTGTCTGGACCAGTGATGAACTGTATGCGTTGCTTGATTCGGACGAGTACCGTTTGGTGCGTTCCCTATACGGCGCAACAGAAATGGGCAACTTTGAGGGCAAGAACATTCTTTATCTCGAGAATCCGCTTGAGTCCTATGCGCAGAACCACGGGCTTGAATTAGAGCCACTTGTTACGCAAGTTGATGCGGTCCGTAGCAAGCTCAATCTATCCCGTAACGGACGTGAGAAGCCAATGCGAGATGAGAAGGTGATTACGTCATGGAATGGCATGATGATCGCGGCACTCGTCTCAGCGGGCGTTGAGCTTGGCAGGACTGATTATCTGGCGGCAGCGCAAAATGCCGCAGAGACCCTCTGGCAGGTGAGCTTTGATCTAACCCCCAATATTGCCGATAACGACGATTGCATGGAAGGCACAATGCTGTGGCGCATTCAACTTAATGGGCGAACCTCAATACCTGGTAATTTAGAGGATTACGCCAGTTTTGCGGAAGCGCTATTGAATCTGTATCTGCATACCCAAGTTGAGAAATGGTTGGTGCGTGGTAAGCACCTGATCGAAGAGATGATTCGTCTGTTTTGGGATGAGACGCAAGGTGGCTTCTTTCTTTCCCGCGCAGCAGATAGCGGTCCACAAATTACCCGACCTAAGAGCCCAATGGATGGGGCAACGCCGTCGGGCAATTCGATGGCCTTAATGGGGTTGGTGATGTTGCACGAGGCAACGGGGGACAGAAGCGTTGAAGCAAAGATCCATCGATGTCTTAGCTTCTTTGCAGGACTGATCATGGAGTCGCCTTCTGCCTTTGGTTATATGATTTCAGCAGCTGAACGGTTCCGTCGGGGCTCGCGAGATAGGGTGCAGTGGTGCTGCGAAGGTAAAGTACACATCGAAGTGTGTTACGAGCAGGATACAACGTTAGTCGTACTAGCTATTGCGCAGGGTTGGCACCTAAGTGCATCTTCTGGGTCCACGGATGCAAACGGAAGTCTAACTGTCGAGGGTATCACTGATGTCATATATCCCATGCCAACGTCTTTGATCACAGAGTTTCAAGCCGCGCCCATGGATGTTTATTCTGGTCAGGTAACGCTGGTCGTTAAACAGCCGGTTAGCGTCGTTGAGCTGCAGTTGCAGCTATGCAGTGACAGCGTCTGTTTGTCGCCTCAGCGCGCAACGCTGCGTCTGTCCGCCGATTAGGGGCTTCTGTTGACGAGAAGCTATTTAGTAGCAGAAGTAGCTTGAATTTTGATCGAAAAAAAACGATTGGTAGACGCTGCCACCAATCGTTTTGATTTCACTTGAATCAACCTACCACTGTGAATCAGCGTTCAATGACGAACGCTAAATCCTAGTCGTAACAATCAATCCAACCTTGCTGTTGCCTGACCTTTGATGACGACCACACCATCAGCATCCTGGGTCGAAACTTCAATGGCTGCAATCTGCTCACCATCTTCCTCGCGGATGTCAGTGATGGTTGCCTTGGCGGTCAAAGTTGCGCCAGGAAATACCTGAGAGGTAAATCGAACGCCATAGCTTTTTAGTCGGCCATCGCCAACATAGTTTGTCAGCATCCTGCCTGTCATACCCATCGATAGCATGCCATGGGCAAACACTGAGGGATACCCAGCGATTTGCGTGGTAAATATTTCATCGCTGTGCAGTGGGTTGTAGTCACCCGAGGTGCCTGCATACTGCACGATTTGAGTACGCGAAAGATTACGACAAACTTCTTCTTCGTAAGTATCGCCGACCTTTAATTCACTTGCTTTTAATGACATGTTGATACCTCCTTAAGAAGTTGCAGGTTTTTCAGTTTGAACACCGACACTTGTTGCTGTGACAACGAGTTCGCCTTTTTGGTCGTGGTACTCAGTGACTGATTCACTGAACTTCAGTTTGCCGCCACGTCGACCTTCTTTCTCCCAAGATTTGCCGGGTTTTGTTGTAGCCTTCAGAACATCGCCGGCCATCACTTGTCTATGGTAAACGTAGTGCTGTTCAGCATGAAGACCGCCACCGCCACCACCGCCACCACTGCCGCCTTCGCGTTTTGTGATGCCGGTTGGCCCGCTCGCAGAACCAAACCATTCTTCGCCAATTTTAGGACGTAAGAAATAGTTGGGATCAAATTGTGCGCTTGCTTGCACAAAAGTAGGAGGTGCGACAGTACCACCAGGTTCAGTGGTCTTGGCGTAGTCTTCATCGTAGTAGATTTCATTTGCGTCGCCGATTGAGCGAGCGAACATCATGATATGTCCAGCTTCGACTGGAAATTTCTCTGCTGCCATTAGGAGCTTCCTCTTGTTTTTAAATGTGTAGCGAGTTGTCATCGATTTTATTTGTGCAAAATCGCTAGAAGCTGATTTAGCAGTACGATGATTTTCTTAGCGAGCCCAACTTACTAATAGTGAACAACATTCGTCAATATTAATTCTCTGGCGAATTTCCTGCTTTTAATTCTTGTCAATCCTTACGTCCAAACTTTTACTGATTACATTCCATTGGAGCTAGTTGCAGTTTGAATGCGCGATGCAAATGTTTCTTGTCGTTGTCTAGTTCCTGTTTAGCTGTTTTTTAGCTGTTGTTTAGTAATGATTTAGTAATGGTTTAGTGATGGTTTAGTGATGGTTTAGTTACAAGGTATTTACAAATTAAAACAAAAAAAACTGCGTAGAATTGAATTTTTGCTTGAGAGGACAAGACCCGCAATGTAGTATTATTTTCCCGTTTGAATAACTTAACGGGTCTGGATTTTTCTAAGCATAGAGAGGCAGATTGTCACAGCAATTATAGGTCGACTGTGTAAAACTGTTAGCTTGGGTCAACCTTTTTTTTGTAGTGTCAATATTGTGTTCCATATAGGTCAATAGCAAAGTGATAGAGCTATTTTGACTGTGGAAAGCTTAGACGATTCAGCGCTGCGACCATTGCATGAAATGTTGATCAAATAATTGTTTAGTGACCACGTATAAGAGTTCATTTAATGCGTGGCGGTTAGCGAGTGAAAGGGTCTTTTTTTTAAGCCAAAATAGAAAACTAGATTCAAAAATAATAATAAAAATTCACACAGACGATCCATCGATTTAGGAATATTAGAAGAGCATATGTCTAGACCGGTTCGAATTGAATATCCAGGGGCTCACTACCACGTATCAAGCAAAGGCTTAGATGATCTGGCGGTTTTTGCGGACAATGAGGACCGACTTGTCTTCCTTAATGTTTTAGAAGGTGTCGTGTCTCGGTTTGGTTGGCTGTTGCACACATATGTGATGATGGATTGCCACTACCATATCGTGGTGGAATGCCCTCAAGCAAACCTCTCGAAAGGTATGCGTCAGTTAAATGGCGTTTACACTCAACATTTTAATCGCCGTCATCAGCATGACGGACCGTTGTTTCAGGGTCGCTTCAAAAGTGTGTTGTTCGAAGCGGATCCCTATCTATTGCCACTGTGTCGCCATCTTGTTTTGAACCCGGTTAGATTAGGTGTTGCATCATCCGCTCAAACCTATCGCTGGAGCAGCCATCGCGCGATGAGCGGGGTCATAAAGGCACCGAAATATTTAACAACTCAAAAAATCTTATCGTGTTTCGGCAAACGAGAAAAAGAAAACCAAAAAAAGTATAAAGATTTTATAAAAAGCGGGCTAAAAGAAGCGTCGCCGTTAAATGAGCGAAGCAATCAGGTGTTGTTAGGCTCGCCTAAGTTCGTGCGCGAAATGCAACCTATCCTAAATGGCGAGAAGTTGGCTAAACGCGGACCCAAGCAAATCAAGCGAAAACGAAGTTTACCGGTGATATTCAAGAATATTACCGACAAGTCTCGCAACGAGCGGAATGAACTCATTCGCAATGCTCACATCAAGCATGGATACACATTGATGGATATCGGTGAGTTCCTAGGTTTGCACTACACGACGGTAAGCAAAGTCGTCAATCACTAGAATTTGTAAGTAGGCACTTTCACTCGAGTTTAACTCGGGTTATGCTTGGCTATTGGGTTTGGCAGTGTTCGATAGAAGAAACGCCAATATGTGCCAATTAATAGGCCATTGAAAAATAAGAATTCAGGTTTCAGGAGTAGTGTGTTGTGAGAAGAATGATCAACTCTGGTCAGAGTCAAGAAGAAGACGAAGTCGATTTAACGCCGATGTTGGACGTGGTCTTCATCATGCTTATCTTCTTTATCGTCACAGCTACGTTTG
>JAQXDL010000003.1 GCA_029251375.1 Pseudomonadales bacterium | reverse complement strand
CCTGACATTTGATTGTTGAGTTTTTTGTAGGATTAGACTGACAGCTTCATCAGTCATAGCGTCTAGAGCATCATCATCTGTTGAGCAAAATAGGTGATGGTGCAGGAGGGGTAGTGATGGATGACTTAGACCGATCAATTTTCTTTAACTCAATTTTTTTGGTGCTATGGGCCATTGTTTTTGTCCCGTACACCATCAGAGAAAAGAAATACGGTCTTCTGCTTGCGACATTTCTTCCATTGATCCCCTTCGAAATTTATCTGTCCTGGAATCTTAGGGAATATCCTTTCAATATTATGGCTGGAGTTGTTAATTCCTTCGCAGGTTTGGTGGCCGGGTTTCTTATGCACTATTTCAATGAACGCAAACGAAAGGAATAGAATATGAGAGAGTTATCTGAAGAAGAAATTCAAGAAGTTAGTGGGGCAATCGGACTCCCAGGTATTGTTCTGGGAGCAGGGTTGGGTGCATTTACAGCGATAACTAACAAAGGGTCGATTGATCAAGTGCTCCTCGCTGCATTGTTTGGTGGTGCAGCTGGTGCTGCCGGAAATCTAGCGGGCTCAGCTGCAGCGGGCGGTTTTGTTGTTAGAACTGCATGGGGAATTCGATCTGGCGGGCTGTCCTACGTTTCAGGTGCGATCGCAACTAATGGCGCTCAGCAATCATTGAATATGCCGAGTAATGGTGGTGATCTGCTACGAATGGGTTCGCAGGAAAGATACTAGATTGTTGATAAACCTGAAAAACGTCAAAGGGCGATTTAGTCGAAGTCAGGACTAAATGACCCGACACTTAAATTCTCTAAATCAAAAAATTTTGCATAACTGCTCGGCGATCGTCTGGAATCGGCATGGACTTTCTCGCCACCAGATCCATCGTCACGGCGACGGCCTGGCAGGTGACGACACATTGGCCGGTTTCGACGTTATATATGAGGTGTAGCATATGTTGTGTCTTTTCGCCCAAGCTAAGAATGCCGGAAACCATTTCGAATCGATCATTGGGCTGCAAAATGCCGTGATGATCCATCCGATATTCAAGCACTGCGCCGCCGACAACACCTTTGCCTCGCTCGTTTTCACCGGGGGTGAATCTGGCCCAGAGGTTAGGCATCGAGTCGGAACTCTTGCCAATGTAGTGATAAGGCTGCAGTGAACCTGCTTCATCGCACTCATCTGTACGAATAATGCCTCGGCCTATTTGGCTAAAGCCTGCTACGTGGCTCTGTGCCAGATTGAGCTTGGAATGTGTCAGTGCTTTAGTTTCGATACCTCGACTACCGGCGTAGGCGGGCATTGGTTCGAGCGCTTGATTGGTGGCGGCGAGGGACATTTCGATGACATAGACGAAGGCCGCCATCACAGTGTCTGTTCCCGTATTGCGTAACTCAACCAGTACGGTGAATTCATCTGTATCGACACTCAAAATTTTCAAATAGCCGCTGATCGGTACAGCAATTCGTGCTTCCGCGATAAAGCGCATGTGTTGCGAGCTGATTGATCGTCTTACGATAGGTAATTGTTGTGGTGTGACGAGATTGTATTCAAGTAATCCTGCTTCAAGGGTCTGCTGCATTTTTTGACCGAAGAATCTAACGTTGAGATGATCGTTCTCATCACATTCCCATCGATTGACTGATCCTAGGTAAACGGGTCCAGATTGGTTCATGACTTTGGTGATCCCTGAATTTTAAAGCCCGCAAGGATACCTAAGTGTGCCTTAAGTGCCAATTAAGTTGTGCGGCAGACCTTGAACTAAGCGAGTTGTTCATTCAGTTTCAACAGGTTTTTGGGCCTAGCTCTTGGTGTGAATGCTCACCTTAAAATTTCAGCATCTAGTCTTCTGGAAAAGGATCCGTCATGTCCGCTTCAAGCGGTATCTGAAAAGCATTCAGCGTAAGCGAAATTAAACAGTAGTAGCCGACGGTCGCAACGAGTTCGATCATGCCGTTTTCGCTAAAGTGTGAAACCCCTTGCGCATAGGTCGCATCCGTAATTTGATGCTCGTTTAGTAGCTCAAAAGCGACCTGGTGTGCAGTGGCCTCTTTATCTTTGAAAGTGGCCTGTCCGGTGTCGCGTAATTGGTCCAATAGGTTTTCGTCGACCCCCGCTTGGACAGCAAGGCGTCGATGCGCAGCGAATTCAAATTTGGAATGGAAGTGGGCACCGACGGTACAAATTGCAACTTCCTTGATGTTTTCAGCGAGTGACGAATTGAAACGAATGGCAGATCCCAGCGCTTGCGCTGAGCCACCGACGGCAGGCGACCTTACAAAGACGCCAAAAGGCCCAATCATGCCAATGCCCTGACGCCCGTTGCCCCTCGGACCGTTTTCGATACTCTTAAGAACGGCATTCTGTTCGGGGTTTAGCTGATCTCGCTCAATGTTACTTAATCGCATGGTGTCCTGCCTATCGTTGTTTGTGGCCTTGTTTGTGGCGTCGGTTGTAAAGATGTTTTTATAGATGTTTTATAGATGTTTGTATGGATGTTTTTCGCATCGTTTGTCGACAGGCTACTTGATGTGGGCTCAGGTAGAAAGTGGTCTGGTCTCGAACGAGCAGGATTGTTTGGTTCAACAATGGATGGAGTATTTTTTTTGATGATGGGCAATGCTTAAATTTGAATTTGTGGCACACTAGGTGAATGGTTAGTTACGATTTGGTTGATGACTAAGTTGGCTTGTATTGGTGATTTCAGTTCGGCAAAATCAAGCGGATAATGAAACTATTCGCCGAAAGTCTTCATGAATAAATCCGCATGAATAAGTCAGCATAGATAAATCAGCATAGATAGATCAGCATAGATAGATCAGCATGAATAGATCAGCATGAATAGATTATTACGAATAGATCAGCACAAAGAAATCTAAATGGGGAGCATAACGTGAGCGGTACCTATTACTTGTTCGGTGGGGAGTTAAGCTATTTCACTCGCAAACTTGAAGCAGCCTTGATCTTTTATGGCCTAGATTTTGAAAATCGAGATAAGAACAGCAATAACCCGACGGACCTTGAAGCACGTTCTGGTACCCATCAAGTGCCTGTGTTGCAAACACCTGAAAATTGGATGATAGGTGATACGACGCCCATCATGCATTTGTTGGATTCACGACTGCCTCATCGGCGTATGTTTCCGACCGGCCCCTTAGGTATTTTAACTCAGGTAATTGAAGAGTATTTTGATGAGTGGATAGCGCGGACCATGGTTCACTATCGTTGGCACTACCCGCGCAGTGCGGAGTTTGCTTCCCTGAAGATGGCGGGTGGCAATAAAGAGATTGCTCAGCGCGTCAGAACCTGGGGGCCAAAAGCGTGTCGAGCAACCGGTACAGACTCTGAGCTTCAACAAAAGGCTGCGGAAGATGAGTACACACGCATATTGGAAATGATGGAGCTGCAGCTGCAGGAAACACCCTATTTGTTAGGCGATAGACCCTGTGCAGTCGATTGCGTCGTGCTCGGCAGTCTGCGCGCGCACACGAACATGGATCCAGATCCTAAAGAGACAACAGCCAAATTCAAGCGGGTAGTGGCATGGAGCGAAGGCGGTGCAGACAACTGGGATGGCTCGGGGTTGTTGGCGCCCTTTCCCGAATCGACACCTTTTGGCAGGTTTATCTTGACTGAAATGGCGTCAACTTATCAGCCTTATGTGATTGCTAATCAATCTGCGCAGGTGGCAGGGGCGAAAGCCTTTCATGCGTCAATATATGGCGAAGATGTGAGCTATTTATCGCGACCATATCCCGAAAAATCACGACAAATGATTGTTGATAGAATTGGCAACACGCTTTCTGTAGAAGAACGGCAACAAGTGCTGGACTGGTTACGCAGGGTGGATCTAGCCTATAGCTTTGCGGGTTAGAGTGTGTCAGACACAGTAGCTGTTTTTTTAAAGACGAGTAGTTGATTGTTCGCGGGCATAGCCTGGTCCGAAACAAGTTCATAGTCGTGCTTAGATGCCGTTTGAGTCACGACTTCAATATCTCTGATGCCACTCAATGGATTTCTGTCCTTGAGCCATAGATCAAAGCTTGCATTGGATTCCGTGGTGAATTGTCCTTTGTATTTAAATGGGCCGTAAATCAGAATCATCTGACACTGGCATTTCGTCGCGCCTATAAACAGCGGGTCAATAAGAGCTTCTGGCATGATATGAAGGACATTCGTGCTGTAAATGACGTCGCTTATGGGCCAAGTTTCATTTTCAACACGACTGATATCAAGATAAATCGGTGCCCTGACATTCTTTGGCGCGAGTTGTTCTATATTGCTTACAAGGCCATCAAAGTATTCGCCTTGATCAGAAGGTTGCCAGTCAATAAATGGCAAGGTCTGGGCTAGGTGAACCGCATGCTGACCTGAACCACTGCCAATTTCCAAGACACGACAGGGACCCGACAATAGTGTCGAGAGTTTGTCAGCGATATGCGCTTTATTGTTGTCTGCCGGCTGAGAAAAATTAATAAATGTAGAAATGGTAAACCTCACGACCGAGTCGCAGTTGACTGCAAGAGCTTAGAGTATGCGTTTGGTCGCGCAATATTGAAAGTTAGCGAGTGTATGGCTAAAACTTATCTAATTTTGTTGGCCAAATTTTTCTCGTCTCGCTAATTTTTCCAGTTCAACGGAATTGTAGATCTCGGTTGGATCGATGTCTGTTGCTGTCGGTGGCAAGACTTCTGCAATGCGCTCAGGGCAAAGACGATAAATGGCGCCGTCGGTTGCTCTGCGAAGAAAGCCAAGATCGACCAGGTAGCGCCGAAAGGAGACATAATCAGAAAATCCATCCTGTGAGGCTATGCCATTTAGAAATGCGGATAAGTGCAGATTAATTTCGGTCTCATCGAAAAACGTTTCTGGGTCTAACGCGCTGACAGACAGCGCCATAAATACATCAGCGTGCGCCTGTTTCTTTGGTAAGCGTCGCAGCAGACCTGCCCTGAACGTTCGGTGCAGCAGGTCGACGATCTCATCGCGATCCATCATTCGATTAGGCCACCTGTAGTGGATACCTTCGATGTCTTCACGCGGTGGTAACCCGCTGGTTCGTAAGGCTGCAATTTTTCCCGCCACAATTGCTCAAGTATATTGAGGTCCTCGGTTGGGTCATAATCGGTTTTATCTAAAGGTTTAAAGACATCAAGTATTTCGAAACTAAAAGTGTCTTCGCCGTATTTCAGCCAGTCAGCTTGAAGAGCTTTGTTGCTATCGTTGTTGGTTTTTAAACTCATGCGATGTCGATTAAAGCGCGCCTTGATATCTTTGCTTGCGGCGACAT
This sequence comes from Pseudomonadales bacterium, assembly GCA_029251375.1. Taxonomy (GTDB): domain Bacteria; phylum Pseudomonadota; class Gammaproteobacteria; order Pseudomonadales; family Azotimanducaceae; genus JAHRVQ01. The sequence continues at coordinate 7,341 of JAQXDL010000003.1, read as the reverse complement.
AACTTCGATCATTTTGTATATTGCGAATACGATAGACACCCATCACTTTAGGCGTTTGCAGGTATTCTTTTTTGAGTTCCTTGCGTGTTTTCATTTTGGACTCCAGACCAAGATGATAGCCTATCAACTTGAACCTTCTATTTGTTAGCTACAAAGAGGATAGCAGCTCATTTGTCGCTTTCTCTAATATTCACTGTTTATGGGCAAATTTTTCGATATTGGCTCAGCGAAGCATAAGATTGGATTAGAGGAGCTTTTTTTATTTTGGGTTTGTCGTAAGATTGGTGGCACGTTCTAGTGCGGTAAAACCCATGAAACAACAATTTCTGGACGAATGGAGTAAGCGCCCCTGGTGGATGAACTTACTTTGGTTCTTCTGTCTTTATATGACGTTTATTTACATGCCGTTCGATATGTTCACTAAACCCTATGAGCGCTGGGAAGAGATATGGTTCGGTTTTATTCTAACGGGTTGGCCGGCGAAGCTTACCGAGCCTTTGCATTGGCTAATATACGGAGCGGGTGCCTTTGGTTTTTGGAAAATGCGCAGCTGGATGTGGCCATGGGCGGCGGTTTATAGTTTTCAGGTGGTGATTGCTATGGTGGTGTTCAATCTCCTCGAAGGACCGGGGATGAGTGACCACGCCAAGGGCGGTGGGCTTGTTGGTGCTTTGATAAGTGGCCTGATCTTTATGATACCGACAATTGCCCTTTATCGAGCCAGAGAACTTTTTAGAGATCAGGGTAAAAGGGTTTTAGGCGAATAGGATCAGCCAAAACTAAATAAGGTTGATCCGACTGCGCTTGAATAAATAAACAGCTTAACTCTATTCAGAACACAGCCAGATCGGGGGGATTTGGTTGTTTTTATATTTCTAAAAATACGTGTTACAAACGGTATTCGTTTAATATCTCTCAGTACATTGCAAACGCTCGTTAACCCACTTCCAGCTGTAAGAAGACAACAGCGAAAATGATCAGAAACTTCAACAAACTCGTTCTGTCGACAGGGTAGTTGATCGCCTGACGAATCGCTTGAATTGCTCCCACCTGTTTTGAACGTCTCGACAACAAGTCGTTTAAAAATAAATAGCTAGTCATATCGCTTAGTCCCTAAATAGTCCACGTACATTATTCCTAGTGAATTGCGTTGTCGCGTGATCGACTCTTTTCTTGATTCAATTTCCACTGTCGGTCTTGGTTGTCTGTCCATCTGTTTGTTACGGGTATAGTTTTGCAACTGCTGTGCCAGAATCAGCGTAATAAAAAAGAAGCCGCTGCTGAGCGTGCGCGAGTCAAGAATTCAGGTGGTTTGCTGCGTACCTATGTTTAGATCCAATCTATCGAGTTGATAATTCGAATAAACAGGGAATGGGCGGTAATTGTGCAATGCCATAATGCGCGCGTGATATCGCACCTGAGCGGGGCGTTAATCGAAAGTGGTTCGATATCTGTCAGGCCTCGCTCGTGTCGACAACGCCATTGCCATTATCTAAGCCTTGCTTGGGTGCGGGCTGTAATTCAAGACCTGACTCGTTTACTCTGTAAAGCTCGACCTGTCAGTCGGCAATATGAGCCCAACTCAGGGCTAAACTGAGCGGCTTCGTGTCGAGCACGTTGCCCAATGTCTTGTTGGACACGTTGTCTGGTTTTTTTCTGTGGCTGGTCGAGATTTTGAGATAGAGATATTCATGCGTAGTGAAACAGAAAAAACGGCAAAGAATGTATCGGGTCCTCCTGTGGGAGGGGGCACGACGCTGTATAAAGCAGGCATGTTTGATTCACTGAAAATTCGTGATTTTCGATTCCTGTGGGTCTCAAGTCTGTGCGCAACCTTTGCCATGCAAATGCAGATGGTCGCGCGTGGTTGGTTAATATACGACATGACCAGCTCACCCCTCGCGCTGACGTGGGTCATGCTCTCCTTTATGTTGCCGTCTTTTCTTTTCTCCCTAGCCGGTGGCGTGATCGCTGATCGCTTGAAGAAAAAGCCGGTCATGATTCTGTCACAGCTGTTGAACTCCTGTGCGACGATTTTGCTGGCGTACTTTATTTACACAGGCAACATTGAGTTTTGGGATTTCATCTACTTCGGTCTTTTTAATGGCACGGTATTGGCGTTCAGTATGCCTGCGCGAAGCGCGATAACGCCCGAAATTGTTGGCCCAGACAATATGGTGAATGCGATGGCGTTACAAAGTGCCACCTTTAACCTTTCCCGTGTGCTGGGCCCGGCTATTGCGGGTGGCATGATTGCTTTTTTTGCAGCCGGCGACACTACCAGTACTGAAGGTGTCGGCATTGTTTTTTTTGTCATTGCCGCGCTGTATTTCCTATCGGTAATTTGCACTTCAATGCTGAACTACAAAGGCGATCCAATCGCGCGTAAAAAAGCTTCTCCGTTGGAGGATATTCGAGAAGGCTTTCGCTACATGCTCGACGAAAAACTGATTATGGGGTTGTTGATCATGGGCTTCGTACCTTTCACGTTCGGCTTCTCAGCATCTTTTTTACTCCCTGCGTTCAACCATGACATTATAAATGGCGGACCTGGCGATTTAGGTTTGTTAATGACAGCGATGGGGGGCGGCGCGCTTTGCGGATCTCTATTGCTCGCCAAGCTCGGCGATTTTCCCAAGAAGGGTCGGGTGATGTTTTATTGCGCGTTTCTTTGGTCGATAGCTTTGGCGCTGTTTGCATTTTCGACTTCGCTGTACACCGCGATGGCGATGGGTATTTTGTCGGGACTGTTTAGCGCCGTCTTTGGTGCGCTTAATATGAGCATCATTCAACTTGCTATTAAGCCTGAGATTCGCGGCCGTGTGATGAGTATGATGATGATGACGCACGGACTGATGCCCTTGGGTGTCGTTCCCATCAGTACATTGGCTGAGTTTATTGGTATTGATGTTGCGCTTATGGTCAGCGCGGCCATGCTCGTGGTTAGTATGCTGTTGCTTGGCTACTTCTTTCCTGACCTGCGTAAGATTGATCGTGGCCATGGTGATCATGCGCTAGTAACCGAAAAGTCTTAGTGGTTGGGGTATCAATCTATACGTTTAGTCAGTGGTTGTTCGCTGCATAACGTTGCCAAAGGAGATGTAAAATGGAAGAGAACGTATCGTTCTTCGATTTGGTCAGTAACGTGCGCTCGATGCGGCGATTGAAGACTGACCCTATTCCCTTGTCGGTTTTAAGAAAAGTGTTGCAGGCCGGCGTGCAAGCGTCGTCGGGCCAAAATACTCAGCCTTGGAAGTTTGTGGCGATTACTGAACCGGAGGCTAAAGGTTGGTTTGCTGAGCGATATCGGGCGGCGATTTTATCCCGCTTCGGTAAGGTCAATGAGTATGCGGACGGCCAGACAGCGATGGGCCGTCAGCTTAAGGCATTGACCTACCAAATGGATCATATGCAGGAGTTCCCCGTGCTGCTGCTAATCTGCGGCGAACGAGATTGGCCTTTTAAAGTGCCTGAGTCAGAGCGTGTAGGCATGGCACCACCAAACTATGGAGCTGTCTATCCTTGTACCCAAAATATACTACTTGCCTGTCGTGCATTAGGACTTGGAGCGGCTTTGACAACTATGCATCAGGTGTTCGAAGAGGAGCTGCATGATTACTTCGAAATTCCAGAGGAGTTTGGCGTAGTAGTGACGATGCCGATTGGCTATCCACTTGGGAAATTTGGCACTGTTAGGCGTAAACCGGCCAAGGACAAAACTTTTTTCAATCGTTGGGGGAACTTAGAGCCAGGCGAAGAGTTACTTTAGCGCCGAAAGATCATGTTTGTTCGAGTACGTAGCAGCCAAGAACGGGAATAACGCCTTCTCGATCTGGTCTGGGTTAAATGTCGATTTGCTTTTGATTCTACCACGCTCAGGTCGGCAGCATCATTGGCGGCGGCGCCCACAGAAGCTTTGGATAACGGCGGGTTTTGGTTTGTCTTGGTATCCTTGCTCGAAACGGAGTGTTTCAAAGTCTTCAGTAAACGCATGTTGTAACTCGTATTCCTTTAATAAGAAGTCTGGGCTCGTCGGCTTGCCGTAGGACTCGTTTCCTACCATGAATGTTTGATAAATCAATACGCCATCTGATTTGCAGTGGATGATTATATTTTTGAATCCGGGCCGATATAAGTAATTCGCGACAACAATTGCGTCGAATTGTTCTGAAAAAGGCCATGTCTGGCCTGTCTCAAGATCCGCTTCAACAAGTTGGCAGTTAGGATGATGTTCAAGATCACGAACACCATTGATGTCCTTATCAACCGCTGTGACGTTGTAGCCATTTTCAAGCAAATAGCGCGTATGGCGACCATTGCCGCAGGCAAGATCGAGGAGATGCCCCTTAGGTTTGATGAGATGGTAATGCTGTGTGACCCACTGACTTGGCGCCACGTCTAGTTACTAGAGGTCGAAATTTTGGCATTTCGGTCAAATGTTTGATCTTCAAATAGCTCTCTAATGTGCTTTGCAATTGCAGTCGGCTTGATAAAGAAATCATTGTCTTTTTGAGGATAGGCCTTGCGCATGTTGGGCTCATCAATTGCGCCATCGATGGACAGGATACAGAAGTCGACATCGTTTATTGCTGTATCGAGGGTCTCCGCGAGGACTCTTTGAGCTGCACGGCTTGGTGCGATACCAAGAAACAGCGGGATTGATAGATACGCGGCGGGCGAACTGCTGATGACGATGCGACAGTTGTGACTCAACTGCGTCTTGGTCTTTGTATCTGGAAACAGAGTTTGGATCAGCAGCAGTAGGCTGACAACATTGACCTCAAAGCTGTTCGAAAAATCCGCGATAGCGATCTGCGTGTAATCGCCCCAACCACCGCCTTCAGTATTCACGAGAATGTAATCGGGTAAGCCCATCTCTGCCCTGATCTCCTTCAAGGTTGAGACCCATGCGTCCCGATTGGTTACATCACAGGGGTAGGCTTTGGCTTGCGTGAGGCTTGCTGCAAGTGGGTCAATGACCTTTGTTGAACGTGCCACCATGGCTAAGCGATAGTGAGATGCGAGCTCAGTACAGACTGCTTTGCCTGTAGCGTCACCGACACCGACGATGAGTGCCAATGGTTTTATTGCGGACTTTGTCATGAGCATTCCTGATTAATTTAAAAGCGCCGATCTGGATTAGAGTAAGAGTATAGTTCGCTTGCGGATTTTCAGTCGAGTTCGAGTATTGCTCGCATGACGGGCTCCATCTTAGTCAGTCCCCAGCCTCTGCCTACTTCAAGTGCTGCGTCGGTACTCATGCCGGATTCACTTGCTGTGAGGGTTTTTAGTGCGGCAACGCGATTGCTGCTTCCGCAATGGACTAACACCGGCTGACCGGATAATTTTTTCAAAAGCTGTTCTAACAAGTCAGCGTTTGTAGGCGTGACGTCTTCTCGCCCAGAAATGGGCAGGGCATGAAATTGCATACCAACGGATTGGACTGTCTGGGCTTCATCCCAGTCCAGTTCGGAAGCGGCTCGCAAACTAATAACGTGCTGTACGCCTGCTTCCGCAATAACTTTCAGTTGAGTCTGGGAGGGTTGACCGCTGGCAAATACATGGTTGTCTTGCATGCTCAAATTGAGAATGTCGGCATTCTGGATCAAAGCTAAATCGACGTCGCTGGAGGGCCTGTCGGTTAGGTGCGAGCAGGCGGTTAAAAGCAATATTGATCCGAGTGCAGAAACTGTTTTAACAATGTTCATGGCGGACATTGGTGATTCCTTATTTTTTATTAAACCTTTACCTTGCGAAGCTTAAAACCAAGTTCTGATGAATAGGTAGGTTAACCAATGTGTTGCTACGAAAGCAAAAAGATGTCTGTTGTTCTGAACAAGAGTAGACTTGGTTTCCCTGCAAAAAGCCAAGCGAGATGAAGATAATATGTCGCAATCAAAACTGAGTAAATTCGCGGCCACTGCAGTATTTAATCTTGGCTTTAGAGCTTTCTTCCTCGGCGCCGGTCTTTATTCAGTTTTCGGTATGTTTCTTTGGTGGCTTCAGTTTAGCGGCATTGTATCTATAAATTTAACTAGCGCATGGCATGCTCACGAGATGCTGTTTGGTTACACCTTCGCGGTAATCGCGGGGTTTCTGTTGACCTCTGTTAGAAATTGGACGGGGATAGATACAGCGACCGGTGCCGGCCTGTTGATATTGTTCAGTCTGTGGCTGCTGGCACGACTTTTTAATATTCTAGGCGTATACACGATTGCCGCAGTTTGTGATCTAACTTTTATGTTGTTGTTTTGTTGGTCTGTTGTGGTGCCCATTGTGAAAACAAAGCAATGGCGTCAGTTCGCCATCATGGCTGCAATTATTATTCTGATTGGCGCCAATGGCTTCTATTGCGCTGGCCAACTAGAAGTTAGTGAGTATGGCGTTTATTTAGGTAATTACCTCGGCTTCTATTTTGTTGTCGGTCTAGTGCTGGTAATGACAGGCCGGGTTTTGCCTTTTTTTGTCGAACAAGCTTCACAGGAAAATGTCCGTCGGGTCTCGCGATCATGGCTGGAAGGATCGATCCTCGTTAGCTATGTTCTTTGGGTTGGGTCGAATTTTTTTGCTTCAGAGACTATCGAGCTTGGTATTCATGCCTCGGCCGCCTACCTGCTGGCGGGCTTGCTTTTTGTGCTTAATTCGATGCGTTTGAAAAGTTGGTATACGAGAGCGATTTGGAGCAAGCCGCTGCTGTGGAGTTTGTTTGTTGCTTATGGGTTTATTACTTTTGGCTTTCTTCTTTATGCGTTGTTGTATTTTGGTTGGTATTCCTTTTTCATTCCTCTGCATGCCGTTGCTGTTGGTGGCATAGGTCTGCTGACCTTGAGTATGATGGTGCGAGTGTCATTAGGTCATAGTGGTCGAAATATTCATGAGCCGTCGGGATTTGTTGTGGCGGCGTTCTACGTTCTGATATTAGCTTCATTGGTACGTGTTTTGTTGCCGTGGCTTGACCCGCAACATAAGGTTTGGTGGGTGCAGACGAGCCAGATATTATGGATGATTACCTTTGCAGTATTTTGTATCCTGTTCGCACCAATATTGTCTCAGCCCAGAGCAGATGGGCGACCGGGCTAAAGCCTTTGCCATTAGTTATGCCGAGACGAGTAGGGTCTATCTGTATGATATGCTGTTACGAGAGGACGTCGTACAACACAGATCAAAATAGCAGTAACGAAAAAAACAGTGATAAATATAACTGTAGTGCAAAGAGCTTCTATATAAAGAGCTTCTATATAAAAAGCTTGAAGTTAAAGAATCTGAATATAGAGAACCACCATAAAAAAATAGAAATAGGATGGTTATATTTATCACTGTTTTTTTCGTTACTGCTATTTT
>JAQXDL010000041.1 GCA_029251375.1 Pseudomonadales bacterium | reverse complement strand
TTCGTGCCACTACGGCAGAGTTTACTTACAACGAAAACCGTGATGTTGGTTAAGCTTATGATCGATGTTGCGGATTAACCGTGACCTCGACCTCAATTATTCAGTTTGGATCTCAGCTTTTGTTCGCAAATCATTATCCATCGTCGGCTTTGACCATCCCTGGATTTTCCATCGCAGCTCGTGAAACCAACATCCATTGAACAAACTCATTATCCTGATTGCGTTTGCCATGCTTCAACCATCGTGAAATTGAAGCCAATACAAATGACACGATGGACTCGCTGACGAACTTAACATCAAGGCTGCATTCTGTTTTACCGGCTTCTTGTCTTTGTTCAACCCGCTCCATTGTGCGCTTAACTAGCTGTCTGCTTAGCTTCTTGTACTGTTTGTTGTATTTCTCATCGTAAGGGGACTGGAGCAACAGGATGCGCATAGAGTTTTCATACTTTCTGGAAACTTCCAAGTAGCGATGCAGGCGATCCCCATATTTTTCAATCTGGCGGCTATCGATACTCAAGAGCGCCTCAGTAACCCGTTCGAGTATGGAAACAATTAGCTGATCTTTTGACCCAAAAGTTCGATACAGCACGATTTTGGTCATGCCCAGCAACGCTGAAATATCATCCATCGTAGTAGAGCGAAGTCCTTGACGGGCAATGACCTCCGCCGCCGCATCCATGAGCAAATGACGGCGCTCTTCTTGATAGCGAAGTTGTGAGACCTCAAGCTTTGATTTTGCGTTCATAAGGTGGGCGTTCCAATTAACTCGCTTGGATGATACGCTATCGTATCATAATAATTTATACACGTATCAGTACATGTTATGAATACAACACGAAGAACACTGTTGAAATGGTTGGCGGCTTCTGTGCCCGTGTCTTTTCTGCCAAAGACCTGGGCGGCACGTAAGGACGATATCCGGCACATCCTGCCAATGACTACCGACACTAGCCTGTCGGTTTCGGTTTCGGTCGAGCGGCCCAGAAGCAGATTGCATCTGTCAGTTGGCGATATTGGGATACCTGGAAAAAAAATGGATAGTAAAGGGCGGTACTGGTCTTTTACCGCGAAAGATCTTAGCGCTTCCACATCCTACAAACTCCAATTGTCAGATGAAAAAGGTGAACTAGGGGAGCCGTGGCCGCTACGCACCTTCCCGGCTCGAGACAGCGAACCTGAATCCTTCAAGCTGCTAGCTTTTACCTGTGCGGGTGGCCCCGATGGGCTTGGCACGCCAAGCATGCAGGTATTTAAGCCGCATACATTCCGCCAAACGTTGTTCGACGCTGCACTCGTTGAACAGCCCGATGCGGCTATCGCTATTGGCGATCATATTTATTTCGACCTGCGAGGCGATGAACACCCATCGTTTGGCAGAAACTCAAAGTGGATGAAGCTGTTTTCTGGTTGGTACTTTAGTCTGCGTTACGGCAGTTTTGATAGATCCAAGCCAATCATTGGCACGCCAAATGAGGAGGTACTCACTAATATTGGTGATGAACAAATTGCGAACTTATATGGCACACGGTTCAAATCAACACCGATCTACTTTGTTTCAGATGATCATGACTATTTTGAAAATGATGATGCTACAGAAGATATTGTGACCTTCCCACCCGATGCGTTTAGCCGATCTGCGCACAAGGCGATCGCAGATCTCTACTATCCTGCATTGCCTGGTGGACCTAAACCTCAATGGAACCGAAATTTTGGGACACTCACCTATGGGCGTTTGTTTGAAGCATCGCTCATTGATTGCGCCGGTAAACTGACTTTGGGAGAGGACGCGAGATTGTTTCCGCCGGTCGCCGAAGATTGGGTAATCACTCGTATCAATGAATCCCGCGCTAAGCACTACGCGCTGGTACCCAGCCATCCCATGGGTTGGACCGCAGGCAAATGGCGAGAGTGGTATCCCGACGTTGTAGCGCCCAACGGATTTACAGGTGTTGTTTCCAATGAGGTGATATCAGATACAAAAGGGCAACTCACCGTAGAGGCCGAAAAATACCTTTGGCAAAAAGGTTGGTTTCGACAGCATCAAAGGTTGTTTGAGGCCCTGAGTGAACTCAGAGATGGCACGCTATTTACCTTCTCTGGTGATATTCATGCCCAAGGAGCCATTAGCATCACAGGTAGCGCGGAACTGACTTTTGATGCGCCCGTCAAATCCCTCCTTGTTGGCCCTGTGAGTACTTCAGATGCAACTTGGCCTTCTACAGCTAGAGGGATTCCTGCTGCTCAGCCCGCTTGGCTGTCGAGTAATGAATTGCTCGCGACTAAAGAGGTAAATGGTTTTACACTTATGGACGTTACCGACTCAGAGATACGAGTGCGATTCTTCGATTGTGGTGGTTATGATCTATCCAAAGAAGAAGATGGCCGCGTGCAGCGTGTGGATGAAATTATTGTTTAAGGATAAGCAAGATGATATCAAAGCGTCGTTTAATCCAAGGCAGTATGCTGGCGACTTTGCTGCCCATAAAGTTTCAACTGTTGGCCGAGGAAAACACGATGCAAAGTTCTGTACAAGGTTCTTTACAAAGTACTGTACAAAGTGCCGCGCAAAGTAGAATTGCAGAAATTATCGGCGAGTATGCCGCACAGGGTATTCACCGCACCGGTACCGATGTTGATAACCAGAGTGCTGATTGGCTGATGCGCAGGATTGAGATGCTCAATGTGGCAGCGACTGATACCGCGTTTGAGTTTGAACGGTTGCAGCCTATTACGACTCAATTGTCCTTAGCCGGCTCCGCCATCTCAGGTGTGCCACTTTACGACTGCCGCTACACGGACGCGAACGGCATAACCGGCAGTATTGGTGAACTCGGTAGTCATGCTGATATCGGCGTTATCATGGCTTTACCGTTTGACTCCGCGCCTAATGTCCTGCGTCTACATGCCGCGAGAAAAGAAGGCCGACACAAAGCAATTGTTGTCGTCACGGACAGCCGCTTGCCTGAAGATGGTGCGGCCTTGCTCAATGCCGAAGAGTTCACCTCTCCTTTTGGACCACCCGTGTTGCAGGTGGCAAACAAGCATTGGGCAGATATCCAAGCTGCAATGAAGTCTGGTACCCAAGCGAGCTTTGTACTTCATTGTGAGTATGTCAAAGCAACTGCAAGAAATGTTGAGGCCAAGATTGCAGGAAGTATTCCTGAGCTTGCGCCGATGGTAGTGATGACACCTCGCAGTGGTTGGTGGGTGAATGCTTCAGAACGCGGCGGTGGCATCGCCTGTTTTCTAGAGATCATGCGCGCGGTTAAATCGTCGCTGCCAAAAAGAGATGTCATATTCACTGCAAATACCGGTCATGAGTTAGGCCACACTGGCCTAGACCTGTTCCTTCACAACAATCCAACGCTGATAAAAGATGCGCACATATGGATGCATCTGGGTGCTAATTTTGCTGCGAAGCTGGGTGCGCAGGTTAGGCTTCAGTATTCTGATGATGAGGCTGTTGCCAGCCTTGACCCTTGGCTCAAACAGAATAGTTTGGCGCCAGCTGCCGTCACACCGATTGGGCAGCGCCCCTTAGGCGAGGCACGTAACGTCTACGATGGTCAGGGTAGGTTTGTTTCTATCCTTGGGGGCAATGGGCTGTTTCACCATCCCGCAGACCGTTGGCCGGATGCTGTCGATCTAAAGGTAACCGGCAAATGGGTTAAAGCGTTTACGCAATTGGCGGTCGCTGCGGCAGCTAACGCAAATTTATAAAGCGACGCAGCAATATCTCGATAGATCAACGAGGCATACACTAACTGTTGGCGCAATTGCGCCGCTAAACCGTGATAACATTGGGTTGACGTATAATTTTTGAGACAGCTATGCCTTTTACGGGTGCCGATCATGTAGTGATATTGGTTCGAGATATTGATCAAGCCATACACACCTGGCAAAACCAATTTGGTTTGCCTCTGAGTCACAGAGCAGATCTGCCGGAGATAGGCATTCGCCAGGCGTTCTTTCTGCTTGAGGACAATACGTTTCTCGAGTTGATAGCGCCAATGGGGGAGCAGTCACCGATTGAAAAGGTACTTGAATCACGTGGTGAGGGCGTTCACACCCTCGCACTCAAAGTTGATGATCTGGATGCCACCGTCGCAAACCTCGAATCACAGGGTGTTCAGTTGATGGGGGTTGGCACACCGCAGGTTTTTATTCATCCGAAATCGGCAAATGGTGTACGCGTACAATTGTGGCCATCGACACGCCCGCATCGATGGCAAGATAACCCGAGTGAAGGTAGCAAGTGAATGAATAAGCAGCACTATGAAGTGACGGAGCAAGAATGGCGCGAAGGCAGCCTGCTTGAGGAAAAACTTGAGCTGATTCAAGACAGCTTCAATTCGACTGGTTTTGCGGTTGTCGCAGGCCTTGTACCGGCCTCGGTTCGTAAACCTCTCATAAAAGCGTTTCTTGAAGACGTCGAGCTAATTCGCGAAAAGTCAGGTTTGACGATGCACGAAAAGCATACCGCAGAAGGGCATCTGCAACTGGGTCCGCGTCGTCACGCACCCTATGTTCCCAAAGAGCTGGTCGCTAACCCCATACTCGAAAGTGTTGTCACAAAACTATTGGGGCGCGGTGCCTGGCTGGGTTTTTACAATGGTAATGTGAATTGTCCCGACAGCGGCTACCAGCCGCTTCATTTCGATAGACCCTATGCGTGGACCACTGAGCAGGCGGCTAAAGCGGCGGGGCAAAGCTGGCCGCCCAATACGACAACAGTTTCTTGCTCACTGGCATTGTCAGAGATTACCGAAGCCGTCGGTGCGACAGAAATATATCCCGGCAGTCACCGAGAAACGGCCGTCACCACCTGGGGTAAGGGTGAGCAACCCGTGCATCATCCTGAAATTGTAGAAAACTGGGGCCCGCCGGCGTCGATGACAATACCTGCCGGTGGCGTCTGTTTTCGTGATCCTCGTATGTGGCATCGTGGCGTAAAGAATGCGTCAGATATACCAAGACCGATGGTTGCATTGACCTATCATTCGGTTATGTCAAAACATCAACGTGGCACCCTTGTTAATGTGTCACAGAAAGATGCGACCGCTTGCGAATTAGATCCCTCTCTAAAGGTTCTTGATTCGGGTGCTTTAGGTGATGGTCGGTTGGTGTTTGATGCAGACGCAAAGTCAGCGTTCGACGCGCCTAATTTGCATGGCGTGTATCGCAATGCACGATTTGTTGACGCGCCGCTAGTCGTTAATCACTTTCTTGATGCGCATCTATTAGGTGGTGGTCGTGTGGTTGAAGATCAACCCGTGCATCCTTATCCCAACCATGACTAGCGTTCTCTACATTGGCGGTAGTGGGGAAATTTCGACGGCCTGCGTCGCGCATTCACTTGCCCTTGGTCATGACGTGTCTGTTTTTAATCGCGGCAATCATCCAATTGAAGGTGTTAGGCATTTCGCCGGCAGCATTGACGGGCCAAATCCCTATCAGTCGCTAGCAAATGCGTCTTTCGATGTGGTCTGTCAGTTTCTTGCGTTTGACACGAAGACTGTCGAGGCGGATTTGGAGTTTTTCGCATCGAGATGCAAACAATATGTTTTCATTTCGACGGCATCGGCCTACGAAAAGCCGTGTCAGCATCATATCATCACCGAGCAGACGCCGCTGTCGAATCCTTTCTGGGACTACGCTAGAAAAAAAATAGCCTGTGAAGACTTGCTGATCAGCCAAGACCAGCTGCCTTATACCATTGTCAGGCCCAGCCATACATACCGCAGCCGTTTGCCGGGTGCTGTGATTGACGGTAATCACCAAACCTGGCGACTACTAAACGGTAAGCCGATCATTGTGCACGGTGATGGACAATCGCTTTGGACATTAACCCACGCGGCGGATTTTGCCCGCGCGTTTTGCTGTTTGTTTCTTAACGATCTAGCGCTCGGCAAAGCATTCCACATCACCGACGAGCAAGCACACACTTGGGACAAGTTGATCCTATCTAGTGCCAAGGTGCTCGGCGTCGAAGCGGAGCTTGTGCATGTGTCGAGTGAGCGTCTGATCCACCACCAGCCATTGTGGCGAGGACCACTGCTTGGCGACAAATCGAATTCCGTGATGTTCGATAACCGATACCTCAAAAAAGTCATTGGTGATTGGCGGTGTGAGGTAACGCTCGAGTTTGGCCTGCAACAAGCGGCAACAATGGTACTTGATCGTTTGGCGGCGGGTTATGAACCCGATAAAGACATTGACCAATTTATCGATCGGATTATTGAAGAAAACACATTCCGCGACTTCGGGTCAGCTTAGTTTCACTGACCCCAACGCGCAGCTTCAGGCTGTCAGGTTTTCAATTGTAATCGGTTCAATCGCATCGGCGGGTTTAAAGCCAAAGACACTGGCGTAGAAAAAATATTCGAGTTCAAGACTTCGCTTAATATTTTTTGCCTGCCGAAAACCGTGCTGTTCGCCTTCGAAGGGCACGTAGGCAACAGGTAAGCCTTTGTCGCGCAAAACCTCAACCATCATCTCGGCCTGATTTGGTGGTACAACCTGATCTTCGAGTCCCTGAAAAAAGATGCAAGCGGCGTTGAGCTGTTCTGTGTGATGTATGGGTGAGCGCGCTTTGAATATGTCGATGTCCTGCGGGTAGCGTCCGATTAAGCTGTCGACGTAGCGGGACTCAAATTTGTGTGTGTCTTCGGCTAACGCTTCAAGATCACTGATGCCGTAGTAGGATGCTCCGGCGCTGAACACATCCGTGAAAGTCACTGCCGCTAATGCGGTGTACCCCCCCGCGCTGCCGCCTCTTATGGCGAGTTGTTTGGTATCCGCCTTACCCTGGCTAACAAGATATTGAGCACCGGCCACGGCATCTTCAACATCGACGATACCCCAGCCCAGCAGCAACTTATCTCGATAAGCCCGACCATATCCGGTTGAACCGCGGTAGTTGACGTCTAGTACTGCAAAGCCTCGCGTTGTCCAATACTGTTTTTGTAAGGATAAAATATTAGACGTTGCACCCGTCGGCCCACCATGAAACATGACAACGAGCGGCGGGCTTGTATCTGCCGGTGCACTGTAATCTGGATTATGCGGTGGGTAATAAAAAGCATGCGCTTCGTCATTGCCGGCCGTTGGGTAAACAATCGTTTGCGGCGTTGAATAGTAGTCGGTGTCGACGTCAACGACTGTCGATTGAGTAATGGTCTGTTTGATCTCGCCCGAGTCCGCATCGACTAAGACGATTTCCGCAAAGCGGGTTTCCGAGGCAACGATCATGGCCAGACAATTGTTGTCGTTTCTCGATAGACCGCCAAGGCTGGAGCGCGGCACAGGTATGTGGGTAAGCGTGCCAGAGTTAAGCGCGATCCTAGCCAGTTTTGAAACGTTGTTCTCCAGATAGAAGGCAATAATGGTTTGCTCTTTCTCGAGCTGAGCTTCGAGCTGATTCTCGAATTGATCCTCAAACTGATAAGAACACAACCCAAAGCCCCAGTGAGGCGAGCCAAACTCAGCACTCATGGCCAACATGGGTTGTGACCCTTGCTCGCTGTAGATGTTCCACCAGCCCGATTCATCGGAGATGTAAAACAGTATGCCTTCCGGTGAAAAGCGGGGTTGTTGTACCGAAATCTTTTGTTCTGCCACGCGGCCGCCGGCAATTTTGACGTTGTCACCTAAGCTGCCATCATCAAGTACGTCAGCTTTCCAGATCACAGATTCATCCCAGGGCATATCAGGATGATCCCAGGACATGAAGGCCAATTGATTGCCGTCGCGACTTAAAGCCGGCGCGCTAAAAAAATCATGACCATCAGCGAGTCGAGTCAGCGAGCCGTCGCTGAGACTGACCGCGCCAATAAAGTTTTCGGCTTCGCCCTGCGCAGAGTGGTCTTCAACAACATAAATAATTCGACTGCGATGGGTATCCATAGTGCCGTTTGCAAACCTTAAATTTTCAAGGTGTGTTAACTGTTTGGGTTCTGCGCCGGCTTGCAATGCTACCGTGTAAACCTGTTGATCTGAGAAATTGATAAAATACGCAACCCCGTCATGTAGTAACCACGCGTCACCGCCATATTCGTGAACACGAGTGCGAATGTTAAATGGTGCCGGATTGATGTCATTGCATTGGCCCGTCGCGTCGCGTTGTACCAATACGTTGCGGCCTGCTTCCTGCGGGCGAGACTCAACCCAATACAATAGGCCGTTGTCGAAGGTGGGTGTGCCAAGGCCAATACTGCCGGCGACAATAAGGTCTGTTGTGACCGGTGATTGCCATGCGCCATAAGGAGCTAGTTTCATACTGAGGGCCGAATAGAGTAATTAAGTGAGCCTAAGGTGCCAGAGTAAAGTGCTGGAGTAAATCTTTACCCTTAATTGTTGAGCAACTCGTCCACCCTGTAGACTTTTTATTGTGGCGGTAGGTCAACCTCACTAATACTGACTTGAATGCGCACTTGGTTTGATTGGCGCAACGCGCTAGGGTTGTCTCATCATGAGATTATTGCCAGCTACGCTAAAATACGTTTGTCGATTCGCCTTATTTGCGTCGATGGTTCTGTTCGTGAGCAGCTGCTCGCAGCAATCCTACGAAGACCAGTTCCTCGCATCGCCAGTGGCAGCGGGTGATCCTGAGCGGGGTGTTGATTGGCGCAAGGTGACCGACAAACATCGTTGTTATCTGAAGATTCAGCGATCGTGGCGTTCAGCCTTCCGCGTTAACTGCTTTCAAATTAACGGCGAGCTTCACACCCATTCGAACAGGTTTGTCGAATACAACCAATGGTTTAGCCGTGCGTTCGGCTTGGGTGATGCGTGGGTTTATATTGTCGAGACGAAACCAGAATTGCTGGTGGCGATTGATGGTCAAGTGCACAAGATGCGCGCTGAACGTGTTAGCGATGAAGCTGCTCGCAAGACGGTCTTGTTAAATCGAGGCTATGATCCGGTGCCAGAGGCGATCCGAGTTTATCGTCTGATCGTCGCGCCTTAAGCTAACCCATCTCTATACTGTTATCTTTTGAGCGAATACATGTAGAGCGAATACATGTAGGGCGAATATATGTAGAGCAAACGCATCGAGCGTGGATGCGCTGCTCCGACCAACATTATTTATGGCTTTTAGCTGTCCATATCGAGTGGCCGATAATAGTCTTTCTGCTGACTTTCATATTCGCCTCTACGCGTCATGAACGTTTCACCTGCAGAGCCCTCCTCAGAGAGCGTTAGATTCTGCCGGAAAAAGTTAATGCTTTCCGGGTTTAACGTCTGTGTCAGATTCCAGTAGTGCTCAGCCTTTTGCGTCAGGCCGTGTTCACGAAACAGATTTGCCAATCGAAACGCAGCATCCGCTTTTTGTTGCTCAAAACTCAACTCACGAATGTTGCCGGTGACAGTTTCTACCGTTTGCACATATTCACTGTCGCTGCCTTTTTCTACCCAGTCGCGCAATGCAGGTGTGTAGACGTCATTGCCAAAAGTGATGGAGCGCGTTTCGTCGCCGAGTTCATGAACTTTGGCATAGGTGCCTTCGTCGATGCGCACGATTCTGCCTTCTTCATCGATCCAGGCGGCAGAGGGAACGTTAACAAAATTGAATGCACTGCTGATGATATGGTTCTTATCGACAATCTGAATGTAGGTGGCATTAGCGGCATCAAAAATTGGCCCCGCGACTGCTTCACCACCAGTATCTTCTGCAACGCAGAGGATGACAAAATCAGGATCGTTTATTTCTTCGTAGACTTGTTGCCACACGGGCACATCTAGGAAGCATCCTCACCATGAGGACCAGGTGACGATTAGTGCCTTTTTACCTTTAAGATCAGTCATTCTGATGACGTTGCCTTGACGGTCGGGAATTTCGAAATCCGGCGCCAAGCCATTCACCATCATATTGTCTCGTTTGGCGGGTATTTCAGCAAAACTCCAGACGTTTGATTCAGCATCAAAGACATAGGGCTGTTCAAGTAAATCGGCGAAGGCCGTCAAGTCAAACCACTGCGTGCCCTCTTGGGTGACTTGTAGTTTGCTTGTCAACGGAATGCACATATCTGCGTAACAGGCGCCCTCGGGTTTGAGTTCAAAGCCATTGATATGTTTGAGGTCCTCTGGCTTGATTAACAAGCTCGAGCCAGAGGCCTTGTCAGCACTGGTGTCTGAGAGTGTAATTTGCCGACCCTGATAAAGCACACTCGTGCTGCCTTCAGCGTGAATGGGCTTAGCCTCAAACGGGTGGCGGAGTTCTGGATAGGCCATAAAAGCTGCAGCCATTTACTTTTCTCCAATGGTTTAAATACGAATCCCGATCATACGCGATTTCTGCACCCGTGACTTAAAATAGGGGAGAGCCAGGTTACGCGATCTTATCAAACTATCCTGCCACACTATTTTTCAAAGCCATGTTCTTAAGACAGTGCCGGCTTATTGTGTTTAGTTGGTTATTGAGCTTGTCACGCAATCCATGCTTTCAAACTCGGATTGTGAATAAGCTTCGCCTCGAAATATTCTTTCGTACATCTCGCAAGCACCTTGTGGGTTGTTTGCAAAATCTTCTGCAAGAAATTGCTGTTTTAAGTGTGCCATCGAGAGCTTATCGTTTTGCATTCGAATATCGTCAGTATCAATAATCATGATGCGAGGCACATCGTTAGTCGAGCTGTCCCATTGCTTCCATATTTCCAAGTCATTATTTTGACCACGGCCAGGGTTGCCCGTGTAGGCAAAATTGGCCCAGTAAGATCGCATTGACATAGACGCCTGTTCAAATTTTTTCTGATTAGCGTCGGGAAAAATGACTCGTAAAGGTTTAGGAAAGTTACCAAATACAAAGGGTAGCTCCAGCGCGTGTGCGGCACCCAACAAGTCCTTAAAGTCGATAAAACCAAGATCACGCCAGTCATCAATGTCAAATCTGTACGCGTAAACGTCACCGCCCCGAGCTTCGAGCATCGCATCAGCAAGCTGATCAACTGCCCTTATTTTCCATCCCTGTGTGCCGTAGCGACTGTCTCGGTTGTATCCGGCAAGGTCGTTGAATCCAGAGGGCAGGTTTCCAATTTTATCGACGCCGGGGTGACCTAAGCCCATAAACAATTTCACTTCGTCGCGATTGGTGCCGAGGATAATAGGCACAGAGTTGTAATTCTTGGTGTCGGAGAATATTTCTTTTGCAGATATGCCTTTTGGTATGACATGTCCATCAGCAAACAAATCGGGGTTACCCAGCATGCCACCCATACCATTGCCGTAAAGTGCAATGAGTTCGAACGGCGATGCGTCGTGGAGCAATTGACTTATTTCACTTGCCTGCAGACCCATCTGCAGCTTTTTTGCTGCTGTTCTATCGGACGCTTTGCCCAGCTGGATAAGAAGTTGATTGACGGTTTCTTGACTACTCAATGGATGTCCAGGTTCGTCATCATCAATATAGTTTTCGGCAGACGCGATGCTGTTTAAATTTAGCCCGCCACTTTGCGAGATCGCTTTATGAAACAGGCCAGTTGCTAAAGGCGAGGCCATCAGTGAAAGGGTGTCAAAGGCACCGGCTGACTCGCCGAACACGGTGACATTGGTGGCGTCGCCGCCGAATTGTTGAATGTTTTCCTGAACCCACTGCAGCGCCAGAATAATGTCCAACGTGCCGTAGTTGCCGGAATTGTCTGCCGGCGTGGTGTCATTGGTTCGAAGTGCGGGGTGACGGAACCAGCCGAGTGGCCCAAGTCGGTAATTGATACTCACCAGCACCACGTTATTTTCCCGTGCGAGCCTGCTGCCATCGTAGATGGAAGTTGCCGCTTCGCCGACGCTATTGCCGCCGCCGTGAATCCAGAACATGACGGGCAGCGATTTGCTGTTTTCGGGCGACCAGACGTTGATAAAAAGACAGTCTTCGCTGCCTCTTGCGGATTGCGGGCAAGCGCTGCCAAAAGACAAAGCGTCGACGGTTTCAGGTGATTTTTTTGCGGCTTTTGGCGCACGCCATCTCAACACTCCGATGGGTGCTTGTGCGTAGCGCATACCAAGCCAAGCATCGACGCCTTTGTCGTTAAACCCAACGATCGGCCCCGTGCTGATCGTTCTGCTTGTAGCCTGGTTAACCAGGTTGTCGGCGGTGGCGTCCGGCACAAGGTAGTTGTAAAGATAAATGCCCGAGCAAACAATCAGAACCACGATGCTGGCGAGGGCGTAAAGAGCTTTCTTAATCAAGCTGGTGGCCTTTTTTATGAGAAATAACGATATCGAATTTATCTTACTACTTTCGATTTAGCCACTATCTAAGCATTAAGTACCAAGCATAAATTACCATTTCTATCGAAGGCTGCTGCCGTTGGGCTAAAGCGAAGTTTGAATGCGAGGCTTGATTATAGGCGGGATAATGTAATAAAAGATGGTGAGCAGATGCCCGATCCTGTTTATATCGACAGATCATACCAACAAGTCATACCAGCAAGTCATACCAACAAAGGACATCACATGAGTGACACGCTTAAAAGCACCCGCCAATTTTGGGCAGCAAGTATTCTTTGGTTGGCGAGCGTGCCTGCGATGGGTCATGGCGTGGTTCCTAATGGGTCCGCGAGCGAACGTGAGATCCATTTTCCGGATGTCGACGGCTATGAAACGCTGACGCTAGATCTGCACACACATTCCGTTTTCTCCGACGGTAAAGTCTGGCCAACCATTCGTATCGATGAAGCTGAGCGGGACGGACTAGACGGTATCGCCATCACCGAGCATCTTGAGTGGCAGCCGCACATAATGGACATTCCGCATCCTGATCGAAATCGCTCGTTCGAAGTGGCGGCGATCGCAGCGGAGAAGCTAGACTTATTGGTTATTCCCGGAATAGAGATAACGCGTAACGATCAAGTCGGTCACATGAATGCGCTTTTCGTGAAAGATGCGAACGAACTCGTACAACAACGAAACTCAACGCAATATTTGCCAGAACATCAGTTTGAGACAGAAGCGGAAGCGACAGAGTTTGCAAAAGCGGCTTCCGCTGGCACGGCGTTCGGGGCTCATCAAATCGAAGACAAAGGCCACAGTGTGTGGGTTCCCTTTGCAGACAAAGCTACCTACTTAGCCTTAGTGACATACGCGTTTGCCGCCGAACAATCAGCGGCAGAAGTGCTGAGTTTGGCAAATGACCAGGGCGCATTCACTTTCTGGAATCATCCAGATTTCAGCTCGCCAAGGGCAAAAATTGATTCGTTTCATAAAGAGCAGGTTAGAGCGGGCAGGCTGCACGGCATCGAGATCGCAAATGGTAGTCTTTATTATGAGAACGCCTTACGACTCGCACTGAAACATAAACTCGCACTTATCGGTACGTCAGATGTACATGATCTGATCGACTGGGATTACGCTCCCGAAGATGGTGGCCATCGGCCGGTGACGCTCGTCTTTGCGACGAGCAAGACTAACGATGCAGCAAAGGAGGCGCTATTTGCGCAGCGAACTGTTGTTTGGTGGGAAAATACGTTGATCGGTCGTCCCACTGAACTTGATGCACTGTTGCAGGCGAGTTTGAACGTTCAGGCATCGGTCTGGTCAGGAAGTACATTAAAAGTGACCTTGGTAAACGATTCAGATGCGAACTTCCAGCTGCGTAACCTGTCGGATCACATTATTCTCAAGCACGGGCCGATCATTAAAGCCGCGGCGAACGCGACCACGGTTATCGAGTTTCATCTGGCTGAGCAGCCAAAAGATTTTGAAATGAAGTTCGAGGTGATGAATACCTTAGTTGCACCTAATAAGCCGGCGAATATCGAGTTTGATATCCAAATGGAAACATTGGGGTTGCAGTAGTGACACTAAGTTAAAAATTACAATAGGTACAAGATATGAAAACCGCAATGATGCTTGGGTTTGAAGACTCGATCAAAACCATGACAACGATAGCAACCGAAGCAGAGCGTGCCGGGATTGATGCGTTGTACACCGTTGATGCAGGGCGCAGTGCGACCGTCACGGCAGCTGCTGTAATCAATGCGACAGAGCGGGCACAAGTCGGCACCTACATTGTCAACGCTTATGCACGTGAACCTTGGATGACGGGAATTGAAGCGCGTGACCTGAATGAAATCAGTAACGGCAGGTTTGTGCTGGGTGTCGGAACCGGCAATCTACATTTTAACGACTACTATATGGGCCTCGATTCATCACGGCCACTTGAAAAAATGCGTGACTTCATGCAAATCGTCAAAGCTGTTGTCTCAGGCAAAGCGCGGCAGTCAGTCCGGTATGAGGGTAAACATCACAAGATAAGATGGCGCGCGACCTGGGAGCCGACACCCGGTGATGTGCCCGTGTTGCTTTCAGCCTCGGGGCCTAAGATGGTTAAACTGGCAGGCGAAGTGTCTGACGGTGTCGGCATCGGTATTATGTCGTCCGTGCCGTTTGTGCGCGATATCGTTCGGCCCAACGCTTGTGAAGGTGCAAAATTGGCGGGGCGTGATCCGGCTACACTTCAATTTCCGGTGGCCGCAACCGTCAGTATCAATGTTGACGAGGAGGCGGCGCGAAACGCGTCAAAGGCCGCTATCTGCAAGCTCTACCACCCGATCCCGCACCCTTATTATGATTCACAGCTGCGCCAGTTGGGCTATTCAGAGTTTGCTGATCAGGCGACAGAACTGATGCCGCAAGGTCGCCTTATGGAGGCAATGGCACTCGTACCGGATGAGGTGGTCGATACCATGACTATCACCGGCACGCTCGATCAGTGCCTCGCGCGGGTTGAGGAGTATGAAGGCGTCGCCGACCAGCTGATTCTGGCGCGTACAGCACAGCGCGGTGAACCCGCAGGAATGGCGGCGTACGATGAGTTCTTTGAATTGATCTCGCGTGTCTCGAGCTAACGAACAAACTCGGGCCAGTGTCGTTACTCGTACCCGAAAATTCGCGATCGTTTGCTGATTGAGAGTGTGCCCGTAGCTGAGTGTTGGGATCCCATTCGGGATGATCCATGTTTTGACAAGATGCTTGCGCTATTGGATGCGAAGGCGACGCATACTGAGCAGTCTTTAAAAGATCATAATATTTCACAGCCAGCGCAGCAGTGTCAGTTTGACTTCGAGTTATCAGTTTTAAGTGGCAGAACCGCTAGTTAACGATATTTTGTCAATTTTGAGAATATGCTGTTTTGTTAGCCATTCACCGAAGAGCATTTAAAATCTGCGTTTTTAGCGATAAATCAAAGGGTTCGAAACGTCTATCGTGATCTTAAAATTAGATAGGCTTGGTTAAGCACGCCGGGACATACCAATGGGTGTATAAGTTTTGTGACGGACGATCGGTCGATGGTGTTTACCGGCGATAGTCTACTTATTCGCGGCTGCGGTAGAACGGATTTTCAGCAAGGCTCGGCCGCACAACTTTTCCATTCAATAAAGGATAGGCTGTTTGCCTTACCCGATGACTGCATCGTCTATCCTTCCCATGACTACTCGGGACGTACCGCCAGCATGATAGGCGAAGAAAAAGAGCACAACCCA
Source organism: Pseudomonadales bacterium (assembly GCA_029251375.1). GTDB lineage: Bacteria > Pseudomonadota > Gammaproteobacteria > Pseudomonadales > Azotimanducaceae > JAHRVQ01. The sequence continues at coordinate 98,514 of JAQXDL010000041.1, read as the reverse complement.
CGTATTGGCGGGTACGCCAACGAAAATGATTTCGTTGGCTATATGGAAAATATGGAGTTACCCCACCCTAAAAAACTTGATATCGCCGTCCCCGCTAATCTTAAAGCTGGCCGACCAGAAGATGATCAACTCCCGAAACAGCCAGATTGGGGTCCGGTGGTGATCTCTTATAGTGGTGTTACTGAGATTTCGCCGCAGTGGGTGGCAAGTCACAGGGCCGAGTTACATATTCTGGATGTACGCACTGCAGTAGAAACGGCCGAGGAAAGCGCACGTATTCAGGACGCACAATTAATTCCTATTAACGAGTTGCGTGACCGCATAAATGAAGTGCCGAAAAATAAGCCGGTCGTCACCATTTGCCGTGCTGGCAAGAGATCGGTTCTGGCGTTAAACATATTACGCGATGCTGGCTGGCACAAGGTTGCAAATATCAGTGGCGGTCTGCTGCGTTGGCAAGATGAAGGTTTACCCGTGCATACCTGATCAGCAAGCAACCGCGTCAGCGCAATCTAACGGTTCGTGCAACTGCAGATTAGGACCGGTATCATCGACTCAATATAACAACAAAGACACAACGGAATAGTCATGCGTGAAATGAAAGCGGTAATCGCCAGTCCTGATGGACCGCTTCTGCGGGATGTGCCATTACCTCAACCAAGACCCAACGAAGTACTTGTTAAGGTGAGTGCTGCTGCGCTCAATCGAGCTGACCTTGGCATGTTGAAGGGTGCAGCCCACGGCAGTGCGGGGGGTGCAGGTAGTCCATTAGGACTGGAGTTTGCGGGCGAAGTGGCTGAGGTTGGTTCGGAGGTCACGAAATGGCAGGTTGGTGATCGTGTCATGGCCGCGGGTGGTAATGCCTTTGCTGAATACGCGGTTGGACATTGTGATCGCATTCTTGCGGTTCCCTCTAATTTATCGATTCAGCAGGCAACAACGTTCCCTGTTGGTTTGCAAACAGAACACGACGCGATTAAGACGCACGGACAACTGACACAAGGTCAAACGATTCTGATTCAAGGTGCTAGTTCGGGCGTTGGATTGCTGGCAATGCAAGTCGCGAAGTTTTTAGGTGCAGGTCTCGTGATTGGTACATCGACGAATGCTGATCGTCGTGGCGAGTTGAAAAACTATGGTGCAGATCTCTCGGTCAACACGAAGGACAGTGATTGGGTGCAGCAGGTTCTTGCTGCAACCGGTGGCAAAGGTGTCGATGTCTTGATTGACCACGTTTCTGGCTCAACAGCTAACGATAATATGCTGGCAACGAAGGTCGGTGGCCGTATCGTCAACGTTGGTCGACTCGGCGGTATGACAGGTGAGTTCAATTTTGATTTACATGCGCTGAGAAGAATTGCCTACGTTGGCGTCACCTTTCGAACACGCAATGCCCGCGAAGTAGAACGGATTGTCGAGGCGACCTCGCATGACCTGTTGCCAGGGCTAGCATCGGATGTATTCAAGCTGCCGATACACCAGGTCTTTCCGCTGGAGCAGGTCAATGACGCATTTGCCTTGATGATAAGAAACGAACACTTCGGAAAAATTGTTCTTTCGATCTAACGAAACTTGTCGTGGTCAATAGGTTTCGAAAATTCCAACAGTCTGTGTGCTGTCTGCTCAACAAAGATTTTGTTGAGAAAATGAAGTTTACTTTGACGACAATGTTGACGATTGCTTTGATGTGCAATTTGATAGCCAATTGAATAGTCACTTCGATGGTTTTTCCGTTTTCTATCTCGTCTCTAGCTGGTTATTGGCAAAGTATTAAGGGTTGGCTGGGTAACAGCCCTTTACTCACCTAAGCGCTCTTCAGGAGAGGTGCTATGCATGAGTCGGACAAAGGTTTTTCATGTGCCCAATCGTGTTGATTTGCTGGTCAAGCCACTAAACTAGGTAGAGATCCAGATGGGATATAGATGACCTTAATCTATAGCGAACAAGCTTGTAGAATAGGATCTTGTCTTTTCGAAGCTAACTGAACAATTATCTGATCGCGCCGAATGTTATTACAGCGTCTAAAAAAACACCTTCGTCAAGAAAATTGGTTCGCTATCGTACTCGAGTTAGTGATTGTGATCGCAGGGCTTTTTCTCGCGTTTCAGCTTGATCGTTGGTACGAAGAGCAACGTCTAAAAGCTGATCAGATTGTACAGATGACTTCGTTGGTAGAAGATTTTGCGGAAAATGAAGCGAGGCTTAATCAGATCATCGCTAGAGCCGATCAAAAAATGAAGGCCGTTGTGGCGTTACGCGATGAAATGCGCAAAGACCAACCTAGCCTTTCTGTGACACAACTAAATCAGTTGGTTGCCAAGACGACTGACCTGGCGACGTTTCAAGCTGTCGATATTACCTACCTAAACATTGTCGGTGGCGGTGAAGCCGTAGAATTATCCAATGCCGAGTTGAAGAAAGCGTTAGCTGATTTTTATGCCTTCTATGAACTGACGAAGCAGATACAGAACACCCAAGAACTGCAATTTGTCATGCTCTGGCAGCCTTATGCTTTGAACAATCTTGATTATGCTGCCAGCAATCGCACGGCAGGTCAGCTTAGACAAAAGTACATGAACGATGGCTCAACGCTGTTGCCCTACATCGATCCTGAATTGATATTGACTGCCATGAAGACGAAAAAATTCGAGAATATGATCGTCTTACAGTGGGAGACTGCTGAGGATTTAGTGAACAACTGGTCTGACCTTTTAGAAAAAACCAAACATATTCGGGCTCTACTAAATGAGTCGATTGAATGATTGAGACTATCTTGTCGCTTTGGCCTGGCGGTCAAACACCCTACGCCAAATCCCATAGTGTGGCTGAATATCAGGCCGAAAGCTGGGGTTCGCAAAGTCTGTTTCAGGTGGTGGAACCGAGTCTGACGGTTTACCAGCCAGAAAATCCAAACGGTGCTGCTGTGATTGTTATCCCGGGTGGAGGCTACACGGAAGTAGCAATTACCCACGAGGGTTATGACGTTGCTGAGGCGCTTGCCAAACAAGGGTTCCTGGCAGCGGTGCTGAAATATCGTTTGCCGAACCCTAAAACGGCCACACATCCTGAGCGCGTGCCATTGTGTGACTTAAGGCGCGCAATGGTTTTGCTTAAAGAAACTGCTGCAAAACAAGGGGGCAAGGTATTGAACCTCGGCGTTTTAGGTTTCTCTGCGGGTGCGCATCTAGCCGCGCAGGCCAGCGTATCGAGATCAGAAAGTGACGCCGAAAACCCCGACTTTGCTATTCTTGCTTATGGCATTTCCAAAGCAGCAACGAGCAAATTGACCTGGCTTGAGCATGTACTCTTTCATCGACCGTTAACGCGTGAAGAAAAAGACGCTCAGAATTTTGTTGAACAAGCTGATGCTTGCACGCCACGAACATTTTTGGTTCACGCGCTCGATGACGATGTTTGTCACTATTCAGAATCAACGCAATACGCCGCGGCTTTGCAAGATACAGGTGTGCAGGTCGAACTGCACCTTTTTCCAACCGGTGGCCACGGTTTTGGTCTTGGTGATGCGCAGCATGGCACACATCAGTGGTTACCGTTGGCATGTGATTGGATTGTTAGAAAGCCCGCGTTTGACTAGCTACCTAGCCAACGATAAGTTACATGAGTTTATTTAAAGAGATTGCCTATGAGCACAATAGAACAGACATCAGACGTGACAAGCCAAGCGCTTGAAGATATCGACCCTAGCCTGCCGGAACGATTTCAAGATGATGTTTGGCATGAATGTTTCGCGCGCTTACGTAAAGAAGACCCCGTTCACTACTGTAAAGATAGTGTTAATGGCGCTTACTGGTCGGTCACCAATCATGCGGATATCAAGGCGGTTGATACCAATCACGAGGTTTTCTCCTCCGAGGCTGGTGGTATCGCCATCGTTGATCCGCTCGAAGGCGAGAAGGGTATAGAAAACTTCATTGCGATGGATCCACCGCGACACGACGAGCAACGCCGAACTGTCACACCTTCTGTCGCGCCAACCAATCTCGCCACGATGGAGCCGTTGATCAGAGAGCGGGTCATCGACATTCTTGAAAACCTACCCGTAGGCGAAAAATTCAACTGGGTGGAGCATGTCTCGATTGAGCTGACCGCAAGAATGCTCGCAACCTTGTTTGATTTTCCTTACGAAGACAGACGCAAGCTCATCTACTGGTCTGACCTGACAACCAATGTACCTCAAGTGACAGGTATAGAAGTTGATATGGAAGAGCGACAAGCAGGGCTGCAAGAGTGCGCCATGACGTTTTTTCAGCTGTGGCAAGAACGTGCCGCTGCGGAACCTAAGTTCGACTTAATATCGATGCTCGCTCACGGTGAGGCAACCAAAGACCTCATCAATGACCCGATGGGTTTGCTGGGTAATATTCTATTGCTGATTGTTGGCGGCAACGACACCACGCGAAACAGTATCAGTGGCGGGGTGATTGCGCTAAATCAGTTTCCCGATGAATACCAAAAGCTTCGTGATGACGTATCACTGATTCCAAATATGGTGTCAGAAATGATCCGCTGGCAAACACCTGTGATTCATATGCGTCGCACTGCGTTAAAAGATTTTGACCTCAACGGTAAGCATATCAAGAAAGGAGACAAGGTCATCATGTGGTATTTGTCGGGTAATCGCGATGAAAGCGTTTTTCCTGATGCTGACAAACTCATCATCGATCGGAAGAATGCACGACAACATGTCTCTTTTGGTTTTGGTGTGCATCGTTGTATGGGTAATCGTCTAGCCGAAATGCAATTGCGCGTGCTTTGGGAAGAAACACAGAAACGTTTTCGCAAGGTGGAAATTGTTGGTGATGTTGAGCGACTGCCCAATAACTTTATCCGCGGCATATCGAACGTGCCGGTTGTGTTGCACGCTTATTAGAGGTTTAACCCCGGTCAACGAAGCTGACTGGCCGTATTCTCACGGCCAGTTCTTTTCACAAAGTAAGTTAGCCCGTGCTTGGTTGCCAATCAAATTCTAAATCGATTGGATACGAAGGCCTTGGTATACAGGTCCAATCATGCCGCGAAAGTACTGGTGATGTTCTGCCAGGCGTATCAACCTCGATCATCCTGTCCGTGTCGAAATAGGCGTTAAACACTGCACGGTAGTTTGATCGGCACTTCAGTACTAAGGTCCGAATCGATGAGATTCCTATCCCCATGCTTTCGATCAGTGCTGGGTCTGGCCAGACGATCGGCCGGCGGCTTGTAACCAACACGACAATGCCGCCTAGGTCTAGCAAGCACATGGGGCCTGCATTGACGAGCATGCCTTTTAGCGGTCCGGATGTGATATTGAATTTTCCTGGGTGCAAATACTTAACAACAGCATTTTCTGCAACAAACGTAGCGTCGCTGCGCTCCCAAGTGTCGCCATGAAAGACTGCCGTGAAATTTGCACCTATACCAATATCGCTTGCTAGCGCGACGAGTGTTGGATCGAAGAAGCTGCCAATGAATACACCTTGCGCACCTGCTTGGTGTAACGATTCGATTAACCAAAGCGTGTTGCCGGGTCCACCGGCACCGATATTGTCACCAAGATCAGCTAACAGTATTGGCTGTGTTGAATGATCGATGCCAGAGGCGACCGCACTGGCGACCGCTTGTTCAATGGGAACCAAATCCCACAGAAAACGCTCTTTCATTGCCCACGCCATTTCTGCCAGTTGCAAACATAAAGCCTGAGCAGCTTCGGCGTTGTTCCGCGAGGTCACAATGATATGTAAACCATTGTCCGCCGTGTCGCCATAAGCAAAGCCTGCGACTATAGAAACGTTAAGGATCTCTTGGTCAATTTTACTTTGACCATAGTCAATCAAATCACCATACGGCCCATTGTCGGTGAGTAAGCTCACGTTGGGTGGCACAATGGGTACGCGAATATTGCGCACCACAGGCTGCATGCCGGCGAGTATTTCTAGCAGTATGTCGGCTGCCTCTTTGCCGCATTCAAACTGGTCGATGTGAGGATCTGTTCGGTAGGCGACAATGACGTTTGCGTTATCGACCATGCGTTGAGAGATATTTGCATGCAGATCAATGGTCGTGACGATCGGTATGCTTGCGCCAACGGCATCTTTGACCGTCTCATAGAGCAGGCCGTCAGGGTCCCCCTGTTCAGTTGTGGTCATTGCGCCATGGTTGAGGATGTAGACGCCATCGAGCGGTAGTTGGCTGGTTAACGCTAATCGTACCTTGTCGATTTCTTCGCGAATAAAAGTGTCGTCGGCGGGGCCGCCCGCGCCGCCAATAATCATTGAAATCGGTACCGGTTGCCAAGCACCAGCAGCATCCATCTGCTCGAAGAAACCTTGTCCTTCCTTCAACAGTTTAGGTGAAGGGGACCGCGCATCTTCGATGATATTGTCGCCATAGGTTTTGTGAAACTTCTCCTTTGAGACCACCGCCGCATAGCGATTACTCTCAAGAAACATGCCTACAATTGCGATTTTCGGTTGTTTCATACCAGCTCGTGTTGTCGATTTTTGCACTAGCGAAGCAGGGTGCTCCGCTAACGTTTAGTCGAGACCAGTATCTCAGTGGACTCAGGTAGAATCTACACGTAAGGACTAAAAACCTGTTGTGCTAATCAGACCTTATCAAGTTTTGGTATGCGTGCTGGGTACGCTTTCGCTTGGGTGCCTTAACTGTTTGTAGCTTGCCAGCAGATAAGTGCCCACGGCTAAATCGACAACTGCGCAAAAAGCCGGGTACCAACTAAACACGCCAGCGTTAACAAACAGGAAGTTATGGTACTCATGGTAGTAGTCGTATAGTCCATGACTCAACCACGCAATGGCCAAGACAACGTGCATGAGTGGCGTTTTGAATCGCCATGCTATCAAGCCAGTCAATATATAAGGCAGTCCGAAAAGTAGTTCATTCAAGATGGTAGTGCTGTCCATCGCAAGTAAACCAAACAACATATACCAAACAGGCAGGCTGATAAGAAACAATGGCCAAGCCCAAGATTCAATGTTGTTTTTTCGAGCGAGATATATCGTTGGTAATACAAAAACGACGCCAACGATCAAGCCTATTAATTCAGGCAACACGTTTCAATACCTCTCGCTTTAGGCCAATCCCCAGTAAGTTTTCGACGCTGGCTTTTGCTCGAAAGGCAGTGCTCATAAATTTGTGTTTACCTATGACCCCCTCTTGGAAAGAAGGTCTGGTTGATACCCGTTTAAACCAGGCCACATAAGCGGGATAACATTGTTCAAAGGGATAGTCGCACTCAGTCAATCGCAAAGTCTTCATTGCCCAAATGATATCCGCCATGGTGAGGTCATCACCCGATAGAAATTTACGACCGTCCTGCAATCTCTTTTCGTGACTAGCAAATGCTGCGTTGAGTTTGTCGAGATGATCAGTGTAAACCGAGTCCGGTATGGTTTTTGTGTCATAGCCTTCGTAGAAGTTTGCCAACAGCTCGCCGTCAGCGCTGTCTTTAAGGAGTTCTCGTAGGTTGTTTTCTTCTTTCGAAGATAGTCGAGCAAGCCCTCGCAGTCCCCAACGAAAAGTCACAAAGCGAATCGAGCGATGCAGCGTTTTACCAAGGTCGGTTAACGCCTGCGCATCAGCCAATAGCTCTGTATCCTGATTTGGTACAAGGGAAGTACCACCAAATGCTTCATCAAGGTATTCAATTATTTCCATCGATTCTATGTGCAACTGACCATCATGAACCAATGCAGGTACAACGAGGTTGGGTTGTATTAATGAATATTCTTTTGTCATATGGTCTTTTTTAACCAACGAGACATGCCTACTGACCCATGCCCCCTCTTGTGCCTGACAGGATGCAATGCTGTCGTCATCGAAGCGTTCTTCACGTCCACGCATTAAGCCCTTCTCATGTAGTGCGAATCGCACTCGCTGAGCACAAGGTGCGCCTTCGTAGTGAAACAGGTGCACACCTTTCATTTTTGCAACGATCGGGCTTTTTGGGTTCTCGACGCGTGCCATGTTTTATACCTTTCATTTCTTTATTGTATTGTTTCGCATAAAATAAGTATTCGTCAATGATTAAATGCGAAATGGTACATAAATGGCTCGTGGTAGACCCCGACAGTTCGATGAAGATGAAGCATTAACGGGCGCGATGGTCCTTTTTTGGGAGAAGGGGTTGGCGGCGGCCTCCCTTGATGACCTGGCAAAAGCGATGAAAATGAATCGCCCAAGTATCTACAACGCGTTCGGCAACAAAGAAGCAATCTATCGGAGGTCATTAGCGCGCTTCTGTGGTCAGCTTGATAAAGGAATGCAAGAGACAATCAACGCCCCAACACCGGTTCAGGTCGGCTTGACTGCCTTCTTTGATCAGGCGATTAAAGTCTATTGTGGCAGTAACCCGCAAATGGGTTGTCTCATGATTTGTACAGCGCCAAGCGAGGCGGTGTCTAATCCAGAGATAGGTAAAGATCTTAAAGATCTTATCAGTCGACTTGATGCCGGCCTGAGTCAAAGGTTAGAACGAGCGCTGCGGGAAGGCGAGATTTCAGATGTTCATCAACCGAAACTGACCGCGAAGTTACTGCAAGCGACGCTACAAACAATTGCTCTGAGAGCGAGAACAGGTGAGTCTAAAGCGAGTCTTCGTAAACTCGCCCGTTATGCGGTCAAAACATTGGTTTATTGATTTTTTTAACGAAGCGATTCGCCCGACTATTTAACCCATCTGATAAAGGCTGCAGTTTGAGCGATGCTGATGTGGGTGTTTGCGCCGTTAAATCACCCCGTTGTAAATAAGCGCTAGTCTAGGTGCTCTGCCAGCGCCGCTTTCACGTAATTAGGGTCTGAGCGCTGTTGGTAGTGCTCAGATTGGTCCATCCAGAGGACCTTGCCAGCATCGTCCGTCAGGATAGACGTGGGCACGGGCAGCGCTTTTGCGCCGCCGGGCATACCTGAATGAAGTCCTATATTCCGCAAACCAAAGAGGTCCGTTATCGCCAGTTCTCGATCCGAGAGCATCGTTGCCTTTAGATTGTGTTTTTTATGGCCGGATAAAAGTTCTGCCTCAGTGTCGGTTGATATCGTCACAATGCGGATACCCCGAGCATCAAAGTCTGGCCTAAGCTCTTCCCATCGCCGTAACTCGGCGACACAATAAGGTCACCAGTGGCCGCGAAAAAATTTAATAAGGGCCGGCTTGCCTAGAAGTTCACTTGAGTCGAAGCATTTGCCATGTTCATCATTGCCACTGAATGCGGGCAACGTGGAGCCAATCTGAATTGCGCTCGTGTCAACCTTTTGCGGACCGATTGCTGCGGTAAGAAAGAAAAACAGCGCGACAAAAATAGATAAGCCGCCTGCAACATTTCCAACCCAATGTGTGTTGAGAATTAAAGCGGTTACGCTCATACCTGTAGCTAGCACGAATGCGGCTATGTACCAAATTCGGCTTGAGCCAATGGCTACCGTTCTTATCGCCCGAATCCACAGACCGACTGCCGTCGTTGTCACCAGCAATGCCGATAAGCCGAGCATCGTCCCAACGATTGTGTCATCCATTCAAATTCACCTGCTAAGTTGATGTCATATAGTGCGGCACTAAGAAAATGCTAATCTACTGAGTCTGCATACACCAATTAGATCACGGTTAGAGTTTTCTTTGTATCTGCTAGCCAGCCAACACTTGCTCGGACATGCCCGCTGGCGCCTCATCTAACTTCACGATGCGACCAGGAAACCCTTTAAAGTGCGGTATACCCTGTTCATAATCTAGAAACTCAGGCTCATCGGGGCAAAGTACCGCATCGCTGCTGATAAACGATCCGGCGAGTTCTGCGGTACCCCGCATCTCTGGGTACCACCAGCCGTGTGGGACGCGAATATGACCTTCTTTCATGGATGCTTGTATCAATATTTTTGCAGTCACTTCGCCAGTTTTTGTTTGTAATTTCACCCATTGATTGTCTTCTATTTCCTGTCGTGCAGCGTCGGCAGGGTGCATGAACAATTTTGGTGTGGGACTGCGGTCTCTGAGTACTTTTACCTGACGTTGTCCGGTTTGGAAAAAAGCATCTTCGCGCACGCCTGTGAAGACATGGTAGGGGTAGTCTTCGCTGACGGCAGGTCCTTCTCGATAATAGGGTAGAGGATCAAAGCCGAGTTCTTCCAAGATGCTCGACTTAAGTTCGACCTTGCCCGACGGAGTGCCAAAGCCGGTTTTCTTATACTTTTGAAACTCTGGCGGCTCTCCATACATATAATGTTTGTTTGAGAACTCCTCGAAGGACATGCCGCTGGGCGCAAGCCGGTGGTCGAGTATTTCCTCAATGGATTGCCAAGGGAACAGATCGCCAAAGCCCATTCGATGCGCCAAGTCAGTCCAAAACTCAAACGTGCTGCAAGCCTCTTCAGGCGGTTCAACAACTTTTTGTGACAGCGAAAGCCCTGCGCGCCAGTTCCAACTATCCGCGACATGATTACGTTCGGTGAACACGTCCCCGGGTATGACATAGTCCGCCAGCATTGCTGTCGGCGTCATGAATATTTCCTGAGCGACGATCAGGTCCTGGTTCATCATGCCTTTTAAGATTTGATGTTGATTTGGATAACTCATCAGTGAGTTATTGCCGAGGGTAAAGAAGGCTTTAACCGGATAAGGTTTTTCCGTCGCCATGGCACGAAAAGTAGCGCTTGGGTTCGCCATATAGCAACCCATCACGATATCCGCGTAAGGCTGACCCCAAACTCGCTCGGTATGTTCGCTAAGCATTTCTTGCGCACGATAGGTATAGGCGGGATGGATGTCCGCACCGAGTTGCTTTGCCTTTTGCTCAGCCGACAGCATGTCGTGATTACCGAGTTCAGACTCAGAGATGTAGTTTGGGTTAAAGCCGCTCAACAGGTCGCCACCCGGTGTGTCTAAGTTGCCGGTGATTGCGCGAAGAATACTGTGCAATCGAATAGCGGAGGTTGATGATATTTGCATGTCGGTGATCGGTGTCCATGGGATACAGGCACTTTCTGCATTTGCGTACATGCGCGCAGTCTCGGTGATAAGTTCTGCGTCGACCCCGGTAATTTCAGCAACGCGCGCCAAAGGATATTCGTTAACACGTTCTTTAAGCTCAGCGAAGCCGGTTGTATATTCATCAACGAACGCTTTGTCATAGAGCTCTTCGTTAATAATGACGTTCAACCAGCCCAGACACATCGCTGCATCGGTGCCGGATCGTAGCCTCAGATGTACGTCAGCTGTCTCTGCCTGATCTGAAATACGTGGATCCAAAACGATGACTTTAGCGCCGTTAGCTTTCGCCGCGTTGATCATATTGAAGATGGGCGTCCAACTATGCTTTCTTGGGTTGTGACCAAACAGGACGATACATTTCGAGTTGGCGATGTCAGCAAAAGGAAACCAACCATAGGTCAGCTTGTTAACGGCAGCGGTGTTACCGGCGCACAGTGAAACACCACTGATGTAGTTTGGGCTGCCGAGTGCGTTCATGAAGCGACGGTCCATGGAATGGGTGGTTTGTGTATTCCAACCAGAAGTCGAAACCACAAAAGATTCAGGTCCATGTTCGTCAACCACCACCTTAAGACGTTCAGCAATTTCGTCCATTGCCTGCTCGTAGGAGATTTCTTCCCACTTATCTTCGCCGCGCTCACCGACACGTTTGAGTGGCACCCGCAGCCGTTCGTCATGGTTATGAACGTGTGGCGCGGCGATACCTTTGAAACAAACATTTCTTGCCAGTCCAGAGTTGTCGTGTGCTCTCATACCGGTGAGCTTGCCATCTTCAGTTTCAGGGCGAAGTTGACAACCGATGTCACAGATTGTGCAGATACTATATTGCGTATTGTTCTCGTCTTTATTCATTATTTTTGACTCCCCGTGAATCCTGCTGTTGTGCGAGATTGAGCATTGTTTCGAATACCATGTGCTCGTGTGCTGAAGCTTTGCCACCGCTTGTGGCGCGCCCCAAACCAATGGCTATAAGTAGTTCAAAAAGTGTGTAGTAGATTGCGTCGGTAGCAGGCTCGTTGATGTCAGAGCGACGCAAACTTTTTGGCGAAAAGGCCGAAGAGCTATCGGATATCGCTGAGGCTAACTCAGTGCCGATGTCAGGATCATTTTGTGAGGCTAACCAGAGTTCGATCACCACTTTAAACGCTGGTTGGATGACATTGTTGTAACTCGATCGAACGATGCTTTCAAGGCTGGTTGCATCGGGTTCCGTTTGTAACGTTGAGTAAACCTGGTGAAGCGCAGCAATCAGAAGATCTGAATAAACGGGAAAATGATGGTTCAGTGCGCCGCGCGTCACGCCTGCGCGGCGACAGATTTCTACCCCTGTGGTTTTTGAAAAGCCGCATTCAATCATTGAATCAATGCTTGCGCCGATAAGTCGGGCGCGTGTTGCTCGGCTTCGGGCGTCGTTAAGGTTGGTTGGAGATTGTGTTTTCATGGTCAAGAACAATACATACATGCATGTATGTATGCAATAGGGGTACGTTTGGGCTTGCTTGCCTTTTCCGCCTTTACTGACAGACAAGAGCGCTGCGGCCCGCTTGCGTTAGAATCAGCGCCAGTGTCGTTATCTCTCTGTTTTCAAACGAGGCTTTAGAAGTTGTCGACGCAATAGTTTTTTACTCGTTGGCTAATCACACTAGTTGATCACATTGGTTGATCACATTTGCAATACTTACGGCTGCTTTGCAGATGTCGAATTTTATTTAGAGGTACATAATTGGATACTGATATTCTGGTTCTTGATCAGCACACGATGAAAGACCTTGAGATCTTTACGCCAGATTCGGCGGAGCAATCTCTATTTCAATTTTGTAACCTGACCCGCAGTTCCGGTGGCGCTAGTGTATTGCGCCGACGTATGGAAAACCCCTGGTCGAGTGTCGCTCGGATTCGGCACACACAAGAGGCGATCGCGTTTATCATCGAGCAACGCGAAGCTTTTGCGAAGATGCCCACGGCCTATGCGACAAGCCGGACCTATACCTATCTGCACGAAGTAATGCCGGCAGTCACCGAAAATAATTTGATCGAGTTCAGTCTTAACGCGTTTTCGCTTTGGTCGAGTCATAATCGCTACTATTTTAGAATTTCTTTTGGTGTACAGGTAACGAGTCGGCTCGTTCGAAAAGCAAAGGTGTTGATCGACCAAGCTTCATTGGCGAACGTGGTGGGTGAACTCGAGCCTTTGATTACTGAAATGCGGGAAATATTGGATCGGCCAAGAATAAGGAACTTACCCGAAGACGATGTTGGTGGTTGGTACTGGAAGATTCTAAGGCTTGATCAGGTTTTTCGAATACACGAAAAGTCAGCGTTGGATAGATTACTGCAACTCATTTTCGAGGTGGAAGCCTTGGTGTCGATGGCAGATGTAACCATGCAAAATGAGTTTGTGATGCCGGCGCTTCGCCAGGGTCCACTTGCCGTTAAGGCGCAAGGTTTGGTGCATCCGTTTGTGCCCGGTGCAGTTGCTAATCCCGTCGAACTTGATCAGAACAAGCGTGTCCTATTTCTGACTGGGCCCAATATGGCGGGTAAGACCACCTATCTTCGCGCCATTGCGACGGCGTTATATTTTGCTCACCTTGGCATGGGTGTGCCAGCAACGCATTTTACATTCACGCCGATGCAAAGACTGTTCAGTTCCATATCCTTAAGTGATGATTTACGTAACGGCATTAGCTATTTTCGCGCTGAAGCCTTGCGAGCGAAGGCCATCGCCCGGGCTATCGCTGATGGCTATCGAGTGGTTGCTTTGCTTGATGAGCCCTTTAAAGGCACAAATGTGAAAGACGCGCTTGATGCGTCTTTGGCTATATTGGAGCGTTTTGCGTCAAAACAGGACTGTCTGTTCATGTTCTCATCACACCTGATTGAGTTGAGGGAACGGTTAACAGTGACGGATCAGATTGATTGCCGTTATTTTGAAGCAGATGAAGGTGGTGGCAAGTTGCAGTTCGATTATCTACTTCGTTCAGGTGTTTCCGATCAACGTTTGGGTATGCGTGTGCTGCAAGAGGAAGGTGTGTTCAATTTGCTAGATTCAAGTCAGTAAAAATCAGTTTAGTTAAGATACCTTGATCTCATTCGCTCAGGTTCAATAGCTGACGTGAACGGACCGTGTTTCAACGTCACTTAAGATAAGTCGTTTGGTGTGAGTAGGTAATAATTCTCAAGTTACTCGCTTTCAATCATCCTAGGTGCTTCCGATTCAAGTATTCTTGCGCCTTTTAAAATACCTTCCATAGAGTAGTTGCCTTCGTGGCAAGCGTATTCATAGACGCGGTCAGCACTGCTTTTCCAGACATATTCACCGGACCATGCTTGCGTCCAGACGTTGGGATCATCGACAGTAAAGCTATAAAGCACATCGCCATCTTGCATTTGGCTAAATCTTTCGACGACACGCATGTTGGTCGAACCGCCCCGTGCCTGTCTTGATAGAGGATGAAAGTTGACGGTATCAACAACCAGGGTGTCACCTTCCCACCAGCCAATAGAATCTCCAAGCCAGTGTTGTAGTTCTGCTGGGCGATGCTCTGAATTCATTCGAACGATGCGTGCATCGTGCACCATTTCGAGAAGTATCATGACATGATCTTCGGTCTGTACAATTCGCTTGAAGTTGTTATACAGGCTTGGGAAAGTTGGCGTTGCGCCGGTGAAACCGATGATGCATCGCTCGGACGTTGCTAACGACTCTGGTCCGTCGTAGGGTCCTGCGCCCTCGAGATTGACCCACCAGGCTGAACCATCATTGGGTTTGTAAAACTTTCGTCTTTCCATTGCGATTTTCATCGCCTGCGGTGTCAAAGATGGCATACGTCCATTCTTTGGCTCGGTAATGATCGATGTTCGAAATTTCCCGTCAACACTGAACACATCTGTACCGGCATCAACCCAAAAATTATTGTAGCCACCGACATTTCCAGCACCACTGGTTTCTCTTGCGCCTTCGTCAGCACCAATGGGTGCTGCGCCACCGACCGGCGGAGCCTCTGTGGTTGGTCCCAGGTTTCGATCGCGTTCTTTCGCGGCAGCGGCGGCCGCTTCGGTTATTGCGCTAGCTTCTTTCTTTGTAAGGAATAAATTGTCGCCAAATTCCTTAGGGCGCTGGAACGGGGTGAGTGTCGCTACATCATAAACCCCTGAAAAATCCGGTTTTGCTGCAACGGCTGGCATTGAAACTGCAATCAATAGCAACAGAGGAATGATGACGTTTAGCGGGTGCTTCGGGTTTGTATTTTTCATTATTGTCTCCCGGCGATTTGTAGTCAGTATAGCAATGAACTTGCTAATTCCTAGTAGCTGCTAAAGCCCTCGTGTTGAGCAAACTATAAAGGTTTTTAGGTATCAGCCAATCTCAAATTTGGGGCCGTAAAAAATGACCCAGCAATAGAAGTCGGCTGAAGTGTTCAAAAACCCGTGATCAGCGCCCGCCGGCACAAACAAGGCATCACCTGTGTTAAAAGCTTCCGTTACTCCATTGACGCTGATCTCGCCGCTGCCCCGTGCAACAAAGTAATACTCGTCCTGCTCGTGAGGTGACTGCGCATCTGGGGACTGTGGTTTATATAAACCGAGTATCAGGTCTTCCTCAGCGTGTTCTAAAGAAAAGGGTATGGGTGCACCCATATCCAACTTAGCGATGACCTCATCTAAGGCCACAACAGTTTTTTGGTCATCTGTCACAGTGCTCATGTTCTGTTTCCCTTTGTTTGCTCTTCCATTTAACCAACAGTGTAATAGCTTACGTGTTCAGGTTCAGCAACACGAGCGTGAGCATGGGGTGGGTGTTTATTCGACCTAGCCCAGTTACAACAGGACCTCAGTAAAAGTTGAATTGATTTTAGGGAAGGCGGCTGTATCACAAGGATTGATCGAAGAAGGTATCAAGCGGCTGAAACAAGCCGCTGATCAGATCGAGATAGATGCCTCGATCTGATAGAAGGACTAAATTGGACTTGGTTAGAAGCGGTAGCCAAAGGCAAGCAGGAAACCCTGTGAGGTCTCTTTAAAGCCGCGCTCGTCATCGTAGTCAATCTCTGAAAAACGATATGCGAATGTCGAAGACCATTTCTCACCGAACTCCCAACGAACGCCAGCGTTTGCCAGTGCAGTGTAATCTGCTTTGCCAGCGCTATAGAACAGTTGTGACTCTAAAGACCATTGATCATTTAATGGGTAACGGACGCGAACGCCAACAACGGGGTCAATCCAGTCAAAACTTGATGATAAGCCGCGGTCGATAATGGCGCCGTTGAGGTCTAGGTCAATGGCAACTTTGTCGTATCGAACGCCGAAGTAGACGTCGAGCACTTCCAAGTTTTTAGGTTTGTAACCTGCCATCACGAGACTAACGGTTTGTTTTAGGTCAGATGAGATTTCAGTCACGGGTGTCAAGTCTTGGTCATCAGCCAAGTTGAAGTAAACAAGATCTGAGTAAACCGACCAACGCCCCTTTCTGGCTTCAAATTGGCCCATGAATCCCATTTCCAGGGTATCAACGATGTCGCTAAACTCTAGGGATGCGCCGGCACTGTACTCACCAACACGAACTTCTGACTCAAGTTGGGTTGCCCACAGGTAGGGGGTAATCTCGAACTGCCACTCTTCTTCGGCTTGGGCTGTTTGTGCGCAGGCGAAAAAAAGTCAAAAAGACGAATAGCGATAATGTAAGGTTCTTCAATGTAAGGTCCTATTTGAAGGATTAATATGGTCGTATTTTACCACCCGCAATTACAGAATTGCAGGCAGATATCAGATGAAGTTGTTAGAAAAAACATGCCTAAACGCACAACAATCGAGTGCTAAGTATTTTTCGCGACAGAAGCCCAAGTGGGTTGAGTCGCAATTTTGATGTGCGGGTTAAACGAAGGCAGATGCCAAACTAGTTAGTGGAGAGCTGGAACGGTTGCTGCAGCCCTGCTTCTGCGGTTTCGTAAAGCGCAGGACTGATAAAGGTTTTCTTGCTTAAATCGATCACCCGTCGGTAGTTTTCAATGGCTTCTTTGCGCTGTTGGTTCAGATCATGCAGCTGCGCTTGGGTTAAAAATTGCCAAGCCATGCTCCAGCCCGGAACAGGTTCAGCTGCATCCAAACCTTCAAGGTCTACCTGTTTGAAGGCCTGTGTCGCCTCATCGAACAGCCCGAGTCCTAACAACGATTGTGTCCTCCAGAGATCGAGCAGGCTGCGGTCGAGGTTTGATATATCTTGCTGTGCCAGTGCAGCATTGGTCATCGCCAGTGCTAAGTCGAACTCACTTTCTAAAACAAATACCGATATGAGTCGCAGTTTGAAGCGGGTATTTTCTGGGTATCGATTAATAAGTAATTGCAATGATCTTATGGCTTCTTGTTGTTCAGCGCCGACTCCGTCGACGAGTAATGTTGCGTAGATATACAAAGCAACATCGGCGAGTTGTGAGTCGGATTCAATCACACCTTGAAGGTACGGTAGGCTTTTCTCAGAGTTCCCCGTTGGTATGAACCACAACAAACGGCTTATGACTTTCAAAAAGCTCGGTAGATTGTCCGCGTAGTAGTAGGAAACACCCAAATACATTTTTGCTTCGAGTAAGTCGGGTTGCGCCGTCAGGGCTGATTCAAAATAGTCGATGGCATTTGAGCCGTGCCGACCAGCGCGGATGTAATTGCCGCGTAATCCGTTGAAAAAAGCCAAGGTGAAGTGCGTATGTCCACAATAAAGGTTGGCTCTAACGTCGCTCGAATTTTCACACCAATTCAGCACTGTTTTAGACAGTTCGAGTAATTCCTCATCATATTGAGTTTGAGATTCTTCCCAGCTTAGGTGGGTACTGAGGGTGTTAAGTCGAAACACAGCATAGGTTGGATCCTGCGGCGCTGTATCACGAATTTCCTCAAAGACCCCATAGGAGGCATCGAAATCACCCTTTAAACGATACTGAGTCCCGGTGGCTCTAAGGTTGTCGAGCTGTTCATCGAGTTGTTTATCGAGTTGTTTCCCGAGTTGTTCCGCTGCAGCGAAAGTTGCTGCTGGCAAAAGCAGAAGAAAAATTAAAAGGAGGTGCAAATCAGATTACCGCGCAGAGGTGACTTAGGGGGTTGTTGGTCTAGAGTATAAGAATAGCAAAATTACCTTCTGGATAGATAGATTTGTCCTAATGCTATCGGTATCCGGAATAGGCGATTATTAGTTTGGTTTTTTGTTGTGATGTCGTTTAAAGCCAGCAAGAATGGTCTAGATTCTAGTATGGACAATGACAATGAGTTACAAAAACTCAGCTGGCGTGCCCGCCGAAATGCAGGCAAATCAATTGGCTAACCTGCCACGACAGACCTGGGATTCGCCGCCTTGGAATCGATGGTCTTTTCAGCATGTGAGTGAGTTTTTGGACACAGCTGTTGTCAGCAGCGGCGCAATTGGTCACGACGATGCGTTCGACTTGAGAAAATCCCCCGCCAGACTCGATTCAATGGTGCTTAATTTGCCGCATCTTGGCAGATGCGAGTTGGATACGTTTCTAGACGAGACTTATACAGATGGTTTCCTTGTCGTGCATAACGGTGCCGTTAAGCAGGAATCTTATTTTGGTTTTCTGGACGCATCTAAACTGCATCTGTCCCAATCAATGGCCAAGTCCATTACCGCAGCCGCTTTAGGAGTTTTAGTCGAACAAGGGCTGATCGATCTCAAGCAACAGGTTACGCACTATTTGCCTGAGCTAAAACAGACTGCCTATGCCGGCGCCACAATTCAGCATCTATTGGATATGGCAAGTGGCGTGGCATATTCAGAAGCTTACATTGACGAAAATTCTGACGTTGCGCTAACCGAGATTGCGTCAGGCTGGCGCCAGGCACCGCCAGGTGTGATTGCGCCAAACAATATTTGGGAACAAATTCTGGGTCTGAAGACCCTTGAAGAGCCTCATGGATCTCGTTGGTTGTATCGGTCTATTGAAACCGATGTGCTAGCTTTCTGTATGGAAAAAGTGACTGGCCAAAGACTGCCGCAAATTGTATCCGAGCTGTTATGGCGGCACATTGGTGCTGAACTGGACGCCAACTTTACCATTGACTCCAGTGGCTATGGCATCGCTGATGGTGGCTTCAATGCCTGCCTGCGTGACTATGCGCGGTTTGGTTTACTGTATCTTAATGAAGGTAAAAATCTTGCCGGCGAACAGGTCGTACCCGCCGCATGGGTTGCCGCAACTCGCAGTGCAAATCATCAAATGTTTGCCGCTACAGGCAGTATAGGCTTGCCAGATGGCGCTTATAAAAATCAATTTTGGATAGAAGATTCCGTTGATAAGGCAATGATGTGTGTCGGTATTTTTGGCCAGCTGATTTACATCAATCCGGTGCAGGACTTGTTGGTGGTTAAGCTGTCAACCTGGCCATCAGCCCTTAATGCTGAGTATAAAGTTGATACCTTATCCGCTATTCATCAGATTGCGGATCATTTGAGTCATTAGTCGCTACAGCGTCCTTAGAATCACTGGCATCCGTCACGTTTGCGTCGTGGCAGACTTATTCATAGACCGTGTTGCCCATTTCAAACGTCACCTATGTGCGGCAGTGGTCAGACCAAACGGCATGCGGTGATGGAAATACTTCAATCAAATCTATAGTCTTTGTGAGCTAAATATTTTCACGTAGGCGCGCATTGCGATCAACGCGCTTGGAGCGATCGGCGTAAACAATAAAGATGAGTTGCGTGTTTGACGCAAATTACAAGAATGCCGAGTAGATAATTTCAGGGCAGATAATAATGAGAAAAAAACGCACACCCAATGTAAAAAAACATCTCAGGCTAAGCTTCACGTTGCTGCTCTCTGGATTGGTTTGCACCCTAGCGATGGCGGCGCCGCTAGAGCTTGAAACCGAGCAGGGCGTATTAGTCGGTGAGCAAAGCGGTACAGTCGCTTCCTTTAAAAGTATTCCTTTTGCGGTGCCGCCTATTGGCGATTTACGATGGAAAGAGCCTAAGGCAGCACCTGCGTGGCGAGGCAAGAGACTCGCAACCGAGTTTAGTCCGCAATGCTCTCAAGAGCCCTATCCGTTGGGCTCAATGTTTACCAGACCTTCTCCACCCTCTAGTGAAGACTGTCTTTATCTAAATGTATGGACTGCAAATGTTGACGCCGAAAAACCGGCCGCGGTGATGGTTTGGATACACGGTGGCGCATTGACCCGTGGCACCGGCGGATCCGCATTTTACGATGGCACTAAACTTGCCGAGAAAGGCGTTGTGCTTGTAACCATAAACTACCGTCTCGGGCCTTTTGGTTACCTGGCGCATTCAGAGTTAACGCAAGAGTCCGAGCATAGTAGTTCTGGTAACTACGGTACGCTGGATCAGATAGAGGCACTAAAGTGGGTGCAAAATAACATCGCTTCATTTGGCGGCGACCCCAGTAATGTGACGATTTTTGGTGAGTCAGCCGGTTCATGGAGTGTCAATCACTTGACGGCGTCACCCCTAGCCGCCGGTTTATTTCAACGCGCTATCGGTCAAAGCGGCGCTAAGTTTGACCCGATGCCTTTACTGTTGTCCGAATCGGATAGTGTACCAAGTGCGCAGGCAACCGGTGAGCGCTTCGCAGAACATTTGGAGGCTAAAGAAATCGCGCAGTTACGACGACTGAGCAGCGATGAGATTTTAGACGGCTTTGCGACTTTCGAATCGCAAAGTTTGTCGCAGCCGAATGTTGATGGTTGGGTTTTTCCTGATCACATCGCTAAAATATATCGAGATGGTAAGCAAAATGATGTCTCTCTGCTAATAGGTTCGAATGCCGACGAAGGTACCAATTTGATGGCGGCACCGAAAGACGCTAATTCCGCTCATAAAATGTTCGAGCAGATGGGGGGAGAATTTACCGATCAGTTATTGGCTGTCTATAACTTCGAAAAAGATTTCACATCGGCGAGCTATGCGATGTTCCGAGATATGATCTTTACTTGGAATATGACGCGCTGGGCAACGTTGGCGAGTGATCGAAATAAAGACACATGGTTGTATTACTTCACCTTTGTTCCCCCAGCGCCGATGGAAGGTAAATTAGGCGCCTATCATGCCGCTGAGATTCGTTATGTCTTTAATAACGAATCGACAACCTTTGATGGGTCTAAAGCCACTCGCTCGGAAGCTAAACTCGGTGATATGTTGTCTGATTATTGGGTCAATTTTGCGAAAACAGGTGTTCCTTCCAGCGAAAAAGGTACCGCATGGCCCCGTTACGATCGTGTTGATATGTCTTACATGACGATTGATAAGAAATTTGAAGTGAAGCGAAATTTGTTGCAGCGAGAGCTGAATATTGTCAATGCCATCATGGCGCGACGTTGGCAAGACTAATGGGTTGGCAAGACTAAGCAGCTGTCTTTAAATCCTTGTGGCCTGGCTCATAAATATGAGCCAGGGTGAAAATTGATTGCGATATGGTTCCCTGCTGTATTGGTAATGCGGATAATTAGCCCAGTTTGCGCAATTCTGCAGGCGATCCATGCCGGCGCGTGTTTTATATCTGTTAGGCTATCTTTGTCTCAATACAGATATTAACCGTTGTCCGGCTGGTCGGTTCAATTGGAAGTATCGCGCCAGAATAATGCCGACGCTCGAATGTTCAAAGCGCCGCTTGGCGAAATGATAAAGTCGTGCTAGATGTTTGAGCTAATGGCTAATGCTAACCGGTAAGGCTAATTAGTTGCTCAACGCGTACAACGAGTATGTTCAAGGAAACAGTGTGACTTTGCTAAAGCAGCACCCCATTTTTTTGGTTTTTTTCCTGGTTTTCCTGGGTATAGCCGGCTGGACCGTAAAAACCTACATGGATAATCAAAAGGTAAGCGGCGGATATCCCCGCGGCGGGGAAACTATTGTGGTGACCCAGCCTGCAAAAATGATCACGTTTGTTGACGATGTCGAGTCAATAGGTACAACACGTGCGAACGAATCTATCTCCATCACATCGAAGGTCACAGACCTGGTTCAAAAAGTAAATTTTGATGACGGCATGTACGCCACGGCGGGGCAGATCCTGGTCGAGCTCACTAATTCTGAAGAGACCGCTCAGCTAGCCGAAGCTCAAGCGGCCGTGGATGAATCAACGCGTCAGTTCGATCGAATGAAAAATATGATCGATCAACGATTAGCATCCGAGACGCAGTTAGATATTGAACAGGCACGGATGCAGACTGCTCAGGCGCGCTTTGAAGCGATTGTCGCGCGGCTGGATGAGCGTTTGATTAGGGCACCCTTTAGCGGTGTGTTGGGATTCAGACAAGTCAGCCCGGGGTCACTATTAACGATCAATACTGTTGTTACCACGCTAGATGATATTTCAGTCATCAAACTCGACTTCTCAGTGCCGGAGAATTTTCTATCTGCATTGAAGCCCGGTATGGAAATCAATGCAAAAAGTGGCGCCTATGAAAATGAGGTTTTTGTCGGCCGAGTTGAAACGATTAATTCAAGGGTCGATCCCGTCACTAGAACAGTAACGGTGCGCGCGCTGCTGAAAAACGACGATAGGCGATTAAGGCCCGGCATGCTACTGACTGTTAGTCTGATACGCAGTCGCAAAGAGGTACTGGCAGTGCCAGAAGAATCAGTGATCCCTGTGCAAGCTAAACAATATGTGTATGTGGTGGCCGATGGTGTCGCTAATAGAGTCGAGATAACCACAGGTCGTATTCAACCTGGGCTGATTGAAGTGCTTGGCGGTATCAGCGCGGGACAGCAAGTTGTCACGCAAGGTGCGATGAAGCTTCGGCCTGGCAGTAAAGTTATCATCAAGGCTGACCAAGTCAACGTAGCGGGTAAAGCTGGATAATGAGGTAAGGAGGGGCTGCTATGATGATTTCAGATCTTTCTGTAAAACGACCCGTGTTTGCGTCTGTGATTAGTTTGCTTATTCTGGCGATTGGCGTGCTTTCTTTTACAGACTTGCCGCTTCGAGAGTACCCAGAAACGAACCCACCGATTGTCTCAATTTCAACCTCATACCCCGGCGCATCAGCGCAGGTGATCGAAACGAAAGTCACCCAGATCGTCGAAGATCAAATTAGCGGCATTGAAGGTGTAGAATCGATTAGCTCATCCAGTCGAGATGGATCGTCACGCATTAGCGTCGAATTTAATGTTGAACGAGATATCGATCAGGCTGCAAATGATGTGCGCGATCGCGTTTCCAGAATTATCAATCGATTGCCGGAAGATGCTAAGTCGCCTCGAATAGCCAAAGCCGATAGTGACGCAAGGCCTATACAATGGTTTTCATTGACCGGTGAAAACCTCGATAGCATGGCATTAACCGACTATGCAGAAAGGTATTTGGTTGATCAGTTTACGGTTGTGGATGGCGTCGCAAACGTCTCCCTTAGCGGCGCAGGTCGTTATTCAATGCGAATCTGGCTTGATCGAGTCTCCCTAGCCGCCAGAGGCTTAACGGTGACAGATGTCGAACGCGCGCTGCGCGCACAGAACGTCGAACTGCCTGCCGGTAGAATCGATTCTCAGCAGCGAGAATTTACGGTGAGGGTGAAGCGTGTTTACGAGTCTGCCGAGGATTTCGCCGCTCTGACGATTGGCCGAGGCAGTGCTGGCCAGTTGATTCGGTTGGGTGATGTTGCCGACGTTGAGATCGGTCCTCGAACCTACCGCAACGAATTCCGCGGTAATGCGGTGCCTACCGTTGGCTTGGGCATGGTAAAACAATCGACAGCTAACACGCTGGAAGTGCTGCGGGGCACCAACAGAACCGCTGCTGCAATTAATGCCAATTTGCCTCAAGGTATGCAGCTGGTCGCAAGCTCAGATGACTCGGTGTTCATCGAAGCTGCCATCAACTCCGTCTATAAAACATTGGCTATCACCATGTTGTTGGTATCGCTGGTGATCTACATGTTCCTTGGAACGGTTCGCGCGATGATAATCCCAGCGGTAACGATTCCAGTCTGTTTGATTTCTTCTTTTATCGGTCTTTCCGCCTTCGGTTACTCTGTCAATTTAATTACGTTGCTGGGGCTTGTGCTTGCCATTGGCTTGGTGGTGGACGACTCAATTGTTGTGCTAGAGAATATCCAGCGTCGCATAGAAGAAGGTGAGCCTCCTCTCTTGGCTGCGTTTCATGGCTCCAGACAAGTCGCATTTGCGGTTATTGCGACGACTGCTGTGCTGATCGCAGTGTTTGTACCAATCGCATTTCTTGATGGGAATCTCGGTATCATTTTCTCTGAGCTGGCGGTCACCATTGGCACGGCTGTGATATTTTCGAGTGTGCTGGCGTTGTCGCTGACCACCATGTTGTGTTCGAAACTACTCACCAGTCATGCCCATGAGAGCTGGATAACCCGCAAGGTAGACGATATTTTTCATTCTGTGCAGCGTGCCTATGTCGAGGCGCTGCATTTCACTTTGCAGAAACCGAAGTGGATTGTCGCCGGCGTTTGTCTTGTCGTTTTAGCGACCGTTGGACTTGTCAAAGTTACCCCAACAGCCTTTGCGCCCCAGGAAGATCAGGGTGTTTTCTTTACCCGCGTCATTGGTCCAGAGGGCGCAAGTTTTGAATTCATGCAAGGCCAACTCAGGCAATTAGAAAAAACCATCGATGTTTATGTCGAGTCAGGCGATGTTGTTAAGTATCTGGTTTTCTTGCCAGGCTGGGGCAGTTCTGATTCCGTTAATAGCGCTGTAGCGTTGGTGACCATGTCTCCTTGGGAGGACCGCAAGCTATCGACGCAGGAGGTCATGACTAACTTGTCTGCTGAGTGGAAAAAAATTCCTGGTATCCGTGCTTTCCCTTTCATGCGTAGCGGTGTTCAGAAAGGTGGCGGCGGCCAATCGGTGCAGTTTGTTATCGGCGGCAGTAATTATGAAGAATTGGCCGAGTGGCGCGACATTATGTTGGCGCGCGCACAAGCTAATCCGGGCTTTGCCAGAGTGCAGGCAGATTACAAGGAAACAAAACCGCAATTGCTAGTTGAGGTGGACAAGACTCGCGCCGCTGATCTGGGTGTGTCTGTACAGGAAATTGGTCGGACGCTTCAGACAATGATGAGTGAGCGCGAGATAACAACCTTTGTTGATGATGGCGAAGAATATGATGTAGTTGTGCAGGCAAAAGTCGACCAACGTGCAACGGCGTCTGACTTGACCAATATTTATGTTCGCTCCGATGTGACAGGTGAGCTTATCTCTTTATCGAGTCTGACCAGCGTCGTCAGTGGGGCAGATGCGGGTCGACTTAATCGTTATAACCGCTTGCGAGCAATAACTATTTCCGCAAACCTGTCCCCCGGCTATTCGCTTAGTGAGGCGCTCGAATTCCTGGAGGATGTTGTTCGCACGGAACTGCCTTTGTCGGCTCAGATTGACTACAAAGGCGAATCATTGGAGTTAAAGGAATCTGAAGGCGGATTGATGTTTGCTTTTGTGTTGGCACTGTTGATCGTGTTTCTGGTTCTGGCGGCCCAATTCGAGAGTTTCATTCACCCGATTGTCATCATGATTACCGTTCCATTGGCAACCTTTGGAGCTTTGTTAGGTCTCTACCTCACCAACGGTACGCTGAACATCTATAGTGACATTGGTATTATTATCTTGATTGGGATATCGACTAAAAATGGTATTTTGATCGTTGAATTTACCAATCAGTTAAGAGATGAAGGTCTGGATTTCCTCGCGGCGCTAGAAAAAGCGGCAGAGGTTCGCTTGCGACCCGTGCTGATGACAGCCTTGTCGACCATCATGGGTAGTATTCCTCTTATTATGACCGCCGGCGCCGGTTCAGAAAGTCGTATTACACTTGGTGTAGTTATCTTTTCCGGCGTTTGTATGGCAACACTGATGACCTTGTTTGTGGTGCCTGTGTTCTACAAATTACTCGCCAAAAATTCTGGTTCACCCGCAGAAGTTGCTAACGCGCTCGAAGCGATGCAGCTAAATAACGCGAAATAGCTTAGCGGTTGGCATGCGTGAGATGGGTTAGCACTTTTTTGTAACAAACCAATGTGACTTGCACCTAACGCTTTACAGGCAGGACGTTCTGAAATCGGACCGTTTGTTTCAATAAGCGCAACGAAATGAGTAGACTAGATGAGATCGCCACTGTGAGATTAACTACAATTTGAATATCAGCGAGCAGATTTTTAGTCTGCGATATTGTGGGTTGCTCTCTGAGTCCAGTGATTCAGTTCATGCATTAGCCGAAAGAAAAAATCGATAACTGGAGCGTTATTTATGACCTTGATGCAAAAATTTTTCTGGTTTGTAGCAGTGATTGTTTATCCAATCAGTTTGTTTTTTTCCGCTACATTAACGGGTGGTCTTGTGATCCTCGTAGATTTTTTCTCCGTTC
Organism: Pseudomonadales bacterium; assembly: GCA_029251375.1. Taxonomy (GTDB): domain Bacteria; phylum Pseudomonadota; class Gammaproteobacteria; order Pseudomonadales; family Azotimanducaceae; genus JAHRVQ01. Next base: position 72,162 of record JAQXDL010000041.1, on the reverse strand, counting down.
TTCTGACCTTGTATGTTCTTGTTGGCCTGTATGATCTGAATTTCAGTCCACATACGTTGAATCGCCTATATCCTGTAGCTGCCTACATACGCTATGGACTTGAGCATATTAGAACTGAAATTCAGCAATATTTTATCGCTGGTGAAACTGAAGAACTGCCGTTTAATCGCGAGCAAAGGAACCTAGTCTATCGCCGCGCTCGAAATCTGGACGACACTATTCCCTTTGGCACAATCTTCGATATAACCGAGCCGGGTTGGCTGGGTGCTGCGCACTCTATGCGCCCGGTTGACGTGCATGAAAAGAATCGCAGGGTGATGGTGGGTGGCGATGATTGTCTTAAACCTTATGATGCCGCAAGAATGAATTGCTCAGCGATGAGTTTTGGGTCACTGAGCGCCAATGCCATCATCGCCTTGAATAAAGCCGCAGCCGCTGAAGGTTTTTATCACAACACAGGCGAAGGTGGCTTTAGTCCCTATCATGAGCAGGGTGGCGATGTGGTTTGGCAAATTGGTACGGGATACTTTGGTTGCCGAACACCTGAAGGAAACTTTGATCCCCAAGCGTTTAAAGCGCGTGCCGCGAATGATCAAGTGAAGATGATCGAGATAAAGATATCTCAAGGTGCTAAACCGGCCCATGGTGGTGTGCTACCGGCGGCGAAAGTTACTGAAGAGATCGCTCGAATTAGAACGGTTGAAATCGGTAAGGATGTCATTTCCCCGCCTGGCCATTCGGAGTTCGACACACCCAAGGAGCTGTTAGATTTCATATCAAGACTGCGAGAACTTAGCGGTGGCAAGCCAGTAGGCTTCAAGCTTTGTATCGGCAGCAAGTCTGAGTTTATGGCCGTGTGTAAAGCGATGTTGGAGACCGGTATTTTGCCTGACTTTATTACTATTGATGGTGCTGAAGGCGGCACCGGCGCAGCACCGGTAGAGTTTTCAAGTCGTCTCGGCTTGCCCTGCCTTGAGGGGCTCGATTTTGTTCACAATTGTCTCGTCGGCATTGGTGTGCGAGACAAAATTCGCTTGGTCGCGTCCGGTAAAACAGCGACTGGCTTCGATATCGTCAGTAAATTAGCCATTGGTGCAGATATTGTTAATGCCGCTAGAACGATGATGCTGGCATTAGGCTGTATTCAATCGAGAGCATGTAACACTAACAATTGCCCGACGGGTATCGCTACACAGGACCCTAATCGTGGCAAGGCGCTTAACGTGCAGCAACGCCATATAAGGGTTGCTAATTTTCAGAGGCGAACCCTCGATTCTGCATTTCATCTTATTGGTGCTATGGGTTTAGACGATCCTGAGAAATTGACTCCCAATATGATTTGGCGCAGGGGTGCTAATGAGACTAATCAGTACTTTGATGAAATCTACCCCAGCTTGAGTGCCGGTGAACTGCTTGGAACGGATATCCATCCGGACTACGCGAGACATTGGCAAGGCGCAACGGCAGAGAGCTTTGGCGTTAATACCGTAACAGTTGCCTAGCGACTTTTGATCGAGATGTCATTGCAGATGTCTCCATCCGAGCGACCGAACTGAATACTTGCCATACCGGCTTTACCGCTGCGTTGAATTAAAACAACTCGAACGGATAAGGGTATGACCAACAGGGTTAGCGGTAAAGCATGCTCGCTTTGTTAGCGAGGGGGTCTTTCAGCACATGTTCTGTGTATCAGCGATCTTTAGATGCTCGCTTTTCGTTGAGCCATGCGGGTAGTTTAATTAGCGGGACTTCGTTGCTAGTGTGACTGTCAGAAAATGCAGTGATGTCTTGGCGACGCTGGTCCGTTAGTGGGTGTGTACTTAAAAGAGTGTTAAGGGGATTTTCGTCAGCATTGCCGATCAAATCAAACAGTCTTTCGGCGCCGCCAACGTGACCATAGTGTCGCTGTAGTGTCTCGAGTGCCGTGTCGTCAGCCTGTATTTCATGTTTTCTGCTAAAACTCAATTGTGTTGCAAGTCCAAAGCGATTTAACAGCTGATGGCTGATGTCGCTATTAGATGCGCCCAAAACACTCAGGGTTGCGACGGCAATTGTGAAACCGCGGCCAAGTGCGACAATGGGGTGACGATGGTGTACGTGGGCGATCTCATGGCTGAGTATCATCGCCAATGTGTTTTCGTTATCACAGCTGGCGAGTAATCCAGAGAACAGGTAGATATGGCCGCCGAGCGTCGCGTAAGCGTTTAGCTCTGGCGTTTCAATATAGTGAACGGTAATCGACATGCTGTCAGGTATTTGTTGAGTGATAGCGAGTTCGTCCGCAAGGGCTTGCAGATATTGCTCTACCCGTTCTTCACCTGGTTGCCCAATAACCTGCTCAAGTGCAGAGAACTGCTCGAGCTTGTCCATAAGTGTCTGTTCGAATGAAAATGGAATATAGCGGGTCGCATAGTCAGCCAAGAGGATCAGCATGTAGAACGTTGTGAGTGCAAAAGCCGCGACGCCGGTGAGTAAAATAGCGAAGTCTTTAAGCGGATGTTCGGTCGGTAGATTAATTGTTTCGTCTATTTTTGGGTTTTCATACTCCACAATCTAGATGAGCCCTGTACCGTAGGCAAAAACCTCGACCGAACCAATTTGATTGGCCCTGCCTTTTGAAATCGATGAGGTTTCTAGCTTCACATTGAATATCTGGCTGGCGCCTTTTTCCTTTGCGTCGGTTTTCATGCGCAAGATGGCTTCTCTGCGGGCGCGTTCCATCAGTGTTTCGTAAGCAATGACGCGTCCACCAATCAGGTTCCGAAGCGCGGCAGAGATATGCTTGAAATAGTCGACAGAGATCACCACATTGCCTGAAACTAAGACAGACTGCTTGTTAAAGTCTTCGGCCGGTGGAAGCTTAGCGCTAAAAGTTAGGATGCCTTTAAGCTGTAACTCCCTTTTACGGATGGATTGGAAATGGCGACGCTCGATGATCGAACCGGACAGATAGCCGATGATCGTTAGCAATACAATCGGTAGAAAATCCATCATGCGCTAGTCGATTACCACGGCGGTACCATAGACGAACAATTCTGCAGCACCTGCGGATACAGAGGAGGTTGAGAAGCGCACATTCAAGACAGCGTTGGCACCGATGCCTTTTGCTTGCTCTATCATTCGGTCGGTGGCTTCCTGACGAGCATCGTTGAGCAGTTCGGTATAGCCTACCAACTCACCGCCGACGATGTTTTTCAGACCCGCCATGATGTCCCGGCCAAGGTGCTTGGTTCTAACGGTGTTGCCTTGAACCATACCCAAATGTTTGGTGATGCGTTTGCCTGGAATTATTTCGATATTGCTGACGATCACAGTAGCATGCCTTTTGGTGTGTCAACTCAGTATCCGGACGCCAACAGAGTGAGTCAACAATAAAGCGTCACTTCAAGTGATTATCGATTGCTTATGATAGATGCTGCGCAATACAGCAATGCAATTTCAAAAGGCAAACTAATATCAAATAAAATTTGTGGCGAAGCTCGGCTCGCGAAATTTCGACTGGTACTGGCCGGTTTAGCGTAGGTGGTTGATCGTATAAAATCGGATCGTGTAAATGATGTCGAAAAATAAGCTGGTCATTTTTGTCAGCACCATAGATATTGATGTCTGTTATCCGCTGTCTGAAACACAGCGCTTAAAAAATGTTTTCAAGGTTCTATAAATGTTTAAAGAAAAACTCTTTGTTGTTGATCAACTGGCCAAGGAGATCAGAGGTTGTAAGATCTGTGAACCGCACCTGCCTATGGGGGCCAATCCGGTTATCCAGTTTAACTCTCAAGCGCGATTGCTGATCGTGGGGCAGGCGCCGGGTATTCGTGTTCACAACAGTGGTATACCGTTTAATGATCCTAGCGGCGATCGACTGCGGGATTGGCTGGGCGTCGACAAACAATTATTTTATGATGCCCGCAAAATCGCCATTGTGCCGATGGGCTTTTGTTATCCAGGCACGGGTAAGAACGGCGATTTACCACCCCGTGCAGAATGCGCAACGGCATGGCGGTCAAAACTTCTCGCGCAGTTAGAACAGGTGCAATTGACCCTGGTTATTGGTCAGTATGCGATGCAATGGCATCTACCTGAGGAAAAGAAGCAGTCAGTGACGTCATTGGTCAAACAGTGGCAGCGCTTTGCACCTACTGTGTTTCCTATGCCACACCCAAGTCCGCGCAATAATCGCTGGTTAAAAAATAACCCCTGGTTTGAAGTTGAGCTTTTGCCGAAGCTTAAACAGCAGGTTCAAACGGCACTGGCATAATCCATAAAGCGAAGCGCGGGCTTGTTTAGCGAACAACAATCTATTCCCCTGACTTTTTAAACAGGCTAATAATCATGACAGCAATACTCTACGGCAACGGCCAATCAAGAAGTTTTCGGTGCCTTTGGGCATTGAATGAAGCAAACATCCCGTTCGAGTATCAAGGAATTGACCGCGAGTCGATCAGCGAGGCATTCATAAAGCTAAGCCCGCACATGAAAGTGCCAATTTTCACATCGCAGGATCTGCACATATCCGAAAGTGCAGCGATTGTGAACTACGCCGGCAATTTGTCGCAGGACCGTAGCTTGATCCCCGCTGACGTTGCTGTTCGAGCTCAGTATGATGATATTTGTTACTTTGTCATGACGGAGTTAGAACAGCCGCTTTGGACCATCGGAAAGCATCGCTTTGCTTTGCCTGAAGAATATCGTCACGAGGTAATGTTCGACACGGCGACGTTCGAATTTGATAAAGCGCAGCAAGCGCTAGCGTTCAAATTGGACGACGGCAACTTTGCGGTTGGTGATACATTTACCATGGCGGACGTATTACTGGCGCATACACTCAATTGGGCTGAACGATTTAAAATGAATCTTGAACCGGCCTTTTTCGATTATCGCGATCGAATGTACGCAAGGCCGGCGTGTCAGCAAAGTCTAAGGCAGATTGGTGCCTAAGCATTCCTAAGCATTCCTAAGTGTTAGCCATAGGTGCAAAGGTAGGCCGTTTCAACGGTAACCTTCAGTTTAAAAGCGAGGTTTGCTTCGACCACAAAGCTTTCGCCTGCATTGAAGTCTTGCCAAATAGCCGCGCCCGGCAGTTGAACCGTCAATTTGCCACTAACGACCTGCATAGTCTCGCGCTCACTCGTGTCGAAAGTATATTCGCCTATGCTCATGACGCCGACCGTGGCCGGTAAACGGTCAGTTTTTATCGCGATAGATTTCACTTTTCCATCGAAGTATTCATTTACCTTAAGCATTATTTTTCCTAATAAATTAAAAGCGAAGATTTGATGCGCGGGATTGTAACAGCCTGTCAGGAAGTCATAAAAGCCTCGATTCGCAAACCGCTGTCCGATAGTTGATAAGATTGATTAACTTAGCGCCTCCAAGCGTGAATATTCGATAGCAAACAGTTACTCTCGGTTATCCAAAAATAAAGGTGTATACAGCATCACAATGTCGTCTTTTGATTTATCCGAGCATACGCATCGCAGGTTCAATCCTCTTACTGGGGACTGGGTTCTCGTGTCGCCGCATCGTGCCAAGCGTCCCTGGCAGGGACAATTAGAGCCCGCGGCAAAAGAGAGCATCCCTGCCTATGACCCAGACTGCTATTTGTGCCCGGGCAATAAACGGGTCAATGGCGATATCAACAAAGACTACCAAGGTGCCTACGTATTTAAGAATGACTTTTCTGCGCTGCAGGCAGATTCGCCGCAGTACGATCCGTCAGTTGAAGCGCCCGTTGAACAGTCATTAGAACAAAACGATCCGTTATTCCAATTGCAAGCTGTCGCGGGTGTGAGTCGTGTTATCTGCTTTTCTGAATCACATAAGCTTGGCTTATCCCGCCTGCCTGAAAAAGCCATCGTCGGTGTTATTGAGACTTGGTGTGAACAGTATGAAGAGCTTTCAGGCACCTATTGTTGGGTACAAATATTTGAGAATAAGGGCGCTGCCAACGGTAGCTCCAATCCCCATCCTCACGGCCAACTTTGGGCAAGTGACAAACTACCGACGCTAGTAGGAGAGGAAGACGATAAACAGCGTGCCTATTATTCAGAGCACGGCCGTTCTTTGTTAGTCGATTACGCGCGCAAAGAGATTGAGGCGAATACGCGTGTGGTTTGCAGTAATGAAGATTGGTTAGTTGTTGTGCCTTGGTGGGCAACTTGGCCGTTTGAGACGCTGCTTCTGCCCAGACGGGCTGTGTCTCGCATGACTGACCTTAGTCGTGCTGAGAAAGTCAATTTAGCGCAGATTCTAAAGGAGCTAAATGTCCGCTATGACAATCTCTTTAATACGCCTTTCCCTTATTCGATGGGTTGGCATGGTGCGCCCAATGCAGACACGAGCGAGCCCCATTGGCAGCTGCACTGTCACTTTTATCCACCGCTTTTAAGGTCGGCCAGTGTTAAGAAATTCATGGTGGGTTATGAAATGCTAGCTGAATCGCAACGGGATATGACCCCTGAACAGGCGGCGGCAAGGCTTCGACAGCAAACAACGGTTCATTATCTCGACCAAGATAAGAGAGCCCACGATGAGTGATGATTTGCATCAGACAGGCTCCCTCGTCGTTGACACTAACTCGACTCAAGACAGTTTGTCTCAGGTGACCAGCAAATATTTTGAAACCTATTACGGTTCACCCGCTGAGTTTCTAGTTAGAGCACCGGGCCGTGTCAATATTATTGGCGAACACACTGACTACAATGGTGGTTTTGTTTTCCCTGCGGCGATCAATTACTACACTTATGTGGCGGTTTCAAAACGGCATGATTCGATCGTTAATGTTGTTGCGCGGGATTGGTCAGGAGAGGTCGATCACATTGATTTAACCAAGCCAATGCATTTTGACGAAGCCCGCATGTGGCCAAACTATATAAGGGGCGTAGTAGAGCAGCTTCAAAAAAGAAACTATCCGCTGCAAGGCTGTGATCTTGTGGTGAGTGGTAATGTGCCTCAAGGCGCCGGTTTGAGTTCCTCTGCCGCACTAGAAGTCGGTATTGCAAAGGCGCTGACACATGCCAGCGGTATCACTCTAACGCCGCTTGAATTAGCCCAAATTGGTCAGGATGCGGAGAATCAATTTGTTAATTGTGCCTGTGGCATTATGGATCAATTGATTTCCACCTCGGGGGTTGAGGGTCACGCGGTTATGATCGATTGCCGTAATTTTGAGACGCAAAGTGTCCCATTACCGCCGAGCTATGAAATCATTATCATCAACTCCAGCGTGCAACGCGGACTTGTTGACAGCGAATACAACCAGCGCCGTGCTCAGTGTGAAACGGCAGCGGCGCATTATGGTGTCGATTTACTGCGGCAGGTGTCGGTCGAGCAACTTCATGTACAGCGTGGTGATTTGGATGACGTCAGTTTCAAGCGCGCCAAACACGTAGTTGAAGAGAACGCGCGGGTACTCGAAATGGTTGAGTGCTTGAGGTCCAGCGAGCATGACAAGTTATTTCAACTAATGCACGATAGCCACGAATCGATGCGTAGCTTGTTTGAGATTACCGTGCCGGCAATTGATTTTCTGGTTGAGCTGGTCGCCAAGACGTTGGACGGCGAAGGCGGTGTTCGAATGACTGGCGGGGGATTCGGCGGTTGCGTCGTCGCACTGGTGCCGGTTAACAAAGTTGCGCAGGTGAAAGCCGCCGTCGAAGCAAATTATTTCAATGAAACAGGTCTCAAAGAAGTTATCTACACGGCGCGTGCATCAGCCGGTGTAGTTGTGCTTTCGACCGGTTTTTCGGCTGATGGCGTTGGATAGGCGCGTACAAAAACAATAAGACAAGTCTGATAGCGCAGATAAGCGAGAGCATAAGAGTAAAGTAGATACTATGGATTACAAAACCCAGCGCGCCTGGCAAACACCGACAATTACATCTCAGCATCGTAGCGTTGCACACACGCCGCTATGGAGTTGGCGCAGTGAACAAGACGCCCGACTTGATTTGCCAAGTACCTCGGTGATGTCCCTCGATGGTGTGTGGCAGTTTAAATTATTCGATGCGGTCGAGAAGGTTGAAGCGGCATGGCCATCTCAACTTGAGGGCATGCAAAATATTGATGTGCCGGGCAACTGGCAATTGCAAGGTCATGATTATCCAATCTATACCAATGTTAAATATCCATTTCCCTGTACGCCGCCCATTGTGCCTGATGAAAATCCAACGGGATGTTATCGGCGTCACTTTACGCTACCTGAAAGCTGGGCGTCGGATGAACAGATCAGTGTTCAATTCGATGGCGTCGATAGTGCATTTCACCTTTGGTGCAATGAACGCTGGGTGGGTTATTCGCAGGATAGTCGGCTCATGGCCGAGTTTGATTTATCTGACTTTATCGTCGCTGGCGAAAACAGTCTGTCTGTGTTGGTTACCCGTCTCTGTGACGGCAGTTACATGGAAGATCAAGATATGTGGAACCTTAGTGGCATATATCGTTCGGTTCGATTGCTAACCAAGCCCGTCTCAAGAATTACTGATGTTCGTGTCACTGCCAGCTTAGACGATCGTTATGAAGCCGGTGAATTGCAGCTTGATATAAATACGGAAAATGCTCAACAGTGCAGTGTAGCGATTTGTCTTTATGGCTCTCAAGAAGCTAGCTCGCAAAAAAATGGCTTGCAAGAAAATAGCACGCAAGAAAATAGCTCGCAAGAAAATAGTGATCAGTGTCTGGTTAAGCAAAGTTACCCGATGGGCACTCATCGAATAGATGAGAAAGGCAGCTACGATGATCGGTGTTATATCTCGATACCCATTCAAAATCCCAAACAGTGGAGTGCCGAGCTGCCGAACCTTTATCGCGTCACAGTCACACTGTTAGATAAAGACGACTTGCCACTTGAAACAGAAGCTTACGATGTGGGTTTTAGAAACATCGAAGTCATTAATGGTCAGCTTTGTATTAACGGTCAACCACTATTAATACGCGGTGTAAACAAGCACGAGCACGATCCGAAAACCGGCCATGCTGAATCCTTAGAACGCGTTGAGCAAGACCTGAAGTTGATGAAACAGCACAACTTTAATGCGGTTCGCTGTTCTCACTATCCTCATCAGCCAGGACTCTATCGCCTTTGTGACCGACTCGGCTTGTATGTGGTTGACGAGGCAAATATAGAGACTCATGGTGTCACGCCGATGGGTCGTCTTGCGGATGATCCACTTTGGGCCAATGCGTTTTTGGAACGCATGATCAGAATGGTGTCGAGGGATTTCAACCACGCAAGCATTATCATCTGGTCGCTGGGTAACGAATCTGGCTATGGCGCCGCCCACGATGCGATGTATCAATGGACTAAGCGAGTTGATCCGTCTCGACCAATCCAATACGAAGGCGGTGGCTCAAATACCAACGCCACGGACATTATATGTCCGATGTATGCGCGAACCCATGCCGATATGCCACAGGGCCCCGGTCTCGATGCGAAGCCGTCACTGAACAAGTGGGTCGGTCAATACGATGAAAACCGGCCGATTATTCTTTGTGAATATGCCCATGCGATGGGCAACAGTCTGGGTAGTTTTTCCGACTACTGGGATATCTTTCGCGAGCACCCGAGATTGCAAGGCGGCTTTATCTGGGACTGGGTTGATCAAGGTTTAGATAAAGTAAGCAACGAAGGTGAGCACTATTGGGCCTATGGTGGTGACTTCGGAGACCAGATAAATGATCGGCAATTCTGCATCAACGGTCTTATATTTCCGGATAGAACTATTCACCCAACCTTGCTTGAAGCGAAGCGCTGCCAGCAGCCATTCCAAGCAAAGTTGCACAAGCGTCAAGGTTTGACGGTAACCTTGACCAGTGAACATCTCTTTCAAAACACAACGGATACCCGATTGTGTTGGCAGGTGATCAGCAGCAATGGAATTCACGCCGAGGGAGAGATTGAATGCCAACTGGCAGCGGGTCAAAGTAAAAAATTCACTCTAGAAAATAATCTAACTAAACTCGCTGATGACCACTGGCTTAATCTTTGGCTTGCGCAAGATAAGCCAACGAGTTGGTCTGATGCTGGGCAAGAGATCGCTCGATGGCAGTTTTCTTTACCAACGATGATTGCGGCGACGCGGCTGAGTGAAATCTCCGCTAGCCAGATGCCAATCATAGATGAGTCGGGACAGAGTCTGATCGTGAAAGCTGAACAGCATGTTTGGCACTTAGATCGTGTTACGGGCAGAGTTTCAAGCTGGCAAAAAGCCAATACTGAAATGTTGCTGACGCCAATCGCTGACAATTTTTTCAGAGCGCCGCTCGACAACGACATTGGCACGAGTCAGGCAGATCATGCTGATCCTTTCGCGTGGATATCTCGATGGCAGCAGGCAGGCTTGTTCGATCTAGAACATCAATGTCTGGCTGTTAAAGTCGATCAAGCCTTGGCCAGCATTGAGGTTGATCACGGTTATTACCACGCCGGTGAGCTTAAGATTAGAACGCGTTGGCTACACCGCTTCGATCACAGTGGCCAAATGTCAATAACCATTGACGCTTACGTCGATGGTGATATGCCTCCGATGCCGCGCATTGGTGCCAGCTTCAAGGTCGCTCGGGATGCCAATGAAATAGATCAAAACGTTGTTTGGTTTGGCCGCGGTCCACATGAGAATTATCCCGATAGATTGCACAGTGCAGATATGGGCACTTGGCAACAATCTATCGAGTCTATGCATACGAACTATATATTCCCCTCTGACAATGGGCTTCGCTGCGATGTGCGGCATGCTGAATTGGGCGCTTTGCAGATTCAAGGCGATTTCCATTTTAGTGTCAGCCCCTACGGTCAAGCAGGCTTGGCTGACGCACGACACACCCATGAGTTAACCACGGATGACGGCTTACATGTTTGTGTTGATGGGTACCACATGGGCGTTGGTGGTGACGATTCATGGACGCCGAGTGTTAAACAACCATTTAGACTTGAAGCGTCCCATTACCGCTGGGCATTTAAGATAAACTAGACCTAAACCAACCTTAGGGTGTTTGCTCTAGGTTGCGATCTAACAATTAACAATAATAGCAACAATAACAACGATGACACGGAGTGACAGCAATGTCCGAGCAGGTAGCGGAAGACAAAATCTCATTAGGTACCAAAGTTTCCTACGGTTTGGGGGCCTTGGGTAAAGATTTTGCGTATTCGATTACCGCAACTTTCTTGATGTTTTATTACACAGACGTTGCAGGTATTTCTGCAGCATTTGTTGGTACCTTATTCCTAGTAGCAAGAGTCATTGACGCTTTCACCGATCCGATTATGGGCATGATCGTCGATAACACCCGTTCACGGTTCGGCAAATTTCGCCCTTGGATTCTGATTGGCACGATCGTCAACTCGTTCACACTGCTTGCGGTTTTCTACACCCACTCGTTTACGGGCACGACATTGTATGTTTACGCCGCCTTGACCTACATTCTTTGGGGCGTGACTTATACCATTATGGACATCCCTTTTTGGTCGATGATTCCAGCGCTTTCTGCTCGCCGGGTTGAGCGAGAGAAACTTGTTGTCTGGCCAAGGACTTTCGCAAGCATCGCTGGTCTGATCATGGGTGGCACGGGCTTGTATCTGGTTGCTGAGTTAGGTGATGGCGATCAAGGCCTAGGTTTCTTTTTACTGTCTGTACTAGTTGTTATTAGTTTTGTGCTTAGTGGCTTTATTACTTTCTTCAAAGTAAAAGAAAAAGTTGTACTCGGTAATCAGATGGAAAAATTTTCCATAGTTGATGTGAAGAATATTATTTTTTCCAACGATCAGTTGAAGGCGCTTATTGGCAGTATTCTGACATTTAGTATGGCTGCACATTTGGTTGGTGGTTTTGCCATCTATTATTTCACCTACGCGATTGGCAGAGGCGACCTTTTCCCAATATTCGCCGCGGTTTCAGGTGCTGCAGAAATAGCCGGTGTATTAATTTTCCCCTGGTTATGCCGATATTTACCACGCCATTTGATGTGGTATGTTGCGGCTTTTTTCCCAGCATTGGCTTGCTTGATTCTGTTCGTGACCGGGATATTTTCACCGGAAAGTGTTTGGCTTGCGGGTCTAGCGGGTGCAGCCCTTAGGTTTGGTACAGGTATTGGTAATGGTCTAGGTACCGTTATGTTAGCTGACGTGGTCGATTATGGTCATTATCGTTCAGGGCAACGAAGCGAGAGTATTATCTTCTCTGTGCAGACAATGTTGGTGAAATTTGCCGGCGCCTTCGCAGGTTTCTTTATTGGCATGGGCTTAACCTTGATTGGCTATGTGCCGAATGTGGAACAGAGCGACGAGACTATTTTTGGACTCAGAGCACTGATGATCGGCTCGCCGATTATCTTTATTGCGATTAGTGTCTGGGTTTACAAATCGTATTATCGTTTGAATGGCAGTCTGCGAGAAGAGGTTGAAGAAAGTATGACTTCAATGCAGATTAAGGGCGACGCGTGATCTGATACAGGGTCGACCTAACCTCGTTGTTCTGACCCGCTAGATAGATATATTGTTGTGCGGTGTAAAGGCACCGATTAGTAATGCCGTATAGTATCGAAGTGTCGCGAAATGACGAGGTTGGTTTTGCAAAGCGCACAATCGTTGATTGGCTAAGACAGTCTGTTACTCCTCGTGGACAGTGACTTTCTTGCCAATCCACTGCATGAAAACCAACAGTATGCAGTACACACCCGCGGCGAAGTAATAGGGCATGACTGGATCAATCTGATACATGAAGCCGCCAATCAAGGGGCCGATGGTAAAGCCAAGTGGTCCACAAGACCCCGCTACGCCCGCCACTGCACCCTGTTCCTCTGAAGACACCGCCAGCGAAGCACCGGCCATGAAGCCGGGTCCCGCTAATCCCATGCCGAAACCAAGGATCATCATGGCGACGGTTAACATCAAAAGGGTTTCGTACAATGCCATCAATGTGAAAGCAACGATGAGCAGCGGAATGGCTAATTTCAATAGGGTGAACGGTGCAAGTTCTAAACGCTGCACTATAACGCCCTGCGCCACCAGAGAGCAGCCGGCTGATAACATCATGGCAAAGCCAAAGCTTCGCGCCGTTTCCCCGGCGGATAAGCCGAGTGCGTCCTGAAACCTAAAACCCATGGTTTGCTGAACCAATGCAAAACCCATAAACATCAAAACACCAACGACGATAAACGGCAGAATTCTAGGATCGGTATATCGCATGCGTGGTGGTTTTCTTGCCACCAGTTGCTTGGGTGGTTCAGGCAGAAATCTCAGAATAAACAAGCCGTTTAGAAATGCCAGTACCGCCATCATCCAAAGCGGGGTCAATAAACTGATCACGGCCAAGCCCGCCATGGCAGGCCCGATGATTGAGCCAAGATTATTCGCCGCGCCGGTGGCGCCCATGCCTTTGGTTCGATTGCTCAGATCTGTGATATCGGCCATATAAGCAGTTGATGCCGGCATGGTGGCTGACATCATGCCAGCATGAAGTAGTCGTGCGGCGATCAGCGTCAGGTACAGAGGCATACCTATAAGCCAGCCATTGAGACCAGCGGTCAGTACAGTATTAAAAATGACTGTGCCGATGGTGAAGCCAAATAGGCCAATCAACATGACCCGCTTGCGTCCCCAAACGTCGCTCATTCTTCCCCAAATAGGTGCTGATATAAATACCATGAGCGAGGATGCCGCGATAATGCTGGTGATTTGAAATTCTGTCAGGCCCATCTCTCTGCCCATTGGTGACAGAATTGGGAACAAAACAGAAAAACCCATACCAACAATCACGAGAGAGGCTAAAAGGGTTCGCTTAGCGTATTTTAAGGAAAAGTCCTGCACAGTTTTTCTTAGGCACGTTAGGTGATAGGTTCAGTGAAATGTTCAATCTGATCTAACCCGTTTGGGTTATATTAGTCTCTCGGCCAGAGTTCAGATCGGAAACATTGCTCAGCTTTTTGAGCGGCGCCAGTGTAACCGATAGGACTCATGAATGCGCCGTTGATGCATTATCAACATGGCTTATGTGGTTATGATGCTAAGGCTTGCAACAGAAGTGTTGGCATATAGATGCTACAGAGGCTAAAGAGGCTACAGAGGCATAACAAAGTAGACGAGACTAAAGCGCGATGGCGAGCAATCCAGCCAGATAAACAATAATCGACGATAAAGAGGTGAATCGTGAAGACATATGCCCATCCTGAATACTTAATTTCAACCGATGCCCTAGCGGCAAAAATCGCGACCAATGATCAAGGCTTACTCATTTTTGATGCAACCGTCAGCCTTGTGCCGGCGGACAAAGGCTACAAGGCAATTTCCGGGCTGGCGGACTACCACAAGGGGCATATCCCAACAGCTAACTTTATGGATTTGATGGTTGATTTAGCGGATACCACCAGCGGCTTCGGCTTCACTATGCCTACAGCTGATCAGCTTCAGCAAAGCTATCGCCAGTTGGGTATCAATGACGATAGTGAAATCGTCATCTACAGCAGCGGTCATATGATGTGGGCGACCCGGGCCTGGTGGATGCTCCATTCTTGCGGCCACAAAAATGTTTCAGTACTTGATGGTGGCATAGCGAAATGGCTGAGCGAGAACCGCGCCGTTGCGACGGACAACAATGAGGTAGAGCAAGGTGATTTTACTGTCGATTTGAACAACAGTGTGTGGGCTGACAAATCACAGGTGCTGGCGGCCATCGATGATGGTGATATTTGCACCATCAATGCGCTTGCACCCGATGTCTATAGTGGCTATGCAAAGATGAGTTACGGTCGCAAAGGGCATATAACCGGTAGTCAAAATATTTTTTACGATGAAGTGTTACAAGATGGTTGTTTTCGGAATGCTGAACAACTCACCGAAGTATTTTCGCGGCAGGGCGTCCTCCAAAAACCTAAAGTGATTGCCTATTGCGGCGGCGGTATTTCGGCGACGATTGACGCTCTGGCGCTCAAGTTGATCGGACATGAAGATATCGCTGTTTATGATGGGTCAATGAGTGAATGGGTTGCGGATGAAAAACTACCAATGTCACAGGGCCCTGGTGCCTAGCTCAGACTAAATTTTCGTAACGAATCGTCATGCTATCGCTACAGTTGGGCACACAAAAGTATGCAGTTTGCTTTTGTGGGGTCTAGCAGACTAGGCTATTTGCGTGGTGTTTCTTTTATCTAACGGACTGATTGTCAATTGGAGATAATGTGAGCGAACAATATATCAGCGAAAACAATGCAGAGAGACAAGCCTTACTCGCCAGGATGCGCACCGGCGATTTGACCGTGTCAAACAGGGAGGTCGCAAAAGCTTTCGAGATTGACCCAAACTATGATGCTTATGCGATTGATCTGGACCGACTTGATCCTTCCCATCCAGGTTTGTTTGCAGGCAACACGTTGTGGAAGCATTTTGAGCGGCTCCGCGCCGAGGATCCTGTGCATTTTCATGAAGAAAGTATGTTTGGTCCCTATTGGTCGGTGACACGTTACGAAGACATTATGTTTGTTGATCGACACCACGAGCTTTTCTCTTCCGACGGCAAGCTTGGCGGTATCGCTTTGGGTGGTGCACCAGGCCAAGACGAACAATTCACGTTGCCGATGTTCATACAGGAAGACCCACCTAAACATGACGCACAAAGAAAAGTTGTTGCGCCCATGTTTACACCGAAAAATTTAGCAGACCTTGAGCCGCTGATACGTGAACGAGCAAGCGTTATCCTTGATGGTTTGCCGATCGGCGAAGAGTTCAACTGGGTGCGAGAGGTCTCGGTTGAACTGACTGCGCAAATGCTTGCGACCTTGTTTGATATCCCTCAAGAAGATCGAATGAAACTCATCTATTGGTCCGACACGATCCAAGCATTGTCTGATCCTGAACAGTTTGAAAACCCCGAAGAGGGCTTCAAGATACTATTTGAATGCCTGGCTTACTTTCAAGGTTTGTACGACAGTCGCAAAGAAACAGAAGCTGAATTCAATTTGATCTCAATGTTGGCCCATGATGAATCGACTAATGACATGACGCCGCAAGAGCTGTTGGGCAATGTGATGCTATTGATTGTTGGCGGTAATGACACGACTCGAAACTCAATCAGTGGCGGCGTACTGGCGCTGAACCAAAATCCGGCGGAGTATGAGAAACTGTTGCAGGATCCCACGTTGATTCCCAAGATGGTGCCAGAAATGATTCGTTGGCAATCACCGGTTGCGCATATGGCGCGGACGGCTTTGCAGGATACTGAGCTTGGCGGCAAACAGATTAAAAAGGGCGATCGTCTCGCCATGTGGTACATATCCGGTAACAGAGACGAATCGGCGATTGATAAGGCGAATGAATTTATTATCGATCGAACCAACCCTCGCCAGCACACTGCCTTTGGCTATGGTGTACACCGATGTGTTGGCAATCGCTTGGCGGAGATGCAGCTACGCGTATTGTGGGAAGAGATCATGAATCGATTCTCAAAAGTAGAAGTGGTCGGTGAGCCGACCTATCTCGCTTCAAGTTTCATTCACGGTATTAAAGAGTTGCCTGTAAAGGTTTTTAAGTAACAAAAGCGTAATTTCATAAAACCCGCATTAAGCGGGTTTTTTTTGGATAAGATGCACGCAAACGAAAGCATTGTTTATGTTTGCACCCAATTTAAGGCTTAGATACATGAGATGGATGATATTACTCGGCTTTTTGCTTGTTGCCGGTTGTACAACCGAAATTGACAAAAAGACAGGTGCCGCAAAGTTAGAGCTCACCCCAGTATCGCCATGGAATAAGGGAGCGATGGCAAGCATTGCTAATCCCCATGCGACGCAAGCCGCGGTGACGATGTTGAAAAAAGGCGGTCATGCGGTCGATGCTGCTATCGCCGCGCATGCGGTGCTCGGCCTTGTTGAACCCCAAAGCTCAGGGTTGGGTGGCGGTGCTTTCATGTTGGTTTACAACAGAGATAATCAGAGGTTGATGTTCCATGATGGCAGAGAGATGTCGCCAAAGGGGGCAACTGTCGACATGTTTATGAAAGACGATGGTGTCATGGGTTTTATGGAAGCCTGGCAAAGCGGTAAAGCTGTTGGCGTACCGGGTGTTGTTGCGCTCTATAAACATGCTCACGACATGCATGGCAAGCTACCTTGGAAGGATCTCTTTGAACCTGCGATTGCGTTGGCGTCCGACGGCTTTGAAGTATCACCACGGCTAGCGAATTATCTGCCAAGAATGGCGCAGATTTCCAATTTGGCGACCAATGCAGGCTCGGCTGCGTATTTTTATCCTGCTGGAAAAGCCCTGCAGGCAGGGGATCGGCTGATCAATGAAAATTATGCCCGGACCTTGAAACGGATCGCATTGGAAGGCCCCGACGCCTTTTATTCGGGTGAGATCGCGCAGGCGATCGCCAGTGCCGCTCAGGCAGAGCCCAATGGCGGAACGTTAACCACGAGTGACATGGCGTCCTACAAGGTGATAGACAGAGATGTCATTTGTGGGGATTTTAGGCGCATGGACATCTGCACAACGTCACCACCTTCATCCGGTGGGGCGCAGATTATGGTGGCGAACCTTTACGATCACCTGTCAAAAGATGCTAAGTCGCAATCAGATAAGGTGGCGGCATTTGTTGATGCGCAACGATTGGCTTACGCCGATAGAGATCACTATTTTGGAGATCCCGATGAAGTCGATGTGCCACTGGATGATCTAATTAATCCGATTTATCTTAAGCATCGAGCAAAGCAACGTATCGCGCCCGCTGACATACCGACTCCGGGCGATCCAGGTCTGGTGCTGCGAGGCGATAGTTTGGCGAGCTTGTGGTCCAGCGATTTAACGCAGGAAGCATCAGGCACAACGCATCTGTCTATTATCGACGGTGAAGGTAACGCTGTCGCAATGACCGCGACCATCGAGGCGCCTTTTGGTTCGTCCCGCTGGGTTCACGGTTTCTTGTTGAACAACGAGATGACGGACTTTGCCCGGGCGGTCCCCGAGGATGGTGGACGTCTGGCGAATGCCATTGCGCCCCAACGGCGACCACGTTCATCAATGTCACCGACAATGGTGTTCGATGAAGCGGGAGATTTGTTTATGGTGACAGGCTCGCCTGGCGGTAACTCGATTCCAGCCTACGTGGCGAAAACAATCATCGGCGTGCTCGACTGGCAACTTGATGCACAGGCTGCGGTTGATTTTACCAATATCATCGCCCGCGGTGAAAAAGTGAGAGTTGATGTGCACGAATCCGCGGGTGAAGTTTTAGCGAATGATTTGAAGTCCCGTGGTTACATTGTTCAAGAGCGTGATGGCGAGAACTCAGGTTTACACGTCATCGTTGTGCGTTCTGATGGTTTAGAAGGTGCCGCTGATAAGCGCCGCGAAGGGGTTGTCACCGCTGTTCCTTAACAATCTTGTCTATGTTGTCGATCGGGAAAAATTGAGCATCGTGAAGCTTTCAGTGGAGTCAGTCGGTTGTGTTTAGAGCTTAGTGTTTAGAACTAGTGGTTAGGATTTAGAACTCAAGGCTAAGGTCTTGGTCATCAATCGCCATACTCTCGTGACGCTGCGCGGCCGCCGCTAGAATCGCAAGCTTTTCCTCTGAGTTTGCGTTCATCCACGCGCCGATTTCGTCCAAGGTTCGGTGGCAGCCAATACAAACGTCATTTTCGATTTTGCAAATCCGTACGCAAGGCGTTTCTACGCTAGGGGCTTGTTGTTCTTGAATCATATCTCTGTCTTTTTTTAGTGTTGCTGCCCGCAAAATGCGGAGCAAAGGTTGCCGCGTAGAGCGGCAAGCCAATGTGTAAACTCAGTCAAATGACTACTCTGCGCTCAAGACTGATTTGACGCTGTCCTCGAACAGATCCGCGGCATCTTTACCGCCTTTGCTATTCAGAAACTCGCTTGTGACGTCGATATATTGAGGAATTTGCTCTGTACTGATGCCTAAAGATTGAAATTGAGAATAGGCTTCCGTTGCGCCCTGCAGTGCGTTCGCATATTTGCCCGCATTACCCATCAATGAAGTAAGACCTTTGGCATTCTCCGAAATAGCCGGTGCGGCTTTGAGTAATGTATCCATTTCGGGGACGTAGCCCTTGAGCGTGTCGAAGTCTGTGCTAGCAAGGCTCGTCTTAGCCAGTCCCATCAGTGTGCCCAGTCCGCCTTGTGCCGTTTGCTTGGAAACACCAAGTTGTTCAGTGATCATGCTGGTCAGGTCGGTCATTTTCGGCATGCTTGTCGGTAGTGCTTCTTTCACGGCGTCCATGGTCTGTTTCGCCGCTGCAGGTTCCTCCGGCGCTGCGGGTGCAGATTCCTCTTCGCCGAAACCAAACAACGATAGCGCGCTGTCAAACCAGCTTTCTTCGGCCTTTGCAGCAGGGCTGACAAGAAATAAAATTGAAAAGAGAATGAGGTATTTATTCATAGAAGAGTCCAATTCGTCGGGGTTGTTTTCCCGCTACTGTAAGCACAAACGCGCGCTTTGCATAGTGTACTTTTTTGAAGTTGTGAAACAGGTCCGTTTTTCAGTTCTTAGGTTTGTTTGAGGTCGGCCAGATAGGGTGCTGGCGTGTTGAAGGCCGTTCTGTCGCCAGGCCTGACACTTATTTTAAAACTCTATGCAGGATCGAAAAAACAGTGCAAAGAAGATTGCTATTAGAAGGCTAGAACTCTGCAGTTCGAAAAGCTTGAGCCAGCAAACAGTACGTAAAGCGCGCTGTATAGCGATCTCCAGATCGGGCCCGCACCGCAGACGCCACGTATGTAAGTGCTCGCTTACTTTAATAGGCCTAGATTACAATGCCTGATGTGCTTAAACGATTGAAGTATGGACTAGCGATGGTCACAGACTTTTAAAGAGCCAACGCCTAAATAACATCGCCACATGGCTTTTGGGTCTAATCGCCCTATTTATAATCGCGTATGGTTATTAAAAAAGGCGTTTACGTCTGGCAACTTGTGACCGATAAACTCCTAAAATAACGATAAAAATCCATAGTGCGATTCATTTGATTTGTCCGACTGCATCGCCTTTGGTGCGTTTTTAGTCAAGAGAGCGGTAGCCGTACCTTATGATCTTCGACCGTTAACATAGATATTCAAATTTTCCCTTAGATAACAGCTTATTACTGTAAGATGCCGTCAACTTATCATCTAGGATTGGTTCCTTTTGGCCGATACACCTGTAGAAAAACCCACAGAAAAATCCAACTCACCTGAAAAAGTCGATGTTGTAGCCGAGTCAGCAGACACATTGGCGGCAGAGCTATTATCAGCGGACGCATTAGAGCCTGACTCTTTGGAAGGCGATTCTCTCGTAGAAGGCTCTTTAAAGCATGCGCTAGCAGCGGATTCCGAGTTTACGCAAACGATCGAGTCCTTTGCGGGTTTTGCTCTGCATAAACAGCTCTACAAGGCGCTGGAGAAGATGCAGTTTGAAACAGCCACCGAAGTGCAGAGCGCAGCCATCCCGATTGCTTTGTCCGGCAGAGATATCATGGTTTCAGCGAAAACCGGTAGTGGTAAGACCGCGGCGTTTTTATTACCTATGCTCAATAAAATGCTCACTGAAGACGCGCCGGGCTCGGGTACCCGTGGACTGATTTTGCTGCCAACCCGAGAGCTGGCCCTGCAAACACAGAAAATGTTCGAAAAGCTGGCGCGATTTTGCCAGATTCGCTGTGGTCTGATTATCGGTGGTGAGGCATTTAAGTATCAGGTCGCGACGCTGAGAAAAAACCCTGAGGTAGTGATTGCCACGCCAGGTCGACTGGTCGATCACATTGAAAAGGGCTCAACAGATTTTAGAGACCTTGAATTCCTCGTCTTAGATGAGGCTGATCGCATGTTGGATATGGGCTTCTCTGAAGATATGACCCTCATTGCTAGTCGATGCCCAGAGGATCGGCAGAGTTTGTTGTTTTCAGCCACGCTAAAGCACAAGGGTATTGGTCGCGTACTTGAGCTTCTTAATGATCCTGTTTCAATTGAAGTCGACTCTTACAAAGAGGGCCACAGTAATATCGTGCAAGAAATGGTCTTGGCTGACGATGATCAGCACAAAGAAAAACTCGTTGCGGCGTTGGTAAAAGAAGAGGATGCCAAGAAAGTTTTTGTTTTTTGTCGAACGCGCAATCAATGTGAACAGGTTGGCCAGCGTTTGGCTCAAATGGATATAAAAGTTGGCTATATTCATGGTGAGATTCCTCAAAGTGACCGTAAACAAGTACTGAACCGCTTTCGCGATGATAAATTGCAAATACTGGTGGCCACCGATGTGGCGGCTCGAGGCTTGGATGTCACTGACGTTGATCTCGTGATCAATTTTACGGTCGCCCATTCCGGTGATGATCATGTGCATCGTGTTGGTAGAACTGGCAGGGCCGGTAAAGAGGGTAAGGCAATTACGTTAGTGTCTGACTTGGAATGGAATAAGAATTCGAGCATCGAGCGTTATCTGAAGATCCGATTCGAACACAGAGAAGTTGGCAGTCTTAAGGCCAAGTACAAGGGGCCAAAGAAGCTTAAAAAATCTGGCAAAGCCGCGGGTCCAAAAAGAAAAAAGGCTGGTAAAAATTTAAAATCTGCAAAGGCTAAGCCTCCTGTTAAAAAACATCAGGCGCGAAAAAACAAATCGTTGACCGCGCCGGAAGAGAAAAAAGCCAGCCCCCATGCTTACGGTAGCGCTAAGAAAATGAAAGTAGGCGGTGAGCCTCTAAAGAAAAGTGCGTCAGATAGTAGTAGTGATGCGAACAAGCGTTATCCAAAAACAAAAACGGCATCAAGCTCAAGTGCGTATAAGTCAAAAGCGTCTTCGGCGAAAGCTACGTCATCGAAAGCGACTTCAACGAAAGCGACTTCAACAAAAGCCAGTGAATCAAAAGGTGCCGAGTCAAAACCTGCTAGCCCTTGGCCCGGCAGAAAAAGTTAGTTGCGGTGGACGGTATGTTTTCGTCACGTTGAGATAACGACCGCGCTGATTAATGTCGTTCTGATGAAATTAGTGTAGACATCGCTCGGTGTCTTGCCGAATTTCAGCCACTCGATGCTTCAAATCTGATGGCGAGATCGACACCCTCCCTGACCCGTTTACGCCTGATCGATTTCTACTGAACCTGCATGAATACCGTTTACCAACGGTGCTCATATGTCCATTGGTATTGCATTGAGATTCCGCTAGCATGATCATTCTCCATAAAGTTCACTCTGATAAAAACGGATGAATCAATAATGTTATTAAAGTCTCTCTCAGTTTCTAAAACTGATTTCGAATTAGGCACAGGTTGGGCAATCAAACCTGAAGGTGCATGTAAGGGCGATATCTGTATTCCGCTGCCTGAAACAAGTATTGATGCTGACTCTGGCAGGCTCAATGTATCTGAAGTGGCGAGCGCCATGAACCTGCCGTTGGCGCATGAGCCCCAGGCGCAGCTTTGGGCGATGGGTCCAGATTCAATTGGTGGACGTGCATTAAGTTCAGCCAAAGCGCCTGAACTAACGCTACCCGATGTCGACGGCAACGAATTCAAGTTGTCCAGTTTGAAGGGCAAAAAAGTACTCGTTTATGCCTGGGCACCCTACTGAGGATGCTCTGGCGACTTGCCCGTGTGGCAAGCACTCAGACAAGAACTACACACACAAGGTTTTGAACTGGTTACTGTTGGTCTAGATACATTGGGCGCCGATGGTTGTCGTAATTTTATTGAAGCGGCGCAACCGCAACATCCTTCATTGATTGACCAACATCATGTTATGGCGGACCTCTTCGGTGTGGTCAACATACCCAGTAGTATCTGGATTGATGAACAGGGCAATATCGTGCGTCCCGCTGAAGCAGCGCCCGCACCCCCTAAAGACGCGTCCGAAGATACCGGACCGAACATCGATCTGCCGGCGGAAATGCCACCAAGATTGGTTGAGATGATGGGTGAGGCGGTGAAGATTCCAAATAGCTCTGTCGACTATCATGCCGCTTTGCGTGATTGGGTCGCCAAGGGTAGTGCAAGTGAATACGCTATGGATGAAGACAAGGTGGTACAGCGATCACGACCCAGAAACGAAGATACAGCGCTTGGTCATGCGCATTTTGAATTGGCCACGCAGTTGGAGATGGATGGCAATCATGCACTAGCCATTAAGCACTTTCGATTAGCCCACGAGTTGGTGCCAGATAGTTGGACTTTCCGCCGGCAAGCCTGGTCATTGGAGAAGTTAGGTGATGGGCCCATTAGCCGCTTTTGGCAAGGACCTAACCCTGAAAATCCAGAGGACTGGCCCTATGAGGGTGATTGGTTAGCGGACATCAAACGTGAAGGGGCGGAGAATTATAACGAGGGTTTTAAGGGGTAGTAAAATGACCGATGTCGTGACATACACAGAACAAAATAGCACCGCGATTATTCGGCTCAATCGATCTGAAAAGCTCAATGCCCTGGATGAAGAAACAATTCAGGGTTTGCGTCGCGCCTTGCAAGCGTTTGATGCGAGTGATGCGCGCAGCGCAATTCTCTGCGCTGAGGGTGATCGTGCTTTTTCTGTTGGTGCTGACATCAAAAGTCCGCCAAAAGAAATGTGGCAGGGTGTGCCCGGCGTCGGTGTTGTGACTAACAAACCGATCATTGCCTGCGTACAAGGTTACTGTGTGGGTGGTGCCTATATTTTAGTGCAAATGTGTGATTTGGTGATTGCCGCAGACAACACAATTTTCAAATATCCAGAGGCGCAGGTGGGCTTTACCGGAGGCTTGATCGCGGGTTGTGCGGCGAAGATACCGCATAAAATCGCGATGGAGTTTATGCTTCTGGGACAGGACCTATCAGCGCAAAGAGCCTATGAAGTTGGCATGGTTAACAAAGTTGTGCCGTTGGGCGAACAGCTCGCCGCAGCGCAAGCGTACGCTGATATTTTTGCTGTGAGTGCGCCGTTAGTCGTTGAGACCATTAAGAGTTTTGTATCTGATACAGTGCCCAAAGGACCGGCTGAAATAGCCGCACTCGCCCGCGATCAATTGTTAGGTGTGAGTAACAGTGCAGATGGCGCGGAAGGTCGAGCAGCGTTTAAGGAAAAGCGAACGCCGCAGTTTAAGGGCGAATAGTCGTTTTTTTTTAGCACATACGATGTGCACTTAAACTTCTTGAAGTAATTCATGCCTTACTGCGATACCTGCGCACTCATTCAATCATTATTGTTTGACGTGGGATCACTTGGGAGCGGGTAACGGCGTTTGAGGTGCCGTTCAATGAAAGGAAGGGCGATCATCGACCAGGCTGAAAATAGTAAGCACACGCCTAAAAACATGTAGTCGCCGACAAAAATCTCTAACCACGCGATGAAGCTCCCGTTGCCAAGTGCGATAGAAGTATTGTTTCCGACGATAAAGATTTTTATGGTTACATAGAGATAGGGTGTGGAAAAGAGAAAGCGCCACCAGCCATTGTAGTGAACCCTGTTTGGCGTTTTGCGTGGGTTGTACTCAGCAGCAATCATCCCCCATAGGGATATAGAAAGAACCAAGGCCGGACCTGGAGAAAGAAGGATGGTGAGAAAAGTGGATGTATCAACTGTCCAATTTATTTCTCTACCGACAGCATTTTCAATTATGTAATGTGTAGTGGCTGCATCAAGATAATAAAGCAGCAACATTGTGGTCGACAAAGTAAAAAAGTAACTGAGACTTTTCATGGAATACTCCAAGTCACTACCCGGCTGGTTAGCTGAGTAGCGAACCTTACTTCTATTTCAGCATATCCTTGATTTTAGAAGAAATTGCACCTGCTACTTGTCCGCCAAACCCTTCGGCGAAACCGCCCAGCGCGCCGAGTCCTGCAGCTCGTGCTGTAGGACTCGCAGCAACCCTACCGGCTAAAACAATCGCGCCATAAACTGCTGGGCCAAAGCCGCCGTTGACCTGTTGAATCTCATCAATAGTAAGTTCTCTCATGTTAGATCTCCCGAACTATTGTTGTTGAGATTTGACTCTATTAGTCGTTAAGTGGCTTCAGTAGTGCAAATCGCTCACTTGATTGTGAGAAATAGTGATTAACATGTGTGGGATGCGTCTTCTTCACTGAAACCGCTCATTGAAACAGTTCATTCAAACGTTGGAATTGAAATCTTAGGTCTGAAAGCAGAAGATACAAAAAAGGTTGAATCACTGAGAAATGGAATGACAATGTCCGTAGAAGATACACCCCGTATGCAAGTGGCAAGCGATCACGCCGCGAGCCTTACCGATTATGTCGAAGCCGGTAAAGCGCGCGCGTTAGCATTAGGTAATCGTGGTCCCGCAAGATTTAAGGCAGACGGTAAGCTGGTTGACGAGATTTTGGAGGCGTACTGGCAAACAGGCTTTTACGTGTTTGAAGGTCTTGTTGCTCAAGCTGAGATTCAATTATTGCAATCGGCTATGGCCGATCTACTCGACAGAGCGCCGGTTGATAATGGCGCGACGGTCGATCATCTTGGTAGGCCAGCTTTTGGGCAGGAATTCGCCAGGCCAGTTTATTCCCTTATTCGTCCTTTGACAGACCCCTGGGGCGGCACCGACAAGTTAAACGGTCGTCACCAAACCCAAATGAATCAGCCGAGACCAGAATCTGAAGCGCCGGACAAGGTTGTGTTTATCATGGGTGGTATGTGCCAGATTATGGAGGCTGGATTACGTCTCTATGGCCATCCAAAACTCTTATCGATTGCGGCCTCGATCAACGGTGATGACTTTGTTCCTTACAACGATGCCATCTTTGTGAAGCAGCCCGGTGTTGGTGGTTCGGTATCTTGGCATCAAGATGGAGTGACCCATTGGGACTCACCGAATTGGGATCAGGGTATTCACGGTTTTAACTTTCAGGTTCAATTATATGAGACGTCAGCAAGAAGCTGTCTTTGGGTTATGCCGGGTAGTCACAAGCTTGGCAAGATTGATATCAAAAAATTGGTTGCGGACAATGCGGGTTCTGAGCAACTACCAGATGCAGTGCCGCTTTTTTGTCAGCCGGGTGATGTGACGATCGTTAATAGGCAGGCATTACATTGTTCTTTCGCTAACACCTCGCCAGATCAACGCATCTCGTTGACCTTCGGTTTTCATCGCTATAGCTCTGTGCTGGGTGCGACCGGAGCGTTAAGCCAAACCGAATCTGAGGTTTACGACGAACAGCGAATTGAAGACCGTTCGAAGGTGATTAGCGTTGCAAGCGATGCGCGTGCTCAGTGTTATCCCACCGAAAACCGCTACGATTACAAACCGCTACATGGACGTGAGGATGAATTTCGCTTCAATGATAAAAACTGGCAGACAATCATCCGCGATTATAATTTGAAGGACCTGTCGATCTAAACTAGCCTTCAGTGGTTCGCTTCATGGACAGTAAATGGAACAGATAACCGCCCACTCCACCGGCCAATGCCTGCGCAATTAACCCCATCGCGCTGCGGGTTGGCGCGATGCCTGAAAGCCCTAGCACCATTTTCATGATGAGATGAAGGGCGAATAATCCTACGGCGCCTGCCAGCACGTAGCCAATCATGCGTAGATGCGGCACATATTTAATGATCAATGTGGCAACGGGCATGGCAATGAGGAAGCTCACGGCGATGACGGGTAAGTAGATGTCGGTCATATGGGTCACATCGTGAATAGCCGCCTCGAATCGTTGGGCCATGGTGACCTCAAAGTCCATGGCGATGATGTTAGCGATGTTGCCCTGGCTGATAAATATTGCGCCCAAAACGTAGGTAGCAATGACGGCGGCTAGAAAGCTACCTAAAGTTCGCATGATTGTGTTGAGCATTTAAAAGACCCGCATTTTCATCTGTGTTTGCTATGATGACCTGAATTAAGTTGAAGGGAAAGGGTTATGCGCGTTCTACTATTTGTCACCGTGACAATCTTTGCGATGGTTGCCACATCAATACGCGCGGTGAATGCCGCTGAGGGTTCCTCGGCCCAGACTTTAACATCGTCCGCGGTGGACTATGAGCTTCAGACCGTTGCTGAAGGCTTAGACTTTCCTTGGTCGATCGCTTTCTTGCCAAACGGCGACTATTTGGTTGCACTAAGGGTCGGCGAAGTGCGGCGCATAAGCGCAGCTGGCGACGTCGGTGAACCCTTGTCAGGGTTGCCAAGCAGTTACGTCGCAGGCCAAGGTGGTTATTTCGACATCATGCTAGATCCCAATTTCGAGTCCAATCAAACCGTTTATCTATCTTTTGCTCACGGCACACCTGAAGCAAATGGCACGCGTATTGTTAAAGGCACGCTTAACGACGACACGGTTGAAAATCTGCAGACGATATATACCGTCGCACCATTGAAGGACACGGCGGTTCATTACGGCGGCAAGATGATCTTTCTTAAGGACGGCACCTTGATGATGACCACCGGTGATGGCTTTGAGTATCGTGAGGCGGCGCAAGATAAATTTAATCAGTTAGGCAAAATCATTCGAATCAATAGTGACGGCACGGTTCCCAAAGATAACCCCTATGCCGATGGCGCTAATGGCGACCCTAAGGTTTGGTCTTACGGCCATCGCAGCCCGCAAGGTTTGGTGCTCGACAGCAAAACCGACATGATCTACATGCATGAACACGGCCCGAAAGGCGGCGATGAATTGAACCTGGTATTGCCCGCGCGCAACTACGGTTGGTCTGCGGTGACCAAAGGTGTTAACTATTCAGGTGCTTATGTATCACCCTTACGATCAGCGCCGGGTGTTGAAGAGCCATTAACCTATTGGGTACCAAGCATTGCACCGTCAGGTTTGGCCATATACGAGGGTGCTGCTTTTCCGCAGTGGCAGGGTGATTTATTCATCGGCGCCTTAGTTGACCAAGACGTTCGGCAGATTAAAATGCAGGCCGGTAAGGTTGTGTCAGAAACGTCTGTGTTCACTGAAATTGCCGCGCGTATTCGTGACGTACGCGTTGGACCCGATGGCTATCTATACATCCTAACCGACAGTGATAGCGGTAAGGTAATAAGGGTTGTGCCTAAGTAAAAAGTAAAAGGTAAAGGTAAAGCCAAGCCCAAGCCCAAGCCCCAATTGGAATCCCAATCGAAGTATTAGTGGCGCCTCAGCTAAGTCGTTTCTAAAAAACGTGCTTAGCTAAGGCTGTTAGGTAAGGTTGTTAACTAAGGTTGTTAGATAAGATTGTTAGATAAGACTGTTAACTAAGCTTTTTAAGCAAGGTTACCCCAGGTGTTCTCGCTCATCATGGTAGTAAGCGGTTTTCGGTTGATTGAACCGTGCCCTCCCAGCACCGGATATCCTACCGGCACATGTGCGCAGGTAAACCAGTCCTCAGGCATTTCAAGAATCTTCTTCACGCTAGGCTCTTCAATACAAAGCAGGGTTGTTAGCACGCAACCTAAGCCTTCATTTCGACAAGCCAATAGAAAATTCTGTACTGCCGGATAGACAGAGCCACCGCCAACTACGCTAGGTCTTGGTTGGTCCGCGTCGGTAATGGTCATGATGCTTGGGTTGTAACAGAACACGGCGATGACCGGGACTTCATGCAGATGGCGGGCTAAATAGGTGCCGGCTTCGAGTGCACGTCGAGAGGATGATTGAACAGAGGCGGGCATGGATTCCATCTTTTTTTCGTAGCCTGGAATATAGGATTCCCAATGCGGCCGGTATAAATCCTCTAGCGCCTGTTTTTTGGCTGGATCTGTCACCTTTATCATTCGCCAAGGCTGCATATTGCCGCCAGTCGGTGCCCAAGTTGCCGCGGTAAATATTCGCTCAACGATGTCTTCGTCAATGGGATCGGGTTTTAAACGTCTGACGGCCCGTAAGGTGCTCATCGCCTCGTAAATATCCATACCGCCAATCTCCTTTTTTATTATTATTCTTTTTGTTGTTCTCTTTGTGGTTCTTCTGATCTTGTTTGTTGGATCAGTGTACTTACATTAGCTGAAGCCTGGCTACAGGCAAAGTAATGAAGCTAACCTTAGCCTATTTGTGTCGATTATCCGCTACACTTATTGCTGTGGTTGGTGACACATACGGCCTGGTGGCGCCTAGGTTAATTGTCAATTTGGCGCTAGGATGTCTCTACCAAAATGCGAATCCGGGAAACTGATATGAGCGAAGTGGTAGAACAACCGGACAAAAGTGCTTCAGCGATCGGACGTTTTATCGTCCTAATTTATGGCGTCATAAGTTATATCATTGGGGTTGTCGGTTTGGTTGCAATCGTCGCCTTGGCCAGTGGTTTAATGCCCACGTGGCATCCGGCGTTGCTTAATCTTGGCGCGCCAATCGTTGTGAACGTTATGCTAGTCGCCCTATGGGGTTTGGTGCATTCGGTCATGGCGCGGGATTCATTCAAGGCCGTGTTAACACGTTTCATACCTGAACCCGCAGAGAGACCTACTTATGTATTGGTCGCCGGCGTTACGTCAATCTTAATGGTCGGCCTATGGCAGCAGGTGCCGGGTGTTATCTGGTCAGCACAAGCGCCGGCGTTGGTGACTTCTTTGTGGGTCCTGTTTGGCTTTGGCTGGTTTTATACCCTAGCGGCAACGTTTGCGATCAATCACT
Organism: Pseudomonadales bacterium; assembly: GCA_029251375.1. Lineage (GTDB taxonomy): Bacteria > Pseudomonadota > Gammaproteobacteria > Pseudomonadales > Azotimanducaceae > JAHRVQ01. Next base: position 42,651 of record JAQXDL010000041.1, on the reverse strand, counting down.
TTGACTTGTTTGGCTTGCGGCAAGTGTATCTGCATTTTCAGAACCAGCCTCGACCCGCCTTGAATTTTGTCAAACGAGGTATGTACAAATTTTCTCGCCATCCGATTCAGACGGGCGTGCTGATCGGCGTGTGGTTCATCCCAACAATGACGGCGACACATCTAATACTGTCGATTGGATTTACCGTGTATATCTTTATTGGCCTTTGGTTTGAAGAGAAAGATTTGATCGAGGAAATCGGTCAGCCCTACCAGCAATACCGCCGCGAGGCGGGTATGTTTTTGCCAAAGCTTTTCAAATAAAGCTTTTCAAATAAAGTTTTTCAAATAAAGCTTTTCAAATAAAGCTTCTCGAATAGAGCTTTCTAAATAAAGTTTTATAAACGGCTCATCCGATAAGGCATTCAGAACGCATCACATCTTTGACTCATTTTGCTGTGCCTGAAAAATCGTACCAACCTTGGTTGGCGGCACCTGACAAGGTCTAGGATCATGCCTAGCCCATTTAGCAGTGTTGCCGCGTATCAGTTCCTCACCATGGGGCGATTTGCGCACAAGATCCGTGTAGGCAAACGCATCAGCAGCTGTATAGGTTTGCAATAACAATGGTCGCCACTTTGTAGAGTGGTTGGGAAGAGAGCCGTGAATCATGCGACAGTTGTGAATAGTGATCGTGCCCGCTCTGCCAGTTGGGAATACCGCATTTTTAGTGTCGACACTCCCAAGGTCTTGATCTTTGATATAGCCCAACCAGCGCTCGCCCGTTTCATCGTATTGATCAAATAGGTCATTTGAATGGCTCTTAGGGATAAACCCCATTTCACCTTGGCCTGCCTCGACATCTTCCAGATACACGCCAATAGTGATCAGGTCGTAGTTAGTGTGCGGCCAGAACTGAATATCCTGGTGCCACTTAACTTCTTCTCCGCCCTGTGGGTATTTGAAGTTCAGTTTGCCGTGATGAAATTTGATGTCGGGGCCAAGAATAGCCTCTGCCAAATCGACAATCTCTGAGCATGAAGCAAAATCCCAATAGGTGGGGTGTTGGTCTACCGGGCTGTTTAAGCGGCGTAGTCTTGGTGCGTCGAAACTATGATCCGGTTCTACATCAAACTGCCCGTTGGATTCCGAAACATTGCGACTCAAATCAACGAAGCTTTGCGTTACCGTACTTAATCGATCGACCCAGGCGTCTGACAGCCAGTTTTCAAGCACCAGATAGCCTTGGGTTTGATAATGGTCAATCTGCTCGCGCGTTAGAATGCTTGTCATATTGGCAATCTCTAAAAATGTCGTGGGCGTTCAGAGCAATAAATGCGGCTGCCTAAAACCTGTTGTATAGCTAGCGTAGTGCCGTGCTTTTAGTTTTCTGCGGCGCGCCGATCCGCTTCTGTTTGGTATTGCGGCTCAGTGGTTCTCTGGCTGCGGCTGTCCAAGGTGTTTTTCTCTCGCTCATTGACGATGTCCCAGCCCGCTTGCCATTCGAAATCCATCGATTCTATTGTTGGTGTCGTAATAGATTCAAATCCACCGAGTGCCTGTCGAACCACTGCAAACTGGTCTGTTTTATCCCCGAAGCGGCCGGACTCAAAGCCAAGCGGGTAGTTGACGAACATCGCCCTTGGCGGTCTGCCTGCGGTAAGTATGTCCAGCGCGCTGCCGAGTATAAGTGTTGGCAGTCCAATTGATTCAAAGTGTCGGGCGATCAAACTCACGGTTTGATGGCAGACAGGTCACAAGGGTACGAGTAATAGAAGATCGAGCTGCTCTTTTTTGACGGCCGCTTCTAGAGCGGGAATGAGCTCTGTTAAAACTCTGTTTTTTGAGTAGATGCCGCCCATGCAAGAAAAGTAGTTCTGAGCCAGTTCACCGATGGTGCCATCAGCTGTCAGCGCTGTAAGAGCCTCATTAGGAAAAACCGTGCAAGGGTCCTGTCTTGCCTCTTCAAGATAATTTTGCATGATGTGGGAGAAACGCAGATCTTCAGTTGGCGTATCGCGGTGAATACTGCGGATGCTGGTGTCGTCTTTGTAGTGGTAAGCGACCTGGCCTGGCACATAGGTACCGGCGGTCGAGATCATACCTAATCGCGATTCGGATAGTGGTTTTTTCAGAGGCGCAAAGGCGGGTTCACTATCGGCTTGAAACCATTGGTAAGCTTCAAAACCAAGCTTTTCGTAACTTTCGCGGGTGTGTCGTATGTATTCTTTCGGTGCTGGCTGCATAATGTTTTCTTCTTTTCGTTTTGTTCTGCTCTGATGTTATTCGTCGTTTAATTGGGAGCTTTAATTAGGCATGCTAATCCAAAAGGATGTCTTCGGGCTAGCTAATTGCTGCGATTTGAGGGTGATACATTGTATCTTACTGGTAGTTAGTTATACTGCGGGCGCCCGGTATTCTACTAACGTTATGATTCCTTAATGAACGCATCTGCATTCAACCAGCGCGCTCGAACAGAAGAGCAAAAGCAGCATCGCCGCGACTCTATCCTCGACGCTGCGCAGGTTCACTTTGTTGAAGTTGGCTTTGAAAAGTTCTCCATGGCCGTGGTTAGTAAGCTCGTGGGGGTTTCTAAGGGCACGCTTTATCTCTACTTCAGTTCTCGAGAAGAGATTTTACTAGCGCTGTGTTTGGCCAAACTGCATGGCTGGTCGACAAAGTTTATTCAAACATCACCCTTATGGATTTCAGATACTGCTTTTGTCGAACACTTTTATCAAACGACTGCATCAGATAACGCTCTCGTTAGGCTGATGTCTCGATTAGATAGTGTTATTGAGCACAATGTTTCACTTGAAGTATATGTTGATGCAAAGCGCGACATTTCTGAATTGTTATCGAATGTTGCTCAAAGTCTGACGCAGCGGCGAGAGCTCACAGTTTCACAATCTTTTGATGCCGTAAGGTCACTCGGTGCGTTATTTCTCGGTACTGTGCAAGGCGATCTTGGGCCGCGTTTTAGAGCTTCAGAACTACCCGAAGATGTGCAACGACTCATGAGCGAATTTTCTTCACACCAAATTTTCGTCACTAACGGCTGTCGTATTATTACTGGTATTCGTAGTGAGCAAAAAAGTAGTCAAAAAAAGTAATTCAAAACAAGCACGGAAGAGTAAAAAGTCGACATAACCACTGGAGATTGAAATCTAATGATCGAATTTAGGCTTAACGGCGAAACTGTTACGACCGACGATGACCCCAGCACACCTTTGCTGTGGGTGATTCGCGATACCTTTAAACTCAAAGGCTCAAAGTTTGGTTGTGGCGCGGGTTTGTGTGGTGCATGCACCATGCATGTTGATGGTGAAGCTAACCGAACCTGTGTACTTCCCATTAGTGCTGTTGCCGGACGCAATGTCACAACGATTGAAGGCCTAGGTACGCCCGAAAACATGCATCCTCTGCAGCAAGAGTGGGTTGCCCTAAGCGTGCCACAGTGTGGTTACTGCCAATCTGGACAGATAATGTCCGCAGCCGCATTGCTTGAAAGTAATCCCAATCCTACGGCCGATGAAGTAGATGCTGCCATGTCAGGTAATATTTGCCGTTGTGGCTGCTATGTTCGAATCAAGGATGCCATATTGAACGTGTCGGCGCAGAAGCTTGCGTATAACGCCATAGATGAGGTGAAGGCATGAGTTCTAACAGTTCGACTAACAGCATAAATATGTCTCGAAGAAGGTTTCTTAAAACAACCGGCATTGTTGGTGGTGGTTTAGTGGTTGGTTTTTCATTGGCAGGTTGCGCGCCAAGTGAACTGCCTATCGATTTATCAGCAAACGGTTTTATACCCAACGCGTTCCTACAAATCACACCGGATAACAAGGTTTGTTTCTATTGCCCGCGCGATGAAATGGGTCAGGGCGTTACAACCGGTCTTGCGACACTCATTGGCGAAGAGCTTGATGTGCATCCACAGCAAATGGATGTCAAATTTGCCGGTGTTCACGCCGACTACAACAACCCAGCAATGGGCTTGCAGGGTACGGGCGGCAGTAGTTCGCTCAGAGCGCACTATTTGCAGTTACGACAGGTGGGTGCTAACACACGATCGGTGCTGGTTAGCGCCGCGGCTCAAGAGCTTGGCGTTGCGATAGACGATATTACAACCGCAGATGGATTTATCATCGTTGCCGGTAAGCAATATCCTTACGGTCAGTTTGTTAGTGTTGCTGCACAGCTTGAATCCCCTGAAGAAGCGCCGATGAAAGCCGACGCGGATTTCCGTTATATCGGTAGAGAATTCTCCCGTATAGATGCGATCGCAAAATCAACCGGCACGGCCGAATTTGCCATCGATATTGATATCCCCAATATGCACCATGCCGTTGTCGTAAGGTCACCGGTTGCCGGCGCTAAGCTAAAATCTGTTGATAAGTCAGCTGCGCAGGCGATGCCTGGCGTGACGGACGTGATTGAAATCTCCAGTGGTGTGGCGGTGGTTGCTGAGAAATATTGGCAGGCAAAAACCGCCGCCGCGAAGCTCTCACCGACCTGGGAAGAGGTTGCCCTGTCTAAAGTCGATACCAAAACCGTGCAAGACGATTATGCGCAGGCAATGCAAAATGAAGAGGGTGTGACAGGTACAGACGAAGGCGATGTTGAAGCGGGTCTTGCCGCGGCAGAACATGTTGTCGAGGCGCAATACTGGGCGCCGTATCTTGCTCACGCGCCACTCGAACCTATGGACGCGGTTGTTCGCATTGAAAATGGCGAGGCAGATGTGTGGTCCGGCGTGCAGGGTGTTGGTGGTATGCAGGGTTTGGTGGCACGTTTCTCCGGTATTCCAGCCGAGAAAGTGCGAGCACATAATACTTATATGGGTGGTGCATTTGGTCGACGCGGTACCTTGACCCATATCGTTGAAGCGACAGAAGTTGCTGTCGCGACAGACAAGCCTATCCACTTACTTTGGTCTCGCGAAGACGATATAAAAAATGGTATTTATCGGCCTGCCTCTCTCATGAAGATGAAAGCCGGTGTTGGCTCGGATGGCAAACTAACTGCCTGGCAAGCCAAACGGGTTGGTGGCAACATTACGCCGAAGACGCTCGAAAATATGATTCCTGCGTTTTTTCCTGGCTTAGGGGATAGCTCGGTCGATTTTATCGTCGGCTTAACGCGTGATGTCTTTTCTGGTTGGATGGTTGATCATTCAAGTATCGAAGGAATCTCCGAAGACTATGACGCGCCTAACAAGATCGTAAACCACGTCACGGTGGAACACGATGTACCCTTAACGTTCTGGCGATCGGTGGGTCACTCCTACACGTCTTTCGCGAAGGAAGGCATTGTTGATGAGTTGGCGGAAAAAGCCAACATCGACCCAGTTGAATTTCGTCTTAACAACACGGTGAACAATCCTCGCTTGAATAATGTTATCCGAGTTGCTCAACAGCATATGCAGAAGATGCAGCCAGCCGAAGGTCGTTATCTTGGATTTGCCTCGCACAACTCGTTCATGACTGATGTAGCAGAGATTGCCGAAGTGTCAGTAAAAGACAACGTGATCAAGGTTCACAAGGTCACCTGTGTTGTTGATTGTGGCATCGCTGTTAATCCAAGCGTCGTTCGCGCTCAAATGGAAGGTGCGGTTATGTATGGATTAACCGCGACACTGCACGGTGATTTGGATCTGCAGGCGGGTGCATTTAAGCAAAGCAACTTCCACGACTATCCTATTTTAAGGATGCAAGAAGCACCTGCGGTCGAGGTTATTATTGTTGACAGCGGTACCTCACCAACAGGCGTTGGAGAGCCGGGCTTACCACCTATTGCACCTGCGGTAGCCAGTGCTGTGTTTAAGGCAACTGGGCAACGATTGAGATCGCTGCCGTTGCGTTTAGCTTAAAAAAATACGGGGCAGGTAAATCATGCAAATACGGGCACTAAGTTGATTAGAGCGCCGTATTTGATTGACCTTGTTGTAAGGCCCAGTAGGAACAGGACGTTGGCTCTAGTCTGATTTTGTTCTCTTAAAGCAACACTAACATTACTGCCAACGTGTCGATTGATGCCTCTACTTGCTCACAACAAGGGTTTCAGTGCGGTTAAGCCTCGCTTCTCGTTGTTCGTGTAAAAGAGCGACCTGTTGTGCCAACGCGATTGACTCCTGCTGAAAATATGCCGGCGTCATTTCATCCTCCGGTACTTCCAGTATCAAGTGAACACCCGGGTCACCGAAAGAAAATACGCTGGCAAGTAAGTAGGAGTAGTAGTTGTCGATCAACTCGCCCTCATAGATAAAATACTCCACCATCCACTTGTCGTCACCTGTATAAACCGATTCGTGTTCTTCATGTCGCGTTAACGTGACGCCTCTAAACTCCATGCAGGAAATCAGTGAATGGTGTCTGCCATCGCCGAAGGGTCCATACCAAAATGAAGCGATGTCAGCCGCTTGACCCGGTACTTTGATTTCATAACTGTTGAACTCAACTTTTTTTGCTAGTACACCCATAGGCGGTGGCGTAAATTTGTGATCACGCTCAACCAACGAGGGAAGAACAAATGGAAAAGCTAAAAGTAACGTTATGCCAGCGGCCAAACCTCGAGGGATGTTTGGCTCAGGGTCTATCGGTGTTGATGGTTGATTGTTTTTCAAAAACAGAACAATGAGGTGGACCGCTATAAAACCACAGACGACAATTTGAGCATCTGAATTCAAGGTGATAAGTGTCACAGTACCCGCCAAAACGGGGTATGCAGAAAACGTTTTGAATTGATTGATATTGACAAAGCTCGGTGCAAGCAATAGCCAGGGAATCCACAAGCTTTCACTCACTGATACTGCAATCGCAATGCCGGCAATGATCCACGGAACAACCAGTAGACGTCTGGTACCTTGCAGTGGCTGGTAGCCGTTTTGAAACATGATTAATAATGCACAGATGACTACGATGATGCCGCCTGGATTGGCCATTAGCGGCGCAAGTAGCGACAACAATGTCGACAGATAGAGCGTATTAACCCAGAAGCCCAGAGGCTTTTGATTGAAATCTTTAACCAGTAAAGGCAGGCACGGTAATAGCCAGAAAAACCCAATAAAGTAATGTAACTGCGGTGTCTCCCACTCTGGGTAATAGACATAGCGGTAGGCTGCAATACTCGCTACTCTCAGAATATTAACGAGCACCGCTAGGGGTAATACGAGTAGTAATCTTGTGACAGCAAAAATCGAAAAAGGGTTGTTGCGATTAATCCAGAGGCTTAAAGCCCCAAGTAAGATAAGTGAATTGATACCGGAGCAATCGTCAGTCCATGGCACGACCAACGAGCCCATTACAATCTCATAACCCCTATCCAAAGAGGCTAGTCCTATCAGATTAGCAAAGCCAACAAGACCCTGCCTCGATAGGTCACTGACAAAACCAGTTTCATCAAAGGTTTCGGCGAGTACTAAGACAAGGCAGAGGGCAACAATGTTTTTTACTAAAGGGACTGGTTCATCATGTGGTTGATCCACGTTTTCACCTCCTTATCCTGAAAGCGTCGCTTTAGCTCATGACCCCAACGATTGGTCTCATTTCTGTTTTTGATTGCGACCGAAGATAGGAACAACAAAAGATTTGCTTCGTCCGTGACAGACAGAGTGTCTTTGTCCTCATAAGAATACACAAGGTCAAAATACTCTTTTTGGACGAACTGACTTCGTGCTGTATAAACGGTGCTTAAGGCTGAAGCAATACTGTTTTGAGCCTCAGTATTGTCTTCAAGCGACTGCATTAGCGCTGTCATCTGCATTTCGCCTGCGTTTCTTTCGTCTAGCAGGTTGTCGAGCGATTGTTTAATGTCGTTCCTCAGCCTCGTGCCATTTACCGCGGCCGTAAAAATGGCCCTTGCTTCTCTTTTTAGGCCATCATGTAGCAGCATTAACTCGAATGTCTTCAAGTCGTACGTTGACCAGGTGGCTGGGTCGCTCTTTAGATACTCATTTAACGCTAAGGATAGATCACCGATTTTGGCGCCGACTCTGGCTGTTTGAATTGGTGGCAAGAATCCGTCTAGCGCTGCGTTCCGCAATGGTGTCGCGTATCTGTTTGATACTTTCCCCTGTGCTTCTGTTAGACGAAAAGGAAGGTAGATGCGGCTGGCCGGTAAATCCGACAAGGCTATTTTGTTGAAGGTATCTGTAGCCGTTGGGATATCTTGATTGGATAAATGTAGCAAGCCCTTAAGGTAGACTGAAGCGGGGTTGCTGCTATCGATTAAACTGATAGCAGCATCCCTTGCTGAAGCAGATGCTTCAGCAAGTTCAAAAAAGGCAGGAATCTCATTCCAAGTTGAGCTGTTAAGCGCTTCTTTGGTCAGGGTTACCTGAACGGCTTTAACCTCCGCCACCACAGCGTCTTGCTGCGATGAAAAATGCCAAAAACTAAAAGCGGATATCAAGGTCGCCGACAGTGAGATCAATATTAACTTTGCCATGCCACTCATTTTTTAACAGCGCGACTTTTATAGAGTTGGATTGCTGGTACAAGTAGCACAAGTGCCCACCAAGGCTCAGGTGACCCCGGTGGTGAAGACGCAGAAAATGAGACGCCTTCAGGGGCTGTGTAACTTTTCTGATCAATTGCATTTGCCTGACTCTCCGTGATGACTGCGAATTGCTCATAGTCACCGCTGAAGTTGAAGAACTGTTCATTGACGCCAGTTCCCGTTGTATCAACAAAATTTAGATTGACACTTGCGGAGATAAGATCGCCGGTGAACGATACGTTTTCAAACTGCAGCACATCATCAAGGTCTGAGAAGTCAGAGGTTTCCTGGGTAAGAATTTCGGAACGAGTCGCTGTACCGAACAAAGTGTTGTATGCAGCAGTGCCCGTGCTGCTGGCAAGATTGGCGCTAGTATTGGTCAGAATGTCTGAAAACGAAAATGCACCATCGCTGGTAACAATCTCAAGCACAGCATCCTTGATGGCGACACCGGCTGAGGTATTTGTTTCAATTCCGTCAGTAGCCTCTACTATGTCAGCTCCTAGGAATACGGAGCTGCTTTCACTAATGTAGGTTTGCAAGGTCTCAGCGTTAACGAATTCAAGCAAGTCCATGGTTCCAGCGCCATTACTTATTACGTCGTTTAGGACTTGAGGCACGGTATAGACTGGCGGATCAACCACGTCGTCATCGTCATTGTCCTTGCTAGAAGTTTTGCTGCTTTTTGAACTTTTTGAACTTTTTGAACTTTTTGAACTTTTTGAACTTTTTGAACTTTTTGAACTTTTTGAACTTTTCGAGCTTTTTGAACTTTTTCCATCAGCCAGTGCTTCGACACCGCCAAAGATAAAAAGCGAAGCAACGACGAAAGTAATTATTGCTGAAGGTTTCATTTGCGAGTCCTGTTAAAAATAGTATGGGTAGTAAAGCAATACAAGTGCCAAATCGAACTTTCCTTACAAACCCTTACAAACTTGTCTAAGCACCTGCTTCGTATGTTCTTTTTTTGTTTTTTTTGTTTGTTTGATGCTCAACGAGGACTGTTCATATTGCAGCGTTGATTGCGTAACGCGAAAAAATGTAGCGTACTGCAAATATTTAAGACACTTGTATTTTTGTTTCAAATATAATTCATAGTAAGGTTGTTAGTAATTTGTTGAAAAGTAGAACGCTGATCGAGTTAAGAAAAAATCACAATTGGCTTTTACTGGAACGCGATAGTTTGATTACAAAAATTCAGCGGAGCGGCATTGTTAGATATATTTTTAAATGATTGGAAAGTTAAAAGAATTAAAGACTATGTGGCTACTTAAAGTTTAAATTTAGAATCTATGCCCAAGTGTTATAAATGATTAGACTAAGATTAAACCTTGCAAGTATCGAACCGAGTTGGGTCGTTGGAGGGAGGGTGCGCAGGCCGGCCTAAATTACTTCTTCGACCCAAAGCAATAGTGGAAATTATTAGTTAGTAAATATTGGTGAATCACGAAGGTTTTGATGGGCCTGTTCGCTGTTAACCTACGTCGATGACAAAAGAGCGCTGCGACTGTTTCAGGTGCGTGAAGTTAAAGAACAGGAATAGTAACGATCCTAGCATTTCCATGCCTTCCTCTGCCGATGTCGCAAAGACGTAGGTCAACGAGTCGGAGTCAATATTTCGGCTAAAAAACTCAATAATCAATGCGCCAGAAACAAAAATGAACCCAGATAGCACGTAGCCAAACATAATACGGGGCTGCAGCGACCTAAGAAACGGTATGTATATGACAAACAAATCAGCGACCAGTACTGCGCCAACCAGGGTCCAGTTCATCTCCGAAACCGTGTTAAAAGATTCGTGGATGCCGGCAACCTCATCAATAGAAAGTATTAGGAAGCCGATCGCCAGCAAGTGCCAATGTAGTCGATGTGCCGTCGCTTTGATCGCGATAACAGCCAGTAACGCTGCGTTATTTGCCAGCATGAAGGATGAAAACCATGTAGGGATGTTATTTTCTTCATCGAGATGAAACAACTCAATAATTAACCAATGGATGTTGTCATGTCTGATGTCTAAATAATTTAGACTGATATGTGCCACGATCAAAATAGCGACTATAGCCAGCAAAGACTGGCAATAGCCCTCTAGCGGAAAATTGTAGGCAACATTTTGGTGTTCAAACTCCTTCACTCTAAAACCTCGTAGACGCTGCTAAAGTCATCTGTCCACAAGGGACCTGCATCCGGCAAATAGGTGTGTTTGTTCAAGGAGACAACTTGACGAAGGAACGCGGGATTGTTTGTCATCAGCATCCAAGTGGCGCGGTTAGTATGTCTCAGGTCGTTCGCGTTGTTCTTTATCAAAAGAACCTTATAGCCGAGCGCTTCAGCGATCCGGGTTACAACCGGCGACAAATCAACGACGCGATTTGAAATGTGTAATGCCAGCACACCGTCGCTGTTTAGGTGTTGCCAATAAAGTTCAATCGCTTCTTTTGTAATTAGGTGAACAGGAATCGCATCACCGCTGAATGCATCGACCGCAAGTAAGTCAAACTGTTGGGCGTTGTCAGTTGTAAGCTCGTGCTCAAGAACAATTCTTGCATCCCCTTCAGCAACAGAGATGTCTGCACCTCTGTCGCGCGCGTCTTGCAAATAACTGAACCTGGTTTCAGCCCAATCATTGACCATTGGATTTAGCTCATAGAACCGAAATATGTCTGCATAGGTTGGCTGATGTGGTTGTGCATAATTTTCGGGAAACTGCTCTGGCTGTATTTTAGCGTTGCTATAAACAGCAAGCGTGCCAACGCCTAAGCCGATTACGCCTGCCTTAAAGCTTCTTTGTTCGGCGAGTAATTGCTTTTGGATTCTGGTCGCGATGCCAATACCTGTGGCAGGTGCGAAATAGCTTGTGGGCCAATTCGGGTTGGCCGTTAGTTGTTCGCCGTGCAAAATGTTTCCATGCCTCAGACCAAGATGATGTTTCGGTGTGCCTAAGTCATATTCGCGAATGGAAAGAGTGCCATAAAAATTTCTGTCTTTAAGGATTTGTCTCCTTTCATCTTCTATTGTTACCCAAGCTAGGCTTTGGGTTAACACAAGGCTTGCTGTGGTAACGAGAACAAGCACTGCAAAGGGCGCAAAGCTTTGTGCGAGCCAAAGCGCGACGGGCTGTTGCCGGTAGCGTCGCATCAAATCAGCACCCATTGTCAGCGCGGCGAGCGTGACAGCCAAGGCAGCAAGCGAATATTGGTGCCATTGCGAAAACAGTTCGCGTGTATCGCTACTGCGGCTAGCAATGTCCCAAGTAGAGGGCGTGAATGTAGCAATGCAGCCGACAGCAACTGCGAGTAAACCGACAACGCCACTGGCGGTGCGCCATTCGCTACCCTTACCCATGAGGTTTTGAGCATGTCCGCGAAGCGTTAGGTTTAGAGCAATAGCGCCGACGATCATAAAGCAGGTGACGAGTAATAACGGGTACTCGTACAACGCATCGAATGCGAACGGTGCAACGACAGCGACAAATATTCCGCCAATAGCGCCACCAATCGACACCATCAGGTAAAACAGCGTCAAATGGTTTGTCTCTGGTCGCATCCGTGATAATTCTCCATGCAGGCACATGCAAGCGACAAAGAGCACAAATGAGTAGCCGAAAATTTGGTCAGCGAAGTTCAGTTCGAGTCCGAGGTATAGCACTCGCACAACATTCACCAATGCAATGGGCAATAGTGCCCAGTAAATCTCTCGCACATACCAACGATCGCTATCAAAGCACAGGATAAAGGTGACCAGGTAAATGGCGAGTGGTAATACCCACAAAAAGGGATCAATGGCGATATTCATCGTCATTTGAGTAGTTGTCGCAAGTAATAACGCTGAGCCGCACGCAGACAAAAGTACCCATAGCGAAATGGCAGTTGTAGAGATGGATTCGGCGTTCTGCTTAACAGGCGCGACGGATGTGGGCTGAGTATTAGCTGTGCGCGAAACGAGCCAAGCGCAGGCAATGCTAGGCAAGATAAACAAGATGTATCCCAGCGACCACCACAGAGATTGGTCATCTAATGTGAGCGTGCGCTCGAAATAAAGTGGATAAGAGAGCAACCCAAGTAGGGAGCCAATGTTGGATAGAGCGTAAAGACGATAGGGTGAGTACTCGGGTAGTTTTTGCGCGTACCAACTCTGGATTAGTGGACCAGTTGAGGAAAGTATGAGGTACGGCGCGCCGACCGACATGGCAAGCACGCTCAATATACCTAAAACGGGTGCATCGGCGTTGACGGGCTTCCACATAGGATCAGGGGCAATTGGAAGCATGAGTGCAGCGATAATAAGCAACGTAACGTGAAGTCCGGCCTGTTGTATTGGTTTAAGCCATTTTGCTGCCATGTGCGCGTAGCCGTAGCCGACAATCAGGAGCAACTGAAAGAATAGTAAGCACGTTGCCCAAACACCCGGCGTCGATCCGAACCAGGGCAGAATGAATTTACCGATCACGGGCTGTACCTGAAAGAGCAAATATGCGCTGGCAAAAATCGTAAGGCAAAATGGTGCGACGATTAAAATGGCCTGGTGTTTAGCGAGGCTAGTATCTGACGAATCTAAGGAAAAATTGAAGGTGGTCAAAAGTTTCACCGTATAAAATGATATAGACCTCCGGTTAAGCAAGAGCCATGCCAAAGAGGGAACCTTCCTTTTCCTCGTCAAATAGCCGTGTCGTGACTTTTATGTTTGCAAATTGCAATGGTGAAAAATGTTTATGCTAAAAAGTAGTATGCAGACATTTTCATTATAGAAGTTATTCTGGAAGCGCCATGTTGCGGCGGGTTTGAATCTCAGTCATAGCGACTCTCGTGCCGCAGCAACAGCGATCGAGGCTTGTATTGATCCGGCGCGCGAGTAGGTGCGTAACCACGGTATGATTAAGATTTTGATTTTATTGTTAGTCGCGGGTAACGCCATGGCGATTGAAGAAGCGAGCTTCAGGGTGATAGCTGACGACGGCGCGCTTGAGATACGTCAATATCCGCCACATGTGGTGGCTGAGACGCTGGTGCAAGGTGAATTCAAAGATGTCGGTAACAACGCCTTCAGGCGACTCGCCGGGTACATATTTGGCAAAAATGATGCAGAGGAGAAGATAGCCATGACGGCGCCGGTTACCCAGCAGGCTACTGAAGACGGTTACTTCGTTAGATTTTACATGCCGGCTGAACATAACCTAGACGATTTGCCCGTGCCGTTAGACGACGCTGTCAATATTTTCGAGGCAGCTGGCGGTGTGTTTGCCGTGTTGCGTTATAAAGGCGGTTGGAAGCAAGACAGCTATTTGAAACACAGAGATCAGTTGATGGCGCAGCTAGAACAAAATGCTGCGTGGCAAATAAGCGGCGAGCCAACCTGGGCCAGATACAATTCACCCCTAATGCCGTCTTTTCTAAGAACAAATGAAATATTGATTCCGGTAGAGCCACGATGACTTTTGAAGAAACGGTAGAAATGCACTTTGTAAAGCCTATTCAAGCGCTTCTTCAGGCGTTTTCCAAAGAAGGTGCTGACGCGGAGCATGAATATTTCTCGGGGGTGTTGAGCATCGTCGAAGACAAAGCCAGCGAGGCGCAGATGTTGGCGGCGATTATCGAATTGTCGCGCTGCGCATTTCTTGGCTTCTACTATAGCGAGTCTACCCAAAGCCAGATAAATGATCTGCTGGACTACTGGATTGAAATAGCCCACACCATGTCTGCTGATGCAGAGATGCATTAATGCTTGTTGCTTCAGGTCCGCTGGTCGCCCTGCTAGGCTAAGACGAGCCTAATGATCGGTGTAAACAACGACGCTTGGGAACGATAGAGCCCAAGCTAGGCCCCCATTTTGAAATGATTGACGGATGAAGGCACCGAATTCAACAAAAGTTGATCCATCAATCGTTTGACTAACGTACAACTAGTCATCGTTTTAGACACTTCAGTAAAGGTTTAATTAGTCACTTAACAAATCATCCAACAAGTCATCCAATTAGGAGATGAATCGTGGTCTCAAGAAGAAAATTATTATCCTCGGCCTCAATGTTAGCGCTGATCCCTGTCGCAAATTTAATACCGACAACAGTATTCGCGGCAACCAATGTTGATTTATCAAACGCCTCCGCTGTCGCGTTAAAATATGTAGAGAATGCCACAGATGCCCAACGAACAGACAAGATGGGTACTGCAGGAGCTGATCAGGTCTGTGACAATTGTCGGTTTTACACAGTGGATGCTGGCAATAGCGCGCGTGGCGGCTGTGTTCTGTTTCAGAATCAATTGGTGGCTGGTAAAGGCTGGTGCGCTGGTTGGGTACCAACGGCCTAGTGATCTGATGATGTGGCGCTAGATAAATAGCGCCGCGCTAATAGCGGTATATCGAGCTTAGTTTTGTGGTAGGTTCTCACTCCCACCGAGCCGGTAGAGAAACCCACGTTACCCAACCCGTCGGTAGTGTGTTTGCTTGGTCTTCAGAAGGCGATGTGGTCAGCTTGCATGGCTCACTTAGGCGTAAACTGATGGTTTAGACCTAAGCCCGCATGCCAGATCAGGCCCTCCAATCTCTATCGTCATCTAGTAGTTGCTCGCCAACCTCGTCAGTAACAAGCGGGCGAAGATGGCCTTCGGTACTAGCGTAGTACTGCCTGTCAACCCTGTAGATTTCGTAAGTCTCAGGTTTGCCAGTCAGTTTGTTGGCAAGTTGTGCATGCGTATAGCGTAGGCAAGGCGATAGTCGCTTATTAAAATAAAAACTCAGACGCCAGTCCGATCCCGGTCCGCAGTCCCAGTCCCAGTTATCGTCCAGCATCATATGAGCTGCGCCGACACTCACCCCGACAATGTCTGTATCAACCCGGTCATCCGTTGTTGCGAGATAGCGTTTCTTAGATTGCAGATGCACGCTGTGTGGGTTGGTCGTGTGGGTCACGCCAACACGAAACATCGTGTTGGTATTGCCATCGGCTCGTCGTCATAGTTTATATAGCCTGTGTCTGCTTGGATAATGCGTTTGTTTGTCAGGTTATTGGCCCAGCAAAATTTTCGCTTTCGAGGCGATGTGTGTTGTCACGGTCACTCCTTTGTTTTGCAAGCCAGTTTATTGCCTCGCACTGCGCACTTCTAGCGGGTTAGTGTTGATCTAGGTGACAGTGATCTTAGATCGGTAGAGTCATCAATTATCGGGTTGTACCGACATTAGACTCTGTCGTCGCAATGTCAGTAGAATACGAGGCGTTCGCAAACGCTTAGCGAAAAATTGCTGTTAAGGAGATTTTCATATCATGAGTTCAGTGCCCAACGAATTTGACCCTGCCTACATTGCGTCCAAATCATCAGCCGAGGCGCAAATGTATCATGCCGAACTGACCAGCCAAGACCCGATGAAGTCGGTATTGGAAAACAATCCTGAAATTTACTTTGTGCCACCCAAGCGCAGCAGCGATTGGGGTAACTGGGAGTTCAAGGCCGGGTCCTATTACGACACCACAACGGGGTCAAAGCATCCTTACTGGCAAGACAAAGACTTGCCGCAAGCGAGCAAGGACATCGAGCAACTGCGTAAAGACATGTTGCAGTGGGGTTACTGTAAAGTTGAAGATGCGGTAAGTGCCGAACAAGTCGCGCTGATTCGGCAGCGCGTGCTCCAACAAGCCGAAGGCGAGCGCATGGCAGGCATCGCGCAAAGAACCCCCAGTGGTCAAAACATTAACTGTTGCGTAAACAAAGGCGAATGTTTTGAAGGCTTAATAGAACTGCGCCCTGACGTCGTTCAAGGTGGTGCATTAATGGAGCAGCTCATCACCGAAGCATTGGGCCCAGGTTGGATTAGCACATCCTTAATTGCCGCGGTGTCATTAGAAGGTGGGGTACCGCAAGCACTGCATCAAGATCAAAATAACGCGCTGGACTCACTTAGCCCCATGTCGATTAACATACTTACCCCCATCACAGATGTTGATGAAACCAACGGCGGCACGCTGGTGATCCCGGGTAGCCATCTCGTGCTGACCGAGGCCGTCAGAAATAAAACACCGGTTGGCAAATTGCCGCCAGCAATCAATATCGATGCCAAAGCGGGCACCATGGTTATTACCGACGGTCGTGTGTTACACGGCACAGGCATCAATCATACAAAATCACCCCGCATCGTTATGCTAAACGGCATGGTAAGGCCGGTTTTAAGACAGCAAGAGAATTGGATGTTGTCGGTCAAGCCAGAAGTGCTGAAGAGAGCCAGCGCGAAACTGCTACATCGTATGGGTTATCAAGCCACAAATGGCGCCCAAACCAACGAAGGTCATGGTTTCGGTGCAACAGGTCAGGTTGAAGAGTTGCCGGGTGCGCTGGTCGATTTTCGATTGGCCGCGGACGGCGGTGAATATTTACGCGTAGGCGAACTAGGACCGCAATCGACGGCAGAAGAATTGAATGCCGCGTTCACGCTGCGAGATGTGGTGGGTAAAGCAAGGGCCGGTGGCAGAAGCGCGCCCGTTGGCATTGGCGGCGTGAAGAACCGCTAAACTTGAAACACTGCGCTGCGCGGGTTCATAAGATCTTTAAACGGCACCCTTGCGCATTCAGAAGGGTGCCTCATTATCAAATCATCAACCTTGCGCGATGACGAAATTGCCTAGTAATTACCAAACAGCAATTTCAGAATATCCGACTGATACGCCGATTTTTCTGCCGTGTAGGGTGTGCCACCTCGCTCAAGATCAGCCTTGTCATACTTCATTAGTTCATCAATCACGAACGCTTAAGCTCGACCCTGTTGCTCAAGAATCTCGGGTCTGATCAGCTTATTCTCATAGTCGGCGGTTGTGTGATAGTAACGCGTTGCCGTTGCCCAACCGGCTGTGATCACGCCTGCATCGAAGTAGGGTGGGTGAAAGTTTGTCTCGTCACTAGCGGGGTCTGCAAACACATAGTCCATTGAAGCGATATTATAGGTTGTGGCGGCTTCGCGAAAAATATCAATGAGTAGTGGGCTGCGATTTGTCACCATCAACATCTGCGGCGTCATAACGTTTGACGAAATCCCGGAAACCCAACCCTCGTCAAGCTCCTGCACCATAGCGGGCTTTTCTGACCTTATCACCGCGAGCAAATCTTCCTCCATAAGCTTTCGGTTCGCCTCAATAAATTTATCCGTTGCGCCAACGCCTGGGTTTTCATGATCGCCAACGAATAAAAAGATCAGCCCATGCCGTCTTGATTCATCCGATTGCGTCGCGTAGTGCTTGGCCATTGGCATCTGCATGGCAACGCTGCCGCCATTGCAATGTTCGGCGTAAAGAAAACCATCGATGTGCGTAATATGCAGAATGTATTTGCCAGACTGACCGGGTAAAACACCCTAGACATTGTAGGAGTAACGTATATCCGGCCCTTGCTCCTCACCTTGGACATCAAGGCGCATGCGGACAGGCTCATCTGTTGTGGCGCGATCGAGCAGTTTACGTAGATAGGAGCCATCTTGATTGTTGATCACTGTCCAGGGGAAGGCTAAACCAAGATTTTCGCCGCCTCCAATGGCGCCAACACGCCCAGCTACAACTGATGCATTGGCGATGTCAGACCAAACAATGACGCCAGCGGGCTTGCCATAGTTACCAACAGCGAGCCTTGAGTAGGCCGTGCGCGCACTGTGGAATAGACCGCCAGGTAAACCCCGTGTGCGCAATAGCACAATTTTGCCGCTAAGATCTCGGCCGCTTAACTCAGCCGGTGTGCCCTCCCCAACAAATATTACTTCTGATGCTATACCGCCTTTTGGCGTAGTCGCAGATTGATAGGCCGTTAGCGCATTGTTGAAATGATAAGTTTGTTTTGCCTTAAACCCTGGTGCCGCGATGACCGTGGCCTCAAAGTGTTCTAAGTACCACAGTGGTCGACGGGCCGGCACCTTGTCCTTGCGCACATCGGTGAAGCCCAATTCTTTAAGTTTACCTTCGACATAGTGCGACGCTTCACGTTCGTACTTTGTGCCTTGAACCCGGCCCCATATCAGATTGCCGTCATTTTTTGATTTGATTGAAATGCCAGTTAAATGATCTAAATACATCGCTGATGTCGCTGGCGGCAATATCGGCGCGTGGGTTCAAGCGGGGTCAAGAATTTGCGGCGCCTGTATAAGGTTTAGTGGCTGCAGCATGTCGCCAAACTCAATTTCGAGTTTTGCTTGTGTCTCCTCAGGTGTTAGAAACGAGATGTCGGCAAGCGCTTTGATGAGTGCCTCTGGGCTATTAGCCATGTGCTGATCAGATAGTTTGCTGGTCGAAGCGCTGTCCGCTGCAAAAGCCATTGCTGGGCCTAGTAGGGCGCAGAGGCTAACAAAGAAGCTAATAAAGAAGCTAATAAAAAGATTGAGTGTGGTCTTTACCTTGCCGGTTCGCATAGCATTCATTTCCATTTTTGATGACGCTGAAAGTATCATTTTCTTTTATGTATATATTTAAGTTTGTATGAACTTGGCGGAGTGAGGCGCCCACTTGTCTTTCCAGGGTCTGCTTTGTTCAAGTTCATAGGCCAATTCATAGAGCAGCTGGTCATTGCCAGCCTTCGCTTGAAACATTGAGCCAACCCGGTAGCCTTCGATGTGGAAAGCGGTACCGATATGGCGCAATCACCAACGGCATTCGTCGCCGCCGTTATACTCAGGATGCTCTCGAACAGGTGACCCTTATCATTCCAATCATCCCCGGGTTTAATGACACCTAATGCGGGTGTTTCACTTCCTCAACGGTGTGTCCAAGCTCTGTCAATAACCTTGCGATGTTATCCTGTTCGTCTTTGATGCTGGTTGCAACTGGAAAGCCACCCACGCCATCGGGCGCATAGGCAATTCGCAATCTGCGCTTCGTCGGACCCGATACAAAGCCGATGTGAGTGTAAACTTGATTTGATTTAACCTCTGTCGCATCGAACAGCGCAGCGCTGTCCGTTACCGTGCGGCTTATCGCATTGTTGGTCTTAAACTTATCGTGGCCGCCATCCGACTCGCCTGAAAGCATGCGAAGCCGACTCGGTTTAAAACCAAAAAGACCGCAAGCGTGGCTCGGTAATCGATTTGAGCCACCGCCGTCTGTGCCGTGTGCCAGGGGCACATAACCTGCTGCCACTGCGGCTGCTGCACCCGAACTTGAAGCGATACATGAATAGTCTAAGTTCCAGGGGTTATGGGTTTGACCATGCAGTTCGCTTTTCAAGCCGCTAGCGAACTCTGGTACGGCTGTCATGCCAACAATGTTCAGGTCAGATGCCTCAAAGGCCTTGATGTATTCAACTGATTTTTTGGAATGTTGGTAGCGAGCAGCCTTGATCCATCCGTTCGTCTAATGCCCGCGACGTCGATCATGTCTTTGACTAGGCTTGGAACACCGCGAACGTTGTTGATGGTGAAATTGTTTTTGCATTGGTTCTAGCGCGTTCGAAGGTTTGTGTCGCAATGCAGTTGATGGTGGGGTTCAGAGCTTCTATCCTGCGAATTACCACTTCCGTTAATTCAGCAGGCGTCACCTGCTTACTCTTGATCAGCTCTGCTAGTCCGAGAGCATCGTAATCAAGAAATTCATCTGACGGCTTTGGCGTCTTCACGCTACTACGATGGTTATTAACGGGCTCGGATGAATTGGCAGTTGCGAGGCCCGGCAGAGTCAAAGCCGCGCCACTCGATACTATTGAAGTCATGAAATTTCGGCGACTAAATTTTTTTTCATGTTCGCCTCCAGGGTTAGCGCTCAAGCCGCAGCGTTTGGTCGAATTAAATGATATCGACATTCTGCCGAGCGCGATAGAAATGACTGCCTAAATTACAACAAGATGCAGTTCGTGTCAGAGCACATAGTCTGTGCCCCGAGTCATCGCAGCAGCCAGCGACTGTGAACAACAGCCTAAATATTTTGCGAATGAATGTATAAAAACCGGGCATTAGGGCGAGCTATCACCTAAGTACTGTTATAATTAAATTAGCAGGTGGACGAACAGGCCACGCAAAAATGTCGGCTTATCGGCAATTTCTTTGCTCAAACAATCAAAACCACTTAACCAGTTATCGAGACTCAGCATGTCAAAAAGTTATGAAATTCAAGGCGCCATACATTCTATGGGCGAAACCACCGAATACGGCGCAAATGGTTTCACTAAGCGTGAATTTGTCGTCAAACTCACCGGCGAAGGCGAAAATCCAACTTATCCAAACTACATCGCTTTAGAGTTGATCAAAGATAAATGTTCACTGATCGATGGTATGGCAGCCGGGTCAGAGATTGTGGCGCACTGCAACTTATCCGGACGACTCTGGACTTCTAAAGACAATGTCGAAAAATGCTTCAACAGCCTGCAGGTTTGGCGAATAGAAGGCGCAATTGCGAACTCGAGCCCGGACGCGATGAACCAGGATAGCGGTGCGCCTGAGTGGGATGAGAAAGATATCCCTGCGGATGATATTCCGTTTTAGCAGGTTGATTAGCCTCTGTTCCCGTAAAACCCCCCAATGGATGTAATTGGGGTATTTGCGAGTTAATGTTTATAAGTCCGGCCTCTTGTTACTACCTAACAACATTGGGAAGTTGCTACGCGATAAAGCTATTATTTTGATCCTATTGCTCCGGTCTCGCAGATGGAGAGACTCTGCTGGCATAGAAAGCGCCTTACTGAATACGTATTTCCCTGAGTCTTCTCAAGTGATAATGAAAGGCCACTTTCCATTACTTAAAAGGAACGGCACCTGTTCTGTACAGGTACTAAATATGTACTAAACTTTTACTGAAAAGGTACTAAACAGGTACTAAACAGTTTCTGAAACGGAAAATCATAAATAATTCAGTAAAAATTAATGCGATAACTTACCCAGAAAAACTGTTAGCAAGGTGCAGGTATAGCGTGCGCCGCTCGCTGAGTTGGCAGGGTACTATGATGCTTGCACGCCGTTGATTTATTTCAAAGGGTTGTCGATATCGTTAAGTGCGAACAGAACCTCAGAATCAAAATGTGCAACTTGACGGTTCATTTCCTCGAGCATTTTTTGCCATGTTAGGTTTTCATCTTGGATTAGCTTTGTAACCGCTTGAACCAAGCTAAATATGGCGGGCAGTTTATCGCCAGATTTTGATGAACCAACTGAGCGAGATAAGTTAAGTGCATTTGTTAAAAAGTGATATTTTTCAGTACTAAAAGCCAGCTTATCTGCGATATCGGAATCAATTTTTTTCAATACTGTTGCTACTTCTAACTGTAAGCAATCGGCAGTGCCTATTTCCATTTTTTTGGATAGGTTCTCACACAATAAAATCGGCAGGTCGAGTTCAATAGAAAGGTTCTCGGGATAAGTGAGAGCGGTCAGTAAATGCACCACGCCTGATCGAATATCATCAGCGAAGGTCTTTACTTCATGCAACGATTTACCGCATTGTTTTGCCCGCACTGCTGCATTGCGCTGCCTTGCTTTTAGTCTGTCCACTTCTTCTCTCTTGCGATCTCTTTCATAAAGCTTATTGTAGATAACAAGTTTAAGGTCTTTAGGAGAGGAGAATGGCTTAATCACATAGGAGCAGATATCACCTTTGTTGATAAGTTCAATTGTGTTGTGCTGGTCGAAGGCGCCAGACATCGCAATTCGAATTATTTCGGGGTTTGTTTTTTTTACTTGGTCAAACAAGTCGGTGCCACTCATGCCAGGCATTCTTACATCAGAAACAATTACATCAATATCGTATTTTTCTAAGTGTCCCAACGCTATCTCAGCTGAGTTACAAGCTATCGTTTTGTAGTTAGTATCCTTGAATATTCGGCTCAGTAAATCCAAAATTAGCTGATCGTCATCGACAAACAATATGCAAGGTTTAATTTTAGGCTTTGAACTGGAAATTTGTGTTGGCTCTACAAGGCTATTCAATTGAGTTTCCATTTACATTTTGTGTGATTACATCATGCGCTCATAGTGAAACTGAATTGATACTACGTTGTAACTATTTGTAATCACGTGTAAATGTTTGAGGCTTCGCGAGTAGTATTGCTTTTTCGCTTGCTGATTTGCTGTGGGGCGTCTGCAGGTTAATGTTTGTGCTTATCGAGGGTTGCTAATCTATGGCTTGTCCGTGCAGTAAGCGGGTCAATCACTGCGGTTTCTAATGTCTTAAGGTGGATTCTTGATCGATTAAAGGGTCAGTCAGCCAAATGACCAAATAGTCAGTCGTTAGCTTTGTGTCATCCTAAAAAAATGGGTAATAGTTGATGAGTAAAATGCAGAAGTAGTTTACTGATAGGTTAGAACTGATTCAGTCAAGATTACTCCTATAGCTAAGCTAGCTTTTAGTTTGTCGACCTCTTTTTTCTTACCATCTATTTCATAGAGCTTGTTATAAATGGCAAGCGTCTGCTCTTTAGGTGAGTAAAGTGGTTTGATCACATAAGAGCAGGTATAACCTCTGTTAATCAGTTGAATAGTGTTTCTTTGTTTAAAGGCGCCAGACATTGCGATACGAATTATTTCGGGGTTTGTCTTTTTTACTTGCTCAAGCAGATCGGTGCCAGTCACGCTTGTCATTTGAACATCAGAAAAAACAATATCGATATCATTTTTTCTTAAATACCCCAGTGCTAGCTCGGCTGAGTTGCAAGCCATTGTCCTGTAGTCAGTGTCCTTGAATATTTGACTCAGTAAATCTAAAACTCGTTGATCATCATCGACGAACAATATGCAAGGTTTTGCCATACAGTCCGATAAATGTGCTGGTTCTACAAGGTCATTCAATTGAGTTTCCATAAACACGTTGAGGGAGGGCATCATGCATTGCCAGTGACACTGTATTGAGAATGCTCGGTAACAATTTGTAAATACGCCTGTTTCATTGTTTTTTACTGTGATGCGTCAGTTGGTTAGTACTTTTGCCGTGGTGCATGATTTGTCAGTACTTTTGCTTATCTAGGTGTCTTTTTGTCTATCCTAGTTAGCGCTGCGCTCATGTTTAGCTTATGTAAACGGGTCGATGTTACAAAACGTTACGTAAATCGACAAAAGGTCACAGTGTGGTTAAAGTATATCCACTAAGCTACGCGAACCGATTGGAAATCAATGGGTAGGTACATAAAGTTTTGCGGGTAACTATGTTAATTTTCTAAGGTAAAATTTGGTTATGAACAAGTACAAGAGCGATTTGGAATCAAATAGTGGTGCGATTCGCCCGATTGATGCAAGCGCAGCGGGAATCCTAACGCAACTCGCCTCAAATTCTTACGATCCTAATCTTTTCTTACAACGATGCAGGGAAATGCTGGGTGCGCTCGTTGAAGTATCTGGCAGTCAGTTTGGCTTTATTGTAAAGGTCGAGCATCAATTTGGGGGGGGGTGTCGTGCCTCTACATTAGCTTCCACCGATACTGATTTGGAACAGGCGCAGAATGAAGTTCACGGAGATAGTGATTCTCTAGTGGCATGCGTGATCAATACAAGGAAAGTGGTCACATCAAACAATCCATCCGCGAACGAGCACTCAACTAGGTTTCCAGAAGGTTATGCGCCACTCACGAGTTGCATGGGCGTCCCGATGTATTTTGCAGGAAAAATGGTTGGAATCATTTGTTTGGCGAATCGTGTAAGTGGCTATGACGAAGAGATCATTAAGGCGCTCGAAAGTAAGGTAGTCAGCGCCAGTATTCTTGTCGGATCATTTGTTACATCTGCAAATCTAGCAGAAGCAGAGTATCAATATAAAGAGTTGACCAAAACAGCCCCGGTTTTGTATTTAGAGACGTTATTCATCGATAACAAATCTATTCTAGTCAACGTCAGTGATGATTTTTGTGAATTAATGGGTTACGCCAGAGCTGATCTTCTCAACACAAGGCTTTCTCGCCTCTACGATGAAACTTCCAGGTCGGAAATGATCGCAGACTACGAATCTTTTTCTACTGTTGCGGACAGTCGCAGAGAGGTTAAACGAACAATGATATCTGGCAGTGGAGAAAAGCTACATTTCCTGGTCCAGGCGACTACATATCAAAATGTCAGTGGCGTCGTGGCCGGTAGTAGACTTGTTTATAATGAAGTTGATGATGTCAGGGCACGGTCAGCGGAAACGGCATTGGAATTGCGGCAGTTTGTTGAGACAGCCAATGTGCCCATTTTCGGTATTGACGCACAAGGGATGGTGAACAAATGGAATCAGATGGTGGAAACTATCTCCGGCTTTACGAAATCCGAGGTGCTTGGCAAAAACCTTGTCGAGGAATTCATTACCGAAGAGTACAAAGAGTCGGTAAAGCAGGTCCTTGACGATGCTTTGGCAGGTAAAGAGTCCGCCAATTTAGAGTTTCCTTTGTACACTAAAGCTAATGACCGTGTTGAAGTTCTGCTTATTGCAACAACCCGCAGAAACGCAAGTGGTGAAACGGTTGGCGTCATCGGTGTTGGCCAAGATATTACTTTGGAGAAAACCGCCCAAGCGCAATCAGAGCAAACGGCAATAGAATTGCGGCAGTTTGTTGAGACAGCCAATGCGCCCATTTTCGGTATTGACGCAGAAGGGATGGTGAACGAATGGAATCAGATGGCGGAAAGCATCACCGGCTTTATGAAATCCGAGGTGCTTGGCAAAAACCTTGTCGAGGGATTCATTACCGAAGAGTACAAAGAGTCGGTAAAGCAGGTCTTTGACCGTGCGCTGCGAGGTACCGAAGCAACTAACTTTGAATTTCCTTTGTATACCAAAGGTGGGCGTCGCGTTGAAGTCCTGCTCAATGCAACAACTCGCAGAAGCGCAGACGGTTCGATCATTGGCGTCATTGGTGTCGGCCAAGATATTACTTTGGCGAAAACCGCCCAGGCGCAATCAGAGCAAACGGCGTTGGAATTGCGGCAGTTTGTTGAGACAGCCAATGCGCCCATTTTCGGTATTGACGCACAAGGGATGGTGAACGAATGGAATCAGATGGCGGAAACCATCACCGACTTTACGAAATCCGAGGTGCTTGGCAAAAATCTAGTTGAGGAAATAATTGCTCAAGAATACAAAACGTCCGTAAAGCACGTCTTTGACGAAGCTTTGGCAGGTAAAGAGTCATCCAATTTTGAATTTCCTTTGTATACTAAAGGTGGGCGTCGCGTTGAAGTCCTGCTCAATGCAACAACTCGCAGAAGCGTAGACGGTTCGATCACTGGCGTCATCGGTGTTGGCCAAGATATTACTGTACTAAGAGAGCAGCAATTAACTGTACAAAGAGTTCAGAGAACTGAAGTTGTTGGCGAATTGACAGGTGGTGTCGCGCACGACTTCAACAATCTTCTTACCATTATCAAGGGTAATCTCGCGTTGCTCCGTGAAGATTTTGCGGGTATGTCTACTGATCAACGAGAGATCTTAGATGATGCGCTTTCTGCTGCCACCGACGGATCTCGTCTAACAACACAATTGCTTGCTTTTGCGCGAAGACAAAATCTGCAGCCTATCGCGGTCAATGTTAACGAACTAGTGCAGGATACGGTTCGATTAGCTGGTCGAGCCATTGGTGAAAATATTGAACTCGAATGTTGCATCGACTCGGTAAAGCCGATCGCTATGGTTGACCCGGTACAACTTGAAAGTTCACTTTTGAATCTATGCATTAATTCAAGAGATGCAATGAATAATCAGGGTATTATTAAAATTCTGATTTCTCATGGTTTGCGCCCGGTCCCTAGTGAGCCCACCAGAAAGGACAAATTTGTTTCAATATCTGTGACAGACTCAGGTTCCGGCATAGATGAGGAAACATTGCAGCGGGTTTTTGAACCATTTTTTACAACAAAAGAAACGGGTAAAGGTTCAGGTCTTGGTTTGAGTATGGTGCAAGGGTTCGTTGGGCAATCAGAAGGCGAAGTCGAAATCGTGAGTGTTGTAGGGCAAGGGACTACCATCACGATGTACCTGCCGCAAATAGACAGTGGAATACCTGATAACCACGAGGAACATAGCGAACAACCCGGTGCTCAACAAAACAAAACGATTTTAATCGTGGAGGACGAGGCTAGAGTACAAAAATTCGCTCAACGTTGTGCTCGAGCGTTAGGCTATGATTTTATGACGGCGGATAATGTAACAGAGGCGATCGAAGTCTTAAACTCTGATGCGAAGATCGATCTAATTTTTAGTGACATTGTGATGCCCGGTGGACGGTCTGGCCTCGACCTACAAGAGTACGTTTTGGCGAATTTCCCAAATATTGGTATCCAACTTACGACCGGTTATGCGGACCTTGTGCAACTTGAGAGTCAAACGCCAGTTATGCCTTTGTTAAAAAAACCTTATACGAAGACAGAATTGGGAATTGCGCTAGAGATCTTGATAGAATCCTCAGTTCCCAAAAAGGACATCAAATAGTCATGATCAGTAACAGCGAGCGTATATTAATCGTTGAGGATGACCCTCGAATATGTAGGCTTTTAGAAAGATACCTGACAAAAGAAAGCTACGAAGTGTTCGTCTGTCACAGCGGTGTTCAGTTTCGAGATGAGCTCGAGCTAAGAAAACCAAATTGCGTCCTTGTTGATTTGAAGCTACCTGATGTCAATGGTTTAGATCTTGTTCGCGAAGTCCGAAGTGAGTACCCCCAATTGGGTATTGTCGTCATTACGGGCTCAGGTGAGACGATTGACCGAATTATCGGGCTTGAACTCGGTGCGGACGACTATATTCCAAAACCCTTTGAAGAGAGAGAGGTCCTTGCTCGCATTCGTAGCGTTCTTAGGAGGCAGCAACTGAATCCGCTTGAGCAGAAATCGGCGTCGCTCACTTTCAATGACTTTACGATCCACTTCGATAGGCATGTCTTGCTGAAGGCGGATGTTCCTGTAGATCTCACGAGTAGAGAATTCGCCCTGCTAGTCGTATTGATTGAAGCGAAGAACAAGGTGTTATCCAGAGATAAGATAATGGACCTGCTGGTTGGCCGAGATTGGTTTCCATCGGATCGCAGCGTTGATGTTCTTATTGGAAGGATTAGGAAAAAACTGGGAACTAATCCCGATGATCCTGAGATTATTAAAACAGTACGTGGTGCTGGCTATCTTTTTGCGTTGAAGTTAAACCGCCAAGAGTAGCAGCAATTAACATTCATATTGGTATGAACATTGTATAAGCTTTTAATATCTGGTGACCTGAATCTGGCTGTGGTCATCCATTTTGGTGCATTTAGCAGTAAAGAAACTGTCTCTGTAGCTCAGGAGTTACTTGCCGATAGTCGTTACAACAAAGGTTACGGAGTTTTGCAGGATCTGCGTCGTGTTAAAACAGTTAATTTAAACGATACAGATCGGGCTTTTGTTGAGCAAACCCGCAAATATTTTATGCCGTTTTTTAAGACGAAGATTGCGATGCTCTACGACCCTGACAACCCGGTTAATGGAATTCATGACGAAAGAAGAAACAGATTCGAAAAAGGTCCACCACAGTCCAATCATTTTCAGTGTTATAAGCTTTCGAAGGCTGCGGAGTTTTTGGGTGTTGATGAGCAGGATTTAGGCTTATTCATTGAACGTAATTTCGACTCACAGGAATAACTGATCGACAATCGGCACCTTTGGGCAAGTGAGTAGTTGGGCAAATGTTTCGGGGTTTAGCAAACTATGCGCCGTGAGGTTACACACGTTGATGTTAAGCACATTGAGGTTAGAGAAAGTCGACGACAGTAAGGGGGGCTTTGTACAAAATTTTTTTTCCGACAGATTGAATTTGGCCGTCACCATTCATTTCGGTTCATTTGTTGGCGCAGAAGCCATCACGGCAGGCAAGGAACTACTCGCGGATGCTCGTTTTACAAAAACACATAACCTTTTATGGGATATGCGTCGTATTACGTCAATGACGCTATACGATACGGATCGGGCTTTTGCCCATCAAGCGAGCAAAGAGGTATACGAGCCTCTCATCGATTCGAGGATTGTGCTGCTTTACGATCCTGATAATCCCGTTAATAAAATTCACAAAAAAAGAAGGGCGCTAATTCAAAAGGAGACGGCTCAACCTGGTTACCTCGAAAGTACTTCGTTTGTTGAGGCTGCAGAGTGGCTTGGCGTTAATCAGCAGGATTTAAGTTTTTTCATTGAACAAAATTTCAGTACTCAATCCCCGAATGTGAACACACAAAACTGATCGGCCGGAAGTCCTGCTGCTTTGTTTAATCAAGCTCTCGCTCGAATCGTTCTTTGCAATTTGGCGAACGAGTGGCCTTGAAGTTAAACATGCGTAGTTAAGATTAGTCAGCGTCGTTAAGGAGCAAATGTGTTTAAGATTTTATTTTCAAGCAGTATGAATATGGTGCTCACCATTCATTTTGGTGATTTTGTTGGGGCAGAAACCGTCGCGGCCGCTAAGGTGGTGCTCGCCGATAGTCGTTTTACAGTAAAACAAAAGGTCTTGCAGGATCTGCGTCGCGTTACATCAGCAACGTTGCACGATACAGACAGGGCTTTCGTTCTTCAATCAAGCAAAGTCACTAAGCGCTTCATGGATTCAAAGATCGCTCTTCTCTACGAAGCTGGCAATCCTGTTAATCAAATTCACGACGAAAGAAGAGCGAGATTTTCGAAAGCTGCCGCCCTACCTAATCGACTGCACACCTCTTCGTTCTCAGACGCTGCAGAGTGGCTTGGTGTGGATGAGCAGGATCTAAATACTTTTATTGAGCAAAATTTCGACCCAAGTGAATAGCTGGGAAAATGTTTCGCGATTTAGACAACTATTTGATTTAATGTTGGACATGTTACGGTGGTAATCAAACGACTTTTGGGAGAGGGCGTTGTTTAGAATTTTTTTCTCCGATAGATTGAACTTGGTCGTCATCTATCATTTTGATGCGTTTGTTGGGGCTGAAGCGATCACGGCATGCAAGGAACTTCTCGCCGATGCTCGTTTTACCAAAAAACATGTCGTGTTAGAGGATATGCGTTCCGTCACGTCAATGTCACTGTACGATACAGATTGGGCTTTTGGGCGACAAGCGCACGAAGATCTTAGGGCCTTTCTATCCCTAAGGTCGGCGCAGCTCTTCGAAATTGGCAACCCCATCAATGATATTCACAACGAAAGGTTGGCGCGATTAACTAAGTATGAGCCTAACCCTAATCAACTGCGGACTCTTTCGCTCTCGGAGGCTGCAGGGTGGCTAGGCCTTGATGAAAAAGATATAGCTAGTTTCATTTGGCAAAATTTGTAGTGCTCAGGAACAATTCAGCTCCATCTTGGAGCTTCGCTCAAGTGTTTAGCCTGGCAAATGGTTCGCGATTTAGAAAACTATTTGTGTTAGAGGTACGCCTGCGGATGGGGCAAATAGTCGATGGATATAGGGGTTAAACGTTGTACAAGATTCTACATTCCGACAAATTGAAGCTGGTCGTCATCAAACATTTTGGTTCATATGTTGGCGCAGAAGCCATCTCTGCGGCCAAAGATTTTATCGCCGATGCGCGTTTTACGAAAAAACATGTCGTATTACAGGATATGCGTCTAGTTACATCAATGACCTTGTACGATACAGATCGGGCTTTCGCTCAACAAGCCGCGAAAAAATTAGAACCTCTTGAGGGTTTAAAGATTGCGCTTCTTAGAAGGGCCGATAATCCTATTAATAAAATTCATGACGCTAGAAGGTTGCTCATCCGGCAAGAAACTCCCCACCCTAATCACCTTCTCACTACTTCCCTTAAAGTGGCTGCAGGTTGGCTTGGTCTTGATGAACGAGATCTAAGCATTTTCATTCAACAAAATTTTGATACTCAGGAATAATTGGCCAGCAATCGGTCGTCTTCGTTTAGCTAAGTAGTCGAGGGGGTCATTTCTCGCAATTCAAAAAAGCTGTTTTGATACTTAAGTTTACAAAACGTAACAAAGACTCACCTACGATTACTAAAGCCTTCACGAATTTAACGTACACTTTCACTTATTCCCTAATTTGGTGCGCTAAATGAGTAGTTCCAATTCACCAGTTGGTCGAGTGCTTTTTGTTGATGATGACGAGAGGTGGCTGCGATTGCTTGAAAGATGGTTTTCTGACACAGAATATGATTCTACCTTTTGTAGGTCTTCTTTTGCTGCGCTTACCGAGCTGGATCGTTGTCAATATGATGTGATAGTAACTGATATCAGTATGCCAGTAATGAATGGGATTGATCTCTGTAGAGAAATAAAGGCCAAATTTCCCGACATGATGCGCGTAGTCATGTCAGGGAACCTAGATTTTACGAATTCCCTAGAGGCAATAAATAAAGGACATGTCTTTAGATACCTTGTAAAGCCCTGCAGTCATAAAGATGTCAAGCTCGTTGTTTACGATGCGTTAAAGAAAAAAGAGCAAACTAGCAGAGATTCCAGAAGACAAAAAGAAATTCAAGCAAGCAGAGCTTCACATATTAAAATGATGGCAAGTTCAATAGGACAACTTCACGAAGTCATCGATCATGCTCACAACGGTCTTATCTCGCTTGTTCAGGAAATTACTATTCAATCTATTGAACAGAGAGTTTCAGCAGAGAGAACGAGCAATGTCATTAAGCGGTTAATGCCGAAGTTGTACTTCCAGCCAGAAAACGGAAAGCAACTTGAGATCGCAGCGGTATTTGTGCACATGGTGTTCAATTACAGCACAGTTCTGCGGATTGACTCTAACGGAAAATTGTCTTTCAGCGAGCCTTACTGTGATGACCTTTCTATGATCGAAAAAGCAGAGGGGATACTTGATGAAATTGGTTTCGATTTTGCGGCTGAAATAATTGGCAGAGCATCAACATTTAAACCCGTTGACGAAAGCATTCACCTCGAATACGAGGATAGAGTCGAAGTGGGCTATGCCCTAGTGACTCTGGCTCATGACTTCAGTGTCCTCACGAGTGAGCATGGAATGACTCCTAGAGATGCAAAAGAAGTAATGCAAAGTCATGCATCGCGATACGGTAAAGATCTTTTTGAAGAGGTGTTTGAAGCCTCTTCAATTGCGGAGTTCGAAATTGATGGTGTCGATGACAATGACGATCCTCATTCATATAGTTACATCTAATTACCCGATGTATAAAACATAAGTCTACATGGCCTGTACACGGCGATGTAAAAGAAGTGCTCCGAGGTAAGTATTAAATACTTAGTCACACGCTTCTAGGACGAAAAATGGTTAAAGGAATAGATTTTGTACAGAATTTTCTTCTCCGATAAACTCAATTTAGCTGTCGCCATTCATTCTGGTCCATTCATTGGAGCAGAAGCGATCGTTGCAGGGAAAGAAATACTCGCCGATGCTCGTTATACAGATATGCATATCCTTTTATGGGATTTGCGTCGTGTTACATCAATGACATTAGCCGATACAGATAGGGCTTTCGTTCTTCAATCGAAAAAACATCTTAAGCCCTTCCTGAAAGCGAGGCATGTTCTTCTCTTTCAAACTGGCAACCCTATTAATGAAATTCACAATCAAAGAAGTGAGCGATTAAGGCGGTTTTCGCCTCTCCCTTTTCAAATGAAGACCTGTTCGCTCACGCAGGCTGCAGATTGGCTTGGCGTTGATGAACAGGGGCTAAATAGTTTCCTTGAAAAAAGTTTAGACACACAGAAATAAGCGGTCGACAATCCGCATCTTCGTTCAAGTGGGTAGCTGGGCAAATGTTTTGCGATTCTTTAAAGTGACTCGCGTTGAAGTTAAACATGCTGGTGTGGAAGAACGTTAACGAGGTTTCGGTGTCCGCGGGGTTCTTTTTTGTTTACAGCGAGAGATCTCTTAAATGGACAGGACAGCGTGTCAGCGCGTTGTGACATTTAGTTCTAACCTTTATGTTATTCACAAACAAATACCGGAATGTTTCGATCGGTTCGTGTTTGGTAGTCTTGATAGGGCGGATAGTATTCACAACAAACGGGCCACAGCTGTGCTTTTTCCTCATCCGACACGCGTCTGACGGTCATAGCTTTAGTTTGTCCGACAAAGGTAATGCACACATCTGGGTAGGCGACAAGGTTGTTGTACCAGACCGGATTTTTTGGCGCGCCGCCCTGCGATGCAACCAGTATAAAACCGTCCTCATAAGGCACATACATCAGTGGTATCGTGCGCTGCTTGCCAGACTTGGCGCCTTTCATCTCAACCAACAGAATCGGCATGCCTGACAGCTTGTTCATCAAGCGGCCTCCGCTCAACTTGTAGACCACCACATTAATTTTGGTAAACAGTCTTAACAGCCATCGTGGCGGCAGCGGTGGGTTGTTAGCGCTTGGTTCTTTACTCATGATTTTCCATTGTGATATTTGCGTTATTGAGTGTGCTAACAAATGGTCTAAGGCATTAATAAAAACGGTTCGCCAGCGTCTGACCTGCAATGCTGCTGCAGTTCTGTCGCAGTTCTGTCGCAGTGCTGTCGCAGCGCTAGTCATACACCTCCGACAAGGCCGATTCGTCTTTTGCTTCGAGTTGTTCCACGTAATTTTGGAAAGCGTTGGTAAAGGCTGTCTTTCGTTGCCCCCAGTAGAATTGAAAACCCGGCTGGTTAACGATGGCTGAAAGTGTGCCCAGCGTGACCGTTTGCAGCGAATTGTCCAATGTACCTTCTTGTCCCAACACAAAAGCATTCTGATACAACAGGATGCCGCCGTGTAGCAGGAAGATAAAATCAGCCTGCTCATCTTCCGATAAAGTCGTAGGATCTTTCATGGCGCGTCTGAATAGCGTGCCGCCGACCCGCGCTAAACCGACATTGGTGTACCAGTCACTGAGTGACAGCGCGACATCGCTGGCGGTGGCTGATCGCGTCGCTTTCTCGTTTGCGGATAACTCAAGTATGACGATCGCCAGCGACGCAAGCACCGAGATCATCGCAACGATCTCTACGAAGCCTTTGAGGGAGGGCAGTATTTTTTTCATAATACATTAAGGCTCAACAGGTTTAGTCAACATAGAGACTACATGGGTCACTTGTTAAAATCGATTTGTTTAGGTGGCGACGGCGCAGGGGTCCGATAACCCAAAAGAATAGCGGGCAGAGTAAAGAGTTAGAGTAGCGTTAATGCTATCTATTATTCCTAGTATCTACTCTAGCAAGAACATTTAAGGCTCCTATCAAGTCGCAATACATTTAAAAAAGTCAATACGACCGGTTAAGATTCAACTGACATAAAAAGTCGCTTGAAGGTATAGCTCAGCTACCAGCAAATAGGTGGTTGGCTATAAACGATGTTCAGAATTCCGCAGGGTAAACATTTCGGAACGTGAGATTAATACGGGGCTCCATCACCTTCTTGGTTCTAGGCACTTGATGACTCCACGCGGCTTGTGTTTTGCCCGCCATGACGAGTGCAGACCCCGAGCCAAGCGCAACTTTAACTGTCTCTTTGGTTTGCTTGTGTCTCAGGTCGAATCGCCGTGTTGCACCCAGGCTCACGGAAACGATGGTGGGTTTGCGCCCTAGCACGGGCTCATCGTCACTGTGCCAGCCTACGGTGTCGTTGCCGTCGCGGTAGAGGTTTAGCAGCACGCTGTTGAACTTGGTGCCGGCTAGTTCTTCACAAACAGCTTTGATCTCTAGGATTGGGTCGGTCCAGGTGCTGGGCTCAAGTGTTAATCCAGCATAGGTGTAAGGTTTGCCGGCATCACCGAACCAGGCGACCAGTCGAGGTTGAAGGTGTTTTTTACCGTAGACGATGACGTCGCGCCGCTGCCATTCGACTTCTTCATGTAGCGCAAGAAACAGCCGCCGACTGGCTTCGCGAGAGAAAGCCTTTCGGTGCAACGTAGCCATGCAACCCTGTCCTGAAGGTCCTGTCAGAAGTTCCTTGACCTCGGGTTCGGTATCCGGCAGTAGGTCGTCAAACAAGTCCAATGTATGTCTCCAAAGTTTCTAAAAGAGGTGCAGCGGCGTCCGTGTTTATCTGTCGCCAAGACCTATATAGCCAGTGGCGAAGGTCATTATATCGGGTGGTTGCTTTTTAAGACTAGTTTTTGTGGATGTGATTGATAGTGGCGATTGAAACACTTGGCGGAAAGATTTGATTGCTAAATAAGAGGATTGGTCAAGCAGCAGTCGGGTGCCTACAAGCAACAACCTGTCATAATCAACAGGTCAATTTTTTAGGGAGGGGGGAATACACAACGGTTGAAATGACCCGGTTTATTAACCGAATCAATTCAAGCCGCGATGTAAGGGCCATGTGAATGCCCTTTTCTTATAAAAACAACTTAGTAGGTGTAGCGAATGCCTATTCGGATGCCGCGGCCGGGTTCAGGCGCAAAGTTTTTCAAGAAGGACGTGTGGTTTCTCATTTCTTCGTCTAATAGATTGGTGCCCTTGGCATAAAACAACAGTTCGCCTCCAATCAGATCTAGGTGATAGTCAGCATATAGCGCGACATCTGTATAGCCTCTGGTTTCGAATTCTTCATCTGCAGTATCTTTTTGATCGAACACTTCCGTTACATTGAATTTGATGGAAAACGCATTTGCATGCCATGCTGCACCGAAGCCAAAGCGCGCCGCTGGTATTCTTGGCACATCACCGCCGCGATCAAAACTTGCCTTCACCATGTCACCCTGCAAGGTCAAATCTAGTTCACCGTATTCACTTTGCCAGGCTGTATAAGCCAGTTGGCCTTCTGCACCGTAAAAGGTTGCGTCTTCGGCAATGTAGGATGAAACAATCTGTTCTTCGAACTCGCCGGTATCTTCAAGAAAAATGTAATCGTCGATTTGATTATAGTAAACGCTAATCTCGCCTGTCAGTTTTCCACTATGCTGGCGAAAGCCGACTTCGATATTGGTTGCTTGTTCTTTGTCGAGATTTGCGTCGCCTATTTCCAGTCGTCCGGTTGCGACATGAGCGACAAGGTCTTCAGGGTCAGAGGGTGAAGTACAACTCCCTGTTTGAACATTCGAATAACGCTCTTCCAGAGTTGGCGCCCGCTCTGAACTGGAAAGTGCAATCAGAATATTGCTGCTGGCATTTAGATCATAAAGCATGCTGGCAGATAAACTGTGGGTACTTTCGTCTCGGTCGCAACCTTCGCCCGGGTCAGTTTCATTGTAGCCATAGCGGTAGCCAAACTCCCAACTAACACGCTCGGTTTCAAGACGCTCAACGGCAAATAAAGCAAAGCCTGTGCTCTCGGTCTTGGGAATAAAGGCTTCCTCGCCTAAAGCACTAAATTCTGTATCCGATAGCTGCAAGCCCCAAACACCCTTTAGCTGTCCGATCGGATTGTGGGTTGCGGTAAAGCGACCTTCATAGCCTTCGTTACTGTAAACCGAACCGACAAAAGCTGTCCCATCGGCTTCAATCTCAAGCTCTGAGTGTTCGTAGTCTGTGTAGTTCAGGCTTGCTTGAATACGCTCAAAAAAACCTTGATCAAAGCGATATTCACCTTTTAGATCGTAGCGTGTTTGCTCCATGTCTATTCTGACAAACTCCTCACCTTCCTCCTCACCTTCGTCATCGCTATGCTCATCGTCATGCTCATCACTATGTGCGGTCTCGTGTTCGTCGCCATGCTCTTCTTCGTGATGGTGGCTATGCGTACCGCCAGGCAATCCATAATTACTCTCCAAGCTTGCAACTGAAACCCCGATAAAGCCTTTTTCGTTAGAAACTGAGGTGCCGACTGTGTAGCCATCGGATTTCGCGTCTGAATTCGAGATATAACCCTTCGTATTGGTTATTTCCTCTTCTTCGTGCCCGGCGTGCTCGTCATCCTCATGCGCTTCATCTTCATGCGCCTCGCCCTCGTGTGATTCTTCCAAGCGTTCCAGTGCCGTTTCATCAATAGCGAAGCCTTTGATATCGACATCGTTGTTGTCTCGCGTAAACGCATCAAGGTGTAGGTTTACAACACCAAAAGTGCCGTTGAACTTTGCCACGGTCTTATCACCCTCATTGACCGAATTGCGGCTTTGCTCGATCGTGAACTCGGGCTTATCTAAACTCGCTTCTAAGATGCGGTCGTCAATCACATTGACGATGCCACCGACGGCGCCGTTACCGTACAACAAAGTGGCAGGGCCTCTAATCACTTCAATACGTGAAGCGAGTGCCGCTTCAACACCATTGGTATGGTCAGGGCTTACCGCGGCAACGTCAACGTTGCTTACACTGTTCTGCAGTACCTGCACGCGTGTGCCAGACTGACCGCGTATCACTGCTTGGCCCACACCGGGACCATAGCTTGTGTTATGTATACCTATCTGGTTTTTTAATGTGGCGCCTAACTCATCTTCAACTTCTCGTTGTAGTGCTTCCTGTGTTAGCACATTGATAGGTAAAGCTGTCTTGGCCTCGTTTCTTTGAAACGGTGCGCTGACGACAATTTCTTCTTCGTATGTGTGAATGCCGTGGCTCGTTTCTTGATCTTCAGAACCGAACACGGCGCCGGCATAGACGGCACTGATGGATAAAAATAGGGATGGTAGAGACTTCATGGTTTCTCCTGCTAAAACGGGTAAGACATCTGTCAACGTAAGAAAGAGCGACGCGGCAACGGATACTGCGATGGGTTATAGAGTAAGGATAAAAAGATGACCGCTTTTCTTTCGCCATCAGAATGCAAATAGAATAAATATAGAATGCGAACTGATTTTTACGCGCTAAAGAGCGGTGGCCCGCGGGGGTGTTTATGAATAAGTTGCGCGTAAATGGCGTGGCAGACCGAGAGGGCCTGCAGGTCTTGCGTCACTGTTTGCGGCTGATGGGATTGAGCAACATGCAGTGCTGCATCGCTACCCGCGTGAGTGCAAAGCTCGCAGTCGACTTCTTCTGCAGTCGACAGATGGACATGTTCGGCGACCACAAAGCTCGACAGACTTAACATTAAGCTGAAAACGAGCACGAGTGGTTGTTTTAAAAAAACGATTTTCATCCAGCGACTCAAAGGCTTTGTCAATTGCTGTATCGCTGGCAAAGCCGCGCAGATATCAGGTTGGTTATATCGGACATTTGTTATATGCATTATTCAATGATCATTGGTCGTCACGCCCTTGGTCCGTGTTGACGACGGTTTCATTTTAGTTTGAGAGTGTTAACAGAGAAGCGGCTTTTCAACTCTCCGCTTCAAGCCCGAGCAGTTGCGAGGGCGTCAACTTTAATGCGGCCACAACATCATTAAAAAAAGTGATTTCCATATCGCTAGTGCGGCCATCAGACCGAATAACATCAATCAATGCGTGAACAATGATGAGGCGATCTTGCCATGCAATTTTTTTCGCTGACCCATTTAAGTAGCGTTGCAGCGACACAGTTTCGAATATCGCTGATTGTGCCGCCACACGAATGTCAGCGGCTGAATAGTCGTTACCCGTGTGGGTTTTGAGCACGGCGATGACGCGCTCAACTTCTCGGTTTTGAATATTTGTGTCGGCTGACGTCGCGCGCGAGAGTGTCACAAACATGATGTCGTTGCGCAGTTGCTCGAGTTCAGGCGCTGATAATTCAGCACCACTAAATATGTTCAGAATATTGTCTAGGCGAAGTGTCGACATGCTGGGTTCTCTAGTGTTGGGATTGCTTGTTCGTTGAATCTGTAAATATTGGATCGATAGACAAAAAAAGTCGGGGCTTGGTTTGATGCGGTGAGCGATGCACGACGCCCGGATAGTGTTCATCCCAGGTACCGCCCTTCAACAAAGACCAATGTCCACTGGGCAAGATACTGACGGCTGATCCATTGCATACAGGCGGCGCTTTGTCGTCACGGGTGGCGAATAAATCCCAATCGACGTCGTTGCCAGCGATCCATTGCGTGCCTAAACCACACAGGGTCGTCAGCATTCGACAAGGCACCTGATCGACATGGAATCTTGGACACATGGGCGTGCGTAGCGTTGCGAGACGAATACCAACGTGACTGCAGCCAAGCAGTAGTTCGAGTGTTTCGCAGGCCAGTAGAATTTCGTTGTCGATGGCATTAATTAGGTCGTCGCCTAACGCGGGCGCCAGTGTTGCTAATTGTGTTTCGGACGCGGATTCGCTTTGCTGCCATCGCACTTCTACATGGCAACCTGTATCTAGCACGCGCTGACCGAGCATCCCAATTTTTTGCTTGTCCGGGCGTGCAACACTGACCAGTTCTACGTCAGGTGCATAAATGTCAGATAGATCGCTAATTTTGTTACTGATTGTCTGTCGCATAGATGTTCTTTTGGTTTTTTCGCTAAATCGAAAAGGGCTTAACTAGCCGTACTTGTAACCGCGATCGACCACAAAAGGCGTCGAGCGTTTGAATTGACCATTAGTGTCGACCCGTTTGCGGCGCATCGGCGCTGACAAAATCCGCCAGTCGATGCAGATAGGTTGACAGTTCGGCAGAGGGTTCACTGTCCGAAATTTGGTTCTGCAGTTCGAGCGCTAACGCACAAACAACCAGGTGGGTCGGAATCCATTGCTTCTGAGCAGACTCAACACCTTGGTTGACGGCCGCCCGCGCACGGGCCAAGTCTTTAGCATCTACACCCGCAATCGCCGCTTCCGCCGTCTGCTGAGAGATGCGCTGTTTATTGTCAGTGTTGTGGCTCATTTTTCTATCTCGACGCGGTACAGCGCCTCATAGTCTGCTGCGCTGCAAGGACGTGGGTTGGTAAATGTGCAAACATCCTTCGCCGCGTGATTCGCGAGAGTGGGGATGTTGCTCGCTTGCACGCCCATTTCGCTTAAATTTTCCGGCAGGCCAAGATCAGCGTTGAGGCGACGAATGTATTCGGCCGGATCATCATCAGTGCCCAGACCCATCGCCTTATTGAGACGTTCAAATTTGCTGCCAACATGGTCTCGATTGAAATCCAAAATAGTCGGTAGAATCACTGCGTTCAATGTGCCGTGGTGTAATCGAAGTTCCTGATCTGCGCCACAGGCATGACTCATTGAGTGAACCGCACCAAGTCCCTTGGTAAAAGCCATTGCGCCTTCTGTCGCTGCCATCATCATTTCCCAGCGAGCATCAATGTCGCCACCATCTTTAAAAGCTCTAAGCAAACTGCCGCTTTTAACCGCACGTTCAATACCATCACAGGCGACGGCTTCTGCGGGAGGATTGATGACCGGCGAAAGAAGCGCTTCAATACAATGTGTGACAGCATCCATGCCGGTTGCGGCAGTCAAAAATGAAGGTAGCCCTAGGGTCAGTTCCGGGTCGCAAATAGCTGTCAGGGGTACCAGATGTTTGCTTGCCAGAATCAATTTTTCGCCATTTTTCATGATGATAACGGCACCGTTAGAGACTTCGCTGCCGGTCCCGGCTGTCGTTGGGATCGCGACTAGAGGCGCAACCTGGCCGATTTTTTGAGCACCGCCTAAGCCTGCCGTGTAGTCAATTAGATCACCCTCATGAGTGACCGCGAGCGCAACCGCCTTAGCAAGATCCATTGACGAGCCACCACCTAATGCAACGACGCCATCACAGCCTAGCGCTTTGTAAAGTGCCACGGCCTCCTCAACGGCTAACTGTGTGGGGTTCTCTGGCGTTCCATCAAAAATCGACAGAGAAACATCGTTACTAAGGTTTGCCGCAAGACGCCGCACCATTCCAAGCTCAACTAAGCCTTTGTCAGTGCATAATAAAGGCCGCTTCACCTTGTGCGTGGCAAGTACAGCGCCTAATTGCGCGCTGGCGCCGTGATCAAAAAGGGTATTGTTGATAAACGTGAGTGATGCCATATGCGTGTGCTAACCTCGAACTTAGTAACCGTTTGATGAGTGTCGTAGATTGATGGGGCGCGACTATATGTTATAACATATCATTATGGCAAGACTTTAGAAGCACTTTTTAATTTGAGCCTTTGGCTTAAGTCATTGACTTGAGTTGTTCAGTTAAGCTGTCGCGTTAGGGAGCCGAGTTTTGGTGTCGGGTTTAAGTAATCCTTTTAATATTTTAAATGTGCGCGCGATTAACAAGCGGTTTTTTTCTCGCAAATAGTGGCGCTTTGTGCGGTTAACTTTAGCCGGGCAATTTTTGTTAATAGTTAGGCTTGGTTAGATTTGACTTAATCACAACAGGTTTAGTCTCCTCTCGCTGTTAAATTACGTTGCTGTGATGCCAATGCCGTTTATCTATCCATAACAAAACACGGCTATATCGTCAGTCTCTTCTGCATGCGATAGCTACAGTTTTTTGGCACTTATCTGCTTTGATAGGGTGGCTGTTTTTACACATTGTTTCATAGTTTTTCGAATTTTACGTGCATCGGAGCGTTTCATTTTGTTACGATATAACATTATTAAATTGAGATGGCTGCTGGAAAATGATCGCACACAAAGCGCAAACAACAAAAAGTGCTCTGAGTCATGCTGAATCGCTTTGCGAAAGCAGAGGTACTCGCCTAACGGCAAAACGACGGCAAGTGCTAATGGGGCTGCTGGATTCTCAAAAAGCTTTATCTGCCTATGAACTGACTGACTATTGCCGAGACGAACTTGGTTTCCAGCTTCCTGCTATGTCTGTTTATCGCATTCTCGAGTTTCTTGAGGGTGAAAACCTTGTACATCGTCTTGATCTGGCCAAGAAATATGTCGCCTGCTCACATATTGCTTGTGATCATGAACATGAGTTATCGCAATTTGTTATTTGTAAACGCTGTTATCTGGTTCGAGAGATCAGCATCAAGCGTAGTTTGATGACAACCCTCAACAAGTCAGTTCAAGCCGCAGGTTTTCAGCTTGCTAGTCAGCAAATCGAGTTTGATTGTTTTTGTGGGGATTGTGGTGAGTAACAATAACTTCAAAGCGATCAGCGGTATTACCCCGTTGTTAGATAAAGCATCGATTGGGTTATCGGCTATTTGTGCGATCCATTGCCTGACGTTACCTATTGCACTCGCAATGATTCCGTCGCTGGCACTACTATCTGTTGGCGATGAGAGTTTTCATCAATGGTTGATTGTCCTAGTTTTGCCAACGAGTCTGTTCGCGTTAACGATGGGTTGCAGGCGTCACCGACATTGGCAGGTATTGGCCTGGGGTTTGGCGGGGTTATCGCTGTTATCGTTAACGGCATTTCTCGGTCACGATCTCTTAGGCGAACAATTGGAGCGGTCATTGGTGTTGGCGGGCGCAATACTCGTCGCAATCAGTCATCTAAAAAATTTCCGGCGTTGTCGCGCGATTGACTGTGAGGGCTGATTAGCTTCGATCATGACGAAATATATCAGTAACATCGGCACCAATATCATCACTGGCTTCCTGGGTTCGGGTAAATCCACGGCAATACTTGAATTACTGAAGCAAAAACCATCGAACGAACGCTGGGCGGTGCTTGTTAATGAATTTGGCGAAGTCGGTATCGATGGCGGGCTGTTGGGGTCAAACAACGATAGTAACGTCTTTATTCGTGAGGTACCCGGTGGGTGTATGTGTTGTGCTGCAGGTTTACCGATGCAGATGGCCTTAAGCATGCTGCTCGCGCGGGCGAAACCAGATCGTCTTATCATTGAACCAACGGGCCTAGGGCATCCCTTTGAAGTCGCAAATACTCTTTCGGCCGAGCACAACCGCGAATTACTGAACTTACAGGCAACCCTAACCTTGGTTGATGCGCGCAAAATAGCGGATGACAGATATACCAGTCATGCAACGTTTAATGAACAACTCGAGATTGCCGATGTGGTTGTGGCGAGTAAGACCGATCTGTATGGCCCGGACGAGCTCAGCAACCTTAGAGATTACCTTGAAGAAAAAGATTGGCTGCAGCAGCGCGAACTGATTGAAGTTTCACATGGCGTGTTATCACCCGACTGGTTGGCCAGAGAAGGCAGATCATGGGCGAATAAGGGTGGGGTCGAGGTTAAAGCACCAACCGCGGTCGAGCCCGAACCCACTGAACTTGTGTTCCCACCGGAAGGGTTTATCAGACTTAGCAACAAGGGAGAAGGTTTTGTCTCTCATGGTTGGATCTTTGAGCAGTCTTTCGTCTTTGATCGGTTAGCGGTGTCAGAGTTAATACATTCGGTTCAGGCGGAAAGAATTAAGGCACTGTTGCGAACCGACGCGGGTGATATAGGTTTTAATTATTCGGGCGACAGCCTTGAAGAAATTCCCCTGCGTCCGCTAGATGATAATCGTATAGAAGTGATTGCAGCTGAAAATTTCCGTGCTGCCGCGTTTGAATCGCAGCTTCTGTCGGCGATGACCGATAAATAACTTGGCTAAGATAAACAAGTCTATTGCGAGCTCGGCACATTGCTGCGACCGGGCGCGATGCCTTTAGGTTAAAATCAGT
>JAQXDL010000001.1 GCA_029251375.1 Pseudomonadales bacterium | reverse complement strand
TCGTTCATCAATGCGATATTGCGAACGGGTATCTGATCGGTGTGTTCGGTTGTTTCAAGCACCGCATCCAAGCTGGCTTCTCTGAGTATATGCAGCAAAGGGTAGGGCGAGCGATTGGTGTAGTTCTCCGCATCGTCAATGTCGGTGCCACCGAATTGATAGTTAGGGTGAAAACTGGCGACCTGAAACACCCCGTCGAGCTGCATTTCCTTTAGCAACCCATCGGCATAGTCAAGGAACTGATTGTATGCATCAAAGTCATTCAGCATCAGTGGGTGAATCAGCAGGGTTGTTTCAATGTCGCTGTTGTCTGCCAGTTGGTTCAGTTCAGCTTGCAGGTTAACCAGCAGGGCTTCTGCATCGCTAGCGTGGCTGACCACAAACCGAACGCGCTGCTTGACCAGTTCCCGTTTAGCGAAGGGGCACAAGTTTAGGTCAACGACAAAATCGTTGACCCATTGCTGTACGGCTAGGCGGATCTTTTGATCTTGCTGCTCTTGTCTATCGTCAGGCAAAGATCTAGTCCGGTGCGGCGGCAAGATCTTCGCGTACAGTTCTCGACGCCAGATAAAAATGACAGGCAGACCAGAACATCATCACAGGGATGATATACAACATGGCCTGACGCAAAGAGTCATCGCCATAGCTCGAAGCTAGTGCATCACTGAGTATGCCAACCGACCAAGGACCAATGCCTAACCCAATGATACTTAGAATTAAGAAAAGAATTGCTGAGGCTGTTGCGCGCATACGTAATCCGACGAGCCCATGGGTTGTCGCGATGGTGTTGCCGAGATAAACATTGAACATCACGCCAGGTACAACCGCAAAAGCCAATGCAAGATAA
Source organism: Pseudomonadales bacterium (assembly GCA_029251375.1). GTDB lineage: Bacteria > Pseudomonadota > Gammaproteobacteria > Pseudomonadales > Azotimanducaceae > JAHRVQ01. The sequence continues at coordinate 4,610 of JAQXDL010000001.1, read as the reverse complement.
GCACTATCCACCGTATAGACGCCGATCATAAACGGTACGCTGACAAAACCTGCGAGCGCCGGCAGCCACATGTACCAGCGTTTGTCGTTACGCGCGAGTCGATCCGCCAGCACGCCGCCGGCAACAACGCCGATTGCGCCACCCAGACCAATGATGGCGGCAAGCCATGTGCCTAGCTCACCGGTGGTCATGTCGTGGGTACGAATAAAGAAGGACGCCGTCCAGTTACTGGTGCTATAGCTTGCAAAGGCGTTGAACGCGCCGCCCAAGGCCATATGACGAAATGAAACGTGATTCCATAAAACCGACAACACTTCCTTAAAAGGGACGGATTCAGTTGAAACCTGCTTGTTTTCTGATAGACCGCGAATCGGTTCAGCTAACGTGAACTTCACAATCAGCGCAATGATAATGCCCGGCGCGCCGACCACCAAAAAGGCGATGCGCCAGCCGAAGAACTCATTGATCCAGCCGCCTAATAAAAAGCCAAACAAAATGCCGAGATTCACGCCGGTCGAATAAAATGAAATCGCGCTAGCGCGTTGCTCTGGTGGAAAAATATCCGAGATGATTGAATGCGACGGTGGACTGCCGCCGGCTTCGCCAACGCCCACACCAATACGAGCAGCTAACAGCTGACCATAGTTTTGCACGAAGCCGCTTAAGGCCGTCATCAAACTCCAAAGACCTACAGAGAAAGCAATAATGTTGCGTCGATTGCCCCGATCTGCCCAACGCGCAATCGGCAAACCCGCCGTGACATAGAAAACAGCAAAGGCAAAACCCGTTAGCAAGCCCAACTGGCTGTCCGATAGACTCAAATCTGCCTTGATCGATTCCTGCAGAATCGACAACAACTGCCGATCAATGAAATTGAAACTGTAAACCACCGTCAGCAAACCCAGCGCGTAATACTTCGCACCGTTTGAGGAGTAGTGGTTTGTTTCGCCCGTTGCCGAATCTGACGTCGTGGCAGATGGTGACGTCGAAGTAGCCTTCGGCGTGTTGTTATCCTGTGCTGTCATAGATGCATGCTTATATTATTTTTATTATTAGAATCGACAGCAGTTCGTTACCAATACGTTTCAAGCTGCGTCGCAGGGCAACTAAGGTATCACAAAGATTGGCTGTGTGTGGGTGTGGGGTTGATGTTTGGCAGTGCTTAGGCTGGTTTTTGTAAATCGAGTCTCGTGTAGATTGAGGGCGCGCCGAAATCTTCACGCCATGCCAAACCCACGCGCTTTCAAATACGCCAGAAAATCCGGTCGTTGTGGTGTGGAATACTGCCGGGTCTTGTCTTCAGACCAGCCATAAAAGTCGGCAACGCCAAATCGATCAGTTTCTTTTTGAGCCTTCTCAGGAATACTAAAACGCTGATCGCGGCGTTTATCATAGTCATCAATTTTTTCGGCGCGCCGCGAAACATCATAACGATCGCGGTGCACCGTCAATGATGGCGGCAAACGCATGCTGACGAAACCTTCTCTTGCGGGGTAACCCACGCACAAACCTGCAATCGGAAACACCCAATCTGGCAGCTCCAGTAATTCCGATAACGCATCAATGTGTGAGCGCACTTCACTAATCGGACAGCAGCCTAGGCCAACAGACTCAGCCGCCAGAGTGAACGTCTGCATCACTAAACCGGCATCGATCGCCGCATTCATAAACTGATCAACATTGTCATTGGGAAAAGGCTTGGCTCTGAGTTCGGACGCAAGTCGCAGGCGGCTGTGATCGCCACAGAAAATGAGCAAACGCGGCGCCTTAGCAAGCCAGGGCATGGAAGGTATCCAACCAGCGATAAGTGCGCGTTTATCGGGATCGTCTACCACAACGATAGAGGCCTGCTGCAAATCCGATTTTGAACTGGCGGATAGACCACAGGCTAACAAGGTGTCGAACAGATCATCGTCGATCAATTGATCCGTATATTGCCGATGCGTGCGCCGCTGTAGAATAGACGCCAAAGGACCTTCGGCGGGCACTTGAGCACCGACCGTTGTCGATAGGCCAAACCGGTCTTCAATCAAATCAGAAATGTGCTGTGACATAGGGTGTTCCATTTGACGTTAGCATGATGATGAGAACATTGTGGCGACAATTAGGCTGGCTGCCAAGTCGGCAACTTTTGAAGAGCTAAGGGTAAGGGTGTAGAGCAATAGAGGCTTGGCGAAAACGGCCTCCTCGATTAACAGTCTTTTAATAGTCTTTCTCTAACCGGCTTCTATTAACCGGGTACCATTACCAGATTTAGCTGACTAGGCGCGCCTGAAGCTGAGGCGTACACTGTTGCCAATGGCATCGCATCCTATTGGCGTTAATCAGGACGACGAGCGCCACAAGAAGAACTGCATTGAAGCGTTACAAGAAGCACGAAAAGAAGCATCATAAAAAGCATGACGCTTATCACAAAGCGAAGCATGCCAAGAACCGGAGAACCCGATGACTGCCGAAAACCTGTTCACCTTGATCAACGCGTTTGTGCTGCCCTTTTGGCTGCTACTATTAATAGCGCCCTTTTCAAAACCAACCCGCTGGTTAGTGCACTCTGGTGTTGTGCCTGTTGTCTTAGGCCTGCTGTATATCGTGGTGCTGTCGCTTAGTATGGCCGGCGACATGCCCGAAGGCGCCGGTATGCAAAGCCTGCAGAGCTTGCAGATTGCCTTTTCAGACCCGCGCGCCCTGTTAGCAGGCTGGATTCACTACCTTGTCTTTGATCTATTCATTGGTGCTTGGATCATCCGCGATGCCAGACGGCAAGGCATGCCGCACTGGGTCGTGGTGATTCCCGCATTATTAGCGTTCCTCACCGGTCCGTTTGGCTTATTGCTCTATATCGGCCTGCGAGCGGCCTGGAAGAAACGCTTTTCGCTTGAAGAGGCGCCTGACTAGAATCAGCGCACTGCAGCGGTGCAATTGAAGGGCGATACTAATTCACGCGGCTTGGTTTAGTAGTTCGATGCAGCGATTAAATCAACCCGCCACTTTTCGGCATTACCGTGGGTTAAGCCGGAACAGATAAGTTTCATCAACATTCTCGTTGCGCGGCCGATTGCCGTACTTCGCCTCCCAAGCCTGCGCAAACACCTCGAATGTTGGTGCGTCAGTGACGCGCGTCGCCCGCAACGAATAAATCAAATCATTCGCCCGCAAACGCACATCGTCATTCGCCTCAATATTCTCAACCCAAGTCGCCCGATTGTCTCCCGCAAAAACATGCAGATTGCCCCCCAACTCAACCACCCAAAGGTTCACTGAGTAGGCATCTTCACCGCCGGTTTCTAACTGAATGATCTCGACCGGCGCAACATCCGTCCACTGTGCGGGTGTTTCAGTCGCCGTGCCTGAAAGCGCGCCGGAGGAAATGGGCAGGTATTCTGTGCAACTGGACAGTGCCAATGTGGCAAAAAACATGAGCGAGACGGTTAGCGAATTACGTGTTGAGTAATGAATATGGTGCATTTTTTGGACGGCCTTGATGTGCGAAGGCTCTATCCTATAGAAAAACACGTGTCTCCCCAAATTTTGTGCGCAGAGCGAGCGGCGTGGGCGTTGAGATAAGCGCCGGTGCAGGTCTTGATCTGTACCTTGGTCCGGACCTTGATTTGAGGCTTGATCTGCAACTTAATCCAGAAGTTGGCATATCAAACGCCAAAATTAAGTGGCTTTTAGTACATTTGCTTGAAGTATGTCCGCTGCATGGTGGTTAGCAATGGTGGTCGGCATTGTTGGCCGGTAATGGTGATTGGCTTTGATTGTTGGTTAAAATTCTTGTCTCTAGGGCAAAGCTAGCCCAACGAGCGAGCGCATAACGCACACTGATCAAATAACGCCCAAATAAAAGTTAAATAAGCCAGCGAGAGGTGAAAATAAGCTACCAAACCATAAAATATAGGCGCAATCGCGTTACCAAATATAACAATATGTAACTTTATATGTCACAATAATCTTTTTGCAGGAGCGCTATTTCGGTCCCGTGATGGATAACAATATGGGACGGTAAAACGGCGTTATTCGATAAGGTTCAGGGATGCATCCACGTTTATGAATTCAGCTAACAGCCAATGGTTAGTGGTGCAGACCAAGCCAAGGCAAGAGCAAGGGGCAAAGCTGCAGCTAGAGAATCAAGACTACACCGTCTACTTGCCACGCTTTAAGCACAGTAAACGACGCAACGGCAAGTGGAGCGAACGCATAGAAGCGCTGTTCCCCAGTTACTTGTTTGTTCAAATCGATGTTGCTGAACAAAATATTGCGCCGCTGAGGTACACCCGCGGCGTGAATAAAATTGTAAGGTTTGGTGACGTGTTGTTATCCGTGCCTGACGAGATCATCGACCGGCTTCAGTATTTAGAAACAAAGCAGGCCAATGGCGTCACAAATGTTACAACACTGTTTAGGCCAGGCGATGCCGTCAACATTGTCGCCGGCCCGTTTGAAGGTATCGACGCGATCTACCAAATGGCGAAGTCTGAAGAACGCGTCATCGTGTTACTGAACCTGCTAGGCCGACAGAGCTCAGTTACCATTAATGTTAATCATGTTGCTGTCGTTTAAGTCTGGTTGGCTCGCCTGATCAGGATTGGCAAAGTTTGATACACCGCAGC
>JAQXDL010000021.1 GCA_029251375.1 Pseudomonadales bacterium | reverse complement strand
AGAGCGGTACCTTGCCAAGGTACAGGTCAGGAGTTCGAACCTCCTTACCCGCTCCAAACTTCAACGGGACCTTTTTGGTCCCGTTTTAGTTTCTGACATACAATAAGCCGCCCCATTGAAGCGCACCTCCCTGCGTTTCAAAAAACTATCTTTTATCTTTTTGAAATGCCCTTCAGGTCTGACCTTTAGAATAGAAATCTTGAACCAGCTTATCGCTTGAAAAATCAGGGCTTATTGCTCACTGTCTTGCAGCACGGTTAGAATCGCATGAAGCGCGGGTCTTACTGCTCTTAGCAGCAGTGATTAGGTAACAAGGTACTAAACTGAACGGACCGCCTCTATGAGACTTAACCTCGTTAAACGATAATGTTTGTCAAACAATGGTCAACATCAGGATGATTTTGTGAAAGTTAAGCAGACACGATTTGGTACGACCCCAACAGGATCCAACATTTCACTGTTCAGCCTAGATAACGGTCAAGGCCTTACAATGGCTGTAACTGATTTTGGCGCCACCCTGTGCAGCCTGCACTTTCCGGATAAAGCTGGCCACTTAGACAACATCGTATTGGGCTACGATAGCTTTGAAGACCTGCTGGCCGACTCAAACTATTTTGGTGCAACAATTGGACGATACGCCAACCGCATTGCCAACGGTCAGTTTGAAATTGACGGTGAAACTTTTCAACTAACACAAAATGAGGACGCCAATCATCTGCACGGTGGCGAAGTCGGCTTTAATAAAAAACGCTGGGACATTCTTGTTGCCAATGAAGACAGCATCACATTCCATCTCAGCAGCGCTGCAGGCGAACAAGGCTATCCCGGCAATCTTTCCGTAAGCCTCTCCTATCGACTCACAGCGGCGAATGAATTGATAATTGACTACACAGCGAAAACAGATGCGGCATGTCCTGTAAACCTAACCAACCATAGTTATTGGAACCTCGCAGGTAGCGGGGATATCTTGGCTCACCGTTTGACCCTCGAATGCCCCCGTTACCTACCCGTAACGGACGCACTATTGCCGACCGGAGAGATTGCAAGCGTCGCCAATTCAGCTTTCGACTTCATCTCAGCGGCGACGATAGGCGCGAGAATTAACGCCGTTGCCGGCGGCTATGATCACTGCTTTGTCAGATCTGATAAAGTCACCGGCGAACCAAAGCTGATTGCGCGCGTCGAGGATCCGCTAAGCGGCCGTATCATGACGATGGCGACCACAGAGCCGAGCATTCAATTCTATACCGGCAACTTTCTCGACAACGTGCAAGGCGCCGACGGCAACACCTACGGCAAACACAGTGGCTTTTGTTTAGAAGCTCAACATTATCCGGATTCGCCGAATCAACCGTCTTTTCCAAACACCCTACTTAGACCTGGCGAGGTTTATAAACAAACGACCATTCATAGGTTTTCACAAGCGGGCGAATCTTAGTGGCTCAACCCTCATCGCTGATTAAAAAAGATAAGCATTTGCGGAAAGGGGTTTGTAGAAAGGAATTGTCAACAGGGCTTGCAGAGAACGATTATAGAGAGCGTTTACAGAGAACGTTGCAGACTAGCGCTACTCGACCTGATCCTTCAGATGACGTCTTGCTGATAGGTAAGCTTCGTTTTGGCCATTAGTTTGGCACTGAACAATCCGGCCATCAGACCCGCCAAATGCCCTTCCCAGGACACAAACTGATCATTTGGTAAAACACCCCAAACGATACCACCGTATAGAAACAAGGTAAGCGCAGCGATAAATATTGCTTTAACACTTTTTTCATACCAAGCAATGCCGAGCAGGAAGCCAAAATAACCAAACACCAATCCGCTAGCACCGATATGGTAAGCAGGACGTCCAAATATCCAGACACCCAAACCCGCTAACAACGTGATCATCAAACTGACCAGCAAGAAAGTTTTTGCACCACGCAGCGCGACAAAAAAACCCATGACAGCTAACGGTACGGTGTTGGCGATAAGATGTAAAAAACCGCCATGGAGAAAAGCCCAAACGGTAATGCCCCAAAGATTATCAAGACGTCTCGGAAAGATGCCAAATTGATCAAGGTCGATCGTTATGAGGTAGTCAACGATTTCAGACAGCCAAAGTATACCGACAAGACATAAAACCAGTTGAAGTGCTGTTTTAGATTGAATAATCACAGCGACAGACCATCCATTGCCTCTAGCATTTGCCTACCAACAACCTATACAGCGTCGACAACCTGTCTCACCGCAGACAATTCAGGCGTACGATCATGGTTCACCAATATAAATAGTGCCGTTCCCTGAATCAGGTTATCGACGCCTGGGTTGGTCACAATCTCATTGTCGTGGTTCAAATAGCCTAAGGGTGTGCCCATACCGTTAACCAAAAGTCGCGACGCTAGCGTGCCCCAGTTTTGATTTGGAATAACAACATCGTACCGACGCGGATGGACGCCCTGATGCTGAAATAGGTCTTCTAAAATTGATTCGGTACCGGGCGCGGCCATCGCCCGCACCATTAACTCTGGATAAGCTCGAACGGGTCGCAGCACAGCATTGGCACCATGGGCCCTAAGTCTTGTTCGGTTTTCATCTTGAACACACTCGGCGATCACGTGGCCGGGCACAACAAACTGTTTAAGTTGGTCCAAGATATCAAGGGTTAGACTATCTGAGCGATAGTCAGATGCATTGACGGTTAGTACGATGATAAAGGCGGCCTTTTCAACATCAACCTCGGCCAAGCTAACTCGTCCCTCTGGTTCGCCGTGCTTCAGCACAACACCCAAAGACGCCAATTCACTTGGCAAACCATCGGGGTAATTCGGCGAGAAAATCAAAATCGGGTAGTCTTCTAGACTGGTCGAACGACGTATCTGTTCAACAAGTATCTGCAGATAGCGGTCACCATCTTTGTCGGGGGTGTTAATAATGACGATATGATTGTCCATATTCCATCTCCACAAACCACGGCGCATTCGGTCTCGCCGATCCATTCGAAAATCAATAAATTCACCAGCAATTTGTGCCAACAAAAAAATACCGAACACATACATCAGAAGTACCGTCGCCATTTGGCCTTCCGGTGTTGTTGCACTCGTGTCGCCATAGCCAACCGTTGTCATTGTGGTCATGGTTAACCAGAATGCTTGCCACAGCGTTAAATCTTCAAGCAGAACCATTGCTAAGGTATGCGACAAAGCCAGAAACATCAAAAGCAGTAACAACTCAAACAAGTTGCGCTTTCTGTCCCGCGTTGTGGCGTGGGCATACATCGCGCGACGATGTTTACGCCAAAATTCTGGTCGAAGTCTAATCATTGGTGAGTCGTTAGCCTTTACGTACCTTTTCCAAATGCGACACTAGCGCTTCGGCCGCAAGTTGCCGAATCTTGAGTCTATCAGATTCAGGTACATTAAATTTTTCAGCTAAGAAAACAAAATCGGCTTCTGTGAGCGAAATCGAAAGCCTCGGCCTGACAGGTTTTGCATTGACTGGTAAACCTAAGATTTCACGGATTCTGTCCGGTGGGTTAATACTTTTTTCAAGCGCCTCGTAACGAATCTGTTGGCTAATATCATGGCCCAGATCAAAGGCAACCTGAACGGCTTTCACCGCACTTTTTTCTTTTTCCCATTTATCACCGGTCGACATAATTAACTATCCGGTGCTGCAGGCCATAACGCCTTGATGTCTGTAACAGGTCGATAAAGGGTCAGACTGACTTCAGTATCGCCGCCGCCGAAAACTTCAATCTCAACACCATGAGTTTGATCAGGTGTTACGAGGAAATAGTAATCGAAGGCTTCACCATCACCTTCAAATTTGGAAGGCCCTTGACCTCTGCAATCCTGATTGTAGAAATAGCCCCTTTGCGCCCTCACCTCCTGCTGATAATCAGCAGCTAACCAATGCTCTAGCCCTTCAAGCTCAGTCGCGCCTAACCTGGCAAGGGATTCGCCGTCGAATACCTGAGAAAACTGATCCATATCGAACATCTGTTCAACTTTGTGTTGATCAACTGAAAGTGAAAAAGCCGCTGACTGCCGTCCCCCGTCGTTCTCGATTGTTAAATCGAGATGGTCATTATTTACACCCTCTAGGTTAAACGTGGTCTGAAACTCGCGTTCAAATTGATAGGTCACAATTCCAATCACGCGGAATTGTTGATTTCTCAATCTTGGCGGTAACCCAAAGCTGTCAGACAGCTCGATCATGTCGCCCACTAACAGGTCTTCTGCGTTATCAAGAGCACGAGGCTTTGGTGTTGATTTGGTCCGACTCCAAAGCCCCTTTACGAAAGATTTCATTAGCTTCTCTTGGCTTTAATTCGATCGAGAACAGAACTTGCGTTTGTAGTCTCCTCGCCAATGCCCGCAGCCTTCATCTTATCGGACAAACTTTTATCTGAGTTCTCAGATTCAAGCTCTTCTGCCGCCGCCAATCGATCGAAATTATCTTGCTGACGCTTCTTGATTCGATCTAATGAATCCTTTGCAGATAATATCTTCGAATTACTGGAGGAGAAGTTATCGGTTATCGCGGCACTGGCTTTTTGAACGCTCTCAGTCGTCTTCACCATACTCAACTGTCTTTCATAGTCTTTTATTTGGCGTTCTGTCTTCTTAACAAGATCCTTCAAACGAACAACATGGTTAGCAAATGTATCATGCACTTGCTGTTGTTCTGCTAGGTCAACCTCTAGCTGCGATATTTTCTCGGCAATCTCTAATGCTAAATTTTCGTCACCCTTATCAAGGGCCTGAGCCACATAACCTTCGTGCTCGGTAATATCACTCTGTAGAGTCTTGACCTGTCGCGAAGCTTGCATTTGCTTAGCCATTACATCGGTTAAATCGTGTTTGGCTTTTTGAAGATGCGTTTGCGCATCCTTGATTTCCTGTTCAAAAATTCGAGTGCCATTGGCGTCAACAACCAACTCTCCCATTTCCCGGGCGCCACCTCTAACTGCGGTCATGATCTTTTTTAAAATACTCATATTTATCTCCTTGCGACTTTCGTCTAGATCAAAAATTCTTCTAATGCATCAATCGATTCGACTGCATTTTCGGTCAATGTAATTATCTCGTGGCAGATGTCTTCGATACTTGAATTGATCGCTAATGCGCCAAATATGACATATCGGTCAGCTAATTTAGCAAAGGAAGATAATGGCATCGGAATATTTAACTCAAGCATCTCTTCCATCATTTCGGCCTTGGAGCCGTTCCTCACTTCGTCCTGAGTAAACAAATAAGTGATACACAGGATTTGGGTGTCTGTGACCGATACGAAGGCTGGAAGCTCCTCATAATCGGTCAATGTGATCTGCAGAACTTCGGTATCACCAGGTATAGGCTGACAGTCGAACTGGTAGCCTTCGAAACTGGAAAAATCGGATATCCTTAACGCTAGATCTCTTGTGTTCATTTCTTCTCCTTTTTTACCTAACTCTTATCGTCTGACATAATATGTCGAATCGATAAAAGGAGTTTAGGCGCACGACATAATATGTCAACTAGTTTTTTAAAAATTATTCGCAAGTCCATCAATGGTCACACCAATCTCGTTAACAAGCCAAGCTTTAATCGAGATAAAGCCCCAGGTCTCCACGCCAGGCTTGATCGTGATAACGAAAGACTGTCTGGCTGCCCAGCTTATTAACCTTAATGGCGTCTTTATCCCGGTAGAAATTGGCCGGAAATTCAAACGAGGCAATCAGTAAATCTCGACTTAACCATTTATGCGCAATCGGCAATTGCTCGAACGATGCTAACCGCATACGCGGTGGCACGTCTTGCTTCGTCGCGATCGTCCAGCCCCATTCACCGAAGGTAGGGATATTTTGCCGGTACTGTTGCACTTGTTGAAACCCCGCTGACGCAATTGTTTTGCCAATGCTAACGAATGCCTGACGAGCATGGTAAGGACTGGTTGATTGCGTTACCATTGCGCCGTTAGGGCCTAACAGGAGCGCCAACTTTTGATAGAAAAAGTCAGCGTAAAGCCGATTCAAATCGGGATGGCTGGGATCAGGTAAATCAATAATAATAACGTCATAGATCTCCCCCGCCGCGATTAGTTTGTCGACTTCAATAAACGCATCACCACTGACCACCTCGACACGCGGATCACTGAAAGCATAATCGTTTAGCTTCAGTAATTGTTGCTTGTAATCCGCTGATACCGAGCCGGCCTGTTCACTGAAAAGTTTTACCAGATCAGCATCTAAATCAATCAGCTTTACCTTTGAAGGAGAAAAAGTAAGCACATCTCTTACCGCAAGCCCGTCGCCACCACCAATAATCAGGACTCTTTCATGACTCGTCGCTGTCATCATCGCCGGGTAGACCAGCATGCCATGATAGATATGCTCATCCTGACTGGAAAATTGCAGTCGACCATTAATATAAAAATTCAATATCGGGTCTTCACGTTCAATTACTTCACGCTCGGTAATCGTGAAATGTTGATAGTGACTCGAACCGTGAAACACCACCTCATCTTGAAACAATAGATTCGTCATCTTCGCCACCCAGTTCTCGCCATACTGAAGCACGAACCCTGCGATGATTAAAATCAACAGATGCAATAGTAACAGTAGCTTTGCAAACCTAATTTTTGCCCTATAAAAAAACAAGAATGCCAGACCCGCCAACAAATTCACAATGGCGGTAAACACAGCCGCTTTGGATATTTCAAGCGACAGCATGACCAACACCCAAATTGCTGCACCCACACCGGCACCAATATAGTCGGCACCGTAGATCGTGCCGGTGTTGTGCTCGAGATGTTCGCCGTAAACCGCTTCCCTAACGCGAGCAATCAGGGGAATCTCCATACCGATGAGAAAGCCAATCAACGCACCAAAGATATAGGGAGAGAAAAATGCAATCTTATGCAGGGTGATTAACATGCCACCGCTTGGCACTAAGTCCGGCGGCAGATTAAACACCTCCGCAATCACATCAGGCAGAATGGCACTGGCTGATACGGCTAAGGCGATGATTAAAATACAGGTAACGCCGACGAGCGCAATCAGCGCTTCCAACCAAGCAAATGAGGTAAAGGGATCTTTGAGTAATTTTGCTGCGAAGGAACCAACACCCATGCTGACTATCATCAAACCGATCATGGCGTAGATGGTTGATTCGACTACGCCGAGAATTCGACCGGCGTAATGCGATAATAAATATTCGTAGATAAGACCGCAGGCAGCAAGAATAGCCATGATGCCGATTAACACAACATCATGACCTAGCAATTTTCGAGAGGACGTCATGGCGTTTTTATTCCAAGCTCGAGCAGTCTTAGCCTATCAATCAAATCACTGATCAGCTTTGCAAAAGCGCTGAGTAATTAGGCAAATAGTGCGGTAAAGAACATGCCTATCGAGATATAAATGGCTGCTTCAATGGCGGCCACACCCACATTGTTTTGATCGTTCACTTCCTCAACGACATTAACCCCAAACAAAACAATGTTTCTGGCAATGATCGCTAACAGTGAAACTAAGACTGTGAATAAAAGTGTAAAACTTGCCCACAGCATCAAGGCTTTAAGCAACGTATCACCCGTGTAAGCAACCACCCCTGACGCGGCGGTTAGCGCCAAGGCGACACCAATTAAATGACCAAAAAATCTCACCGCTAACGCCGTCTTACCAGCAGCAAACGCAACCTGAAGATCTTCACCATTATGACGTCTTGCATAAACAACCAGCCGATATTTAGTCACCAGCGCCATCATCAGTTGGATTATCACAAATGCAGCGAGCACCGCCAGCAAACCATTTAGCGTGTCACTTTCAACCCACAGCATGACCGCTCGCAGCACCAAACCTGTGGCAATCGTATTCGCCGAGTCGACCAAAGCGGCAGCTATATTGCCGGACTTAATTTCCTGTTGAATCGCAAAACCGCGAAACAACACTTTATCCTGAATAAAACGGCCGGTTTTTATCAAGATCAGTCCCAACACACCGTAACTCAGCACACTGACTACTTCGGCCATATAGGTGACGCCAGGTTCTCCCGACACAGCCCCAGTCAGCATCAACGCAAGCGACACAATTCCGGCCGCCATCGCTATGCCGAATGCCACGTTATCTCTGGATGCCAGTTCTTCCGCACTATTCACATTCGAAACAATGCCGGTCACAAATCGCAATCCAGAAATCATCAGCACCGCGATCGTCAGGTCTATCAAAAGAATCTGATAGATGTACATATCACTCGAACTTAAAAATTCACCCATTGGTTCTTTCCTTTGATTTATTTGCCACGGGATCTCCCACTTGATGTTCGGTATCCACCACTACGTGTACTGCTCTGATACTTACTGTTACTCGATGCTGTGCTTTTTGAATAGGGGCTTTTAAAGGATGACTTCTGCGCCGCTAGACTGGATTTACTCATACCGGTTGCGCCCGTTCGAGGTTTTGAATAGGGGCTGGAGAAACTGCGATTGGAGCCAAACTGTTTTGACGCGCGGGTTTGCACATTTGTTTGCGCCGCTTTCTGTGATCGAGACGTGTAATTGTTTCGACCGATATCTGAATAATAAGAATAACCTCTTCGGCCCGACCAATCGTTGTAGTAGTGACGGTTGCCACCAAACATGCTGCTAAAAAAGTAATATTGACCGTACCAAGCCCAGAATGAGCCACCGGAACCCTGCGACCAACTGCCATAGTGCGGGTTGCCTATGTACTGACTGCCTGCGCCGTAGTCTTTACTATCGTTCATCGACAGCTCTGTCTCTTTTGAAACAGCATTGACTCTCGCGAGCTCGCCGTTCGATAAATCTGCCAGCACATTCACCGTATCTGAAAGTGCATCGTTGAAGGCTGAGGTATCAGCGGCAGCTTGAATCAACTGTAACTCGCTTACTTTATCTGCCCATGAATCATAGGCTTCTGTATCGTTTTGAATACCTTTAAATCGACTTTGAAGGCTTTTATAGAACGGGTTTTCTTTGCTGGCTTCTTTACCGAGCTCGGTCAGTAGAGGACGCAACTCAACGCGAGAGCTTTGAAGAATCGACACATAATTCCGAATAATATTGGCATTGCGCAATGTTTGCGTGTCAAACGCTGCGGTGAGCTCCTTTAGCCGCTTCTCTGTGGAGTAAAGCTCACCCTCAAGTTGCGCTTCGCCTGAGCTACATCCACTTAAAACAGCGATGATGATTGCCAAAGAGCAATACTGAAATACTGTTTGCAAAGACAATTGCGTTGAAGCTCCCATAAATACCAATTGAACCACGACCTAATGACGACATATTATGTCGTGATATTTTCAATGTACAGCGATGTTTACATCCATTCGCGCTGAAGCGAATCATAGCATCATTGAGACACGGATTTTTCAAACTCGCACGCCGCGCATGGTGATGCTGACAATCTTCAGGTCACATCACCGATCTTTAGCGACTTTTACCGACCAATACTCAAATTATTAACTTTGCACCGACCAATACCGGCGTGACGCGGCTCGCGGCTATAGCAAGAGTCGCAGGTATCGCTATAATACGCCTATGGCTGATATCAATATCGAAAACTTCTACCGTCACATCGCGAAGATACTGAATATTCTCTACATTCATTTTCCAACCAAAGCACCGATTTACGTTGATGAAGTAGCAGGAATCGATGAACCTGATGAGTACGGACTGCATAGCCCCACCTATATGGCAGGCTTTTATGCCCTACTGTGGTTAGAGGAGGAAGGTTACTTACGCTATTCGGATACCATTCGACAAGACGGCATTGATCAAGCCAGCCTGACCCACAAGGCGCTACTTAAATTAACGGAAGTCACCGATCCAATCTATATTGACACGTCTGCCGATGTAAACGCGTCCACCGTTGTAATGCTGCAACCGGTCGAAACGTTAAGTCCATCGATCATAGAAGAACGAAAGATGGTCATCAATCAACTGCGAGTCGCACTGAAAAGCGGCTCATCCATCGCCATAACCAAAATGGTCAACTACATCCTGCATTCCTAATACGAGCCTAATGCGAGCCTAACAGGCGCTCACCGGGCACAGAACAGCATCGTCGTAACCGGTGGTGACTTTGATAAACCCATCAAACGCCTCGTCAAGCTCAGCATCACCCGTATCGACATGTAACCTGACCAGATTCTCGAGTTTCGTTTTGGTGGCTATCAAAGTGAAGTTAGAGCGTCCAATCGCGCGAATAACCCTCGGGCTAAACTGTTGATTACCGCGACCGAAGATATGACCCTGGCCACCAATCACAGTGATCACTGCATGACAGGCTTCAGTTCGACTTAGCTCAAATAGCTGCTGCTCATGAGCGTCCTTGATAATTACTTCACCGGCACGAATCACGTCGACGCCCAACAATGTGTTATCCAAACCGAGCTGATCCATGATTCTGGCCGTGGTCGAACCGGAACCAATAAAATAGGTTGTCTCGCTGTCCAACTTATCGACAACATCGGCAGCAATTTCTTCGATCACAATCGCTTCAACTTCTACGCCGCCACTTTTAACCTGCTGCATATATCGAATTTCTTCTGGAACCAGCAACTCGCCATAATGTCGTGCCTTAACAACGCCATCCCGAAATGCTTGCTCATCAATGTCTCGCACCTCTGCCGTGGCAACAGATACCAACTCACCTTTAATCATTGCGGACAAAACACGTCCGGCACTTTTGGGGTTATTAGCAAATACCCCGGAGTGCATTTTTACGCCGCAGGGTAGACCTAGAACAACCTGTGTTGCCGAAACGGCATCATGCACGTCTCTCGCTGTGCCGTCACCGCCAACAAACAATAGGACATCAACGCCATGAGCCTCAAGGGCTGCAGCGATACGCTGAGTATCGCTGGCTGTCGTCGTTGACGGAATCTCAAGTTCTAACAACACTTGATTCGTGTGTGTTTTAAAGTATGCGCTACCCATATCACCCTCTGCGCAAACAATCTCACAGTCGGCCAAGCCAAATGCCGTCAGCTGCGACATTAGTTCCGCCCACATGATTTCGATGCGATTCGCAATTTGGCTTTGCACGCCGCGCGCGCGCGCTGTTTGAACGGTGTTTGCTCCATCCGAGCCCTTCAGCGCGGCCGGGCCCCCAAGACCCGCCACAGGATTAACGACAATCCCTAATTTCATGTCCCCATCACTCCACACAATCTCTGCGTCATTCGATCACCAAAACCGAGCTTTTCGCAAAATGTTTCTATTTCTGCAACATCGGGTTTTTTCAATGCCAGCTGCGATAAATGCATTTGCATCGGCACTTGGCAATCTATCTGGGTAATACGGCGGAACAAACGTAATTGATCTGCCTGCGCGTTAAGAGTTTGACGAATTCTATCAGCACCACGAATACCAATCTCAAGCACCCCATCTGTATTGCCCAGCAGGTTTTCTAGATCGTTAAAATGGCTCAACAGTTTGGCGGCTGTTTTTGCACCAATGCCGGTGGCACCAGGAATATTATCAACAGAGTCACCCGCCAAAGCGAGATAGTCTGCTAACTGGCCAACGGTCACGCCGAACTTTTCATGCACGTCCGCAGGACCTGAATGCACATCAGCCGCAAAATCCCAAAGTGTATCGCCGGGTTTAAGCAATTGCCCTAGGTCTTTATCGCGCGTGACAATCGTCACAGGGCAGTCTCTACCATAGGCGACGGCTAGGGTGCCGATAATATCATCGGCTTCATAAGCTGGCAGACTTAAGTAATGCATACCAAGTATGCCGGTGATTTCTCGACAAAGATCGAACTGATACTTCATGTTGTCGTCAGGCTGTTCTCGATTCGCTTTATACAGTGGGTAGATTTCATTGCGAAAACAGGAGTTCAAACTCTCATCGAAAGCAACAGACACCTGCTGAGGTTTATGCGCTAGAAAGTCGATCAAAAAACCCGCGTAGCCGTACACCCCGTTAATCAAGTTACCCTTTGGGTCATGGAAGTTTTCAGGAATTGAATACAACGCTCGAAAAACGTAGATCGATGCATCGACCAGATACAAGGTTTGAGGTTTCAATTACGAAGCCGCTTTACAACGGCCGAAAACGTCAAGATCGTTTCATCACTGACAAACAAACTGCCCGTTAAAAAAACCATCGAGCCGGTTTTCTTGATCACATCAACACGTCCCTCAACTAAGGCGCCAACCTCAGCACCGGATACAAAGGCACTGCTAAAACTGACCGTAATACAGGTCTCTGATGCATAATGATCGGTTGCCTCCATGCACAAGCAATAGTCTGCGAAGGTCATCAAAACACCACCATGTACGCTTCCGTGGGCATTACAATGGGATT
Source organism: Pseudomonadales bacterium (assembly GCA_029251375.1). GTDB lineage: Bacteria > Pseudomonadota > Gammaproteobacteria > Pseudomonadales > Azotimanducaceae > JAHRVQ01. The sequence goes on along the minus strand of JAQXDL010000021.1, from coordinate 125,993 downwards.
GGCCTGCTTCAAAGGCATAACTCAATTTGTCATTCTGCTTAACAAAGAAGAAAGGGCCGACGTGATCTTCGGCGGGGTCAAAACCGGGTTCAGTTTGATAATGAGCGGGCATCATTGTGGCGGTAACTCCTGATAGTGGGCAGCGTCAAAATAGTCTTCACCAATGCCACTTGCCTTTGAAAGTGCGTCAGCAAACATCGCTGCTCTGCCTGTTAATCCTTGCTCAATGAGACTTAGTACCTGTTGCCTGACAGCTGCTCGAAACTGTCCTGTGTCGTGGTCGACGAGCGATAAGTTATCAGCACTGATGCGAAAATTAACAGCCGCCGCCATGCTCAAGATCCATTCAAGTGCCTGAGGTTTGACCTCAACCGACTCAAACTGCCGCTGATTGTCTGCGTCACGATTAGGCTGATACCAATAACCGTAGTCCTCCTGACTGCGTCGCTGCTCACCCGCAATCAACCAGTGTGCGGCTTCGTGCAATGCACTCGACTCGAAGTCTTCCTTAAAGTAGATCACACGCCCATCAGTGGTGTTCGCTAGATAGTGCGGCTCATCTCTGCCACCACGCAATGTGGTGTCGTAGCCGGCGGCGAACAAATCATTGAAAACACCCGTAATGGCGAGGGCGTCAAGCACTGTATTGTTACGGGCATGTTCAACCATCATTTTGCAGTGGGTTCTAGATCAGTATTGGGTAGGCATTGGGTGTCAGCGATCGCTTGATAATAGTCTTCGGACAAATGTGTACGGCCGGCAAGTAAGTGATTCAGATACCAACGATTGGGACGCAAACCTTCTTGAACAAATTCCGGATTGGCAATATATACCCAAACATTCAACTGCTGGTCTTGGGTTTGGATCGGCAAAAGGCATCGGTCGTATCGGACCGGATAGCCTTCAAACGGGTCCATTGTTTCGATTTGCTTATGGTCAGTTAGATGATAGACGACACCTTCAACAACGCTTGCGGTGTCTTGCATGACGTTCGCCGAAGCCGCGCCCGGGTAGATTACCGACCGCTTGTTGAAAGCTAAACGATAGCCCTGCAAGTAACCGGGCTCATAATGCTTGAAGTCCATCTGACGGCCAGAGACCCGGTCTGGATTCATATTACTGCCGTAAGCGAAATAGTAATGCATCCGTGCCTAACCCTTCTTTATCCAATAGATGTACTGGTCGTCATGCTGATTTTTTTCAAGTAACTCGTGGCCGAGAAAATTACAAAATTTCGGAAAATCCCAGCTGGTTGACGGGTCCGTCGCGAGCACCTTAATCACCTGCCCCGATGTCATATCCATCATTTTGTTGCGCACCACCATCAATGGTTCGGGGCAACGAAGCCCCGTGGTATCAACATATACATCTTCATCTATCGACATTCTTAAACCCGATTATTCGCAAATTCTCGCCAAAACAGACCGCATTATCCCTCAAGCGACTAAGTTTTACTTCCCTTTAAAGAGGCTGGGAGTATAATCCGCAGCTCTTTTTTTAGCTGCAACACATAAAGCTATGATACGCGTACTGATCGAAAGAAACATTGCCGAGGGCTTAGAGCATTTCTACGATTGCACCATCAAAAGAACAGTGAGCGCAGTCATTCGGGCGCCGGGCTGTATTTCCGGCGAATCACTGGTCGACACAAACAACAGCAATCGCCGCATTGTTATGTCTAAGTGGAATTCTAAAGTCGATTGGGACAACTGGTTTCATTCAGTTGAACGCAAAAATGTCGTCTCAGAGATCACTCCCATGCTCGAAGGTCGTGAAAAAATTACCATGCTGGAACTCACCAGCTAGCTGCCCGGATAACGATCAATCAGATAGACAGACAACGCTTCTCGTTGCGCTTCGTCCAGGGGAAACTGTGGCATCGGCGCATTCGGCCGCTTTAGGTACTCTGATAACGCATCAATATCGTATTTCGCGCCCAACTTTTCTAACGTTTTCAAACCTCGACCATTATCATTGTGGCAGGCGACACATTGAAACTGATCGTAAAGCGCCTTGCCGGAAGCTTTTAATCTATCAACTTCACCGGCCTTGCTTGCATAACTCGCCAAACTTTTCTCTGCGCTGTAGACATCAGCAACGGGGCCGAGTTGAAGCTGCTGGGTTTCCCCATAGGCTACCCGATAGATCACACCACTATAATCGTCTGATATATAGACCGCACCATCAGGTCCTTGCACCACTTCAGCGGGACGACCGAGTACATCACCGTCATCCAGAAAGCCCGAAACAAAATCCCGCTCACTGATCTCACCTGCGGCATTCCAATGCAGCGATACAACCTTGTAGCCATCTTTCTCGCTGCGATTCCACGAACCGTGCAGGGCGACAATCGCCGCGCCTTGATAATCTTCGGGTAAACCTTCAGCGTCGATGAACTCGATGCCCAGCGGTGCGTTATGCGCTTTAAAGTTATGCACTGGGGCGACTGATTCTCCGATCAAGGCTTCATTACCGGCGCCGAAATCTGGATCTGACTCTTTACCTCCGTTTGCATAAGGCCAACCATAATGGGCGCCTTGCGTAACCAGATTAAGTTCGCAGGGCGGATAATCATCACCGAGTAAATCTCGACCATTATCTGTGGCATAGATGTCACCGCTTGCCGACCAATCGAATCCCGCGCTATTACGCAGCCCCCTGGCGAATATCATTTCGTTGCTGCCATCAGGCGAATAACGCACAAGGGTAGCGCGACGCTCGTCATCTTCCGTACAGACATTGCAGGATGATCCCATCGACACATACATCAGGTTATCGGGGCCAAATCGCAAAGTTTTCTTCCAATGATTACCGCCGCCCGGCAGTCCAGTCACAATTTGTTGGTACGACGAAGTCGTTCGGCCAGTCGCATGATCGAAACTGACGCGCCCCACCGCGTCGGTTTCTGCGACGTACAACCAACCTTTAAAGAAATCGATACCGTTAGGTCCATTTAGGCCTTCCAACAACACCTCACGCCGATCCGCTCGACCGTCTGAATCCTCGTCTTTAAGGATAATGATTTGGCCAAGCTTGGGCATTGAAACAAGTAGATGGCCCTCATCGCTAAACCGTAAAACGCGCGCGCCGGTTAAGTTGGTGGCAAACGTGCCAATAGAGAAACCCTCGGGCACTTGAATCTGCGAGCCGACGTTCGCAGCATTGAATTCGCCGGGATTATTTAAAACCGCATCGAGATCGACTGCCCCGACAAACACGCGCATCGCAATATACAGTGCTAGCGCCACTACCAATAACGTTGCGACGATAGCCAGAAGCCATTTAATAGGTTGAGTCATTGCGATGTGTTTACCTTAATTCAAAGTGGGTTGTGCGAGCAAAAAATGGCGCGTGAAAAAAGTAACGCGCTAAAAAAATGAAGATCGAACCGCCTTGCCTCGACCTTCTTTCTCGACTTATATCATTGCGCTCGGCGCAGAGTCAGCTTCGCGCCGAAAACCGTTAGGTCATCTTCTGTCAACACGCCTGAGAAGCCAACCATACCATTATCTATAAGCCGCCGGCGCTGCACAATTCCCCTAAAAGCTAAACGGCAGGACCCGTTAATGCGGCATCTGTGCCGACGGTCTTTTGGTTGCCAAGTAAATAGCCACTGACGCTTAGATCAATTCATGCCAAAACAAAAACAACGAGATTTCCTATCATTTTTTTACATATTCTTAAAACGCGTGGCTGCTACTTGCCGCATAGAAACCCTGCAAGCGCGCGCATTCCACAAACCCATGGTAATATAACCGCAAAGCCCTATCGCACATTGCTACAACTGCCAAACTGCAGCGCTTTTGGAGAGCATCACCATTAAAATACTGTCTCAAACCTTTATTCAAAACAACACCCTACGATTTCGCCCATTGCTTGTTCTATTGCTCAGCGTCGCTTTTTTGCAGGGATGTCAAAATGCGAATCAATCGATCACTGTAAACGACATTGAGCGCACCTATATCACAAGTGTTGCCAACCTCGAGGCCACATCTGCAACGATCTCTGACCCGATCTCTGAATCGAATAAAAGCCCCGTTGATACGGTCTTACTGCTACATGATTACAACAGTAATGGCACAAGCTTTTTTGAAACAACCAGAATTTCAGCGTCTATTGCAAAGCGACCCATACGAGTCATCGCACCGGATGCGCTAGGAGCAGTTTTCAATGACGGTTCGGGACTTTTCACCGATGCTGATGACGTCGCCCTGTTGAATGCCTTACTTGATCAATACCATGACAAAGACGGCAAGGTTGTTATTCTCGGCATTGGCACCGGCGCCAGCATGGCGATTCGCTTTGCCCAAGAGACTAAATATTCATTGCATGCGGTCGGTTTAGTCGCCGGCTATATGTTTAACAAGACACCAGTTGACGCCTCGCCACCCGCTAACTCGATTATTTTATATGGCAACGCAGATCCCTTCGCTCCACTCCAAGCCAAACAGATAGCACTGTCGGAGACACAAATGTTATCGGTGCCGAGCGTCAGAAAAAGTGTCAGTGATTGGAGTCGATGGTTAAGCTGCTCCACATCAATATCTGGCATGGTTGAGGGCACGTTAATGCAGAAGAGTTGGATAGGCTGCAGGCGCAATAGTCGCTTTACCGAGTTTACAATCAGAAACTTCGGCCATCATTGGGCGATGCCAAACCCCGCGGAACAACCCAACACAAACCTATACGGTCCCTACTTATATCGACTCAATACAACCGAGCTAATGCTGAATACATTTCTCGGCAAGGTGGAATGAGAAAGAATCGATTGAATAAAACCTTGCAGATGATCACCCTCTTCACGGGTGCCTACCTGATCTTTTCGATTCAGCCAACAATCGCCAAACAACTTCTTCCATCTTATGGTGGCGCCGCTTCAGTCTGGATAACCTGTTTACTGGCATTCCAAGCGTTACTGCTGTCTGGGTATTGTTATGCCCATGCCCTGCGCATGCTTGTTGAAACGCGATATCAAGGACTTGTTCATTCCACTATGGTGCTAGCCGCGATCTTTTTCACCGTTTTTATATCGCCTTTATTCGAGATCGACCAGCACAACATGTCAGCAACTCTCAGCCTTGGCTTGCAGCTAGTTGTGTCAGTTGGGCTACCATTCATCGCGCTATCCGCAACCAGCCCTTTAATCCAATATTGGTACGGCTTAGACAACGATCAACCCTATCGGCTTTACGCGCTTTCTAATGCAGGCTCGCTCCTCGCGCTATTGAGCTATCCAATTTTGGTAGAGCCTTTTATTGGCCTGAGCAACCAAATTTCAATCTGGCAGTACGGCATTTGTCTGTATTTTTGTATGAGCGTTGTGGTCGGTTATTCAATGCTTTCTATCAAGGCAGACAAAACAAAAGAGCCTCGAGCAACAATAACGTTTGCGGACGGCGGCATCTGGATGATACTGGCAGCGACCGCTTCATTTTTGCTAGTCGCAACAACGAATGCACTCACTCGCGAAGTTGCACCGATACCCTTTCTCTGGTTATTACCGTTGTCTTTGTATTTATTGTCGTTCATTTTTACATTCGATCGGCCTGACTGGTATCGACGTCTACCATTACTGTTAGGCATGGCAGTTGGCGTTCTTGGTTATCTTTATCTTTTGCAAAGTGATGAGAATCTTAGCCTGCCGCTGCAAACTGGCATCTATTGTCTAACACTATTTTTTGTCTGCATCCTGTGTCACGGCGAAATTGTTCTTATGAGACCTAATAAAGGCAGCCTAACAACTTTCTACCTCTACATTTCAAGTGGTGGTGTAATAGGTACCTTGTTAGCGACGATCGCTTCACCCTTTATCCTCCCAGACTATTTCGAGTTTCCGATAGGATTGGTATTCACAATTTTACTGATCGGCTATATGTTCTCACGCAGCTACGAGCAGTTTCGCCGTCCCTTGCTTACCGCGTTTTCTGCTAGCGCTCTGCTATTAGCCGTCAGTTTCGTAAACATTGAGAAGCGTAGCTTCCCTAAAAACGTCGTCGAGAACGCAAATTTTCGCAGCTTTTATGGCGTCTTAAAGGTTTTAGAAATAGGTACAGGAACAGCTGCGGCGCATCGGCGCCTATACAACGACGGTATAAACCATGGCTCTCAGCTGATCGCAAAACAGTATGAGGCGATACCCAACACTTATTTTAGTGAACGCAGTGGTGTCGGCGTCACACTCAATTACTATCCTGCCAAGCAACGCCGAATCGGTGTGATTGGCTTGGGCGCAGGCACGCTCGCAGCCTATGGCAGAACGGGTGACAACATTGATTTTTTCGAGATCAACAGCGACTCGTTGACGGCCGCGGAAAACTATTTCAGCTATCTTAAAAACTCGCAGGCCCATATCAACATTACAATGGCTGATGGCCGGCTGGCACTACAAGAAAATTTTGACGCCGGTATTCGGTACGACATTCTTGTCATCGACGCTTTCAGTGGCGACGCCATTCCATCACACCTGCTTACCGAAGAAGCGTGGTCACTCTATTGGGACTTATTGAAAGAAGATGGCGCGCTAGCGATCCACCTTTCAAATAAATACATCGATCTCGTTCCTGTTGCTGAGCATCACAACCAAATGCGCCGCGTCGCGGGCTACCAACACGAACTTATTCAGGTACAAAGTGAAGACGATCCAAGTTGGGATATTTCATCAGCCAATTGGCTTATCGAAACAAACAACCCCGTGTTGCTAAAAGCACTGAGAGAAAAAGGGACAAACGCGCAATCGAACAAATCACCCATCAAATGGACGGACGATAAATCCAGCGTCATTACACTGTTTTTTTAACTCGAGCGGTCTACCACCCACCTTTCACACGCCATTTTCGACCATCTATCAGCTACATATGAAATTTGTTGGGCATTACCTGTTTGCCTTTTTCAAATCTGCGTAACATGTTGATTTCCATTACAATATGTTTACATAAAGACTGCTGCCAGCCGGTCTTCTGCTTTACAATAAACGTCTAATTTGGCACTACTTAAAACGTGCAAAACAGTGCCGAAGCAAAGCCTTCATACATTCGGATATTCAATGTGAATCTAAGACCCCATATAAAAAGCGGATATAAGTTTCTCTGCAGCTTGGTTCTTGCCTGCAGCTGCCTTGTAACCTCGAATTCCTCCGCAGCGGCAACGGATATTTCCTTGTACCGCACCTACTCGGGTAATATTGATTATATTGCTGTCGGCGCTAGTTTCAGAGACGAACCTAACGGCGTCGACAGTTGCTCGTTCGTCAACCCGATGTCAACTCAAGTTGTTGTCAACATTCCTGGCAACGCGACAGTTCTCGAAGCATTTTTGTATATAAGCGGTTCAGGCAACGACGACCTAGCAGATGGCCCCATTATCAGCATGGACACCCAAACTGGCCTAAGCCTTAACAACGTTCCAATTTCGACAGGAACTGGCGGAGAAAACGAAAACTACGAAATAAACAACGTCGCCGGCGACGTCGATTTCTTCGCTGCCCGACGCGACGTTACAAATCTTGTCACTGGACCCGGGGTTTATACCTTCGCAGGCTTAAATGTCCATACCGTCGCAGATGGCCGAGTTAACAATCAAACCTGTCTTGGCACTTGGTCATTGGTCGTGGTGTATCAAGATCCTGCGGTCAGTAACATCCGAGTCATCAACCTGTTCGATGGTTTTCGTGATTTCCAAAATATTCAAACTGGGTTCGCGCTCGAGCCTCGAAATTTTGTCCTTCGAGCAGGGGCTAAAGGCAAGGTCACGCACATCACTTACGAAGGCGACGATACATTAGGCGCAGGTTCGGGCGGTGCTTGTGGGGCCTGTACTGAGAGGTTTACGATTCGAGTCCCAAGTTCAGGCATCGAAAATGACTTAATCAATCCACTAAACCCACTAACAAACCAATTCAATGGCACGGTAACGGGCCCTGATGTCTTTGATTCGGACACAAGTTATGGTCTAGACCTCGACACCTACTCCATCGACTCTATTCTTGGCGGCGCCGTCGGCGAGTACTCGGCCCAAACTCGATATTACGCGGCACAGGACTTGGTTATTCTGCAGGCCGAGGTGTTTGTTGTTGAAAATAAGCCACTGGCCGACATCGAAATTAATCTGTCCAATACTGGCTCATTTGTCGAAAACTCTAACGGCCAATATCGCATCAGCGTTACTAACAATGGCGATGGTACGGGCAACATTTCTACTGGCAACGCCACGGACTTCATTCAGGTCTTCGCTGACCTGCCCAATGGCATCGACTTTTCCAGCTTCAGTGCTGGGGCGTGGAGTTGTGATGGTACAGCAGCCGCTACTAACAATCGCATCAGATGTTCTTATGATGTCACGTCACTTACGGCAGGCCAACCTGGGCTCGATGCTTTTGAATCGCTTGAAGATATCCTCGTTAATGTAACGATCGGTGACATTGCGACGACAGGCGCCATCGTTAACATGAGTGGATGGGCCTTCTCCTGTGATGATGCAGCGTTAAATTCAGACGCAGTTATCAGTAACGGTACTATGTCTAACTGTGACAGCTTCGACGAGAAACACAGCAGCGATCTTGCACAATTCGACAACCGTGGCTTTTTTGAAGAAATTGAAACTAGCTACTTCGGCTCGACGACAAAATCTGCTGCTAACAACAATGTGGACTTTCTGCAGGTTAGCGTGTTGAGCAACACGCAAAGTGATCTTTCCACGACAACCAAAACGGCAACCGATATCAACGGAGGCAGCCTACAGATTGGTGACACGTTGGAATATCAGATTGTCATCAGCGAGACAGCGGGCAATGCAACCACTGGCGGCGTCGTGCTGACCGATTTGGTTGACACCGATACAACCTATGTCTTCGGCAGCCTCTCTGTTGTTGGCAGCCCCTACACAGTAGTTTCAAGCGGCTCCACCTTAGAACTAGCCGGCTTGGTTATTCCAGCGTCAGGCTCTGTTACTGTCACGTTTAGAGTCACCGTAAACAACTCAGCCCCGGGTGAAACAATCGAGAATAACGTTATCCTAACCAACCCTAATGGACCCGATACATCGGCTGCAATCGGACCCAGGTTTGTTTCGATTGACAACAATGTCGGCAACAAACCCCTGTACTTAGATATCAATTCAGCACCCGACGGCGCACTTACTCGAACAATACCTACCACAGATGCTTCTTCAGGCGCTTTAAGCCAAAACACGTCTGCTAGCTACGTACTCGCAGACATAAAAAACAGTTTGACTGTCCTCAGCGGTGATATCCCCTTGAGTTTATGGATACAAAATGAAGCAGGCACTGGGGAAAAAACCATCAGCATCACGCTGACCGATGAACTCGGCATAACGCTTGGCTCAGCATCAAAGGCCTTTTCCTTTAGTGGCCCCGGTGAGTTCGAGTTAGTTCCCTTCATAATGAATACAGCCGGGTTCACATTAAACAATAGCAACAATAAATTCATAAGCCTTAGTATTCAGAACACATCCCTAAACGCTGCGGACACCTTCTCAGTTCGCAACAAAAAGACCAATGTTTCATCATCGTTAGTCTTAGATTCTCAAACTGTCATTAATATCGAATCTCTGAAAGTAAGAGAGAACACATGCATTAATAATGGAGCAGAATTGACCGCTAACGCAATGCAAGGTGCCAACATTTGTATCGAGGCGGTCGTCAGCGATCCGTTTGGCGAGTATGACATCCAGCCAGTAGGACTGCCCTCGCTAACCATTTCAGATCCAGATGCACTGAGTAGTTACAGCGGAACATTTCTTGAAACGCTGGGAGTCACCGATGATGAGACTACCTACGAGTGGGATTTTCTCATTCCCACATCGGGACCATCCTTGGGATTGTGGACTATCAACCTAAGCGTCGATGAAGGCGGCGAAGGTACCATCTCTGATTCGGCGCAAACAAACTTTCAAACCGCAAATGAAGCTGATCTTTCGAATTCAGTCAAGACTGTCGTCAACATTGATAATGCGGTCAGCCGACCCGGGGACACGCTACGCTATACCATTACCATTAACGAGACCAATGGCGGTGCCGCTTCCGGGGTTTCGTTGATTGACTACATTCCGCCTGCAACAAACAACCTTAGTATCATTAGCTTTCCAGCTGGCGCCACAAACAATTCATCCACTACCGTTATCGATATAACCAACATCACAGTGCCAGCATCCAGCTCAGCGTCAATTATTTTTGAAGTTGATATCAGTTTAGGCACACCGATCGGCACTCGGATCGATAATACTGCAGAAATCAACGACCCAGCCAGCGGCGATATCGATGTCGCCGCACCAAGCATTTTCGTTTATGGTGCACCCTCGAATGGCTCAAAACTTTTATACTTAGATGACTTAGGTGGCACAAATGTGTTGACCCGCGACCAAACCGAGTCAGATGATAACGCAGATAAATCGAGCACCAATCTGGCAGCACTAGGAGATTCAGTAACGCTTGTTCAGACACCTGCCACAGCCAAGCCTCTTGCTTTAAATGCAGGACCCATCAACGTCAGCACATGGTTACACCGAAACAATGAGAAAAACGACCCTGAACTTCGCGTCGTAGAATTTCAATTAGGCTATCAAAGCGGCGCTGGCGGTGGCGGCTCGACAGGCATTATCGACACCGTAAGCCAATCAATCGTATTGGGCAGCGGCGAAGGTAGCGCTGGGTTGATCACGACTGTGTTTACGTTGGCCAACGACATTCTGCTCAACACCAACACAGAAATTTTCCTGCGCATAACAAATAACACGACAGTGAATCTTAATCGTGAGCTCACGATCACATCATTCCTAAATTCAATCCCCAGCACTGTCGAATTAGATGCAGAATCAGTAATTAATGTTGACTCTATCACGATCTATGACAGCGCAGGTTTCATTACAACAACACCGTCGCCTGGTGAGTTAATTAATATAATCGCAGTAGTCAGTGACCCATTCGGCGACGCTGACATTCAACCAACTGGCGAACCAACACTCGTTATCACTGATCCTGATTCGATCGTAATTAATCCCAACACTTCGGCCAACTATGCAAGCGAGGCTGCCTTGGCAGCGCAAGTAGATGACTTAGATGACGGCACGAGAACCTACGATTGGACTTTCACTGTTCCAACCGCGCCAGGTCCACCAACACAAGGCACCTGGAGTGTTGAAGTGACGGCCGACGAAGGACACGAAGGCACCATCTCAAATACGGCAGCGGTGGTCTTTAACACAGATTCCATATCAGACCTTTCTCAATCGACCAAGTCTGTGATGGATAAGTTCGGTGGCGAAACCGAACCCGGCGATGTAATTGTCTATACAGTCACCTTGACTAATAGTTCAACCTTTGACGCTAATAATGTCAGTGTCACCGATTTTCTAGCTCCTAACCTCGGGTCGCTTGGCGCGATTACTGTTCCTCCCAATCCAACACTTCCCAATCCAATAGATAACTCCACGCTCGGAACGGGCCCCTTGAGCATCAACAACATTTCTGTACCCGCCGGTAGTTCAGTTAACATCACATTTGAAGTCACAGTGGACGCTAGTGCGCAGCCCGGCGATTTGCTTAACAATACTGCGGGTATCAACAACCCCGCAGGCATTGGCGCAAACCCTGCTGCCGAGACGCTTACTGTTTCACCCTCATTGATTCCATCAAACGGCAATAAAATTCTTTACCTCTCCAACTCCGTGGGTGTCATTGATCATCTATCTCGGGCAATACCATTGGCTAACGGCGACTTAACATTATCGGAGCAAGGCGGACAAGCGACGTTAAACATTTTGCCGACGCTCAAGAAAAATCTAACACTCGAAGCCGGCCCCATACCGATTTCTCTGTGGTTAAGCAGTACAGAAAATGGCGGCAAGAACCCACCGCCACGTCAATTTAACGTCAATCTGAGCTATTCAGGCTCATCATCCGGATCGATTGGTAGCCAAACCCTAACAACGAATGTCGATGCGAATCCGGCGCAAAAAGATTTCTACATCGACCTTGCATCACAAATCATCTTACTAGCGGGAACGTCGATAGACTTGGTATTAAGCAACGACACTAGCAATAATGGCCGCGATGCTGTCATAACATCGAACCCTACAGCTCAGTTGAGCACGGTAAAACTGAACGCATCGACTGTGATCAATGTCGATAGTGTCGATGTATATGATACGGCCTATCCCAACGGCAGCATCGTCACATCAAGAATGCCAAGTGAGACCGCATACATCAGAGCAGTTGTGAGCGATCCTTTTGGAGCCTTTGATATCAACCCGGATTGTCCGTTAAATACCGTAGACCCAGATTGTCCGGCGATAACTGTGACCGGCCCCACGGACGCTAGCTTAACAACAACTATGCAACTTGTTGATGATCCTACAATTGATAACGGCACACGAATCTTTGAATTTGCATACCTTGTTCCACCACAAGGCACAGACCCGGGCAACACGTCTGAAGAACTAGGCCAATGGGATATTTCCATTACCGCCAACGAGGGTACGGAGGGAACGGTTGAGCACACTGCTTTTGGGTCATTCAGTACCGAGGGTATTCCAGATCTGTCAACCTCCGAAAAATCTGTTGTTGATAAATTTGGAGGCGAAGCGGATGCAGGTGATGTCCTTGTTTACTCGATCAACATCTATGAAAGTGGCGGCACGACAGCGACAGGTGTCAGCGTGACGGACAACCTGCCAGCAAATTTGAGTTACGTTCCTGGGACACTCGCCCTTTGTCAAGATTCAAACGACCCGTTGGACGACTGCAGCGAGCCGGTTACATTCTCCGGTGACTTTGCCGGTTCAAATCTGGTACTGACGAACCTAACGGTACCTGCAGACGGCTGGCTGCAAGTGCAATTTGAGGCAACCATTGATGGTGGCGCGACGGCAGGTGAGCTTATTGATAACTCTGTTACGATTGCGAACCCAAATGGTCCAGGTGCGGTTGTAGGATCACCTACCCTAACCGTCTCGCCTTCGCAGATCAGCAATACTGGCACGAAGGATATCTACCTAAAGTGCTCAATACCATGCGTTACGCTAGACTCGTTGAGCCGAGAAGTTCCAACCAGTGACGTCACCATAGACCTTACTGGTGGTCTATCGACATCATTCGATTTAACACCCGAGACCGCGCGTGAACTCACTCTCGCCAGCGGCACAATCCCCGTGTATCTGGTCGTCAACGGATTTAACCGCAACAATCGTGCAAGATCTATTCTCGTCTCGCTAAGCTACAGCGGCGCGTCAACTGGCTTAATCGGAAACGACTCGCAGAGTATCGTTTTGAGCAATGATACAGCAGACATCATCATTGTACCATTTGCAATCAATCTAACATCAAATATAACGCTTGACGCCAATACTAAACTGACGCTGACTGTCGCCAATAATAGTCAAGCTAACAGGGGGCTGACTATACATACTCTGGATTCGAGTTTTACCTCCAAGGTCCAATTGAATTCAAACACAGTGGTCAATGTTGATTCGGTTGATACCTACAACGACGCCTTTCCCGCAGGCAGCATCGTCACATCAAGAACGCCGAGCGACATCGCATACATCAGAGCAGTTGTGAGCGACCCTTTTGGCGCCTTTGATATCAACCCGGATTGTCCGTTAAATACCGTAGACCCAGATTGTCCTGCGATAACTGTGACCGGCCCCACGGACGCTGTCTTAACAACAACTATGCGACTTGTGGATGATCCTGCGATTGATGACGGCACACGAACCTATGAATACCAGTACACTGTTCCACCAGAAGGCACAGGCACCGGTGAACTGTCTGAAGAACTAGGCCAATGGGATATTTCCGTTACCGCCAACGAGGGTACAGAAGGTACGATTAGCCATACTGCTGTCGGTAATTTCAGCACCGCTGGTGATCCGAATGTTTCAACATCTGAAAAACTGGTTGTCGATAAGTTTGGTGGTGATGCTGACCCAGGTGATGTGTTGGTTTACACCATTAATATTTTCGAAACAGGCGGTGCAACCGAAATCGGCATTACCGTCACCGATACCCTACCAGCCAACACCACTTACGTACCAGGCTCACTTGTACTTTGTCAGGATGTCAGCGCGCCATTCGACAATTGCGTCGACCCAGTTGTTTCAACAGGCGATGTTGTGGGCGGCGTCTTGAGTTTAACCGACGTCACCGTCCCTGCGGATAGCTTGGTTAGGATTGAGTTCGAAGTCACCATCAACGGTGGTGCCCAACCAGGCGACTTCGTCGACAACAGCGCAACGATTTACAATCCTAGCGGACCAGGTGCCGGTGTGCAGGCGCCAAGTGTTATTGTCTCTGTTTCTCAGCTTGGCAACGCTGGCGCAAAGAACCTCTACTTTGAAAATATAAATCAGACAGGACCCATCGTACCTAACTTGACACGGACGCTGCCCACAAATGATTCTCAAGCGACACTCGATGGCCAAGGTTCAAGCATTAATTTAACGCTTAGAGAACCAACAGAAAGAGAACTGACGCTGGGTAGCGGAACCATTTTCGGTGACATTTTGATCGCTGGTAACACCAATAGCGGCCCACGACTTATCAATGTGACGTTAAGTTATTCAGGCTCCTCCAGCGGTATAATAGGCACTGATTCTATTAGCATAACGTTACAGAATGACCCAGCAACTATCGTCGCTGCGCCCTTCTCAATTGATCTATCTAGTGAGCTAACCCTACCTGCCGGAACGCAGTTTGACTTAAATATTACTAACGACAGCTCTGTTGCTAATCGAAAAATAGATTTGCACTCAGCCATACCAGCCGATGGTGACTACTCCTATCTTGGTCTCATTTCTAATACAGTTATCAATGTTGATTCGATCGCTGTCTACGATGCGGCCTTTCCTATCGGTAGCATCGTCACTACTCGCACACCTAGTCAAACGGCATACATTCGCGCGTTAGTCAGCGACCCTTTTGGTAGCTTTGATATCAACCCAGATTGTCCGTTAAATACCGTAGACACAGATTGCCCGGCGATAACTGTGACAGGTCCCGCGGATGGTGGCTTAACAACAACCATGCAGCTTGTTGATGATCCCGGAATTAATAACGGCACACGAACCTATGAATACCAGTACACTATTCCACCGGAAGGCACAGGCACAGGAGACACGTCTGAAGAACTAGGCCAATGGGATATTTCCATTACCGCCCATGAAGGAACAGAAGGCACAATCGAGCATTCAGCGGTGGCAGTATTCTTTACCAACGACACCCCAGATGTTTCCACGTCAACGAAGACCGTCGTTGATCAAAATGGCGGTGATGTAGAGCCAGGTGACACACTCGAATATACTATTTCAATCAATGAGACCAATAATGCAGGCACAACCGTTAGTCTCTTCGACGTTATAGATTCAAACACCAACAACCTTATCATCACAAATAACGGCGGCGGAACAACCAATGTGGCTGCACCAGCCAATACCGTCGATATATCAGCCATACCCGTCACTGCATCTGGATCAGTAGACGTCGTCTTCACAGTTGACGTCGCCGCCGGCCTTGCGCCCGGTACACTACTGAACAACAGTGCCAGCGTAATTAATCCAACAGGTCCTAGCGGTTCGGCCACAGCAGACACTCTCATCGTGTCAGAGTCACAGTTGGCTGTGGCCGGCACAAAGGCGTTGTATCTAGACGAACTTTCTACCTCTAGCATACTCACTCGGACACAACCGATAGCAGCAACCGAAGTCACGATAAACAACAGCAGCAACATCACGGTCGACCTCGCCCCGGCCTTAAGCACTGATCTGACTCTAGCAGCCGGTGATCTGACCGTATTTCTTTGGTTGCATCGCGCCGGCGGAGATGTGAACAGAAGTGTCAACGTTCAACTTAGTTATTTCGGCGCATCTTCAGGCGTCATTGATGATGATAGCCAGTTTGTTTCTCTTGGAAACAATCTCGCAACAGGGACACGTGTTCCCTTTGTTATCAACATTCCGGGCGGCATAACACTTCTGAAGGGCACACAACTTCGCCTAACAATTTCTAATCAAACGGCAACTGTCGGCGAGGACCTCATTGTTTCTGGCTTCAATAACGGCGAGACGGAACCCTTTTCTCAGATAAATTTGAATTCACTTACCGTCATCAACATTGATGAAATCAGCCTTTATGACGCGGCACATGGCGGTGCTTCTACCGGCGGGCTAGGTAATCAAATTACGTCTGCACAGCAAGGAGACACTATCTACCTTCGTGCAATTGTCAGCGACCCATTCGGCAGCTTTGACATCAATGTTAATTGCGGCAGTCCTGCAAGTGCTTGCCCCCCGATCGACATAAAACTGCCAGGAGGCACAGTTATCGCATCCGACTTTATGGATGAGGTCTACGATGACGCACTCAATGAGAACGATGGCATCAAGGTTTTTGAGTATGCGTACACGTTACCGGCAATGGCCGCTTCAGGCTTTTGGGAGGCAGAGGTCACCGTCGTCGAAGGTGAGGAACTTGAGATAAGTCACAATGCCAATCAAACCTTCTTTGTTGGCACACCACAAATCACGCTGTTACATTTTACAAATGGATCTATTACCGATGCTGACCCTAATAGTGACATCATCTATACGGTACGGGTTACCCATACCAGCGGACCGACCGCTACGGGACTTGAACTAAAGGGCTTTATTAGCGAGTTTGTTAAGTTAAACGCCGACAAATATGGTTCGCTGACACCGTTTCAACTCGACAACGGCTTTAGCCTGACATTACAGGAGTTCTCGGTCGACGCCGATGGCATTGCGATCGTCTATGACCATACGCTGGCAGCGCCTTATGACGGCGATGTGACCCACTACAGAGTCGTCATTACCGAGCCTATAAATGCGGGCGAATCTTTTGATATGACCTACGAAGTGCAGGTGCAATAGCTTTCACATTTTTGCTCATCCGGCATAAAAGCGAATAACAGATCTACGCGAAACCCGCCGTGAACGTCGCGTAGCAATTCGCTGCGATCAACTCACATCTATAATCAGATATTAACATTGGTAACGTTTGTTACGTGTCTGCTACGGTGAATTTTCATTAGTGACTAGTGCGTAATCGAAGGACGTCGAACAACATCCTATCAAAGCACACAAACAGATGGTTTCAGAAACTAGTGGTCGTGCAACACACCAAAGGCTCTAGACACAGAATCATATTGTGCCTGCCAAAAGGAGAACTAAATATTAGCTTTATATCAACAACCCTGACTAATTATTGAACGGTCGGTTCGCTGCCACTACTCGTGATTGATTGAGCAGATTGAGCTGGCTGATTAAAGCGGCTACCTGACCAAAACTCTCTATCCATAATCTCTCGTACGGAGTCCTGATCAAACTTCATTCTAAACTTGAAGAAGACACCTTCTGCACGATATTCGCTATCGGTGAAATCATCGTCGGTAAAACCATCAAAGTTGTAACCAACACTTAACCACATGTTTCTCATGGCAAGGTAACCCAACGAGATTCCATAGGAATACTCTTGCACATCAGACTCATAAGAGGTCAACAAGGATCCATTCATGCCAATATCCCAACGGTCAGATAAATTGTGACGAACCTGCAAGCCTATCAAATCGGTGTAGCCGGAGTAGTCATCCTCGCCAAAGGTATCCAAGACGTACTTTGCACCATACTGAAATGACATTTGAGTACGCGCATCATATTGATAGTTGACGTTGAGGTTATTCACTATCTTGCGTGTCTCTGAGGACACAGTGCCGGCAATTTTTTCTAAACCAAGATCCAGCTTTTCAAGAATCGTAAACTTACTACCGGGTTTCCGATAAGCCATCGCAAATTGAACAATGTAACGATCTTCTTGATTTAATGCCGTTTCAGTCGTTAGCACTTCTACCTTAGCAAATACCACGATGCCTTTTTCAAGATCGCGTTGGACACCACTGACTACGTTCATCTTATCCTCATTGTCGGACTGCCTGAATTCGACCCGAGTAAAGGATGCAAGGTTAACATCTCTGTAGTTCACGCCCGCCGACACACTTGTGAAGTCATTGCTTGTACCAAAGGCAGGCTCGACTTTGTCGTCGTTAACACTATCCGTATTTTCTGTTGGATCTTTAATTGTTTGTGCCCGATCCACGCCAAAATCAAATGCCCAATTCTCGTTGAAATTATAACTTTGTTGTAAACCAACATTGGCAAAGGTTCGTTCACCGTTTTCGGAGGAACTGCTTTGCACGCCACTAGAGACATTTGCACCTTTCCAAGGGGTGTATCGCAAACCAACATTTGTATTTTGCGTATCCTGCGCATCGCCCCAACTAAACTCCTGCGTTCCTACTAAGGAAACAGCATCCGTCACCCTATAATCGGCTGTCACACCAAGTCTGGTTGGAAAGTCAGCGTTTTCGCCCTTACCGCCCAGCGATGTGTCGGTAATCGCAGAAAGATTCAACTTGTCATCAAGCATCCGCATGTTGCCACCAAGCGTTAGCTGGTTTGATTGTTTCTTACCAGCGGTCAAGTCATCCTGCGCGGTTCTGACACCGACGAAGTAACCCTTATCCTCGGATGATTGCTGCAATCTCGCTTCGACGACGGTTCGCGTTTCGTCAGCCTCTTTATCAACGTCTTGATAGATCTCAGAGGTGACACTCAAACGTTCGCGCAATATGTACTCTGCTGCAACACCATGTTTCTGCGTACCCGACGTGACATCACTAATTTGGCCAACGCCAAACGCGTCATCTTCGCCGCGAACATAGACTAATCCACGCATTTTTTCACTGTGATGCTCTACCTCAACCAGATAGGCGCTGCCGTCTGAGCTAACCGTGTTGTCCTCTGATTTAGTATAAGCATATTCAGCCCGCACCTCGGTTGAAGGTGTCACATGATAGGTCAGATCAACACCGGCTAGGTCCGCCTTGCTACCGACAGTTTCATCCCGAACCAGCGTCACACCAACTTCACTCGCTTTGTCATCGATTTTCAGCGCAACGCGTCCGCCGGCATTAATTTTTTCTTCGCCGTCGGTCTCTTTCTCGTATTGAGCGACGATAAACACAGGGTTAAGCTGATCATCTTGAAACGGCACAGGTGACTTGAAGAAAACGGTACCGTCTCGATAGTCGATGGTGTAATCAACAAACGGTCGTAATTCTTTTTCTTCTATTATTATTTCGTTCCTCAAACGATCACGAATTTGAATCCGTATCGCTTCAGAATTCCGAATGATGTCTTGGCCGGTTAAACTATATAACCCCGAAGTACCATCCCCTCGAATTTCATCGCGGATAAATGCTTGGCTCGTCTCACTGGCAAAAGCGTTGACCTTAATCTTGTTGCCAACATACTCGGTCTGCAGGCCATTTAGCACTCGGCTATAACGCGATAACTGAGTCGCATTTAGCCCAGTATTGAAATCGCCGAATAGCGCATTAAATTGGTTCTTCTCTAATCGCAAATACAGCTTCTTGGCAGAGGGTGCATCTACACGTTGTTGTGAAGCATCGCCGTAAACCGTGTAATAGGTATTGGGGGCGATGACGCCCAGCAAACTATGATCATCTCGCTTCTTGGTGTCATAGGCGATCGTCATTAACCAATCACTTTTAATCATACCTTTGGCGAAGAACGACACACGACCATCATTAAAAGACTCTTCCAAATCAGCCGCGTCAAGGTTTTCCATATTGCCTGAGATTTTATTGTGCGCGACCGAACCTTCAGCTAAGCCTACCAGTATCCACTCTCTATTTTCCGGTTCAACGAACACTTCTATCTCTTGAATGACGTTCCCATAACGCACCCTTGCTGTGTACAAACCGCCTTTAATAACAGGTCGAAATCTTACGAGACCGTTACCTGCGACTTCGACTTCCTTGACAAGGAAATCAAACTGGCGACGATCATTCTCGCTGTTATAAGGGAATAAGGTACCATCAACCAACTCTAATCTTGTTAACGCTTCTATTGTTCGGCCGCGATTATCGAGGAGCTGCAGCTTCACCTTCACAGGCGTGATGCCATCGGCGACGTTATCCGCAACACTCAGCACCTTGATTTCTGCAACTTCACCGGTTCGAACAACGGTAACCTCTTGTTCAAATTTAACGTTACCTTGCCTGTCGAGACCCTCGAGCCTTAAAAGACGATCGCCCGATTCGCCAAAATCAACGCCAATATAGCTATATAGGGTTTTACCCGTTTCATCATCTGCCTGCTTAAAACCAATCCGATCACGTGGAATTTCTAAACCATCAAGGCTAAGTCTCGGCGTCAAGCGACTATCGAGATCGAGTCGAACAGCGGAGATTCTAAGGGATAAGCTATCACCGCTCGCAAATGTCAAAATACCCTGCTGATCGGCGGCATGCTGGCCAGCTACGACAACATCCTCTGATTCCACTTCAACCGGATCCCACGTACCGACCGCCACCGCTGAGGTCTGGTTACTAATTTTGTCTGAGCCAACAACGATCTCATTTGGCTCTGTACGTCCACTTGGTGTACCTGGCGACGTATAATACAGACGCGCACTACTGATCTGTGGTTTAGCCTTGGTCTGTTGTCCACCATCAGCCGTGTTCAATTCGGCGGCTTCAGTCACAACCACAATGTCGACCCGGCGGTTCGCCGCGCGCCCTTGTTTTGACGAGTTGTTAGCAATTGGCTCACTATCGCCAATCCCAAACACTTGCACTTGATCAGTGGCGAGCTGCAGGTTGCGTTTCAAGAAGTTTGCCACTGTATCAGCACGTGCGAGAGACAGTGCTGCGTTATCTTTGTATTGTTTTCGGTTTTTTGGCGCAATCGGTACATTGTCCGAGTGTCCCTTTACCTCAATACCGAGCACGGTAGCGTCTTTCAGTTTATGGATGGTTTCATACATCAACTTTAGATCAGCATCCGACAAGGTTGCGCTGCGGGTACCAAAGGATGGTCTTAATGTGAGCGATTGACGCTCGATAGAAGGCTTGGGCTTTGCCAATTGTTTACTCTTTAGACTCAGTGTCACCTGATTGTCTCGACTCGCGTCGAGCTCGAAGACATACCCAACCATTGAACGTTTCGCCCCTACGGGTTCGCCATTAATTTTGCTTGATCCGGTAACAATCTGATAACCGCGAGGCACCCTGTAAGTCGTTTTAAGCTTAGTCAGTTCGACCGAATCCGGCACCTTAACGTCAATAACCACATCCGTTTGGTCTTCTCTTTCTATAAGCTGCTGCGTAACAGAGACGTCGCCTTGCGGCTCGGGTCGCTCTTGCAGATGAAAGTCAACGCGCCAAACTGATCCACCTCTAACATCAACAAATTGAGAGAAGCCGCGACCGGCATGTCGATTGTTACCTTCGCAAACGTTGATCTCATATCGCTCTGGAATCGATTCTTTGTCGATCTGAACAACATGTGTACCGGGCTCGATGCCCTCAATATGCCATTGACCATCTTGGTCAGTCAGTACCGTGGTACCATCTTCAAGATACAAACGGATATCGGCGAGACCTAAGTTTGGTTGCGTGGCATTTTCCTCGGACACACCCGCATCTGATGCATTTTCTGTCGTATCCCCCGTCGATAAACTTTTAGCACTATCCGCCTCACAGGCCGCCAACGAAACCCTACCGACAACAATAGCTTTGCTTTGTAGAAAGTCTTCAACGACTCTAACTGAGTACTCAGCTGTATTTGAGACGAGAATACGCGGACCAGAGATTGACGCAATATTGACCGCATCGCCGGGCTCAGCGCCAACGGTCACTTCGGCAACGTAGGTTAACTGCGCATCCGAATCAAGACTAACAAATGAAACTAACAGCTCTCTCGCGGATGTTTGTATAGGATCGTCAACCTGCACGCCATTAATCTTCATCGACCCTGGCACATAGCGGAATCCTTTCGGCATAAAATCAGCGACATCAACCTGACCTATCGGTCCTTCAACTTGATTCGACAGACTAATCGCGTACTGAATAAAGTCACCGGGCGCGACCGTTGACTTGTTGCCCGACTTGGTTACTGCAACATCTGCTATTACAGGGTCGGCAGGCAAATCAATATGAAGTGGCGGACCATCCGGGACAAAGAAAACATCGCCCCTGGAACCAATCTTGATCGCGTACGGACCACCTGGCACGGAAAGCAGTTCCTCGTCAGACTTAACCGTAGGGAAGGTATAGTCTTCTGGCAGGCCTTCTACCACCAATTGATAATTGCCCACTCGAACGAATGGAAAACGATAATTACCCGGCGCAAAATCATAAGCCTGGCCGGACTCATCAACTGTACTCGTGCCTGTCACCAACACATTCGGATAAGGCGCGAATGCTGGCCCGTCACCAAACACTTCCGCTGGTAAACCTGTATCAACATTAATCATCCGGATAGTGACGCCGTCGATCGGCTCGCCTGACAATGAATCAAACAATACGCCGAATGGATCAACTAAAATGCTTGATTCGGATCTGTCGGTTTGGTTAAACGCATCAGTGTAAATCGTCTCTATGGCTTCATTCTGCGCAACCCCCAACATACAATTGTTCGGACTATCAGTCTCCTCAGCACTCGACTGGATGTACCCGACAAAAACACCGGTATTGACACCCGTTTCCGCAAGAATCAAGAACTCAATCTCGTTCAACGCTCCTACCGTTAAATCAATCGTTACGGTGTCTATCTTTGTTGCGTCGGCATTTTGATCAAAATCAGTGACACGAATAAAAACCGGCTGCCCCGCGTTATAAGAGTCAACGGGTGCCAAATTGACCGTACCTGGCACAGGCACAGGCGTATCGCCGGTGCGACCTAGGTCGACCAACTCGATACCTGAACCCGTAACACATTGCGCGGCACCAACAACAACCGGTGAACCAATTGAAGGATTAGCACTGTACTGCAAAAACTCTATGGTCGACGGTGTCGGCTCATCGGGTTGATTCTCAACAACTCGTCTAAGGGGAATATCGATTGCGCCTAGCGTCCCGCCAGCGAATGAAAATACATCCCCGCGAGAACCCGCTCGTAATGAAAAACCCGCCGGCAAGCTCGCTTCTTGACTATCTTCGTAGGCGAAAATTTCATAGGCTTTTGGGTTAAAGAGTTCGAAGCGATAGTTACCTGCAGCAACAACGGGGAATCGATATTGACCTGGTCGAAAATCGTAAAGCACACCCGCTTTATCACGCAGCGCTTCGCCTGTCTTTAAGGCAGAGGAAAAAGGCGCAAAGTCCGCGCCATCGCCAAAAACTGTCGCGGCTTGATTGGTGTCCGCATTAACCAAGGTGATTATCACACCGGATATCAACTGACCGGTATCCGCATCGAATACTCGACTGGTTGGCGAGAAGCCAGCTGTACCTGAAGATCGATCCGACGCATCGAAAGCATCGGTATAAGCTGCGGTGACGGATTCACCCGTAGCAACACTCAAGGTGCAATCGTCTATCGCGGTCGCGCTAGTGGTCGTAGACAAATAACCGATAAACTCACCGCTGGCTAACTCGGTCTCTTTTAGTGTCAAACTTTCCGAATCACGGCTAATGTTGCCCGAGACAATGACGTCGATGAAATCAATTCGACGCGGACTCAGATTTTTGTCCGTGTCTTGGACCTTAACCACGAGTAGCCCGCCAATTTCAACAATGCTTGCTTCAGCAAACTGGTTAACACCTGGCAGATTAAAACTGTCGGAAAATGCAGGACTGATGACCACGGGGTTTGTCGACGAAGCGCAAGACTGTGTATCGAGCGCAAGCGTTTCTACGCCGGTTGGATCGATTTGAAACAGTTGCAAAGCCGAAGGAGTTGGCGGGATATCCGCCACATTAGTCACAACCAAAATGTCGGTGCTAATCGACAATCCGCCTGCGTCTGTCGCTGTCACCGTCACCGTCACCTTTTCGTTAAGATCAAGACTCTGGTCGTCCTTCAGCTTTAACTCGGCATTCGCTGTGACCTCGAATCGATCATCGGACACCGTGAAGGTATGGGTGTCGGAGATGTCTTCGTCGAGGACAGTCAAATCGCCGACGATTTCACCCGGCGTGTTGTCTTGCACTAAGCTGCCATTGATATCGATTTGAGTTGGTGCTTCATTGACGTCGATAACGCCGACATTGACAAAAAGATCTTTCGACTCGCCGGTTGAATTGACAGTCGCTGCGATGGCGACGCGAAACTGATCTTGTTCCTCAAAATTAAAGGCAAACCCGACAACGAGCAAAAGCTGGTTGCCCACAATCTCATACCTTGGGTCTTCACTGACAAGGGTCATACCGGCGAGAGAAATACTATCAGAGGAGGTCAGACTGAATGCAGTTAACGCGCCAATCAAGACACCCGGTTGATTCTCTTCTGCTAGACTTGGCGATAGTTGCAGACCTACGTCGTTTAAATCGATACTATTTTCATCACTGCGTACACGCACTGATACAGAAGAATCTAACCTAACGTCATCACCAAGATGTAACGTTGCTGTGCTGGGAATGATATCACCCGGCGTTGGCGGGATCGCGTGCGCAGCACTCGCCGCCAATATGACCAAAAAGAGAACTAAATGACGAAATTTAGACGCAAAAAAGTGCGGCCACGTACTCGCTGACCGTCTGCAATTGCCAAATGACCTTGCAGCACTCACTTGCATGAATTGACCTACTCCACCGTGACTCGAAACGTCACCACAGCGGTATTACCAGCACCAATCGTGCCAGTTGCAATCGCTTCTGCTGTTCGTCCCGTGTCATCGTCTATCAACATACCTGGCGTCAGCAGCGGCAAGACAATACCGTCGGCATTGACCGTAATTGTATTGAGACGGGTCGAGTTTGCATTGTAAATTGTGAACAGCGGCACAAGGTCCGATATCCGGACATCGTCTAGGCTTGTTCCCAGAGGCGCGATGACGCGGATGGCGTACTCTAGTACATCACTTCGCGTTGCTAGAACCGTATCGGTCTCATCTGTGTAGTAAGTTTCACCATTGATCGTGACGGCATCTGCAGCATCACCATTAGGGGTCGTTACATTACGCACGAACTTTTTAAAATTAACCGCTACAACGTTAGTTGTATGGAGCACTTCAATTGACTCTGAACCGCTATTGGTAACCGTCACCCGAGTCTGGATCGAACCTGGTGCCGCGGTGGTTAAATTGCCCACATTGGGGATTCGCAATACAACTTCGCGTCTTTCAGCGATGAGTGTGCCGAAAGGCACCATGACAGCAAGCGGCTGCGAGAAATTAATGGTTTTGTCATTGCCGTTTCCATTATCAACAACCGAGGCAACATCATATTCTGCACCGTTGATAACGACCTTGTCACCGCCAAGCAAACCGTTAACGGACGCGCCCGCAGCGCCATCATACGGCACCAAAATACTCGTTGCGCCTGCCGCGGCCTGCGCAAACGCTGCAGTTGCGCCAAGGCTTACGCTATTCGTGATAATTGCATCAACTAGGAACACCGCCGGTTGATTATTGGCAACGTCGGAAGGGGTCGAAAAGCTTGCCAATGGGTAAGCATCTTCGCCGTTTGCATTGGCTGTAAACAAGAGCGTGATTTGACTAGGCTGTTGCTCTGCAACTGTCACTGTAACGGGTACATCAATGTTGGGGGATGCGGTTTTAAGGATAACTTTGACATTCACCGATACAACAATGGGAGCCGACAACCCGGTATAGGTTAAGGTCGCCGCCGCTTTAATATCGGTGTTAGCAGGTGCTACAGCAAAGACGGATTGGCAAAATGCACTTAGTAGCAAGACCGCTATTAAGTACTTGATATTCTGCACAACCATACCGCCGTCCTGATCGTAGGGTTTGAGTTCTATCGAACGAGTGGACGGCCAACACAAGATGTGCTGGCCATGAGTTTTACTGAACAGTGACGGTGTAGATTAGAAGATAGTAATCATCACCGGTTAGCGTCCCGCCGTCATCAACGTCACCAAATGTGGCGTTGCCATCAGAAGTACCGCCTGGATAGAAGTAGAGGCTTCGTGTGCCCGTGTCGAACTCTACCGGATCATCGGCAGTTGCATCGGTCGTACCTGTCCAGGCAATCGCGTTGTCCGCGGTAAACACAACCAGATTTTCTGCTGTCGCTTCGTTACCGTCAGTTCCAAATAACGTGAAATCAGCAATCGGCTCTTGCATAATTACGGTCGATGTAGTGCTGCCATCACCGTTATTAATCACGATCAAGTATTCCAATGTATCACCGGGATCAGCAGTCACAGCACCTGATTCGCAGAATGGGTTGCTATCAGCTGATCCAGAATTTTGTGTGCCCAAATTCGTCGCAGTAATGTTATCTGCCGCAGGTAGCGCCGCCGCAACTGCAACCAACGCTGATGAAGCAGGGCCACAGGTCACATTATAAGTTGCGCCTGTATTCGTTATGTTTTTAACAAACTTGTTGATTGTTAATGCGGCAACAACTTCTACTGTGAAGACACGTGCTACAGACTGGATAGCAGTACCCGCAGGTGTTGTGTTTGATTCAATGTTCGTCTGTACATCAATTGTCTGCGTTGCAGGCAAACCTAAAATAGGAGTCGCAGCATCTGGGTCTAACGTCAAAGTGAAAGATTTAGATTCGCCGATAACCGTGCCGAGGGCTGGAACAGTTGTAAGGCCAGCACCGTCACATGAATAAATTTCGATCACCGACGTCGCACCGGCTGGGCTAAGTTCATCGGTTGTAGCACTGTTGTCCGTCGTAATATCTACTAGGCACTCGATACCTGCTTCAAGAAAAACTGTATCACCACTAATTAGACCGTTCACACTGGTCGCGCTCAGACCTGTGTCATCATCATTTGGCACTGTCGCTAGACATTCTGCACCTGCTACGGTGGTGTGAATACAATCATCGAATGCAGTTGTTGAAAAAACTGTTGTCGCGCCTAATTCTAGGGTGCTTGTCGATAGGGCGAGTTCACTCGTCAACAAATTATCTGAGTAGAAGTCACTACAGGTCAGACCATCGTTCGCCAAGTTGTCACAAACTGGTGAAGGAAAAACGGTAATGTCATACGTATCAGGACCATTAGCGTTAGAATAAACGGTGTATGTGACTACGGCCGAACCATCTTCATCGATGGTTGCTGGGTCAACTGCCGTTCCAGCAAAGGTCGGGGCCGCCGCAACCAAATTCACGGTGACCAGCGCAAAAGCTGTTTCATCAGCGCCCTGGTCGAAGCTCAAGGTAACGTTCGACACGATCGTTGAGTTTGCAGCCGTGTTGGCCAGCACACTTTGTCCACTGATGCCTAGTGCTATCAGCAGAAAAAAACCTAACAGTCGTTTGTTTATATTCATCATCAATCTCTCCTAACTCTATTCAATCCGCCAACAAGGTGTTCACGAAACGTTTGGTATTCGGCAAGCCGCTATTGGACTTGCACTTTATAAATAATATAAACAAAGTCACCGTCAGTTAGCGGAGTCTGCGCTTCTTCATCGCCCGCTGCCGCTTGATCATTGTTTGTATCATTGGCGTATATGTAGATAGTGGTTAGTGGCGTCGTAGCATCAACATCAACCAAATCATTATCGCCCGTAGGCGCATCACCTTGTGTTGCGTAGGCGCCGTTTCCCGATGCAACGGTACTTACTCTGACGCTGTCGCCTATATAATTGACGAACTGAGGCACAATATCCGTCACCTTCACTGCGGCGGTATCGCTACCTGAACCGTTCTCCACGACAATCAAGTATTCAAGAAATTCACCAGGGGCTGCCTCAACTGTTGCGGTTGGACAAAAATTTCCACTGGTATTTTCGGAGCCATTTGTGCTACTGGCATTACCAAAGTCAAAAGAACAACCCGTACCGTTTACGGTGGTTATATTCTTCACGTATTTATTCACTGTCAAAGTGAACGCGGTTAAAGTGATATCTATGGAGTCGTTGTTTCCGTCAACATCAAGCACGATTGTGATTACTTCAGAACCACCCGGCGCAGGTGATTGGGTTCCACCAACACTTGGGTCGAAAACCATTGTCACGTCGAGTTGTTCAAAAATTGTGGAGCCTTCCGCCAGTCCGGTTGGGTTGGCCGTACAATCAAATAGCTGCAGCGTTGTTTCGGCGTTTGAACCTGAAGCGGTCCCTTGAGGGCCTGGATCTGTTAGAACAGTTACAGAGCAGACCTCTCCCCCTATGACCACTACACTTGTGTCAGATATACCGTTAACTCCCCCACCCGGGGCGGCGTCATTCGGAACAGTAATTACACAATCGGTAGGTGTAGTAGCTGTACATTCTGTCAAACCGTTATCTGAGTAATATGTCGTTGCACCAAGACTGAGAGAATCACCTGATGAGAAAAGTGTTCCTGGCAAGGGGCCGACAGCTGGACCAACGTACAAGAGTACTTCTTCACCATCAGTGAGTCCCGCAGTAGTTGCAGGAAAGACAGTATTACAGGTCGATGTACAACTGCTGCTCGCATCTAATGTGAAAGTGTGAGCCGTTGGACCGTTTGAGGCTGAAGTAAGTGTAAACACAGTACTTGATGTTCCGGTCGAGGAGATCGTGGCTGGCACTGGTGAGCCGGCCGAAATATTCGGCGCTACCTCAATCAATTTAACAGTGACATAAACTGCAGCGGTATCAGAACCACCGGTATAGGTCACCGTAACCTCATTTTGAATTCTCGCGTTCGCAGCTGTGCTAGCGGCCGCCTGCTGCGCGATGGCAAACCCGACAATGACCGACATAAGCGCCAGACATTTTACGAACCACTTCCTTGAAGATAGTCTATTTGCCATGAACTTGATTCCTAAAAAGATTACTTAACTTTGACTCTAAAAGTCAGCTCGCCGCTCTGACCCGGTTCGATTTGACCGATAACCCAGCGTATATTTGTGTATCTATCCGCGTTTGCTGTTCTTTGTTCTGTACCGCCACCAAACACATTTGCCTGGTAGACTACTTCGCCGTCGATGTGAAAGGTTGCACCGCCGTCAGCAGAAAATTCTATTGCTTCGCCCGTTGCACTGTCGGGCACATAAAGTGTTTCCGACGCAATTGGGTTATTCACAATGACCGATGTTGCTGGCTCATCGCCCTCATTAACAAAATTAATCTTGTACTCGAGCTCCTGGCCAGGCTCGATCGTGGTCGTCTTAACTTGCTTGGTCACTTCTTGACCATCAACAATCACTATTTCTGTTTTGTAGGCAACCATGTCCAGCAAAATTTGCGGTTCCGCATTCGCAAGCGAAGGCGCCATGGCTATCAGTAACAACAATTCAGCTAACATAAACTTTCTTCCAATTATTTGAGAGCTAGTAATAAATTTCATCTTCTGAACACTTCTCTTCTTAGAATAGAGGTTTTGTAACGTTTTATTTAATGGCCAATGCAACGATCCTTTGTCGTATTGCTCACTTATTCGTCGCCGATCTTAACGAAAACACCTTGGCCAAACAAGAAAATACTCAATAAAACTAACACTTTACCATCGTTTCCAAGAACTTTAGTGAAGACGCTCCTCTATCTGTCTTCAGATTTAACGGGAGGGATTATAAGGTGTGTTACTCCCTAATTTGTAAACAGATTGTAAACGAAAGATAAGCGGTTTTATACACATGACAAACGGTTGGAAACACCAGCGCTGAGGTCCATTTGAAAGGCTTGGCCACGGCAATACTGCGACGTAAGCCCATGCTTTTATTGGCTTTTCGCATTGTAGTGAACCAGCGTAGCTGTGCCGTTCAGTTTTGATGAGTGACCGTTAAACTGCGACGAAATGTAGATAAGGAATGTCATACTGCTGTTTAAAACTAAGCAATCAGCTGATCACTCGGCAATCGTCTGACTGAAAAAAAACAGCTAAATATCGGGCAACTCGCGGGTTAGAGCAATTGAACATGACAAATGTTCGGCATCGTAAACAATCGATGCGTCACCGCACTCAAGTTGGTAACGAATCTGCTGCACTTTTTGACCTAAAGAGATATCCGAGGCACCATATTCTGTGCCTTCGCGGCTCACAAAGTCCTCTATGATGCCGGTTAAGGCATCTTCAGAAAGCGAAGACCATGGCACAACCATGAAATTCGACATACTTAACTTCTCCGCATTATCGACAATAAAGTTTGGAAACAACCTCTGAAAACAACGCTATCTAGGGGTGTGAAAGAGATTGTCATAGCAAATTGCCGTTACTCCCCGCTTAGGGCTATTATAGCGGCTGTCATGGCTAATTGTTATCGGCAACAGGTATTACCCGAATGCGAGTTCAGCCATGCCAAACTCGTTCACCAAGATAACGACAGAGACAGAGACACTTAATGATAGAGCAATCGACCAACTTGCTGATAATAGAAGATGAACCTATCACCCGCGCGCAGTTGTCTGCGCACTTCGAGAAAGAGGGATACACGGTTTATACGAAGGAAGATGCTGATGGCGTGGCGGACTTTGTCAAAGAAAAAGATATTGATCTGCTGCTGCTGGACATAAACTTACCCGGTAAAGATGGCCTAACACTGACAAGAGAGCTGCGAGCGAGTTCTGAGGTTGGCATTATTCTGGTGACTGGCAAAGATGAACAGATAGACCGTATCGTTGGTTTAGAAAGTGGTGCCGATGATTACGTCACTAAACCCTTTGATCTAAGAGAACTTCTTTCACGGGTCAAGAATCTCAATTGGCGCGTAAAGGCGCAAGAAAAACAAAAAGAAAAAGGCTTTAAGCGCACCTTCTCAGGTTGGTCGTTGGATCTTAACAAACGCGAACTGACAACGCCTGAAGCGTTGGTTCAACCCCTTTCAGCTGGCGAATTTCATCTTCTGCTGGCACTCATTGAGAGTTCTGGCAAGGTGATGACCCGAGATCAGTTGATGAATAAAATCCGTAATCGTGAATGGTATCCTGATGACCGCTATATCGACGTGCTGGTGGGTCAGGTAAGACGTAAATTTCGTGAACACTCGCCGGGCACTACGTTCATCAGCACAATCCATGGCACCGGTTATTTGTTTTCGCCGACGGTAAAATAAACATGCGCGCCCTACAACTGCTGGCAAACGCTGTGGACAGGCCCTCAGGAATGCAACCCGTGCCCAGAACGCGATGATTTCTGTACCGGGTTACAGCGCCATTAGGAGTGTTTCTCAAACGCCAGAAGCGTTAATTTATAAAGCGCGGCGGGTTGAAGATGGCAAGCTCGTCACAATGCTTCAGCTCAGGCCTGAAGTTGCATCGCCCGACGAGGTCGCTAAGTTCCATCGAGAATTTGATTTTTTACACGCGCTGGATTCGAAGTTTGTTGTGCGTGTGTACGAGCTAATAGAGCAATCTGGCATACCGATTCTTATTACAGAATTCCAGAATGCGGACAACCTCTCGTTAACACTGGCAAAAGGGAAACTGCCATTACCCGCCTCCCTGTACCTAACCCGAGATCTCGCCGACGCGCTAGATCACTTACATGCACACGACATGATCCATAAAAACCTTAATCCCGACGCTATTTTGTTCAACTCGGAAACAAGAACCGTCAAACTGGTCGATTTCAGTATCGCCAGCTTCAAACATGCCAGCAAGCAGCTCGAAATCAACAGCGGCGAAGAGGGCAAGCTCGAATACATTTCTCCGGAACAAACCGGTCGAATGAATCGCTCTATCGATTATCGAACCGATTTCTATTCCCTGGGCTCAGTCTTATATGAACTGCTCACAGGTAACCCGCCCTTTACATCAGACGATCCGATTCAGTTAGTACACCAGCAAATTGCTAGTGAGCCCCTATCTCCTAGCGACATCGTGCCTGAAATCCCGCAGTCGATAAGCAAAATTGCTTTGAAACTACTCGCCAAAATGCCAGAAGACCGCTACCAAAGCACCTTTGCCATTCACCAGGACCTTAGCCTGTGCATCGAGTATTTAGAAACAGAAAATGTCGAACGGCTGAGCAGTTTCGAAGTTGCTTTAGATGACATCCCTGAAAACCTTAACATTCCAGAGAAGTTACTCGAACGCGAAGAAGAATGGGCGGGGTTAAGCCGCGCGCTTGAGGCTGTTGAGGCTGGCCAGCGCAAAATCATTATATGCACCGGTGACGCTGGCGTGGGTAAATCGTCGCTGATCTCCGATCTGCGTAAGGAGGTTACCGCGCATCACGGTTACCTCGCCGTTGGACGACACAATGTGGTTAATCCAGATGTACCTTATAGCGGGATATCCTTGGCATTAGGGCAACTGTCGCGACAACTGCTAGCCTCTGGCGACTTAGCGACGATCCGCGAACGACTACATAAAAAACTGCAAGGTAATATTGGTTTATTGACAACGCTTTCGCCAGAGCTTGAAAAGGTGATCGGTAAAACAGAGCCAAACAGCGCCGACTATTCACCGACCGAACTTAGAAGCCGCTTATCGAAAAGCCTTGCGGCATTGATAGAGTCCCTAACCGTCGACGAACATATATTTGTCTTATTCATTGATAATCTGCAGTGGATCGATCAAGCCTCGCTAAGCTTATTCGAGTCTCTCTTCTCTGAGTACAAATTACCGCGATTTCTTTTTCTCGCCGCAATGAGGCTAGAGATTGCAGCATCGAAAAGCATAAAAACGCCCGCTACAGCAGCCATTCGCTCACGACTTCCTGATGCCGAATTCTATGACCTTCAAAACCTGAGTATTGGAAGTGTTGCAAAAATTATCTCAGAAGCCTTGTTTCGTTCTGTTGAAGAGGTGCTCGATTTAGCCGCTGTGATCCACCAAAAAACGAGCGGCAACCCACTCGCGCTAAGAGAATTTTTAGTCCGGCTAAACAACCAAGGCATCATTACTTTTAATCGGGAACACAGAGAATGGGATTGGGACGCCAAACGTCTTGAAGCACACCCCCCTACTGAAAATGTTGGCGTAATGCTCGCCGAAAAGGTTGGCCATCTTGAAAAGCAAACCGCCCAATTACTTAAGATTGCCTCATGCATTGCAGAATCCTTCAGTCTTGACACAATACAAGACGTTTCCGGCTTATCCTATGCCGAAACAGCGGCAAAACTGTTAGATGCTATCAAGGAAGGGTACCTCGTCTACAGCCCAATGGAGCTAAATTCAGATCGGCGCATGAAGTATCAATTTTCTCATGAAGGCATTCAGCAAGCGGCCTATTCACTGCTTGATAAGAATGAAAGGCGCAGAATTCATAGCCAAATTGGTCAAAATTTTCTAAAAGAGCAAGAAGGTAACCCCCGAGAAAATATTTTTGATATCGTGAATCAGCTAAATTTTGACATGGAGAGCAACCAAAATAACTCGATCGACAAGCACCGTTTAGCAGAACTCAACCTGACCGCTGCAAGACGTGCGCGCGACTCAGCAGCCTTTCAAGCCGCCTTTAAATATCTTCGGACCGCCATTGCATTACATGGCCAAAATGTCTGGGTGCAATATGAAAATGGCTTCGCTATGCACCTCGAAGCTGCCGAGGCTGCTTATCTATGCGGCGACACAGAACAACTAGACAACCTACTGCACATCACTTTAGCGCACACTCGAAATACACTAGACACCTGCCGAGCTCAAGAAATTCAAATGCGAGCACTGATCGCTTATGGTGATATGAACAACGCCATATCACTGGGCCAGAAAATGCTTACTGAGCTTGGCATAAAACTCAATGATGGCGTTACCGTTTTTAGTACACCTGTCATCCTAGCAAAAGCAATTTATCTAACGATAAAAATGAACCGCGTCGACATCAAAAACATACCACGTATGACAAACCCAGAATCGCTAGCAGCTATGCGAGTGCTGGTTTTAATGTGCCAAGCTGGATATTTGATTGGGGACCGAAGAACGACCAACTACATTCTAAAAATTACCGAACTGTCCCTAACTGAAGGAATGGCGCCAGAATCGTCCTTCGCTTACCCCATGTTTGGCGCTTTGATCATTTCTTATTTTGGCACAATCCAGACCGGCTACCGTTTCGGCATGCTAGCGACTGAGAACCTGACGTCCTCTAACAAAGAATTGCACTGTCGAACACTGACCTTGGTGAATAATTTTATTCTAACTTGGAAACACCACATCAAGGAGTCTCTCGAACCCTTAGCAACCGCGCATCGTATTGGGATGGAAACGGGCGATATTGAGTTTGCATTAATTGCAGCTATGACAGGGTCGGCGAACGCATTTCTACTCGGTCATGACTTAAACAGTCTCGATAAAAATCTCGAAAACTACAATCAAACCGCTAAGGATCTCAACCAAACGCCAATGTTAAGTATTGGCTGCATCTACCAGCAGGTCGTTCGCAATTTATTGGCTCCTTCCGGCAAAGCCTGGATATTAGAGGGTGAATTTTATAAAGAGTCAGAAATGTTGCCCCATCACAGGCGAGGCGGAGATGTAACAAGTATTGCAACCCTACACATCGTGAAGTTATTAACCGCTGTTTTGTTTCATCAAAATAAAGAAGCACTGATATTTGCAAAAGCCGCGAGGTCGCACTTATACGCTGTCGCCTCATCGCCCAGCATCCCGTTTTTTAACTTGTACGAGAGTTTAGCTTGCATTGGGTCCATTACTGAAGCCGATGGTCTGAGCCGATTGAAACTAAAATGGAGAGTACAACGCAACCAACGACAACTGCGGAAATGGGCGCAACATGCACCCCATAACAATCTGCATGCCTACCATCTTGTGGAAGCCGAGCTCGCCCGCGTTAACTTGGAATCAGCCAGTGCAATGGATCATTATGAACTGGCAATTCATTACGCCAAGTTAAATGGCTTCTTGAAAGATCACGGTCTGGCTTGCGAGCTTGCTGGCCGATTTTATTACAACTCGAATCGTCGAGAACTCGCCTTGTTTCATTTTAGCAATGCCAGAACAAGCTACGTCAGATGGGGCAGTTCGGCCAAAGTAAACGCTCTCGATGCGGAGTTTTACGGTCTCAACGAAGGCGTCCTGAAGGGCGCCAACCCGTCAGATAGTATCGCCGCGACGAATAACAGTCAGAATGCCTCGCGACTTGATACGATGGATCTCAGCACGGTCATTAAGGCTTCACAGGTGCTAGCGGGTGAGATAATTCTAGGCGATTTGTTGGAAAAATTGATGCAGGTGGCTTTAGAGAATGCCGGAGCTCATCATGCTTGCCTGGTTTTTGCTGATGCTGATGGCTTTTCTGTAGAAATCTCCAGTCGATTTACTGGCTCAACGACTGAACACGACCACGTCAGTATTGTATTGGAAGATGCCGACATTCTCCCCCAATCAATCATTCTTTACGTCGCTCGCACACAAGAAGACCTGGTCTTGAACGATGCCCAGAACGAGGATATTTTTACCCAAGATGATTACGTCACGAAGTATTCACCCAAGTCGATTCTGTGTGTGCCAATCTTGAGTAAATCACACTTGATTGGTGTGCTGTACATTGAAAACATGCAAAGCACACATGCCTTTACGCAAGATCGAGTCACCGTACTCAAGCTGCTGGCGCTGCAATCTGCGATTGCGATTGAAAATGCCAAGCTATATCAACAACTCAATAGCTCTCGGGACAAATACCTATCCCTGTATCAGAATGCTGTGGAGGCGATTGTCGAGATTGACTTCGATGGCGTAATCGCAACGATCAACCCGGCGGCAATTCACCTGATGGGTTTTAGCGATCCAATCTTAAGTACAGAGCGGCGACTCGACCTACATTCAATTTTTGCTGACCATGACGCACTGCACGAAATCATCGAAACGCTGTTTGAGGACAAGTTCGTCGTTGGTTTCGAAACGCAAATCTTTCGCAACGATCAAACCAAACTTTGGGTGGCTATATCCGCAAAGATTGTACCGGATGAGAATAAAACCAGTGAGCATATCGAAGCGTCAATTATCGACATCACGGAGCGTAAGTTGCGAGAACAAGCCGAACAGGCCAAGCGCTTGGCCGAAGCAGCTACAGACACAAAGAGCCAATTTCTTGCAAATATGAGCCATGAAATCAGAACGCCGATGAACGCAATCATCGGCTTTACTGAACTCGCTTTAGAGACACCACTAAACAAGAGGCAGAGCGAATATTTAACCACCATTCGTAATTCTTCGAATCATCTCTTGCGTGTTATCAACGACATACTCGACATCTCAAAAGTAGAATCAGGAAAGTTAGCATTACAGAAAAGCCCTTTTAAAATCAGCGCTGTTATCACCGACGCACTCAATTTATTTAGACTGGAGGCAGAGGAGAAAGGCATCGAGTTGGTGCTACCGAATCCATTGTCGATGGACAATGAATTTTTACTCGGAGACCCAGTAAGAATAGGCCAAATTCTTATCAATTTAGTAAGTAACGCCCTGAAATTTACTGAACAAGGCCGCATCACGCTGGAGATTGATACGATCGAACTACCCAACAACAGGTCCTGCTTGAATTTTACGATCGAGGACACCGGCACCGGCATTGACCCAAAAGACCTAGAGACGATTTTTGAATCCTTCAATCAAACTGATTCTTTGCGTCGAGTTGATGGCACAGGTTTAGGTCTAGCGATTTGCCGAAAACTGGTAGAGATGATGCAGGGCGATATTCATGCAACCAGTAAGTTAGGCGAAGGCAGTCGTTTTTTCTTTTCAATCATTGTCGAGAAGTGGATCGAAACCGCACATCTCACGCCGTCGATCGAACCGATTAATCACCTGATAGAATCTACTGGTTTAGACTTGCTGTTAGTCGAAGATAACATTATCAATCAGGAACTTGCCGGAGAAGTACTGCGCAATGCTGGACACAGGATCACTGTCGCGGATCACGGTAAAATCGCTTTAGAACTTATGGCGTCACAGACATTCGATTTGGTTCTCATGGACCTTCGCATGCCCATAATGGACGGTATAGAAACCATTCAAAGAATTCGTGCCGATGAAAAGTTCGAAGGCTTGCCGGTCATTGCGTTGTCTGCTGGCGTACTGGAGGGTGAAATAGAAAATGCTTTAGCGCAGGGCTTTAACAAATACGTAACTAAACCGATAGATTTTTCACTTCTGTTGGACGTTATCGGCGAAATGACCAACACACGGCCAACAGTCTCTCCTCTGGCAGTCACGTCAAAAGTAGCGCCTGTTAGCGACATTGACGGACAGAACAATTCGCAACTAGTGCGCGGCGTCAATTTCTCACAAGCATTGAAAGCCCACGATCATGATAGTCAGCTTTTACAAAGACTATTGATCGAGTTCACGCGAATTTATAAAAACGCAGATCAAGATTTTAGGTCCCTGCTCAGCGACAGGGAAACTATTAAAGCTGAGCGGCTTGTACACAACATCGCTGGGGTCGTCGGCAGTTTTGGGGCATACGACTTAATGGCCGCAGCAAAAGCCCTCGAACACAAATTGTTAGCAGGTAAGGTACCTGATGAGGAGAAAATTCTGCATTTCGAACGGGCCCTCGAAAATTTCGGGAAGGCGATCCAAGATTATCAATCGATGGAGCAAGGTCGCTCAGATCTGATCAATGCCCTGCAAAACAAGTGACCGAGGTAATGATCGTCTAAGATAGACTAATCCACGCTAGCTACATTAATTACATCTATTTTTTGCTGTGTTTTTGTGCCACCAAACTGATGTAGAGTTCTGTCGAGTAGGTGCGAAGGCACAACGTCCGTAGTTGCCCTGAAGATACTTTCCAAACGCCCCGGAAACTGTTTATCCCAACTTTGAAGCATTGCTTTGATCATTGGTCTTTGCAGGTTTTCTTGAGATCCACACAAATTACAAGGGATGATGGGCATATGCATCAACTCAGCGTAACGCTCGAGATCTTTTTCCTTACAATATGCCAATGGCCGTATCACAACATTTTCACCATCATCACTGAGAAGCTTAGCCGGCATTGTTTTCAACTTACCGCCGTGAAACATATTGAGAAACAATGTTTCAATAATGTCGTCGCGGTGATGGCCAAGCGCGACCTTCGTGCAGCCATTCTGTTTAGCATATTTGTACAGTATTGCGCGTCGAAATCGTGAACACCAACCGCAATAGGTTTTACCCTCTGGCACCATCTCGGTGACAATAGAATAGGTGTCCTCCTCAATGATGTCGTAATCTACACCAAGAGATTCAAAGTATTGCGGCAGTACATGTTCTGGAAAGCCCGGTTGCTTTTGATCAAGATTAACCGCAACCAGATCGAAGTGAATCGGTGCAGACTTTTGCAGTCCCAATAAAATGTCCAACATGGCAAGGCTATCCTTACCGCCGGATATACAAACCATGATCTTATCGCCCTCTTCGATCATGCCAAAGTCTTGGATGGCTTTGCCAGCCTCCCGTCTTAGCCTTTTTAAAACCTTTTTCTGCTCCAACGCAAGCGCGCGTTCATCGCTGCGCGACTCCGTTACTGCTGCGTTCTGGTGATCAATTGTCGACATAATATGCGGTGACCTAACAGCCCGTATATGAGCCTTTGGTATATAAAATGAGGACGCAATTCTACACCTCGTGTAGCATAGTGGTCGACCCATTTTAAGTTTGAGACTATATGACCAAGCTAACCTGGCTTTCACTGCTGCTTTTATTGAATTTTTCTGTTGAGACAACGGCCAAACCAGAGATAGTTCACGGCGGGGTTTTGATGCAATACCACCACGTACATGCCTCTACACCGATTAGCACCAGCATTAGCCCTGAGGCGTTCTCTCTGCACATGAAAACAATCGTCGACGAAGGCTATCGCATTTGGCCTTTGACAAAGTTATTAGATGCCATAACGCAGCAGGCAGTTTTACCGGACAAGGTCGTCAGCATTACATTCGATGATGCATACATCGATATCTACGACAACGCGTTTCCTATTTTGAAACAGAACAAGCTCCCCTTCACCATCTTTGTCGCAACGCAGCTTGTCGGCAGAAACGGCTATCTGACTTGGGATCACATTAGGGAGATGAAAAGCGCAGGCGCGAGCATTGCAAATCATACCCATAGTCACGCGCACTTGGTTCGAATGGCACAAGGCGAATCGAAAGAGGAGTGGATTGGTAGAATAACAAAAGAGATTGTCTTGGCTCAAGAAATCATCGAGCGCGAACTGGGTCCAACGCCTAAACAGTTAGCTTATCCCTACGGCGAATATAACCCTGAGGTTCTCGCGCTGGTAGCAGAACTTGGCTATATAGGTGTTGGCCAACAAAGCGGGCCAGCAAGCCAGTACTCCTCGATGTTAGTACTTCCTAGATTCCCGTTCTCTGGACCCTATAGCGCGATGAAGTCCTTCCGTACAAAACTAAACACGCTACCTTTTCCGATTGTCGACAATAGCCTCGATCCTATTTTGGAAAATGATGACATACCGACACTTTCGTTACAGTTACTCGAAGGGAACTACAGAGTTTCAGAGGTCACCTGTTATGGACCAGGGGGCATGACCGAACTTATCAATAACGAGCACAAGACCTTGATAGCGCGCAACAAAACGCCCTTACCAATCGGCCGCTCTAGATACAATTGCACCATGCCAGCGACACAAGGCAATCGTTATCATTGGTATAGTCAACTGTGGATGAAAAAAAATACAGACCAAAGTTGGTACGCAGAATAGTTTAGTTCAAGCCCCTCAAAACGATCGTGGGCGGTGTTCTGACAACTTTAAGCGTCGCGATGGTACCGATCAAACCGATCAGTACTGCGCCAATCACAGGCCCTAACAACCACAGCATGGGGTTAGGCTCGTAGTCCAACTGGAAAATTTGTTCTTCAAGTCCATAAACGGTAATTTCAGCACCTATCGCCGCAAGCACACCAGCAAATAACCCAAGAACGCAAAACTCAATTACTAGACTACCCATGACGAGTCGCCGCCCCGCGCCGAGTGTTCGCAAAATTGCATGCTGCTTAAACCGTTCATCCATACTTGCTTGAATACTAGCAAGCAGCACCAGGGCGCCCGAGATTAGTATCAACGCCAGCACCAATTCTATCGCCATCGTAACCTGCGCGATGATGGTTTTTATCTGCTCAATAATCGCATCAACTTCAATTACGGTCATGGTTGGGAACTCACGTAGAAGTCCATTGAGGAAAATTTTGTTTTGCCTTTCTAAATGAAAGCTCGTCATGAAAGTTGATGGGAAATCCTCAAGCGCCGCAGGAGAAAAAATAATATAAAAATTAGGCTGCATGTTGTCCCATGCGACGGACCGAATACTTGCCACTTCAGCGTCAAGCTGACGACCTTGAATAGTAAATTCGAGAGCATCACCAACTTTCAAACCGTTCCTCACCGCGAGGTCTTGTTCCAACGAGACTAAGGCAGGACCGGCATAATCTGCCGCCCACCATTGTCCAGAGGTAATGTCATTGTCGTCAGGTATTTCGCCAGCGTAGGTTAAGTTTCGATTTGATGTTGCCCGCGGGCCTCTATCCTCATCGTCATCGGTTTGTACTTCACGCTCCTCGCGTTCCTCACGCTCTTTCGCCACTTCGCCGTTAACTTTTGAGATTCGACCGGAAATCATCGGGTATAAAGGTTGTGAGCGGATACCGTTGTCGACCAACAGCTTGTTAATCGGTTCGACATCTTCCGGCGATATATTCATCGCAAAATGATTCGGCGCATCAACGGGAATCTGCGCTTGCCAATCTGCGATGAGCGCCGTGCGCACCAAGAACAGAATGAGTAGCAGCATAATGGCCAAGCCAAAGACGAGAATCTGCAGCGTGTTTTCTTGACCTCGTCGCTGCATACCCGCTAACGCTAAGCGCCAAACGCTACCGGCTTGCATCCCCAGTACTCGGCCTGATTTAAGTAACAAAAATGCGATGCCTGATAGCACAACGAGCGCAACAACCCCGCCGGAAAAAATCATTAGCGTCAACTCAAGGTCTTCACTGTACCACCACATCAACCCGATAGTGCCTATGACACCGATAAGCTGGGCAAGTCGGTTGGTGCCGGAGCTAACGTCAATGTCGCGCCGAATAACACGAATCGGCTCCGTCGATCTAAGTTGCAACAGGGGCGGTAGCGCAAAAGACAGCAAGCAAACGAAACCCGTGGTTAAACCTAACCAAATAGGACGCATCCCCGGCGCTGGTAACTCAACGGGAATAAACGGCTGCAGCGCAGCAGATATGCCAATCTGTGCCACGTAGCCAACACCACTGCCCAGCATTGTGCCGAACAGACCAAGCAGCACAAAAATCGTAATAAACAAACTGTCAATGCCATTGGGCGTGGCACCAAGTGTCTTCAAAATAGCGACGTGATCATAATGTCGCAGCGAATAACGCTGTGCCGAGAGCGCAATGGCGACACCGGCTAAGATGACGCCTAGCAACCCCCCCAGCAAGAGGAAGCGCTCGGCTCTATCCAAGGCATTACCAATGCCTTCGGTACCCTCTTTCACACCAAACATTCTGACATTATCCTCTAGACGTGGTTTCGCCCAAGCTTGAAAGTCATCCAGCGCCTCCTTGTTACCTGAGAAAAGATAACGGTAAGTTAGTCGGCTACCGGGCTGAACAACTTCAGTGGACGGCACATCCCTTAGGTTCATCAGAACACGCGGACCTGTATTACTAAAACCACCACCCTTATCTGGCTCTTTGATCAACGCCTTGCTAACGACAAAACTGGCCACTCCAAGATCCAATACATCACCGGGGCGGACATCCAACGAGGGAAGTAGTCGGCTTTCGAGCCATATCTCACCAGGTGGTGGACCCGAGGTGACGATCTCACCAAATTCAAAAGGTTTATCTGAGGTGATAAGTTCACCCCGAAGTGGGTAAGTATTAGAAACGGCCTTAACGGCGGCAAACTGTGCCCGCTCCGATGAAAATACCATCGACAAAAACGTTAGAGTTTCCGCTTGGCCAAGGCCACGACTTCTGGCTTCGATTAAAATTTGCGGATCTATCGGTTGATTGCTTGAAATAACCCGATCGGCGGCCAAAAATGTCGCTGATTCAGCGAGTAAAGCCTGCTGCAGACGATCAACGAATAAAGTGATGGTTGTGACGGTTCCCACAGCGATCAGCAAAGAGACCAGTAACAGAGTCAGCTCGCCAGAGCGCCAATCACGCCACAATAGCTTTAGCGCTAGACCAAGCTTCATGACTCAAGCACCGAGGCGTCAGAGCCCTTTGATGGCTCTGAGGTAATAACACCGGAGTCAATCAGAATTGACCGGTCACAGCGAGCAGCTAGGCGCAGGTCGTGTGTAACGAGTACGAGTGTTGTGCCAAATTCGCGATTCAATTCAAACAACAAATCAATAATTGTGGCGCCGGTCTTTGTGTCTAAATTCCCGGTCGGCTCATCGGCAAACAATATTTTTGCTGAGGAAGCGAATGCTCTGGCAAGTGCGACTCTCTGTTGCTCTCCGCCAGAGAGTTGGCGCGGGTAGTGATGCATTCTGTGATCAAGGCCGACCCTAACCAATAACTCCTTCGCTTTAGCTTCAGCCTCGGGGTCACCTTTTAACTCGGCGGGCAACATGACGTTCTCGATCGCCGTTAAACTCGCTAACAGCTGGAACGTCTGAAAAACGAAACCGACGAATTCTCCCCGTGCTTTAGCACGTTGTTCTTCATCCATCGCAGTCAATTCTTGATCGGCAAGGAAGATCTGGCCACAGCTCGGTGTGTCCAACCCTGCAATAAGGCTTAGCAGGGTTGTTTTACCAGAACCCGAGGCACCGACAATCGCAACGGCTTCAGACTTCTTGATTTCAATGTCAATCCCTTTCAAGATAGTCAACTGGCCTTCGGAGGTCTGTACGGTCTTACCGAGATCGATGGTTTTGATCATAATATTCGCATCAACTTGAGTATCTATATTGGTAGTTTCTGATTTCACAATTCGCTTTACGCACCTTTCCAAAGTTTGGATGACTGTCCTGTGTTTAGCTTACGGTTCATTGGCAAGCGCAAACGATCCGAAAATTCTCGTTTTCGGAGATAGCATTAGCGCAGCCTATGGTATGGAACCCGAACAGGGTTGGGTTCAATTGATGTCTGACAAGCTAAAACAAGACGGTTCCCACTACACCGTCATCAACGCAAGCGTTAGTGGTGAGACAACCGGTGGCGGACTGGTAAGACTACCTAAAACGCTCGACGTACACCAACCCAATATACTCATACTAGAACTTGGCGGTAATGATGGCTTGCGCGGCTATCCAATCGACAAGATCAAATCGAATCTAAATCAGATGATTGAGATGGCGGCTGTCGAAGACATCCGAGTACTCTTAGTTGGCATGGTACTACCGCCAAATTATGGTCGTCGATACACCGTCGCCTTTCAAAATTCCTTCGCTGACGTTGCGAACGGTCAAAAAATTGCGTTAGTGCCACATTTGCTCGAAGGTGTCACGACACCTCGAAGTTTAATGCAGCAGGACGGTATTCATCCCAAGGCAGAAGCTCAGTGGATGATTTTGGACGATATTTACCCCGTGCTGAAACCGCTGATGAGCAGCGACAAATAGGCTAATTGCAGAAGATCAGGGTAATCCACAAACCGGCACTTACAACAGTGTAAGCTGTCGAGGGCTGATTGGGCCCCTATTCAATTTAGTTTCAATGGCGCGCCAGGTTGGCTCGGCAAGATCCATCAATTGATAAAAATCAGCATTGTGGGCGAAATGTTTTAAATGACACAACTCATGTTTTATGACCATATCAATCACCTCC
This sequence comes from Pseudomonadales bacterium, assembly GCA_029251375.1. Taxonomy (GTDB): domain Bacteria; phylum Pseudomonadota; class Gammaproteobacteria; order Pseudomonadales; family Azotimanducaceae; genus JAHRVQ01. Next base: position 82,336 of record JAQXDL010000021.1, on the reverse strand, counting down.
GGTGAGTGTTTGACGAGATGTGTATTCAAACAAATTTCACCACGGTGCGAACAGCTGCCCCATCTGGATTTCATTTTTCGTACCCTTAAACCACTCGGCATAACCCCAACGGGGAACTTCTCAACGCATTGCTTGAGTCGGGTCGCGAATATCTGCTCGCTCTGAGTTTTGTAGAAGCGTTCGAGGGCTTGGGCGACTTTTGCTGCATTAGTTGATTCGACCACAGTAACCTGGACCGTATCCTTTGCAATGCGCACGGAGCCACGGCCGCTTAACAGGCGCAATTTGTAGGGCTGGCCAAGATAATAATGAGTTGAATTGTGGTCAAAACTCAGAGGTGGTGGGTCATTGGGCAGTGACGCTAGGCTCTTGGCAATCCAAACGTGTTTTGATTCAACAAAGCCAATGATGTCTCGCCAGGCACATTTGAGTGGTGCACGTACTTCAACCGGTTGATGCTTAGAGATGAGATGAATCGCGATCGACTTTCGGCGCTGCCGCTTCAAGATAACTTGAATACGTTGATCACCGACGGTGAAATCAAGGTCTTCAGAGCCAAGACTAAACTTCACAATGCAATATCCTAAGCTTGCGCATCCTGCGTATCGCTTGCCGGACTGCCATTAGAAGCATCATTTGAACTACCACCGAGACAAGGCGGAGACATTGGCACATCCCCATGTCGAGCTTTCCATTCTGACTGCGTGTAAGCATGGATCGACAATGCGTGTATTGAAGATGCAAGCTCGTCAGCCAAGATTTTATTAACGAGTCGGTGGCGCGCAATCAGAGGTTTGTCTTGGAAGTCATCGGCAACCAAGACCACTTTAAAATGTGACTCTGAACCAGCAGGCACATTGTGATTGTTACTCTCGTTTAAAACCTCGAGATGATCCAGATTCAGCTCAACAGCGAGCTTTGCTTCGATCTTCAGTTTGACGGGACCCTGCTGCAATGACATTTACTAACCTTTAGAATCTAAATTGAAGACACCGTCCCAATTAGCCGGCGGTGGCGTCGCGATATATTGACCACATCTGGCAATATAAGTCTCACTGGGTCCGTCCTGCGGTGCGATGGCTAACGCTAAACGAAATGCTGCCAGTGCATCTTTGTAGTTACCATCGCGATAAAATTTCATACCGCGATCAAATTGGATCACCAGATCCGAAATTAGTCCTGCTGTTTGGTCTTTTCGATCTAACAATTGATAAACGCGAACAGGTTCGCTTTTGCCGACCACTCGCAGCACATCTAACTCGCGTACATCGACATCGTCTTTCACCAATTTGTAGGTCGCCTCTGAAATCATCAAGTCTGACCCGTAGGCTTTGTTCGCACCCTCTAAACGCGCCGCCAAATTCACCGAGTCGCCCATCATGGTGTAGTCCATTCTCTGCGCTGAACCCATATTACCGACAACCATCGTGCCGCTATTTAGTCCCATTCTTACCTTGATGGCTGGTCGGCCCTCTTTTGCCCAGCGCTCACGCAGCGGCACCAGAGCATGGTTCATGTCAATGGTGGCGTAACAAGCTAGTTTGGCATGGTCTTCTTGAATCGCAGGGGCTCCCCAAAATGCGATAATCGCATCGCCCTCGAATTTATCAACCGTGCCGCGCGAGTTGAAAATAATGTTACACATCTCCGTCAAATAGTCGTTCAGCACATAGACTAACTCTGAAGGGGTCATATTTTCAGAAAAGGTCGAAAAGCCAGCGATATCGGAGAAAAATGCCGTCATTTCTCTTTCTTCACCACCCAAACTCAATTTTTCTGGATCCTTCACTAAGTCGGCCACAACATCAGGCGAAAGATACTGACCAAAGGCGTCTCTTATTTGCGCCTTCTGCCCCATCTCTGTCAGGTAAAAGCGGGCGTTGATAAACAAGATAGAGAGTATAGATGCTATCAACAGGTAACTGATGGAAAGAACCAATCCGGCATTCACATAAACATAAAACACACCGACAATGTACGCGACCAGAATCAAGATACTGACCATGTTGCGTGGTAGAGGATTAGATAAATTTCTTGTCGCTACAAAGGCCATCATCAGTAGAACTGCAATTACAATTTCAACGAAAGTTGACGCGGCTTGCAGCGGTCCACCCTTCAAAATCGTCGCTATCGTATTGGCGATTATTTCTACCCCGAACACATTACCTAAGGGTGTTTCAAATTCATCGTGTGCAACCTCAGCAACTTCACCAATCAGGACAATTCGTCCTTCAACCAGAAAAGCAAGATCTTCAAGCTCTTCTTCGTCTTCTGCAAAGAGGATATCGGCGGCAGAAATGCCGATCACCTCATGCAGTTTTACCGTGCCACCTGAGCCATCATGAGACAGCTTTGGGAAATCAATGTACAGGTCATTAAATTGATCTAGCTGCACGTCGAGTTCGCCGGCAAAGCTCAGTACATTATCTTCAAGTGTCACTTCATCCGGTTCTATTCCAAGAAGAGCAATAACCGCACGCACAGAAAATGGCCATTCACCAATTGATTCATTAATCTCGGGATAAACCCTCAACCTAACGATCTTCTCAGACACCGTGCTATTTGACGAAATGTTGGAATAACCTGAAATTGTCACGTCATCAATTCTGGGAATTGCTTTGTTTAAACTAATGAAATCCTCCCCAACCATTTCAGCGGTGGACACCATTAAAACGTTTTCTGCTTCAACCAGCGCATCTACCAAGGAAGGGTCTTCGCCATAAGCACTATTGAAGTCGAGCAACATGTCGACCCCGATAACCGCGGCGCCCATACTCTTCAACCGGACGATAATCGTTGATAAATCGGTTCGACGTAATGGGAATTTATCGTATTCCTCAAAAAAGGCTTCATCGGTGTAGATAAGTACCACGTCTTCGATGGGCACGACCTCTTCTTCAGGGGCCATATAAGTTCTTGCTAACTGACGGTAAGAGAGCGTCTCATCTTCGAGCATCGAAAATGATTCACGGTTCTCTAAAAATATGGCCAGCATAAAAACCAGCACAATCGCCAAGATGTCGTACCGATTCGTTAGACCCATTGTTACACCCTTATTTTTAGTGGTTACTTTTCTATTAAACTTTTTTGAGCATCAAATCGCTACACGAAAACATAGCGGAATAGAAAAAATATGCGGCGCTGGACGGCCAAACGCAAGCAAAAAAAAGCCCGCTGAGGCCTTATTAGATCACAGCGGGCGCCTTTTTTGTACGGCAGTTTTTTAGATCGAAGCTTTAAAAGTCTTCCTCAAGAGAAGCATTGTATAACCTTGCTTCATTTTCCCGTAGGTTACTCAACTTCAGTCCTTGATATGACTGAATCAACAACGGACGCATGTCGTTATCATCAGGGTTCTCATTGAAGTAATCTCGATATACATCCATTGCGGCGACATACATACCGTTAGTTTCGAGCATATTCGTCACCAAAAATGCGTCATCATTGATCTTGTCCACGTCTGCTAAAATCTTTGCTTCTGAATCATCTGAGATCCATGTGAATTTAGAATCTTTCTTGGGGATATAGACCGTACCATCAATATCGAGAACTTCTACACGGTAAGTGTGTTCACCTTTCGACGCACCCTCGACAGCGAAGCGCATCATCTCAGCATTTGAAGCAGCTGCAATTTCATGAACTTGATCGCCATCGATAACAAGACGGTAGGAATATTCTGGGCAAGCATTACGCCAAACTAAGTCAGGATGAGCCGAAGATAAGGACACTTTTTTAATTGTTCGTACTTTGCTGTCACAGGCTTGATCGTCCGTTTTTGTGACACTTCTACGCACTGTTGTATACCGTTGCGCTTTTGCAAACTTGTTCGAAAGTCCGTGAAAGATGGTAGACGATTCTTCCATTGGTTCTGACAAACTACCGGATATTAGGGCGATCTCCATATCCATAACAGAGATTTCACTATTGGCACCTAGGTCTTGCGCCATTCCAGTTGATTGATTGATGAGCTTACCGCCACCATCTTCGCCGGTTTTAATCTGATAGCCTGAAAACAAATACTTGGTTCTTTTAACAGGCCGCCATGACGTACCATTACGACTGTACTCCACACTTCCCGTTACCTGCACTAATTTGGCCACAGGTGGCTCACGCGCCTCTGACGGCGAGCTAAAGCCAGCCAGTAAAGACATCAGCACGATTCCGATACCAAATATTTTGAAATTCATCCCGTTCTCCTCAGAACTTAACAGCAGCTAATTCCGTCGCTACTTTATAATTTTTACGTGATATTTAATACACGCTGCTTTCCCTTTTACCACTCAGAATGCATCGTGCCACCTGATACTATTACCTACGCTATCTTAATCCTTTGTGATCATTGTTTATCAACCGCTCATCCGTTTTAACGGCATCTCTATCGTTATTAAGTTAACTCTTGACTAACAATGTACCGCCGCTTCACGTTTGCTGCTTCACGATTAAAGTGCGTCGACCGTCTTTATTTTACCGACAACATACTCCATTTCGATATCTGCTACTAATATCTTGTCACCTAGCTCAAGTTTTTTTGACCGAAATCCAATCGGCTCGTCATTGACTAAAGGCACCCTGCTCTTATTTTTACCGCCATCCACATGAATAATAAAATGGCCCTGTGGCCGCTTCGACACTGCCGCGACTTGAACACCTGGAATGCCAATCGTGGTGAGCCCGTCTTGCAGATGAACAACATTACCCACATCTGAACCGGACAGGACCTTTAAGAATCCACTGTGGCTGGTGTCCGCATGTGTCGGATCGGCAGTCTTTTTTTGTGGCTTGAGCTCTGTAACAGCGGCATCACTAATAATGAATTTCAATTGATGCTCACCAATCGTGACAATATCTTCGTTCTTAATAACGTATTGTTTGATCGGTCGGCCGTTAACATGGACGCCATTCGTACTATTCAAATCTTGAATGAGATAATTCAAACCGACCTTTTGAATTTGAGCATGGTTACCACTCACAGCTGGGTCTTTTATTGATATATCACAATCAGACTTGCGCCCAATGGAGGTAACACCTTTATTAAGCATCAACTGATCAATCGGTTTACCTTGACTGACTATAACTTTTACCGACATATTCCTAACTTAAACCTTTCCCTAGTTAGCACCGATCACGTTAATCTGTGACAAACTATTTTGCGTTACTCTAGAGCTCATTCAAACCATCTCAGCATCTTGTTGACCAATCCACCTTCTTCAGGAAAACTCTTGCGTACCCGGCAAAGCACAACTGAAATATTATCCTTGCCGCCGCTCGCATTGGCGAGATTCACAAGGTGTCCCGCCGCCGCCGCTAAGTTAGAACTGAGTTCACGCAGACTCGTTTCAATATTTGAGTCTACGACGAGATCCGACAAGCCATCAGAGCACATAAGGTAGATATCGCCAACTTTTACCTTGTGTTCATTTACCTCAACATCAACTTTTGGCCCCACACCAAGGGCACGGGTAACAACGTTTTTTCTATTAGAGGCGCGTGCTTCATCCTTTGTGTATATACCTTGATCAATCAGTTCCTGCACAAAGCTATGGTCCCGAGTAATTTGCTCTAACTTACCTGCTCGAAACCGATAGACTCGTGAATCGCCGATATGGCCAGTAATCAATCGATTATTACGAAACAAGCCAACCACTACCGTCGTGCCCATGCCTTTGCACTCGGCCTGAGTTTGAGAAACATGAAATACTGAGCGATTTGCTTTCTCAATTGCAGACTTCACTGCCGCCTGCACAGGATCATCTGTCGCACCTAATTCGGCCTCTAACGTCGAATCGCCTGTTTGGTAGTCCCTTAGTTCATCCATCAGAAGATGTACGCTCATTGAACTGGCAACTTCCCCAGCATTAAGCCCGCCCATGCCGTCAGCAAGAACGGCTAAGCCAATATTTTCATCGCTGCTCAAGGCATCTTCATTGTGGTCTCGTACCTGCCCCACATCGGTTTGGCAGGCTATCTCGATCTTGCCTTTAAGGTTCATCTTTCACCCCGGCACTCGCTTGGATTCGCTCCAGACAGACCCGTAAATGTTCAGCCATTTTTTTCCCTGTTTGATAACGCTTTTCAGGTTTCTTGCCAATTGCATTGTGAATAACTTTTCTTAAGGCCGGTTCTATGTCGGGTTTTACTTTCTTAATATCGACCGGCGGATCATTAACGATAGCGTACATCAACGTCGCCATAGACTCACCATTAAAAGGTAGCGCACCTGAACACAACTGATATATCACGACACCTAACGAAAACAAATCCGCCCGTCCATCAACCTTTTTACCCATACATTGTTCTGGTGACATGTAGTTGGGCGTACCCAATACTGTACCGGTTCGAGTCTTACTTGAATCAGTAATGCGCGCAATACCAAAGTCCGCAAGCTTTACCGTGTGGGTATCTGGATCGTACATAATATTCGAGGGTTTAATGTCGCGATGAACAACTTTTTGACGGTGCGCATAATCTAGTGCTTCGGCGCAATTAATGGCGATAGCGATGACTTCTTCTACCGGCAGCAAACTATCTGCTTTGATATAGCTATCAAGGTCGGTTCCTTTTAAAAGTTCCATCGCAATATAGGCGAGATCATTTTCATCGCCCGCATCATAGATAGCTACGATGTTGGCGTGACTTAAACGTCCGGCCGATTCGGCTTCCCGGAAAAATCGTTGCTTAACCTCGGTGAGTTCATCCGCGTCAAACTCGTTCGACAACGCCATCGTTTTAATGGCAACTTGTCGGTTGATTTTTGAATCAAGACCTAAATAGACTGTACCCATTGCGCCTTGGCCAAGCTCTTTCTCAACCTGGTAACGACCCAACATGGGTTTTTCAATCGAGCCATCCTCGTTAACAATCGTACCACCTAACATGCCTTGGGTTGACCCACCCATCAAGACAGCATCTTCCATCGATTCACATCGTTTTATTCGCTTTTGAACATCACGAAAACCCTCATGGGTTTCTGCAATATACTCATAGGTTGCTTGCGCTTTATTAAATTGCCGCTTACGTTCGTAGTCCAAGCCTAGGTTATAGATTAAGTTCAGACTCGATTCATCCCTAGGACAACGCCGGTATTTTTCGAAAGCAGCATCCAGCTGCCCCTGACCTTGGTAAGCCAGACCTAACATTCTGTTACTTTCCGCTGAGTCCGCAGCCGAAGCGAGCTGGCTTTGTTCTGAAATGACATACAGCCTTAGACTCATCACGACGATACATACGAGAGCCGCCAGCAGCCCATATGTCATAGAGATAACCAAACCTTCGTACACATAAAACCCGGTAAGGATTGTTATGTAGCCACCTATGATGACAACTGCTGCCAAAAATCGTGCCAGTAAGCCAGGCAAGCTTGCGGTCGAGAGCAAGAGAACCAGCAACAAAAATGTTGCCAGAGACTCGACGAGAATGCTGGCGGGTCTTAAGGGCGCGCCATTGAGAAGCGTATGGATCGTATCGGCGATAATTTCGACACCATAAACCTGTCCTACAGGCGTATTAAACTTGTCGTGAGTGACTTCCCATGTGTCTCCAATAAGAACAATTTTATTTTCGAAAATCGCTTTGTACTCTTCTATCTCATCTTCGTCCAAATCCTGCAGGTCTGGAAGATCTAAAAGCTCCAACGCTGAAAACCCCGCCCGCCCCTCACTTAAATAGGCGGTGCCAACATCGACCGCTGGAAAATCAATATAGATATCATTCGAGTGATCCAGCGGCACGCTGAGCTCACCGAGCAGCAATGTGCCATTTTCAAGCCTTGGTTGAACGCCTTGATGCATAGCGACCGCCTGAATCGCCATCGGCCAACCATCAGGACTCTGAGTAATCTCGCCATAAACGGTCAAACGAGATAGATTATCTACCAGTGCGCTGGTCGGCCTTAAATTTGAGTATCCCGTTTTGGCAACGGCTTTTAACGTTTCGTTTGGATAAGACAAGCCGGTGAATTGATCGCCATCAAAATTCGCGAAAGAAACCAGCAAGACATTTTCCGCATCTAAAAACATCGCGGCGGTCGGCTCGTCCTCACCGTATGAGCTGCGAAAATCCATTAGAAAATCCATCGCTATAACACTGGCACCAAAATGTCCCAGTAGTTGAGCAATTCTGCCTAAATCAGTACGACGAAACGGAAAACTGCCATACTCGGCGTAAAGGTCTTCATCCAAGGAAACGATCATAATCTCGTCGCGTAACCGAGTATGGGAAGCATCACCCAGTGACGTGCGCAGGATTTGCCGCATTGAGATGCTCTGATCCTCCAGTAGAGAGATCGATTCGTATCGTTCAGCGGGGATAGTTAAAAATAAGACGACTAACGTGATGAAAACGTCCCAGCGTTTTAACGGATTTTTCATTTGCTAGCTCCAGCAAATAACGACAAAACGGGGTTAGACGCTATTTCTAGGTGTTTGTATTTTGACAATAATGTGTCAGCTGACGGTACGTCCGTCAAAATGACCATCCTTTTTTCCTTCGATTTTGCCCATTCAAAGCAAACATGTCTATTGTGAGCCTCGCGTGAGTTGAACAAATCGAGTATTCTGCGTTCTTTCGCTTACAACCCTCGGAACATTTTATGCTCACCGTCATTTCGCCTGCGAAGACGTTAGACTTTGATTCGAAACCTCTAACGACTAAAAGCTCCTCGGCTGATTTTCTGAATCAATCCGAAGTGTTGGTTTCTACAATGCGCAGCCAATCGGCAAAACAGCTTTCTAAGCTCATGGGTATCAGCCCTAAGCTAGCAGAGCTTAATGTCGAGCGGTTTACTAACTGGCAACTTCCCGATGAGAACAATAACGCAAAGCAAGCTATCTTGGCGTTCAAAGGGGATGTCTACTTGGGACTCGCTGTAGAGGAATATAATCAGAGAGATTTCACCTTCGCTCAAAAGAACCTGCGGATCCTTTCTGGCCTTTACGGCTTACTAAGACCACTTGACCTAATTCTGCCTTATCGACTCGAAATGGGTACAAAAATCAAGAACCCGGGGGGCAAAGACCTCTATGAATTCTGGGGTGACAAAATCACCCAAGCGATCCAATGTGAGCTAAGTAGTCATCGAAACAAAACGCTGATTAACCTTGCTTCAATCGAATATTTTAAATCCATCAATTCATCTTTGTTACCCGGCAATATCATCAACCCTATTTTCAAAGACTATAGCAATGGTAATTATAAGATCCTGTCCTTCTTTGCGAAAAAAGCTCGCGGTTCGATGTCTTCTTTCATCGTCAAAAATCGCATCACAAAACCGAGCGATCTCAAATCCTTTGATATTGATGGCTATAGCTTCAATGACAGTCTATCGACCGACCAAGATTGGGTCTTTACTCGAAAGGCTAACTAACCAAGGATGAAGGCGTGAATCATGCAACTGTGAGTCGACTGGGAATCATCGTCAATCCTATGTCCGGCCGAGATGTCAGGAGAGTTGCGGCTCGTGCCAGCACCACCACGCACAATGACAAACAGCAGCACGTAACGCGATTGGTACTTGGGGCACTTGAACAAGGCGTTGATGAAATCTATTTGGGCAACGAGCCCTTTCGTATCAATGAACGGGCTGTCGAAAATCTTCCTGAAAAACATAAGATAAAAATTCTACCCTTCAAACTGACTCATACCGCTCAAGACACGGCTCACATGGCTAATGCAATGTGGGATGCTGGCTGTCGCGTTTTCATTGTCCTAGGCGGCGACGGCACAAATAGGATCGTTGCGAAAACTAAGCCGGACGCGATCGTACTGCCTTTGTCGACCGGCACTAACAATGTTTTTCCTCAGTTGTTGGAAGCGTCGATTGCGGGTATTGCAGCCGGACTCATTGCCACCGACAAGCTTGGCTACAAGGAACACTGTTACCGCGCCAAACAAGTCCATGTCACCGCGAAGCAATCACATTCAAAAACGACAATTCAAGATCTGGCGCTCATAGACGCGGTCTTATTGAAAGATGACTCGATGGGCAGTCTACTTCCCTTCACGTCGAAGAATTTACAGAGCATCTTCCTAACCCGAGCAGAACCTGCATCTGTCGGTATCTCGCCCATTGGTGGTTACCTGATGCCGAGTTATGCCCGCGACGACTTTGGTGTTTTTATGACCTGCGGCGAAGCGACCGAAGCCTCGGTGCGTGTACCTATTTCACCGGGTTTATACGATAGTGTAGGCATCAGTAGCATTACAAAGATGGCTTTGGGGACTGAAATCTCCTGCTCTGGTCCGGGTATTCTGGCGTTCGACGGTGATAGATCTATTTCCCTTGAACCAACAGATGCAGCGACCATTGCAGTGCGCCGAGATGGACCTTGGATTATTGAGCCAGCCCCGATTCTTTCAGCGGCCGCGGCCGCCGGCATATTAAAACGCTGATAAAAGACACCAATAGACTGACCCTACAATTTATCTACTGAGGTGATAGTATCAATAACACTACTAAAACCACTACGACATCCATGAGCAAACTTCACACTGCAACGTCACGATTTCCATTATTCTTTTGCATCATAACGATCTTCGCAATGTCTCAAGCGAGCTTGTCTTTTGCTGCTGCTAGCGAACCTGATGCTGATAACAAAACATTACTATGGCCTGATGGCACACGATATGTTGGTGGTGTAAAAGATGGCAAACGCTCGGGCAAAGGCACAATTTTTTGGCAAGACGGCACACGATTTGTTGGTAACTTTGCCAATGACCAGCGCAATGGGCCGGGCACAATGATCCTACCTGACGGCACTGTCTATAATGGTTACTTTTCTGATGACGTGCTTGTCGATCCACCCGCAGTACAGTCTGAAAAAGACGTGGCGAGTACATCGAATGACGTGAAGTCCAAGCCTTCGCCTTTGGACATGGACACTAACACACCCAACATCGCTGATAATCTGCCGCTGTCGAGCACCCAGCAGCCGGAAATCGCAGATCAGCAGGCTGACAAGAAAGCTGTGCAGATGGCTGAACAAAAAGCTAACGAGAATGTTAGACGGGCACCAGATACCGTTGCAGCGACTGTATCCGCGCCGTTATCAGCACCGTCCTCTGACACAGAAACACAAGCCAGATCGGACAATCAGCAATCGACTAACGCAACCAATGAAGTCCCACTCGCCAATAATGAACCCGCGCTTGCGACTAAACAGACTAGCCGTCCTAGCGATGAAGTTCCGCTCAACTTCGACGCAAACACTTTGACGGTTGACGTACGAAGAGAGGTCGAGGCAACCATCGACCTCTGGGCTGCAGCCTGGTCTGAACAGAATGTGAACCAGTATCTAAGCTATTACGCTGCTGATTTTGTCGTACCGGGTAAACAATCCCGTTCACAATGGGAGGCTGTTCGACGGACTAGGCTGACAAAACCAAAGAGCATAAAAATCTCCATCGCATATGAACAAATCGAGATGACAGAGCCAAATTCTATCACTATTCAGTTCAATCAAACCTACCGATCTAATTTGTATCGAGACAGTACAAGAAAACAGATGACGTTAAAAAAATCCGGCCCGAGCTGGATGATCCAAACGGAGAAAAGCCTTTAGCTCATTTCGCCTAGACAGATTTGTTCAAGACTAACCTTATTTCAGGAACCTAATATGAGTACGACGGTTGAAACAGTACCCGCAGCAACAATCCTAATGCTACGAGACGGCGAAGCGGGACTTGAGGTATTCATGGTTGTTCGACATCATCAAATTGACTTTGCCTCCGGCGCACTAGTTTTCCCCGGTGGAAAAGTCGACGCGGGGGACTCACTCGTGCGCGATCGTTGCCAAGGCGCTGATGCCGATGACGTCAACATGTCCTTACAGGTCGGCGCAATCAGAGAGGCTTTTGAAGAGTGCGGTATTTTACTGGCTCGTGAAGCCGGCTCAGATAAATTGATTTCTGGAGAACGATTGAAGGTACTCGATGCCTACAGGGAGCCTCTAAACTCGGATGAAATTTCGATTGGCGATTTCCTTGAAAAAGAAGACCTGTATCTAGCCTGTGACCTTCTACATCACTACGCCCATTGGATAACGCCGGATATGATGCCGAAACGCTTCGACACGCACTTCTATCTTGCTGTCGCCCCAGCGGATCACCTTGCGATTCATGACGGCTATGAGTCTGTCGATTCAGTCTGGATAAACCCTGCTGCTGCACTTGACGGCGCAACCGAGGGTACTTACACGATCATTTTTCCGACTCGCTTAAACATCGAAATGCTCGCCAAGAGTACCTCGGTGGAAAATGCCATCACGATGGCCAACGAGCGGAAAATCATCCCTGTACTGCCCTGGATAGAGGCTCGAGATGAAGGCAAGTACCTGTGTATACCAGAGGAAGCAGGCTACGATATTTCAGAAGAGTTGATGAGATAGCGCGAATTTAGCCGCACAGCAGTTGAACTAGTGACAAAAAAAGTACAAAAAAAGAGCCTCAATTGAGGCTCTTTTTTTTATTCTTTTCTATCAATCTGAGAATTAGCCACCGAAATCATCTAAGAAGATATTATCTCTCTCGACGCCGATGTCTTCTAGCATCTTGATAACCGCTGCATTCATCATCGGCGGACCACACATGTAGTACTCACAATCTTCTGGCGCAGGATGATCTTTAAGGTAATTATCGTAAAGCACGTTGTGAATGAATCCGGTATAACCCGTCCAGCCTTCGATACCTTGGTCAGACAAAGCCACGTGCCAATCGAAGTTTTCAAAATCAGCGTCTAGCTTATCGTACTCATCTACATAGAACAGCTCTCGTTCGTTTCGACCGCCGTACCAGAAGCTAATCTTTCTATCCGTATGAAGCCGCTTTAACTGGTCAAAGATATGTGCACGCATGGGAGCCATGCCCGCACCACCACCAATAAACACCATTTCTGCTTGGGTCTCTTTCGCGAAAAATTCACCGAAAGGTCCAAAGATCGTGACCTTGTCGCCTGGCTTGAGCGTAAACAGGTAGCTCGACATAGCGCCGGGCGGAAAATCAGTACCTGGAGGCGGCGAAGCAATACGAATATTGAACTTCATGACGCCCTTCTCTTCCGGATAATTCGCCATTGAGTAAGCGCGAATAGTCGTTTCATCAACCTTGGCTACATTTTCAAAGACACCAAACTTATCCCAGTCGCCTCGATACTCTTCTGCGACTTCGATGTCATGGTAATCAGCCACATAGGGTGGGATCTCAAACTGAACAAAACCGCCAGCTCTAAAATCAACCACTTCCCCATCAGGCAGCTTCAGAACTAACTCTTTAATAAACGTCGCGACGTTATCATTCGATATGACTTCACATTCCCAACGTTTCACGCCAAATATCTCAGCGGGTACTTCGATTTTCATATCTTGCTTTACAGCTGTCTGACAGCTCAAACGCCATCCTTCTCTTGCTTCACCGCGGGTAAAGTGCCCTTCTTCCGTTGACAGCATAGAACCGCCACCTTCAATGACACGGCACCGGCATTGGCCACAAGTGCCACCGCCTCCACAGGCCGAGGATAGGAAAATACCGGCATCGGAAAGCGTGTTTAGCAGCTTCCCGCCAGCTTGGCTATGCAAGGTTTTTTCCGCATCACCATTAACTTCAATGCTGACATCACCGGTGCTAACCAGTTGTTTTCGAGCAAACAAAATTACGAACACCAGCACCATAATGATGATGGTAAACATTGCAACTCCGAGCGTTATTTCAGTAGTCATAGTGCTAACAACTTATAAAGAGATTCCACCGAATGACATAAATCCAAGAGACATCAACCCTACGGTGATAAAGGTAATGCCCAAGCCCCGGAGACCCTCCGGAATATCGCTATATTTCAACTTTTCACGAATGCCAGCCAGCATAACAATTGCTACTGCCCAACCGACACCAGAGCCCAGTCCATACACTGTGCTCTCTACAAAATTGTAGTCCCTGCTAACCATGAACAAAGACGCACCAAGGATGGCACAGTTCACTGTGATCAATGGCAGAAACACACCAAGCGCGTTGTATAGCGCTGGCACGTACTTATCGAGAAACATCTCCAAAATTTGGACAATCGCGGCAATAACACCGATATAGCTTAAGTAGCCCAAAAAGCTAAGGTCTACATCGGGCAATCCAGCCCATGCCAACGCACCATCTTTAAGTAGATAAAAATAAATCAGGTTATTCACCGGCACTGTAATGGTCAGTACGACAACCACCGCAACACCTAATCCAATTGCCGTTTCGACCTTCTTGGAGATTGCAATAAAGGTACACATACCCAAAAAGTAGACTAACGCCATGTTGTCAATGAAGACGGCGGTTACGAACAAGCTTAAATAATATTCAAACATAACTTTGCTCCTAAACCGGTCTGGTCAAGGCAGTATGACCACCAATTTCATATTCTGGTTCTTCGACTTGTTCGGTCTTCCAGGCTCGTAGGCCCCAGATTAGCAAACCAATAATGAAGAACGCACTTGGTGGTAACAACATCATTCCCATTGGGTTGTACCAACCGCCATTCGTAATTAAAGGCATAACAGCGTAGCCAAATAAACTACCTGAACCTAAAAACTCTCGAATCGTTGCGACTAACATTAAGACAACACTGTAACCGAGACCATTACCAATACCGTCAACAAAACTCAAGACCGGCGGGTTTTGCATGGCAAATGCCTCTGCACGCCCCATCACAATACAATTAGTGATAATCAGGCCTACAAACACCGTTAACTCTTTACTCATGTCATAAGCGACGGCACCTAGAATCTGATCAACCACTATCACCAAAGACGCGATCACGGTCATCTGAACAATGATACGAATACTTGACGGAATCTGATTACGAATTAACGAAATAAATAAATTTGAAAATGCCGTCACCAGTGTCAATGCGATACACATGACCAGCGCAACACTCATCTTGGTAGTCACCGCCAGCGCGGAACATATACCCAGTATCTGCAAACCGATAGGGTTATTGACAAAAAGTGGGGCTATAAGAACTTCTTTCATGCTCGACATATCATTAACCCTTTATGCTTTTTAGTACTGGTCCAAATCCTTCATCACCTAACCAATAGGCAATAAGATTCTGAACGCCTCGGCTAGTGAGTGTTGCTCCGGATAAGCCATCTATCTGGTATTTGGCATTTTTACCGTTACGGTCAACCGTACCTTTAATGACTTTCAAAGCAACCTCGCCGTCTGCACCATAAATCTGTTTTCCAACCCAAAGTGCTTTCCAAGCGGGATTATCAATTTCGCCGCCTAATCCTGCCGTTTCTTTCTGGTCATAAAAGGTAATACCGGTCACGGTTGTTAGATCACCCTGCAGCGCCACAAATCCGTAAAGCGTAGACCAAAGTCCGTAGCCATGCACAGGTAAGACAACTCGCGAGATGTCATCACCATCTTTCAATAAGTAAACCACGCTATAGCGAGCACGACGTGTGATCGAGGCAATGTCGTCAGCAGAACTGAGTTCTTTCGACATGGCGGGAATCTTTGATGCTTTACGTTGGTCGTATTCAGCAATATCGATACCCAACGCGCTAGCTTGCTCAGCATTAAGTAACGTCTTTTCTTCTAAGTCGACTAAAAAAACATCAAAGGACGTCATCAACTCCGGTATTTGTGCGTTGTCGGTGACACCTTTTTCAAACAAACCCGCAGCAACCAGTATGTTTTTATTTTTATCAAGCGCCTTGTTCATCTGAATCGTGGGTCTCAAGCTCACCGCCGAGCCAGCAACGATAATCGCAGCGACCAAACAAACGGATACTGCGACGATAATAATATTTTGTATGGAGTCTTTATTATCCACGAGCGATTCTCCTCTTCACATTGGCACGCACAACAAACCAATCAATCAACGGTGCTGTGAGGTTAGCGAACAGAATCGCGAGCATCATACCTTCCGGAAACGCGGGGTTAATCACCCTGATGATCACAACGAGTACACCGATGAATGCGCCATAGGCCAACTTACCTTTGTTTGTCATTGACGCGGAGACCGGGTCTGTTGCCATGTAGACCATACCAAAAGCAAACCCACCGAGAACAAAATGCCACCAAAAAGGCATTGCAAATGCGGGGTTAGTGTCGGAACCAATCCAATTCAAAAGGGACGACATCGCAACCATGCCAAGGAACACGCCGAGAATAATTCGCCAGGAAGCGACTTTTGTAAATATCAAAATGATCATGCCAAGCATTATGGCAAGCGTTGAGGTCTCGCCAACCGAACCCTGCATGTTGCCGATGAAAGCATCAGTCCAAGTTAATCCGCTGTTCACCAATCCAGCCATGCCGTCTGCGGCGACGATACCTAAGGCAGTCGCGCCACTGAAACCATCAACAGCTGTCCAAATTGCATCGCCTGACATTTGAGCGGGGTAAGCAAAGTAAAGAAACGCGCGACCGGTTAACGCTGGGTTTAAAAAGTTTTTGCCGGTACCGCCAAACACTTCTTTACCAATAACTACACCGAAGGAGATACCGAGAGCCACCTGCCACAAGGGTATTGTTGCTGGCAATGTCAGTGCAAAAAGAATACTCGTGACGAAGAAGCCTTCGTTAATTTCATGGCGCCGTTTCATTGCAAACAGGACTTCCCAGAAACCGCCCACGACAAACGTCATCATATAAATTGGCACAAAGTAGACAGCACCATATATGAGGCAGTTCCACCAACTGGTCGCATCGTAGACCGCTAGCAACTCAAAAATCCAACCGCGCCAGCCGCCAATTGACTCGACGCCGACTGTTTCCATTGCTTGCAGGGCGTTTAGTCCAACGAAATACATACCTGCAAACATGGGTAAAAATGCACACAACCACACGGTGGTCATCACACGCTTCACTTCAAGTGCGTCACGCACATGAGACGCACCAGCGGTGACTTTGCCCGGTGAGTAAAAAATTGTGTCGACTGCTTCGTAAATGGCGTACCAAGATTCGTACTTACCACCTTTGTCGAAATCAGGCTCTATTTTGTCCAAAAAATCTCTGAGTGCTTTCACGATTTATCCCTCTGCCTCTATTCGAGTCAACATTTCACGAAGATAAGGGCCGTACTCGTACTTGCCCGGGCAAGCGAAGGTACACAGAGAAAGATCTTCTTCGTCTAATTCTAAACAACCTAATTGAATGGCTGTATCTATATCGCTCACCAGTAATGCTCGCAATAACTGCGTCGGCAGGATATCGAGCGGCATAACGTCCTCGTAGGTACCCAGCGGCACCATTGCTCTAGAGCTACCACCGGTGCTTGTGGTGATCTCGCGAATCTTCTTGCCGACAATGCTCGACAGGAATATACGCGTGAGAGAAAATTTTGTTGTGCCTGGCATGACGAAACCGAAAAATTCGCGATTTGTGCCTTCTTCGAGCACCGATACCTGATTGTGGAATCGTCCAAGGTAAGCTGTCGAACCCGCTGACTTGCGTCCATCAAAGACCGAGCCAGAGATTGTTCTGGCAGATTTAGCAACAATTTCGCCTGCGGTGAGCTCATCCAGACTGGCGCCGATGCGAGTACGCAATAGTCTTGGCTTTTCAACACTTGGACCGGCTAGCGCAACAACTCGCTCAGAAAATATTTTGCCCGTTGTAAACAGATGACCGATCGCGATCAAGTTTTGATAGCCGATGTGCCAAACCGATTTAGTTTGACTGACAGGCGCAAGAAAGTGGATATGGGTACCAACAAGTCCAGCTGGATGAGGACCTGAGAATGTTTCTACTTGCACCTGTGGGTTTTCTGACGACGGGATATTCGTTTCAGGTGCGGCACAGACAAAAACCTTGCCGGCGGTCAAACTCGCGACAACATCGAGTCCAACTCTGAAAGCGTCTTTGTTTTCGTCGATGAAGAGTTGCGGGTCTGCAGCTAAAGGACGCGTGTCTATGGCCGTCACAAATATGTGATTAGGAATCTCTGATGGCGCTGGAACGCGGCTAAAAGGACGATTGCGCAGTGAAGTCCATTCGCCCGAGTCGATTAGACAGGCTACAACCTGCTCGCGACTCATCTGCGAGGGTTCTGCCACGTCAAAGGTCAGCTCGTCGTCGCCGTCTACTTCAATCGCAAGCGATATAAACGCACGCTTTTCTGCTCGATGTATTGCAGAAACAGTACCGCTTGCTGGCGCAGTATATTTGATACCTGGTGATTTTTTGTCAGTGAATACAAGTTGCCCTTTGACAACACGATCGCCTTCTTTGACTTCCATGGTGGGTTTAAGACCCGGAGAATCTAGCCCCAGAATCGCCACAGAACGGGCAGGTCTGGCATCTTCAATGGCTTGTTGTGGCGCCCCAGCAATGGGCAGTTCAAGCCCTCGTTTTGTCTTAATCATCCGTTACCTAACAACAGTTGTGTTGCGCAATTTCTCAGGGTTTATACGTTCTGCAGGCTCCATCAGAGATCCTTCAAACCGTCTATTTATCAGCCAACTCATTTAATCTAACTCGCCGACCGAAATGTGCCGCTGAATCATAAAAAGCTAAGTACATCTATTTGCTATATCTAATCGATGCCTCTACCGGCCTAATGACCTATGAGTAAAGTAGCTTTTTGCCTTCTACTATTTCGAGTTCCGTTGTCAATTAAGCGGTTTATTACCGCTTTGCTCACCGTAACGATTAGCCGTTTCGCTATCCTCGCGAACAATAACAACTGCCTTGAAAATCGCGGCCAATTATAGAGATGTAGCGTCGATTAATCTACACCGAAGGTGCTTATCATGTAGGTTATTGCCAAAAGAATTCAAAACCTGACACAGGTCAACACAACCGGTCAGTCACGATTGTCCGTCGCGCTCGATAAGGCAGTGTTCACGAAGGTAACCGGAACGCGAAACTCGCCAGCATGGGGTTGGAAATATAACGGATTGCAGACATGCCGCTTTGGGTGAATGATAAAGAGCTGCTCAAAGCGGCATTAGAAACAGACTGATGTTGATAACAACAAAGAGGGCGTAACACCGAGCGCTGTTCCAGGCTAGAAACCAGGAGCAGCTCAAGATTGGTTAATTAGAACACTAGACCGCTCAGGGCTTTTACCTAGAGCGGCTCTGGGTTTTGTTAGGCAGATTTTAGTGTCGCTTCAGCCTGTTCAGCATCCACTTTTGACGTGCCGAATATTTCTGGGTATTTAATGCCAGCCATTTTTTGAGCGACGCGGACAACCTGACAGGTATAACCGAACTCATTATCGTACCAAACGTAAAGTACAATCTGCTTACCATTGGCGATGGTCGCCTTGGCATCAATCATGCCGGCATGTCGATCACCGACGAAATCAGATGAAACCACCTCGTTGGATTCTGTATATCCAACCTGACGGTTCATTGATGAATTCAACGATACACCACGCAAGAACTCGTTCACTTCCTCCTGCGTCGTTTCACAATCCAACCTCAGATTAAGGATCGCCATCGAAACATTAGGAACCGGCACACGAATTGAATTACCCGTTAGTTTCCCCGCCAATTCTGGCAGTAATTTGCCGACAGAGCTCGTTGCGTTGGACTCTGTCAAAACCATATTTAATGGCGCACTTCGACCCCGTCGCTCCTTTGAATGAATATTGTCATGTAGGTTTTGATCATCTGTATAAGCATGCACCGTCTCCATATGACCTTGAGCGATGCCGAATCGATCATTAATGCACTTTAAGACAGGGACAATCGCGTTGGTTGTGCAAGAGGCCGCACCAATAATCTTGTCTTCAGGTAAAATTTGGTCAGAGTTAACGCCCGACACAATATTTTTTAACGCGCCTTTAGCTGACGTGGTCAGCAAGACTTTTGAGGCACCTTTAGACTCGAGATGCTTCGATAGTCCCTCTTCGTCTCTCCAAGCACCAGAGCTATCAATAATCAAAGCGTTATTGATGCCGTATGCTGTGTAGTCGATATCAGCCGGGTTTGCAGCGTAGATAAACTTAATCACATTGCCGTTACAGACAAGCACTCTATTCTCTTCATCAACACGAATCGTGCCTCGAAAACTGCCGTGAATCGAGTCGCGGCGCAATAAGCTCGCGCGTCGATTGAGATCCTTTATTTCATCTTTAGGCGGCCTTAGAACAACGGCTTTCTGGATTAAATTGTGTCCGCCACCGGTTTTCTCGACCAACAGTCGTGTTGCTAATCGTCCGATACGTCCAAAACCATAGACCACAACATCGCGAGGTTCGTGGGTGACTGTCTCGACCCCCATAATCGCTTCACAATGGCTTTTCACATATTCGGCCATTGATAAGCCATGATCGTCGGCCATGAAGTTGGTTGTCAATTTGCCAATATCAACGTGCGCTGGCGATAAATCTAGATGACTAAGAATCGCAAGGATCGGATGAGTTTCAAATTCGGACATTTCATTTTGTTCGATTTGCCGAACAAACCGGTGCGCTTTCATCAGGTCGATAACTGACTGGTTGTACAAAGGCACACCATGAATGTAGATAACTACATTGCGGCGGTACAGGCTGCCAATCATCGGAATCATCGATTCCGCTAAGGCTTCACGTTCTTTCCAATCGGCGAATACGCCATCAAGACCTGGTCGTGCCACGGGCAACTCCTTTTGAATGTCAATTTTGAAAGGGAAGAGAGCTAGCTTTAAGATTCAAAATTCAAGTTTGGCTGACATCCAATTTAGTACTAAAAGGACCAGACCTGAGTGCGGCGCATTATCGAATTTTGCTGGCACTAACGCAACATCTTAGAGACAGTTTAGTAATCTCAGTTGTATTATTTTGTAAATCGTCATCGATCGCTCAGGATTAACAATCTTTGGTTTTGGTCGATCTTGAAATCAAAATGGCGTAACACATTCATGCCCAGTAGGCCCCGCACATCCTTGTCCAAACCCAGCGCCAAGCCACCAATAGCAACCCCCTGCAACCGCGAAGTGCCGATAGCCAAAGCGTCTACCCAAACCATGGGCGCTTCAACAACACCATTGGCGGTCGCAAAATACTCGCTCGGACCGGCTAAGTTATAACCCAACGCTCGCAAAACTTGTGGTTCAAGAATCGTCACTGCAGCCCCTGTATCAATCAATACGGGTATTTTCATGCGATCGTTGATAACGATCGTCACCACGTACTGGTCAGCAAGCATTTTCAGCTCGACCTCCTGTGTTTCGCCCCGTTGGTTATCCTGCGTCGATTCAGCCCGGTTCTCAATATCCGCTATCAGCCGTCTCGCCTCTGCACCCAGTGTAGGATGGTTGCTGATTTGCGATAAAGGCAACAACGCCGCTTGGGGGTTACCCATGCGCATTCGTAGCTTTCCAAGCAACAACTGATACGCAGACAAATTAGGCATCTGCATGGCAATGGTTTCGTATATTTGGTCTAGCTTGGCTAGTTGGCCAGTTTGAATCAGGCTTCTTCGATAGCCCTCGACAAACCTCGCAAGGATTTCTTCAAAAACGTCCTGCTCTGCAATATTTGTAATCTCATAGGACGCTTGCAGCAGGAATTCAAAGCCGAGTTCATATTGATTTGCTTTGTCGTAAACCTGAGCCTGTGAAATCAGTCTCGAAAATGCCGACATGGTCGGTTCGGCTTGGCGCTCCGAATCTACTTGAACTCGGCCGAAGGGACTTTTAAGACCGAGCCGCGCTGCCTGCGTTGGTTGCTGATGATTTATCGTATCGGACGCTACATTCATGTCGCCCTTTGGTGCCAGCGGAACCACGGGATCGAAACTAAACAGCGCAGGCTGCGTAGCGATGCCGTAACCGAGTAAGGCACCGAGCATAAAGAACACGATCAAACCAATGGTGTAGCCAAAAGTCGATTTTGTCATCGGTTAAGCACTATTTTTTTTACTCAACATATTTAGTAGGGGCGAAAAAAACACACAAAGAAAAAATGGCTAAAGACACTATGGTCCACGAAAATAAATCGACGACAAGAGCCGTTAACAATATAAATTACCGTACAATGCGATTGATCAAAATAACTGACCGAATTATCTAAACACGCGATCTAAAAATACGCGCCAAACAGACTACCCTAATCTAAGTGAGCTTGGCGTTTTAAAGTTCAAATCCGGTTTGTAATAATTTCTTGAGAGAGTAATCTTCGTAACCCTCCAAATCCACCATCAAAATAGGTTTTTACATGTCTTCCGCTCTACCCCTCGGTGAACATCGCTTACCAAAAAGCACTCACGAGCGTCGACATTGGGGCAATCTGATCGGCAGCGCCGAATCACTCGCCATTGCACAAGCTATAGAAGCATCGCCGGGCTTCTTCGTTATTATTACGAAGGACTCTCAAGCCGCAGAACAATCCTATGATGAACTGAGTTACTTCTTACCCGCAGAAATGCCTGTGTTGTTATTCCCTGATTGGGAAACATTAATCTACGACAGTTTCTCACCCCATCAAGATATCATCTCCGATCGACTTGCCATTTTGAACGATCTACCAAGTCAAACACAGGGTGTACTCATTGTGCCCGCGTCTACGGCGCTACAGAGACTTCCGCCGAGATCATTTGCGCTCGGCAGCAGTCTCGTTTTGTCCGTTGGACAAACCTTTGAAGTCGTCATGATGCGACGCAAGCTTGAAGCCAGCGCTTATCGATGTGTCGAAACGGTTATGGAACATGGCGAGTTTGCGGTCAGGGGCTCCATCATAGATATCTTTCCAATGGGCAGCAATCAACCCTATCGCATTGATTTGTTCGATGACGAGATTGAGACTTTGCGAACCTTCAACCCAGAAACACAACTCTCTATCGAAAAAGTCACCTCAATTAATCTGCTACCCGCCCGCGAATTCCCACTCACAGATGAGGCCGTATCGTTGTTCCAAGATCAATGGCACTTACGCTTTCAGGTTGATCAAAGAAATTGCGCAGTTTACCAAGATGTTTCGCAGGGAATATCACCCGCGGGGGTTGAATATTATCTGCCCTTGTTTTTCTCGAATCTTGAGACGATCTTTGACTATCTGCCTGAAAACTCACGCATTTTTACCCAGGACATTGAAGACCCTCTGCGCGCTTATTGGCTTGAAGCCCAAAGCCGATACGAAAACCTTCGCTATGATGTGCAACGACCGATTCTCGCCCCTGAGGCTATCCTTCAAGCCCCTGAAGAATTATTTGAGGCGAGCAATCGGCGTCAACGTATCGTCTTATCGACACCTTCGACCAAAGGCGACATCTTCGCCTGTGCAGAACTACCGCATATCTCCGTCAATGATCGTGCTCAGAACCCGATTGAAGACTTGATCTCGTTCACAAGTGCTCACCCAACAACGAAGGTTTTGATCGTTGCTGAATCTAATGGTCGACGAGAAGTTATTGACGAACTTTTCACCAAGCACGGCTTATCAACCCAACCCGTCACAAGCTGGAGCGAAGCCAAATCACAGCAAGCTAATTTACTTGTCTGTGTCGCACCACTGGAACGGGGTTTGTACTTACCTGAAGCAGATTTTTTGCTCGTAACGGAGCAAAATCTGTTTGGCGAACACGTGCTACAAAAACGCAGGCGAGATAAGCAAAAAGACAATGCCGCAGAGTTGGTGGTAAAAAGCCTGACCGAACTCAATATTGGCTCGCCTGTGGTACATATCGATCATGGTGTGGGACGCTATTTAGGATTAGAAACCTTAGCCATCGAAGGTGAGGAAACAGAGTTTTTAACACTTGGCTATTTTGAAGAAGCCAAACTCTATGTACCTGTGTCCTCACTGCATTTGATTTCTCGCTATTCAGGCTCCGATGAAGGTACAGCACCCCTGCACAGATTAGGCGGTGAAGTCTGGGAGAAAGCGAAACGCAAAGCGGTCGAACAAATTCGTGATGTTGCAGCCGAGTTGCTCAATATCTATGCTCGTCGCGAAGCGAGATCAGGCTTTGCTTTTCCTGAACCCGATGATGCCTACTTTAAGTTTGCAAACAATTTTCCATTTGAAGAAACGCCGGACCAACAGACCGCAATCGAACGGGTCATATCTGATATGGTCAGACCCAAAGCAATGGACCATCTGATCTGCGGTGACGTTGGCTTTGGCAAGACCGAAGTGGCGATGCGAGCAACCTTTCTGGCTGTACAAGCAAACAAACAAGTCGCAATACTGGTACCGACAACGCTATTGGCAGAACAGCACGCCGCAACATTCAAAGACCGATTCGCCGATTGGCCGGTTAACATTGAATCTATCTCGCGTTTCAAATCTAAAAAAGAGCAAAAAGCTGTCGCCGAAAAGATGAGCGCCGGCACGGTTGATATTGTTATTGGTACCCACGCACTTATCCAAGAAGGTATGGAGTTTAAGGACCTCGGGTTATTGATCATCGATGAAGAACACCGGTTCGGCGTACGCCAAAAGGAGAAACTCAAATCCCTTCGCGCTGAAGTTGATATCTTAACAATGACGGCAACACCCATACCGCGCACGCTTAACATGGCCATGTCAGGTATGCGGGACTTAACCATCATCGCCACCCCACCGGCGAAACGTTTATCCATCAAAACGTTTGTCAGACAACGTAGCGATGCCTTAGTGCGCGAAGCGATCCAGCGTGAGTTACTGCGCGGCGGCCAAGTCTACTATCTACATAATGAAGTCAAAACCATCGAGAACACCGCGCAGAAAATCATTGAGATTGTACCCGGCGCACGTGTCTCTATCGGTCATGGTCAAATGCGTGAAAGAGAGCTCGAACAGGTTATGTCTGATTTCTATCACAAGCGCAGCAACGTGCTGGTCTGCACCACAATTATTGAAACAGGCATTGATATTCCGAACGCGAATACAATTATTATGGATCGTGCCGACCGATTTGGATTGGCTCAGATACATCAACTGCGCGGACGGGTCGGTCGCTCTCACCATCAGGCCTACGCGTATCTTTTGACACCACACCCGAAGGCAATGACCAGCGATGCAAATAAGCGGCTCGAGGCAATCAGCGAAGCCGAAGACCTCGGTGCAGGATTCATACTGGCAACCCACGACCTTGAAATCAGAGGCGCGGGCGAATTACTGGGCGACGAGCAAACCGGTAATATGCTAACGGTTGGTTATTCACTTTATATGGAAATGCTAGATCGTGCTGTTAAGGCAATCAAAGAAGGTAAGACAGCCAACCTTGATCGACCACTCGATGAAGGTATCGAAATCAACCTACGCCTACCGGCACTGATTCCTGCAGCCTATTTACCGGACGTGCAAAGTCGCTTGGTATTGTACAAGCGCATTTCTAACGCAGAAAACGAAGATCGATTACGAGAGTTACAGGTGGAGATGATAGATCGCTTCGGACTGTTGCCAGAAGCGACCAAAATACTGTTCAGAATCACTCGATTGAAGATAATGGCGCTCGCGCTCGGCATTAAGAAGCTTGATGCAGGGCCAAATGGCGGCAAAATTGAATTTGATCAGGATACGCCGATCGATCCTTTCAGCATCGTGCAGCTGGTCCAGTCTGAACCACATCGCTATCGCCTTCCGACCGCAAATCAATTATCGTTTGAAGATAATATGCAAAAACCAGAAACCCGATTCCAAAAAATAGAGAAGCTTTTTGAAAGACTGGCAAAGAAAAAACTCAAAGCAACGGCATAAACGGATTGGCGCGCTAGTTTCAGCGTCACTAGCGTTGTTTGTGCTAAACCCGACCGTTGTTGCTAATGCAGTCGCGGCTGAACGTGATTACGAAAATTGGTACCAGGTTGAGATCGTCATCTTCGCACAAAAAAATGCAGCCATCAGTGACGAAAGCTGGGCATTGGAGAATTTGTCTTACCCAAACAATATGCTTAGCATCTCGCCCACTTCGGATGATCTAATCGAGCCTCTCTCGCTCCAACAGCTAAGCGACATTATAAGTCACGAACAACTTGCGCCAGCCAATAGCCTCGAGCAATTTGAAACGACGGATGATTATTTATTTTCTAGCAGACGCCGACAACCGATCGTTGTTGACAACGATCGCGACAGTGACTCGGCACGAAGCGCGTCGCAGTACAATACAACAACAGAGGTTTTCGAGTCGGGCCAGTTATTGTCTGGCGAAGCGGTCACCCCACTGGAACTGTCTGAGGCAGATTTAAATCAGCTTTTCAGTCGCAGCGAACCTATCGCGTATAAAGAATTAGACCCAACGGATAATGACCTAGATCGCCTTGTTAGGAGTATCAATCGATCAACTCTGTATCGCTTGCTAACACATAAGAGTTGGCGACAGCCGGTGGTAGACGAGAAAGATGCAGCACCAATTCTTATTCAAGCAGGACATCATTACGATGATTTGTATGAAATTGATGGCACCATTAAATTAAGTCGCTCTCGGTTTTTACATTTTTCCACTGACTTGTGGTACACCGAGTTTAGCCCGCTCTACAATACATCCAATAGTTCCATTGAGGCGCCGCAGGTACTCGACATTGACCCGGCTTTAGCGAAAGCTCATCCGAAGGTGGTGCAGTGGGAAAATAATCGTAACCGTTACCTGCCCATTCACTCCCATCCGCTAAAACAATCCAGACGGATGCGAAGTGAGACATTACATTTCATCGACCATCCCTATTTTGGCATTTTGGTATCTGTTAAGAGCTTTGAATATGCAGCTGAAGATCTGCAGCTGTCATTAGAAAACAGTAATTGAGACATTTGGCAACGTACTAGAGCCGAAATAATTGATGCCGCAGGTAACACACAAGTTTTAAGCAGCGCGTTTAAAAACATTCGGCTAAACAGTCACTGTCGCCCTACTAAGATGATTGAAGATAACGACCAATCACTTGAACAACACGACCTAGCCCAACGTCCAGATTTTCTTTGATGACGTCCATCTCAAGCGGCTCTTCCTCAATTCCGGCACCCGCATTAACAACAAAAGAAATGCCGACATAGGGTAGCGCCCTCTCACGCGCCAAAGCCGCCTCCGGCATTGCCGTCATACCGACGATTGTACAACCGTCTTTATACAATCGTTTTATCTCTGCCGCGGTCTCTAATCGTGGTCCTTGAGTACAGCCATACACGCCACTCCATACTCCCGGAACATCCTGTAATTGTTCAGCGCATTGAATCAGCTCCGCACGAAATGCATCGTCATAGGGATAGGTGAGATCAATATGCACTAACTCATCCTCATGAAAAGTGTGCTCCCGACCGTAGGTGTAATCAATAATCTGATCTGGGATGACGAGGTCTGCAACCTTAAGGCTCGGATCAACGCTACCGACTGCCGTGACAGCGAGCACTCTTTGCACATTCAACTTGAGCAACGCATCTATGTTGGCGCGATAGTTTATTCGATGCGGCAAGAACCTTGGTGGGTGGCCATGTCGAGGCAGAAATACTAATTTTTGGCCGTGCAGTTCGCCTTGTTCAACGTATACATCACCATAGCCCGTTGATACAACCGAACCCGTTATATTCTCTAATTGTGAAAATTCTGCGAACCCTGTACCGCCAATTACCGCTAACAAATTAGCCTCTCAATTTTAATATCAATAAATTTACTGACGCGCTTCTCTGACTCTCTGCTAACTAAAGTTAAGACGCCGTCGTACTGCTTAGGTTCGCCATCTTGTTGACTAGCTCTGTCATGTTACCCATCGACATCAGATGGCAATACAACCACGCCAATTCGCCAGATTTGAATAATTCCAGTGCTTTATCATCGTCCAACGCTAACAGTTTTTTCTCATCGACAATCAATAACCCCGTCAATGAAAACTGCTGCCCATCAGCCATGTCGACTTTGGCATTGAGAGACATCAACAAGTCATTATCACGCAGCCTTTGAACAAACAATTCTGTGCGCATGTATTGTTTCTGATATTCCTCAAGGAAATCGATCGATTGTTGCAAAATCGGTGTCGGCTCGCCATCAGCAAAAAGCGCTTCGCCATTGTCCTGTGAAAAACCACTAAAACCCTCGTCAATACAAACCATACGTTGTCCTGGCTCAGTGGTTTCGGACAAGATGAACGGGTAACGGCGAATAAAGGCGGGGATATATCGTCCAGCCCACGAACCATCATCGTTAACGAACAGGTTTTGTTCATTGCGCAATCCCAACAGTGCAACCGGTACGATATTGCCACCTGCCTCAGCAAACACGATGGGAAAATCTTTGGCCGCTTCAGTAAATTCAACACCCGCCAATATCACCGAGTTTGTCTTTGAGGCAAAACCAAAATCATCCGATTGGGGCACAATCTTTAGATACTTATGCTCGCTTTTATTGAGCCCAACCGGCTTCGTATAAAAGATTAAACTTGTCATGATATTTCTTTCCCTTGTTGGTCGCCCGGCCCATCTATTGTGTCAGGCTCTAAGTGTATTGTTGAGGTTGGGAATGCAACCTCAGCGCCATGGGCTTCAACAACGGCATAAATTTTCAACAAAACTTTCTGTTTCACGCCGTGAAATTCAATCCAATTTGTCGTCTTCGTAAACGTGTAGACAAAAAAGTCCAATGAGGAAGACGCAAAGGTATTAAAATTAACGATAAGTGTCTTGCTTGAATCGATGTCCTCATCCTCAGATAGCATCGATCTAACGTCGTCGACAATCACTTTTACTTTGTCAGCATCGGCATAACGGATGCCAATGGTTTCATAAATCCGTCTATTTCGCATCCTTGATGGATTCTCAAGCGCGATGTTGGAAAACACAGAGTTCGGCACATACAGAGGTCGACTATCAAAGGTGCGTATAATTGTCAGACGCCAGCCGATTTTCTCAACCGTGCCTTCAATATCTCTATCAGGGCTTCGAATCCAATCACCCACTGCAAACGGACGATCAAGATATATTACCAAGCCGCCAAAAAAATTCGCCAACAGATCTTTAGCGGCAAAACCCACAGCAATTCCGCCGACGCCACCAAATGCTAGAATACCTGAAATGCTGATACCGAGTGTTTGTAAAACAGTCAACGCCGCTGTGATGAAGACCGATATACGCAAAAGCTTACCAATCGCATGAGCGGTTGTAACGTCAGTGCCATTGGCAATGAAACCATCTTCACAGCTGCTCACAAATTTTGACAAGAACATTGTGATGAGTCCAACAACACAGATGAAGCGAATTGGCTCGATGATCTCAGCCAGACCTGCTTGCGCCTCAAAGGAGACAACTTCCGCCGCCCAAGATATGCCTATCACCCAAATGAGTAATGACAATGGTTGATGAATAGATCCGACAAAAGCATCATCCCAAATAGTATGGGACTGTTCGGCTTTGGCGAGGAGTTGCCGCAACAAGTAACGTGCAACGAAGTTAGCAACGACAGTCGCCAACACAACCGTAAATACCTGCACCAATGCGGGCTTCGAAAGCCACCCCGCTACATCGCTAAAAAGACCTTCCATCGAAATTACTCTATCGTAAACACTGGATTTTTTTCGGGTAGTGTTGCCAGATTAAAACCACTTTTGTCTTCTTCGACTACTCGGGGTTTTGGTCTAGGGGTGGGCGGTGACACACGATTTGATTCGTCACTAACGGCTGAAGTGGTACTGGAAGATAGATAACCATATTCGTCTGCTGCCGCTGCAAGCAACCAGGCGCTTGAATATCCGAGACTGAGTAATTCGGCCTTATGTTTTTCTGCCGTTACTTTGTAATTAGGTCCAATTAACACCCTGTGCTGAACTTCACCATCGACCAATGAGGTTTGTCCGCGCACGCTATTGAAATTGTCCGCGAGCGCTCGCTCTTCCTCAAGCGCTCTTTCGACATCCGTATAACTTGCGGCAACAACAAAATATTGTTGTGAGTCGCTGTCCATTGAAGTTGTTTGCGTAGACCGCTCGGCGGAATCAACAAATGACACGGAAGCGGCATCTGGATTTAAGTTTAAGAGCCAAGGGGAAATGCCTTGCTGCGAGAGTAGCTGATCAATCTCATTATTTGTACTACCCGCTCGAAGGAGCACGCGTTGATAAGTGATCCCTTTTATCTGCGTCGCATGGGTGGTGACATCAACACCAAGTAACTCAGTTAGGTGCATGGCCTGCGATGTTGCTGAGGCCGCTTTCGAATAACTGCCAAGCACTAGATACAACTCAGCTCTTGCTGTCATGGAAACCAACAGCAACGACAATGAACAGACAAGAAAGCATTTTATATGTTTTAGCATTTCAAAGTTCTCTGGTTCAAATTTTTTATAATAACTAAGCTAAGTGTAGCACCCTAATTCATGGATTACTTTCTCCACCCATCACCAAATTAGCCGCGCCTAAGTCGCGCTAAAAACATTTCCACTAAACCATAAAATTCGACAGCGAAATGAATCGATATGACCTGCCATCTCATTAGACAAAACTGCCAGTAACGTTCCAAGTAAAAATTCCCAGAAACACCCCAAACAAGTATTTCAAACACATATATCTGACTATTACAGTTAAGACACTAGCCCTCGGGGCTAGACACTAAAAGTTACAACTAACCAGCCGCACCGAACAGCCCACAAAAATCCTGCATCTAAAGTTTAGGTTGTCAAAGCGATATTCCTGTATATAATCACAGTAACTGTATATAAATCCATGTGTCGACCATTAGGGTTTTTAGTGCGCGGGCAACGACAAACCATTGTCATTCGTCAAACGGCTGAAGACTGTTTAGAAACGATTACGACTAAAAGTTACACATAAAACACTAAATATTAAGCAGTAATTATTAAGCAACAAACACAACTGAGCGCATCTATGATCAAACTAACGCCGCGACAAACTGAAGTCCTCGATTTCATTAAACGTTATATGAGTGACACAGGCTATCCTCCGACTCGCGCGGATATCGCAACCGAACTGGGTTTCAAAAGTGCTAATGCGTCCGAAGAGCATCTTAAGGCACTCGCTAGAAAAGGTGCCATTGAAATGATCCCTGGCACGTCGAGAGGCATAAAGTTACCTGAAGAAGACGGTCTTCCTATCGTCGGTCGCGTTGCTGCTGGTAGTCCAATACTCGCAGAAGAGCATATTGAAAATCATTGCGAGATACCGCCCAGCTTTTTCAATCCACCGGCGGATTATCTATTGACGGTGCAAGGCGACAGTATGATTGAAGTCGGTATTCTCGACGGTGATCTGATTGCCGTTCATAAAACGCAGAACCTCAACACCGGCGATATCGTGGTGGCGAGAATAGAAGATGAAGTTACGGTCAAGCGTTTGAAAACCAATCGAAGTAAGTATCAGATCACACTGCTGCCGGAAAACAAGGACTACAACCCAATTGAGGTTGATCTGCGAGAGCAAAGCTTTGCGTTTGAGGGTCTGATGGTTGGTGTCATTCGTCACTAGCATGCTTGGCGTTGCCAGTGACGGATAACAGCTATCAAACTGACTAACGCAACAGCAGGCCTAACGCACGAAATGGACAAAATGAATGCAGCGCATTTATGTCCAGTCTTCTAAGCACCCCGGATGATTTGGCGTCATTTAAGACGCCTCTTCATCCGCGACTTCTTTCTTCGCATCGGCATTTTTCTTTGCGGTCACGCTTTTCTTCTTCGCAGCACTTTTCTTCGCTGCAGCTTTTTTCTTGGCAGGTTTCTTGACGGCTTTTTTCGCCGCTGTCGTTACCCACTTGCCATCAATGAAGTCAGCACGCCAACCGGTTGGCTTGCCATCATCCGTTTCTGTCATGACGTACTGCTCTTTGGTTTTTCGCATAAACTTGACTAAAGAACGTCTATCGTCATCGTCTTTTACTGGCGCACGCATTAAAAATGCATATTTAGGGTCAATTTCATTCTGATGTGGAATCAATTCATCCAAATAGGGCGCACGGGTTTCACGATTCTTTGGAAATTGGCTCGCCGCTAAAAAGATGCCCGCCGCGCCGTCACGCAGAATATAAATGTCATCAACTTTTCGACACTGCAACTCTGGCATTAGCACTGGGTCCATCTTAGGTGGCGCAGGTTCACCACTTCGAAGGAGCTTGCGTGTGTTTTTACACTCCTCTGCAGTACAGCCAAAGTACTTACCGAATCGGCCAGACTTGAGCTGCATCTCTGCACCGCATTTGTCGCAATCTAACACCGGCCCTTCGTAACCCTTGATTTTGAACTCACCCGGTTCAACTTCAAAGCCTTCACAGTCTGGGTTATTACCACAAATATGCAGTTTTCTTTTTTCATCAATCAGATAACTGTCCATCGCTGTTTGACAATTCGGACAACGATGTTTAGATCGAAGAATTCTAGATTCCTCCTCTTCGTCGTCCGCATTAACGTCGACCACTTCATCACCAGAGACAAGGTTTATCGTTTGTTTACAACGCTCCTTAGGTGGCAACGCATATCCCGAACAACCAAGGAAAACACCTGTGCTAGCTGTCCGTACCTGCATCTT
Organism: Pseudomonadales bacterium; assembly: GCA_029251375.1. Taxonomy (GTDB): domain Bacteria; phylum Pseudomonadota; class Gammaproteobacteria; order Pseudomonadales; family Azotimanducaceae; genus JAHRVQ01. Next base: position 49,993 of record JAQXDL010000021.1, on the reverse strand, counting down.
TCTACCGCAAAGCGGACAGTCGATATCAGTCATGGTCGGCTCATTAGAGCGCATACCTTCATCACTGCCAGCGGCGCCTACTTGCGCCTCGAAATCGACGTAGAATTTATCGAGCAAGTTTTTCCAATTTTGCGTGCCTTCAGATACTTCATCGAGGGATTCTTCTAAACCAGCGGTAAATCCGTAATCCATCAATTTAGTGAAATTCTCGCTGAGCCTATCGGTGACTAACTCACCAATCTTTTCAGCGTAGAAACGTTTGTTCTCCACCGTGGCATAACCTCGATCCTGAATGGTGGTAATAATTGAAGCATAGGTAGAAGGTCGGCCAATACCCTGCTTCTCTAACTCTTTTACGAGACTCGCTTCCCCGTACCTCGCTTTAGGTTTGGTGAAATGTTGGTGTGGCATCAGCTCTTCTAGCGATAATACTTGACCCGGTTTGTAATCCGGCAGAGATACCTCCTCTTCCTTTTTACCCGCACTAGGCTGAGCTCGCGTATAGCCATCAAAGCGTAAAATTCGGCCTCGCACCCTCATCTCAAGATCCTTGGCATCGACCACGACACTTGTACTGGTGTACTGTGCGTTCGGCATCTGACAAGCGACAAATTGACGCCAAATTAGCTCATAAAGTCGTTCTGTGTCTCTTTCCATGCCGGCGATAGAGGTCGTTTTAACACTCACATCGGAAGGTCGGATTGCCTCATGCGCTTCCTGCGCACCTTCTTTACTAGAATAGCTACGCGGTTCGTCGGGCAGATACTGTTTGCCGTAATCTGACTCAATCAATTCACGGCATCGAGCAATAGCGTCTGCACTCAGATTAGTTGAGTCCGTTCTCATGTAGGTGATGTAACCCGCTTCATAAAGCCTTTGAGCAAGCATCATTGTCTTCTTAACACCAAAGCCCAACCTTGTACTCGCCGCCTGCTGCAGCGTCGATGTGATGTAAGGCGCGCTTGGTCGGGTCTGAGTCGGTCGATCGTCTCGGCTTCTGACGATAAAAGCTGAATCATTAAGAATCGCTAGAGCCGCATCTGCCTGCGCTTTATTTATTGGACGAAAGCTCTCGCCCGCCTGCTTCGTGACTTGAAATTTCACAGCCGGGTTATTCTTATCCGCGAGTAAATCAGCAAAAATTTCCCAATATTCTTCAGGGATAAAAGCACGGATTTCTCGTTCTCGCTCAACAATTAATTTCACCGCAACAGATTGCACACGCCCCGCCGATAGTCCCCGCGCAATTTTTGCCCATAGCAACGGTGACACCATAAAGCCAACGACTCGATCTAAAAATCGTCTCGCCTGCTGGGCGTTAACCCGAGCCATATTGAGCTCGCCAGGCTTCTCGAAGGCTTCCTGAATGGCTTTCTCGGTAATTTCGTTGAACACTACACGTCGGTATCTCGACTCATCGCCACCTATGGCTTCTCGTAGGTGCCAGGCTATCGCCTCTCCTTCCCTATCAAGGTCAGTTGCGAGATATATTTCATCCGCGTCTTTCGCTAGCTTGCGTAACTCTGCGACCACTTTTTCCTTGCTTGGAAGGATCTGATAGTCGGCATTCCAGCTGTTATCAGGGTCGACACCCATGCGCGCGATTAGCTGTTTCTTCGCTTTTACTTTCTTGTAGGCAGCCTTCTTCTTAGGCTCCATTTTACGCGTTTTAGCCGCTTCCTTAGCCCGTGCTTTTGGATCGGAAGTTCCAGACCCGCTGGTCGGCAAATCACGAATATGACCAACGCTGGACTTAACGATGTAATCGTTACCCAGATATTTGTTGATGGTCTTTGCCTTGGCAGGAGACTCTACGATGACGAGAGATTTACCCATGAATTTCGACTACTCAATAATGACTGATACAAAAATGCGACATATATAGTGGCTATAACCTTTCAGGTCAAGCCCGTCGTGACTCAATTTCCTTTTTAGCTTAGCCGACCAAACCGGATACTTGTCAACTGAATTTGTTCGGGCCGACTCAAAACAACCTATTTGATGGAAGAGTCCATGCTGCCAGAAGCCAGCGGCAAGGACACACAAGTTGTAAGAAAATCAATGAGTTCGCTAACTTCTCCTTGCTCATGCCAGTAGATCGTCAGGATGAAATTTTTTTCTTCAACTTTGACGCAATCAGAGGGAAGTTTGGAAAGATTTGTTGCCAAAAATGCACTTAAGCTATCCGGCAAGGCAGAATTGACTGGCTCAGACGCTTCCCAAGGCACCTTCGATTCAACCGATAATGACCTTCGCTCAAAGCTCCAATCGACTGAACCTGATTCACGCCAATTATCCGGCCTCGGCCTTGGTAGGCTGTAACCGATAACCGCAAGTTTACGGGGCATCGGTTTGCCGGTATTCGACAGGTATTTATTTCGATCGGGATCAGGGTCCTCAATATGCGTAATCGTGATTCTAATACCCTGTTTCATTCCAACTTGGCGCTTCGCCATGGCCGCTTTCTGCTTTGCTGAAGGGATAATACGTATGATCGGTGCAAGGATGACCAGCATCACAATGCCAATAATGACATAAACCATATGTATCTTGCCTCAGCGCAACATTAGTTACGCGAATAATGAACGAGCGTGCTCTAAACTTTATTACATCTAGGATCGTATCACTATTGAGCCTGAGACGTTTCCTGTGTACCTTTGACCCGAACGACGACCATAATTCTCATAAAAATAAAATAATCAAAGAGAATAGCTGAAGGGAGCACACCATGGCGGAATATACGCACATCATTGCGGCGGTCGATCTAACAGAAGAATCTAATCATGTCGCAAAGCGGGCCTGCGCACTTAGCAAGTCCTATGGCGCTAAGTTAAGTTGCCTGCATGTGATCGAACCTTTGAGTCTTGCTTACGGTGGAGATATCCCGATGGATCTTTCTACCATTCAAGAACAAATTCAAGAAACCGCTAAGCTTCACTTAGCTGAGTTTGCTAAATCACTCAATATTGCACCTGAAGATCAACACCTTATCTTTGGTCGACCAGAGACAGAAATTCATGCGCTCGCAAAACAGGTTGATGCTGATTTAATCGTCGTCGGTAGTCATGGTCGCCATGGACTTGCACTGCTATTAGGCTCGACTGCAAATGGTGTTTTACATGGCGCACCCTGTGACGTACTTGCCGTGAGAGTCGGAAACTAACCCGCCTATCCAAGCGAGACCAAGTCCGTTATTGTTGGGCTCGTTGTAATTTCGAGTTGTAGAAAAATATGCGGCTTCTTGTTCCGCTCATCTTTACCTTTGTCATCTCAAGCTTATCGTTTGCGCCTACCGTAAGCGCAAGAGATCAAGCAGATCGTGCCAGCAATCGCTACGAACAGAGAAAACTCTATCAAGAATTGCTGCAGGCAATCAAAACCAACCAACGCAGCAAATACAACGCGCAGAAAGATAAGTTAATTGGCTATCCGCTTTATCCCTATCTTGAATACACAGACAAAATTTATCGTATCTCGCGCCAATCCGAAGCCAACATCCAAAGCTTTATTAGCCAATATGCGGACACACCCTTAGCGAATCAGTTGCTGCAAAACTGGCTCTACACGCTGGCTAAGCGCGGCGAATGGTCTACTTTTATTAACAACTACAATGACTATCGCGCAACCGATTCAAATATTTGCAACTATGCTTTTGCTCTGTATAAAACCGGCGCGACCCAAGAGGCGCTTGATCAAGCGCAGACGCTTTGGCTTGTGAAACATTCGCAACCGGACAGTTGCGACCCGATCTTCAAGATATGGCAAGACGAAGGTTATTTAACCGACGAGATTGCCTGGCAACGTTATGAGAAAGCACTCACGGCGAACAATGTAACGCTCGCTAACTACTTAACGCGCTTTCTAGCAAAGTCCGATCGCAAACAGGCAAACGATTATAAGATAGCGCACACCCGACCCGAGTCGCTGTTTCGTAGCAAACCCATAAAACCGACAGACCCACGATCCACCGCAATCTTGTTGCACGCATTAAAAAGAAGCGCAAGAAAAGACGCACTAGCCGCTTTGACGTCATTTGAAGCGAACTTGCCTTTAGCGCATGCCGAATCTGACGATATTGCAGACACCTACCAATATATTGGTGAGAGGCTTGCTAGAGACCCCGACTTGATTGAGCATTTAGTGCGAATTGAAAATCATTTAGAACCGACAAAAAAACTCAATGAAACGAGACTGCGCGCCGCACTTCGAAATCAGTCTTGGCAGGAAGTTTTGTTACTCATATCCAAGTTGGATCAAGACGCGATCAAATCAGATCGCTGGAAATATTGGCGCGCGAGAAGCCTTGAAGCGATTAATCATGAAAGTGACAAGGTCATCATCGACGAGCTTTACGCTGAGCTTTCAAACAACCGCAGTTATTACGGGTTTTTGGCAGCGGATAAAACATCGAAGGCTTACAGTTTTCAGCGCGAGACAATCACGGTCTCGGACAATGAGTTACTCGATCTCGAAGCGACACCCGGTATACAACGCGCAAGTGAACTGCTCATTTTGGGTGAAAAAACACGCGCGCGTCGAGAATGGAACTTCACCGTCCAAGATTACTCTCACAAAGAGCTGGCCATTGCAGCAATGGTCGCCAAGAAGTGGGGTTGGCACAAGCAAGCTATTCAGGCAATGATCGATTCTGGCAGATGGAATGCACTAGATATTCGATTCCCGCTAGCCTATCTCGATTCGTTCAGGGCCGCAGCCCGCAAGTCTGATATTCCAGCAAATTGGAATCTCTCTATTGCACGTCAAGAAAGCGCTTTTATGGCAGATGCTAAATCCTCCGCCGGCGCTTTGGGCTTAATGCAGCTGCTGCCCTCTACAGCCAAGAGTACCGCCAGACGCCAAGGACTCAGAGAGCCGACGAATTTATCCTTAACCGACCCATACAAGAATATTGAAATTGGGTCAGCCTACCTAGGACAGATGTTACGGCGATTCGACAACAATCGTATTTTAGCTTCTGCTGCTTACAACGCCGGACCAACTCGTGTCAGTCGCTGGATAAACAAATCTGTGCCATTAGATGTCTGGATTGAAACGATTCCTTATTCGGAAACGCGCAACTATGTGATGAACATACTCATGTTCTCGACAATTTATGCCGACAAGCTCGAGCAACAGCCGGTGCTGATATACCCGCATGAGTACGATAGTTTCAGTGATTCACGCCGCGACCTTGAAGGCAGCAGTCTTTAATCCGCTGTAGATTGCTCAAACAGGGTACTACGCTATACTCTGCGTTTTTAAACATACTAAAACACCATGCAGTTAGTCGATATTGGCGCCAACTTGACCCACGAATCTTTTCAAGAGGATTTTGACCAAGTCCTTTCGGATGCACGGCTGAATAATGTAAATCAACTTATCGTTACGGGCGCTTCACGTCAAAGTAGTCACGAGGCATTAGCCCTCGCCACAAAATTCCCAGACCAACTTTGGGCAACGGCAGGTATACATCCGCACCACGCAGAAGAAACCACCGAGGCTGTGATTGAGGAACTACGCCTACTCGCAGGTAATAAAAAGATTAAAGCGGTCGGTGAAACCGGTTTAGATTACTTCAGAGATTTCTCACCCCGCGAGACCCAACGGAAATCTTTCGAAGCGCATATTGAGCTTGCGATAGAGTCGGGACTGCCGATGTTCCTCCATGAACGGGATGCGCATAAAGATTTCGCTGAGATATTGCGCAGTCACCGCCAACAGCTCAACGCTGTTGTTGTACATTGTTTCACGGGTGATAAAGACGCCCTGCATGACTACATTGATCTGGATTGTTATATCGGCATTACCGGTTGGATATGCGACGAACGTCGAGGTACCCATTTGATTCCCCTCGTCACGGACATACCTGAAAACAGGCTTATGATCGAGACCGATGCGCCTTATCTAATGCCGAGGAATATCAAACCTAAGCCAAAGTCACGACGTAATGAGCCAAAAAACTTACCCCACATCTGCGAATTCTTAGCGAAGTGCCTCAACAGGCCCGCCGAAGACGTCGCAGAATCGACAACGATCAACGCACAACGGTTCTTCAATTTGGAATCGAACCGATGAATCCAAAAGTGATACTGTACACCACCTTAGGCTGTCATCTTTGTGAGGACGCAGCCGAGCTGCTGCGTCATTACTGCGCAAACGTTCAAGCGATAGAGGTCGTTGCAGTAGAAATCAGCGACACAGATCAGCTGATTGAGCAATATGGTATTCGTATCCCTGTTATCGCGATACCTGATACAGGCAACGAAATAGGTTGGCCATTCACTGCAGAACAACTCGACAAATTTTTACTGAACTTGTGACCTGCTGCCGTGCCTCCCTTTCTGCAAAGCCACAGCACTAGATAACTGTCATGATAAGTGTTCGTTGACACAATTGCTCAACGCTACGCATGCGTTGCAGGCAAAGAACTGGAAGAAATAAACGATCCGAATCGTTTATACGCAAAAAGCAGCAGCAAGCTCAACGCACAACCTCCTTAGTCTATGAATTGAAGTGCCGTTGCAACCAAGCAGAAAAAAGACTTTTCGAGCGATGCAATATTAGAGCGAATCATGGCCTTAGAAACATTGTTAGAGGATGATCGAGCCAGAAAGGCGAAGTTCCAAAACCTGGATCGGCGAGCGCTTTGGGCGCAAGCACTGACACAATTAAGCCAATCTTTGAGCGACCTGTAACAAACTTTGAGCGATAACTAGGTCGCGTTTACCAGACACTTAGTGCGCAGCAAGAGCATTCAAAATAGTACAATGAACAGCTGACTCTTCGCCGCCGCAGCAAGCTGCGGTGATTTTTTGCAGAGCATCTCTCATCTTCTCAAGTTCTATAATTTTCAATTCAATATCCGCTAACTTTGTCTCTGCAAGTTGTTTGACTTCACCGCAGGTACTGTCTGATTCTTCAACCTGGAGACTGAGCAACTCGGTCACTTCCTTTAGTGAAAAGCCCATGCGTTTTGCTCTGACAATAAAATTTACGCGTTCAACCGCGTCAGCAGTATAAAGTCTATAACCTGCCTCACTGCGTCTTGGTGCATCAATCAAACCTTTGGTTTCGTAAAAGCGTAGAGTTTCGTTATTCGTTTCAGTTCGCTTTGACAGTTCACCTATTCTTAAATATCCCATCGATTTAGCTCCTCGGAGGATTGTTTTACAGACCTTTTGAGCCGACGTATTGAATCGTCCAGCGCTGTTACTGCGTTAAACTTAGCTCAATTGTAAACCCTAAAGTTAACAAGAGGGTAAAGAGTTTTATCGATGCTCTTCTGTTAACGATGTACGGCGATGTTTTAAATCTTTTTCGATTCCAAAGGTTCTGCGAACTTCCTCCACAAAACTTCACCCGAAGACACTTTCCACCCACGCCATTCCCATTTACTATCCATGCTTTTGATTATATTCGCCCGGTTCATGTCGGGCTAAAAATCTTTCCAAGGTAGGTGCCAAATCAAATTCGACATAAAACCCAGCCCAGAGTTGAGAATTGCAGTCATCAATGGCGGGCAGTCTGCCGAAGCTGAGGTGTCGCGTGTATCCGCGCTGGGTGTCATCGGTGCACTAAAGGCTAACTATGAGCATGTTGAAAGCATTGAGCTCGATACGACCGTTGCCGACAAGCTAAAACAGTTTCAGCCTGACGTGGTTTTTCCAGTACTACATGGACCGCCGGGGGAAGACGGTACTTTGCAGGGATTTCTTGAAATTCTCGAATACAAATACGTCGGCAGCGGTGTGCAGGCCAGTGCCGTTGCAATGGACAAAATTCTTGCAAAGCAGATTTTTCGACAAGCCAATCTACCCCTCGCAGACGAAATCGTTTTCGACGCGCAAACCGATAGAGCGATTGCCGTGGCAGCGGTTATTGAGCGATTAGGTTCCTATGTCGTGGTGAAACCGGCATCTCAGGGCAGCGCACTTGGCGTCACATTGGTCGAAAATGAAAATGAACTTGATGCAGCTATGAAATTCGCCGCTGAGCTTGGTAGCAAAATCCTGGTTGAAAGCCGCATCACAGGCAAGGAGATAACGGTCGGGGTGATTGATACGGAAGACGGTCCTGTTGCCCACCCTGTTATCGAAATCACGACCGCAGCAGATAGTTGGTATGACTTCGAACATCGTTACACGGCTGGGCTAAGCGATCATATTATTCCCGCTAGACTGCCTGAGGCTCAGCTCACTCGATTACAAAAGATCGCCATCGACGCTCACGTCAACCTGCAGTGCCGAGACATATCAAGAGCAGACTTTGTCGTGCCAAATGATTTGGAAGAATATTTACTTGAAGTCAATACGCTGCCTGGCATGACGCCAACAAGCTTGTACCCAGACGGCGCAAGTGCGCTTGGGCTGTCATTCGAGGATCTGGTGTCTTACCTTGTAGAACGAGCGGCTAATCGATAGCCGCTCTGATTTTAACTTTTAAGATCAACCGGTAAGTCTAAAGATCGTAGCCTCTTTCATTATGCTGGTTGATATCGAGTCCTTCAGTTTCGTCGTCACTGCTTACACGTAGACCTAACAATGCGTCGACCAGTTTGAGAATTCCCAAGGTGACGATGGCAGTATAAGCCCCTACCGTGAGTACACCGACAACCTGAACCCCAAGCTGTGACAACATATCCATGCCTTCGTTGTAACCCTGACCACTAAACACCCCAAGGCTTGCGCTCGCAAACACTGCCGCTAATATCGTACCTAACGCACCGCCCACACCGTGAACAGGAAAAACATCGAGCGAGTCATCAATGTGTAACTTCAGCTTGATGATGTTGGTTGCATGGAAGCAAACAAAACCACCAATGATACCGATCATCAGTCCACCGGCCGGGCCCACAAAGCCTGAAGCCGGCGTAATTGAACCAAGTCCAGCAACCATGCCGGTGACAGCGCCAAGGGCGCTCGGTTTGTCGTACTTGACCCACTCACAAATCATCCAAGTCAGCGCACCGGCAGAAGCCGACATATGGGTCACCATCATCGCCATACCCGCGTTACCATCTGCCGCCAACGCACTTCCCGCATTGAAGCCAAACCAACCGACCCAAAGCATGCCTGCGCCTGTGATTACCATGGTCATATTATGAGGTGGCATCTGTGTGTGTGGAAAACCTTTTCTAGGACCCAACACAAGCGCACAAACCAGTGCAGCAACACCCGCGGTAACATGAACCACTGTGCCACCGGCAAAATCGAGTAAGCCTAGGTTAAACAACCAACCGTCAGCCGCCCAAACCCAATGAGTTACCGGTCCATAAACGAACACCAGCCAGATAGCTGAAAAAACTATCATTGAGGAAAACCGCATTCTCTCTGCAAATGCGCCCACTATTAGCGCAGGTGTGATGATCGCAAACGTCAATTGAAACATAGCGAAGACACTTTCAGGGATATCTCCGGCCATTGAATCTTCTGTCACGCCAGCCATAAAGAAATTGGCCGCGCCACCCACAAATGCATTGCCTTCGGAGAAAGCCATTGAGTAAACACCTATAAGCCAAAGAACTGAGACCACACAGGTAATTGCAAAGCATTGCATCAAAACGCTCAAGACGTTCTTAGATCGCACTAAACCGGCATAAAATAAGGACAATCCGGGCAGTGTCATGAACAACACCAGTGCTGTTGAGGTCAATATCCATGAGGTATTCGCACCACTTAGTTCGTCAGCGAACACAGGTCCACCGAGCAACATCAGCGCTGTTACCGCAACCAACTTTGCGATAAATTTCTTCATAGTCGTTCCTTCCTGTCTGAGGTCATTTTGGCTGTGTATAAACGACCCTGTTAAAATTTTAATTTCTGCGCAAAAGTGTACCTATTCAATAAATGCACAACAATAAACACGACCCAATCATTTCGCGTTAATTTGGTGCAGCAACAAATCAATTTGCAATATCTGACGCCCCCAACTTCTCCTTTAGAACCTCTCCTCCTATCAGCATCAGACCTTAGATCAATTAAGTCATGTACAAGACATTCTCTCTGAGCTAAAACATAAGCAGTCTTGATGTAAACATTAAGCAATGATCTCGGCAAAGAAAAACAGAGAAACACAGCTTAGTCATACACCAAGATCTTCTAGATCACTGATAGAGCGACAATAACTAGCTAAGGATGAAACTAGATTTATGAGAAGACAGAAGCGAGACAAGAGCAGTAGAGCATTTACCCGCGGTTATCAATCGGGTGTACATGGTAAATCAAAAGATCTCTGTCCATACCATGATATTGAAGCACGCCAGTCTTGGTTGACTGGATGGAGAACCGGCAGAGAAGATCAATGGGACGGTTATATTGGTACTGCTGGCGTTAGCCATTCACCCGTCGCTTAGAGATTCTAAGCGCACCTTTTTTTCACTCAACTATTCAGAATTAAAAAGGCTCCACGCAGGAGCCTTTTCTTACTTAAAGAATTTACTGCTCAGCCGCAGGTTTACTTAAACCCGCATTTTGCGAATAGCCTCAGAGCTCTCGGCAATAAGGTCCGGACCACTATAAATAAAACCTGAATAAAGTTGCACCAGATCAGCGCCAAGCTCAATTTTCTGTGCGGCATGCTCCGGCAGCATGATGCCACCGACGCCAATAACCGCGAGCTTCGGCTTCACTTCTGAAGCCACCATCGCCAACACATGATTACTCTGATTACGCAATGGATCGCCGCTCAAACCACCTTTTTCAGCAGAATGTTTTTCTCCCAGCAGCGCGCTTCTTGATACGGTTGTATTACTGACGATTACGCCATCAATTTCAAATTCAAGCAGTCGTCTGGAAATGGTCTGGATTTCTTCATCGTCCATATCAGGTGCAATTTTGACCAGCAGTGGTACATGTTTTTGATGCGTCTGCTGCAATTCTCGGTGCACCAACCGCAGACCTTCAAGTAGTTTTGCTAACTCATCACCATGCTGGAAAGCGCGAAGTCCCTGCGTGTTCGGTGAGGATATATTGACTGCTATATAAGACGCCTGATCATAAACTTTTCGCATACAAAGGGTGTAGTCGGACAAGGTATCTTCGTTCGCTGTTTTAGCATTCTTACCGATATTAACGCCGAGTACGCCAGAGAAATTAGCGCGCTGAATACGTTTCGACATTTCCTCGACACCGTCATTATTGAATCCCATCCTATTGATGATTGCCTGACGAGACGGGATTCTAAACATTCGAGGCTTGGGATTTCCGCGTTGCGGTTTGGGTGTCACTGTGCCGACCTCAATAAAGCCAAAACCCAGTGCGTCGAGGCCTGCGATACACTTGGCATCCTTGTCTAGTCCCGCAGCGAGTCCAACCCGATTGGGAAAATCTATGCCCATTAGCGTGACAGGATCAGCAGGCACATCCTTAGCAATCAACGAGGTCAATCTCAGTTGCTGCAAGAGCGCAATTGAATGCAGGGAAACATAGTGAGAGGTTTCTGTCGGCAAGCGAAACAGAATGTCCTGAAGCGTTTGATATTTCATAGGATTTAAAATGATAAGTGCTCACGAAGTATACACAAATGATTCCAACCTCGGGCGTTTTGGCGACCAACTACAACGCAAAATTTGCTCTACTAGACGAAAAACTGTCTAAAGTGTCTCCTAACAGCGCGCCAATTAATGCAGAGATCGAAAATACTCGCCGAGATGCGATGCTCACCTATAGGATTTTTTGTTACAGTGGCGGCTCGGATTGAACCCTGACTGCTTTTTGTGGTCTACCCTTCGATTTACAATGACATCCGTTTTTTTAGATTTTGACGCCTGTGGGTCGAAAGACGCAGGGGAATCATTATGTTTACTTCAACAATTTGAACACAAGAGAAGAATAAGCGAAATATGCAGCATCGCGAGCACATAATTGAACTCGAAAAATGGTTGTCCGAACAGATAATTGGCCAACAAAAACTTGTCAACCGGCTACTGATGGCACTCCTTGCCGATGGCCACCTGCTCGTTGAAGGTGCACCGGGGCTAGCTAAAACAAAGGCGATAAAAACCTTAGCGGATGGTATCGAAGGCGATTTCCATCGCATTCAATTCACACCAGACTTATTACCGTCCGACATTACAGGAACGGAAATTTATCGCGCCCAAGATGGCACATTTTCTTTTCAACAGGGACCCATTTTCCACAACTTGGTGCTAGCGGATGAAATCAATCGGGCGCCGGCAAAGGTTCAATCCGCACTTTTGGAGGCCATGGCGGAACGACAAGTCAGTATCGGACGCCAAACTTTTCCACTTGCGGATTTGTTTTTAGTTATGGCAACACAGAATCCAATCGAGCAGGAAGGCACCTACCCCTTGCCAGAAGCACAACTCGACCGATTTCTTATGCAAGTTAATATCGACTACCCCGACGCCGTGTCGGAAAGATCGATTCTGCAGCACGTCAGGAACGAATCTATTGCTGGAAGGCTGGCCCCACAGCCTCCGGTCAAACTGAATCAGGAAGCGATATTCGCAGCCCGCAAAGCCATTTTAGAACTACATATGGCTCCCGTTGTTGAAGATTATATTGTCCAACTCACTATGGCGACACGGCAGCCTGCGGCGTTTGGAGAAGATCTCGCCAATTGGTTAGATTACGGCGCCTCACCTCGCGGTACCATTTCACTCGACCTCTGCGCGCGGGCCAATGCCTATCTGTTAGGCCGTGATTTTGTCAGCCCTGATGATGTGCAAGCTGTCGTACATGATGTATTTCGACATCGCATTATTGTCAGCTTTGAAGCGGAAGCTTTAGGCATCGATGCGGACCATATTATTGATACGCTTGTGCAACGCGTTGCCGTCGCATAACTGACTAGCTCTATCTCGTTAGTATCAAAATAGGACTGCTACGCTAAATGTCGACTAAGCCAACCAAAAGACATCAGTTCACCATAAAAGGTGGTGCATACACGGATGTCACCGAATTGATTCGGCTGCGACATGCTGCTCGGGAGATCGATAGCGTTACAATCGACAAATCAAGCAACCCCCTGTCTGGCTTACTGACAAGTAAATTCAGAGGACGCGGCATTGATTTCGCAGAAGTCAGAAGATATGAACCAGGTGATGACGTAAGAACAATTGATTGGCGCGTCACCGCCAGAACACAGGTTGCACACACTAAACTTTTTCAGGAAGAAAAAGAACGACCCGTGCTTGTTTTAGTTGATCAATCTCACTCCCTATTTTTTGGTTCTGTATTTTCGTTCAAGTCTGTCTTAGCTGCGCAGGCAGCGGCCCTGATCGCTTGGGTTTCTTTGGAAAATGGTGACCGAGTTGGTGGTATCGTCTTCGCTGAATCAGGACATCGAGAGATTCGACCAAGACGAAGCAAACACGCGGTGCTGAGACTACTTAATGAGATCAATGATTTTAATCATCGTCTCAACAAGGACCACGAAAAATTAGACCAAGAGACAGATTACCTATCAGAAGCACTCTTGAACGTACGTCGAGTAGCCAAACATGGCAGCACTATATTTCTTATCAGTGACTACGATCATTTTTCTAAAGACGCGCAGCTTCACCTGCGTCAATTATCCCGTCATAACGATATCATCGGGGTTCATGTTTCTGATCCGATGGAGCACAACTTACCAAATCCAGACCTCTATACGATTACCAATGGTGCACAGCGGGTTCAGATCGACACTGCCGACAAAAAGAATCGATCTGACTACGAGCAGAAGTACGAAAGTCGACTACAACAAACCCGCACAGAATTTAGCAAACTCAAATCACCACTGTTTGAGCTCAGTACAGGCGACAACGTTATTCAGTCACTGGTCGATTCGTATCATTCAATTCGTCGGGCAAAGCGCTAGTGGCAAGTCAAATACCAACACCAAGCGGCGACCCCACCCAAACCGATCCCCTGGCGCAACTGCGTGACATTCAGTTTCCAGCGCCGATTGACTCTTGGCCACCTGCTATCGGCTGGTGGCTACTGGGTGCCCTGGCATTCATCGGTATCGTCTACGGCATCTATACTGTTTATCGTCTTTGGCAAAAGAACGCTTACAGGCGGGAAGCATTAATTGAACTCGAACATCTTAGAAGCCAGTTTAGCGCAGACAAAACGGGCTATCTGATCGGGTGTAATCAACTACTTAAACGCGTTGCATTAACACATTTCGCACGCAACGAGGTTGCGCCTTTAAGCGGCGAAAACTGGGTTTCGTTTCTCGACAAAACGGCCGATACAAAAGAGTTCAGCATGGGTGAAGGACAAGCGCTCATTCATGGACAATACGCCAGTGAAATATCCTACAATCTTGAGCTGCTGCACGACATTTCTAAACATTGGATTGCAAAACATCGCGCAGTACAACACGTCTCTGGGGCGGATGCCGTATGATCGAAATCCTCTGGCCTTGGGCATTTTCATTGCTGCCTTTACCGCTACTAATTTATATTCTGCTGCCTCGATTCGAACAGCGTGACGCGGCACTGTATGTGCCCTTCTACCGATCTGCCACATCCTTTGACGCTCAACAACTTAACGCAGCCCAGCGTAATTTTTGGCAGCGATTTCTCCTGATTTTGTGCTGGTTTGGACTCGTCGTTGCGGCTGCACAACCCCAATTTATTGGAGACCCTGTCGAGCTACCAACAACAGGCAGAGATCTGATGTTGGCCGTTGATATATCAGGATCAATGGGCACGGAAGATATGGTTTTAAATGGCCAAAAAACGACGAGGCTTGCGGTGGTTAAAGATGTGATTGGCGATTTTGTTGAACGCCGCGAAGGTGACAGACTCGGACTGATTCTGTTTGGCAGTCTGGCCTATCTGCAAACACCGCTGACCTTCGACAGAAAAACCGTTCGGACCTTGTTGGTGGATACACCATTGGGTATCGCCGGCGGTAAAACAGCCATTGGCGATGCTATCGGTTTAGCAGTAAAGCGCCTATATGATCGTCCTGCAGATAGCCGAATACTGATACTGCTTACGGATGGACAAAATAACGTTGGCGAGGTGACGCCGATACAGGCAGCACAAATCGCCGCACAGGAAGGGGTCAAAATCTACACGATTGGTTTTGGCGCAGACGAACTTAGCGTGCCGGGGCTGCTGTTCAATCGCACGATCAACCCCTCTTCCGAACTCGACTCACAGACACTAACTGAAATCGCCGAAACCACCGGCGGCACCTATCAACGCGCACGCGATAGCCGTGAGCTCGTCCAAATTTATGAACAACTTGATCGGCTCGAACCCATTGAACAAGATGTCGAAGTCTATCGTCCGGTCAAAAGCCTTTATTTTTGGCCCCTAGGTCTGGCTTTGCTTGGTAGCTTTCTGATCGCTTTGTCACATCCTCAAACGCGTATTTGGCTCTCCCAACTAATCGCCTCAAAACAACGTTCGCAAGTGGGACGTGACACATGAGTTTGGACTCGATACAGGACTTAATTTCCCAATTGCACTTTTTGAGACCACTTTGGTTCTTGGCACTCTTGCCAGCATTGTTGCTTGCTCTAATCTTTACGCTACGACAAGGCAAAGACTCTGCATGGGAGCGATCAATCGATGTGGATCTGTTACCTCACCTCATTGAAAGCCAACACAGTAAGCCCGCTAGCAATCCGATCTATCTCATTGCCCTAGGTTGGTTGTTGGCGATCATTGCATTAGCGGGGCCGGTCTGGGAGAAAACCTCGCAACCGGTGCATGAGCGCGAAGATGCGCTGATTATTTTATTCGACTTAAGCCGGTCTATGTATGCAACGGACATAAAGCCAGACAGATTAACAGCGGCGCGACGAAAACTATTGGATCTTCTCAAACTCAGGAATGAAGGCGTGACAGGCTTGGTGGTTTATTCTGGCGATGCGCACCTTGTCTCGCCCCTTACCGATGATGCAAATACGATTGCTGAAATGATTCCCGCTGTGGCGCCTGAATTCATGCCAGCGCCGGGCAGCCAACTTGCCCCCGCATTAAAACTAGCCCACTCACTGTTCAAGGACGCGGGCGTCAGCAGTGGTCGAATCGTTATTGTCACAGACGAGATACGTGATATCGCTGAGTCTCAGAATATTGCTCGGCAACATCGCTACGCCTTTCCCATATCGGTTTTGGGCCTCGGCACTGCTGAAGGCGCGCCGATACCAGGCACCAAACTGACAAGAGATGGCGGCTATTTGAAAGATTTTACCGGCACCATTATTGTCCCTGGCGTTGATTTTCAAGCCCTAAAGGATTTCGCCAATCTCGCCGGCGGTCGGTTCGCACGAATGAGTTTGGTCGACACAGACCTCGAATATTTGCTTGCCGATGAGCCCCTATTAGACCAACAGCAGTTTAGAGAAATGGAGCGGGATTTTGACATCTGGATGGAGAAAGGTCCTTGGCTACTGCTACTTCTGCTGCCGCTCGCAGCGCTAAGCTTTCGACGCGGTTGGTTGTGGTCAGTATTGCTTATCTGTTGTCTACCGACGGATAAAGCCTATGCCTCACTCTGGGACGACCTATGGCAAACCCGCGATCAGCAAGCTATTGCCGCGATGAACCAAGGCAACGCAGAGCAAGCAGCAAGTTTGTTCGAAGATCCACAGTGGAAAGCGAGCGCACAATACAAAGCACAAAACTTTAACGGTGCCGCCGAGCAATTTCAAACTGACCCATCGCAGCAAGGTCGCTATAACCTTGGCAACGCACTGGCGAAACAGGGCAAATATGAAGAGGCGATTCAAGCCTATACTGCTGCGCTTGAGCTCGCACCGGATCACGAGGACGCACAATTCAACAAACAACTTGTTGAGGAACTACTCGAATCACAACAAGAACAAAATCAGGAACAGGGTGGCGAGGATGAAAATCAGCCCTCCGACGAATCTGAGGAAGGTCAACAGAACGACAAGCAAGAGAATAGCGAAGAGGATTCTCAGCAACAATCTGAAGATCAACAAGAGCAAGATGCTGCAGAAGAACAATCTTCTGAGGAGCAGTCTTCTGAAGAACAACAACAGGCGGACCAAGATCAGCAAGATCAAGAAGAACAGGATGCCACTGACGAAAAAATGTCGCAGGAAGATCAACAGCCACTCGACGAGGAACAGCAACAGGCCTTACAGCAATGGTTGAAACAAGTCCCTGATGATCCCGGCGGACTAATGCGCAGGAAATTCAAGATGCAATACGATGAGAGAATCAAACAAGGTGAGGTGCGAAGAGATGAAACGTCAAACTGGTAAATCCATCGTTACATCCGCAATCCTGCTAATGCTTGTCACATTTAGCAGTGCCGCTTTCAGCCTCACCGTGTCCGTAGACCGCACAAGGATAAGCGAGGCAGATCAGCTCAGACTTAACATCAAAGTCAATGAAGCGTTAACGGGTCAACTTGAGTTCGACTTTCTAACGAAAGATTTCGAAATCCTACGGGTCGCTGGGCCCAACCAAAATACAAAAATGAGCATCATTAATGGTAAGAGCAGCCGAGAAGTCAGTACAAGTTGGGACTTGATCTTACGGGCAAAAAGACTGGGTCGGGTGACGATTCCAAGAATCCAAATTAATGGTTCGATTTCAGATGCAATTGTCATAGAGGTCATACCTCAAACTGCTGAAATGAAATCTAAAACGAACGAACTGGTGTTCGTTGACACCAGCGTGGACACTTCCGAAGCGTATGTCCAAGGTCAAATTATCTATACCATTAAGCTCCATTACGTTGACGTTATAACGGGTGAAATTCCCGCAGAACCGAAAATCGAAAATGCCATCATTGAAACGATTGAAAATGAAAAACGCTACGATACTTATGTCAACAATCGGCGCTATTTTGTTTATGAGAAACGCTTCGCGATCTTTCCTCAACGCAGCGGGGTCTTGGAAATTCCTCGAGTCACGTTTACTGGATCAAAAGTAGGCCGGGGTTTCTTCTCTAATCGAGAGCCGATTATGGCATTTTCAGAAACACATACTGTGACAATTAAGCCCAAGCCAAATGGATTTACAGGCAAGCATTGGCTACCGGCTAAAGCCGTCAACATCGCTGAAACTTGGAGTAGCGAATCGCGACAGTTAACAGTTGGCGAGCCAATAAATAGGAACATCACCATTACCGTCGACGGTCAAGCCGCCACACTGCTGCCGATCATTGATGCGATCGATATTCAGGGCGCCAAGTCTTATAAAGACCCAGAGGTTCAAAATCAAACAATAACTGACGCCGGTATCGTTGCTACCAGCAAAACCACCGTTGGTATTGTACCGACGCAATCCGGCAAGTTAATACTGCCTGCTTGGGAACTAGCATGGTGGAATACAGTCACCGACAAAATGGAAATAGCCTCATTACCCGCGCAAGAATTTTCTGTCATCGCATCGAGTCAGCCGCTAACGGTAGAGCGGAATCTCGAACCAAGCCAACCCAATCAAACCTTAATATCAGAATCGGCTCTGACAAGACAAACTGCGGTCGAAGGACCGAATTATTGGCAGCTACTCTCTGGCGTTATAACGATCGTTTGGCTTATTACTTTGTTTTTGCTGTTCAAAGCTCGAAGGCATCCAGCCCAAGCACCCATAAAAAAGGCGCCAACACAAACATCATCTGAAACAGAACTGTTTGATAAACTACAGGAGGCCTGTCAGAAAAATCACGCGGCAAATGCTCGAAAATTACTGTTTCTTTGGGGTAAAGCCCGCCTGCCAAATATTGATTCGACCAGAGACTTGGCGCTTCACTACGCTAGTGATGAGCTGTTAAGCGAGATTGAAAAACTCGAAGCAAGTCTCTACTCGCCTACTCATCCAAAAGACTGGCTGGGCGCAGGCTTAAGGGATATCACACAGGTCCTAAGCGCTACTAAGCAAGATAAAAAATCTCCCCACGCCCTTATGAGCACAATGAACCCGTAACAACATGTTGGCGAACAGGCTATCTTCGTCGCCTGTTCACCAATATCAACTAAACACTCTTGCTAGCGATCTCAAAGACATCCGGCGAGAGGTTTTCTTGCGCTAGAATTCGATTTAGCTGCGCCTTCATCATCTCTTGCCGAGCTTGATCGTACTTGCGCCAACTGGTTAGTGGCTTAAGCACTCGAGCCGCCATCTGGGGGTTGATACTGTTAAGCTCAATCACCTGATCGGCGAGGAAGCGATAACCGCGTCCGTCTTTTCGATGGAAGTTAACATTGTTTTGAAACGCAAATGCAACAACCACCGACCGCATACGGTTTGGATTTAACATCGTAAAAGCATCATGTTTCATCAAGTCAATCACGTTATCTAACGTATCTGGGTGCGAACAGGACGCTTGCATGTTAAACCATAGATCAATGACTAGCGCTTCATCCTTCCAACGATCAAAGTAGACGCTTAAGGCTTTATTTCGCGGCTCAACCGCTTGATCAGAACTTGACTCTATCAACGCTTTCAATGCCGCTAATGTGTCGGTCATATTAGTCGATGATTCAAACTGAGCAACACACAGATCAATCATCTCGGTCGACTCTGGCTGCATCAAATAGGATAAACAAACATTTTTTAATGATCGTTGCGCAACCTGTTCAGCATTTGGCTCGTACGCTTTATCCAATTGATTCATTTTATAAACCGTCAACAGCAAACCACTTAGCTTGTTCGTTAGCGTCGAGCGAACCAACTCACGTGCTTGGTGAATTGCATCAACATCGGCAATTTCAACAAGCTCAGTCAGATAGGTTTCGGTTGGTAAGACAAGCATACTGGCAAGCATAGCCTTATCTAAGGATTCACTTTGATCATCAGCTAAGGCTTGATCCAAAACATTCTCGAACGCTTTTATCAGACGCTCATCGACAACACATGTTTCACCAGCATGAATCTGCCCGATAACTTCTTGTATCACTTCGACCGCTAAGCGCTGGCCAGCCTCCCAACGGTTGAAACCATCCGAATCGTGGCTCAACAAAAATAGCAGCTCATCTCTTGTGTAGTCGTACTGCAGTTTGACCGGTGCTGAAAAGCCTCGCAGCAAAGACGGCGTCGGCGCAACGGCTATTGGAAAGTCAAAGGTCTGTTTGGCTTCGGTCAGATTTAACACCATAGTGTATTCACTTTCACCGGTCACCACGCAAGCGCAGTCTAAACCCGCTACGTCAACCTCAATATCGTTGCCGTCTTTATCAAGTAGGCCAATCGCGAGAGGCATATGAAATGGCTCTTTTTTGGTTTGTCCTGGTGTCGGCGGACAGTCTTGCGCCACGCTGAGACGGAACAAACCCTGGGCTTCAATGTATTCGCCAGTCATCGTCAGGGATGGCGTGCCCGCTTGTCGGTACCACTGCCTGAACTGTGACAGATTTATTTGATTGGCATCTTCCATCGCTATCACAAAATCTTCTGTCGTCACCGCTTGGCCATCATGCCGATCGAAATATAAGTCTGTGCCAGCACGAAAGCCTTCAGCGCCCAAAAATGTCCTTATCATCCGAACAACTTCTGAGCCTTTTTCGTAAACGGTTGCGGTATAGAAATTATTGATTTCAATATAGGAGTCAGGCCGAATAGAGTGAGCCATGGGACCTGCATCTTCAGGAAACTGTGCGCTTCGAAGTACGGCAACATCATTGACTCGGCAGACAGCTTCGGAGCCCATATCTGCAGAAAATTGCTGATCGCGTAATACTGTAAATCCTTCTTTTAAACTTAGCTGAAACCAATCACGACAGGTCACGCGATTGCCTGACCAATTATGAAAGTATTCATGTGCGACAACCGCTTCAACTCTTTGGTAACCCGCATCGGTCGTTGTATCAGGTCGTGCAAGGACGCAGGAAGTATTAAATATATTTAGTCCCTTGTTCTCCATTGCGCCCATATTGAAACTCTCGACAGCGACGATCATGAATATATCTAAATCGTATTCGCGACCGTAAACTTTTTCATCCCAGGCCATCGAATTTTTTAATGACAGCATGGCATGGTCTAACTTATCGGTGTTATGCGCTTCCGTAAAAATTTGTAGTTTCACATCGCGACCACTCATCGTCGTAAAACTATCCTCAATGTATTCAAGGTTTCCTGCCACCAACGCAAACAGGTAAGCAGGCTTATCAAATGGATCATTCCAAGTGACCCAATGTTTGTCACCGTCTTCGCCGCGGTCGATGTCGTTCCCGTTCGATAGAAGAATTGGGTAGGTTTGTTTGTTTGCTTTTACCGTTGTTGTATAACTCGACATCACATCAGGACGATCAAGGAACCATGTGATATTTCTAAAGCCTTCTGCTTCACATTGCGTGCAATACATATCACCAGATTTATAGAGCCCTTCCAGGGCAGTATTTTCTTGAGGTTTTATGGCAACGCGGGTTTCAAGCTGAAATACATCGGGCACATCGAACAGTGTCAGTGAGTCTTGTTCAATTCTGTATTCATTTGAAAGTAACTCACGTCCGTCAATCGAAATTGATCGCGTATCTAAACCCTTGCCGCCATCCAGCACCAACTGGTTGCTCGTCGCTTCGCTGTCGATGTTCTTAGACATCTGCAACGTCGCCGTCACCAGCGTTTCTGCCTCGTCGAGGTCAACGTGTAGCGTCGTTGTTTCTATCAAATATTCGGGGACTTTGTAGTCCTTTAGAGCGATGGCTTTAGGTTGGCCTTCTTTCATGGTTTTTCTCACCTTTATATGTATTAAGTTCATCCCATTCAGGTCGTAAAGTTAGAACAAGACTGAACATAGAGAATTCAAATTAACGTTGGGTAAACGTTTGTATCGAAGGGCCGTGATTGTATCTGGTTTAAATTTCCTTTCAATGCAATCTGAGCCGCAAACACGAGGCTGAGTGTTCTTTTTACAGCCAAAATTGCTATCATCGTTTCATGCATGGATTTATTCGAAAACTTATTACCGAACACAATCAGCCGGTTGACTACCATCTGCCGCTTTCTGATACACAGATTCATCTAAATCCATTGATAGGCAGTGAAATTCGCCTTAGCTACACGGGGAACATTGAATGTAACCATTGTGGCCGCGCGACCAAGAAGAGTTTCAGCCAAGGCTATTGCTACCCCTGCTTCAAGAAACTGGCCCAGTGTGACCTTTGTATGATGAGCCCGGAACGTTGCCACTATCATCTGGGGACTTGTCGAGAGCCTGATTTCGGCGACAGCGTATGCATGCAGCCACACATTGTTTATCTAGCAAACTCCTCAGGGCTTAAGGTGGGTATCACGCGACCAAGTCAAGTACCAACCCGCTGGATTGATCAAGGCGCTGTGCAGGCGCTGCCATTGTTTGAAGTCAGTTCAAGGCAAATGTCTGGGTTTGTTGAGACAATGTTCAAGGCCCATATTTCTGACAAAACCCATTGGCAGAAGATGCTCAAATCCGAAGGTGTTCATATCGACCTGATGTCAGCCAGAGAGCAGCTACTGAACGAGGCCAAGTATGGTCTTGATGAACTCATTGAATTGCATGGCGCGGCGAATATTCGATTGGTCGAGCTACCCGACCCTGTGACAATCGAATACCCGGTTGAGCAATATCCAACAAAGGTCAAAGCTCTCAATTTGGAAAAGACCCCCATCATTGAAGGGGTGCTGCAGGGCATTAAAGGTCAATATCTAATTCTCGATACTGGCGTGATCAATATTCGAAAGTACACGTCCTACGAAATCGACTTCGAGGTGCTCGAAACAACGCCCAGTCAGGAAGGTTTCGCGTTCTGACGGCTAGCGCTTTGCTCTAATTTTAGCTGACAGGGCGACCGGTATCGCACACACCATGCCCGCTAATAGACCACCAAGGTGAGCCCCATTAGCAAGGTTGCCTAGACCCAATAGATCGATGACCCCCGTAAAACCCAAAATCAAGAAACCTAGCATCACCCCGTAAATCGCCTTAGGTAGTCCAAGATCTATTGACGGGGCAAGTCTGCTGATACATAAGCCAAACCCCAAAAAACCATATACGACGCCCGACATGCCGCCAAACAGGCTTGCACCCTCCATCCAATATTGCATTAAATTGGCGGTTACGGACGTCGTAAGCGTCAGCAAAAAAACAACCAAACTGCCGTTCAACTGCTCGATGCGTCGACCGATTTCCCACACCCAAAGAAGATTGAAGACGATATGTAGCCAACCAAAATGAAGCAGCATCGGCGTGATCAGGCGCCAATATTGATGCGTGTCGAGGGTATAAGCGAGATCCGCATGATAAATCTGATTGTTCATCACGTTGAACGACAGCAAAGTGAATTCGGCTAACCATTGGCTTTGGTTACCTGTTTCAATCCCAAGTGTAATTGGAAAACAAATCACATTGGCAAGGATCAACGTCAATATGAATGGCGATGCTGCCGCTTGCTTGAGTATTTTGGCTAACTGCGCAGCTATAGAAGCTCGCTCCGACCTTATGCCGTTGTCCTGCAGCTCAAACTCGCCGCGACTAAATGCCCCATAAAGTGATTGTATTTTTTGCTTATCCAGCTCGCTATTCACCCAAATTTCTTGCTCTGCACCAACTTCATTGATGCGATGAAGCACAGAGGATTGATACAGATACCGACTAAACAACGCCAGATCAATATCCCTGTTCACAGACAACGCCTTTATATTCACTTAATCGGTTCCCTCATCTTTCAATCCACCACTGATTCGATCAATTAATGCTTTTTGCCGGATATTTAACAGCTACTTTCCACAGCTATAGGACTGCCGTAAACTTATCTATATTATCAGTTCTGTAATATTTTTAGATCGAAACAAATATGGAAAATGCTGACCATCAAGTACTCACTAGATTGACCAATTGGGTCGAAGACGGCGAAATGAGCTGGCTTTGTACCGTGGTTAAAACCTGGGGCTCATCACCTCGCCCCATTGGTTCGCTGCTAAGTTGTAATAATCGAGGCCATATCAGCGGATCCTTGTCTGGCGGGTGCGTCGAAGAGGATTTGCTTGAGAAACTTCAAAATGGCGAGCTTGCGCAAGATAAACCGGCGTTAATGATCTACGGCAAGACAAAAGAAGAATCTGATCGATTCGGCTTACCCTGCGGCGGTCAACTACACATTGTCATCGAACCCATTAAAACCAAACAACAGGTCGCCACCCTGCGGCAAATCGTCGATCGACTTGAACAACGCCTTTGTATCGCGAGAACCGTCGAGCTCGACAGCGGCGTCATGACTGCGGAAGACAAAGATAGATATCGCAATCTTGAATTGCGCGGTGAGATCCCGACAGATGAAGCGGGTGAACTCTTAGAGAAAGATGCCAAAAACCTCACCTTGGTGCATACCTACGGACCCAGGCATCAATTATTTCTCATTGGCGCAGGTCAGGTTTCCATCTATTTAGCAGAGATGGCAAAGGCTCTCGATTACCATGTTGTTGTCTGCGACCCGCGCGAGCAGATTATTGAGCAATGGCCTGTGGACGGTGTACAACTTGTCTGCGACATGCCAGACGATGCAGTCAGACAACACGCCAGCGATAACTTCTCTGCAATTATTGCCCTTACCCACGACCCACGCATTGATGATATGGGACTGATGGAAGCGCTCAGGACCAACGCTTTTTTTATCGGCGCCATGGGCTCGACAAGAACCTCTGCCAAGCGTCGTGAGCGTTTGTTACAGCTCGACTTAACAGCTGCAGAGATTGACAGATTACATGCGCCGGTCGGGTTGCCGATTGGCAGTAAAACGCCAGCGGAAATCGCGATTGCGATTCTTGCTCAGCTCACCGCACTGAGAAACAAAGCGAGTGTTGAGGCAGATTTTAGAGCAACGGCTTAGGGAAATTATCTGCACGCACGTTACGTAAGCGTGCCCCTTAGCTAGATTAAGTTTAGAAAAGGAGATCAAGATGATTGGAGCCATAATTCTTGCCGGCGGCAGCAGCCGGCGCTTCGGTGATGATAAACGCAAATCAGTTTTAGCAACGGGTCAATTGGTGCTTGAAGAGTCGATCCACAAGGCTGCTAGCGTGATTGATGAAGTCCTCGTCGTACTACGATTCGGTGATATCAGCTTTGCTAAAGAGCTAGAAGAAAAAATCGACAACCCGAGCGTTAAATTTTACTGCGCACCAGATTCAGCGCAAGGCATGGCGCACACGTTGGCAAACGGTATACATCAGGCCAAAGACTGGGAGGCAGCACTGGTTTTCCTCGGCGATATGCCGTTTGTTCAAGCCGAAACTGTTGAATCACTGCTGGCGGAATACGAATTCCGCAAAGCGTCCAATCCAATTGTCATTCCGATGAAGGACGACAAGGCTGGCCATCCAGTACTTTTCTCGCAGAGCTACTTTAGCGAAATTGAATCACTAGCTGGTGATAATGGCGCTAAACCGGTAATTGAAAATAATTCGGCCAGCGTTTACCGGATCAAAGTGAATGACCCGGGTGTTATTAGAGATATCGACACGCCGCAGGATCTGGCCAGTTAGACGATAGACTTACTCACCAACGCGGCTAGCCCAATCCAATTTACTTCGGCAAACCCCATAGAAACTATGACCAGGGGGATGAATTAGCTTCAGACTCTGGGCTTTCTTTTTGACCAAGATAGACTCACCAGGTGATATTTCGAATTCCTGCTGAGAATCAAAACTAATTTTAGCGTTCATGCCGGTCGTTTTACCGACAACAATTTTGATTTCAGAGTCACCCGGCACAACAAGCGGACGGCTGTTTAGCTGATGCGGAAACATCGGCACAAGCACAATGGCATCCAAACTTGGGTGCATGATCGGTCCCCCAGCTGACAACGCATAAGCGGTCGAACCGGTTGGTGATGAGATAATCAGACCATCAGAGTATTGGTTGTAGACAAAGACGTCGTCGATAAAAAGATCGAATTCAAGCATCTTTGGCATTTTGGCAGAATGAATCAGCACTTCGTTCAACGCGGTGGGAATCTCTTTCTCACCCTTTACCGAGACCTCCCCTTCTAACAGGAAGTGCTCCTCTGTGACGAAATCGCCATCGAGTACGGAGCCAATACTGGACTCTATATCATCCGGTGAAACGTCCGCAAGGAAGCCTAGTCGGCCACGGTTTATGCCGAGAATAGGCACACCATGGGGTGCGAAACTTCGAGCGGCACCAAGAATGTTACCGTCTCCCCCTACTGCAATCACCAGATCACATTTGTCTGCCATTTGCGCTTGGGAAAACACGGGACCGTCATAATCTCTCAATAACGCTTCCGCTGTATCTTCCATTAAAATATTACACTGACGGTCCTGCAGGAAATCACGCACTCTACGCAGGGATTCAAGCACTAATTGGCTATCTGTCCTTGCAATCAGCCCTATATGATTAAAGTGATTGTTACTCATTCAACGATGGCACCTAAAATAAGACGTACATTAGAGTCTAGAACGCGACGCTACGCAACGTTGTAATTACAACCATAATCCGCTTTCGATCTTGCGCTAACGCACCTTTATACAGCTTATTCCACCTCGGAATGATTAATGCCTTGAATTTCCGGTCAAAATCAAGAAACTTACGTCCATCACAGAAAAGCCTAGCATCCTTGTGGGCATTTAAAACAAAGGTTAGCTGTATGAATTCTTCCATTAACCAACGCTACGCAACCGAACTGGCTGAAGAGTCAAATATTGCCGAAATCGCCTCGGCGGGCTCGCTCTGGCAAGCAATGCGCCAAGAAGTTAAAGCGCGTGCTGAGTTTGAGCCGATTATGGCGACCTATTTCCAAGCGACAGTCTTAAATCACGACACACTCGAGGGTTCTCTAAGCTTTCTACTCGCGAGCAAGCTGGATAGCTCCGTCGTTTCAAGTATGGCCTTAAGGGAGATCATCCAAGATGCCTTCGTCAATGAGGCATCTCTGACTCGTGCAGCTGAAATTGACATCAAGGCAACCAGAGAGCGTGACCCGGCCTGCAACAGCTACTCAACGCCTTTTCTATTCTACAAGGGCTTCCAGGCGCTACAAATTCATCGCGTCGCACATTGGCTCTGGACGCAGGAGCGGCATTCACTCGCGTTCTTTCTGCAGAATCAAGTCAGCACCATTTTTGGTGTCGATATACATCCGGCGGCGCGAATCGGTTGCGGCATCATGTTGGACCACGCAACAGGACTCGTTATCGGCGAGACCGCCATCGTTGAAGATGATGTATCGATCTTACATGGGGTTACTCTTGGTGGTACCGGTAAAGAATCCGGTGACAGACATCCTAAGGTGCGATGTGGCGTGATGATCGGAGCCAACGCATCTATCATCGGTAATCTTGAAATTGGCGAAGGCGCAAAAGTGGGCGCTGGTAGCGTTGTCATGAAAGATGTTCCTGCTCACGTCACCGTTGCCGGTATCCCGGCTAAAATAATCGGAATGCCGAACCAAGAATGTGATGGGCGTGATATGGAACAGTGCTTTTTTGATTAAACGTTATGTTGATCAAGGAACTCGCGCGTCGATGGTATCGTTTGTCCAAATACGCCTTGCGCGCCTTTATTGATTTTTATTTGCCGTGGGGTACGTGGGGTAGCTTTGATTCCGCTTTTTTACATTAGAATACTAAGCGAGTCTATTTACTCTAGCGCATAACCTCTGCGTCCCTGCAACCCGCCGGTATGAATAACCAACACCCGTGATCCCGCTGCTATCAAGCCAGTGTCAATTTGGTCGATAACACCGTACATCATTTTTGCGGTGTAGATCGGGTCAAGCTTGATCTTATTGTCCCGCTCAAACACATCAAGAAATTCTCGCAGGGTATCGGGGAACTTCGCATAGCCTCCGAAGTGATAGTCATGACAAATGTGCCAATCGGGCAATCCCATCAAACCCTTCTTCCTCGCCTCATCATTGCTTAGGCTATTCAGCATTTGTTGAACAGACTGGTCTAAATCGTAAGCGCCTTTTAATGAGGAATAGCCGATGACTTTTTGATTCGATTGTAGGTTGAGTCCATTAGTTGTCCCGCGCCGCAAAGCTAAACCGGACACAATGCCTGCTAAAGTGCCTCCCGTACCAACAGATAAAGCAAAAATATCGTAGTCACTGGTAGTAACCAGATTGAGAATCTCCTGACATCCCAGCACCGCGTCATTATTCGAGCCGCCCTCTGGTAACAGATAAAAATTACCGAATTTTTGCCGCAACGACTCGATAAAGCTTTCATCTCCTTTACGGCGATACTGTTCACGACTGACGTAGTGCAACGTCATGCCATTGCTAGCGGCATCAGTGAGCATCGCCGAAGGATTAACGGGTGGCTCACCTCTGATAACACCAATGGTTTTGAATCCACCTAGCGCACCTGCTTCAGACAGGGCATGGATGTGATTCGACCAGGCACCGCCAAAACTTAGCAAGGTACTGACGCCCTGCCGTCTAGCGTGCTCAAGGTTCAATTTAAGTTTGTAATATTTGTTTCCACCTGAATGATGCTCATGGATCAGCAGGATCGAAACACGCACCTGCTTGCGTTCGATATATTTCAGTCGATCTATCACAGCAACACCGGGTGTCAATTCAATCGTCCATACTCTACTTCATGTAGCAAAACATGGTTACAATACTTTATGGACTCAATATTTCTCGATACGCGCGCTATCGTTTCACTGTCTTTGATGACTCTACTCCTTATGGGTTGTGGCGGTGGCGGTGGTGGTGGCGGCTCGGATTCGACACCTACACCTACACCACAAGCGGTAGCGGACAACGTAACCGTTGATGAAGATAGCAGCATTTCAGTTGATGTCCTTGCCAATGATACCAGCGTAAGCGCCAATACATTGGCCATTGCAAACCAACCGGCAAATGGTAACGCGGTCTTGTCAGGCAACAATGTTGACTACACACCTAATGCCGATTTCAACGGCAGCGACACACTCACCTATTCGGTGACAGGCACTAACAACGTTAATCTTACCGGCGTAATCACAATCACAGTCTCTAGCGTAAATGATCTTCCTACAGCGACTGACGATACTTTTTTAGTGCAGTCCAACACAAGCACCCTGCTGTCGATTCTGAGTAATGACACAGATCAAGACGGCGAGCCGACATCAACTGAGTTCGTCACAGCACCTGTAAATGGTACCGCATCAATCATTGATGATGTCATTAGCTACCAGCCCAATAATGGTTTCAGCGGCACCGATAGCTTCACCTATCGTGCGATAGATAACGAAAACGGCCTCAGCACAAACGAAGCAACCGTGACTTTAACGGTAGATGCGCAATTGACATTATTAACCGTCACGTCCCTTCAAATACCCACAGAAGGTTACAGCCAACAGAACAATGCAGAGTTTGCTGCCAGTGTACTTACGTCACCGATTCAAACATTCACCGTGCCAGCAAATATAGTGTCCTTTAATCTGTCGTTGCGAGGCAACGGTATCGACGATGCGCTAGGCAACAGCTTCTTTATCGCAGGCATCACAGATCCTAATGGCAATCCTATTTCGCCCTTCGACCCCAACGCCTTATTTTGTGACACGGGGCTATGCACAGCACTCGTACCACGATCGCCGCAAATCATTGCAGAGCCAGGTGAATGGCGCTTTATCCTTGGCACGCTTGAATCGAACCTAACAAAACTGAACTTTTCTAACATGGATCTAGAGCTGGCGCTTCGATCAGGACCAAAACCGGATAACTCGACTGCATTTCCAACTCGTTTAAAGGTACAACCTTACCTCACGGCGACCACCGTCGACTCTGCCGATTTAGCGTTTGTACTGACAGAACTTCAAACACTCGCGGCCGCAAACAACCTTCAGCTTCAAATCGAGCCGACAATCGTCATTGAAGACCCTCGCTTCAATGAAGTCTCGAGTGACTTTAACAACGCAGAGACTGCCGCTTTAGTTAGCATGGGTGCCGCTGACAGTATTAACTTGTTCTTCTTAGAAAGTTTCGCTGGCATCGGCGGCTCTGGGCTGGTCGGCATCAGTGGCGGACTGCCGGGCACCATGGGCATTCAAAGTAAATACAACGGCGTACTCGTCAATGCAACGGCGACCTTAAGCAGTAACCTGGCCCGCTACCGAAAATCGACGGCGGAGTTCTCTTTGCATGAGATAGGACATTTTATTGGCCTGTATCACACCACCGAGCAGTCATTCGAATCCAATGATATTCTACTTGATACGCCTGCCTGCGAAGAATTAGTGCATGACAGCGTGCCGCTGGATTCAATTGCAGACAGCGATGAGTGTCCCGACGGGCTTAACCTGATGTTTTGGAGTAATGATTTAGATCAGATCAAGGATCCGTTAAGCGCAGATCAGCGCAGCGTTTATCAGACCGCGCCGATAGGGCAGCCTGGCAGTTAATTACTGGTTTAGCTACAAGCGCGATAGGTGAATAAATAATTAGTTACGCAAGTCGATCGTTACAGACGTGGATTGTTAAATAAGTAGATTGCTAAATAAGTAGATTGCTATTGGTCTAGTCAATCGCCGCATCCATACTTGCTTGAGTATAAGCGCTACCTGAAACTGAGATGACGCTGTTTGGCGG
This sequence comes from Pseudomonadales bacterium, assembly GCA_029251375.1. Taxonomy (GTDB): domain Bacteria; phylum Pseudomonadota; class Gammaproteobacteria; order Pseudomonadales; family Azotimanducaceae; genus JAHRVQ01. Next base: position 19,528 of record JAQXDL010000021.1, on the reverse strand, counting down.
TCGACTGTCTCTATCGGTCTAACGAGAAGCGATAGTCTCATCGTTTGCTTAGGAAAGAACGCTATCTCTCGAAGGCTCAAACGTTTTCGATCCGACAACACTAAAAGTCAAAAAACAGGTAAAAAAAAGGCAGCTAACGCCGCCTTTTTCCCTATCTATCTTTCTACCTAACTATAACTACGATCCACTTGCAATCGTCTCGTCATCGCCTAGCTCAGGGTTGGATGCTGCCACGTCGTCGGTAATACTACCGCCGCCTGCTGCTGGAGGATTTGCAGCTGGTGGTGTTACTGCTGGTGGAGTAGAAGCAGCAGGCGCCGCATCAGCTACGTCCTGAGTACTAGAATCTGTTGCAGCATCTGTTGCAGCATCTGATGAAGCAGCCACATCGCTAGCTGCCGTGGTTGCAGCCGCAGTTGCAGCCGCTTGAACGGTTGCGCTATCAGCGCCGGCTGCTACTGCAGCGTTCTGAACAACAGCTGCGTCAGCACCTGATGTCACCGCCGCTGTCACTACAGATGATGCATCAGCACCAGCTGTGATAGCGGCTGATGTGATTGTTGCCGCTTGTGCCGGGTTACTAGCAACGGCTGCTGTTACGGCAGCGGCTGCGAGTGCGGGATCAGCCGCGACAACTTGTGCGACGATGTCTTCGAGCGCTACACCGTCAGCAGTGGCATTTTGAATGATTACGTCCATGGATACGCCAGCCGCAACATCGCTAGCGACATCCGCTTGCGCATATCCGGCAAGGGCTAGAAGAAGTACTAAAATCGGTAATCGTTTCATGAGTAGTTCCAACATCGTTTAATAATAACCTCATTGTATGCCCATCAATGGCCATATTCAACGCCAGTTTAGTTTTCTTAACTACCTTTCGTCAGTGAATCGGCGGTCGCTTTTACAGTTAGCACAGCAACTAAAAAAGTAGCTAATTATCTGCCTAATTATCGACATCCAGCCGCCCTCTTAAGCCAATTTATGATTAGACTTTGAGATTAACAACATCCGATTAAAAATCGTTAGATTAACCAGCAAAACTTTGCAGCTGACCGTACAAGCAAACCTAACAGCGAAAAATCCGCCTAGTCTGGACAAACACGCTCATACAAGCTGTCAATCGGCATCGAAGGACAGACAACTGCATATTTATCATATGATCGAATAAGCTTGATCATCCTTCGGGTTTGACCACCTGTGACGCTTTTTAATCCTCGCAATGTGTTTGCACGAACCTTTTCCTGATCACTTAGTGTCAAATTGTCCCAGCGCAGAAACGCAGCATCTGACACAATCAACTGCACCGGCGGTTCCCAAGGCGCAAACTCAATCGCCTTATCTAATGCAAGGGTAAACTCATCGTCTAATTCATTAAGGCGCGACTTTGCTGACAATAGATGCGCCCAGGCGTATCCCCATATGGCTCTCTTCGCTACCGCCGATCGATAGAAATTTCGTGCTGTCTGAACGTCATGGCCGTTTTCCGAAGCTTGTCGGGTGCCCGTCATCCAACGATAATCAAATAATTGGCCCAGCTTTACCTGGTAGTCAGCGTTAGACGGCTGCAATGACTCTGCATAGAGCAAACGTTGATGAATCCGATCCCATTCATCAGAGGCAATCACTTTTTGTTTGCGCCAAACAACAAAGGCAGGGTCAACCTGACGTGCCGAAAGATCGGCTAAACCCATCTTACCGGCTTCAATACTGGCCCAACCAAGCGCGATAACAACGGCGGGCAGTAAAAACCAACGCCAGATGATAGCTGCAGCAGCTGCTGTGTTTTCAAACTTAGGGGCGGTGCTGGTCACGGTCGCGACGCTCGCCTATTTCTCGCTACCATAATAGTCATAGTAACCACTATTATAACTGCCATACTTAGCGGCATGCTCTGCGTTAAATTGGTTCAATACCACACCAATCAGAGGTGCGTTAACGCGTCGTAGGCGCGACAGTGCAGAAGAAACAAGTTGCTGGCTGGTAGAATCGGCTTTCACAACATAGATCATCGCATCGACACTAGAAGAAATCACTAACGAGTCACTCACGGCCTGGCAGGGCGCTGAGTCGATAATGATCCTATCGTAACGATCTTGAAGATCAGTTAGCGTATCTTTAAATTTTTGCGACGACAGCAATTCAAGCGGGTTGGGCGGTATGAGACCGGCTGGCATGACATCGATGCCGTATTCTTCCATGACATAAACAGACTCTTCCAAAGTCGAACCACCGGCAACAAAATTTGATAAACCTGCATGTTGATTGGTCAAACCCGTATCACCGGCAACACTTGGCCGCCGCATATCGGCATCGATCAGAAGGACTTTCTCCATCTGACCAAGCGCTATCGCCAAATTATAAGCGATCGTCGTCTTGCCTTCACCTGGAATACTCGAGGTCACAACAATGACTTTATGCGGACTATCGAGTGATGCTAACAACACACTTGTTCTAACTGTTCGAATAGCTTCTGCGAAGCCAACTTGGTCTGGATCCAAATAATGCTGCGAATGCCTATTTTTATGCGCCTGACTCTTAGCTTTGATCAGAGGCAACAAACCTAGAAGCGCTAAGCCTAATTTCTCTTCGACTTCTCGGCCCGATTTAAACGTATTATCCAAATAATCCCGCAAAAATGCCAAGCCAATACCGAACAGCAACGTGAACAAGAACACACCGCCAACGATCAAACGCTTGTTTGGCTTGATGGGTGATTCAGGTTCAATTGCCGGGTCGGCTACCCTCGCATTTGCTGCCTGCAGACCCTGTGTGGCATCGGTTTCTTTAAAGCGCGTGAAAAAAGTATTGTATAACTGCCTGTCGGTTTCGACGTTCCTTTGCAGTTCTGAGAATTTAAACTCAGTACGCCTGAGACCTTGGATATCCCCTCTCGACCGAAGCTCATTGCGCTCTAGGTTTTTCTCAGTCGCAACAGCCGCATCGAAGGATTCTTTTAGTCGTTTTACGGCATTGTCGATTTGGCGATTAAGTTGATTTCGAGCGGCTTTTTGCTCGGCAATCACTGCAACCATTTTAGGATGTTTCGGACCATAACGTTCAGACAACTCCAACACTTTACGATCAACAATGTCTTGCGTTTCTTTCGACGTCACAACCCCAGGTTCAACCACAATTGATGGATGCGTCATCAGTGAATCACGGGAGATCGCTTGAGATGACAATACCTGCTGGTAGATTCGACCGGTCTCTATTCGTGTTTTACGGGCTGAGATCAAGTCATTACTGATCTGATTCAACTCATTCAAACTGAGGCTTCGAACCCCACTGTCGCCGGATTCAACCAGCCGCTCTTTTTCTTGAAAATTTTGCAACGCTAACTCAGAGGCAGTCAATTTAATCCTCAGCGAATCAAGTCGCTCCGTCAACCACATGGCCGCCTTTTGCGTCAATTGCAGGCGCGCTTCTAGCTGACTTTCAATGTAGGTTTCACCAACAAGGTTTGATATATCTGTGGCGAGTTGGCTATTTGGCGAGTCGAAATTTATCTTTATCAGATCCGTGCCTCTGACGGGCTGAATAGTCAGGTTGCCTGACAATACATTTACCATGTGACGGTTTAATTTATCACCCGCCAACGGCTCAACTTTTTTCGCTAGAAATGGCAGGAAGTCTTCCCAGAAAGGTGGCTCCTTCACAATCAAGTTCGGGTTGAATTCTGGGTAGTTTGCAAACTCCATATTGCCATTACCAATCACGGTAGCGGCGAGCTGTCGGCTTTCTAAAATGGAAACCTGCGTTTGGTAATAATTACGATTGCCCGTGTCGAGCCCATAGAGTTCATCAATCGAAACAAGTTTCCCCGATTGATTTTCAATCAGCAGAGTTGCTGTTGCGCGATAAATTGGCGTCAGGTTAAGCACCACCAATACCGATAGCAGCGTGATGACAAACGCCAACCCGATAATGCCCCACTTATCCTTATTGATGACGTTATAGTAATGGCGAATATCAATGACATCTTCATCGTCAAAATCATCGACGACCATGGGCAAACCTTGATTATTGAGCTGATTCATCATAATTTAGAAAAAAGTTTGTTGGACATCGATGACATCTCCAGGGGCGATTGGGATATCTAGATTAGACCGTTTCTCGGTCAACTGTGGGTTCGCTTCGTGAACGATTTCGATGTTCTTTCTTGACGCGCGTTCGGTAAAACCACCCGCCAGAACGATCGCTTTACGCAGGGTCATGCCGGGCTCGAAATTGTATTCACCTGGCTCTTCAACTTCACCATAAATATAGAAACGACGATATTCTAAAATAGATACATTGACCACGGGGTTGATTAGATAATCAGGTTTCAAACCATTGACAATAATCTGTTCTACCTGCGTTGAGGTCTTACCTGAAATTTGTAGCTCACCGAGAAAAGGATAGGAAACGACACCTGTGGCATTCAGTCGTATATCAACCGTCAGGTCCTCTTCTCCGAAAACACGAATCTGAACATGGTCACCAGGACCGAGCAGATATCCATCTTGCTCTGCTTGAGCTTGAGCTTGTTCCTGAGCCTGAACCTGAAAACTGCCAGCAAATAGCAGTGAGATCAGTAGAGTGAATTTGATGTATTGCGACATGACAGGGGCTATCGCTCCGCTTAAACTTTCATTGTAATCCAAAATCACAAAGGTCTGGATATACCAGACCTTTGAGTCTTAATTTTTTACCTTTACTCGCTTTATTGCTTGTCTACTACTATCGTCTAACGGGTACTTTTGTAGGCCAGCGCTTAACACTGACCGTTCAAATCAAGCGTTACAGAACAGTATTATAGACCAACATTGACACTAACTGTATATATCTCGCGATCGTAAGATATTAGCGCGGCATTCGAGTCACGTTCGATAAAACTTGCGTTGAACTCAAGATCTACCCAACGACGTAACTCATACACAGCATTCAAATCGAATCGGTTTGTTTCATCTTCTCGAAACGTCGATTCCATTTTGTCTTCAATATAAGAGTAACCTACCTTAGTCGTTAGCTTGTCGCCCCAATTATGGTTCCAAGAAAGATCAATGGCCTGTGACAGCACAGAGTTACCAAAACCATTTGTTTCATTGAACCCTTTGCTTGTACCTAGCGTAAAGGTTGAGTAGGTTCGAGGTGCCCACGAAACAGCAACGTCCCAAGCGACGCTATCTTCATCCTTTCGCTGACTCGCTGAAAAATCCTTGTCTTGCTGACCTACTTTCACATAGCCAGTCGTCTTCGCACCGATTGCCCACTGGAAACCAACAAAGTAGGTGGCTTCTTCGGAATCCAACGAGATGTTTGAGGTTGGTACTGCATCGTATTCGATGTCGTCGTAGTTCACTTCAAACAACAATGCAGCGTCTGGGCTTAGGTTAAATAACAATGTGCCGCCTATTGTGGCTACTTCATGGTCTCTATCAAATGTGTTTGATTTATTGTTTGTGTATTCCTTATCAAACATATTGGCTCGAACCTGACCCTGGAACGTCGAAGTATTAGCACCCAACTCAAATTCACCGCCATAGGTTAGCAAGTCATATTCATCTGGCTTACCGCTTACGTTTGGTGAACCTTCCGATCCGCCTGTACCGACATCATCATGCAACTGACCAAAGCTCGCATTTAAATCTAAATTACTGCTGTCATTGATATCAAATTCAATTGCACCGCCTACCTTGTGATCATCGTAATCCGCTGCATCAAAATCACTGTATCGACCAAACTCGCCGTCGTAACGCACAGAATAGGTATTCATGCCGTTCTTACCGATCAAGCTAATTGAAGGCGCAAGTTTTAAAATCTCATCATCAACTGCATTTTTGTCTATTAAGAAGGGATTATCATCAATGTCGTAGGACGTATCCAGGTTCAAAAACACACCGGTCTCGCCGTTGCCTGATAGACCATCCTGCTCTAAACCATAAGCCATTGATGTTCCAAAAATTGTCATCATGATCAATGGTAATTTTTTCAACTTCATAATTCTTCTCGCTACTCGTAATTTGAATGTGCAATTATTAGACACATTATTTATGTATAAATTCCAACAGTATCAATAAGCTGCGGCCAACAGAGAACTCATTAACAGCAGATGTCTCTGCCAATATTTCACTGACTATTTTCTGGTATTCGTGATAAAAAATAAAAATATGCACAACAAATAGCCATGAACAGAAAAAACATCACGCTTTCGCTTACACCGGCATAAAACAGCACGACCCCGAGCACACCCGTTATCATATTCGTAATTAACAAACCATTTATAACCAGAGAGTGCTTAAAACCGGCATCTAAAAGAATGTAGTGCACATGCTCCCTGCCATCGGCGAGCGGCATTTTACCAATTTTCGCACGTCGATAGATCGCACCAGCTATGTCAATTAGCGGCACGGCCAAGATCCATAGGACCAATATAGGCGGGATGAAACCATCAGCACCTTGCGTGGCTTCAATGAAGAGCACCACTACAAGAAAGCCCAAAGCGTAGGCGCCACTATCGCCCAGGAAAATTCGGGCCTTAGGGTTCCAGGGAAACCGGTAGTTAAAAAGTAGGAAAACAAACAAGGCTGGCACTAATAATGACAAAACTTCAGTCATATTGACGGCGCCGGCATCGCTTGCTAGAAACCATAAAATACTCAAGGTAGATAACAACAAACCACCGACAAGACCATCTGCACCATCCATCATGTTAACCGCATTAACGCCGCCGACAACCGCAATAATTGTGAACAACAATGCAAAGGGACCTAAACCCAAGTCACCGACAAACCAAATATCACCTACCGATAAAAATTTCAGATCCGCTAGGTAGTAAATGCCTGCACCAACGCCAATTTGAATCATCATTCTGAGCGAACTGGTCAACGATAACGCGTCATCCAAAAGACCGACAATAACCAGTAGTACTGTAAAATTAATAACGACGAGGTAATCGCCGAATACGGATTGATTGCTCACCAAAACCGAAAGAAAGCCTATCATCAAGGCTAATCCACCAACCATCGCAGTACCGTGGGAATGGGTTTTGCGACCACTGGGCTGATCAATCAGTCGAAAAGGCACAGCAAACATTTTCAACACGGTAATGGATACCGCGGTGATTGTCATAGTCATTAGCGCTTCACTGAAAGAGTTCATCGATCACAAAATTCTTGTATTATCACGGGACCGGAAAAGCCCTACTGCCGGTGTGTATTGTGACATATAAAATTACACATTGTTATATTTAGTTACACTGTTGCGCCTATATTTTATGGTTTGCTAGCTTATTTTTACCTCTCGCTGGCTTATTTAACTTTTATTTGGCCGTTATTTGATCAGTGTGCGTTATGCGCTCGCTCGTTGGGCTAGTTTTGCCCTAGAGACAAGAATTTTAACCAACAATCAAAGCCAATCACCATTACCGGCCAACAATGCCGACCACCATTGCTAACCACCATTGCCAACAGCCATTACCAACACGCATTTCCAACAGCCAAAGCTTTCTCCTGCCAGCAACTTAGGTATCTAATGCTTGACGATGAGCATTATGCTGGGGAGGTAATCTTACTTATCAGTAATAAGTTCTGATTTGCTTGACCTTAGTTAGCCTAATCCGTAAAAACATTGCAGAAATAGTGACCAGAGCCTTACGTGCTAACTCGAAAAACAAATACGTCTACTCTAGAAATGACTCGAGCAATTTGCTTCTACTTTTTTCTCGCAATTATATGTTTTGCAACTGTCCCACTCGGCAGCAATCGGACTTGGGCATTAGTATTACTCGAACTTTCGATTTTTAGTGTGATGGCCGTGATGGTGGTATCGACACGAAGAATGAATTTACCCGGGTTTAACTGGCGTTCGATCAAGCTCGGTTATTCTATAAATGCAGTCCTGTTCTTAACGGCGCTTACTATTATGTTGTTGAGACAATCCATCATCGATGCAACGCCGGATCTCGCCACCGGTCAGGCGACGATTATCGAAGCACTCTTATACGCCAGCGTGTTTGCGCTGACGCTAACGTTCCTTAAAGACAAAAAATCGATACAAACACTCATCTACGCCGTCGTGGGAATTGGACTTTTTCAAGCTTTTTTAGGCAGTTATTGGGTCATTGTTGGCACTCAAGGTCGCGCATCCGGAACTTTCATCAACCCTAATCACCTGGCCGGCTTTTTAGAAATGAGTATTGGTTTAGGGGTCGGCATGATGCTGTCAATTCATAGTACAAAAGGCACCACCTTTCGCACTTCGCTCATCAGTTGGTCTGAACTGCTTTTAGGACCCAAAGCACGACTCCGTGTCGTCCTCATTATTATGGTGATTGCGGTTGTCATGAGCGCTTCCCGCTCAGGTAATACGGCGCTATTCAGCAGCATCTTCATTACCGCGATCACAATGCTGATCATTGCAAGAAAACTGAATCGCTCCACCATCATATTGTTAGTGAGCCTCGTTGTTATAGATGTCGCATTGATTGGCACATACTTTGGTGTAGAACGGGTTGCCAATCGAATCCAGCAAACCACCCTAGCAAAAGAGCAACGAGACGAAGTCAGTGTTTATACAGTTGAGATCATTAAGGACAATCTACTTTGGGGTACCGGAGCGGGTACGTTCGAACATGTTTTTCCCAAGTACCGCGGTTCAGACGTCGGCGCTCATTTCACGCATGCGGAAAATGACTATCTACAATTTTTAAGTGAGCTTGGGTTAACCGGATTTATGCCCCTCTCTCTCATTGTTTTGCTGAGCTATGGTGCCGCGGTACAAGCCCTAAGAGTCAGGAAATCTCAATTCTATCGAGGCATTGCCTTTGGTACGTTGATGGCGATGAACTCAATTTTGATTCATTCATTCACTGACTTTAACTTACGCATACCCGTCAATGCCTGCCTGTTCATGGTGGTGTTGGCGTTGGGCTGGGTGAGCTTGTACAGTGAGCGTGGAGGAACAAACAGCAGAGGGGCACGGCGATCTGGCACTTAACGCAACAGTCATGTTCGTCTGCTTGAATATTTTCAGGGAAGTTTTTTTTGATTGGCTGCGATTCGAGCCAACAGCATATTCTCACACTGAACAGTGAAATACTTTTCAATCTAGCTAGAGTTAATGGCGGACCGGACGGGACTCGAACCCGCGACCTCCGGCGTGACAGGCCGGCATTCTAACCAGCTGAACTACCGGTCCGCACTTTAAACTCAAAGCAAGCTTTGGTGGGTGTTGCAGGGGTCGAACCTGCGACCTACGGCTTGTAAGGCCGTCGCTCTCCCAACTGAGCTAAACACCCTCAAAAAGAGAACGCGCATTGTAACGATTGGGGAGTGTGAGTCAAGGACATTGCCGATTAAAGTTGTAATCAACACAGTTATTTTAAAACACTTCTCAGACACGCCGGAAATTTGACTTATCAACTCTAACCATCAACCCACGACCACCAACCCACGACCACCAACCTACAACCACTTAACATCCAAACATCAATACTCGACCTTCAACTCTCGCACCCATACAGGGCAACATCATTCCAGTCGGTTATTAGCTAACAACAACTCGTTTCTTGTGGGTCATAGTGGTTTCTTCTATATTGCGCCACATCTCTCGACCCGATGGAAAACCATGTCTGATTATCGCCTGACTCATCTAAAAGAATTAGAAGCTGAAAGCATTCATATCATTCGCGAAGTCGCCGCAGAATTCGATAATCCGGTGATGATGTATTCGATAGGCAAAGATTCGACCGTGATGCTACATCTCGCCAGGAAAGCATTTCACCCAGGGAAATTGCCCTTCCCTCTTATGCACGTCGATACTACTTGGAAGTTCCAAGAGATGATTGCGTTTCGGGACAAACTTGCACAGGAGTTAGGCCTTGATCTTATCGTTCATAAAAACCAAGACGGCATTGATGCTGGCGTCAGTCCGTTCACTCATGGAAGCGCCAAGCACACTGACATAATGAAGACCGAAGGGCTTAAACAGGGATTGAACAAGTATGGCTTTGACGCCGTTTTCGGCGGCGCTCGTAGGGATGAGGAAAAGTCCCGCGCGAAAGAACGTGTTTATAGTTTTCGAGACAAGAATCATCGCTGGGATCCAAAGAATCAACGGCCCGAACTTTGGAACATTTACAACAGTGAACACAATAAAGGCGAGACTATACGTGTCTTCCCTATTTCCAACTGGACCGAGCTCGATGTGTGGCAATACATTCACATGGAAAACCTTCCTATTGTGCCACTGTACTTCGCTCAAGAACGTCCCGTTGTTGAAAGAGACGGCACGTTGATTATGGTTGATGACGATCGCATGCCATTAGAAGACGGTGAAACACCCGAAATGAAAATGGTGCGCTTTCGCACCCTCGGTTGCTATCCATTAACCGGCGCGGTCGAATCCACAGCCAACACCCTGCCAGAAATTATTCAAGAAATGCTGCTGGCAACCACCTCCGAACGACAGGGGCGTCTAATTGACTCTGACTCGGTCGGTTCGATGGAGCAAAAGAAACGTGAGGGCTATTTCTAATGTCACATCAATCTGAATTGATCGCCACAAACATTGATGAGTATCTCGAGCAGCACGAGCAAAAGGAACTTTTGCGCATGTTGACCTGCGGCAGTGTTGATGACGGTAAAAGCACGCTCATTGGTCGCCTTCTGCATGACTCAAAACTTATCTATGAAGATCAACTAGAAGCTGTCCGAGCTGATTCGGCAAAAGTTGGTACCGTTGCTGAAGGATTAGACTTAGCGTTACTGGTTGACGGTCTGCAAGCTGAACGAGAGCAAGGCATAACCATCGATGTTGCGTACCGATACTTCTCGACCGCAAAGCGAAAATTCATTATCGCAGACACACCTGGACACGAGCAGTACACCCGTAACATGGCCACCGGCGCTTCAACCTGCGACCTTGCCATTATTCTAGTCGACGCACGACACGGCGTCATGACGCAGACAAAGCGCCACAGCTACATAACCACCCTGCTTGGCATCAAACATATCATTGTTGCTATCAACAAAATGGACCTTGTCGATTATTCGGAAGAGGTCTACCAAACCATTAAAGATGACTATGCAGCATTCTCAAGCCAGCTCGACATGGGTGAGGTTCGTTACCTGCCGATTTCCGCATTGGATGGCGACAACGTGGTTGACGCAAGCAAGCATATGCCCTGGTATGAAGGCGCGCCTTTAATGACGGTGCTAGAGAACATCCAGATTTCAGGCGATCGAAACTTTTCTGACTTCAGGTTCCCTGTGCAGTATGTCAATCGTCCTAACCTGGATTTCAGGGGTTTTTGCGGCACCGTCGCATCCGGCGTTATTAAAAAAGGCGATGAGATAGTCGTCTTACCATCCCGAAAAAAGAGCACCGTAAAGTCGATTGTGACCTTCGAAGGAGAATTAGAACAAGCCTATCCGCCACTGGCCGTAACATTAACACTCAATGATGAAATTGATATTAGCCGCGGCGATATGTTGGTCACGGCATCAAATGTGCCCGAATTTTCCGATCGGATTGAAGCGGATATTGTTTGGATGGATGAACAACCACTTTTAGCCGGCAAACAATATCTTTTTAAACAGGCGACCAAGAAGAGTGGCGGCAGCGTTTCATCTATCAAGTTTAAGACTGATGTTAATACACTAGAAAAGCAGCCGAGCGACACACTCACGCTGAATGAAATTGGCCGCTGTGAGATAGCGTTATCGCAAAGGCTAGCGTTTGACCCGTATCGAAAAAACCATGGCACTGGCGCATTTATCATTATTGATAAACTAACTAATGTGACGGTTGGCGCAGGTATGATCGTGGGCGGGGTTGCCGATCAAGCTGATGCCGCATGGGATGCTAGCGCTAAGAGTAATTTGCTAAAGCCAACTGATAGTTTGATATCTCAAACAGAAAGAAGTGACCGATTGGGACAAACACCCAAGACCATCCTGCTTACTGGTTTGACGGGAGCAGGTAAAAGTACATTGGCTTACGCGCTAGAACGCAAACTCTTCGACATGGGCCGAACCGCCTTTGTACTAGACGGGCAAAATATGCGTCTAGGACCGAGTAAAGACCTAGGCTTCGATGAAGAATCAAGATCAGAAAATCTTCGCCGAAGCATTGAGATCGCAAAGATCATAAACCAAAACGGCGGTATAGCTATTTGTTCTTTTGTTGCGCCAAATGCAGACGTGAGACAAAAAGCGAGAGAAGCAATTGGACAAGACTTCATCGAAGTCTATCTCAGTGCACCATTAGATATTTGTATGTCGCGGGACACGGAAGGCTTTTATAGCAATGCAGAAAAAGAAGGCATCGAGACCGTTCCAGGTGTAACGATCGATTACGAGACGCCTGTAACCCCCGAGTTAACGCTGCCAACTCACGAATTGGATGTTGATACTTGTGTTGAGTATATCGTTAAGCAGTTGGAGTTAAGTGGCGCTTTCTAACGACCTAGTCACGTCCATATACGTCTTCGAACCTGACGATGTCATCTTCACCGAGATAGTCGCCCGACTGAACTTCTATCATTTCAAGGGGTTCGTTCTCTAGGTTTCTCAATCGATGCTTTTCACCGAGTGGAATATATGTTGATTCGTTACGATTTACGGTGAATACCCTATCACCGCAAGTTACTTCAGCGGTGCCCGATACCACGATCCAATGTTCTGCTCGATGATGATGCATCTGCAGGCTAAGACTAGCCCCCGGGTTTACCGTGATTCGTTTAACTTGGAAACCGACATCCTCGTCGATGCTGTCATAGTGCCCCCAAGGTCTAAAAACCTTGCGGTGGTGTTGACTCTCCGGTCGATTCAGATTGTCTAACTGATTTACTATTTGCTTTACATTCTGCACATCATTCTTGTTTGCGACGAGCAGAGCATCAGCAGTATCAATCACAACCAAATTTTCAACCCCTACCAGAGCCACAAGGCGACCTTGACCGTGCACGTAGTTATTCTTCGCCTCAGTACTGAGAATGTCTCCTACAAAATGATTACCTTCTACATCCTTCTCGCTGACTTCCCAGAGTGAAGACCATGAGCCGACGTCGCTCCAGCCAACATTCATAGGAATCATTACTGCACGATCTGTTTTTTCCATTACGGCATAGTCGACCGAGTCGGAGGGGCATGACTCGAAAGCCTCTTTATCTAATCGAACAAAATCTAAGTCGCCCTTAGCTTCGGATAGCGCTCGGTCAGCATGCTCCAAAATAGCAGGCTGATACACTTCAAGCTCTTCAATATATCGATCTGCTCTAAACATAAACATGCCGCTATTCCAACAATAGTTCCCGGAATTTAAATACTCTTGAGCCTTTTTTTTATCTGGCTTCTCTACAAACTGCTCGACTTCAAATCCACTACCAACTGGTTTCCCTGACTTTAGGTAACCATATCCAGTCTCTGGTCCAGTTGGAGTAATTCCAAAAGTCACCATGCTACCGTCTCCGGCCAACTCTAAACCTTGCCTAACGTGTTCTTGAAATGATTTAACATCTTCGATCACATGATCCGCAGCAAGAACCAACATAACGCAATCCTTTTGGCTAAGGCTTAGGGCTGCTACTGCAATTGCGGGCGCAGTGTTTCGACCAATAGGCTCTAAGATTATAGATGCGTTTTTCATTTTCAGTTGCTGAAGCTGCTCGGCAACCAGAAAACGATGATCCTCATTACATATAACCAATGGATCTTCTGTTTCTATACCTTCCAATCTAAGCGCTGTATCCTGCAGCATAGTCATCTCACTGACCAAGGAAATTAGTTGCTTAGGGTAGTGTCCACGAGACAAGGGCCACAATCTTGTGCCCGATCCACCAGAAAGTATTACAGGTTGAATTTTCAATGTTCACTTTGCCCTAAGTCAAAGTTGTAAACGGCTCTATGCAACTTCATAACCCATCATCCTAATTTTATCGCTATATAGTTCGGCAATTACGCCTGTGTGATTCTTAGTAAGATGATTCTTCCAGTCACCGGTTGATGCGCTACGTACATGTTTCTGCATATCGACACCTCGCTTCCTCATATTACTTGCGCTACATACCTCTATAGCCCTTTCGATTTCCATATCGGGGATTGCACCCAAATTTTCAGTCAATGTTCTAAGTTCTCTTAAGGGTGATTCATAGAGATCTTCGTACTTTAAAACAAAGTTATCTGGATCCACGTACCAATCACAAGAGAGATTAATTAATGCTCCAAAACCGTGTTCTACATCTGCCAGGTACTGAATAACCCGCGGATGATCAATGGCTCGTCCAAAGAGTAAACTTGATGAGTGGCCCCTCGGAAACAACTGCGGAAAATTTTGCACATAAAAATACAAGGAAACGAATATATCGTAAGGATTACGAATGGTTGTTACTATTTTAGCATCCAGCTCCCTTGCTATTCTTTTGAAAGCAATGCTAGGACTATAATGTTCATGGAAGATGCTGTTATCGAGAAAGACTTCCTTGCTAAGCATTTCAGGCATGTCATCCTCATGCTTGGGGCCAGCTACCAAATCTAGACCGTAAATAACTGCTAGTAAATTTTTAACCCACTCATTCCCAGACTTTGGCGGACTCGCAACAATTATTCTCACACAAACTTCCTGAATATTTCCAATGTACCAGTTCGACTCAATGCCCAAAACTGCAAACGTGCTATTTAAACTAACTGGCCGACACATGATAACCCACTACCATCTCCATGGTACACCCTGAGTGATCGCTTGGCGCTTTAACAACTTGATCGTTTTCCTTGTCCACAGCAGTTACATCTAAGATTAGAAAGTAATGCAGCAGCAATACGACTAATGAAAACTTTTCCGCTCTTACTGTCTACTTATCAGCATTAGAGATAACATTAGCTTTTGACAATACAGACCATCTACTTTGAATATCGCTTTCTTCATTTCTTCTACTCGACCTTCGATTTCCCTTGCTCTAGTTGCAAGCTTATTATTGGTTCCGATCACTTATTTCCTAGCAGAATCAAATTCTACAAGTTTCATTCCTACCTACTTCATAGCTCTTGGGATCATAGCTCAACTTTTCTCCCAAAGAATGATGCGTATCCTGCACATGAACACCGCCCTACTAACTATTATTACTATATTTTTCGTGTATATGTTGGTGACTAATTTCTGGCAAACAAATTTAACAGCCACGTTGAAACCCGCTGGATATGTGCTATTAATCCTCACATTTCTCGTAAGCATACCGCTGACATCGAGCCACTATAAAAATTTCCCTAAGCTCTTCCTTCAAGCACTGCTAGTTTCAGCAACGATCTCTGCAATTCTTTCCCTCTGGGGCTATTTTGGACTAGATTATCGAACTGCTGATGAAGGCAGATTGATTGCCTTTGGAGGATTAGACAACCCGGTGATGAGCGGATTGTCATATGGCGCTGCTTGCATTATCAATTTTTCATATTTAACTAAAAACCGCTCGCTGTTCGAAAGATACCTTAGCTCGGCAAGCTTGCTAATCATTCTAACGGCCCTCCTCCTCACCGAAACCAGAAGCGCACTTATAGGATTGCTGGTTGGTGGCGTAGCTATCACGTTTGTTTACAGAGATAGGGAACCACTTGAGCACTTGTATGCATTTACCAAGTATGCAGTTGGTTTAATACTCTTGGTTTCTCTCGCCTACTACGTAGGATACTTCGACGTTCTGCTCGAAAGATCGACTAGCTTTAGACCAGAGATCTGGAAAACGATGTACGTACACTTATCATTACCCCAGTTGATAACAGGCATGGGCACGAGTACTGATGCATCGGTTTTTTATGCTGGTGAGTTACACAAGCATCCACATAGCATCTATTTTTCGACGGTTTATTATGGCGGTGTTATTGGGCTTGTCGGGATGTTGACAATGTTTGGCTACGCATTATTTCAGATGACTAAACTGGATAGGTCGATAATGATTTATGCGATTCCACTGTTCATCTACGGTCTCATCTGCCTGACAGTCGACGGTAATAGAATTATTCGGAAAATCGATTTCATTTGGCTGATGATTTGGCTTCCAATAGGCCTGTCAATGATACGTAGCTCCTCACAAGAATTTATTAAAGAGTTGGAGGATTAACTTTTCAGATTCATCACGTTATTGCTCGAAGTAACCTTCCTTTCAATCGCAAGTACAGGGTCTGCATCAGACTTATGCATAATATATCCTGAGACATGGGCCTCAAGGATTTGTCGAACGACATTGAAGTCTGAATTACTACAGGCTGACTTAAGTGTTTCGCAAACCTCTGTCATCGTTTCAAAAGTTAACGACTCCTCCCCTGCCATCATTATTTTTGGATGGCGAGTGCCAGAAATAGATTCACCAATAACCAACTCCTCGTAGAGCTTTTCCCCCGGCCTCAGACCAATATAGTCAATTTCGATTGTGACTCTGTCGTTTGTCATCTGTTCCGATTCAGTTTTCACTTCGCGACCATGCAGATGAATCATTCTTGTCGCAAGGTCGTTAATTTTTACTGGATCGCCCATGTCCAAAACATAGAGCTCACCACCTTCAGCCATCGCCCCTGCTTGAATAACTAATTCAGCCGCTTCAGAAGCCGTCATGAAGTAGCGTGTCGCATCTTTATGGGTGACTGTTACCGGTCCATTGGCCAATATCTGTTTCTCAAATAGCGGCACCACTGAGCCAGACGATTTGAGTACGTTGCCAAATCTCACCATGCTGTATCGGGTTTTTTCCGAGCGTGATGCAAATGCTTGGACAATGAGTTCTGCCATTCGCTTAGTTGCACCCATTACATTCGTCGGGCGTACTGCTTTATCCGATGAGATAAGCACTAACTCTTCAGCGCCGTTTTCTTCCGCCGCCTCGACCACATTCCAAGTGCCAACAACGTTATTACGAACGCCCTCAATAATGTTGCTCTCGACCATCGGGACATGCTTGAACGCGGCAGCATGATATATCGTCTGAACGCCGAAGCTATTCATCACTTTCGACATATAGGTTTTATTCATGATTGAACCCAAAAGAAAAACGACTTCTGTTTCTTCAAGGTTAGCGCTTTGAAGTTCACGTTCAATTCGATACAACGCATACTCCGAATTATCAAAGAGCACCAATTTTGATGGCGACTGACTGACTATCTTTCGACAAAGTTCGGAGCCGATCGTACCGCCTGCTCCAGTCACTAAGACTGACTTTCCTCGTATTGAGGAAGCTAACAACTCCTGATCTGGCGGAACCGTATCACGACCTAACAAATCGCCAATTTCAACCTCCTTGATTTCGCTCAATGATGCATTACCCGAGAGTAGGTCAGCAAAATTCGGAACGGTTCGAACAAATATGGGTAAATCACTGAGCTTACTAAGTATATTCCGCCGCTGTTCGTTTGTTGCCGAGGGAACAGCCAGTAGTATTTGACTAATACCATAGGTTTCTACCAAACGACCTAAATGTTCTGAGTCGTATATGCGAATGCCATGAATTGTATTTTTCCGAAGTTTTCGATTGTCATCTATAAACGCGACAGGCATGTAGTCGGAACCATTCAACAAACTAATAGCCAATTGAGCACCAGACTCACCAGCTCCATAAATCGCAACTTTTTCCCGCGTCAGGTAATTGGTTTTAAAACCATAAAAATAGCCACGCACAATTACTCTGCTACCGCCAACCAACAGTATGCCGATGAACCAAAATATGATGGGAGACGATCGAGGAAAGGTGGTGAGTTGAATGAGGTAAGCAGAGAGTGACACCATAACAACAGATACTGTCATGCCTTGTACAATCGGCACCATTGAACTCGGTCCTATATAGCGAACCATTGCCCGGTATAGCCCAAACTTAGAAAGTGCCAGCACACCCGAGGCGGAACCGACAACAAGCAAAACCCAGTAAGGACCGACATCATGCCTAAGGTCTCCGTACCGCAGGACGACTGATGCCCAGAGTGCCAGAGCAAGAAGCACAGCATCTGCAAGCATCATTACATTTCTTTTTGCTCTTTCACTAAGCTGAGTATGCATTCACTTTTTCACCAAGCAGTTCAACCGAGGTGCGTCAACACCAGCACCACAAAACCAAAACACCAATATCAGAGGCACTGCTGCAGATGTTAACAGAACTACACCATATTCAGGAAACTCGGCGGCCAAATAGGCAAGGGGCAGTAACCAGAGAATATTGATTAATGCTTGCGCCAAAAGCACTTTTTTTGTGCCGAGCAGACGATTCATATGCTGATAACAATGCTGACTATGCGACTGCCTTATATCAACCCGACGATATGCCCTAATCGAGATTGTCAGGCATCCATCGACAAGAAACTGCGCCAGCAATATCATCCAAACCCAAAGGCTTACAGATTCCTCTGACAATGCAAAAATTCCAAGCAATAAACCGAAAAAATTACTACCAGCATCACCCATAAAAACACGCGCCACTGGCCAATTGATCAACAAATATCCACAACAAACCGCAGTCGTAACAAAGAGGGTTGATGAGGGAATGGTCGACGAGAGTAACATCGCCGCCAAACAGACGAAAATCACCTCGCAGGCTGCGAAGCCATCTATACCGTCCATGAAATTGAATAAATTCTGCAACCACAATAGCGAAAGCGCGCCAAAAGCGAATCCAACAAACCCCATCTGTAATTCATAATCAAAAAAAACCAAATTGGGGAAACCAACATAGATACTGCTTCCAATCGCTGCGACTGCATAGATTGGAAGTCGCGCACCAATGCCAAGAACATTACGATCATCAACGAATCCGCATATGCACACTAAAGCGGGCCCAAGCAGCATTCGCCAGTCAATTCCATGACTCACACCAATCTCGCTCAACGCGAGCAGGCTCAGTAGAAAAATAACGAGAAGGGCAAGCCCCGAGCCGGTGACAGTAGAAGAAGAATGGGCGCTTCGCTCAACAACATCAGCTTGGATGCTAAGCCGTTGCGCTATGACTCTATAAACGTGTGACGCAATCCAACTGGCCGATACAATAAGGCAGAATGGTAAGATGACATTCATCAACATATATTGATTTGTAAACGCATAAATTTATCGGTCGGCAACATAGAGCAGAGTATACATCAGTGCTAGCCTAGTTCGGATAGTCGCCCCTTAACTAAGATGCACTCTTTCTATGCTCTTGGAAGCATTTCTACACAAAGGCTGCTCCCCACTAAACCTAAATACCATCCAAAGTTTTTGAACGGAGGTACGCCGGAGATGCAATTACACTAGACAGTCAAACAAAATTATACTTCTAGACCAATCTAAATAAAAACTTCACCGAGGAGTTTCTGAATTTAGGTTCGATAGAAAGTTTTCCTGCAGTCTTTCCACATCTTCCAATATTCCTAAACCAATTGTTGTTACATGTGCAGGAAAGTAATCGAATAATAGCGACGGTAAGATTGGAGGAGTTTTAAAAAAGGTTTACAACTGAGAGGTAAGAAATTGGTCGGGACGGCAGGATTTGAACCTACGACCACCACACCCCCAGTGTGGTGCGCTACCAGACTGCGCTACGCCC
>JAQXDL010000006.1 GCA_029251375.1 Pseudomonadales bacterium | reverse complement strand
AAGTACCCACACCTATTACATGTATCCAAATTTTTAAAGAACAGTTCAGACTCTGCCAAATACTCTGGCGGTCCGGCGGGTTTCAGTGTTAAAACCCTTCTGACTACTGGCTTGTAGTCAGCCTGATCGTCTTGATCAGGGAGGCGTACGATACGTTGTTTTGAACGCTTTGCAAGCCTTTAAGAACAAAAATGTCATTTATTTTCATTCTCAGTGATGAGGTGATGCTATGCCTCAATCCCAATCGCTTTATCTGGGACAACAACCAACCTTTGCATCTAGTCTTTGGCTGTCTAGTTCGGTCTAAACTTTGGCAATTTGCGTTAAGTTTTTAGACTTTCCTTGCGCTTGTTTCTGACTAAACTTACTATTCTGTAGGTCAGTAGTAACAAGAGGAGCGCACTATACATAAGGGGTTCGGAGAAGTCACTACGGGTTTGCCAAAAAAAGTGGATTATTATCAAAATAGATATTGGATAGATCAACCTGTGTAATTTCTTCCACTTGAGACGAAGCTTTTTCTGGGACCACCGATTCGAAGTGATAGCCAATGGCAACATCAAAAACAACGCCAACATACCCACTGTTATGTAGGGCCGCTCAATAACATCATCAACCACGCCCGCGACATCAAACTCCAACAGAAGCACCCAATACGCCATTAGGTGGCAGACACCATAAAAAAAGGCAAACAACCCAAGCTGTCGTCGCAAATAAACGTGGTTATAACCCAACAACGTCCGCAAGGGGCTAAGGGTCAAGGTAACCCATAGAAAAATAAGCGCACACAAACCGAAGTAATGAACAATGCTCTCGGCGGGATCGACGCCTAAACTGGAGATTTCACCCTTTAGAACCAGTGATATTTGGTATAGGCAATATACGAGCGGTGCAATGCTAACAACAAAGCATAGGGGCCTAGGGATACGTATGAAAAACGAAGGCATCTAGTAGTAACGATTCAGATCCATATTTGCGTAAAGCTGCCCGACCTGCTCTGCGTAGCCATTGAACTTTTGCGTATCCATTCTATTGGGATTAAACAGAGAGCCTGGCAATCTGCGCTCTGAAGCTTGGCTCCATCTGGGGTGACTCACATCGGGATTTACATTGGCATAAAAGCCATATTCACGAGCATTGGTCTTCTCCCATGTGGTTTTAGGTTGTCGCGCCAAAAACTCAATGCTAACGATGGACTTAATACTCTTAAAACCGTACTTCCAAGGCAACACCAACCTCAGTGGCGCGCCGTTTTGTGGCGGCATCACATCGCCATAAAGACCGACGGCGACAAAAGCGAGTTCGTTCATCGCCTCATCGATTCGTAGCCCCTCAACATAGGGATAATCAATCGACTTAAACACTGCTCGTTGACCAGGCATCTGTTTTGCGTCAACGAGCGTTTTGAATCTAACAAACCTTGCCTTAGAGGTTGGTTTAAACCGCTTTAGTAAGTCAGCTAACGGGAAGCCTATCCAAGGCACGACCATTGACCACGCTTCTACACAACGGAGTCGATAGATTCTTTCCTCTAACGAGTGAGGTTTGAGAATATCCTCAAGATTGAATTTACCTTTAACTTCGGCCTCACCTTTAATCTCAACGCTCCAAGGATCAGTATTGAAATTCTGAGCGTTGTCGTAAGGGTCGCTCTTACCACTGCCAAATTCGTAAAAATTATTATATCGAATAATATGCTCGTAAGGTGTCACATCGTCCTTCGCCACCCATTTGCTTGTCTGAGCGCCTGCGACTTGCTTGGCAAGCCATTGCGGCGCTCGGTCGGCATATACTTTTGATTGGGATGTTTTCAAAACACCCTCCGCCCCTAAGCCGAAAGGTATGTGGGCGGCAATGGGCAGCATTGACGCTGCTTGCAGGAATTTGCGTCTGTTAAGGTAGGTCGATTGATCTGTGACTTCGAATTCTCTTGATTCCCAGCTACGCGCCATTTGAAACTCCCTCCGTGTATATACAATAAGACAGGGTACATGCCGCAATGTTACAAAATGCTGACTTATTAATTACTCTTTCTAAATTTACCTACGCAACAAGCCTTGGATCGGACCTGAGCTAATGTAGCAGATGGCAATAAGAAGCAGAACCACGGGGGGGTTAGCAAAAACTAATGCAAACAGCCCAACGATACCGAGCATGTAGGCGTAAGGGACGCCTTCTTTCATATTGAGCTGCTTTGGGCTGTAGTAACGGATATTACTTACCATCAGCAGAGCTACCAAGGATGTTACGATCGCAAGTGCCACACCCAACTCGAAGTTGACTGGCGTCGCCATATACTCAGTCCAAACCCAAACCGTCGTCGCAATTGCGCCCGCCGCCGCCGGACTCGCTAGGCCAAAGAAAACGCGACTATCGGGCTTAGTATTAAACCGAGCAAGACGAAGTGCTGCACACGCCATATAAAGGAATGCGACCATCCAGCCAATCTTACCTAAATCGCTAAGTACCCAACTGAACATTAACACCGCTGGCGCAACACCAAAGGCGACCATATCAGAGAGACTGTCATACTGGACACCAAACTCACTTTGCGTGTTCGTCATCCTTGCTATACGTCCATCGAGGGCATCCAAGAAACCCGCAACGACAATCGCAATCGCAGCCTGCTGCAAGGACCCGCTCATGGCGGAAATGATGGCGTAGAAACCAGAGAAAAGCGCACCGGTGGTAATCAGGTTCGGCAGCAGGTAGATGCCGCGCCTTAGTCCAGCGCGCTCCTCTTTTTGATCGAACAAGGCGGAAACCTTACCATCACTGTCTCGACCCGGCTTTGCCGATGAGTCGTGTCGCTGCTGGTCATCCGCCATGTCTTACTCCTGCCGATTGCACACTCACGTGTACCAATAAAAAATCTAACACTAAAGTGCGAGGATCTTTTCACCTCTTGAGAGTCCGGAAACACCAGACCTTACAACTTCCATTATCGTTGAGTCGGCCATAGACCGGAGGAAAGCATCAAGCTTTTCGGTCGTACCTGTCAACTGAATTGTATAGGTTGCATTGGTCACATCGACGATCTGACCCCTGAATATGTCAGCAGTGCGCTTTATCTCAGCCCGCTGCGCCCCTGCCGCCTTGAGTTTAATCAACATCAGCTCTCGCTCAATGTGTTCGCCATCGGTCAGATCGACTAATTTGACGACTTCAATCAACTTATTGAGCTGCTTTGTAATCTGCTCAACTTGCTTGTCACTCGCTTCTGTCGTTAGTGTCAATCGAGACAGCGTCTCATCTTCGGTCGGTGCGACGGTCAGGGATTCAATATTGTAGTTTCGCTGCGCAAACAATCCAATGACTCTAGAGAGAGCACCGGCTTCATTCTCAATTAATACAGAGATAATTCGCCTCATCAGGTGCGTACTCCTTTTTTCAACCACATATCACGCATCGAGCCGTTGGGTGCTACATGCATAGGATATACGTGCACCTCAGGGTCAGTCTGAATATCAACAAATACCAATCTATTCTTCAGCTTCTCCGAATACACTTCAGCAAGCACATCTTCTAGCTCATCGAGCCGATCAACCTTAAACCCAATGTGTCCGTATGACTCGACCAACGCGACAAAATCGGGCAATGAGTCCATATAGCTATGAGAATGCCGACCGTCGTACTGCATATCCTGCCATTGTTTAACCATACCCAAAGATCGGTTATTCAAGTTAATAACCTTCACCGGCAATCCGTATTGCGAACACGTTGATAGCTCTTGAATGTTCATTTGAATACTGCCCTCACCCGTAATGCAGGTGACAACTTCTTCAGGAAACGCCATCTGCACGCCCATTGCGGCAGGCAGACCAAACCCCATCGTGCCTAGACCACCTGAATTGATCCACTTTCTTGGCTCATCAAACGGGTAATAAAGTGCAGCAAACATTTGATGCTGCCCGACATCCGTCGTCACATAGGAAGTGCCGTTCGTGGCACGATAAACTGCCTGCACCGCTTCTTGCGGTTTAATTTGAGTGTCATGCTCGTCTCTTTCGACGGCTAGACAGTCCTGCTTTCGCCAACCCTCTATTTGACTCCACCACTCTGCGAGTAACTTTTCTTGGTCGTCTGTTCTGTTGACCCAGTTCGCTTCAAGTAGCGCATTCATTTCCGACAACACGCTAACAACCGGGCCAACGATAGGTACATCGACGTCAACGTTCTTCGCAATCGACGCAGGATCAATATCAACGTGAATAATCTTCGCATTAGGGCAGAATTTAGAGACAGTATTCGTCACTCGATCATCGAATCGGGCGCCAACAGCCAGAATCAGATCACAATGATGCATGGCCATATTGGCCTCATAGGTACCATGCATACCTAACATGCCAAGAAATTGGGAATCCGTGGCAGGAAACGCGCCCAAGCCCATCAGTGTATTAGTGACGGGAAAACCAACCTTGCGACAAAGCGTCACCAACAGCTCGGAACCATTGCCTTGAATAACACCACCGCCCGCATAAATCATCGGTCGCTCAGCGTTTAGCAACATCGATATTGCCTTCTTAATTTGCCCCGTATGCCCCTTACCTGCTGGGCTGTATGAGCGAATCGCGACATCTGAAGGGTATTCGTATTCAACCAGGTCGGTTGGATTAGTTATATCTTTAGGAATATCCACGACAACAGGACCAGGACGACCAGTCGTAGCTATATAGAAGGCCTTCTTTATAATCATCGGAATGTCTTCTGCTTTCTTTACCAAAAAGCTGTGTTTCACGATCGGCCTTGAGATTCCGACCATATCTGTTTCTTGAAACGAATCTGTGCCAATCAAGTGACTTTGCACCTGGCCTGAAATAACCACCATTGGAATTGAATCCATATAAGCGGTAGCTATACCGGTCACTGCATTGGTTGCGCCAGGACCAGACGTGACCAAGACGACGCCTGGCAGACCTGTACTTCTCGCATAACCGTCAGCCATATGCGTTGCTGCTTGCTCATGACGAACAAGCACATGCTTGACTTTGTTTTGCCTGAATAGTGCATCGTAAATATGAAGCACCGCCCCGCCCGGATAACCGAAAACATGGTCGACGTTTTCTTCCTGCAATGAGCGAATCAGGATGTCGCCCCCAGATAGCATTTCCACTTAATTTCCCCAAAATCATCAAATTTCACCGAATTTGAGCCAATAACAGGCGCAAATCGGGCGGGCATTCTCTTTCATCCTTTGTGCTGCGTCAATCTTTCAGCGGCCATACTGACGGTTGTCTTCGTCATATACTGGTACTCGTCTTCGTCATATTGAGCAACATACATCAAATCTGTCCTCGAAAATCGCTGCTGGCTGACGTAAACTTCTGGAAAATGCTTATGAAATATTGATTTAGATGAGAAACCTCATTTTAAACATCGGGCTCCTTGCCGTCATCTGCGTCTCTGCTATGCCTACCATAGCCGAAGAGGACTATTATGTCTGGGTAGACGAAAATGGCGTTACAAACTACGCACAACGTAACCCACGAGGCTATGATGCTGATTACGTCAGCCGAAATCGACAGTTCGGTCAGCAGGTTGACCCGAGGCGTCCTGGTGCAGCCCCCGTTGAGGTCGAGAGCTCAAGCAGACCAGACACCATCAAGCAGACCAAAGCTGTTGACCCAGATGCCCTTGTTGCAGAAGAAAGGGCGGCTTTGAGCGCAGAAATTAGCGCCACCAAACGATCAAATTGTGAAATAGGCAAAAAAAATCTCGCCCAGCTACAAGCATTCAGCCGGATTCGTGTTCAAGATAAGAATGGCGTTAATCGTGTTCTAACGAGTTCTGAAAAAGATGATAAAATGACGGAGGCAAGGCTCGTCATTAGTGACAACTGCTCTGGCTAAGTAAACGCCGTCTTGCGCCGAAAACTCTCTCGTGGGCCTCTGCAAATCTGCGTCAATCAGATGCTTGGTTAGATGTTATCCAAATCAAGGCCGCGAACCTTCCCGTCTGACCCTCTCTTCGGTATGAAAAATAGTCTTCATGACAATAGGTACAGGTACTCGTCGCAACAATATCTGATTCATCTAAACCCGCCTCAAGTAACTGCTCCTTCGCAACAGTCTCTAGCGACATCATCCAATGTACGTTGTCGCCACAGGGTTTAAACGCTGTCGTCGACGTAAATCGATCATACACCGCATTATCAACTTCATAATGACAGGGGCCAATCGCCGGACCTAACCATGCTGTCAGACTATTCGACTCGAATTTCTCGAGCGTATGCCTAATAATTCCCGCCGCCAATCCTCTCCAACCGGCGTGGATTGCCGCAACCTCTCGACCGTTTTTGTCGGCTAAAAGTATTGGTAAACAATCAGCGACTTGAATCACCAACGCCAAATTCTGATCGCGGGTGTAAAGCACATCGGCGTCTGAAGACAAGTTTGTATGTGCCGTTTGCAAACACGCTTTACGATAATCATCCGAGTTTATTTCAATGACATTACAACCATGCACCTGATTGATGTAAACCGGCATGACACGGTCGCCAAGCGCTGCTGACAGCATCTGTCGGTTTTGCTCCACGGCTTGCGGATCGTCGCCAACGTGAGTGCCTAGATTGAGCCCAGCAAATTTACCTTCACTCAAACCTGGCGAACGCAAAGTGGTAGCCGCCCCAACACCCGCCGGTAACAACCAATCTAATGGTTGCAGAATACTAGTCGGCAACTTTTTCATCAGCCTCAACCGACAAACAATAGACAAGCTCAGCGAAGTCATCGGGCAGGTCAATTTCAAACTCAACCATTTCACCATGCGCCGGATGGTCGAAACACAGACGTTTTGCATGCAATGCCTGTCGCGGGAAATTGCTCAAACAGCTCACCAAGCGTTCTGAAGGACTGCCCGCAGGTATTCTAAGCGTGCCGCCATATACCGGATCACCGACCAAAGGGTGATTAATGTGCTGCATGTGAACGCGTATTTGATGCGTCCGCCCTGTTGATAGAGACAGCTCCAAATAGGTATGTGCTCCAAAATTTCTAATGGGCTGGTAATGAGTCATCGCTTCTTTGCCTTTTAACTGCACCGACATACGCGTTCTCATGGTCGAATGTCGTCCTATCGGTGCGTCGACCGAACCGGACCGTGCAACATCACCATACGCGATCGCATGATAGATTCTCTTAACTTCTCTGGACTGCAACTGATGTACCAAATTGTTTTGGCTAACTAAAGTTTTTGCTACAACCATTAAACCGGTGGTGTCCTTATCTAACCGATGAACAATCCCGGCGCGGGGGACTGCCTCTAATGTTGAGCAGTAATAAAGCAAACCATTGAGTAAGGTGCCATCGAAATTGCCAGCGCCGGGATGAACAACAAGCCCGGCAGGCTTGTTTATCACGAGAATATCGTCATCTTCGAAAACCACATCCAAGGAAATATCTTGGGGCTCAAAATGACTCTGGTCAGGCGCTGCGCATATTTTTAAGACGCCATCCACGGGCACCTTGAACTTCGGCTTCTGGGTCATTCCGTCCAAGGTCAATTCTCCTGATTCGATCCAATACTGTAATCTGGAACGCGAATACTCTGGAAAAAGCGCCACAGCTACTTGGTCGAACCTTTTTTTCGAGAGTCCATTCGGCACTGATGCTTCATGCTCAATCATTTCTTGCATATTAAGAACCCGTTTCTCGCGTAAACTTGCTACAATTTGGGGCTGTGGTTATATCGACAGCCGAAGTCTGCTAATTATTACATGTGACTGAGTACCGTATGCGAATTCTTGCCCTAATCTTTGCAATTTTGATGATCACTTCATGCTCAAGCAATGACGTCGATGACGCCGAGACAACTGAGATAAAGGCCTATGAAGATGCCCAAAACAGTCTTCGCTCGGGTAACTACAGCAACGCGGTGGCAAAATTGCAGCTGCTTGAGACACGCTATCCTTTTGGCCGTTATGCTGAACAAGCTCAACTGGAGATAATATACGCTTACTATAAGAGCGCTCAACCCGAGGCCGCCAAGGCTGCAGCGGATAGGTTTATAAGACTCCACCCACAACATCCTAATATTGACTACGCCTACTATCTAAGAGGCATAGCTTCCTTTGAACAAGATCAAAGTTTCTTCGAACAATTTCTTCCAATCGACCCGGCAAAGAAAGACGTCGGAGCCGCGCTCGACTCATTTAGCGATTTCACTCAACTGATACGCCGGTACCCTAACAGTCAGTATGCACCGGATGCTCAAAAACGTATGACCTATTTACGTAATCTCTTGGCAGAATCAGAAGTGAACGTCGCGAGATATTACATCAGACGGGGTGCATATATTGCGGCTGCAAACAGAGGCCGGCATGTTTTCGAGGCATTCCAACTCACACCATCAGTTCCTGATGCACTTGCTGTCATGGTAGAAGCTTATCAACTGCTAGAAATGCAGGATCTCGCAGACGAGACATTACTCGTACTCACAACAAACTACCCTAGCCACGAGTCAATCAATAGCAAAGGCGAATTTAGAAAATCTAAAACGGTAAAAAACAGTGAAAAATCCTGGTTAAACATCATCACTTTTGGACTCATTGGATAGCGTTAAAGATGGAAACTATCACTGAGGCAGGTTTCAACGAACAACACAGCCTACAACGATCGACCATTCTACGCGTCTACAATTACTATCGTATATTAATCTCCTTCTTGTTCGTGTTTCTGTTCCTCGATAAAAGTTTTGGTGAGTTTGTCGGCGCCGCCAACCCAGAGCTTTTTCAGAGAACGATTGTTGTATACCTGATTGCGAACATCATCATCGGTTTATCGCCACTGCTCCTATCGAAAGACTTTATCGCTAGGCCAACGGTTTCTTTTGTGATCCTCACCCTTGATATTATAGCTCTCTCGCTGTTGATGTCAGCGAGCGGCGGTGTAGCATCTGGTCTCGGTAATTTCTTGATTTTTACAGTGGCTTTTGCCGGCGGATTGATTCGCGGCAAGATCTCAACAGTTCTGCCTGCTATCGCCTTCATACTAACTATCTACGTTGAGTCGTATCTATTCTTTCTCGACCAGGATGACATACAGAGCTTTTTTCAAGCAGGCATTTTGGGCATCGTTTACTTCGTTTCGAATATTTTTTTTCAAACTCTCTCTCGTCAACTGCATCGACGAGAATCTGAACTTTTCACTCTTGAACAAATCAACCAGATCATTGTTGATCAAATGCGATCTGGCGTCGCAGTTGTCAACAAAGACGGCGAGCTAAAACTTATTAACGCCTCCGGCAAGCAGATGATCTACCCACAAGAACAGCACAAAGAAGCCGACACCCTGCCTGAAAATCTTATGGCTAAAGTAGACTCGACCGTCTCTGGCAACCTAAAACAAACATTCACCTATTCAGCAGTACGAGATGCCCCCGCGCTGTTGGTGACGCTATCTAAAATTCGCACATCAGGCCCACAGCAGGACTCCTTGTTCTTCTTTGAGGACAGCACTGAGATACAACGTCAAGCCCAACAACTTAAGTTGGCCGCATTGGGCAGACTCTCCGCCAGCATTGCCCATGAAATTCGAAACCCACTTGGCGCGATTAGCCACGCTGCACAACTTTTAGGTGAATCCCAAAAACTCGATACCGGTGACAAAAGGCTTAGCGACATCATTCAAAATCACTGCGTAAGAATGAATAGCGTGATCGAGAACGTCCTTCAAATGTCGAGACGAAAAACCGCCGAGCCAAAAACGCTAAACTTAGAGACGTTTCTTAACGAGTTTATTCAAGAGTTTTCCGCTGGTTATGACGATCCTTGTCAGATCGAGGTGGAGAGTTATCCAAAAGCCATTAATGTTGAATTTGATCCTATCCATCTGTCTCAAGTACTTGGAAATCTTTGTCAGAACGGCCTACGCTATAGTGCAAAAAAAACAGGCGTCCACAAAGTGTCAATCGTCATAGGTGTTGAAGAGCTTTCCAGGGCGGCTTATCTAAACGTCATAGACTTTGGCTTAGGTGTTCAAAACGACCTTGTTGCTAATTTGTTTGAGCCCTTCTACACGACAGAAACTTCCGGTACTGGACTAGGACTCTATTTGTCAAAAGAGTTGTGTGAAGCAAACAATGCAACACTAACTTACTCAAATTCAGACGTTAGGGGTAGTTGTTTTCATATCACTTTCTTTCAATCATCCAGGTACTAGTACTCAATGACACAGAAAAATGCCCTCATTGTAGATGACGAACCCGACATTCGAGAGTTGCTTGAGATCACACTCGGCCGAATGGATATCCAAACTCGTTCAGCTGAGGATGTTAAATCCGCCCACAGCTTACTCGCTGAGCATACTTTCGATTTTTGCTTAACGGACATGAAACTTCCTGATGGTAACGGAATCGGGTTAGTGCAACACATCAGCGACAATTACCCCAATTTACCGGTAGCGATGATTACAGCTCATGGCAACATGGAGTCTGCAGTTGAAGCACTGAAAGCGGGTGCTTTCGATTTTGTATCGAAACCTGTGAATTTGGAACTACTCAGAAATCTTGTCGACACCGCCCTAAATCTCGAACCAATGGATGTCAGCAAAGACAACAATTCAGAGTTGAGTCTTCTTGGTGAAACTGAGGTTATGCAATTCTTGAGACGCCAGATAAACAAATTAGCGCGCAGTCAGGCGCCCATTTACATTAGTGGCGAATCCGGCAGCGGTAAAGAACTGGTCGCGAAGATGATTCACGAACAAGGTCCGCGAGCACAAGGACCATTTATTCCTGTTAACTGCGGTGCAATCCCTTCAGAGCTAATGGAAAGTGAATTTTTCGGCCACGTCAAAGGCAGTTTTACGGGCGCAGTCAGTGACAAAGAGGGATTATTTCAAGCATCTCACGGCGGCACACTTTTTCTAGATGAAGTGGCTGACCTACCATTGGCAATGCAGGTGAAACTCCTACGTGGTATTCAAGAAAAAGCCATACGTCCAGTTGGCTCGCAGCAAGAGCTTTCAGTCGACGTTAGGATTCTTAGCGCGACGCATAAGGATCTAGCTGCACAAGTCGATGCGGGCACATTTAGAGAAGACTTGTACTACAGGATTAACGTCATCGAGTTGAAGGTGCCAAGCTTGCGCGAGCGACTAGGGGACATCCCTGTTCTTGCTGAAAAGCTGCTTAAAGGTATCGCTGATACATATGGTATTGATACGCCGGTCATCGGTGAGGATGCGATGTCAGCGCTAAGTGGATATCAGTTTCCTGGCAATGTACGGGAACTTGAGAATATTTTGGAACGAGCAATTACACTTTGTGAAGATAATATTATTACCCCTGAAGACTTGAATCTGACTGCTTCCCGAGTAACGCCGGCGGCTCTAGTAACTGATGCTCCTGAGGCCGAAACTGTCAACTATGAGACCGACCATACTGATATCACTGACGATGCTGGCAATACTGACATAAACGAACAAGCAGCCTCTAACTCAAACGAGCCGCAGAGCTCATTACCCGAAGATGAAGATTCTCTAGAGTCCTATCTGGAAGGGATCGAAAAAAATGTCATTGTCGATGCACTCGAGGCAACTCGCTGGAATAAAACCGCTGCCGCTAAGAAATTGGGCATTACCTTTCGCGCACTACGTTATCGTCTAAAGAAACTCGGCCTAGAGTGAGAAAACACGAGTAACCCAAATTAACTGACATCAACTGCAGATATTTCGCACCTCAAAATTTTTAGTTTGATCCTAACCTAAAATTTTTGGGGAATACCTGTGAAAAACTTCGGCGTCACCACCATCGAACTGATTGCCGTTCTCGCGATTGCCTCAATCCTAATTGGCATCGTTGCTCCCAGCATCATCAACATCCACAACCGCAGCAAAGCGACTGCCGAGGTCAACTGGATAATAGGTGCTATAAACTACTCTCGTCATTCAGCAATCATTCGCCGCACAAACATCACTCTTTGCCCATACGTAAAAAACAGCCGTGAATGTAATGGGAAATGGCATGAGGGACTCATTGCATTTACCGACTACAATCAAAATGCCAGACTAGACGGGGAGGACTTCCTGATCGAGAAAATCCAAAATACGATTAAGGATGGAACGATTACATGGCGGGCATTTCGCAACAGACAATACCTACAGTTTACGCCATATGGGTACACCAATTTTCAGAATGGCAACTTCACTCATTGCCCTAAAAACGGCGACCCGCAATACGCTCGGCAGATAGTGATAAACACTCAGGGTCGTGCTCGCGTTATCAACAGCCGAGATGCGGCAGGCCAGCCTATTGATCGCCGTGGTAATGCTCTACGTTGTTAAGAAATTGCTAAGACATTGTCTGGATATTATTAACATCACCTATAAAATCTTTCCCAGACTCTGAGGCTAATATTCCTTGCTAGATTTCGGTACTCTCTACAATCTCCAATAACACCTTTATTACTCTACGGTCTGCCTCTAGCAAGTAGTAAAACCTAACATGCATACCATCTTTTAATAGCTGCACCGCGCCAAAATCTTTTCCTAAGAGTAGAATTTCCACAGGCGGAGCAGCTGTCGCCGAACCGAAGGTGTAATCGATACCGCCAATTGTCACGGTGCGTGCAGCAATGTCCAGCTTCGATAATTGCCCAATGCCTTTCTTGGCACCTTTTGGCAAGAAATCCTGGTCGACAAAGTCATCCTGACCATAGCTCCAAGATGACAACAGAAACAGTAGTGGAAACATAATCAGCTTAGGCATGGTTATTACTCCTATCCTAGTCAATCGACTCAAGTTGCTTCCAAGATAATCGACCGGTATTCAGACCGCCGCTAGTGTTTGTAGATGTTGAATCCAACGATTTATCACTCAACTGAGTAATACGCTTATCCTCGATAAAGGAAGAGTCAGTTGGAACTGCATCTTCAAACCTAATACCGGCGACCACTGCACCATTGACCGAGTCACCCTCATCAAATGCACCATCATTGTCTAGATCGAAGATGCCTCGATCACCTAAACAATCTGTACCACCTGTACCTGGACAGAATGACAATGCAAAACCACCTGCTACGTCGACACAACTTGTGTCACTCCTGGGGATAATACTATTCACGAAAGTGAGCCCACCACGCAATTGAATATTTCTGATGGCTCGTTCACCAGGGAATTCAACGTCTGCCAGACCTTGAGTTTCTCCAACAGGCACAACATCTAGGTGGTTATACCAACCTTTCTTACCGCCGTCCGTTGAATAATCAACTTCATTGTTAGATAACACTCTTACACTGCCAAAGCGTGAATCGAATTTATTAGCGAAACGCTGCTGCACAAGGTCATCTTCATCAAGCAACTCAGGTGACAATCTGTCCCATAACCCATAGATAGATTGAACCTCCTTGTCAGCGCCATCCGGAACCGTAATGTAGCTACCGGTTGCAAAAATCACGATGTACCCGTCCTGTTCGGTCGGGTGCAGCGTGACAATTGGCTGAGTGGTAATCGGCTGCAATGTTTCGATTCCGTCCCCGTCAACATACTTGGCTTCATAGATCTTTGTGTAGTCCCAGTCCTGAAAATTACTCGAACTCAAATCAAAGCGGAAGAAGTTACCGAAAGTATCACCCGCATAGGCAAAGTCGACGGTACCGTTACCGT
The DNA here is from genome assembly GCA_029251375.1 of Pseudomonadales bacterium. Classification (GTDB taxonomy): domain Bacteria; phylum Pseudomonadota; class Gammaproteobacteria; order Pseudomonadales; family Azotimanducaceae; genus JAHRVQ01. The sequence goes on along the minus strand of JAQXDL010000006.1, from coordinate 85,213 downwards.
CAACATCGATACCCCGAGGCGTACCTAGACCGTTAGGATAGCCATCATCACTCACACCAAAGGTGGTATCTATCTTTAAAAAATCCTGTTTGCCAATACAGTCGGCAGGCAGAGTGCCATTGGGGATAATATTATGCTGCATATCAGGGTGGCACCATTGGCCATCGACACCGCCGTCTAGGAACAGCGCATAAAGTTTCGCGATACCCGATGTACTGTTAAAGCCGTTACCAAATATTGCAATCCATTCTTGCTCACCATTTGAGTCTTGAACATTACTCATCGCCAATGTCGGGATACTGAATGAGTAACCCAGATCCTTCACGGGCTGAGGAGTATCTTGCAGATCCTGTCGTTGCAAGCCATCCCCCGTCAGCAACGGGTCACCGGCAGCATCTGTTGGATAGGTGTCATCTGCATCGGTGAATTCCCAAAGAACAACATCGCCCGCTGTCGATTCGTCGAACTTAGTTGGGTCGGTAATATTGAGTCCGAAGTACGCTTTACCACCCGCACCTTGACCACCGACTAAAATAGTCGTCCATTCTTTGTCCCCATCACCGTCAGAATCAATATAGACATCGTTAACTGCAGGTGTCAGGTCAACGAAGAATTTGTGGTTATAATTGAAATTCAGTAGCTCGGTAATATTTCTACTGAATGTACCTAACATTAAGTTATTCGGTACATATCCAAATGCCTCACTACCATCTGATGCGTTAAAACCGTGCAACATGCCATCATTCGATTCGACATAAATGGTTTCGGTTCTGTCCGCATACGTCGTTCTAAAATCAGTGTAGAGATCTTCCTGAGGGAAAGGTATTGCATTTCGTCCGGCACGATTCGGCGCACCTACAAAGACCGGCGTTGAGTGAACTATATCCCCTAGGCGTCCACCTATTAATGGTCTTTCTCTAAAGTTGCCTACGGGCCTTTCATTTTCAGGATCGCCTCGTAGATAGTTTACCCGTCGCGTAACCTCGGTATTTTTCTGTGCATCTGTGGCGCCTTGATCAGAGATAAAGACATTCCTTTGACTATCCGTCAGAGCCCCCGCTCTAAACGCGATACCCTTCGCAGTCAGGTTTTGACCCGTCACGCAAGTTTCTGGTTCATAGCAACCAGGGTCATAGGATAAGATTTCTCGATCTTCCGCCAAAACCAAATCCATCGCCTCAGCAGAACTCCAAACCGGCTCATCGCCGAGACCGTCATCAGTAAATGTCTGCGCGATCAAATCACCCGTGTTAATTTTGGTATTATAGAAAGCGCGGAAAATTAACGTATCTTGCTGAATCTCTTGGGAGTTAAAGCTCACCGCCGATGCTGCACCACTACCCTGTGAGAATTCATCGAACGCTTCAACAAGACGGTCAGCCAATTCACCTGCGTTGCTCGCGTCGAGATAAACGCCTCTGCCATTGTATGCCGCATGGCGCACATCATCGATCTTCTCCTCAGTACTATCGTCTGGGTCGCCCCAGTCAAAACCGACCTCGTAGTCATCAGGGTCAGCAAGAACATTACCCCTCACGCCAAAACCAACGGTATAGGTCGTCATATGCTGATGCATGAGGTCACTGCCATCATTTTCGAAGGCTGTATCGGACGCGAGGTCCCTATCACGCCCGGTGGTGGGTACTTCATTGGGAAGCCCTGAGTGAAGGTCACGTTCATAGTAATGCATCGCAACGTCACCAAGATTTTCCGCATCATCTGAAGCAAACGCGCCGCCGTCAAAATTACCCGTACCTACATCAGCTTCATCTATCACTGGGTCTCTACCATTCCACGATCCATCTGTGAGCAACAGCGTGAAATGTTGTTGACAGTTCCCGTCGGGTACAGGAAGCACCGGGCAGTTCGCATCACCTGGGCTTGAATCACCGCCACTTCTAAATATGTCGTTGACTTTACACTCATAGTGACGCCCAGAACGCTCTAAAGCTTGACGCAGCGGTGTTCCGCCATTAGAAACAGTATTATAGATAGCATCCAATACGCCTTTCTTCGCCCCGGTCCGTTCAGATGGATTCATTGACTGAATCTGTGCAGGTACAATCGTTTTTCCACTCGAGACAACCTGCTGCCGATTGATGGTCGCGTAGCCTAGGCGGATGTTCTCAGCATTGGTAACAACGGCGCCAAGCGCAGCCTTTGCCAAAAGTTCCCTGGAACGATAGTAGGTAAACCAGTTCGCAAAGTTTTGTATTTCCTCTTCGTAGCTACAACTGTCCTCAGAAGCAACACAATCAGACCGATTTTCAGTTTTCGGGTATGTCTCGCCGGGTAAAATCTCAACTAGCGTGCCTTCTGAATCAGCATTGGGCAAGCTTTTGTCACCACCAATAAACGGAGCGGGGTTCGAATCTAGCTGACCATTACCATTGCGATCCTCCCAAGTGTAGTAGCGAGGGATATAGTAGTCGTCGATATCGATATCTGTGAATGTCGTTCGAGTTGTACAAACTTCAGGTAGTCCACGTTTTTTACATTTCCTTTTCTTATATTTTACACACGAAAGTCTACAGCTTTCCGTTGTTTTAATACCTTGAGATTCGTAGTTATAGAAATCCCTCAGATCTATATCAGTAGAACCCATCGGATCTATCAACGCGTTTGTGTAATCACTATCTATGAAAGGGTCGTCTTTTGTTTTGAAACCTTTCCAGGGCTCGTATTGAGTATCAGGATTGTAATAAACCGTATTGTAACGCGAGTGCCTTAAACGCCAGAGACCAACGCCCGGAGACGCTTCTTCACTTGGAGCAGTATGATGATCAAACCAACCAAATTCGTTAAATTCGTACATGAAATAAAGGGTATCGCCTGTGTTGTACTCATAACCACTATTATCGGCCCCCGTGTTTGTTGTGATTTCAAACAACATTGACCCGGAATCATCGTTTACAATCAAAACATTAGGCTCTGGTCCAATAGGCAGTTCTAGGGGCCCTTCCGCGAGCTGATAATCGAATTGAACAGCGCCATCTGTCGATCCCTCTGGGGCGCCGGTCAACGCGTTGATGATAATGGTCACAACGCCAGCGTCACAATGATCCGCATCGCCTGGCGTTGGTCTATCACACACTTCGAACTCAAAGCTATCGCTGCCATCAAACGTCGCATCAGGACGATAATTAAACGCGCCATCGTTAGTGAACGGCGAGAACAGCTGTCCATGCTCCGTCAACGCACCCGAAAAATAGAAGTACAGTTGATCTGCTTGGGGCTCTCCCGCGCCAGGTGAACAATCGGGATCCAATGGATTACAACCTAGACCGTCGATATGCGTATTATCGATATCAGAGACCTTCATCCTCAAGCCGATTTCTGCAGACACGATCAGGTCGTCTGCTTGATCCATCGCATAGGTAATCGTGGTGTCGGCGATCGGCGGGTCATTAACAGGCAATACATTTACCGTGACGGTCGCACAACGTTGATCGATTGGCGGCGTGAAAGCGGCTTCATCTGCGGGCGCTGAGTCGCGAATACAGTAAACGAACGAGTCTTCCCCGTTGAAGTTCGGTTCTGGCTTATAGGCGATCTCAAAGCGATCTAACGTCGCACCGGTAACATCACCGCCTGTTTCACCATCGATACAACCGACTTGGTCGGCACAACTGACTTGACCATTTGCCGCTTCGGTTAAATCACCTAGGCCATCATCAACCAAGCGTGAGCCACTGCGCCACCGCTGGGTTGCGACTTCTTGGCCTGTACTAATGACAAACGCCGGCACATCACCCGCGTCATCATTGGTGAGCACATTAAAAGTGATCACATCAGAGTCTTCGTCAATGACAAGTGCCGCAATATCATCGAAATGATCGTCGACGGCAACAGGTGTGTCATCGCCGATCGCATTAATCGTGACGACAAAACCACCTTGATCAATCAATGGCACAGCTGCGTCCGGCAGCCCTGGTGGACGACCAAGGTCAGTCGCTCGCACCGTAATATCGACAGTACCATGCGCATCTTTGAAAATGGGTAGTGCTTCACTGGCGTTTTGTGTTTCAAGAATCAATGTTCTTTGGCTACCATCAATAGGGTCATTGTCACTAACGACGCAGGTGCCGGACGATGGACAGGGCGGAAAACCCGTCGCATCAACCATTCGAGTCAAGACCTCATCATTCTCACTGTCGATCACAGTAATTGTGTAGGTAAGCTCATCATCGCCAGTATTAGCATCAAATAGGTCTTCATCTCTGAACGCGCCCTCGATTCCAAATGTAATGTCGCCAGCGTCTTCGTCTAGCTCATAACTTTCATAATAATTACTTGGGCTACGCTGATAAATCGGCGGATCATTGACCGAAACAACCGTCACGAAAAGGGACAGTGTGACTGAACTAATCGTTCCAGGCGTCGCTGTATCTGTTGCCGTAATGTCTAACGTTGAGGTGCCATGTATATGCACGCCACTGTACAAACGTAAGTTAGTACCTTGAATCTGATACGAGACATTTTCTGGATTACTATTGATCACACTAAACACAAGCGAGTCGTTGTCACCGCTGGTGCTGGAGTCCAACAAACCATCGCCGTCAATATCAAGGTCAGAAAACAGTTTCGCCAGTGAAATGGTCGCAGCGTCAGAGTCTGACAAATACTCATCTTCATCGAAGCAGTAAGTATCGCCTGATGCGACGCCACATGTATTGCCATCTATATCAACCCCGGTCAGCTGAGGAGTATTATCATTAACGGGGTTAATCGTGACCGTCACGGTGCCGGCATCACTAATGTTTGTGCCATCCGTTACTTTGTAGAACTCAGTTGCAGAGAAGACTTCAACTGTGCTGACAGCGGTTGTCTCGAAGGTCGCGCTGCCATCGGTGTTAATGGTCAAGGTGCCATACAACTCACCGTCGTTAAAATATTCAATTGGCACACCGATCAGACCTACATCACCGGCAACCTCAGAAACAGTTAAGGTGACCGCTGGGATATCTGGGTCTGTATCATTTGTAATAACGTTGAAATTGATCGGTTGAAGTTCATCAACTGACACCTCATCAATAACGGCTGTCGGCGCATTGTCATTCAGAGCGTTCAGCTCAATTGTGATAGTTGCAGTGTCAGATTCGCTCGGCGATCCATCATCAGCCACGGTCACAACCAGGCTGAAGCTTTGCATTACTTCATAATCAAGCAAGCCAACATCGGCGACCGTGATAATGCCAGCCGCATCGATGCTAAAAGCAGAAGCATCATCGAAACTAAAGCTTAAGCTTTGCGCAGGCTCAATATCAGTGGCAAGTACAGTGCCAACAACCGTGCCATTAGCGGAGTTTTCGTCAATGTTGTAGGACTGATCCAAAGCCGTAGGAGCATCGTTGACCGAAACAACCGTCACAGCGATCTTGTTCGCAGCCGACGCCGAGGTATCACCGCCGATTGACTCTGTTGACGTTGCCGTCACGGATAAGGTGAAGTCATCATCGTCATTCGCCGGTGGTGTAATCGTCAGGCCAGCGACATCTGCCGCCGCACCGGTCCAAGTGTTTATTGACAGGCTGCCGTTATTGAACGTCGAACTGGTCGGTACGCCCGTGATCATGTAGGTCAACGTTTCTGAGCCATCAACATCAACCAAAGCGCCAGTAATGTCTAACGCGATCGCCGTATCTTCATTACCCAAAGCAGTGCCCGTCACGCCTAATGTCGGCACATCCGCCACCGGCGTGACATCCTGAGTCACCGTTCCGGAATATGAAGTGCCGCCATCCTTTAGCGAGTATCGAAAATCAACCGAACCAGAAAAATTTAGAGCTGGGGTAAAGCTGATTCCGCTCGAGTCAGCATTCACTGTAACTGTACCGCCGGGTACAAGAACACTTTGACCAGCAACAACGTTGGTACCTTCAATATTCTTAACAATCGCAGCACCGGAAGCGGAAGAATCAATTGTTACTGCGTTTATTTCGCCTGTGCTCCCACTGTCCTCTAATACCATCGAAAAAGGGTTAGTAGTCGCACCAAAAGCCAAATTCCCCAGCAGCAATCCTGCCAACAACAACGTCGACTGAAAAGTTCTCATCATCATATTAGAATCTCTTGCCGTAGGTGCTTTGAATCATCACGCGGGCTGAATCAGTACCGCCGGTAGCATATACGGTAACTCTAAAAATTTGTGCGCGACCAGAACCGGTGTCTTGCCCAACGTTGTCTAGGTTTAATCTGTCTTCATCGGAAACAACTGTTTTCACATGTTCAACAATATATTTTGGTTGAGAAGCTACATTCGCTACTGTCGTGCTGGCGGTGAAGTAATTACCGTCCGCCGCATCCCAATCAACCGTCTTCCAGTTACTTTCCTCATCGAATTCTGCCTCGTAGTAAAGGCCATTCGTATTTGCATCAGCGGCATCAAAGTCCGACAAAGAAGCAAACTCTTCTACAATGGTTTCAGCATCCTTGATGGCAGACTCAGCAGCCTGAAAGGCTAGGTTGACGTCCCGAGAGCTTCTCGCCATTCGCTCTTGCATAGAGGTTGTCTGAACTGAAGAAAGGCCTAAAACCGTTATAATCAACAGCATGATTAGGCTCATAAAAAGCACAACACCACCCTGACGATCGCGAGTCATGATGCCGGCAGTCAGCCTTTGATCCTTTATATTAGCCATGATTCCTCAGCTGGATGGTTTGTGAGAAGGCTCGCCTAATCAAACCATCATAAGTTTCTTCACCTATGCAATTTTGTATATTGCAACCGTGCGTTGGCGCAGATGTCGAGCCAACATTGTCAATACTGTTGACGACTACCGTCACTCTGACCGTGACAATGTCCGGCCAACTTGGTACAAATTGCGCCGTAAAATACTGATTCGGCACTCGATCACTGTCTGTATCAACGCCGTATAAAACTTGCAGGTTCTCAACACCTTCAACCAACTCAATGGGCGCTTGGAGCCCAGATTTTCGCCATAAACTCAAAGGCGCTTGGCCATCGTTATTGAGCCCTTCACCCGGCGCGATAAAAAAAGTGTGGGACTCAATCGCAGAAACTGCTGCGTCAACTTCATATGTATTTATCAGAGCAAGCCTCAAAAAAGTATTTCGAGTAGTATCAGTGTCATTAATATCGTGACCGATGGTCAAATTCCCGACGTCACTCGCCCCAGCCGCCGCAGGGCTGCCATCTGCATTTCTGCCCCAAGGGTTGGAAGTCGACACCCGAAAGGTTGTTGCTTTTTCACAATCATGAATCATGACCAAGTGGTCCAAGTCGAATTCGTCCCAACCTTCTGGGACATTTACAACTATGTCTTCTGTTGATGTAGGCATTGTTCCGGCTATAAAATTATTACCCGCATCTAAATAACCCCCTAATCTCGCATCAACTTGAGAGAGATGGCGGAACGTCACAACATCCGTGCCCGAAGCAACCTGCGTGATATCAATACCCGAGCCTGCGCCATAACCATACGAGGTTGTAAAGACACTCGAATTTTCGGTGGTGTTCGGTAGTATGGTCAAAGCGGGATTCCAAGAGCTGGTACCCACTGCCTCAAAGCCTCTAACCCCCTGCCGCAAATCAAACTCGTAAGGCAGGTTATCGGTCGGGTCGATAGTTGTGTGCAGGTCATCATTGCCAGAAAAACATCCGCGATAGCCTGCTTGACGGACCTCACGGCCAATAAACTCAAGTGCAAAACGCGCAGACTCCTGCATTCGTGACTGGCCATTAACCAATGTGTGAGTTTCTGAATTGGCAACGAACAGCTGCACAACACCGGCTGTAACGACAGAGCCAAGCGCTAGTGAAATCATTAGCTCAACAAGTGAAAAACCTTGCGATAGTTTCGATCGCATATTAGATCGCTCCCGTTTGAGTTCGCAGCGCGATTGAACTGGTATTACCATTTCGATCCGTCACCCATTCAACCGTCACAATAATAATATTGTCATCCACCGCATCTACTTCGATAGAGCCTCGACCGCCAGGCAAAGACGCTGTCGCAATACCAAGCGTGGCACAGGTGTCATGCACGACACCGGCATCGGTCAACGGATTAATGCGACACTTCCACTGCGCGATATCAAAATCTTTCATAACCAAACGGTTACAAAGCACATTATTGCAATCAGACACGCTGGACGGTTCATCGTCAAAAGCCACTGTTGCATAGGGCGTTAGCTCGTTAGCGCGCATTCTGTCCAAAATATCATTACCAGCCTGAAGCGCCTGATCCCTTAATAGCGCATTCCTATTTTGCTGCATGCTGACCACCTGCATGCCCGCAACGCCAAGAATGCCAACCGCAATAATCAAAACCGCGACGAGCACTTCAATGAGGGTAAAACCTTTTGATTGTCTAATCATGAGCAGCCCTCTGGTTGTGGGTCGGTACAGGAACAAGGCCGTTTGTTTTGATCTAGATCTGTCGGGGAATGGGATTTTGAACGACCGATTGGGCTGATGAAAATCCGGCGCCCCTGCTGTCCTGCATAACAAAGATCAATGCTGATGCTCGAATCGTCTTTCATGCCACCTGTCGAGCTAAACTCAATAAAATCATCGCCGCCGTCATCAACTAGATTCAATGTCGCTTCACCAATAAGAGCAGGGAAAACTCGAATAACATTGCTTTCACAGTCGCCCGGATTGCCAGCAACGACGCACCAACCAGCACCAAATTCATCCGCTGTATCAGCAGCTTGAGCTTGAATGGTCACGCGAGAGCCGTTTCTGCCCGCCTCACTGCGTGCAAGGTTGATTGACAACAACATTTCGTTGACCTGAGTTGCAACCCTATTTCGTGCCACCATGCCATTAAAGCTAGGTATAGCGATGGTCATGCCAATTGAAATAATAATCAGTCCAACCAGCACTTCTACCAGTGTTACACCACGTATTTTGCGCGCAGGCGCCTGTGAATCCCTCACTATCATGGGAATCCCATCTATGATCAAACCTCAAATAGTACGACATGGGCTATATAGAGAGCTGAGGGTTAGATAAGACCGCTCATTTTGAAGATGAACGGTACTTTTTTAGTGGGGTTTTTATTTACTTTTACAGGCTAGAGGGTTTCGCTAAAGCTTCCGTCAGCTGACAGTGTCATTGTATTACCACAAATGTCTGCATTAACTGGGGTAGCAACGATAATATAGTTGTTCAAGGTGACAGTAGGGAGCGTAACGTTGAATTTAGCGTTACCGTCTGCTGGCGAGCGATCTAAACAGATTGAAGGATTACCCGCGTCGCTACCGTCGTTAATCTCAGCGCCGATGTAAGTAAAATCATCACTATAGTAACGGTCTAATGATAGTGCGCAGACTCTCAGGTCGGCCACCGCTTGCGCTTTAAACGTGTCACACGTGTAGGACTGGTAACTCGGATATGCGATGACGGTAATTATTCCAATAATGCCAAGCACGACCATTAGTTCTATTAGCGAAAAACCTGTTTGTTTCATGCTTAGCTACTGCCTATCAGTAATGATTAATATCCTTGTTTAGCCAACATAACCATCCACCGTAGTTATCTCTACCGCCGTCTTGGACAATTACGATCTCAATTCCTTTGGCAAAGAAAACTCCATGGTTTCCTCGCGCGTCACAATGTTCTCAACAACCGAAGGTTCTATACAGTTTAATCTCGCAACGACTTGCTCGACAAGGCTTTCTGGTGCGCTGGCCCCCGATGTAATACCGACCGTCTGAACACCCTTGAACCAATCTTCAGCAATCTCTGATTCGTCATCGATTAAAAAGGATCGAACGCCAAGACGAGATGCCAATTCCCTCAACCGATTTGAATTTGAGCTATTTGGTGAACCAACCACGAGTATCAACTCGCATTGCCCCGCCAGTTCCTTCACAGCATCTTGACGATTCTGCGTCGCATAACAAATATCGTTCTTTGCTGGCCCCTTAATGGTTGGCAGTTTGTCCCTTAACGCGTCAATAACCGCAGCGGTATCATCAACCGACAAGGTTGTTTGCGTCACAAAGGAAACGAAACCTTCATCTTGTATTTTCAGACTTTTAACATCATCGACGGTCTCTACCAGATGAATTTTGTTAGGGTCAGTAAACTGGCCCATTGTACCTTCGACCTCAGGGTGACCTTCATGACCAATTAAAACTGTCTCTCTGCCTTCTTTAGAAAAACGTTTAACCTCATTGTGAACCTTAGTCACCAACGGGCAAGTCGCATCAAAAACCCGCAAACCCCTCTCGGCCGCCTCTAGCCGCACAGCCTGAGACACTCCATGGGCGCTGTAGATAACTAATGCGCCGGCGGGTACTTGATCCAGCTCGTCAACAAATATCGCGCCTTTAGCCCGTAGCTGAGAAACGACTGTTCTGTTATGAACAACTTCGTGTCGTACATAAATTGGCGCGCCAAACTGCACAAGGGCGCGATTTACAATTTCAATTGCACGATCAACCCCGGCACAAAACCCTCTTGGATTTGCCAGTTTGATAAGCATCAGGTTTTCACCCTAAGAATTTCATTTGAAATCCTCTTCACTGAATCAATCGCGACTTCAAACAATATATTTTGACCTGCTAGCGGGTGATTAAAATCCACCTCAACATACTTCTCATCGATACCAATGATAACGCCGGGAAGTTCTGCATTCTGCGCATCGGAAAATGACATCATCAGACCGATAGACAGATTCATATTTGACTGAAAATTCGAGCGCTTAATTCTCTGCAGATTCTCTTCGTTGTGTATACCAAAAGCATCCTCAGGTTGAATGTTGACGGTTTTTTCGTCGCCAGCAACAAGACCAAAAATAGATCGCTCAAAGCCAGGTAAAAGATTACCGTCGCCAACTGTAAAAGACACAATCTTCTCGCCGGTCGAGTCAATCACCTCACCATCCTCAAGTTTGATGCTAAAACTCAAGTTAACTTCAACACCCGGCCCGATTGGGACGCCGCTATTTTTTTGTTTGACCATTAGTACTTTCCAATTTTTTTTTGTCAGGGTTTGTAAACATATCAAAAGCTAATAAGCAGGCGCCTATAAAAATCGCGCTATCAGCTATGTTAAATGCGGGGAAATAGTAGGATTGCCAATGAACCACGATGAAGTCGACCACACTGCCGGTTGCAACTCGATCGATTAAGTTACCAATCGCACCACCCAGTATGAACGACAATCCAAGTGCGAGTACTTTTTCCTGCAAACGGATTCGATATAGCCATATGGCAATAAACACACTCACGCCACTGGAAACGCAAACTAAAAACCAGCGCTGCCAGCCACCAGCATCACTCAAAAAGCTAAAAGCCGCGCCTGTATTGTATAAAACCATCAACTTAAAGACGGGCAAAACTTCAATTGATTGACAATTTCCACGTTCGCACAGCGCAAGTAAGCCAACCATGTACCACTTGGTAAACTGATCCAAAACAATGATCGTTATGCATAAGAGAATATGAATCATTAAGAGTCTTTCGCCTTGAAATGAGCGCGCGCAACAATAACATCTTGAGCAATCGCTGATTTTAGCTCATCTAGACCTTTAAACTTTTTCTCTTCTCGAATCTTTTTTCGAAACACCACCTTCACCGTCTTGCCATAGACAGTCTGTGAAAAATCAAACAGATGTACCTCAAGAATTGGCTTGGGCGTGGCTTCATCTAACGTCGGTCTAATGCCTACATTAGCAACCCCTTGATAGGTTTTATCCAGCCCTTCAACTTCTACCGCATAAACCCCATCGACCGCAGCGCGATAACGATGTAATTGTATATTAGCCGTCGCAGCGCCCAGCGTGCGTCCCAGCTGGCGACCATACACAACCTTGCCTGTTACCGAATAAGGCCGACCCAGCATTTCTTCAGCTTCATCAAAAGCACCCGCGGCGAGTGATTCTCTTATGCGAGTACTACTAACTCGAACACTCTCGTAAACCAGCGTGTGCAAGTTGGTAACCTCAAAATTGTGGCTTTCACCAGCATTGACTAAATCCTGATAGCCGCCACTGCGGTCATTACCAAATTGGAAATCATCACCGACAAAGAGCGCCTTGATGTCAATGTCGTTGGTCAACATACCAATGAACTTGTCGACGGTTAAGGCTCGGGTTCGCTCATCAAACCGAAAGCACAGCACCAAGTCGACACCCAACTCTGACAATAGCTCGACCCGCTCCCTGAACCGAGTTAGGCGCGCTGGCGCATGACCAAAATACTCTTTTGGTAACGGCTCAAAACAAATTAGCATTGAAGGCACCTGCAGTTCTTTTGCCTTATCTTTTACTTGCTGCAAAATGGCCTGATGGCCCAGATGCACGCCGTCAAAATTGCCAATCGTGGCAACACAACCACGATGGTGAGGTTTGATATTCTGTATACCTCGTATTACTTCCATCTACCTAACCCATTCCTTAAACCGAATCCCGACCATCAACAAACCAAGTCCGTAAACAATACCGCCAGCCCCGCACACGGCCAACATGGTAAAGAGCCGAACCCAAAAACCCATTTCAAACCAAGCTTCCTGAGGAGGCGATGCATAAAGTAAAAACGCCACCATCAAACCATTGGCTAGCAAAAGCTGGACAATGAGTTTGAACCAACCTGCTTGCAGAATGTAGGCAGCCTGCTTCCTCAAACCGTAAAACAGCAAACCCGCATTCAAAAAAGCAGACAGTGAAGTCGCCAATGCGAGACCCGCATGCTTGAAGTGCCAAACCAACAATAGATTCAACACCATATTCGCTACCAAAGCGATTATTCCATATCGCACGGGCGTGCTCATATCCTGCCGCGCATAGTACCCCGGCGCCAATACCTTGACGAACATATGCCCAAGTAACCCAATACCGTATGCGCTTAAACTCAACGCGGACATTGCAACGTCGCGTTGGGTCATCTCACCTTGATAAAATAGTGTTGTAATCAGACTTTCAGATAACACCACAAGCGCCAATGAGGCCGGAATGCCGAACAGACAGACCATTCGTAATGCCCAATCGATGGTCCTAGAAAACTCTTTCGATTGATCTGCCTTTAACATCGACAGGCTAGGCAACACCACGGTGGCGATCGCGATACCGAACAATGCCAAAGGCAATTCCAACAACCGGTCCGAGTAGTAGAGCCAGGACAAACTTCCAGTTTCAAGAAATGATGCGAGTACCGTATCCAATAGCAGGTTGATTTGCCCGACTGAAACACCAAAAAGTGCAGGCAACATCAGGGTCATGACCTTTTTAACACCCTCGTGCTGGAAATCGATTTTAGGCGGTACTAATAGGCGCTGGCGTGCCAAAAACGGTAACTGAAAGGTCAACTGAACAACGCCAGCAATCAGCACCCCCCAAGCTAGCCCGATCACAGGAGAGTCCATTAAAGGAGATAGATAGATCGCAGCAAGTATCAACGAGACATTGAGTAATACCGGTGTAAAAGCAGGCGCAGCGAACTTGCCATAACTATTTAAAATGGCCCCCGCAAGCGCGGTCATACAAATAAGAAGCACATACGGAAAGGTTATTCGCAACATCTCAGCGGCAAGCGCCAGCTTCTCAACCTCGTCGCCATAGACGTAGCCCGCAGCGAACACAGCGATAATGGCCGGCGCTCCTAGGACGCCAACTATCGTAATAAGCAACAGACAAAAGCCTAAGCTACCGCTAACACTGCGGATCAGATTGCGGATTTCAGCAGGATTGCCTCTATTTCGATACTCGGATAATACCGGCACAAACGCTTGTGAAAAGGCGCCTTCGCCGAATAATCGGCGAAAAAAGTTGGGGATACGAAAAGCGAGGATAAAAGTATCTGCGCCACTGCCTGCACCAAAGAAGTTCGCAATCACCATATCCCGAACAAGTCCTAGGACTCGCGAGAACAGGGTCATCAAAGAAACCACACCGCTGGATTTCAATAATCCTTTGTCACTTTTTTCAGCTTTAGGCTGGCTATCGTTCATAAATTTATTTTACCGTAATTCCAAACTCGGTATTCATGACAGTTACTCGTTGACAAATTCAGATCCAATCGGCATAGTAGCGCACCTTATTTTTCAGTCCCTTTTCGAGGATAATTCAACAGTGGCTAATACCGCACAAGCGCGAAAACGAGCACGACAAGCTGAAGTTAGCAGAAAACACAACGCTAGCCAGCGTTCAGCAATGCGTACCGCAATTAAGAAGACCCTTTCAGCAGTTGAGAGTGGTGACTACGAGGTAGCAACGTCAGCCTATGCGGCAGTCGTTCCTGTTTTGGATAGAGCCGTTACGCACGGGATAATCCAAAAGAACAAAGCTGCACGTCATAAGTCTAGACTCAATACGAAAGTGAAGGCACTAAAAGCCTAATTCCAAAGGTCTAGACGATTACCATATTGTCTCGATGAATTAGTTCTTGCTCACCTTCGTATCCAAGTATTCTCTTAATTTCTGAACTAGAGCAACCGCAAATGGCGGTTGCTTCCTCTGTGTTGTAATTAATTAACCCTCTAGCTATTTGATTGCCTTGCCCATCGGCACAGGCGACCAACTCGCCGCGGGTAAACTCACCCTGCACATTTTTTACACCCACTGGCAGCAAGCTGCGGCCATCTTTCTTGAGCACCCGCACCGCACCGTCATCCAGCGTCAATACACCTTTCGGTGGCAGCGCTGCAAGCCATTGTTTCCTCGATACTAGCGTCTCCTGCCCAGCAAGCAACAAGGTTCCCGTGATAAAGCCCTGCTGTAGCTGCTGAATCACATTGTCAGCCATACCATTTGCAATAATTGTGTTCGCGCCACTACGGGCAGCGGTTTTTGCGGCCCGAAGCTTTGTAATCATACCGCCGCGTCCCAATTCACCACCTTCACCGGCCATTGCGAGCAGGTCAGCATTATTAGCAGAACTGCTCGTTATCAACCTTGCATCTGGGTTGCTACGAGGATCCGAATCAAACAGTCCGTCCTGATCTGTTAAGAGCAGAAGTGTCTCAGCATCAATCAAATTAGCAACCAATGCCGCAAGACTATCGTTGTCGCCAAACCTAATCTCGTCTGTGACTACCGTATCATTTTCGTTAACGACAGGTATGACATCCAACATCAGCAAACTGTTCAATGTGCCTCTGGCGTTTATGTAACGTTCGCGGGACTTTAAATCTTCATGGGTCAGTAATATCTGCGCAGTATGCAATCCGTATTTTTGGAACTGCGATTCATATGCTTGAACAAGGCCCATTTGCCCTACGGCTGCCGCTGCTTGCAGCAACTGAATGGAGTTGGGACGAACAGTCATATTAAGACGACTCATACCCTCTGCTACGGCGCCTGACGAGACTATAACCACCTTGATGCCGGCACGATGCAAAGCGACAATTTGCTCAACCCATGACTCAATCAAGTCCAACGCCAAACCAGACCCATTTTTGGTCAACAGCGAACTGCCAATCTTGATTACCCAAGTTGAGCCGGCAGAAAAATTAGAGGTATTGATCGATGGAGAACTCATATTGTCATCTAGGGCTCGTAATGGACCTCAACATCGAAGTCATCGTCATCATCTTCATTGTCCATTTGCTCTTCTTTGGCTTGCTGACGTCGCGTTCGCCTTGCTTCGCGCTGATTTAAAGAATAATCATGGACTTCTTTAAGAATTTTCTCGTTTAGCTCAGCTTCCTGACGCGCTATCTCTTCGGATCGATTCATTTCATTAATATGTTCTTGAATCGCGTACGTCAGTTTGTCTGTACCGGTATGCGATACAGAGGAGATGCGGAAGACTGGACCTGTGTGTTCAATTTTCGACAGCACGTCATTGATCACATCATCGACCAACTCTTCGCTGAGCACATCCAACTTAGTGAAGACCAACCAACGCTCTTTCTTGGCAATACCATCACTGTACTTTTTCACTTCGTTTTCGATGACTTGGTAGTTTTCAGCTGGGTCACTGCCGTCCATTGGCGCAAGGTCAATCAAATGCAGCAGTAACCGAGTACGCGCTAGGTGCTTGAGAAACTGCACGCCTAAGCCAGCACCTTCGGCAGCCCCTTCTATTAGCCCAGGAATATCAGCGACAACAAAACTATCATCGCCAACTTGCACAACACCTAAATTCGGCACCAGAGTCGTAAAGGGATAATCAGCGACTTTAGGGGTTGCCGATGAAATTGACCGTATTAGCGTCGATTTACCAGCATTCGGCAATCCCAACAACCCTACATCTGCAATGAGCTTGAGCTCGAGACGCAAAACTCTCACATCACCAGGTGAGCCAGGGCTTGTTTGACGAGGCGCCCTATTTGTACTGGACTTGAATCGGGTATTGCCTAAGCCATGAAAGCCGCCTTGAGCGACCAGCATTTCCTGCCCGACAGAATTAATGTCGCCCAGAAACTCGTTCGTCTCATCATCAAAGATGCTCGTACCTAGTGGAACTCTTAGGTACATATCCTCACCTTTGGAGCCGGTGCAATCTTTGCCCTTACCATGCTCACCCTTCTCGGCACGGTAGGTTGGTTGAAACCGATAGTCGACAAGTGTGTTTAGCGAAACATCACCGCGCAAATGGATACTGCCACCGTCACCGCCATCACCGCCATCTGGACCACCCTTGGCAATGTATTTCTCGCGCCGAAAGCTAAGACAGCCATTACCACCCTTGCCCGCTTCAACTGTAATACTTGCTTCGTCTACGAATTTCATAGCGTGTTTTGTTCTTCACATAAATGATAGATAAAAAAAAGCCCCGTCAATGACAGGGCTTTTTTTCTGACTTTGATTCGCTTAAGCCTCTGCGACGATGTCCACAAACTTGCGATTTTTCGGACCCCGAACCGCAAATTGTACCTTACCACCCGCTTTTGCAAATAACGTGTGGTCTTTTCCACAACCAACATTTTTTCCCGGGTGAAACTTCGTGCCTCTCTGACGCACGATAATGTTACCAGGAACAACATCTTGTCCGCCGTAGATCTTTACACCCAGTCGTTTCGATTCCGAGTCTCTGCCGTTACGAGTACTACCACCAGCTTTTTTATGAGCCATTGTCTAACCTCCAGAAATCTCAGTGATCTTTATCTTTGTGTATGACTGTCTATGGCCAGCTTGACGGCGATAGTGCTTACGTCGACGCATCTTAATGATACGTACCTTCTTGCCGCGACCGTGTTCTACAACCTCAGCAGTTACCTTGCCACCTTCAACGAAAGGCGCGCCAATTTTAACATCAGCGCCTTCACCAATCATCATGACTTCACTGAAATCAATGACTTGGCCAGTTTCGGCATCTAATTTCTCTAGTTCAAGCACTTCGCCTGCTTCAACGCGATGTTGCTTACCACCACTTTTAATTACAGCGTACATTATTTATTCACTCTAATAATTCGACTAATATCGTTCGATCGTTGCTTGACCGATTTTCGACCTAAAAATTTCCTTGGCCATTATATTTGCGCTAGCTTACTCGGCAGATCTAACATTACAGAGTTGCGCACCAAGGCCATAGGTCTTGCCCATATTCAGGGAGCGCAATTCTACGGCAAGGACTCTAGTCAATCAAGCAGCTATTTACCTTATTTACAGCGACTTCAATAACCGCAAATATCCTCTCACCGTGATTCGGTCGCAGTTGAGCAGTGGATAAGAACTCCTTTAGTAATAGTTGGCAACAAACCTCATGCGCCAGCCCAAAGCGAACGGTTGATTGAACCCGCCGCTTGACACAATGTCGCGCCAACTCTAGCATTCATGCCTTCAGGTGCAAGCCCGCACCGCTTTGAGGTAGTCCGCTAGGTGAGTGTCGCGTCTAAAATGAAATTACCCTTCTTATCTGTCGTTGAAAACGACTTTGACGCCGTCAACCAACTCATTCTTGGCAGTCTTTCCTCGCATGTGCCATTAGTAGAGGAAATCTCAAATTATCTGATCGAGGCCGGTGGCAAGCGATTGCGTCCTATTTTAGTACTTCTGTCTGCCAAAGCCTGTGATTACCAACAGGATCAGCACATCAGCCTGGCAGCGATCATTGAATTCCTACATACAGCCATGCTGTTACATGACGATGTTGTTGACGCATCAGACCTTCGACGGGGCCGCAAAACGGTTAATTCCGCTTGGGGAAATCCCGCAAGCGTGCTTGTTGGTGATTTTCTCCATTCACGCGCCTTTGAGATGATGGTTGAAATCGGTGACATGAAAGTTATGCAAATACTGTCACATGCAACCAACACCATTGCGGAGGGTGAGGTTCAACAGCTTACCAATATTCGAAACCCTCGTGTTACTGAAGCTGATTATCTCGAAGTCATTAGTCGCAAAACAGCGATGCTTTTCGAGGCAGCCTCGCATTCTGGAGCAGTTTTGGCCCATGGCACGCTAGAGCAACAAACTGCACTACAAGCTTACGGTCTGCATCTAGGCAGGGCTTTTCAATTGGTCGATGACGTACTCGATTACAAAGGTGCTGCCGATGATATGGGCAAAAACATTGGCGATGATCTGGCGGAAGGCAAAGCCACGCTACCTCTGATCGTCGCAATGCGAGACGGCGAACCCGACCAGGCAGATTTTGTTCGCCAAGCCATTCTAAACGGTGGGGTTGAAAATCTAGATCGAATCGCGCAGATCGTCGACGCCGCCGGCGGTCTAAAATACACCAGCGAGTTGGCAGCCAAGGAGACTCAAGCAGCCATAGACAGCCTAGCGTTGCTCCCCGATTCGCCCTACAAAAAGGCCATGCTAGATTTGGCAGATTTTTCTATCAGCAGAAATCATTAGAGCCTCCTACAAACTGGCGCTCGAAATCGACTTGAAATAGAGCGTCAGACTCAAGACTTCAAAAATCACCCTGCTGCACACTAATTGATTTTCTCTTACACCGAGCGCGCACTATCAATCTTTTCCTGCGATGATCACCTATCGTAAGCTAACGCATGTTTTTTGGATATAGCGATGATCAGACTCGTCACTTTGTTTTGCACAATGTTATTCACTTTAAGCCTGCTAGCCAGTTGCACTTCTACGACGGCTAATCCGGCATTCAATCAGCTGCAGTTCATTGGTAGCCATAATAGTTATAAGCAGGCCATCGACCCTGAGTTGTTGGAGCAACTCGCAGAATCAAACAGCGCATTGGCTGCGTCCTTAGACTACACCCATCTGCCATTGAATCAGCAACTCGACCTCGGTTTGAGGAAACTGGAGCTGGATGTACTGGACGATCCAGCTGGCGGGTTGTACCAGACACCACTGGGGCTCAGAATTATCGCAGCACCCTCAGTCTATTCTTCTGAGCCGATGCTGACACCAGGCTTCAAAGTTTTGCATGTACAAGACATCGACTTTAGAAGCCACTGCCAGTTGTTTTCTGAATGTCTCGCTAGCTTAGACGCCTGGTCTGATACCCACCCGGAGCACTTCCCCATCGTAGTCACCATCAACGCCAAAGACGACCCAATCAAACGGCCTGGGTTTGTCCAACCTTTACTTTTCAATGCCGACTCGTGGAACAGATTAGATCAGGTAATTAAGTCGACACTCGGACAAAAACTCTATACACCTGACGACCTTAGAGGTTCGCAATCAAGCCTCTACGCAGCAATCAAAAAAGGCTGGCCCGCCCTCAACACGCTACGTGGGAAGTTTATTTTCGTACTGGACCACACGGGAGCAAAGCTTGAAACTTATATTGAGGGTCATGAGGCTCTGCGCAATCGCGCTATGTTTGTTAATGCAATGGAGGGCACACCTGAAGCCGCGATTCGAATCATCAACGACCCAGTTGAACAATTCGACTATATTCAAACCCTCGTAAGCCAGGGCTACATTGTTAGAACTCGCGCTGACGCCGATACAGTTGAAGCACGCACAGGCAATACAAAACGAAGAAGCGCAGCTTTTCGCAGTGGTGCTCAGATAATTAGCACAGATTACTACCAAGAAAAAAACCAGTTTGGCAGCGACTACAAGGTTATGTTCTCGGAAGGTATCATCGCCCGCTGCAACCCAGTGACCTCTATAATTGATTGTGAATTCTCAAACTAATCCGCCAAAAACCAGAACCAAGTGTTTATTGCCGCCAAGTTTTTTTCGGCACGATCAAACCGCAATGTTAGTATCTATTGCAGCGGACGAACTAACAGGTCAGCTCAGAAGAGCAGCCACGAAGCATATTTAATAAAAACAGCTAAGAAGAACAGCTGAGAAAACCTAAAACTGAATCGGACAATACATGCACGATAATATCGAACCAGCATCAACAGATTTCCTTGGCCACCCTCGTGGTCTTTTCGTTTTGTTCTTCACGGAAATGTGGGAACGATTTAGTTATTACGGCATGAAAGCCTTGCTAATTTTGTATCTTACAAAACACTTTCTTTATGGCGATCGTGATGCGAGCTTAATCTATGGCACATACGGTTCACTCGTATATGCGATGCCTGTGCTGGGCGGCATCATTGCCGATCGATACCTTGGCTACAGAAAAGCAATAACATTTGGTGCCATTTTATTAGTTTGCGGCCATCTTGGCATGGCTATAGAAGGGCCACCGTCGACCGTTGTTAACGGCGAAGTTGTTCGAGGAGAATTCTACAATCAGGTTTTCTATCTTTCTCTTGCGTTCATCATCGTTGGCGTCGGGTTTTTGAAATCAAACATATCAACCATTGTTGGCCAACTCTACAGTCAGGATGACCCTCGCCGAGACGGCGGCTTCACCATCTTCTATATGGGTATTAACATAGGCGCGTTTGTCGCCACCTTAGCTTGCGCCTATCTTGGCGAGACTTACGGTTGGCGCTATGGTTTCGGCTTGGCAGGCATTGGCATGTTCTTTGGGCTAGTGATTTTCCTCACCTATCAAGACACACTGCTCGGTTACGGCGAACCACCCAAAAATGCTCAACTACAAGAGCGCGTGTTAGGCCTATTAAGCCGAGAGCACATTATTTACGCAGTGAGCGTCGCTTTTGTGTTTGTCGTTTGGCAGTTGACACAACGTACCGGCGAATTGGGCATCGTTCTAATCGTTTTTAGCACGTTTATCGTCGGCTGGATTATTTGGTTTTCAATTGCCAAGTGCGAACCGGTCGAGCGGGATAGAATGCTCGTTATGTTATGTCTGATTGTGATTTCGGTTTTCTTTTGGGCGTTGTTTGAACAGGCAGGCTCGTCCCTTACATTGTTCACCGACCGCAATATAGCAATGGGTAACTTCTTCACCGCAGGCATGTTTCAAAGCTTTAACCCAATGTTCATCATTATATTCGCCCCCGTGCTAGCTTGGTTATGGACTCGCTTATCACGACAGGGAATTGAACCATCCACGCCGGCGAAGTTCGGCTTAGGTATCGTGCAAGTTGGCTTGGGTTTTGCCATATTGGTTTACGGCACAACACAGGCCTCCGACGATGGAAAAGTCGCCGTCATTTGGCTAGCACTGATGTATTTACTGCATACAACTGGCGAGCTTTGCCTATCGCCGGTCGGCTTATCGATGATGACAAAACTCAGCGTACAAAGAATTGCCGCCATGATGATGGGCGTGTGGTTCCTTTCCTCTTCATTTGCAGCCTACGCAGCGGGTCTGATCGCCGCGGGCATGCAAATAGAAGATGGCGGCGGAGGCGCGACAAACCCCGTAGCTTCGTTGCAAGTGTACGCCTCGGAGTTTGAGCGTCTGGCTATCATCGCCGTCGTCTTTGGCATTTTCGTGTTGGCTATTGCGCCATTGCTCAAAAAACGCATGCATGGCATCCACTAATCCGACTTTAACTTCGGTACCGCATCGAGGTTTGACATCCAGGACTCGAAGTTCATCAAGTTAGCAGGCAGGATAATTTTGCTATCTTGCAATCCACGTAGCGATTCAATATGGCGTTCATATATTTGCAATCGCAATGCCTGGTCACCGCCCGGTTCAGAGACAACAGCGGCAATCTTTGAGATCGACTCTGCCGTTGCTGAAGCGATGGCGGTAATTTCTTGCGCCTGCCCTTCAGCTTCATTAATACGACGTTGCTTTTCACCTTCGGAACGATTGATCAGCTCACGCTTTAAACCTTCGGAACGATTGATACGGCTTTGCTTATCACCCTCACTGGCAGCAAGGATCGCGCGTCGTTCGCGCTCGGCATTGACCTGTTTCTCCATCGCATTTCGAACAGTATCCGGTGGCGATAAATTCTTGATCTCGTAACGATGGACCCTGATACCCCAGGTTTCACCGGCAGCATCTAGCACTTCGACCACTTTCGCACTAATGATGTCGCGCTCTTCGAAAGTTCTATCCAAAGGCAGCGTTCCTATCACGGAGCGAGTCGTGGTTTGCGCAAGCTGAACCGCCGCGTAGCGGTAATCAACAATGCCGTAACTTGCTTTAACCGCATCCATAATAGAAATATAAATAACGCCATCGACAGTGACTTTGACTTCATCACCGGTAAAACAGTCCTGCGGTGGCACGTCGATCGCCTCTTCGCGAAGATCTTGAACAAAAGTAACCTTGTCAACAAACGGAACCAAAGCATGAAAACCCGCCTCGAGCGTCTTATGATATTTACCCAGCCGCTCGACAATATGAGCAGTTTGAGTCGATACTAAACGAATAGATTGAAAAAACTTGACGACTAAAATCAGGAAACTAACGCCCCAAACGGCTAAGACAAAATAATCCATTATCGCTCTCCCGCTTTAATCGTTTCGGCAACCTGGTCGATACCCGCAAACAGACCTTCCATCTTGGCAAGTTCAGCGGGCACCACACTGACATCAGCTTCCCGGTACAACTGGGTCACCTGGTCAATATACGAATCCATCAACTGAAAATTCATTGCTTCACTGCCGCCAGGTGCGTTTAAGGCTTTAGCAATCATGCCTGTACCTTGCGCAGTGGCCGTCGCCATTATCGCAATCTCCTGGGCACGCCCTTCAGCCTCATTAATACGACGCTGCCTTTCACCCTCGGATATATTGATCGCTTCCTGTCGCTCACCTTCAGACAGCGCAATGGTCGAATCACGTTCCGCATTGGCCAAGGTGATTTCCGCACGCTTCTGGCGCTCCGCTTCCATTTGCTTCTCAAGCGTATCAACGACGCTTCTCGACGGCGTAATATTCATCACTTCATAGCGCATAACTTTGATGCCCCAAGGTTCCGAAGCATGATCTATTTCTCGCACGATTGTTTCGTTGAGCGCATCGCGCTCTGAAAACGTACCGCCCAGCGTCAGCTTGCCGACCTCAGATCTGACCGTTGTTTGCGCCAAATTTACCGCAGCGACAAGGTAGTCTTCGATACCATAACTAGCCTTATAGGCATCCATCACTTTGATATAAAGCAGACCATCAACATCGATCTGAATGTTGTCTTTGGATATACAACTTTGGTGGGGGATATTAAGACATTGCTCTCGAGTCTCATGCCGATAGGCAACACGGTCAAAGAAGGGAATTAATATATGGAAGCCAGGCTCGAGCACAACACGGAACTTACCGAGCCTCTCGATGACGCATCGCTCCCGCATGGGGACGACAAGAATCAGGTTGTACAGCACAAATAGCGCTATCAAAAATACAATCGTCAAATAAAACATTTTTACACTCTCTTTTGCTGTCGCTATGACAACGGGTTTATCTATCTGCATGGGATGTGCGGGTATCGTACTTCTCAACAATATAGTTTACGTTCTCACGACTAACAATCTGAACCTGTGCATTAATTGGTAGCTCAGAACCATCGCCCAATGCTTGCCATTGGGTGCCCCGAAACACAATACGACCTTGTTTGTTGCCCGGACCAATCGTCTCGACAACCACCGCCAGTTCTCCAAGGTCATCCAGCAACTCATCGGTATTGCCCTGACTCGAGTCACCTTCGACAAATTTCACGGCAAACTGTCGAAGGAGTAGTATCATGGCTAACGATGAGACAAAAAATAAAGTACAGGCTCCCATCCAGGTGCCGACAAACCCAAAATAGGCCGCCAACGCGACAATAAGACTGCCGAGGCCAAGGAAGACAACAATACCGCCTGGGATGATCAGCTCTGCTAGGACCAACAGGACGCCGGCGATAAACCAATAAGTTGGATCTGTTAAAACATTCATAAAAGCGATTTGACCCCTTTAAGACATATTATGTCAATCATTAATCCGGACCAAGTAACATGCGCATCACAAACATAGGCTCTTGCTGTATCGATCACGTCTATTCGGTACCACATTTCGTTAAGCCCGGGGAAACACTCACAAGCTCATCCTACGCCATACACCCCGGCGGGAAAGGATTAAATCAATCACTGGCTTTGGCAAAAGCAGGTGCCGAAGTCCACCATGCTGGCATGATTGGCCAAGATGGTGTCTGGCTAAAGGAGCGACTGGAGAAATTCGGCGTCAATACGCAATGTTTAGAGGTTGTTGATGCACCAACGGGCCATGCCAGCATTCAGATCAATCCCGACGGCGAGAACGCGATTGTCATCACAGGCGGAGCCAATAGACAAATCGAAGCGAGTGATATTCAGGGCTGGTTCGCCCATCTCGAACCCGACAACTATGTGTTAATACAAAATGAGATAAGCAATCTCAATGCTGTGTTCGAGGCGTCAGCGGCCCGCAAACAAAGACTTATATTCAATACGGCGCCCATGGGCAGCAATGTCATGGACCTGCCTCTTGAGCAAGTCGAGTTGTTCATTCTCAACGAAATTGAGGCGCAGGCCATTACAGGGGAAAATGACCCGACGCGCATACTGGCGGCAATGATTGAGCTTTATCCGGCCTCATCAACCATCTTAACGCTTGGGGCAGCAGGTGCCATTTTCAAAAATGGCCAAGAAGAATTCCATCAATCGGCAATTAAGACAAATGTGATCGACACAACCGGTGCTGGAGATACCTTTACGGGGTTTTTCCTTGCGCATTACGCTGACAAGCGACCTATCGCAGAATGTCTGTCAATGGCGGCTAAGGCTGCATCTATTTGCGTATCAAGGCCCGGGGCAGCGACGTCCATCCCAGATCTGGCAGAGGTTATGAAACTGTAACCCTTAACAATCTGTGTATTGCGACCAACAAGATCGCCTGAGCCTGATTTCATTAATGCACACCCATCAGCGCTATGGAAACAGCAAGGGTATTTAAAACGCTCTCACTTAGCTTGTCTTACAATTGACTTGACTCAGTCGCCTGGGTTTTCGTAGATGCCAACCTCGCTAGAGCGGAACCATAATCAGATTCGGTAATCCAATTTTGTGGACGGGCTTGTTCACCGATTGAAAATCGACCCGATAGAAACTCAGGATTAAACGGCACTAACCTGCCAGCCATCTCTGCGCGACCATCTAATAGTTCATCGGACATAGGTATAAATACTTTCATCTTGGTACCTCAATTACATCTCAATCCCGACCCTTAGTTAATAGGTATATTCCTGATCTTGTTCGCAGGGATAATGAAAGACCTCTGGAGATTCGTGGAGAAGCGATGGAACAATCGAAGTTTGTTGATATTCAGTAGCTTGAACAGCCTTTTTCAGATATTAAATCAATTTACGTTATAATCACGCCCAGCCATCTTGTGCATCGCTGGTGGTAGCATTCACATCCACATTTGAACCATCCACATTTACAAAAGGAGTTGGCATGGCAAAACGTATCGCTATTGTTGAAGATGACCCAGACCAGCGGGGAAATTACGTCGATGCCGTCACCAAAAAAGGCTATGAAGTCACAGCCTACAGTAGTCGCCAAGAAGCCCTAGCGGGATTCGAGCATGAACTTCCCGAGCTCGCCATTCTCGATATTATTCTAGGGGATGAGGTCGACGCAGGCTTTGAAATTTGTCGCGACCTGCTGTCTCGATCACCTTCTCTGCCGGTCATCTTTCTAACCGAACGCATTACCGAAATCGACAAGATCAGCGGACTGCGCCTCGGCGCTTGGGATTATCTACCTAAGCCTATTTCACTTGATTACTTGGCTGAACGGATTAGCTCCTTGCTCAGAATTAATGAGGCACGGGGACAGAGCGGACAAAATGGCTCAAGCAGCGCAAAGACAGTCGGTGATATGTCGATTGACCAGGAAGCGCTTTTAGTTTCTTGGAAAGGTCACACAATCAATCTATCTGGGACCGAATTCCGAATGTTAGCGAAGCTTGTCAGAGTGCCAGGGCACGCCGTTTCCTATGACACCCTGATGAATGCCACCATGCAGAGTTTAGTGACAAACAACACGATCAATACCCATATGCGTAATATTCGCAAAAAGTTTGAATCCATCGATGACGAATTCGATTGCATCAAAAGTGAGTATGGTTTCGGCTATCGATGGTCTAGTAAATAGCATTTGTTAAAACCATGAAATCAACCATCAGGGGACCAAGGCTCGGCACCAAGTTACTCATTCTTATGAGTATGGCTTTGGTTGTTATCCCGTGGTTTAGTTATTTGTTCCTCAGTGAAATGGAAGACTTCCTCATGGACAGTCAAGCCAACGCACAACTGCTAACCTCGGAGGGAATATCAACACTACTCAACGGTCGTCCTGACCTCTTTTATGAACTACCACTATCGCCGGAGGGTTACGAGCAGCTGTACGCTCATCCGCTTGAGAAACCCATAAGGATTGATGGCAAGAGCAACGACTGGGAGGATATACTTAACTACAACGTCAGTTTCGGCTCGGATGACGACACTGAAATTGCTGTGTCCGAATCACCCAATCAATTCTATCTTGTACTTGGCGAACACAATGACCAGGTCTATGCCTTGGTGCAGGTCAAAGATGATCAACTCGTCTACCGAGACCGAAATATACTAAGACTGGATCTATCCGATCACATACGCATCACATTCACCGGCAAAGATGGTGAGATAAGAAAGTTGGTTGTAACCATGACCGAACCCGGCGTATCAACGGCTTATGGTATGGATGAGGAGTGGCGATACGCGACACAGGGCGGGCCTGAAAATCGCATTCAAGGTTACATGACCTTAACGGATGAAGGTTACTCGATTGAATTTCGCATTCCGCTGGACCTGCTTGGCTCAACAAAACATTTTGGACTTGCTGTTGTTGATGTCGATAACGAAACGACAAGAGCCATCGAATCAATCACGGGCACCCTGCCTTCCGCCGGCAGAGAGGCTTTTGGACTAGTCCTGCTGAAATCACCTGAGGTGCTTCGCATCGTTGAAGGCCTAGGCTATTCCGGCGCAAACATTCAGGTTATCGACGCGCAGAAACGTGTTCGAGCAGAGGTCGGTAGTTACCAAGCACGACAATTGCAGCCACCGGCAGTCAATATACAAGGCGGCTTGGTTGATCGATGGTTTGCCTATGTTGATCTGGCCATGGACGGTCTATACGACATGATCGACATCCACCTCAGGGAAACTGAACCGGCGGCACTGGAAGATTTAGTCATCACCAATAGCCTAGCAGGCACGCCAAGCTACCAGAGACGCTACTCGCCGCAGGATGGTGAAGTCATCATCGCGGCTCACCCAATTATTGCGCAAGACAAAATCATTGGCACCGTTGTTCTAAAGCAAAACACAAATCGAATACTAGAGTTACGCCGAGATGCTTTACAGCGCATCGTCAACTTCTCTGTATTATCTTTGTTGATTTTTGTGGTGTTGATTTTAGTCTTTTCGGTTCGACTGGCGAGACGTATAAGAAAACTCGGGGCAGAAGCTACGAACTCAATCGATATCTACGGCCGCCTGCAAACCAATCAGCTTAAAAGTGAAATTCACTCAGGGGATGAAATTGGCGACTTGGCACGGAGCATTTCCAGCATGCTATCCAAGCTCCATCAACACAACCAGTTCCTAGAAAGTATGCCAAGAACATTGCGTCATGAAATCAACAACCCACTTAATGCGTTAAGTACGTCGCTGCAACACCTTGAGAATGAAAACTCTGAACCGGCAAGACGGAAATATCTAGAGAGCGCTAAACGTGGCGTTAACCGCATTGGCATGATCGTGCAGAATCTTGCTGACGCAGCCAACCTTGAAGACGCGCTCGACGCTGAAGAATTCGAAGTCATCGACCTTCAAAAACTGTTACAGAGCTATTTGTCGAATTGTCGTATTGCGCACCCTGATCGCATTTTTGACTACCGCGGCACACAAAGGGAAGTATTGAGTAAAGTGTCTGACTATCGAATTGAGCAACTGCTGGACAAGCTTGTTGATAACGCCATCGATTTTTCCCAACCGGGCAGCACTATCACTCTGGGCCTATCATCTGAAACGACGAGACTGACGCTATTTGTTTCTAATCAAGGACCCACCATACCGGAAGATATGGTCGACAATATTTTTGACTCTATGGTGTCAATACGCGCGAACAATCCCGACAATCGCTTACATTTCGGCATGGGTTTATATGTTGTTCGGGTAATTGCAGAACATCATGGCGGAAGTGTTACGGCTAGCAACCTTGCCAGCGGCTCGGGCGTGACAATAAAAGTCACCTTGCCTAGACACCTGGCTAATACAACGTCGAACAAGACACAAACAAACAGAAACACGCAGGGCAAAAATCACACCTAGCAACAACTATGCGCGCTTAAGTTTTTCTAAATTGGACTAGTTAACAACATCTTGATGAGGCCGACTACCCTGCGTTGATTCAAACCAAGACTCCAATCGCCAATCAGCCTTTTTGGCAGCTGATTGCACAAGCGCCATCATTGAAGAATTTATCTGCCGATTAATCGTCAGATTAATGCCCTCGTCTTGTTTCGGCTGAATCGTTAGATGAAGATTTTCTTCGCTGACTCTATAGCTCAGCCGGAAAGCCAATTGAGCAGCATCACCGAGTGGTAACTCTTTTGCCTCTTCATTAAAAGATTGCTTAAAATTGGCGTCTTGCACGGCCTGTTCTTGTTTAAAAGATTTGACCGCTTGCCTCGCGATCAAATCATCCTGTACAACGATGTCTGGATCCATGTCGAAATGCTCGCGCAGCATTTTAATCATTAGAATCATATATCCGCGGGTAAGCCAAAAACGGAATTCCTTTTTATCCGCAGAGTTAACACGGAAAACAACCCTATCCTCTTCCGGCTCATAGAGCATTTGCAACTGGTTGATGCCGCTAACACTCATACTGCTGACTCTTGCAAGGCATTTGAGTATAACAAAATACGCCAAAATCAATATCAATACATATTGATACTGTGTTGCAAAGCCACTAAGAATAAGTACAATATCGACTTTTTTTGATACTGGAACTCTGCCAAAACGTGGCCAACACCCTGCCCCAAGCCAAACAAACCTTAACTGCAATAGAATCAGAGCTAGATTTATCTGAGGCTGATCACTTACTTGCGCTGTGCAAAGCGTCTGCAGACCACCTACGTCTAGATATTTTACGCGTGCTCAGCAAGGAGTCTTTTGGCGTATTGGAACTTTGTCGCATCTTCGACATGCCGCAACCCGGTATGAGTCATCACTTAAAACTGCTAGCGAAGGCGGGATTAGTCACAACCAAACGCGAAGGCAATTCAATTTTCTATCGACGCTCGCTGCCTTCTTCTAAAAATACGTTAGAGAATCTCACCCGCAGTCTGTTCGATGCGATCGATCAAATTGACTTAGACCCGCAACGCAGGACTTCTGTTGCGGCGGTACATGATGATCGAGCCCTGAGTGCAAAACAGTTTTTTGATAAAAATGCACATAGACTAAAAGAAAATCAGGATCTGATTGTTGAGTTCAAACACTATTCTGGTTGCTTGCAAGATTTGCTTTTCAATGAAGACCTCGCGGCCAACGCAAATGTCATTGAGGTTGGACCTGGCGAATCCGAACTCATCAATCTGCTCATCAATAAATTTGAGCAGGTCACAGTCATCGACACATCTGAAGAGATGCTGCTGAAGGCGCAAGCCCGATTATCTGAAGATCAAGGTAAAAAGGTTGAGTTCCTATTAGGCGACCTCAACCTTATTCAGGCAAACAAGAGCCCCGCAGACTTGATCGTACTAAACATGGTTCTGCATCATCTGCCTTCGCCACAAGCATTTTTTAAAACCGCCCAACAGCATTTACGGGCCGGTGGGCAACTGCTCATTGTTGATTTGTGCAGCCACAATCAGGATTGGGCGCGAGAAGTGTGCGGCGACCTATGGCTCGGCTTTGAGCCTGATGATCTGACGCTCTGGGCTCAGGAAGCAGACCTCAATGTCGGACAGAGCGTTTACCTCGGTTTGAAAAACGGCTTTCAGGTGCAACTGCGTTTATTTCAAAACTAATTGACCAACCTATTTTAACTAACCAATGATCTAATAATTAACTTATTTATTAACCTATTCACAAACCCACTCATTAACTAACTACGGACAAGAGAACCACTATGAGCAATACAGACTACAAAGTAGCAGACATCAGCCTAGCTGAATTCGGTCGCGCTGAAATATCTCTCGCAGAAGCTGAAATGCCAGCACTTATGGCACTTCGCAGGAAATATAAAGCCGAGCAACCGCTTGCAGGTGCCAATATCATTGGTTGCATACATATGACTATCCAGACCGCTGTGCTCATGGAGACGCTGATCGAACTCGGCGCCGACATTAGATGGTCATCATGTAACATCTTCTCAACTCAGGATCACGCGGCTGCAGCAATGGCGGCTAAAGGCATTCCAACTTTTGCATGGAAAGGCGAGACCGACGAAGAATTTTTGTGGTGTATTGAACAAACAATATTGCAAAACGGTAAGCCATGGGACGCCAATATGATTCTTGACGACGGCGGCGATCTGACCGATATGATTCATGACAAATACCCAGCAATGCTAGACAAGATTCATGGCATCACAGAAGAAACAACCACTGGCGTGCATCGTCTGCTTGAGATGATGGAAGCGGGTGAACTTAAGGTGCCTGCAATCAACGTTAACGATTCTGTTACAAAATCTAAAAACGACAATAAGTATGGATGTCGACATAGTTTAAATGATGCAATCAAACGCGGCACAGATATGCTCATGGCAGGCAAGCGCGCCTTGGTTATTGGCTATGGTGACGTGGGTAAAGGTTCGGCTGCAAGTCTACGCCAAGAAGGTATGATTGTTCGCGTTGTTGAGATTGATCCAATTTGCGCAATGCAGGCTTGTATGGACGGCTACGAAGTTGTCTCACCTTACGTCAATGGCGTGAATACCGGCAGCATCAACGATATTGATACCTACTTAATGAACAACATTGACCTGATCTGCACCTGCACGGGTAACGTGAATGTTTGCGATGAAAACCTACTGCGTAGTGTTAACAGCAATGCAATCGTTTGTAATATTGGTCACTTCGACACAGAAATCGATACACAGTTCATGCGCGATAATTGGGAATGGGAAGAAGTTAAGCCACAGGTCCACAAGATTTATCGTAGTGAAGATCGCACTGACTACGTGATACTGCTTTCTGAAGGTCGCTTGGTAAACTTAGGCAATGCAACAGGTCATCCATCGCGCATCATGGATGGTTCATTCGCCAACCAAGTACTTGCTCAGATGTACCTATTCGAACGCAAGTGGGCAGACCACAACTTGAACCAACGCCAGCCCGTCACCGTTGAAGTCCTTCCAAAGGCACTAGACGAAGAAGTCGCGAGCTACATGGTAGAAGGTTTTGGTGGAGTATTAACGCAACTAACCAGCAAGCAGGCCGGTTACATCAACGTTCCAACGGAAGGTCCGTTCAAGCCAGAGACTTACAAGTACTAAGCACTGGTTCTATCGAAAATCTGGCGGATACCTATTCTGGTATTCGCCAGCGTTTTTTAACCTTTGTAAATCAAATACCGTCATATCTAAGCTGCACGAAACACTGTGTTATGCGCTCCTTCGAGCGAAACCCGCCAATAGGTCTGTGATTGAACCGTGTCTAAGACACGCTCATGTACTGCATAAAAATCAAAAACACATTAATCGTCGTGTTTTAGAACACAAAAGCCAAAGTTGGTGTTGTATCGAGAACACGTTCTTGCGTCATGCTGTGCCTCATGAAAAACCTACGAAGGTACTACTGATCGGCCTGATTCTTGGCTTTTTTTCCAAGGGGTTTTGTTAAATTTTAGCAAAAAAAAACGGACCCTTTCGGATCCGTTTTCTATTTTCTGACTCACTTTTCTAACTATGTTGCCATAGATTATAGAAGTTGAGCTTCGAACCGTACGAAGAAGTATCTTCCGCGAACGTCGTACAAGTTTGCATCAGTATTGTTACCTGATGAGAATACATACTCTGGATCTTCGTCAGTTACGTTGTTAACACCAAGCAGTACTCGGTAGTTATCCCAATCGTAAGATGCACGAAGGTCATGCTTGTAGTATTCATCTGTGCCACTGTAACCAAATGGATTGTTACCGTCAAAACGTGGATCATTCATAGCTGATACATAACGCATGTACCAAGCAAACCCAAAGTTATTCCAGTCTACATTTGTATTCAAGTTAGCAACAACACGTGGAATAGATCCACGATCATCTGCACCACCCGCACCTGGGTAGAAAGTGTTCTCAGCAACATAAGTACCGATCAGTGCAACATTCCAAGTAGTATCCATGAATGCGTCGAAACCGTAATTAACAGCCATATCGAAACCGTCTGTCTCAACACCATTTGCAGTGTTTTGCAGTCTGTTAACGAAGTTCGTAGGAACACCTTGCTGGCCTCGACCAGTGAACTGTGCACATGCTGGATCAGTTTTACCAACTGGTCCGCCATAGCAATCCTCAAGTACAGAAGTTGATGATACAGAGCTGATCAAATTTTCAACTTCGATATCCCAAACGTCAATGCTCATCTCTAAACCAGGCAAGAAGCTCGGCGTGAAGATAACGCCCACAGTCCAAGTGTCAGCTGTTTCAGGTTCCAAATCAGCGTTAGAGCCAGCAAGTACTGGATACTGAGAAGTTACCTGAGTGAAGCCTGCACCTAAACCGTCGATCGCGCAGTTAGCGATTACGTTTGCATCAGTAGCGCCCTGGCAGGGATCATCGATGAAGTCAAAGCTAACCGTACCACCACCAAACAAGTCGGTGATTGAAGGTGCGCGATAGGCAGTCGATACGTTGGCACGAACTCGAACAGAGTCAACGATCTGCCAGTTAATACCAACACGATAGACATCATCATCACCAAAAGTCGAATAATCAGAACGTCTAAACTGAAGGTTCAACGTCAATTCTTCCGCTAATGGAACGTCAGAAAGAAGAGGTACGTCGAATTCTAAGAAGAATTCCTCAACGTCGTATGCGCCTTCCGTTACAAATACCTGGTTAGCAACACTCTCACCAGCCTGAGTAGTAGGATCAGGAACATTCAAACCACGTTCTTTACGATATTCAAGCCCAGCAGCCATTCCTACTTCGCCCGCAGGTAGTTCAAACAAAGGACCGGAAATTACAGCCTGCCAACCATGAGTTGAGAACTTTGAGATAGCTAGCGTGTTTTGACGCATGTAAGCGATCTCTTCCTGAGTCCAGTTACCTGGTCGGAAAGTATCCAGAGCGCCAGAAGCATTCACAGTTTGCGAACAAAGATCATCCACTGAACACTGAGCTGGATCAGAGATTCGGATGAACCGAGCCAAGTTCCAAGTGCTGTTAGTTTGAAGATCCGCATCGACTTTCGTGTAAAGGAAAGAAGCTTCGTAGCTCCAAGCATCGTTAAACCATAGGTTTTCTGGAATTGAACCCTCAACGCCTGTTACGAATCGAACAGTGTTTGATTCCTGCTCAGATGTACGTGGACCAATAGTAGAAGAAGGTCTGAAGTAAAAAGAACCGTCTTCGCCAGTTGGGTTATTAGGGTTGCTTGCAGGCACTCGAGATCCAGCAGGGTAAGCAACCGTGCCGAAAGAACCTGGGTTACCGTCTAGGTGGCTAGTGCTTTCTCGCTTGGAGTACTGAAATTCCATAAAGAGATTAGCATTTTCATTCAATTCATAGTTCATGAAGCCTGAAGTAGATATCGTCTTGCTATCTATGATCAGATCCTGAGCTAGACCGTAGTCATAACGAACCAACTGTGGCTCACCTGTTTGACGTGGCGCAAGCCCTTCACAACCGACAGTATTAGAAACGTCAGTTACTTCATCACCACCGAGCGCTTTAGCTCGAGTACAGAATAATGAGCCGAGGTCTCCGAAGAAGACACCGCCTGGTGAGAAAAATGAACCATTCTGGAATGAAGTGCCTGACAAGGAAGAAACCGATGGGAAGGCCCAATCTCGGTCCACTTGCTTGATAGGCTCTTGCTCACGAATCTCAGCACCAAATACCGCGCTACCACGGTCGCCAGTCGTACCAACAGTCAAAGAGACATTGGCTGTATCGCCATCGCTCTCGCCCGTTGTGCCCATACCCGCTGTAATTTCCGCACCTTCAAAGTCTTTCTTCAAGATAACGTTCACTACACCTGTAATTGCGTCAGAACCGTAAACCGCAGAAGCACCATCACGTAATATCTCTACGCGCTCTACCATTGCAGTCGGCACGAACGTCAAGTCAGCTGCTTGGTTAGCCAGCGCATCAGCGAATGAAGCGACTCGACGACCGTTGATCAGTATAAGTACACGATCTGGGCCAAGGTTACGAAGATCGATGGAAGTTGCACCGCCACCCGACAAAATCGATGACTGGTTAAAACCACCCGTACCGATTGAAGGTTGGTTACGTAGCGCTTCCCCAAGGTTAGTCATACCTGAATCAACCAAAGATTGTCCTGATATAACTGTAATTGGCGAGGAAGAGCTGAAGTTAGATCGTTTGATACGTGAACCCGTAACAACGATTTCCTCCATTTCTTCTTCGTCATCTGCCGCGTATACCGGAGCGACCGGTAATGCAACAGCTGCTACCGCGGCTAATGCAGTTAATGCACTCGCCATTCGGTTAATTTTATACATTTTATTTCCCCCAACTAATTGGATATTGCTTATTTTTTTAAAACGCAGTCTTTTGCGCTCATTCAGTGATTAAACCACTGGTAACCTATAAGACGCTTTAGTGGAGTAACACCTCACTAAAAATGAATAAAAACTTTATAAAATCGTAAAAAAAACTTTGGATGAGGAGAATTCACCTAAATTTGCGCCAAGAACTCAACCTACTCACGTTTAAAAAGACTTTGGAGCTGGTAGGAGACCTGAAATACTGTTCATTGCTAAAGGGTTTGGAAAATGGCAGAGGACTATTGCTCAAGGCGGGCGGGATATTCGTTCTATGACTAGTAACGACTAAATTAACGATAACAGCTGCGAAACTCGCGGATCGCGACCAAAAGATTGGCGCAGACAAAGCTAATCGAAGTGAAAACTCAGATTAAACCCTCAATATGTTAACTAACCAGCCGCCATCTCTTCGCGTAATATTTTCAGTGCTTTGACCATATACTTTTCAACCATGCTGGTTGAAACACCCATTTCTTGCGCGATCTCGGGGTAACTCATATCTTTGCCACGATGCAGCAGGAATGCGCGCTTCACTTTTTCAGGCATGTCATCAACAACGCGATATATTTGGTCTAACTCCTGCTCCGCAGATACAGTGCGTTCCGCAGACGGAAAGCATTTATGATCCTCGTTTATCGTAGCGGCCTGAGAGTTTTCCCAAACAATGTAGCGATCATGTACTTTGGCGCGTCTAATTTGGTCAATAACGAGGTTATTGGCCGTCTTAAACAGGAATGCTTTCGCATTATCTAATTTCTGGGATTGCTGAAATTTGTGCATTCGGAGCAATGCCTCTTGAGCGAGGTCATTGGCGTCTTCATTGTTATGAACCTTTTTTGACAAATAACGGACCAGCGGTGTGGCAAGTTCGTCCATCAAAACGGCTGAATTTGAATCTTTCATATAAAAACTCGCTAGGGTATAACGATGGTGCCTTGCATTCCCTGCCATATTAGAGGTTTTCTACCTTGGCTAGCAGACGCTCGGATTACAGCTACTGCTCAGGAACTTGCACCCACTTATTAAAACGCGGCGAACGATATCACAAATTGTGCGATTTCCATACATTATTATCTAACCTCTAGGATTAACTATTTTCCCTAAATACTTGATACAAAAGCGATTTAGGCACGAGGCAAACTGCAACATACCCCCATGACTAAATTTTTTACTGGGTTTTCCTGATAAATCCACCTTATTCGCACTGATACCTTGGCATGATGGTTTGCTGCCGACTGTACAAACGCAAGGTAGCTTCACATAATGTGCCACCTTTCTTGGGTGCACAACGATAAGCTGATTTCAGTTAAATCCACTCAAGATGTCAGTTCATAATCTCAGGAAATACAGTGACCCTAAAAAACGAAAAAAAATTGGCTAATGTCGACATTATTCAAGAAGGCCTTGAGCAGCTGGACTACATTGGCAATCAGCAAATTGCTACTGCGGTTTTTCTCGCCTATCACCTTGAGAAACCCATTCTCATTGAAGGACCTCCCGGCGTAGGTAAGACCGAGCTCGCTAAAACTGTTGCCGAGATGCTGAATTTAGAATGTATTCGACTCCAGTGTTACGAGGGTTTGGACGAGTCCAAAGCGATTTATGAATGGAAATACGGCAAACAGCTTCTGTACACTCAAGTTTTGAAAGAGACTTTGGGAGAGATTCTAGACGGCGCCAAAGGTCTGACTGAATCAGTTTCGAAGCTGCACGAGTTTGGCGACATTTTCTTTTCCGAGGAGTTTCTTGAGCCTAGACCCCTGTTAAAAGCTCTCAAGAAAGAAGAAGGCTGTGTACTGCTGATTGATGAAATCGATAAGTCGGACCATGAATTCGAGTCTTTATTGTTAGAAATGCTATCTGACTACCAGTTATCGATCCCGGAAATCGGCACGATTAAAGCTAATGAAAAAAGGAAACCACTGGTATTTCTGACCAGTAACAATACCCGAGAGATTTCAGACGCGTTGAAGCGTCGTTGCTTGCACCTTTATATACCCTTTCCTGACGCGAACCTTGAACGTCAAATTGTTCAGGCACGCGTGCCGCAAATCGCGGAGAATCTACGTAATCAAATGGTGACCTTTATCCAGGAATTGCGCGACATGGATCTTAAAAAGGTACCAGCAATCAGTGAGACCATTGATTGGGCTCGAACACTTATTTTACTTCACACTGAATCACTCGACGCAGACCTCGTTAGACAAACGCTAAATGTCATTCTTAAATTCCAGGAGGACATTGAAACGGTCGAAGCGGAACTACAAAGCGTGACGAATAAAGCATTGAAAGAGAATCAGTAATGGATCGGACTCTCGTCGATTTTGTCAAAGTTCTTCGAACCGCGGAAATAAAAGTCTCTCCCGCAGAGACCCTTGACGCCATGGAATGCATGGATCTCGTCGGATACGAAAACCGTGAATTCCTGAAGAACTCCTTAGCACTGGTTCTCGCCAAGAACCCAGAGGAGAAAGAGGCATTCGACGACTGCTTCGAACGATTCTTTGTTATGGATAAACCCGCTCAAGCTGGCAACACGTCTTCTGATGAAGACGCGTCCGGTGGAGAGGACGAATTTGATGACGGCGACTTTAATGCTGAAGGCGAAAGTCAACAATCGGGCAAAGGTGGCGGTCAAGGTGGCGGCCAAGGTGGCGGCGAACAGGAAATCGATGATTCTGTACCTGCACTTCAACCGACGTCGGAACTTGGCAAGTTGCTCACGAATGGCACACGCACAGAACAAACCATTTCAATGATGGAAGCCGGCCGCAAAGTTGAGGTCAGTAAGATTGTTGTATTTACCCAAAAGGGTTTGTTTACCCGCAAGATAATGGACGCAATGGGCCTCAAGGGGCTACAGGATGAAATTTCCGACTTACAGGCGCAGGGTGGCCCTGGCGAGCGCAATCTTGCCGGACGCTTAAAAAAGTCTAGAGACCTTTTAAGAGAGCGAGTGCGGGACTACGTCGAAAAGCAGTTTTTTCTACACGCTGATGAAACCGGTAAGCAGCTTCGTGAAGAGCTACTAAAAAAAGTCAAATTATCGAGCCTTGAAAAACGCAACTTCAAAGATGTTCAAGAAGTTGTGTTCAAAATGGCTAAGAAACTCATTTCGGTTCATTCCAAACGCCGCAAGACCTACAAACGCGGACAGCTTGATGTTAGAAAAACACTTCGCAACAACATGCAATACGACGGCATGTTTTTCGATCTGAAGTGGAAAGCATCGAAAGTCGATCGACCCAAAGTTATGTGTATTTGTGACGTCAGTGGATCTGTGAGTAATTATTCCAGATTCCTGCTTATGTTCTTATACAGCTTGGCGGAGGTGTTACCTAAAGTACGTTCATTCGCCTTTTCTTCGGATCTCGGTGAAGTGACCAAATTGTTTGAACACAGCAAATTGGAAGAAGCGATGGCTCGGACCATGCGTGACTACGGTAATGGCTCAACGGACTATGGCCGAATGCTGCAGGATTTTAAGAACCACGTGATGGACGATGTCGATAACAAGACCACCATTATTATTTTAGGTGACGCACGAAACAACTACGGTGATTCGAAGTCAGAAATTGTCAAAGAAATGTACGATAAAGCGAAGCGAGTCATCTGGCTTAACCCAGAGCCTAAATCCAGTTGGACAGTCGGTGACGCGGAAATGAAAAAATACGCTCCCTGTTGTCACCAGACTGAAGTTTGCAACTCCCTCGTACATCTTGAGCGCGTCGTCAGTAATTTGCTGAAGTCTGTTGCTTAAAACAGCATCAAAAAACACAAACAAAATCGCGGCACGCACGCGCGACGCTGCGGGCAACGTTATGTTTCAGCTCAACCTCTTGCCTCAGAAGCTTGCCTCAAACCGATGACAAGCAAGGAAGTCTGACACCGCCAGCTTTGCTAAGCCCCTTGCAATAAAGCTGGTATCGACATTCTCTTCAGGCGCCAGTACTTGTTTAGCGAGCGTCTGAATTTATACCTTGTCGGGATTGGCTATAAATCCCCATGTTCAGCTACAATTCGCCTCTTAACGACACCATTAACCTCCGTTTAAAAGGCTCATCCCTTTATGAAATATCTTTTGTTCCTGATTGCACTCTGGTCAGCTATCACTTCTGCGCAGGCGCCGGTGACATCCGCTGATTTTGAAAATCAAACAATTAGCATCGCGCTAACTCAGGAACCACCCCAACTCAATGGCATGAAGGCGACTGATCAGGTCAGTAATTTTATTCTGCCCCATATTATGGAAGGTCTTGTTCGATACGATCGACGTGGCAGAATCGTGCCCGGCGTTGCGCATAGGTGGGAAATCGACCCTGACGGAATGGGCGCAACATTTTGGCTTCGCGAAAATGCACTATGGAGTGATGGTAAACCTGTCACCGCCAATGATTTTGTGTTCGCCTGGCGAACGACGCTAGCACCCAAAACGGCCTCGGAATATGCATTCATTCTATTTCCCATCAAGAACGCCGAAGCGGCAAACAAAGGTAACGCCAAACTAACGGACATTGGCGTTACAGCCGTTGATGACTACACCATTCGCGTTGAACTAGAACGGCCAACCGCATACTTTATTAAACTTACTGCCTTCGCGACGTACTTTCCTATTCGAGAGGATTTTTTCAATAGCCGAGGCGACAGCTACGCAGCCGATGCTCAAGACTTAATATTCAACGGTCCCTTCCGTCTAACCGAATGGGTCCATTCAGCATCACTTAAAATGGAAAAAAACGAAACCTATTGGAACAAAGAGAAAATCACACTGAATCAAATCAACGCTGCTTACATCACCGAGGACTCGCGCGCGCGGTTGAATCTGTTTATCGATGGAAAAATTGTTCACACAAGGCTGGATGGCGAAACTTACAAAGATGCTCTGACTCAGAAGCAACGCATCCGCAGTTTCTCAACCGGCTCAATATTTTTCTTGGAGTACAATCATAGAGAAGGTCGTATCACCGACAATCTAAATTTGCGCCGGGCTATTCAACACACCTTTGATTCGGACAAGTTTGTTAACAATGTTTTAGCGACGCCTGGCAACCTGGCGGCCGAAAGTCTTTTCCCCGTGTGGCTGCAGGGA
Source organism: Pseudomonadales bacterium (assembly GCA_029251375.1). Classification (GTDB taxonomy): domain Bacteria; phylum Pseudomonadota; class Gammaproteobacteria; order Pseudomonadales; family Azotimanducaceae; genus JAHRVQ01. The sequence goes on along the minus strand of JAQXDL010000006.1, from coordinate 45,208 downwards.
GTTGAAGATAAATTTCGGAAAGAATATCCCGCAGCAGTTGCGGTTGTAGACCAGGAACTGGCAGCTGAGTATTTAGCCAAAGCCAAAGCTGAACTTGGCATCGATGAATTCCCAGCGTTGATACTACTGTCCGGTAATACGCCGACAGCAACTAAACAAGCCGAATACTTACAAGGCTTACTTAAGTCCCGCTTAGGTCTAGACATCAAAATTGACAAACAGACGTTCAAACAGAGACTTGCAAAAATGACATCTGGTGATTTTGATTTCGTCTTGGCAGGTTGGGGTCCGGACTTCGACGACATCATGACCTTTGGTGATCTGTTTGCTTCTTGGAACCTGAACAACCGCGGCAGATACAGCAATCCAAGTTATGATGAACTGGTGCGGGTTGCACTAAACAATGTAGACCCTAAAACACGCATGGATGCGATGGCTAAACTACAAAAAATCATTCATGATGATGCGGTAATTTTACCCATGTACGAACAAGGCGTAATCTACCTTATGAATTCAAAGGTTCGCGGCGTCGTTCGTCGGGTCGTCGGTCCTGACCCTGATTACACATATTCTCGAGTCATAAAGTAAGTAACGTGAGTCTCATTACTGTGCCAAACATAAATATTGAAACTACGGTCAAATCGATCGATAAAAATCGTTTCGTTATCTATCGCCTCGTCGCCAATTGATGCTAGCTTACACCCTTAAAAGATTGTTAGCTGGCATCGTGACGGTTTGGTTTATCGCCACAGCGACCTTTACTGCGATGCATATGGTCCCGGGCGATCCGTTAATGAACGACAAAGCAGTATCCGCAGAGATTCGCGCAAACCTTGAACGCAAGTACGGGCTCGACAAATCAGCGCCAGAGCAGTACGTCATCTTTATGAAAAACATGCTGAGCGGTGATTTTGGCATTTCGTTTACTCAGCAGAATCGACAGGTAAACGACATCATTCGAGATCACTTCCCGGTTTCCGCGACGCTTGGCATCATGGCGATTTTCTTCGCGACGATCGGCGGTGTACTTTGGGGGGCTTTAACCGCGCTGTATCGGAATCGACTACCCGACATTATCATTATGTTTCTTGTGATACTGGGCATCTCTGTACCCAGTTTCGTCTTTGCAGCTTTAGGGCAACTACTACTGGTGAACATCAACAGCCTATTTGGCGCGAGTATTATTCCTGTCGCCGGCTGGGGCACCTTCTCGCACATGTTAATGCCATCGATGGTACTTGGGCTCGGAACCATGGCGTTATTGACGAGATTGATGCGCTCTTCAATGCTGGAGATTGTCAACGAAGACTATATTAGAACAGCCCGGGCAAAGGGTTTGTCCCCATCACGCATCTTTTTCAGACATCAACTTAGAAATGCCATCTTGCCAGTGATAACAGTACTCGGTCCGCAGATAGCAGCAATCACAACGGGCGGATTCGTGGTCGAACTGGTCTTCGCAATACCCGGTCTAGGTCGTTATTTTGTTCAGGCGGTTCAGCAGCTCGACTATACCGTCATTATGGGCACCACGGTTTTCTATGGCGCATTTTTAGTCTTAATGGTTATCTTGGTTGATATTCTTTATGGCTTTATCGACCCACGAGTGAGATTGAGCTAGTGAATCAATCCTACAAGCCAACTAAAGAAGACTTCCAACCCGCTGCCAACAGTGTTCATGCGGAGCAACTTTCCAGACCATCGCTGTCGTTTTGGCAAGACGCTTGGCGACGCCTGAAGAAAAATACGCGGGCGCTAATCTCACTGTATATCATTATTGGACTTGCCCTGTTCACACTTGCTGGACCCTTTCTGTGGAATGTCGATCCGGCGCTACAGGACCTCAATCAGATATCTCAAGCACCGTCTTGGCCAAAACAAGCCATTCTTGTCGACCCTTATGAGCGTTGGGGAGGCATTGTTTTAGAAGATTTTCCGGCCGAGCCTGACGAATACCTCGATAACATTCCTGCGCCCACAAACCTAAGAGTCGTCGACGTCGCCACGACAAAGCGGGTACGAATTACATGGGACCCTGTTGTTGGCGCTGGCGGATACAGCGTCTATCGAAATCAAAGAGCACCGGAAACCATCAATGACTTAGGTTTACCACTTGGCATCACAGATGGCGGCAATGAGGTCAGCTTTGAAGACAGACTGAACTTGGAACAAAGAGAATACTTTTACTCCATCGTGCCAACCGATGGCTTTGATGAGTCCGACACCTATATAACCCTTGTCGTATATCCCGACCTTGCGATCACTATGTCTGAGGCACGTGAGCGTAATTTGCTTGCGCCAGACACTAAACTCGGCGATTCAATCGCAATAGAATTTCATCCCTTCGGCACAGACTATTTAGGTCGCGATATGCTAGCTCGCCTTATGGAAGGCGCGCAGGTTTCTTTGTTTATCGGTATTTTCGCGCCGTTCCTGTTCGTACTATTCGGCATTATCTACGGCGGCTTCGCGGGTTATTTCGGCGGCCAGTTTGACAGTGTTCTGATGCGCTTTGCCGACTTCGTTGTCGCTTTGCCCTTCTTGTTATTTATGATTCTATTTAAAATTGCATTCGGTATCGGACCCGGTGAAAGCGGCGTCATGCCAATGTTGTTAGCCCTGGTGCTACTGGGCTGGCCATCGACTGCAAGACTGGTACGCGGCCAAGTGCTACAAATCAGAGAAAACGCCTTCATTGAAGCTGCGCGCTTACTCGGCGCGAAAGATCGATACCTTATTATTCGACACATCATCCCAAACACCATGGGTGTTATTTTAGTTACCCTCACCTTCGCTGTACCTTCAGCAATTTTTACCGAAGCCTTCCTTTCTTTTATTGGCATGGGTGTTGCGCCGCCCACACCTTCTTGGGGATCAATGTGTAATGAAGGCGTGAAGACCATGCTCAGTCATCCGCATGAACTGTTCTTTCCGGCACTATTTATTAGCATAACCGTGCTCGCGTTCAATCTACTTGGTGACGGACTGACCGAAGCCCTCGATTCAAGAATGAGGTCTAAGGAATGAGCGATATGGATGATGCGTATAAAGATAAGATACTAGAGGTAGAGAATTTAAACGTAGAATTCTCCACCTACGGCGGCGTCGTTCAAGCTGTACGTGGTGTTAACTTCTCCGTCGGTCGTGGCGAGACATTGGCTATTGTCGGTGAATCAGGTTGCGGTAAGTCCGTAACCGTACAGTCCATCATGGGACTGATACCCACGCCACCAGGAAAAATCACCGCCGGTGAGGCAAGACTACGCGGCAATAACATTCTAAATTTGCCGGCAAAAGAGGCCAATAAGTTTCGCGGCGTTGAGATTGGCATGATATTTCAAGATCCAATGACCTCTCTAAATCCAACGATGACTATTGGTGATCAAATATCAGAAACATTAATGGTGCATCGACATCTTTCCTATGCCGACGCTTCTGCAAAAGCGGTCGCCCTGCTAGATAAAACGCGCATCCCAGAAGCAAAAAAGCGCGCCGCGCAGTATCCATTTGAATTCTCTGGCGGCATGTTGCAGAGGGCGATGATCGCCCAAAGTTTGGCTTGTAACCCATCGGTACTGATTGCGGATGAGCCTACAACCGCACTTGATGTCACTATCCAAGCACAGATTTTAGAGCTGATGTCAGAACTACAAAAGACAGAAGATATGTCGATCATTTTGATCACACACGATCTTGCTGTTGTCGCAAAGATGGCGGATAGGGTTGCCGTTATGTACGCGGGCCAGATAGTTGAGATGGGCGCCGTCGATGAAATTTTCTATGAATCTGCGCATCCTTACACAATGGGATTGAAAGAAGCCATGCCTTCTAACCGCAATGATCGTGCAAAAAAGCTCACACCAATTGAAGGCAGTCCACCAGATCTATTCTCTCCACCTGCGGGTTGCGGTTACTACGCGCGCTGTCCACACGCCATGAAACTTTGCGAAACGAAACAAAGCGAAGAGTTCATTCTCTCGTCAAATAGCAGTCACTTTTCAAAATGTTGGTTGCAACATCCTGAAGCACCGAAGACCGACGGACTCTTTCAAGCAGGAGACGAACATGCTAGTTAGGACTGAAGGATTGCAAAAGTACTTCAAGATTGGCCGTGGTCAAATGTTACACGCGGTTGATGGCATATCCCTTGGCATCGAAAAAAATGAAATACTTGGACTCGTTGGCGAGAGCGGCTCAGGTAAATCAACATTTGGTAAAACTTTGATCGGCCTGCATCCCAGAACCGGTGGTAAAGCCTACTACGAAGAACAGGAGCTGCCGCCGAAATTCTCAGCGGCGGATCATTTAGCCTATTCAAAAAATTTGCAGATGATTTTCCAAGACCCCTACTCTTCTTTAAATCCGCGCATGACAGTTTTAGACATCGTCGGCGAAGGCCTTCACATTCAGGGGCAGCACAGCAAGAGCCAGATCAAAGATGAAGTCGCCGCCTGGTTAACACAAGTTGGCTTAAATGCAGACCATATGTCTCGCTACCCGCATGAATTTTCTGGCGGCCAACGTCAGAGAATTGGTATCGCCCGAGCGATGATTATCAAACCAAAGTTTGTGGTCTGCGACGAGCCGATCTCGGCGCTTGATGTTTCCGTGCAGGCACAGGTTATTAACTTGCTTGATGATTTGAAGAACTCTCTTGGCTTAACATTACTCTTTATCGCTCACGACCTTTCAATGGTGCGATATGTATCTGATCGAATGGCCGTCATGTATCTCGGCACGGTTGTGGAGTGTGGACCGTCAGATGAAGTTTTCTTTAACCCACAACATCCTTATACAAAGCTATTGATTGAATCGAACCCGGAACCAGATCCTAAAGCGGAACGGGCTCGTCAACATGCATCTATCAAGGGCGAAATTACATCGCCGATAAATATGGGACCGGGTTGTCGTTTTGCGGACAGATGCCCAAGTGCAACAGCCCGATGTAGCGTAGAAGACCCAAAGACAACAAAAATCTCAGATCAACATAGCGTCACGTGCAATTTATTTGATTGATCAGCGCAAACAATGCAATTCGCATGTTCTGCCAGAGTAGTTTGACAAAAAACCCGTCTATTTGAGGAATGTTTGAGTCTTTCTTACCATCCTAAGCACCGATTCCTCTGTCGTATAGTCTTTCATCTTCGTTAATTCAATCCATGAAAGATCATGAGACTCTTCGCTAACAACGTATTCGTCGTACTGAGACTGAAGTAGAAAACGACAATCGTAATGGTAGTGTTCAGGTTCTGTTTTTCGTTCGGGTATCCGATGTATATCAATGTCGAAAATGTCTGGCGACAAACAAACCAGGTTGGCAATGCCGGACTCTTCTTCAGCCTCTTTCATCGCCACACGTTGAACGTCTGAATCGCCATCGGCGTGGCCGCCCAACTGAACCCAAATATTGAGTTTCTTGTGATGCGTCAACAATGATTTGGTCATACTTTTGTCGAGTATCCAAACAGAGCCTGTTATGTGACCGAGAAGCTGTTCACGAGAGAAACAATTCTCGTGGGCCTGCACAAACTCCGCAATACGCTCAACAACATCTTGTTCGCTAGGATTGGTCTTGCCGTACTGATGGATCAAGGACAATATCTGATCCCTAGGATCTACATGCACGACAGTCACCTTTGGTTGCGGGGGGAGGGTATAATTGATATTCGAACGGTCTAGATCTTTAGGCATCCAATAATTTGAGAGCAGCTACGCTGCTCCCTGATTACGAACCGTCGGCAACGTTGCGTTCGACTGTTCATCAAACAAATCAACCAACTGCTCTGTCATTGCGTCACCTAACTGTTCCGCATCGGTAATCGTCACAGCACGGCGATAATGATGGGTAACATCATGACCGATACCTATCGCAACTAGCTCGACCGGCGAGTTATTCTCAATACGATCGATCGCATATTTAAGATGTTGTTCGAGATAGTTACTTGGGTTGACGAGTAACGTACTATTATCAACCGGCAGACCATCAGAGATCACCATCATGATTTTTCGATCTTCGGGACGGCCGGCGATTCGATTGTGAGCCCAAAGCAACGCCTCTCCATCAATATTTTCTTTCAACAATTCTTCACGCATCATTAGACCGAGATTACGTCGACATCGGCGCCAAGGCATATCTGCGGCTTTGTAGACAATATGACGCAAATCGTTAAGTCGGCCAGGCTGTGCGGGTTTACCCTGCTGCAGCCACAACTCTCTTGATTGGCCACCACGCCACGCTCTTGTGGTGAAACCTAGAATTTCAACTTTTACGCTACAGCGCTCAAGGGTTTGCCCAAGTATATCGGCACACATGGCCGCAATAGTAATTGATCGGCCTCGCATGGATCCGGAGGAGTCGATCAATAATGACACCACCGTGTCTTTAAATTTAGTGTCTTTTTCCTGCTTGAAAGCCAGCGGCGAGAAAGGATCCATAATAACGTTAGTCAATCGCGACGTATCGAGCTGGCCTTCTTCTAAATCAAAATGCCACGTTCGATTCTGCTTCGCCATCAACTTACGCTGCAAACGATTGGCGAGCTTGCTAATCACCACCTGTGAGTTCTGCAGATGTTTATCCAGCACACTGCGAAGTCGATCTAATTCTGGCGGGTCGCACATCTCATCAGCAAAAACGGTTTCGTCAAAATTTGTTGTGTAGGCTTTGTACTGGCTCTCCTTAGGTCGAAGCCAGTTCGGATCTATCATGGCATCTGGCGGTCCACCTGCATCATCTTGGTCACCCTCAGCCTCCGCCATATCCATGGCATCTACATCGACGGGGACCTCGCCTTCAATCGCATCCGCCATATCAGAATCGCCTGACATTTCCTGCTCGGATGATTCATCACCGGCATCGGATTCCATCTCTTGTTCTTGCTGTTCCGCATCCTCGGCTTCACCCTCGGCGGACTCATCGCCCCACTCTTCTGACAGACCCAAATCTGTAATAAGCTGCCGAGTTAGCTTTGAGAAATCTTCCTGGTCAAAGATACGCTCGTTCGCTTGTTTTAAATGATCACCCACCGCTGCTTCAATATGATTGCGCCACAATTCTAGAATGTGAGACGCGGTCGGCGGTATAGGTAAACCGAGACTTTCTCTAACGAATAAGCCAACTGCTTCCCCTAAAGGCGCCTGCGCTTGGCTCTCTATTTCAGAGTAGTTCTGCTCCTCACAGTGACTTTCGAGTTGTGCGGTTAGATTGTCCTCAACACCCTTCATTAGGTATGAGCCAATGCCTGCTATTCGCGCATCCTCAACAGAATCAAATACTTGCTGGGCGAGCCCTGTTTCTGGTCTGTTTTTACGGTGTGTCTCGTCATCGTGATATCTTTCTTGCAGCGCGAACTTGTCGGAAGTGCCTCGCAAGGTCGCAAGTTCAGCTTCACTCATACCACCTTGTGGTAGGGGGATGCGCGCTTTGTTGCCTTGGATGTAAGGTTTACCGCGCCCAAAACTCACCGTTAACTCTTCATTACCCGAGATCGCTCTCATGGTTGATGTAACAGCTTGTTTGAATATTTCTGTTGTGTCGTCTAGTTCGGGCAAAATTTTCTCCCTACGCCTATCAAAATAGGCGTAGCAGATCTGTTTAACAAATTAGCGTGGAATCTGGCTTATCAACCAAGTACTACACTGGAACTGGATTCGGGTAGGTCTTCACCCATACTCCGTTGATAATACTCAGCAACGATAGACCTTTCTGTTTCATCGCATTTGTTAAGGAATGTTAAACGGAAGGCGAAGCCGAAGTCTTTGAAGATATTCGCATTTTCAGCCCACATGATGACGGTTCGCGGCGACATAACAATCGATATATCACCATTAATGAAACCTTGTCGCGTCAACTCAGCAACGGAAACCATATTCGATACACGCTTGCGATCTAAATCAGGTAGTTTAGAACATATAATATCGACTTCGCGCTCATGCGGTAGGTAGTTCAAAGTCGTGACCACATTCCAACGGTCCATCTGACCTTGGTTAATTTGTTGCGTACCGTGATAAAGACCACTTGGGTCACCGAGACCGATCGTATTGGTGGTCGCAAACAAACGGAAAGATTGATGCGGGCTGATCACTTTACTTTGATCCAACAGGGTCAATTTACCCTCAACCTCAAGCACACGCTGGATCACAAACATGACATCCGGACGACCTGCATCATATTCATCAAACACCAATGCACAAGCGCGCTGCAATGCCCAGGGCAGCAGACCTTCTCTGAACTCGGTAATCTGTTGGCCATCTTGAAGCACGATGGCATCTTTACCGATTAAATCCATACGACTGACGTGACTGTCGAGGTTGATTCGAATACACGGCCAGTTCAAACGCGCGGCAACCTGCTCAACGTGAGTTGATTTACCGGTGCCATGATAGCCTTGCACCATGACTCGTCGGTTGTAAGCAAAACCAGCGAGTATTGCCAACGTTGTTTCATGATTGAAGATATAGCTTTCATCCACCGGCGGCACATGTTCGCCGCGGACAGAAAATGCAGGTACTTTTAGGTCGATATCCAGACCAAAAGTTTCCCTTACATCGATTTCAATATCTGGAATTCCAGTCCCTTCTAACGCGTTGCCTTCCTGTGTCATTGATACTGCTGCCTAAATGTTAGTCTTGATAGCCACTATAAATCGAGATGTCCGAGAAGAATTCGATGTCGCGGAATGAAGCGCAAATATATCTGTATTGACTCAAAAATGCCATTCGCTTTGAAAGGTCCTCAAGCCTCTCTATACTTCAAGCCACGTTCTATCATTAAGGTATCCCATGGCAAGAATTTATCTGGTCCGTCACGGCAAGGCAGCAGCTTCATTTACCGACGATGCTGATCCGGGTCTCGATACAGAAGGACATCAACAGGCACGGCAAGCGTCTGAGCTACTAACCGGACACACGCCGTTAGTGCTGCTATCGAGCCCTCTCAAGAGAGCTCAGGAGACCGCCATTCCACTAGCGAAGAAGCTCGCACAATCGGTCGCCATCGAAACCCGCGTTGCTGAGATACCTTCACCAGGACTCTCGCTGCAGGAACGTGGCCCTTGGTTGGGCAAGATTATGCAAGAAAACTGGTCACAACAAAGCCAGGCTCTACAGGATTGGCGAGCGCAGCTCGGCCAAGCATTAATCGATATTAAACAAGATACCGCGATTTTTTCCCACTATGTCGCTATCAATGCAGCGGTAGGCTTTGCCGAGGGTAAGGATCAGGTCATGGTGTTTCGGCCTAACAATGCATCTATTACCGTGTTTGAGACCGACGGCCAAAATTTGACGCTTGTGACCCGTGGCGACGAAGCTGAAACGAAGGTTAACTAACCTCGATTATGCGTGGGTCTGATCGAGGTCGACCCGCGCGTACTAATTAAAATTTACCCGATGCGAAGGTTTAGAAAGCGTTAGCACTAGGCGCTCTAATTCGTCCCAGGGTTCACCCGTTGTTGCGCCTTTTACGAATCGGTCGATATTTGCCACTCGGCGAAGACAGGATTGAATTCTAGCGGGACTTTGATGTTTCAAGCATTGCCCAACAATTGGTTTTCGCTTGGCCCAAACTTTATAGCCGTTCAACACAGAGTCGATCGATTGACCGCCTCGCACCGCTGCAGACATGTTCACCAAAGACCTTAACTCGCGCGCCAATAGGCCAGTGATTGCTAACATTTCACTACCTTCTGATCGCAGCCCGCGCACAATTTTGAGGGCCCGATCGGGTTTTTGCCCTACCGCAGCGTCGATCAAACCAAACACGTCAAAACGGGTATTGTCGGAGACGCCTTCAATGACCTTTTCTAGATCAATTTCGCCGCCGTCGGTGGTTAAACTTAACCGCTCAATCTCCTGAGACGCTGCAAGCAGATTACCTTCAACTCGATCTATTAACGCACTAACAGCATCCGGTGTTGGCGCAAGACCAACTTTGCGAAATCGCGCACTAATCCAAGCCGGTAATTTACCAAGCTCAATGGGCCATATTTGAACAAAAGCAGCTTTAGCCTCTAGCGCTTTAAACCATTTACTGCGCTGCGTCGCCGCATCTAACTTCGGCAGAATAAACAGTATCACCGTGTCATCGGCCATGTGCTCGAGGTAGGATAGAATCGCTTTGGCACCCTTGTCACCGGGTTTGCCATTTGGAATACGTAACTCAATCAACTTCTTTTCCGCAAACAGACTCATGCTGTTAGCTGAAAAAAGGACTTCCTCCCAATCGAAACTACCCTCAACGTGGAATAACTCTCTTTCGCTAAAGCCGTCCTTGCGAAGATGCGAGCGAATCAGATCACAACTTTCTTGAACCAATAAATGCTCGTCGCCAGACACAATGTAGATGGTTTGCTTTTTCTTGTTCAGCTCTGCGGCGAGTTTGTCAGCGTATACTTTCATAATCGACTCTCAGAGGAATCTGAATGAGCAATTTGCTGGGTTGTGGCGTAAAAATTAAACAACGGCAATTGTAAGAGACCTAGCACTTGTAGATCGCAGATCGAACACTTATACGCCTTCATACTCATCATCACCGAAAATGTCCGATGACTCGCTACTTGGTTGCTTCTGAGCATTTTGACGCAACACCGCACTAAACCGTCTTAGCAGTTGGGCCGCCAAATCTCTTCTCATTTCAGCGATCAGAACTTGCTCTTCTTCCGCACTGCCAACCAGGCTAGTTCTGTCAAAACTGTATATTCGCTCGGTTGATATCACGGTCGGCCTGATGATCGGTTTGCCCTTCTCGTCGGCGGCAGCGAATTGAATTTCCAGACGTAATTCATAATCGGCGACACTTATATCGGCGGTGGTGGAGACAGGCCTTCTGCTGGTGTTCTCAGACATGACACGGACAGAGTAGTCTGCACCGGCGGACACTAAGGCAATATCTCTCGACTTAACCAAACGCTCAAGTTCACGTGAGAAATCGCTGTAGGCGTTAGCGGAACTGATACTCATGCTTTCGACCGCTAAGTCAAACTGAGCACTATCCCTCAAAGCAAAGCCGCATCCTGCAAGCACCGATAGCATGCTAAAGAGAGTAATGAACCGAATCACACCGTTTGCAAACCGCATTAAGACACCACGAAGTTGATCAATTTTGCGGGTACCACAATAACTTTCCTGATTGTCTTACCCTCAATATATTTTTCGACATTCTCAACCTTTCTCGCTGCAGCTTCAATATCCTGCTTGGAATCATCGACCGACATCTCGAGTTTACCTCGTAGCTTGCCATTTACCTGCACGATGATGGGCACGGTAGTTTTTACCAGCGCAGCTTCATCGACATCTAACCAGACAATTTCTTCAAGCTTCTCGCCAGTCAGACGTAACAGTAACTCGTGGCAAATATGCGGTGTAATCGGCGCCATGATTGTTACCACGGCGGTCAATGCTTCTTGAGCAACAGCGCGTCCCTGAGGCGTTTTATCATCACTTTTGATCAGATGATTCATCAATGACATCGATGATGACACAACCGTATTGAAGCTCAATCGTCTACCATAATCGTCTGCGGCTTTTGCGATCGTTTCATGTACCACTCGACGGGTTTCTTTCTGACTATCGTTCAGTTGATCTTTGTTTAATGCCTCGATGGCGCCACGAGCCAGATGATCATCAACGACTTTAAAAAGCTTAGTCCGCAACCATCGATTGGCCGATTCGACCCCATGCTCTGACCATTCAAAAGATTGCTCTGGCGGCGCAGCAAACATCATCGCCATTCTTACAGCGTCAGCCCCATATGCATCCAATAGAAGCTTCGGATCACCGGCATCACCGGCGGACTTCGACATTTTCACTCCGTCCTTTAGCACCATACCGAGCGCTAACAGCTTCTCAAACGGCTCATCAGTGTCGACCAAGCCTTCATCCCGCATAACCTTGTGGAAGAAGCGTGCGTACAACAGGTGCAAGATTGCGTGCTCTTCGCCACCCACATAGTGATCAACCGAGGTCCAGTATTTGGCTCGCTCATCAAGCATTTCATTTTCGTTGTTGGCAGACGCGAACCGCGCGTAGTACCAAGAGGACTCCATAAACGTATCAAAGGTATCGGTCTCTCTCTGCGCCTCACCGCCACAAGTTGGGCAGGTTGTTTTATAAAAGGATTCCATCTTTTTGATTGGCGAACCAATACCATCGAACTGCACATCCGTTGGCAGCGTGACTGGTAATTGATCTTCAGGAACAGCCACAGCGCCGCACTTTTCACAATTAATAATCGGAATCGGACAACCCCAATAGCGCTGTCGCGACACACCCCAATCACGAATCCTGTAGTTAACCTGCGTTTCACCAAGGTTCTTATCACCTAAGGCTTGCGCGATTTGCTTGAATGCCTCACCAAAATTAAGCCCGTCAAATTCACCGGAATTGGTCAACACGCCTTTTTTCGAAACATACGCCGCTTCGGCAATATCGCAGACTTCGTCTGAGTCAGTTGCGGGCGCCACAACCTGTTTAATCGGCAACCCATACTTTTTAGCAAACTCGAAGTCTCGTTGGTCATGGGCCGGGACTGACATGACCGCGCCGGAGCCGTACTCCATCAAAACGAAATTGGCGACCCAGACGGGAATCGCTTCTCCGGTTAATGGGTGAGAGGCGGTATATCCGGTATCCATGCCCAATTTTTCCATCTTGGCCATATCCGCCTCGGCTACCTTGACCTGATTACACTGCGTAAGAAATTCCGCTAATTCTGGGTTTTTGGCTGCAGCTGTTTTAGCGAGTGGATGCTGCGGCGCGACCGCGAGATAGGTCGCGCCCATCAATGTGTCTGGCCGGGTCGTGTAAACCGTCACGCCGTCCAAATCAACATTATCAATCTTAGGCAACGGGAAAGTCATCTCAACGCCGGTCGATCGTCCGATCCAGTTTCTTTGCATGGTTTTAATCTTTTCGGGCCAGCCATCGAGCCCATCTAAGTTGTCCAATAACTCTTGCGCATAGTCGGTGATCTTTAAAAACCACTGCGCTAATTCTCTGCGTTCAACCAGCGCACCCGATCGCCAGCCGCGACCATCGATGACCTGCTCATTCGCAAGTACTGTTTGGTCCACAGGGTCCCAATTAACCATGGCGGCTTTTTTGTAGACCAAGCCCTTGCTAAACATCTTTGTAAAAAACCACTGCTCCCATCGATAGTAATCCGCATTGCAGGTTGCAAACTCACGAGACCAATCGTAAGAAAAGCCGAGGCTCTGCAATTGATCCTTCATGTGCGCAATATTCGAATGGGTCCATTTTGCAGGTGGTATATCGTGCTTTATCGCCGCGTTTTCGGCGGGTAGACCAAACGCGTCCCAACCCATCGGGTGCAAAACATTCTTACCTTGGAGGCGCTGAAACCGGGCAATAACATCACCAAGCGTATAGGTTCTGACATGTCCCATATGGAGCTGACCACTGGGATAAGGGAACATCGCTAAGCAATAAAATTTAGGTTTGTCAGAATTTTCAGACACCTCAAAGGTGCTATTTTCCTGCCAATAGGCTTGAACCTGACGCTCAGAATTTTGTGGTTTGTAGGGTTGATCTGACATGTTTGGAACTGACGCTCGTTTTAGGAATCAGGATTCTACCTGAACACCTTACACGGAGATATCTTTAGAGGAAATTCGACAGGGGATAAATCAACAGCAAATCTCACTGCTGGCACGCGACTATCGTTTTTTACGCGCTAAATCGGCGCGTCAGGAGCATCGGACCTATCTGATGCACTGTCTCGATAATGCTGAATAAAGCTGATCGTGAAAATCATAAATAGCAGCATTATAAGCGGCAAATGGCCCATTTTTGCAAAGGGTGTTTGCCCTGTACGAATATCCGCATATCCGCGCAGCACACCGGCTTCAAATTGCGGTAAAGAAGTCTGAACATTGCCTCGCTGATCGATGATTGCCGTCATTCCGTTGTTGGTTGATCGCAACATGAAACGGCCATTTTCTACCGCCCGCATGCGCGCCATCTGAAAATGCTGCAATGGACCAATAGAATTGCCGAACCAGCTATCATTGCTGATCGTTGCCAATATGCCAGGCACAGTCTCATTACTTCGCACCAAATCCGGGTAAACAACCTCGTAACAAATTGACATACCAAGCCACGCTGAACCAATTTGCATTGGCGGCTGAATTGCAGCGCCGACCTTGTTATGCGACATGGGTAAATTAAAGAAACCAATCAAACCACGAAGCAGTTCCTCCATCGGCACATATTCTCCAAAGGGCACAAGTCGCCGTTTGAAATACTCGCTATCGGCTGCGCCTAAACCAATAGCCGCGTTCATGAAGTTGCCCGCATCGTCTCTATCGGGAATACCTAAAATCAAGGTCGAAGCCGAGCCTTCAGCCTTTACATCAAGATGCTGCAGCAGTTTCCCCGCGCGACCGCGAAACACTGTAATGGCGGCCTCAGGCCAGATAATCACATCCCGCCCCCACTCAGGCTCTGTTAATGCCAAGTAGGTATTGATAATCGGTTGTACCATTTCACGGCGCCACTTCACCGCCTGATCGATATTACCCTGCACCAAGCTCACAGATATCGTTCGCTCACGCTGAGTGAACTCAATTGACGTAAGCCAAACGCCCGCTAACCAAATCGCTACGATCATCAAGCCGGCATGCAATCTCAACCGAAGGCGAGACGAGACCATCAGGCAACCTAACAAGCCTGATGTGAGCGCCACAACAAAACCTATCGCGAGTACGCCTGAAAGCGAAGCATATCCAAGCAACGGCGTTTGCAGCTGAGAATAGCCAACAAAAAGCCAGGGGAAGCCGGTTAACAACCAAGTTAGCAACCATTCATGCGTTGTCCAACAGGCAGCGAAAACAAAAACCGCGAGTAAACCTACTGAAGATTTTGATGTTAGGTGGACGAACAAATAACCTTGTATTAAAGACGGCAGCGAAATGCCAGCGACGAATAATGCCACCAGCAAAGCCGCTAAAAATGCAGAGGCGCCGCCAAACTCATGGATAGAAACATATATCCAAGACGTACCTACACCATACATACCTAACGCATATAAATAATACCGAACAGCCGCTCGCCTTGCAGAACAGTGTAAAGTCGTTAGAAATAGCAAACTTAAAGAAACGAACGCGCTGGTGATTAAATCAAAAGGTGCCAACGACAACGGCAGCAGGCAACCGGCTAAACATGCACCTGCATCCAACCAACGTGGGTTCAATGCAGCTAAGACATCCTTAAGATTCACAAGGGTTACTTACCCGGTGGAATAGGGGGGAGTGAGCTGAAGCAGTTTTATGCGACGATTGTCTGCGTTAAGCACTTTGAATTTAAAGCCTTGAACACTGACCTTTTCGTCTCTTTTCGGTAGGTAACCAAAATGATGGATAACCACGCCACCGATTGTATCGAACTCCTCATCGGAAAACTCACAACCAAACACCTCATTAAATTCATCAACGGTTGTTTGTGCTTTAACCGTGTAGTTATCAGACGAGTGCATTTTTATATTATCTTCATCTGCATAATCGAATTCGTCTTCAATATCACCGACGATTTGCTCAAGCACATCCTCAATCGTGACAATACCGGACACGCCGCCGTACTCGTCGTAGACGATGGCAATATGATTACGGGTCGAACGAAAATCCTGTAATAGAACGTTAACCCGCTTACTTTCAGGTATCGCTGTACAAGGCCGCAACAAATCTCGCATGTTAAATTTTGCTTGTCGATCTTGTAAGGCAAGCGGCAGCAAATCTTTCGCCATCAAAATGCCAACGACGTCATCCGGACCATCACCCAAGACTGGGAAACGGGAATGACCAGATTCAATAATAACCGGTAAAAACTCTTCCGGTGACATATCGAGTCGTACAATTGTCATCTGCGAACGGGGAATCATTATTTCACCCGCCTGCATATCAGATACCGTGAGAGCGCCCTCGATAATGCTCAACACTTCAACGTCAAGTAAGTCTCGATGTTGCGCCGAGCGCAGCAGTTCAATCAGCTCGTTTCTCGAACTAGGCTCGCCGGTGAAGGCTTGCGACAACCTCTCTAACCAGCCCTTTTCGGTACTGGGACCGTCCTCACTCATGATCGTTCTTTACATCCTTCAAGTCTGTTTCATAGGGGTTAGCAAAACCCATCATAGCCAAAATAGCAATTTCATTATTTTCCATTTCAGCAGCCTCGGATTCATCAACATGATCAAAACCTAGCAGGTGGAGCACGCCGTGCACGGTCAAGTGCGCAAAGTGTTGCTCATAGGTTTTACCCTGTGCCTGAGCCTCAGTTTTTACAACCGCATCACAAATTGCAATATCGCCAATAAAGTCTTCCATCTCAGCTTCAACTTCTGCAAATTGTTGCGTATTCGTCGCCGCCTCAAAGGGAAACGACAATACGTTAGTCGGCATATTTTTCTGGCGAAATGTCGTGTTGAGCAGCACCATTTCATCCAAATCAACTATCTTGATCGAAACCGACGCGTCCGGTTGGTCAGCATGTCGCAATGTTTTTACTACCCAGTCAATAACATGCGTATGCGCAGCCGATTCACTGACAGCATCGCTGCAGACCACTTCAATGGCTGCAGATGTTGAATTTGCGCGAACCTGCTCGTTATCTAAACTAGTCATTGCTTGCTTCATACCGATCGTAGGCTTCGACGATTCTCTGCACCAACGGATGCCGAACGACGTCTTTTGACGTGAAGTGCGTGAACGATATACCTTCAACATCTATTAGCACGTCGAGTATATGACGCAAGCCAGACTTCGTTTTATGGGGCAAATCAACTTGCGTAATATCACCGGTTACCACAACCGTTGAACCAAACCCGATGCGGGTTAAGAACATTTTCATCTGCTCGACTGTCGTATTTTGACTCTCATCAAGGATGATAAAAGCATCATTGAGAGTTCGACCACGCATGTAGGCCAGTGGCGCCACCTCAATAATATTCTTCTCAATCAATTTCTCTACCCGCTCAAAGCCGAGCATTTCGTAAAGCGCATCGTATAAGGGTCGCAGGTAAGGATCGATTTTTTGGCTAAGATCTCCCGGTAGAAATCCCAACTTTTCGCCCGCCTCAACAGCAGGTCGAACAAGCAGTATTCGGCGGATTCTTTCTTGCTCTAGCGCTTCAACAGCGCAGGCCACCGCTAAGTAAGTCTTACCCGTACCGGCAGGACCGATACCAAAATTAATATCATTCGCCCTGACTTCGCGCACATAACCAATTTGATTTTTACCGCGAGGCTTAACGGATTTCTTCCGAGTGACAATTAAATCCTCGGACTTTTCCCTTTCTTCACTCATTAGGGCGTCTACTCCTGACTCTTGAAGGAACAAATGAATTTGATCGGCCGTTAAGCTAACCCCGGCCACTACCTCGCGGTAAAGGCGATTTAATACATGTTCCGCTGCTGCTAAAACTTTTTCATCGCCGAGCAATTCAAAACTATTACCGCGATTGTTAATCGTAATACCAAGACGGCTCTCAATTTGTCTCAAATGAGAATTGAAAGGCCCACATAGGTTGGCGAGTTGAGCGCTGTTATTAGGTTCCAGACTGAACTGGCGGGGTTGCTGTTGCTGCGCGTTCAAATAGTAGCTCGAGCCTCATCATTGCTTACTGAAAATGGCGGTACGCCGACGAAAAAAAGTAAAGAAATCTTCACTTTCTTAGTGTACCTCGAAGAGAGTTTGGTAGTGCTTCAGCGATATCCACATCGACAAAGTGGCCGACTAGGCCAATATCTGAAGAATTAAAATTCACTACACGATTGTTTTGCGTTCGACCCTGCAACTGTCCGGGATTTCGTTTGGACGGCCCCATCACCAATACATTCTGAGTGCTACCCAGCATATTTCGACTAATCTGCATGGCGTTATTGTTAATAACGGCTTGGAGTATCTTTAACCGTTCTTTTTTGACCGCCATCGGCGTGTCGTCCGGCAAGTCTGCCGCTGGTGTACCTGGTCTGGCGCTGTAGATGAACGAGAATGACAAATCGAAACCAATCTCATCGATCAAACTCATCGTTGCAGCAAAGTCGGCATCTGTTTCTCCGGGAAAGCCGATAATGAAGTCGGAGGACATGCTGATGTCGGGCCGAATCTTCTTCAAGCGCCGAATTTTAGATTTGTATTCCAGTACCGTGTGACCACGTTTCATTTTTGCGAGGATGCGATCCGACCCACTTTGAACAGGTAAGTGCAAATGACTGACCAACTCTGGCACCTCTGCATAAACATCGATTAGGCTTTCACTAAATTCGACCGGATGGGACGTGGTGTAACGGATGCGATCGATACCATCGATGTCTGCCATGACACTAATCAGGTAAGCAAGGTCTGCAACGGAGCCATCACCTACATCACCCCGGTAAGCATTCACATTCTGTCCGAGTAAGTTTACTTCCCTAACACCTTTCGCCGCTAAATCAGAGATTTCCTGCAGTACTGGCCGCAACGGCCGACTTACCTCTTCCCCACGAGTGTAAGGCACAACACAGAATGAACAATACTTACTACAGCCTTCCATGATCGATACAAAAGCACTTGGGCCATCGACTGAAGGTTCAGGCAAGCGATCAAACTTCTCAATTTCGGGGAAGCTAATATCGACTACCGCCGAAGAAGACTGATCGGAACTTTCTAGCAACTCTGGCAGGCGATGTAATGTCTGTGGTCCAAAAATAAGGTCAACATAGGGCGCACGGTCACTAATCGCTTCTCCCTCTTGGCTCGCAACGCAGCCGCCAACACCGATTTTCAGCTCCGGGTTTGCCGTTTTAAGCTTGCGCCATCGGCCTAACTGGTGGAAGACTTTCTCCTGCGCCTTCTCGCGAATCGAGCAGGTATTGAGAAGCAGAAGGTCGGCCTCAGCCTCATTATCTGTTAGCTCGTAGCCGGCTGAGTCTTTTAATAGGTCTATCATTCGTGATGAATCATATTCATTCATCTGACAGCCATGGGTTTTAATGAAGACCTTGCTCACTTATTTTGCATTCGACCTGAAAAAAGGGCCGCTATTATAGACATGACAGAGAGTATCACCTAGCAAAAATGCCTTGAAATCAACTAACATGCATCCATATAAGCCATATCTTGACAAACAACGTAACAAACGAAACACTGATTCATCGATTACAGGGCTCCAAGCATGCCTAACACGCCGCTTTATAAGGTAATTTTCCACAACCAAGGTCAGATTTTTGAGATATATGCTCATCAAATCTATCAAAGTGACCTCTATGGTTTCGTGGAAATCGAAGAAATCGTCTTTGGCGAGCGCTCGCGCATGCTCGTTGATCCCGCTGAAGAGAAATTAAAAGCAGAGTTTGAAGGCGTCAATCGCACTTACATCCCAATGCATGCCATCGTCAGGATTGATGAAGTGGCTAAAGAAGGGATTGGCAAGATTAGCGAAGCAAAAGGCAGCAATGTGTCGCCTTTCCCAACGCCCGCATTCACACCGAAAAGCCCTGACTAGGTTTTGTACCCAGGGCGACACGCAGCATCCAACCCCAGCAAAATTGCCTATCAAATGGCTGCATCGGGCATCTCAGTCAGCTATTCTGAACTCGAACAGCACTCAAATCAGGGTGCCCATCTATTTCGCCAGCTTGGTCTGAAACCCTCAGACGGCATTGCCATACTGCTACCAAATCATGTGGAATACTTAAAGATCACCTGGGCTGCACAACGCTCAGGTCTGTACTACACACCCATCAGCACCCTGTTTCTGCGCGATGAAATTCACTATATTTTAGAAAATTCCGACGTCAAAATACTCGTTACCCAATCTAACCTGCTCAGCAAGTTAGATACAGACAAACTCATTCATCTAAAGGTATTTTTAGTCGATGATGAGGGCCCGCTAAACGATCCAGATAGTTGGCAACAGCAACGCGCAAATTTCCCCACAACGCCTATTGATGATGAATCTGAAGGTGCGGAGATGATCTACTCATCCGGCACAACGGGGCAACCCAAAGGGGTTCGATTCTCACTGACACAGGCGCCGCTGGGCACCGTATCAAGCCTATTTACCACTCGCGTGGCGCTACACAACATGACCGCTGGGTGTCGCTACCTGTCGACCGCGCCTCTTTATCACTCCGCGCCACTGCGGTACAACATGATGGTGACGAGACTTGGCGGCACATCAACGATCATGGAAAAATTCGATCCTGAACAAGCCATGCGTCTTATCGAGGCAAACCGCATCACCCACAGCCAGTGGGTACCGACGATGTTTGTCAGGCTTCTGAAACTTCCCAGCGATATTCGTCAACAATATGATTTGTCTTCGCTGACACACCTGATTCACGCCGCCGCACCCTGCCCGGTAGACATTAAGCAAGCCATGATCGATTGGCTCGGCCCGGTTTTATATGAATACTACTCAGGCACAGAAGCGAACGGCTCAACTGCAATCACCTCGCTGCAGTGGCTTAGCCACAAAGGCAGCGTCGGGCGCGCCATACATGGTGAATTACACATTTTGGATGAAAACGGCACCGAACTCGCGATTGGTGAGACGGGTCAGGTCTTCTTCGCGAATGGTTCCGATTTCAGCTACTACAAAGACCCCGCTAAAACAGCCGAGGCGAAAAATACATTAGGTTGGTCGACGCTTGGTGATATTGGCTATCTTGACGAGCAAGGCTATTTGTATTTGAAGGACAGAAAATCTTTTATGATCATCTCCGGTGGCGTGAATATCTACCCACAGGAAGTCGAGAACATATTAATTCTGCATGAAGCGGTCGCAGACGTGGCTGTTTTTGGCGTTCCCAATAGCGAGTTCGGCGAAGAAGTAAAAGCTGTGGTTGAACTTACGCGCCCTGAAGAAGCGTCTAACGACCTAAGCGTGTCGCTAATCGAATGGTGTCGCACTCAGCTTTCACATGTTAAGTGCCCTAGAAGTCTCGACTTCACGACTCGCCTGCCTCGACACCCCACCGGTAAACTCTACAAGAAAAAACTCCGCGACAGTTACTGGCCAGCGGACTCACCGGCCCGTTGATACGACCGTCAACCTGCCACAGTATTCTGAAGACTAATGGCTATTTGCGGCGCTTGGGCGATTAATTGCGCAATTGACTGCTTTTGCCTTGCAAAACAATAGTCCGGCCGCAGTTCTGCCAAAGGCAACAAGACAAACAGACGGTTCACCGCTTCCTTGTGCGGTAAGGTCAATGTTTCACTGACAAGTTGCACCTCATCGATCGCGATTAAATCGATATCTATCGTCCTAGGCGTATGAAATCCATGCTGCGCGGGCCTACCAAGGGTTACCTCAATCTTCTGGGTTTCCGCTAAAAGCTGCAGAGGTGATAACTCGGTCGACCCAATTAGCACCATATTGACGTACTGATCTTGCAGTTTTTGCTCACCAACTGCTTCATCCGCATCAGCTTCAGTCACCGGCGCTGACACCCACCGCGACGACACCTGAACCGGACCAATGAGGGTTTCCAGGGCGCAGATGGCTTCATCCAGATAATCGTTTCGATTGCCAAGATTTGAGCCTAAAGCAACGATGACTTCAGCTTTCGACACCACTTGAGGCGAGACCGTCGACCCGACATCCGACCCATCATTTCTGCGCATAGCTTTTCGCTTTCTTTTCATGGTAGTTTTAATTATTCAGTTAAATTAACAAAGCAACGAGGAAAAATCGATGAAAGCTGCCGTATTGCGCGAAGCAAACAAACCAATGGAAATTGAAGAGGTACAGATCTCCAAGCCAGGTCCACGTGAAGTTTTGGTTCGCCCAATAGCGGCCGGCGTCTGTCACAGCGATCTACATTTTATGGATGGCTCTTACCCTTACATGCTACCGACAATATTGGGCCATGAAAGTGCCGGCGTTGTCGAGCAAGTTGGCTCCGACGTCACTTACGTGAAGAAAGGCGACCATGTCATCACCTGTCTTTCTGCGTTTTGCGGCCACTGTAACAAATGTCTAACGGGGCATCTCTCGCTCTGTAACTCGCCTGAAGTTTCGCGAAAAGCCGAGGAAGCACCACGTCTTGCTCAGGGCTCGGACACCGTTCATCAATTCTTGAACCTTTCGTCTTTCGCAGAACTCATGCTGATACACGAACATGCATTGGTTAAGGTCAGAGAAGATATGCCAATGGATCGTGCAGCACTTATTGGCTGCTCAACCACAACGGGTGTTGGCGCAGTGTTCCATACCGCAAAAGTTGAGCCAGGCTCGACTGTTGCCGTCCTCGGCTGCGGCGGCGTTGGTCTCGCAGCAATCAACGGCGCAGCAATTGCCGGCGCAGCAAGAATTATCGCGGTCGACATGGTCGATTCTAAATTAGAACTAGCCAAATCTGTGGGCGCAACGGATATCGTCAATGCCAGCTCTGGTAATGCGGTCGGCGAAGTTATCGAAATGACGCAAGGTGGTTGCGATTATACTTTTGAGGCAATTGGGCTCAAGGCTACCGCCGAACAGTCATTCCAAATGCTCTGCCCAGGTGGTGTAGCAACAATCATCGGTATGATCCCACCCGGCACAATGGTTGAACTGCAGGGTGTCGACTTTCTGTCAGAAAAGAAAATCCAAGGCTCAAACATGGGCTCCAATAGATTCCGTGTAGACATGCCTCGCTTTGTCGACTTTTACCTCGATGGTAAATTGCACCTCGACCAAATGATTTCGAAGCACATCAAACTAAACGATATCAACGAAGCTCTAGCGGCACTTAAGTCCGGTCAAGAAGCGCGTCATATCATTATGTTTGACTAGATTGTTTGACTAGACCGTTCGACCAGAACGTCAATACGATCTTGAAACACAAAAGCTAGAAAGTTCTGTTCGATTGGCTGTATCGATTTTGAATCGTTGCAGCCTCTCGTTTCAGCCTCTGCAAAATAAAGACAAGTTAAAATCAATAGGTGAGGTCATGCCACTAGAGCGTGTTGAGTCAGAAATTACCGGCAACGTTTGGAAAATTGAAGTCAAAGTCGGTGATAAAGTACAAGCCGAGGATGTCATTATGATCCTTGAATCCATGAAGATGGAAATCCCGGTCGAAGCACCCTGCGCCGGTATTATCAAAGAAATCCTTGTTAGCGAAGAAGACTCCGTTGACGAAGATCAAGTGCTGGCGACAATCGAAAGCTAATCACGCTAACGATAAGGTCCGGACGAGCGCCGAACTAATCCCCTGTATAAACAGGATCCCGCTTGTCGAAATAGGCATCTATCGCTTCACGCCTATCGTCACTGAATTGACTCAATAAATTCTGATCAGTATCCATGTGCATCAGCGCATCATCGAGCGCATTACTTACGGCATTGATGCTTTGTTTGATCATCTGCACCGCAATCGGTGGTTGTTGAGCATAGGCTTGCGCCATCGTCATACTGGCAGCAGACAGATCCTGTCTGGCAACCAATTCATCAAGAAAGCCCCATTGCAGCAATGTCGTGCCGTTTTCTCTACTGCCAAGCATAATCATTTTCTTTGCCCTGGCCGGACCTATTAGACGCACGCACAAAGGCAGAGAACGCCACATAAGATTGATGCCGAGGTTAACCTCAGGATAGCCAACGGTGATATCGTCAGAGCCTATCCTAAAATCACAGGCGGTGGGTATACACGCGCCGCCGCCTAAGGCAGCGCCCTGTATCGCGGCAATCGTGACTTGATTGATAGCCAAGATTGCCTTAATCATTCGGGCCCCGAGCCCAGCGGAACGCCGTCGCATCAACAGAGACTGCGGTTCGCCTTTCTGCTTTAGGTCCGCACCAGCGGAGAAGTGTTTGCCAGCGCCCTCAAAGATAACGACACGCGTCTTCTCGTCACTTAAAAAGCTATTCGCGACCTGCTCTATCTCAGTCATTATTTCTGAGTTCAGTGCATTCATCACTTCAGGTCGATTCAAAATCACCCTCGCAATGTGGCCCTGCTTTTCAACTAAAACATGCTGGTACGTCATTTGTTAGACCTATATAAAAATTTACCGTGACTCAACTGTAATCTGCTGATCGGCGAGAGGTTCGAATCAAGTTCAGAAATAGCATAAATGCAACAATTAACAGAGGCATCATAATGATGTTGATAAATTTTAGCGTTGAGCCGAGAGCCTGAATATCTTTTTCCAACTGATGGCGCACCTCTCGCAATTCTTTTCTTATCCTAAGCTTCTCGTCTTGAAACTGAACTAAAGCAGCCTCTTGCTCGGGTGTAACCGACAAGCCTGCGCCGGGCTCGGTAGGATTCTCTAAAGCCGTCAGCTTTGCTTCGGTCGCTTCAAGCTGAGCCTGCAGGTCGTTTGCACTGGTGAGATAGCTTGCCTCAGCATCCCTGCGTAAATTCAACACGACGTTAAAGGGTCTGGAGAACTTGCCTTTACTACGGATACCAATCAGATCATTACTACCGACCAAGTTGTCGACAGCATTGATAACAAAATCACCATTGTTAGCCCAAGGTGTCACAACCGATTGACCAAAAAAACTTTGAACTTGAACCCACATACGATCCGACAACAAATCTGTATCGGCAACCAACATCACATTGATGTTTTCGGCCGATGAAACGACAACGTCGGCCGACTCATTAACTCGATCTGGAAAAGCCGTTTGGGCCGGCCCTGATATTTTGACGGCAAATGAATAGCGCTCACTGGTGGCTGAAAACTCATTCAGTAGCTCCTGTGGATCGGTCAACGTCTGTATTCGGATAGCGTCCGTCGTCGACGCGTAATCACTAGAGGACAAAATTGTTGTTATATTAGTGCTCGAATTTGGATCTATATCGAACACCCCTACGCTCGAGAGGTTAATGGTTTCAAGACTAGCGGTTGTAACATCGCTCGACACAAAGTGACTACTATCCAAGCCGATTATGCCAAGGTGTCGAACTGCTTGACCATTAAGACCGGCAACACTCAGTGCGGCCTGCGCATCGAGCACAACCTGATCTTCACGCAAAGTTACGCCCCAACCACGGGTCAATGCATTCAAATCTGAGCCAGCAGATGGCTGCGTTGCCATCATTGGATTCGTGCCAAGTTGTTCTTGCTCCGCAAGTGGATCTAAAAACGCGATCAGACGACCACCGTTCATGACGAATTGATCAATCGCATAGAGCATCGAATCAGACATTCCTTTAGGGTGAATCAGCAATAGCAACTCAATATCCTCAGGTAACACGTCTGCTTCTATGGCAATCTTTTGCGTCACATAAAGCTGCTCAAGCTGTTCGATGATGACCCAGGCTGGCATGGTTTGAAACGTCTGCATATCAAGTTCGCTATGCACAGGTAAACTCGAAAGAATTCCCACCCTAGGTTTTTCTTGCACTGACAGGGCATGAAGGAGCTTACTAATATCGTACTCAAGGAACTCTTCTTTGTCCGGCTGCAAAAACGCAATCACCTCAACATCATTCTGCACGTTAGTGCCGACTAAACCAAAATAGAGATCGTCGCCACCGTTGATAGGGATCCCCTGCAACCCATAGGCAGCGGCCTGATCCTCTTCTTCTGAAAAGGGCTCCGGGTCAATAATTTCCAGGTGTATTTTGCCCGGCGCAGCAAGTTCGAACTCACGCAACAGGTCTTTAACCTGGGTTGCGTAGGCTCGAAGTCCGGTAAGATCACGACTTACTGCATCGGAAAAATACAGTGACAAGGTCACCGGTTCCTCGATACTGCTAACAATATTCTCGGCGCCATCGGACAAGGTATACATGCCTCCTTCCGACAAATCGAGTCGCGCGCTGGAGAAAAATTGCTGACTAATTAAAGTCAACAACAGGAAGCTTATCGTCAACAGAATTAGCTTTATCGGCGCACTATTCAAGTTCTTCATGCTGATGCTCCGCGCTTCATTTCAACGACAATGAGTGTCGCCCAAAGCCAAACAAGAATAAACGATACAAAGAAGAGTAAGTCCTGAAAACTCAACACACCTTTGGTAATAGAGGCAAAATGCGTCAGGAAACTTAAGTCCGCCATCGTATCAACCAATATTTGAGGCGCCCAGCTACCGAACAAACCCAACACCATGGGGAAACCCGCCAACACAAACAGCAGGCAAATAAGACCCGTGAGTATGAAAGCGATTACCTGACTCTTACTCAACGCTGACATACATGAACCTATTGCCAAAAAGCCACCCGCCATGAGCCAGCTGCCGACATAACTGGCCAGGATGGCGCCGTTATCTGGATCACCCAAGTAATTCACTGTCAGCCAAAGTGGAAACGTTAACGATAGGGCTAAGCCTGTAAAAATCCACGCAGCGAGGAATTTACCGAGTATTGCTTCAGTCAGTGTGATCGGCAGGGTTAGCAACAATTCTATCGATCCAGACTTCCGCTCTTCGGCCCACAAGCGCATCGACAAAGCAGGCACAAGAAATAAATATAGCCAAGGGTGGAAATTGAAAAACGGACTTAGGTCCGCTTGGCCGCGCTCGTAAAACCCACCCAAGTAAAAGGTGAATGCACTGGATAACATAAGGAAGATCAAGATAAACACGTAGGCGATTTGAGTAGAAAAGTAGCTATTGAGCTCACGTCGCATAATGGTTGTTAAATGATTCATAAGGCTTGTCTCTTTTCAGCAGCGCTCCGCTCCGTAGCTGCCGCGTCATTGATCAGATCTGTTCCAACCACCCCTTCGCTGACTGTAAAGCGGCGAAAGACGTCATCAAGCCGACCTTTTTCCTGAAACATACCCAAAGGTACAAGTTCTTGCCGCGTCAAAAAACGACTAAGGTAAGGGTACAGTTCCACCCCTTGTTTTCCGAACACCGTCAAATCGCAGGTGCCAACTAGGACCGAGGCAACATCCACACTGTCAACTTCAGCCAAGCCGCGAATGGATGCCAAGACAGCTTCGCGATGCGCCTCTTCTAATCGAATCGTCACTGCACCATGATATCTAGATTCCTGCTCAAGGGCTGAGGGTGAACAATCAGCCACCATTTTTCCTTCAGAGATAATAATCACTCGGTTACAAACCGCAGTGACCTCTTCAAGAATGTGGGTTGAGATAATGACAATCTTATCCTTCGATAAACTTTGGATAAGCGCCCTCACTTGTTGCTTCTGGTTGGGGTCCAAGCCATCCGTTGGCTCATCCAGTATGAGCACTGCCGGATCATGGATAATCGCTTGTGCAAGACCGACCCTGCGCTTGAAACCCTTGGATAAGGTTTCTATTTTTTGCGTCAGCACGTCCTGTAGACTCATTTTACGAACCACGTCAGTTATTCGATCGCGACGCTGTTGTGCGTCAAAACCGCGTATCTCAGCGATAAATTCCAAAAATGCTAGCACAGTCATTTCTTCGTAGGCCGGCGCACCTTCGGGCAAATAACCCATTTTTTTTTGGGCAGCAACGGGATCGGCCAATACATCATGACCAAACACCGACACGCTACCGGCAGAAGGTTTGAGGAAACCAGTCAAAATTTTCATCGTCGTCGATTTGCCAGCGCCATTAGGACCTAGGAAACCCAGAATCTCACCTGAGACCAGACTAAAACTCAGATTGTTAATAACGGTTTTTTCACCGAAAGTTTTTTCTAACCCGCTTACTTGTATCATTTTTTAATTCAGCCGAAAAAATCGCATGGTAACGAGCTTGAACTAAAATGCCAATATAGAAAACCGGAGATCGTCAGACGGACGGCAATGGAGCTAAACACCGGTTGCTGCAAGCCGATTGTGGTGCAGAGAGAAAGACGCATGCACTCGGGCAACTGGCGTTCCGAGATCGAATTCAACGCTACCGAGAACGTCGCCCCAGCTAGGATACTGACGCTAAGGCTAGACGCTCTCGGGCATATACACGGTATAGGTTTCACGCCGAATATAGGGGGTTCGACGAATCCACCGCCGACGGTAAGTAGAAAGCCGCCAGCATTGAAGTAAACGTCTCTTGAGCCCGCGTCTTGGGATTTTTCGCCTATCCTCGCCTGATCGACGTTCTGCAAACCTGACACGTTTCATGGGTCTTGCTCTGCTGATTGAGCTTCAAAGCTTAATATGTATAGCCGCGATTTTTAACAATTGAATTACGCTAAGCAGGACTTCTCTTATAAGAACTTATACTTAAGCGCAAAGCCAACCTTGCGATGCCTGTCACCCAACACCAGCAATAACGTGACAATACGCCGAGGGGTTAAGTATCATTGCCATTAAACATCTCCTACCTGGCTAGCATGAGAACTCGAATATCACGCGATGAAGCACTGAGCTTCATACTCACTTACATTATTGTTGAAAAATCGACGCCTTTTCAGCTTGATCAGCTCAACCTTTTCAACTTAACCAATCTTGCATCGGCAGCTGCACAGAAGCTTTCAGATGAAGAAGGTCTTATTCCACACGAAGTGATCGAAGAAGTCGTCGCCCCCTTTCTCAGCGAACTTCAATCCAAGCAATCAACATCTCAGCATTCAAAATAGGCATTAAGATGGCGCTTAGCGGCAACTACTCAAAAACACCCAAAGCATTCATTTTTGATCTTGATGGCACGCTGCTAGACACAGAGCCGTTGTATACCATCGCCACACAGAAAGTTCTCGATCCATATGGCGCGCAATTCACCATGGCCCTGAAACGACAATGTATGGGTGGTGACTCACGTCAAAGTGCAAGAATCGTGATAGACCACTTCTCTTTGCCCATGGATGAAACCGAATACCTCGCCAGTCGTGAAATTCATTTGCGGGATTTATTTCCGGACGCGCCTAGCATGCCAGGCGCAGAGCAGTTTCTTCGTTCTCTATCTGAGGCACAGGTACCCGTTGGCTTGGCCACCAGCTCGCATCAACATTTGATGGAACTGAAGTTTTCAAGGCGAGACTGGGGTGGGCTATTTGACGAAGTGGTTTGCGGCGACGATACAAAGTTGGCAAACGGCAAACCGGCACCAGACATCTTTATTCTTTGCGCTGCCAGGTTAGGTATTAATCCGAGCGACTGCCTCGCATTTGAAGATTCACCAAACGGTGTGCAAGCCGCCTGTGCGGCAGGCATGAGCGTTGTCGGCATTAACAGCCAATACGTCGCTGACGGCGGCCTTAGTGATGCAGACATCGTCATAGACGACTATGCAGACTTGGACCCTCTTGTAGAGCGATGGACGACTCAATAGCTCCCCGAACGCTTTATCTATTTTTATCCGTCGCAGATTTTGCCAAACGATTCCAAAAATCCATATTCTGCTCTAGCGCCTTACGCATTAGCTCGATCGGTTCTGCGCCTGACAAATCTTGCATACGCATGCGATATTTTTCTTGATGATCGAGAAAGGTGGTAATACTTTGCTCTATATATTTGCCGACAACGTTTTGCAAGGGTGCACCGTAAAACCGAATCAATTGCTCCAGTACCCGATTGGTCAATATGGGCTCATGACCTTCACCTTCTTGTTCTGTAATAATTTGCAACAGAACCGTCCTAGTTAAATCTTTGCCCGTTTTAGAATCCGAAACCTGAATTGTCTCTCCCGTTAGGACAATCTTACGAATGTCGTCGACGGTGACATAACTACTTTCTTTGATGTCGTATAGCCTGCGGTTTGGATATTTTTTGAATTCTCGCATTAGTAAAGTCGCCTGATTATTTTTCTATGGCCTGAAGTATTCTCTGAAGAGCAATTTTTTACAATGCAGCAAAAGCATCTGACGTGTACCTTTTTGAAATCGATGCGCCTAAAACTGTGCAAATGATTGGTATTTGGCCCATTCACCAACTCGCTGAGATAATCGGTCTGCAACAATGCGGTAGATAATCGGATTAAATCCCATACCACAATGACTGCCCGGCACACGGATGTTCTGCGTAATGGCATCTTCGTCTTTTTCCATACAGCCGCTCCAATGCACAACGCCATCACCTTTACTGTAAATCGCGGTTAAGGGAACCGGTGGCGATCTATCATCAGCGAAACGATCGCGCATCTGCTCGACGCTAACGCCCGATTGCTGCTCAAACAACCTCCGTACCAGTCCATTTGAGGCATCACTACCGGACATTGAAAAGGGACTACCCAAAGTAATCACTTGGCGCACGTGATCCGGGTACCTGCGTGCGAGCTCACGAGAATAAACCCCGCCCAGGCTCTGACCAATGAGTGTTACAGGCACCTCCGCGTCCCTGACGACTTGTTCGAATCGATCGGGCAGATGGCTGTGAAGCATATCGGGGTGGCCGGTATTGCGGCCAAGCTGCCAACCCAGCGGCTTGTATCCCAAATGACGCAGATAGCGGGCCAACACCAGCATCGACTTATCGCTAGCCATAAAACCCGGAATAAGCATCACTGGGTGGCCATCACCGGCCGGCAGGCTCTTCAGAAGTGGCATGCTCAAAGACAATGCACCAATCTCCATTAGCGTTCGCGGCAACTCACTGATGGTATTTAATATGGAAGGCGAGCTGGCTCGCTGTTCCTCTACAATCAAACTTTCGTACAAATTCACTCTACCTTTTGGGTTTGTTATGCGTCGATTGCTAACGCATCCGTGCAAACGTGCTTGTCACGACATGATCCTGAAAGCTTTGTTGCAATATTCGCATAGACATCGAACAGGAATCCTACCCTATATTGACGCCGAAAAGATAAATATATTGCATTGCACAAAATATATGTTGACTACATCGGCCTAATCAATATAATCGCCGCCATCGCACCATGGTGGGTCTTACTTAGACTAAAAGCACCAATCTTGTGTGACAGGAGTTATCTGGGTTTTCAACATCCAGGGCCTGAAATCCTAATAAACAAAGGCGCTCAAGCTAATCCATTCGGCTGGCACGGCTATTGCTATCCCTATGGCAGGATTTCGTATTTCTTGAAATCTATATTTTTAAAGCAGGTTATCGCGCAGGCGCCGAGCCGAGTTTTAGTAAAAGTCGGAACCGGCAGCGACTATTAGAAAAACCGCCAGCGGGAATTTGAATCCGACTGGTCGCTCAACCAATGAAACGAATTTCCCTGGGAGGGATCAGATGGACAAGCTCACAGCACTCGACGCAAATTTTCTCTACGCAGAATCTGCCCAAGTTATTAATCATGTCGCGTCTGTTCAAGAGTTTTCATTGCCTAACGGCTCAACCTCAACCGAATTTGTCGCCGGACTAAAAACGTTTTTGATGGACCGGATTCATACCGTCCCTTATCTATCTCGCAAAATCATCGAAGTGCCAGGCGGTGTTGACCACCCTAGCTGGGTCAGAGACACAGCCTTCCACATTGATAATCATGTCTACGAGGTCGTTCTTGACTTTCCCGGCAGTCACGCACAACTTGAAGCCAAGGTTGCAGAATTGCACAGCGAGTTAATGGACCGCAGTAAACCTTTATGGAAGCTCATCGTCATCTCTGGCCTTGCCGATGGCACAGTCGCCTATTACAACCAGGTTCATCATGCCTGTATCGACGGTATGGCGGGGCAGGCTGCAACCATGATCTTAATGGACAACACCCTCGATCACCCTGTGCATAACGTTCCCGAGGACTTCTTCGACGCCGAAGATACCAGCATGCGCAGGTTGTTTGGGCAGGCATTTGAAAACCTTGTTGCTTATCAGCTAGGAACAATAAAGCGAACAATCGGCGTGATTGACTCAACAGTGAGCATGACCCAGCGCGCTATCGACCCCTCTAAGTCATTTGGCGCATTGGCCGAACTTGCCCCTAGAACGCCTTTCAGCAATGGTATCAGCAGCATCAGGTCGTTCTCATGCGGTAAGTTATCGCTTACTAACGCCAAAGCGATGGGAAAATCTCTGGACGCAAAAGTGAACGATGTGTTTATGACAGCCTGTTCCGGCGGCTTGCGCACTTACCTTGAACGCAAAGGACAATTACCGACAACAACCCTCATCGCTGGTTGCCCGGTCTCTCTGAGAGCCCCTGGCGCGCAGGACATGGGTAATGCGGTGACCCTCATGCAAGTAGCACTCGCGACTGATATCAGAGACCCTCGAATACGCCTACTGAAAATCAAGTCATCGGCCAATATAGCTAAAGAGGTGACCGCAGATCTAGCGGCGGGATACGAACCCAATGTTTCATTGCCAGGCTTACCGAATGTATTGAGTAACCTTGCCAAACTAACAACGTCAACCAACGACTTCATACCGATGCCTTTTAACGTCGTGATATCAAATGTACCGGGTCCAAGGGAAGTGCTGTATTCAAATGGCGCAAAAATGCTGAGCCACTATCCAGTCTCGATACCAACCCATGGCCTCGGCCTTAACATCACCGTACAAAGTTACTGTGACTCGCTGTATTTCAGTATCACAGCCTGTGAAACGGCCGTACCAAATGCCGAAGAACTGAAACAGGACATTCTTGATGCCTTTATCGAACTTAAGGCATTACTACTACCCGAGAACGTAACGGCCATTAGAAAAGAAAATGCTGCGACGCACCACGCAATCCATCACGCGGTCGTAGTGAAACAACCACAGGTCACTAAATTAGGGCTCAGCGAGGAACTTTCGCACAAGGTTGCTTAATCATAATGGCACCGTTTAGGAAATATATTGTTGAGTTTTTACAATTTTTTACAATTTAATGTTGACTTTGTTGCACTGCAATATACAATGGTGCAATGCATCAAATGGAGAAAACAATGAACATCATCGAAAAGCAAACTGCTCTAACTAAGTCTCTTTACGAGATTAACAGCAATACACTTAAAGCTTTGTTTGAGCTTCAAAAGAATAACGTATCTGCGTATATCGAAACCAACCGTACATTTGGTGAGAAGTTACCAGAAATCAAATCCGTTGAAACACTTATGGGTGTCCAGAAAGAATACGGCACAGCACTTTGGTCAAATGCTAAAGGCGCTTTCCAGGCTCAGAATGACATCGTAAAAGAAGCTTTGACTGAGGCTAAAAGCGCAGTGACACACGCTTACGGACAAGAACAAGTCGAACAAGCACCGGTTGTTGCAAAGAAGGCAAAAGCCAAGCCCAAAGCTAAGGCCAAGACTAAGGCTAAAGCAAAGACAGCGGCAGCTTAGGAAATCAGTTTAAACAACGGGCACTTGGTAGCTGCTTGTTGTTTCTGAGATTCCCCCGCTCCGTTCTCCCTCTTCAGAGCACGGGGAATCTCAACCTAACGACACAAGATCAAGATACCAAGAGCTGTAAACATTCAAACGTTAACGCCACCGAGCATGAGCTTGACGCGTAAATACAATATTAAGGAATAATGATGAATATGATCGAGAAGCAAGTTGAGTTTGGTAAGAAAATGTTCGAAATCAACCAAAACACTTTTCAAGCAATGGTTAGCCACCAGAAAGAAAACTTGGAAAAGTATGTTGAACTAAACCAGAAGTTTGGCCAGAAGCTTCCAGAAGTTAAAGACGTTACTTCTTTCATGGAACTTCAGAAGGACTACGGTCAATCTCTTTGGGGCGGCGTTAAAGAATCAACTAAAACTCAAGTTGAAATCCTGAAGTCATCTTTTGAAGAAACATCAACCGTTGTAACAAGCGTCTTCACTCCTAGCGAGACTGTTGTTACTAAGTAATTCTGATCGAGCCAGTTGTATTTTCAAAGGACGCCATGCGTCCTTTTTTTTGCCCGCAATTAGTGTCTAATAGGCCAACAAGAACTCAGGTTTCAACATGGCCATTGCGTCAAGCAGCGATTAGGTGACGCACGATCTGAGCATTTAAACACTCGAAAACGAATCTGCAAGGAAGGAAATACCATGAAAGTAACGATTGATGTGGATATTACACCGGAAGAACTAAGACGTTTTATTGGCTTACCAGACGTTGAGAACCTTCAGAAAGAGATGCTCAGTCAGGCTCACAAATATCTGCAAGATTCAAATCAGACCCAGTATAAAGACCTACTGGATAGCGCCGTACAGCCAATGATGGCGTATCAGAGTTGGTTACAGAAAATGATGATGCCTGGCACCAAGGGCAACGATAAAAAGGATGAAGATTAGTCATGAGTAGAGGCGTTGCATTAGTCACAGGAGCATCATCCGGCATCGGCGATGCACTTGCCCGAGTATTCGCAGAAAAAGGCTTCGACCTTGTCATATCTGCGCGCAGAGAAGACCGTTTGAATGCGCTGGCTGATGAACTGAGCGTCGATGTTGTAACCGTTGCTTGCGATCTGGCCACCACCGAAGGCATCGATACGTTAATCGCTGCAACCGCTGATATGAAAATTGATGTACTCGTGAACAACGCTGGGATCGCTTACAGCGGCAATTTCTCCGAGCAAAGTATTGAGGACATTCAAAACATGACTAACCTCAACATCATCGCGCCGACGACTCTGTGCCATCATTTTATCAGTCGAATGATCAAACAAGGCGCCGGCAGGATTCTTAATGTCGCATCCGTCGCCTCTTTTCAGCCTGTACCATCCCTGTCTGCCTATGCTGCAACCAAAGCCTATGTACTTTCCCTAACAGAATCACTGTCTGAAGAATGCAGAGGCTCGGGCGTTTATATCGCCGCGCTCTGTCCAGGGCTGACAAAGACAGACATGGTTGAAGATGTTCAAGGATCGAACGTGCCTGAATTCTTAATGTCGGATCCAATGGATGTCGCCAGAGAAGGTTACGATGCGTTAATGAGCGGCGAAGTTATCCGCATTCCCGGTTTAACAAATCAGGCTGCAATTGCGTGGGCTAAACATCAGCCTCGATGGTTGGTTCGCGGCCTCGGGGGCCTGTTTGCGAAAATGACGCCTAAGTAAGCTTCGCCTCACTTACATTTGCGCATATTCAAACACAAGAAATTGAGTACAAGAGCAGCTGTTTGTTTCATCGACTACACCCAAGTCATCGCGCTACAACCAAACGATGCATGGGCCTACTATAATCGCGCCTTAATTCACCAAAAACTGGGCAAAGATCCACTGGCGCAAAAAGATTTTAGTCGTAACATCGAGATTGACCCTGGCTATTTAAGAGCAAGAGCCAGTAGATCGTATTCCTTTATTGCACCGTTGATTCCCATCCTGCTCGTATTCGCTCTCGGCTAGCGCTCTATTTCGCCGATCATCTGCACGACAGTGGCATCAAGTAAGATGCCCATGTCGCTCACCAATATGACAGCCTTTTAATATCACCACGCATTAGCATTTATTGCCGTTCGAATATAAACGGTAACTTTTTCCGACGAAGGATTGGTAACAACCTGCAGTTTGTATCTGGTTCAAGACACTGTGTTGCCAATTGACTATCTTCACATTCGTTAAAGCAAAAAACAGTAACTCACCATGTTTGATCTTAAAAAGACGATAGCTTGGATAATCGCAGTCACAGCAATGCTTTCGTATCAGTACGCAGAAGCAACGACTGGCATCGACGTAAACGTGCACGTATATCGCGCATATTTCAAAGCAGACGCTAGCATGCCAAACCACTAAGCATTCCTAAATCTAATGCGAAAATTTGCCAGCGAAGATTCAGAACGAACTCAACAGGAAAACCTTATCGAAGTGCAGTCCTTGTTTGATATTTCAGAACAGTCGGCACAGGAGTTTTTGTACATTATCAAACAGTCTTATGCGGCCATGACATTCAACAATCGCATGGCGACGCAAAAGATGCTGTGTTCAAAAAGCCTTTACATCGACGACCGAGAGGCAATCTACGAACTACTAAATATCTTAGATGACATAAAGGAAGCCAATCTCGTTCGACAATACCAGCTCGCTAATCTGGCCACGTCTCACCTCGGCGCTCAACAACGTAATGTGTCTAGAGAATTCAAACAGTGGATTGAAATGCTCAAACCAGAGCAAACGTACTATAAATTTGACCACGCCGTTCTGTATGCGCAAAGTGAACAAGACGTTGAAATAGTTGTGTCTCGCGCCTGCCGCTTTTTAGCTTCCAACTAGCGTCTGCGCGCCGATAAACGTAGGGCATTTCAGTAAAGATCTGTAACGACAAGCTAAGATTTGTCATGGCAAGTAAGGAAAATCAAAGATATGCACCGACAACCACTTTCGCTAAAGAAGTAGCCGCCACATAGGCTATTGTTCGCAACTACGACTCACTCATGGGATCAAGCGGTGTCGCGTTGCATGTCGCGTCTTTTTTCTCAAATTATGGCTACCGCGTTATTTTTGCGTGTTGTATCCCATCAACCACTGCGCACTAGCTAAGCGCCCTGACTTTCTTCTAATTGCAACTTTCGTAGATGATTGAGAAATCGCTGTAAAACATTATAACTCTGATGCCCAACCACAAAGAGGTCATTGCTGACAAATGTCGGCACGCCATTTAGGCCCATTTCTCGGGCTCGCTGCCAATCCGCATCAACCAACTCACTGAACGTTCGCTTTGTGATGACACTGCGCGCCACATCGCCATCAAGACCAACTTCTTGCGCAAGTTGAACTAAGGTATCAATGTCCGATATATTTTTGTTGTCAACGAAGTAGGCTTGATAAAGCTTCATGTGCAGTGCGTCACCACCTTCGACGGTATCAGCCCACCTGCCTAGTTCCTGCGCAAGCCGACTGTTATAAGTCATTGTGCGATCCGAGTAGGGTAAACCATATTCATCTGCAATCGCCTTTATCTGCGTTTGAAAAGCATCTACTTGTGACTCTCGACCCCTAAATAGATCAGCTAAAGACCGGCCTTCCATCGGTGTCTCAGGGTGCAGTGGAAAGAACGACCAATTAACTTCGACGTCTTTTTCTTTTCTTAACTGTTCAATACTCACGGTACTGAGATAACACCAAGGTCAGACGTAGTCTGTAAAGACCTCTATGTGTATTGGTGCTGACTGGCCCATAAAAACTCCTGCGTTAACTTACGATGCTGACAGTATGATTTATAAGCGAGCCGCCTTCAATCGGCTCGCGTTCGCAACAACGGTTAGTGACGATAGCGCCATCGCCAATCCCGCGTATGCGGGCGCAATCAATGTCGGGTAAAGCACCCCTGCCGCGACCGGAATCAGCATGACATTGTAGGCAAACGCGCCAATCAAATTTTGATAGATATTGTTCATCACTTTCTTAGACAGGGTAAGTACAGCGGGAATTTCATGAATACCGCCCCTCACCAGTGCAACATCGGCACTCTCAATGGCGATATCCGCACCCTGCCCAATCGCAATGCCAACGTCAGCAATACTTAACGCCATTGCATCATTGATGCCATCGCCCACCATCGCGACCTTTTGGCCGCTGGCCTGTATCGTTTTGATTGCAGCGAGTTTTTGGTCAGGCAGTAGCTCAGCGTAATACTCCTCGATACCTAACTGCTTAGCTATCTGCTCAACCTTTGTCAGCCCATCACCCGACATCATTATCACGTTAACGTTCATTGCTTGCAGTTCACTGACAATCGACTTGGCCTCAGGACGCAACTCATCAGTGACACCGAAGCTGCCAACCAGATGGTTATTGAAGGCGACAAGGATCTTTGAATCATTCTTGCCCTCCAGGCTAATGCCGCGCCGGGCCAAAAAAGCAGGGTTGCCTATGACAATTTGCGTGCCTTCAATGGTGCCGACAATGCCACCACCAGGAAATAGTTCTACCTCAGTCACCATCCTTATGTTTTCGCCCTTGGGATCAACGCCGGATAGGTTTAATGCTACGCAATGAGCCTCGACTGCACGTGCGATGGGATGCTCGGAGAGGCGTTCGAGACTACTCACATAGGTCCAAAATTGATTTTGATCTATCTGGGTCGACGCCGCCGAAACACAAAGTTCACCTTTAGTCAGCGTGCCGGTTTTATCAAATACGACGGTTTGAATATTTGCACCTTCTTGCAAAACTTGGCCGTTTTTCACCAACAAGCCCTGTTTAGCACCACGGGCTACGCCCAGCATGATCGACATAGGTATCGCCAAACCGACTGCGCAGGGGCAGGCGATAATGAGTACCGTCATCGCCGTCGTAACACTTAAATCGAGTGAAGCGTATTCCGCAAGCCAAAACCAAAAAACAAACGTGGCGACTGCAATCAACATCACAGCGGGCACGAAAAAAGCGGCAATACTATCGGTAATCCTCGCTATCTGCGGCTTCGAGTTCTGTGCTTGTCTAACGCCTGCAGCCAGCCGCGCTAAAGTTGTGTTCCTACCAACTTGCTCAACACGCATCACTAAGCTGCCATACTGATTGACTGTGCCCGCAACAATTGAATCACCCAAAACCTTATCGACGGGCAACGCCTCACCGGTCAGCATTGATTCATCAATGCTTGAATAACCTTCAATCACAATGCCGTCGACCGCGGCGCTATCGCCAGGCCTTAATCGAACCAAGTCACCAAGCTTGACCTGATCGACTGGTCGAAGATACTCGTCGCCAGACTCAATCACGGTCACGTCATCCGGCGCAAGATTGAGTAATTTTTCAATCGCGCCGGCGGACTTCATGCGAGAGTAATGCTCAAGCGCTTTACCCAGCCCAACGAAACCAATGACAAACAATCCACCTTCGTAAAACACATAGTCGTTTTTGCTAATGCTGGGAAAAAGCAAAACTAGCGTCGAATAGGTCCATGCTGTGCCGGTGCCCAGCGCAACCAATGTATCCATCGTCAATGAACCATGCCGCAATGCCTTAATTGCGTTGACGTAAAAATGCCTACCGCTGTAGAACGTCACACACAAAACAACCAGAGCGACGGCTAGCCAAGCGGCCGTTTGCGAGATAGCAGGCAATACACCCGACATGGTTCCGGCCATGAGAACACTTGCCACACCGATCGCAACGATCGAGCGTCGTAAGCCTTGACTGAACTGTTGTTTGTCTAAGGCTTCTTTTTCATCCATTGATAGATCGGAGAGTTCAGTCGCGCCATATCCAAGCCCGCTAAACACTGCAATGATTTCAGATGCAGACAAGGTTGAAGATACATACGCGCTTTCATCAGCAAAGTTGACGCTGACCTGGTGGACAGTTGGCAGGTTTTGAAGTGCGTTTTCGATATTGCGAACGCAAGCGGTACAGGACATACCGCTAACGAGGAATTGATGGTCTTGCCAGCTCTCCATGTTCAAATCATCTACGGGCTCTGCATCCGCTATTGGTTCCTCGCTTTGACTGTCCGTCTGATAGCCGCTGGCGATAATTGCGGCCTCAATTAGGTCAAGATCGGCATCACCGGCTACGCTGACAATACCGTTGTCGAGATCAACTTTCGTTTCTGTTACGCCAGGGACCTTATTGACGGCCTCTGAAACACGACGAACACAGTTTTTACAATGCATGCCGTTAACATTGAATTGTTTGAGTTTGGACATTGCTATCGTCATGAGCCACCCCTATTAGAGGCGGCACTGTAAACCGTGAAGCTACTGGAACGTAAAGCCTTAAATTGACCTTTTAGGGAGCAGAACAAGCACCGACGTGCGTTTTATATAGTCCTGGTACTCGGGCTCTTCTCCCCAGCGTTTACGACCACTGTGTTCGAGCATTCTGACGCCACTTACAAACATCAATAAAAATGTGACAAAGACAGGTGAAATGAGTGTGAAATATTGCCAACCTACCAAGACAGGCAACGCCATCACTGCCACGCCAATCCATAAAAGAATCTCACCAAAGAAATTTGGGTGTCGCGAGTAAGCCCACAACCCCGATGTAATAAAGCCTGATTTGTTTTCCGCGCGAAACACCGTCTTTTGGTGATCGGCGACAACCTCTATGCCGAAGCCAATAACCCAAAGACTGAGACCCAAAAGGCCAATAACACCAAAATCGACGGACTGAGATGTGGTGATGGCGGCAAGCCCTGCTGATGCGGTGATAAATACCCATAAGCCTTGGAGCGTCCAGGTCATCAGAAACTGCAATGGGATTGTTTTCATTTTAGTAAAACGCCGATCGAACCCTGCTTTTTTTACACGGCCAAATAGAAACGTCCCTAACCTGACTGCCCAAACGCCGATACAAACCGCCAAAATAATCGATCGCGTCGTCATCTCTTCGGTCAAAGTCACCGCGACCAACAGCAGGGTAACGTAAGTCACACTCCCCATAAAATCGTAATAGTGTTCGGTTTGCGCGATATAGGACGGAATGTAACCTAACCAGTTCATGCCAAAAGCAAGCAGACCGCAAATCACAAAGACCGGCACACCGTTATAGGTTGCGCCGCCTTGGCTGCCGGCAAAGGCTATTGCACCACCTAAGAGTAAGGCGATAATGATTCCCAAAATCGATTGAACATTAACCTTCTTCACAGCGTTCTCCTTCTTCTTGTTATGATTATTAAACGTGCCAGCCTGTTAGTTTAACTACGCAGCCGATTCAGGTTGGATTAACCTAGCGCTTGACTGATAATGCCAACTCAAATTTTTCACGGGTTCAACCAGTATGTACGAAACATGGCGTTCAATGGGATTACTAAGAAACCTTTTACATCTGCTTGCGGTTAGCTTGGTTTTTGTACTGCCGTTTTCAGAACCTGCCTGGCACCCAGAAGGTGCACAAATTATTCTTGGTGCCGTCATACCGGCCGTCGCACCCATGGTCGTCATCATCATTATGCTTGATACGCTGATGAGCAAAGTGTTCCAATCCGATGCAGCCGAATCTGAGACAAAAGCCTACTATGGCGCGGTTATGAAAACCAATCTATCTATCGCCCTCGTTGTTACGCTTATGTGGTTAGAAGCTTTTAACGACGCGCTGTTTTAACATCGTTTGTTTATGACGCTTTCTTAAGAGCTTGCCTTAAAAAGGCATGCCCAGCAAAACTCCCGCAATCGTCGCAACAGTATCGTTGCGACAATTAGCATCAACCACATTTACGCAAGAACCCCAGTCTCAGGTAATTAGCCAACAAGCTCCTCAAAAACTTCCTCATTGAAGCCTACTAACAGCGTTTTACCCTTACGTATTGTCGGCGCCCGCATATTACCGGTTGGCCCAAGCATTGCCGCAACGGCCTCTTCGGACGGCAAATCACCAGCCGCAAAAATCTCAATTTTCTTACCCTTCATTGCCACGAGTTTCGATGCGTTCGCCAACATCTCGGAGGCCTCATCCGCGCCTAACTTTCGACTGGCAGGCACACTTTCTTTAACTGTTACATCACTTGCTTCCAAAAACTTGGATGCTTTAGTGCAGCTGGTTCAGCCCTTACGAACGTAGTACCAGTCAATTGACTTGGCCATTTTCCTAACTCCTATTTGATTTGTTAAGGTGAGCCCTAAGGCTTTGTTTCGCAGTTGCTGCTAGAGTACGTAAGCGGGCTGAGGGATTCAATCACTATGTCATGACAATCACATACATTCAGCGCATGACTGCCAACATAGGCTTTGGCCAAACCAGCCTTTGTTAAAAAAATAGCTAGACTAAAACAACAGCAAGGACATCGAACATGGAACGGGTACCGACGATTAATATTAACGACTACCGTCAGGGTAAATTGTCAGCTGAATCTATTGCGGCCCTTGATAAAGCTTGCCGGGATCATGGTTTCTTTCTCTTGTCGGGACATGGCCTCGACGATCTGATGGCGCAAATGTGGCAGCAAGCTCAAGCTTTCTTTGAAGAGCCGCAAGCACTAAAACAATCAGTCCGACGTTCTGAGAAAAACCCCATGGGGTATTACGACAGAGAACTAACAAAACAAAAACGCGATTTAAAGGAAGTTTTCGATTTTAAAGCGGGTGGACACCAATCAAACCACAGTCATGTTCAAACCCAATGGCCTGAAGATCGACCTGAATTCAAACAGGTACTCTCAGATTATTTCGTCGCTTGCACACAGCTTGCTGAAGATACCATCTCGATGGTCTACGCCAATCT
The DNA here is from genome assembly GCA_029251375.1 of Pseudomonadales bacterium. GTDB lineage: Bacteria > Pseudomonadota > Gammaproteobacteria > Pseudomonadales > Azotimanducaceae > JAHRVQ01. The sequence continues at coordinate 3,422 of JAQXDL010000006.1, read as the reverse complement.
TGGCTTGAGTCTAGACCATGTCGCCAGCGACTTTGGTGCGATACACACCAGCTCAATGAGGCTCAATCACTATCCAGTTGACGATTTATTAACCGCGGCAGATCGCCTAGAGGTAAACCCGCTTGGGGATATGGCACTGCATCATCACACTGACCCGGGCTCGATCACATTGCTTGCGCAGGACAATACGGGCGGTCTGCAAGCTTTATCGAAAAGTGAGGGTTGGATCGACATCCCGCCGAAGCCAAACACCTTTGTTGTTAACTTGGGGGATTGTCTACAAGTACAAACGAACGATCACTATGTCGCTGCGGTACATCGTGTTGTACCCATGAGTGACAAAAATCGCTACAGCACACCCTTCTTTTTTCAACCGCGCTTCGACGCCGTCATCAAACCCCTGAACAAAGATCAGGTCGGTCAGCCGTTATACCGTGAATTTAGTTGGCGCGAATATATCAAGGGACGTGTAACGGACAATTACGCTGACTTTGGTGAGGACGATATACAAATTTCTCGCTACCGAGTTGTTGGTGACTAACCCAGGCTGCAGCCACTTCACACTAAGCGCTGGCCCCTATCCCTCTCGCTGGAGACCAACAAATTTTATCCAAAAAAAAGGCTGCATTTCTGCAGCCTTTTTTGTCTAGCACGTTATTAGGTTGAAATTACTGACCTAATACATAGCTTAGCTCTACACCATACTGTCGAGGAGACGTCACGCCAGAACTCTGACGATAGCCTTCATCTTCACCATTTCGTAGTACCTGCAGGACACCAACATCGTCGAAGACGTTGTTGACGTAGCCCGCAACAATCCACTTAGTGCTTGGAGACGTCCAAGTCGCTCGAAGGTCAGTACGATCGTATGATTCTGCTTTCTCAGTATCAGACTCGAAAGGTGAGTAGTACACCTCATCAATCCAGCTATAAACACCGAAGAAGTCTAGACGTGATCCGCCAGATAGCTCCATGCCGTAGCTCGCCCATGCAGTGTACTTAAGTTCAGGTACTTGCAGGATCTGGTTACCGTTGATGTTGGAAGTCAACTTATTGAAATCAGGAAACAGAGACTCAGGAGTCTTAGGTTGTGCAGGATCCTGGATAAAAAGATCTTCAGTGTATTCACTTGGTGTGAAACTAAAGTTACCACCGACAGTCCAGTTTTCAGACGCTAACCATAGAACCTCAGCTTCAATACCCATAATCTCAGCACCGGGTGCCTCAAGTACAGATGTTGTTGTGCCAGGTGCGCCGCCAGGAAGAAGTGGCGGTGTGACTTCAGTTGCAACCGTATGGATGTTTTCATAGTCGTAGTAGTAGAAAGAACCGTTTAACTGAAGCGAGTCATCAAGAAACTGTGTCTTGTAACCAAATTCATAAGCGAGTAATTCTTCTGGATCATAATCAGGTGTTGCACTGAAGAAGACCAAGTTATTACCACCTGAGCGGTAACCCGAAGTCGCTGATAAATAAAGCAGCGTGCTATCAGAAACATTCCAATCAAGATTGATACGACCTGTGGTCTTTCTGTCTAGTCGATCGAATGCCCGGTAGACACTAACTGCCGCGGGGATACCACCGTTAACAGCTAAAGGAGTACCAATTTCGCCACCGGCGCCATCGGATACTAATCCGCCGTTAAGCCGATTGTAATTCGCTAAAGAACCAGAACCGCCACTTGTAAATAAAGCTACTGTCGGTCCGGCCGCTTCGATATATCGAAACAGATTTTCTTCGGCGTCAACTTCGTCTTCAGCATATCGAATACCAACCGTCAGAGTGAACGCATCATTGATATCCCATACACCTTGAGTGTATGCCGCAAACGCTTTACGAACAGTCTGTGTGTGATACAGAAGATCACTACCTACACTGTCGATACCGTGCTGAACATTAAGATCTGGATGAGAACCGTCATCGCCATACCATTGGCTAATATGAAGATTGTTGTTCGTAGCAGGCGCAGGGTTGTCAGATGCGAAGTTAACCGCACATGAGGCTGCTGGAGTAGCTGACGTCTGACAAATATTCTTTGCTGAGTGCAACGTTACCGGTTGTGTACCATTACCGTTCTGAGTGGCACCAAAAAACAATCCCGCCAATCCAGTATTATCTACATAAGGATTTGCGTAACGATCGTCATCGCCGGACGTTCCTGCCGAATAAAAGTCTCCACGCTGATCAATGGTTGCATCGTAGAAGAAGATACCGGAAGTGAACGACAAACTATCACCAAACTCGTAGAACGCCTGCAATTCATGAGACGTGTATGCAGCTTCGTGGTTCACGTAAAACTGACGATCATGAAATTCACTATCGGTGTTGTCATCATCGGTCGTACGCTGATAAGACAATTTGTTGTAACCGTAGATATATTTCAGTTCAAGCGTATCTGTCACTGTCCACGTTGCATTGAACTGCACACCTTGCTGGTCAAACTCTTCTTGCTGAAGACCATTAGTGAAGGCACACACATCGCTACCGGAGATATCACCTTCGAACACACACTCGTTCAAACGAGCAGCACTTTCTGGAGAAGTCTGGTTGAAACCATCCATGGAAGCAGCAGCATTTTGAAAGCCATCAAAATCTGCGATATCTATACCAAGACGATTAGGCTGGGCTTCAATCACTGCGCCAGTGGTTGGATCATTGAACGTTTCAACGCGTGTATTTGCATCATAAAAGTTTGATGCATCCGCATTCGTCTGTGTTCTATCAATTGCACGAAAACCCGGCACGATATCAGTCGTATTACGCTGCGGGAGCCCATTTTCGTTCAATACAACAAGACCACCACCGTTAGCTCCACCAAAGACTCGGTCAATTTCCATGCGGTTAGCACGCACATTGAATTCCAAGTTTTCTGTTGGCGTCCATTTGAATTGTACCGCAACGTTTTCAGTACCGAGGCTGTCAAGGTCATCACCTGAACCACCTTCTTCAATAATACCGTCGCGATCTCGAACACTGAAGTTCATACGAGCAGCAAGGACGTCTTCGATAATGCTACCGTTGACCATGCCGTAGTATTCTTGTGTGCCAAAGTTACCGCCGATCACCTTAAAGCCATAATCTAGCTCGTGGGTTGGCTCCTTATAAAGAATGTTAATCGCACCACCAACGGCGTTACGACCATACAACGTACCCTGTGGTCCACGAAGAACCTCGATTCGTTGTACATCCCAGAAAGTCGCAGCTGTTGCTGTCAACAAATCTTCTGAGTAAACGTTGTTCATGTAAGTTGCGACACCGGGATCCCCACCCAATGCACGGAAGTTACGGCCAACACCACGAATTGTTGCATCGTAGGGCTGAATAGTTGTCGCAGGCACAAAGTTCTGCAGGTCTTCCTGGTTTCGGATACCGAAATCATCGAGAAACTGATCTGTGAATGCGGTAATGGAAATCGAAGTGTC
>JAQXDL010000026.1 GCA_029251375.1 Pseudomonadales bacterium | reverse complement strand
CAACATCATTGTGCCTAATCGACCTGGCAGTGGTATCGATTGGGATGAAGATGCGGTCAAGCATTACGCCATTTAGCCGTATGATTACCGAACTATTAAAAATTTAACAACCTAACAATTTAACAACCTAACAATTTAATAATCTAGCAATTTAAACTACCTAAAAATCTAATAATTAGTTTTGCTGTCTGCATGTTGGTATCAAAATAATGAATGAGATCAGTGAGCAGCAATGGCAGGAATTTGATGCACTGGGCTACCTGCGATTAGGCAAGATTGGTCCGGCCGAAATGGTACAAGCGATGCGAGTGCGGATCGATGAGATCATGCTTGGCGAAGCTGATCTCGACTATGATCGGATGTTGATGCAATTGGATTCTAACGACGGTGCTTATGATTCCGCCGGTGAGCAGACGCGAGGACACAAGGGTAGAACGCTGAACTATCGAAAAATTCAGCTATTAGAAAGAGACCCGGTGTTTCTTGCTTACATGCAGTTGCCGATATTTGCAGAAGCTGCCAAACATTTTTATGGGGATGAGCCTGTTGCGGCCTTCAGAGCAATGTTTATGAATAAGCCTGCTGGCCAAGGTACTGTTTTGCCGCTACATCAGGATCGTTGGCGTGCGTTGGATCGAGATCCCAAGTTGACCATCTATACGGCGCTTGATGGCGCGAACGAGGAAAATGGCTGTGTTGAAATTATTCCAGGTACTCAACACACCCTACTTAACCCGGATCATCCCAGCGGGTTTCTCGCAAAGGATATGGCGCAAAAATACGAGTGTCATCCGGACCGGTTTCCGTTGATTCTGGAGGAGGGGGAGGTTGTTCTGTTAAACCCTTGGACGCTTCATGGCAGCGGCATTAATCGTTCAAGTTCTCCCCGTCGGGCATTTAGTGTTTGCTTGATGGACGCCGGTACGATGAGCATGCGTTACAAACGTTTGGCGTCAAAGAGTATTATATTTGGCGAAGGGGCTATGTAGGATGCAATGTAAGGCGGGTCTGCAGCTATTCGTTGGTGTTGCAGGCAAATGCCAAACAGATGACTTATTGAAAATAATTCAGGAGAGTTATCTATGACTCAACAAGCTTCAGAATTTATTGGTTCAATTCCCGAGTATTACGACAAGTACCTCGGTCCTATTCTCTTTGCAGACTTTGCAGAGGATCTCGCAAAACGGTTAACTCAATCAGAACTGGAATCTGTTTTAGAGCTCGCGGCTGGCACCGGCATTGTATCTCGCATTATTCGTGATGCACTAACCGGAGACTGTGAGCTTGTGGTAACCGATCTTAACGAGCCTATGTTGGATGTTGCCAAGAAAAAGTTTCTAGGTCACGAGCGTGTAACGTGTAGACAAGCCGATGCATTGGCGCTGCCTATCGGTGATAGTTCTTTTGATCGGGTTGTTTGCCAATTTGGTGTGATGTTCTTTCCAGATAAATTGAAATCATATCAGGAGGTATTGCGAGTCTTAAAGCCGGGTGGTCGCTATCTATTTAGCGTTTGGGATACTTGGGTTTACAATCCGTTTGCTCAGTTGGCGCATGAAGCCGTCGCAAAATATTTCCCCGAAAACCCGCCTGGGTTTTACAAAGTACCATTCGGCTATCGCGATGCTGAAAAAATTAAATCATCTCTTAAAGATGCCGGCTTTTCTAATGTGTCACATGAACTCGTTAAGTTTGATATGGAAATTCCCAGCGTAAGCGATTTTGCCAGGGGGTTGGTGTTTGGCAATCCACTTTATGACGAAATAATGAACAGAAAGGGCGATCCAGCCGAGATACATCTTTCCGTTGCTAAATCGATCGAAGCTAACCTGGGAAACAATATGCCTCTTCAGGCAATTGTATTCACGGCCGAAAAAGACTAAATCCTTAGCGTAGCTGTCGTCGGATTTTTTCGTCAGGATCTAGGCTGTAATCGACGGTAAATTTCTATTTGTCGATAAAAATTGCCTGTGCGGTTAAGCTGGTGGAAAGCCTCGTTGAGAATTAAGAAATGATGAAAATAGTAGCTTGGATTGTCGGAATTCTGTTGGCTGTGCCGGTGCTCTACATGGGCTTGATTTATGGCGCCTCTGAATTTGGCGGTGAGGTGGTGACCTTGGATAGACCCGAGGCTAATGGTGAGTTAAGTCCGGTCCGAATCTGGATTGTCGATCAAGATAGCAGCGCCTGGATTGAACACGGTGATGCTGAGTCTTTCTGGATTACGAATTTGGCGCAATCACCTTCGGTCGTTCTGAACCGTAACGGTGAAAGCGTGACGTACATCGGCATGCCTGATAGTGAATCGCATGATCTGTATCATAAGCTGAGGTTAGAAAAGTATGGCTGGGGCGATGAACTCATTGCGGCCCTCACAGGCGGAAATACGGACTGTGATGGATTGCCAGTTCGGCTTAATTTGGCTTCGAACGACTAAGTCAATAAGTTGGTCGCTGAAACCCACAGTGTTCCTCTGTCTTCAGAAACGTTTATTGATGTGCATGTTGCCTCGCCAGCCGGCGGCGCAATGAAAACTCGCGCGTGAACCGCTCGAGGTCATTGTCATTCATGACATCTTGGGATTAAATGATGATATTCGACGCTTTTGTGAACGACTAAGCTCAGGACCAATACCCCTAGTGGCAGTGGCACCGGATCTTTATCAAGGTCTTGGTCCAAAACCAATGTGTGTAATCAAAACGCGGACGGCATTGAAGCGCTGGCAGCGCGTTACGTTCGAACGGTTGCGCATCCTTCAGCAATGGTTGATCAATCTGCCGCAGTTCAATTGATAGAGTTGCTGTTGTCGGTTTTTGCTTGGGGCATTGCGTTGTTTTACTGCAATGAAGCTGAAGTATCTGTTGTAGCTCCGTTCTATGGTGATGTGCCTGCCAATAGTTCGGATCTAAAAAATATTTGTTCGGTTGTTGGTAGCTATGGTGAACAAGACGCTATTTGTGCGCCTCAAGGTCATCGGTTGAAATTTCAGCGTGAGTCATTATCCGTCGAGCACGATCTGGTGTTTTATCCTGACGCTGGCCACTCCTGCATGAATCGGCTCAAGGGTTTAGCCAAACTAGGGCCTTGGACGCCGATGCGGGCGCATACAATGAACCAGCAGCAGAGGATAGCTGGCGCCGTGTGTTTGAGTTTTTCGATAAACACCTTTTATTAAATCTACGCTACAGTAAAACTAATAGAGTCTGTCTAGAATTCGGTTTTTATATATCTCTAAGTGCCCTAT
>JAQXDL010000020.1 GCA_029251375.1 Pseudomonadales bacterium | reverse complement strand
TCTCTATGCAGCACTACCAATTACCGGTTTCGAGCTCTTTTCATATCGAGATCGCAGAAATTTTGAAGTACGGCCGGATAGCTCAGTCGGTAGAGCAGGGGATTGAAAATCCCCGTGTCGGTGGTTCGATTCCACCTCCGGCCACCATTTCTAAGGTGCTGCAGAACGCCACCTCAAAACAAACACTCCGCCAGCCACCCATTAGCCGCCTTTGGCAATGATCCGTTCTTGCGGGCCTCTCGCTTTTTTTCCAAGCTCGGTAAATAGCGGAATTGAAATCCGAAATTCGCACAGGTTTGTTAATAACTATTAATTATTTGCGCGTGCTTCGGGAGACGCTGAAGTTTCAAACGAGTTACTATTGATGAAAATTTAACTCTTGGGGGTCTTCTTGGCTTCAAAATCAAGTGGGTCACGCCGAAATGCTGACTCTCACAACGCCATTATTGAAGCAACTGCCGAATTACTCGCAACTGATGGCTATGTAAACTTCACAATTGAGAACGTTGCAGCCAAGGCAGGTGTTGGTAAGCAGACTATTTATCGCTGGTGGCGTTCAAAAGCTGAACTAGTCTTGGAGGTGTTGAGAGACCGCTTGCTACCAGAAGTGATCGCATATGATTCGTCTGTTCCAATCAAGCGTTATCTGAAGGCAACGCTTCTGAAACTCGGGCAACACATCGGCCGAACTGATGTTCGTCAGGCGGTGATTTGCCTTATCTCCGAGGCTCACCGAAACCCCGAATTACATCAACAAATGGAGTCGACCATTTATCAGCCGAGAATCGAACTGATTCTTGAAGCATTCAAGTCAGCGCAATCAAAAGATGAAGCACCCGCCGTTGAAAAAGTGAATGTGTTAATTCATCAGCTTTACGGTGCCATCTGGTACAAGGTCATGATTCGATTCGAACAAGTGGATGCTGCATTTGTTCGCAAACTCGTGGATCAGGCCTTTAGTGGGATTGAGTAAAGCTCATGAGTCGATATCGCTAAAGGTTTAACAACACATTGATAAAAACAAAAATTCTCTATAACCTAGACGGTGCGTCTCGACAAATCTAGTGTCGATATTAATTCAGTAAATTCATGACACACATCACTGGCTGGCAGATAAGGTGGCAAAAATGAGCGACAAACGAGAAAAGGGCATGGCAATGGTTGGCAAGTTGCTCGAGGGCACAGGTGCCGGCGGCTTAGCGTTACCTGAAAAATTTAGTACTTACACGATTGAACACTTGTTTGGCGACCTATGGCAGGGCGACGATCTTGCGCTTGCTGATCGTTCATTCGCTACCTGCGTAACCTTGATCGCATTGAATCGGGAATCCGAGCAAAAATTGCATTTTGTTGGTGCTCGCAACGTCGGCATACCCCGAGAAAAACTGGAAGCGGCCATTACCCATGTTGCTCACTATGCAGGTTGGCCGGTGGCGATGACCGCCTTCAGAGTATTGAATGAAGTTTGGCCAACTGCCGACGAAAACGAGGCATAGACTGCCCATTTTTATGACAGGGGCATCAACTTGCCACCGACAGGAGGAGCATTGAAATCTGCACCCTTTGACTACGTCAAACCTGCGTCATTGGAAGAAGCATTAGAACTACGTCGTCGTCATGGCGCCGATTCTGCAATTCTTGCCGGTGGGCAAAGCCTAATTCCTGATTTTAATCAGCGGTTAAGGTCTGCCGCGACTGTAATCGACATCAACGGGCTGAGCGCGCTGTCTTCAATAGAGGAAAGCGAGGACATCGTAAGTTTAGGTGCAATAAGCCGTTATCGGGAAATTCAGGCCTCGACACTGATTGCCGAACATGCGCCATTACTGAAAATGGCAATACCTGAAATTGGCAGCCCGGCGATTCGGAACCGTGGCACTATCGGCGGCAGCGTTTCCATGGCTGATCCCGGCGCGGAACTCCCCGCATGTTTATGTGCATTGGGCGCGAACTTTGAATTAGCGCGAGCTGGTTCAAAACGTATGATCGCTGCGCAAGATTTTTTTACCGGTCGATATGAAACAGCGCTAGACAACGATGAAATTCTTACCCGCGTAGATGTGCCAAAAAGCCGCATCGGGTTTCAGTCTGCCTTCGGCGAAATAGCAAGGCGTAAAACCGGATCCGCCATGTGTGGCGTTGCTGCACACGGAAAGGCTACGCATCAATCTATCCAAGATCTGAAAATGGTATTCTTTGGTATCGATGAGACCCCCATTCTGGCGGTGAAGACTATTTCTGTGATTGAGGGTTCCGCCATCAATGATGTGGCGACTGCCGAACTGGCCGCTGCACTTTCTGATGATCTGCATCCGTTCGATGATCTCCATTGTTCAGCAAAACTCAGAATGCACTATGCCACGGTGCTTACCCAGCGCGTTCTTGCACAGTTTGTATCGGCTCACGGTGAGGTATAGATGACGACAGACAAAAGACTAATTTCGTTAAGTGTTAATGGCGAGTTGCAGGCAAAAATTATTGAGCCACGTATGTCTCTAGCTGATTTTTTGCGAATTGAATTAGAACTCACCGGCACCCATGTCGGGTGCGAATCAGGCGTCTGCGGTGCATGCACGGTCAACATCAATGGACAAACAGCGCGAGCTTGCACAATGCTTGCGGTACAAGTTGAGGGTGACGAAGTCACCACGATTGAAGGTGCTTCAGAAAGCGGGGAGTTACTCGATTTGCAAGATGCATTTCACGCAAGAAACGCGCTGCAATGCGGTTTTTGTACGCCGGGAATGCTCATGATGTCGGCAGAACTACTGACCCAAAATTCAAAACCCTGCCGCCAAGAAATACGTGAATATCTAAGCGGTAACTACTGTCGCTGTACTGGTTACGAGGCCATTATTGATGCCGTAGAGACAGTATCGCAAACAAGGAACGCGCGCGTAGGTGAGCAATATGACTAATGCCTCTAATGACGGTCACCTGTTCCGACCGAATAGCTACATCGGGCGGACCGTACCCCGTCCCAATGCAAAACGCCTGCTGAATGGCCGGGGCAATTATACTGACGACACAAAATTGCCTCGTATGGTACATGTCGCTTTTCTTCGCTCGCCCCATGCACACGCCCGAATAAACAAGATTGATAAAAACCCCGCGATCAAAGCGCCCGGCGTTGTTGCAGTGGTTGACGGGCACGATATAGCAGAGGTTTGTGCGCCTTGGGTCGGTGTACTCGCCCATCTTGAGGGGATGAAATCAGCAGAACAGCACGCACTCGCGATTAAAAAAGCCAGTTGGCAAGGTGAACCCGTTGCTGCGGTCGTTGCCAGCACTCGAGCGCTGGCTGAGGATGCCCTTGAACTAATTAAAGTTGAATGGGAAATTCTACCGGTCGCGACTGATATGGAAGCCGCTTTAGAAGAAAATGCCGAGGTTATACATGAGACGCTGGGTGACAATCTGGCCTGGCGTCGAACGATGGATGCCGGAGATGTAGGTGCATCTTTTGACCATGCAGCGCACATCATTGAAGAACGCTATATTTCAAACCGTCACACTGGCGTGTGTCCCGAGAGTCGCAGCATCGTCGCTGATTTTAATTCTGCTGATGATCAGATGACGATCTATCAATCAACTCAAGCCCCACACATGATGCAAAGCCTATTTGCAAAGCATATTGGATTAGACACCCACAAGGTACGTGTGATTTGCAACGATGTAGGAGGCGCATACGGTATCAAGGTGCACGCCTACCCTGACGAATTCGCAACAGTGGCCTTATCTTACATGCTGGGCCGCCCCGTGAAGTTCGTTGCTGATCG
>JAQXDL010000051.1 GCA_029251375.1 Pseudomonadales bacterium | reverse complement strand
ATGCGGCTTTTTTTGTTTATGGTCTAAGCATTTTTTCATTTTGAAGCAACGAGCTGACCATATCGAAACAAGTGTGTTGATAAAAAATAGTTAACCTAATATTCGTTTAGATTTGAAGTGAATCAAATCTACAACAGCTGTAAAGAAAACGTAGGTACGTTGAAACATTTCTTTTGTAGGTCACCTGTTAATTAGTGAGCTGGCCATAAAAGTACGTCACCCACACGTAGGAGGAAAATTGGACAAGCGAAGAGTAGTGATTACTGGTATGGGAATGCTCACCCCTCTGGGTGCAACCTTGCAGAGTAGTTGGGAAGGCTTGCTGGCTGGCAAAAGTGGCATCGGACCTATTGAGTCTTTTGACACTGAGGGTTTTCCTGTTCGATTTGGCGGTGCAGTACCTGAGTTTGATATGACTGAATATCTGTCGAAAAAGGAAGCTAGACGTATGGATGGTTTCATCCAGTTTGGTTTAGTCACTGGCATGCAGGCGATGGCCGACTCGGGTCTTGAGGTCACTGATGAAAACAGGCACCGAATCGGTGTTGCTGTTGGTTCTGGTATTGGTGGTATCAAAACCATCGAGGAATGCCACAGCATTGTGCTTGACCGTGGTCCAAGTAAAGTAACGCCGTTTTTTGTGCCGTCTTGTATTATAAATATGGTCGCCGGTCATTTGTCGATCATGTACGGTCTTCAAGGTCCAAACATAGCGATTACGACCGCCTGCACGACAGGTACGCATAACATAGGGTTTGCTGCAAGAATGATTCAAGCTGGCGATGCTGATGTGATGCTGGCGGGTGGCGCGGAGAAATCAACATCGCCAACAACGATGGCTGGCTTCGCTGCAATGCGTGCTCTATCAACTCGAAACGAAGAGCCTGAGCTAGCCAGTCGACCATGGGATAAAGATCGAGACGGTTTCGTGTTGAGCGACGGTTCAGCGGTTCTCGTGATGGAAGAATACGAGCACGCGAAGGCACGTGGCGCTAAAATCTACTGTGAACTCGCCGGCTTTGGTATGGGCGCTGACGCAAGCCACATGACATCGCCCTCAGAGAATGGCGCAGGTGCTGCTCGTTCGATGGATAATGCCTTGCGTGATGCCGACCTTGATCCGTCAAGTATCGATTACATAAACGCCCACGGAACCTCAACACCATTGGGTGACGTTGCCGAAACAATGGCGATTAAAACCGTGATGGGGAGTCACCAAAACAAGGTCGCGGTAAGTTCAACCAAGTCCATGATTGGTCATCTGCTAGGAGCTTCAGGTTCTGTGGAAGCTGTCATTTCAGCTTTAGCTGTTCATCATCAAGTGGCACCGCCGACAATCAATCTAGATAATCCTAGTGAGGATTGTGATTTGGATTACATTCCTCACACGGCTCGTCAAATGGAAATCGGTGCGGCAATTTCTAACTCATTTGGGTTTGGCGGTACAAACGGTAGTTTAGTCTTCAAAAAAATTGACTAGGTAAATGTCTCGTTACCGGTAGCCACGGTGAGCAGCGTTAAGTTTAGTGTGGCTATCGATTCCATATGTAAGATTATTTACGAATTTCAGAAGATCGGATACATATGACGAGTGGTATCAAACAGCGATTTATTTCTCTTGGCATTATTGCTGCCATCGCGATCGTGTCGACCAGTAGCGCTGTGCTTTATGCTAATCACCTCTTAGAATCGCCACTTGCACGCAGTGTCAATTTTGAGATTGAGAAGGGCGCGGGTTTGAATACAGTCCTTCATCGTTTGGCATCAGACGATATAACGCCTGTACCGGCACTTTTGCTAAAACTGTATGCACTTATAACGCTATCCAACGGTAGTGTTAAAGCGGGCGAATACGGGCTGTCTGAATCCCTCACGACTAAAACCTTGCTGGATAAGTTTAGACGGGGTGACGTCATTACTTATAGCATTACCTTTCCTGAGGGTTTACGCCTCAGCCAATGGTTGGAGCTGATGAAAAGCGAACCAGCCATTGCGATAACTTTGAGTAAAGCGGCAGACATAGATGGCAAAATTGAAGGCTTACCAGATGATTTAGAGGGGCAATTTTTCCCTGATACTTATTCATATACAAAATCTGCGACAGATATTTCAATTCTGCGTAGAGCCCATTTGAGAATGCAGAAAGTTCTGGATGACGCCTGGTCTAGTCGTGCTGATTGGATGACATTGGCGTCGAAACGCGAGGCGCTCATATTGGCATCAATTATCGAAAAGGAGACCGGCGTGCCCGCCGACCGAGCAACCATTGCGGGAGTTTTTGTCAATCGCTTGACTCTGGGTATGAAACTGCAATCTGATCCCACGGTGATATACGCAATGGACGACTTCGATGGGGATCTTAAACGTCGCCATTTACGAACACCTTCGCCTTACAATACATACACCATACCTCGTCTACCCATTGGTCCAATATGTAATCCGGGTGCTGGGTCTATTGCTGCAGCCCTTAATCCGCCGGAGAGCGACTATTTATATTTTGTGGCCAAAGGTGACGGCACCAGCTATTTTTCGACTTCGCTCGCAGAACATAATGCAGCGGTTGTTCAGTTTCAGAAAGCTGGTAGGGTGAAGAATTACAGTAGTACGCCGAAGCAGTAGATCGTCTTTGGATGTATTGTTCAGATGAGCGATGAGATCGTTTCCTTAAATTTAAAGTGTTGGATAATAATGAAAGCGGGTTTGTTTATAAGTGTCGAAGGAGCTGAAGGCGTTGGTAAAACGACCAGTCTTGCCTATATTCATCAGCTCCTTGAGGATGCAGGAATCAGCTACACGTCTACACGTGAGCCAGGCGGAACCCAACTTGGCGAAAAAATCAGGGACATTTTGCTAGACAAAAAAAATACCCAAATGACTGATATGACAGAGTTATTGCTGATGTTCGCTGCCCGTGCTCAACACGTCGAAGAAGTGATAAAGCCTGCTTTGAAACAAGGTGCTTGGGTTGTCTGTGACAGGTTTACGGATTCAAGTTTTGCCTATCAAGGTGCGGCGAGAGGTATTGCTGATGAAACGATTGAGTTGATTAACAAGGCTGCGCTCGCTGCATTCTCACCGGACCTAACGGTATTGTTGGATGTTGATGTCGAGGTCGGCATGCAAAGAGCTGGCAGTCGAGGCGAACTCGACCGTTTTGAGAAAGAGGACTTAATCTTCTTCGAAAAAGTGAGGCAAGGCTTTTTAACAAGAGCGAAAGTTTATGAGCGGTTTAACATCATCGATGCTTCTAAGTCGATAATTGAAGTGAACAGTCAGCTTGCCAATGTTCTGTTACCTACAATACGCGATTGGCTGCAACATTCCGGTCAATCGACCCAAAACGGATGAGAAATTTCAGTGTCTGATACAGATTTTTCATACCCCTGGTTTGCCAATTTGCAAGCGCTGTTGGACGGGCAATACGTGGCCGACAAATTACCTCACGCAATTTTATTAACGGGCGAAACCTATTCGGGGAAGTTGGTTTTTGCAATCCAGTTAGCAAAACGTTTTCTTTGTGATGAAACGAAGGCGCTTGCGGCTGTTACGCCGACGCCTTGTAACGACTGTGCGTCGTGTCACCTGTTTGAAGCGGGTACACATCCGGATTTTTCGCATGTTGCACCGCAAGATTCGAAGCAAATCAAAATTGATCAGGTACGTGGTTTGATCGCATGGGTTGCGACGACGTCGCAGAGAAACGGTTTGAAGGTTGCCATTGTTGATCCTGCTGAGCAGATGAACCATCAGTCAGCTAACGCCTTGTTAAAATGTCTCGAAGAACCATCAGGTAATACTTTCATTATATTGGTGTCGTCACGATCAGGCAGTTTACTGCCAACGATACGCAGTCGATGCCAACAATACGCGATTGGCCTTCCTGAGCGATCGCAAGCACTCCAATGGTTACATGCAGCATTGCCAAATCGAGATGACTATGAATTGTTGTTGGATATCGCCGGCGGATTGCCGTTGGCTGTGACAATGCAGTTGAATGATGATTACCTAGCCTCTCGAAAAGTTGTGGTGGAGCAATTAGCTAAGCTCTGTGGTAACCAGACGACCGCGCTCAAATCGGTGGCTGAGGTCCAAAAGATTGAGATAGAAGATTTCTTGGACATTTGTCAGTCTATTTTTTCCGATGCCGTAAGGTATGACGCGACGAAAGATATTAATGCTATAAGAAACAGTGACATAGCCGACTCAATTGTCCAAATTCAGAATCACACAAGCGTGGACTTTTTAATTGCGGCATATAATCGTAGCTGCGCTGACCTGCGAATCGTGCGAAGTACCTCGAACCCGAACAAGCAGCAATTACTCGAAGCATTGTGGATTGATCTGAGGTCAGGTAACCCGCACGTTATATCCCAATTCGGCTTGTAGATTGTTAGTGCATAGTGCAGAATTTCGAGACTTAAGTGAACGAGCAGTTATATGGGCAAGTTAGCGCGAGGCGGTGCTAAGAAGACAATGATTGCGCTGACCATCAAGGATAAGGTGGTTCTGCACAATTACTACATGCCTTTCCTTAAAAATGGCGGTCTTTTTATCGCCAACCGAACTGAATACGAGATTGGGGATGATGTTTTTATTCTTCTTAACTTAATGGATGAAGCAGAAAAAATCCCAGTTGCAGGCAAAGTCGTATGGATAGCTAAGAAGGGTGTTAAGAGCCCGCACACGCCCGGTGTTGGTGTTCAGTTTAGCGATCCTGAAAATGTCGCTAAAGACAAAATTGAAACTTATCTTGTCGGTAGTATTGGTTCCGCAAACGCGACCGCAACAATGTAAATGCTGTCGTTGAACGTTAGAACAGCAAGTAAAGACAAGATGTAATGTAAAGCACGTGACAATCAATCTCACCATCTCAGGCAGCCAAACCGAATGACCTATTGCGTTGCGATCTCTCTGGGATCGGGTATTTGTTTTATTTCTGATTCTCGTACAAATGCGGGCGTGGACAACGTCAGTACTTATTCAAAAATGAATACCTTTGGTATTAAAGGTGAGCGGCAGATCGTTCTGCTATCCGCTGGTAATCTTGCCACCACTCAAGGTGTCGTCACGCAACTCAAAAAAGATATTAAGAAAGATGCTGAGATCAATCTTCACAAACTGCAGCACATGGAAGATGTAGCCGACTATGTCGGTGCTGTAAGTATTGCTCAACAAGAAAAAAATACCGGCGGCGGTTCGACCTACGAAGCACGTTTCATCATTGGTGGACAAATAGCCGGTTTCAAGCCGAAGACTTATCTTATTTATCCGCAGGGTAATCACATCACCACGTCGGACGACACGCCTTATCTGCAGATCGGCGAAAGTAAATACGGTAAGCCCATTCTCGATAGAATCATCGACTCGGAATCGACGCTGGAAACCGCTGTGGTTTGTGGGCTGGTATCCATGGACTCAACGATTAAAAGTAATTTGACGGTCGGACCACCAATCGAGGTCATTGTGTATGAAACGGATGCATTGGATATCACTAGGCAATATCGGTTTGATGAATCGAGTGAGTATTTACGCCAAATATCAAAAAGCTGGGATGCAAAACTCAAAGAAGCTTTTTCCAGCATGCCACCTATAGCCTGGAGTGCTAATTGGGATGAGGCTAAAGAAAATATTTAGCGTCTGAACGTTTTTCGCCGCTAATGAATTAATTAAGCAAAAAGGAATCCTAAATGTCCCGCACACTGGATATTCCCTTCGTTCGACAACACTTCCCGATGTACCATGAGCCGCAAAATTTTAGCGGACACTTTTTTGATTCAGCCGCCGGTTCTTTCCCCTGCACTGAAACGATCGATGCACTCGCGGGATTCTACCGCAACAATAAATTACAGCCAGGTAATCCTTTTTCACCCAGTGATGCGGGTATGGAAAAAATGCTCTATAGCAAGCACCGTTGGGCTAACGCGCTGGGCGTGCAAACTCATGAAATAGGCTTTGGTCCATCGACGTCACAAAATACCTATGTGCTCGCTCACGCTTTTTCGCAGTGGCTAACAAAAGGCGATGAAGTCATTGTTACTAACTGTGACCATGAATCTAACACGGGCGCAATTCGTCGAGCGGTCGAACAAGCAGGTGCGACAGTGAGGGAATGGCAGGTCGATGCTGCGACAGGGCTTCTGCTTGAAGAGGATTTGAGCAAGCTACTTAACGCCAGCACCAAGCTTGTTTGTTTTCCCCATGCATCGAACGTGACGGGCCAGAAGACAGATGCCAAGAAAATTATTGAGATGGCTCATGCGGTTGGTGCATTAACACTGGTTGATGGTGTTTCCTTTGCGCCCCATGCGATTCCCGATGTCGATGCGTTAGGTGCAGATATTTATGTGTTTTCTTTGTACAAAGTCTATTCGGTTCACCTCGGTATTATGGTCATCCGACAGGCCACTCAAGAGCGCTTGCCTAAACAAGGGCACTTCTTCAAGGATGTCATTGATGTAAACGAACGCTTTGTTCCCGCGGGACCTGATCACGCTCAAATTGCCGCTGCAGGTGGCGTTATTGATTATATTGAGACGCTTGCTGCACATCATGGGGATGCGAATCTTAGTGATAGTGGTGGTCCGAACGGGACGGTTCGAGATGCCTGTGAGTTTGTATCTAGTCTATGGCGGCAGCATGAGACTGAGCTGGTAAGACCTCTGTTAGATTTCTTCAAAAACAAAAATGCTGCAAGAATGCTTGGCAGTTTCGATGCTGATACTTATCGTTGTCCACTGGTATCCTTTAGACCCAATGTGGATAGCTGTGCCGATGTCGCGCACATGTTGATCGATCAAGGACAGCTCGTCTCACACGGACATTTTTATGCGCCGCGCCTTCTCGACGCAGTTGGCATCGATAGTCAGTCTGGCGTTATTCGTATTTCGATGGCCCACTACAACAGTCATAATGATGTCGCGAAATTAATTCAGTCTCTAGACTCATTACTTTAGATGTTGTTCTAAGTAAATTGTTCTAATTAAATAGCTTTAGGTAAATTTTTTTAGGGTCAATGCTAAAGCGCGAAGAGCTCTCACGAAGAGCTTTCACAAAAAGCTTTCTCTAAAAGCTCTGTCAAGCACCGTATCTGATTGAATCTAGTCTAGGTCTACGTGAACAGCCGAGTCTGGGTAAAACTTTGTGATGGATTCAACTCTTGATCAACGTTGCGCTGGAACCAAGTCGTTGTCAGTTCGCCGTTGATGTCCGATAAGTCCAGTTGCACATTATCTATAAAGTCATGAAGCTTTTCATTATTCAACAAAGCGATAACATCATTCTGATCGATCGTTCTTTGTGCATGTGTGATCGTGCGCAATGCGTTGTCATTCCTCGGCAGTGACTGAGAGGCTTGCGCGACTTCGGCAAGACAATGCGCGACGCCCCTTGGGAACTGTCTGTTCTTGAGTAGGAAGTCTACAACGTCTTCACCATTAACTGTGTCCTGAACCTGTTGCCGATACATTTGGTAGGCGTTAAGCGAGGTAAGCACGCTCATCCATAAAATATTCTCATATTGACCAATTTCTAACTCCGGATTCATAAGGTTGAGACAGCCAACATCGACAATGCGAGTTGTCATATCAGCCCGTTCCAGATTGCGGCCAATCTTGATGAAGTGGTAGGGCGTGTCGGCGCTCATGGTGCCTTCGAGGTAGCCGGTAATTTGGTTGCAGATACCGATGATCTCATCTAACAGTTCATGGCGACCGCTTCGGTTGATCCCCTTTGTTTTATGCTTGTTCATGTAGATGCTAAGTTCATTAATAAGCACCCAAGATTCACTTGGCATGATTTCACGTGTGGTGCGGGCATTTTCTCGTGCGCCCAATATTGCCGCTTTGATCGAGCTGAATTCGTCATCCAACAAAAATTTCATGACATTACGTTCGTCAATACGGCTAAATCGCTGATCGAAAGCCTCACGCGTGCCGGTAATTTCAATCAAACTTTCCCAGATGTGCTTGACCTTAGGTAGGTCCATAATGAGATTGGTGTTTACATTAATCAAACGAGCGGTGTTTTCCACGCGCTCAAGATAACGACCAAACCAATACATTCGTTCCGCAACTCTTGAAAGCATTTATTCTCCTTGTTCTCTATCTGTCAGCAAGACTTAGTCTTTGCTTGCCAATATCCAGGTGTCTTTGCTACCACCGCCTTGGCTTGAATTAACGACGAGTGAGCCCCGTACGAGTGCGACTCTGGTTAAGCCGCCGGCAGTAACATAAGACTTGTTGGCCTGTAGTATGAAGGGTCGAAGATCGACGTGCCTTGCTTCTAGGTTGTTATCGCACAGGGTTGGTACGGTGGAAAGGTTGACGATCGGTTGGGCAATATAGTTGCGTGGGTTTGCCTTCAACAATCGCTTCATCTCAGCGGTCCGACGTTTAGATTCCCTCGGTCCTATATACATGCCGTAGCCACCAGATTCGTTAGCAGGTTTAACGACAAGGTTTTCAATGTTCTGAATAACGTGCTGCAGCTGTTTTTTGTCAGTGCACATATAGCTCGGAACATTCGGCAAAATGGGGTCTTCACCAAGGTAGTACTTGATCATCTCGGGCACGTAGGTATAGACAACTTTATCGTCTGCAACGCCAGCACCGGGTGCGTTAGCAAGTGCGACATTGCCTTTTCGCCATGCTCTCATTAGACCTTTTACGCCAAGTGTTGAGTCTTTATTGAAGACTTCCGGGTCAAGAAAGAGGTCATCGATACGCCGGTAAATGACATCGACTCGCGATAAGCCTTCGACCGTTTTCATGTAGACACAGTCATCATCGGCGACGATTAAGTCTGATCCTTCAACGAGTTCTGCGCCCATACGTTGGGCAAGAAAAGAATGTTCGAAGTATGCTGAGTTATAGATACCAGGCGTCAGTACCACGACCTCAGGATAGTCGAGCGGACGCGGTGAAATTGAACTTAAGGTATCGAACAATTGTGCAGGGTAGTCATCCATTGGCAGGATATCGTGATTTTTAAACAATTCCGGCATGACACGCTTGCTGATATTACGATTCTCAAGCATGTAAGAAACCCCAGAGGGTACCCGTAGATTGTCTTCCAATACATACATTGTTCCGTCGCCGTCCCGAATAAGGTCGGTGCCGCAAATATGTGCCCAGGTGTTGTACACAGGATTCATACCAACGCATTCAGGCCGAAAGTCTTTAGAAGAAGCCAGTAGGTCTTTGGGGACGCGTTTGTCCTTGATGATTTTTTCGTCGTTGTAGATGTCGTTAATAAACAGGTTCAAAGCTTGCAGTCTTTGCTTTAAACCTTTCTCAACAGACGTCCACTCCTTTTGATGGATAACCCGTGGAATGATATCGAAGGGCCACTCGCGATCGATGTTTGTGCCTTCGGTGTAAACCGTGAAGGTGATGCCCATGGTTTGAATAGCCAGCTCGGCATTGTGTTTGCGTTCGTTTAGATTCTGAATGCCGTTTTTCTTGAGAAAATTGACTAGTTGGCCGAGACCTGGGCGAGCTCGATTAGTGTTTGTCAGAATCTCATCGAAAACTCGATCGGGTATTGTGTAATTCTTTAGGTCCATTTGATCACTTCAATCACGCGAGTAGTCGAGTATACGTGAGTCAGCCGGCTTTGTGTGAGAACCTATCGTGCAGGTCAGAATTCAATTTCCATCAAGCGATAGTGCGTTTCTATCATATTCAACTTCTTATAGGTCGCTTGTGCTTGTGTGTTTTCTTTTTCGACATATAGGCGTAAGCCGCAGGCCTTGTTTTGTTTAGCCAGATCGGTGACGTGCTCGTACATGGACGTAAACACATTTTGGCGTCTAAAGTTTGGTTCAACGAAGACAGATTGTATCCACCAGAACAAGCCGTTGCGCCAGTCGCTCCATTCGTATGTGATGCCGAGACATCCGCTGAGCTGACCTTTTGTTTCGGCTACCAGATAAAAACCTGCATCAGGATGCTCCACAAGATAGGTAACCCCGGGAATAATTAGATTCGAGTCTAGAGACTTTGACTCAGTCTCAAGTGACATGGCCTGGTTGAAACGTGCAATGGTCTCAATGTCGTTAGCTGTCGCTTTTCTAACGTTATTCATATTTCTTCAGTCCAAATTGAAGGTGATAACACCTTTGAGTTTTATGGTGCCAACGGTTTGGTGGGTCAGTGTTCGGCAGAATGTAAAATGAAGGTCGCATAAGCGTTGCTCACCGCCATAGTCATTCTAATCGGTTTTAGTCTGTTATAGGTTGCGAGCAAAAAACCTATCCATCATGCCGTACCGGTGGATGTTGGTTTTTCGTCCGGTTAAACCATGCTTGGCACCTGGATAATTCATTATCTCAAAATCAATATTTTGATCCTGAAGTAATTTATATAGCTTGGTGGAATGGCTCAGTAACACATTGTCGTCTGCCATGCCGTGAATCATCAGCAGCTTACCGGTAAGTCCTTTTGCGAAAGGAAATACGTTGCTTTGTTTATAACCCTGAGCATTATCTCGAGGATGACCAAGAAACCTCTCAGTGTAGTGGGTATCGTACAAACCCCAGTCGGTGACCGGCGCTACGCTGACGCCGGCATTGAATTGGTCTGATTTCATCATCATCATGAGCGTCATATAGCCGCCATAACTGTGGCCGAAGACGCCGATTCTGTTTGCATCGATAAACGGCAGTTGCTTCAAATAATCAACACCTTTGAGCTGGTCCGCAACTTCGACTTCGCCCATGTTTAGGTAGATAGGGTCTTCGAATTTTTTTCCACGATTTGCAGTGCCGCGATTATCTAGCTGCAGCAACGCATAACCCTGTTGCGTCATGTAATGGTGCCATGCAGGGATCCATTCATTTGTGACCCGTTGTACTCCTGGGCCTCCGTAGACTGTGACGATAGCGGGACATTTTTCATTTTCTTTTAGATGCGCGGGCTTGATCAATCTGTAATGTAGCGTTTGTCCATCTTCCGCTTCGAGCTCACCGAAACTAACGATGCCCCGCGAGGCTAGGTAGGGATGATAGGGGTGTGCCTCGTTTAACTCATTTACGGCAAGATCACTTATGGTGTCACCATCCAGATTTCTCAGTGCAACTGCCGGAGGTGTAGCAGCAGAAGAGAAGTGGTCGATAAAATACGGGTAACTTGTGCTGAAGGTTGTTGAATGAAAATAGCCAGGTTTCGTAATCCGTTGCGGCCTAGGGTCGGCGTTAAAATCAACGCAGTAGAGATGTTTTTCTAATGGTGTGTCCATGAAACCTTCGAAGTACACGCGTATACCTGTTGCGCTTTCTTCGCAGACCCGACAAAGGTCGGTGACGACCCATGAACCACTTGTTAGGGTGTTTAGCAGCGTGCCATTTAAGTTGTAGTGGTATAGGTGTTGATAGCCAGAACGCTCAGATGCCCAAATAAACTCTTCACCGTTTGCTAACGGATAAAAAATGTCATGCAGGTTCAGCCATGTTGTCGATTGTTCAGTTAGTAGTTGGTTTATCTGGGTCGTAGTGCTATTCCAAACTAACAAATCCAACCTTTGTTGGTTTCTTGATTGCGTTTGTATTGCCAGAGATTGATTGTCTAGCAGCCAGTTGACTCTGCAAATATAGTCTTCGGAGTCACCGGGCAAATCAGCAAACGTTATGTTCATTGTGTCGAGGCTGATAACCCCGACTGTCACATCAGCGTTGGCCGTGCCTGCAAAGGGATATCGTTGGTCATAAACACCGAAAGAGTCAGCGTCGATTTCATAACGTTGTGAAATTTCTATCGGCGATTCATCGACACGAGTAAAGGCAATGCTTGCACTATCCGGAGACCACCAATAGCCACGGAAGCGATGCATCTCTTCCTGTGCGATAAATTCTGCTAATCCATTTGATATGACACCACCACCATCTGTGGTGAGTTGTTTGCTGGTTTTATCTTCGAGATTGATTATGTGGATATTTTGTTGCCGGACAAAGCCTAGGTACGCACCGTTAGGTGAAAAGGTGATATCGGTTTCGAAAGTTGTCTCATCCGTTAGCTTGTATACGGGGTCAGAACTATCAAGCTCGTACAGGAAAAGATCGCCGTCGAGAGGGAAGACCAACTTGTCACCTGTCGGCGACCAATAGTACTCAACAATGCCGCTTTGACTAACGCGAAGCCTTTCACGTCGCGCTTTTTCTTCGTCGGACAGTCTTCGTTTTGAATCTGTCAGATCTGATGAGTCAACCAACAGCCTTGATTGTCCCAACGTAATATCGAATACCCAGAGGTCTAACTGTTCGACGTTCTTAGCGTTACTTTTTAAAAAGCTGACGTATCGACCATCGGCTGAAAATTTCAGTGAAATTGGCGCGTCACCATTGATATCAGGATCACCAAATATGCGCTCGAGGTTTAGTTTTTGATCGCTCATAGCTGCGTAAATGCTTCTCTTGTTAGATTGCGAGTCTGTCCGTTGATCATTGCGATATTGTCTTCAATTCGAATGCCGCCGTAGGGCAACAGAGATTCGATCAATGACCAGTTTACGCTTGATGCATCTTCGGTCTGCTGTAGCTGTTTTAATAACATCGGAATGAAGTAGATGCCTGGCTCAATTGTAAAAACTTGTCGGTCTTCAATTTTCCGCGTTAGTCGAAGCGAGGGATAGTTGTCCGGTGCGGCAACATTGTCACCTTTTTCAGATTGTTGGAAGCCAGAAACATCGTGGGTTTGAAGACCTAAGAAATGTCCCAGTCCATGCGGCATAAAATTGAAGGTGATATTCTTCTGCACCATTTCGTCGACGGACATATCGATAATCTTGAACTGCTTCAAAAGCAGTGCTAGTTTTTGATGCATCAAAAAGTTCAGCTTTGTGTAATCCATGCCGACTTCAATGGTGTCGATGAGCGTTAGTTGCGCTTCATTCATTGCGGTGATTAGGTCTTCGAATAAGCCACTGCGATGTGCGTAGGTTCGGGTAATGTCGGCGGCATATCCATTGCTATTGGCGCCGGCATCGATGAGGAGCGAGTTAAGGCTGCTTTCACCATGTCGAAGATGTTCATAATGTTGATAGTGCAGCACGGCGCAATGTTCGTTTAAGGCGACAATGCCAGAGTAGGGGGTTTGCTGTTCTCGATGACCGATAGCCGACAGGTAGGCGGTTTGTATTTCGAATTCAGACATGCCTTCACGAAATGCTGCTTCTGCTGCGACATGGCCGCGAACCGCGATGTTGTTTGCATGGGCAAGGCAGGTAATTTCATAATCTGTTTTGTAGGCTCGATTGAAATGGATCGAATCGAGCATGGTTTCATCGTTGATACGATCAATACCCCAATCTTTTGGCTGTTGTACGTCCTCGCCGATGAATGCCAGGTCACGAACATCACCTAGATGATTGTGGGCATCGGAGACGTTTTTTATCGACTCGATATCCCATTCATCTACCCAAAAACCAGTGGGATCTTGCGCAGGTAGGTGCCAGTAATCCTCTGGTTGATGGAATAATAGTTGCGGTTTCTTGTTTTCTCTCAATAGCAAATAGCTATCTTCGACATCAGTCACAGGTAACCATGCCTTAAAATGTGGGTTGACCTTAAAAGGATAGGTTTGATCGTCTAGAAACGTTTGCTTCAATGCGCCAGAGGCAATTAATATGCCGTCTTTTCCGGCTTGTCTTGCTGCCTTTTGATACACCTGGGTGACATGTTCAAGATGTATTTTGTAAAGACTACTCAGCTGTGAACCAACAGCTGATTGCAGGTCGGGGATTTGGTCGGTCATATCGAGGGCCACTTTTTACAACAGTTAAAGCATGTGTCCCATTCTAGTACGTTTCGTTTCAAGATAGGGAGCGGAATGGACATTGTCGATGCCATGGACGGGGGTGCGTTGAATTACCTCAAAGCCTGCATCAGTCAGATAGTTGATTTTATCGGGATTGTTCGTCAATAGATTGACCTGCTTAACGCCAAGGTCTTTGAGTATATCGACGGCTTGATCGTATCGACGTGCATCAACGGGTAAGCCGAGCATTTCATTGGCTTCAATGGTGTCATAACCGTGTTCTTGTAACGCGTACACCCTCACTTTATCGCCAATACCAATGCCTCTTCCTTCTTGGTGCAAATAAACCACCACGCCGGTGTTTTCCTTGATGTAGGCCAAGGACTGATCTAACTGCTGCTTACAATCACACTTACAGGAACCTAAGACTTCGCTAGTCAGGCAGGAGGAGTGGATGCGAACATTGATAGGCTTCTGCGTATCTAAGAAACCACTCACCAACGCCAGCGGTTCATCTAGGTGGGTTTCGCATGCATCATCTCTATAAGCGCGCATGCGAAAGTCACCAAATTCGGTCGGTAGTTTGGTTTCAGCATAAATTTTTACGGACATGAATATTCTCCGATACGGACTTTTAAATTTAGTGAGTTCCACTCTGGGGATTACATTTGGAATTGAACAGCCGCAGCGAGACTACAAATGCTTACTTTAGCGGGCCATTGCTCGTCAAATTCACCAGAACATCAAGTGCTTTTGCCGTGCTTTAATTGCTTCGCTATCGCTAACAAGAAGTCTTCAAAAAACAAAGCTAACGTTAAAAGCTTGTTTGTCGTTGGCGAATGCTGGACGCGGTTCACAGTTAAAGTGTGTGAAAGGCAGGTCACTGGCGCAACCTAACGAAAAGTTTTCCTGAGAAAAAAGGGTACCCGAATTTTCAGAAAATTCCTATTTTCTGATGCTGCTGAATCCACCGATCTAAATTATGTGAATACTCGTCGATAAATTGGCGCAGCGCGGTGCTAGACTCTAGTTCTGCTCGTTTACTTACGGCGTTCTGTTTTGAACGAGTTATTTTCAACAAGTTTAGAGGGTACTCATGGCTTTATTAACAATAATTACGATGCTCGCAATCATAGAGTACATCTACTTCGGTATGAAAGTTGGAAAAGCGAGGGGCGAGTACGGCATTGCTGCACCTGCGGTGACCGGACACGAGATGTTTGAAAGACACTACCGCGTTCAGATGAACACGCTCGAACAGATAGTCATTTTTTTGCCGGCACTATGGGCGTTTGGGCATTATGTTAATCATTACGCAGCTGCGCTGTTCGGGCTCATTTATTTGTTCGGCCGTATGATTTATGCCATAAAATATATAGAAGAGCCCTCGAAGAGAGGCGTTGGCATGATGATGACGATGATTCCATCGATGTTGATGATAATGGGTGGTCTTTTAGGCGCGGTGTACGCATTGCTGCAATAGATATGCGTGGTGCATTGGTTTGGCGTAAAAGCCCTGTGCGAATCGCAAATAAATGAATTGTTTTCAATCGCTTGGTTGCGATCGGGAGCCGTGCTATATATAGCTATCAAAAGTTAGGCATCGAACAATAGTTATCGAACAATAGTTATCGAACAATAGTTATCGAAAAATAATCCAATGACGATAAGTCTTGTTGGCATGTCATATTAATTTGGCTTGTTAGAGCAAGGGTTTGTAAAAAAATCAGGAGTTAGAAAATGCCAGTTGTAGAATATAAGGTGCCTGAAAATATTGATGCTGCTGTCAGTATGTTGAGTAACACCCAGCTAAGTACAAAAGTGATGGCAGGTGGCACAGACCTGATCATTCAGTCTAGAGCACAAAGCAGCGACCCTTTGGTCGTTGTCGATGTTAAGCATATCGATAGCATGATGGCCGCCGTCATAGTCGACGGTGGTTTGAACTTAGGGCCATCGATGAGTTGCGCGCAATTTACCGCAAGGCACGATATTAAGGCGATATATCCAGGGTTGGTTGAGGCGGCATATCTTATTGGCTCAACCCAGGTTCAAGGGCGATCCAGTATTGGTGGCAATTTGTGTAATGCGTCACCCGCAGCGGACACCATTCCTGCCTTGATAGCCAATGGCGCCGAGTGCGTGATACAAGGTCCGCAGGGTGAGCGAATCGTCGCAGCTGAAGACTTTGTTACTGGCGTTGGTCAAAATTGCATGGCGCAAGGTGAGCTGTTGACGCGTATTCAGATAGCGGCTCCGCAAGCCAACACGTCAGATGCCTATTTACGATTCATCCCTCGAACTGAAATGGATATCGCCGTCGCTGGTGCTGCTGTTAGCGTTACTCTCGATGCTGATGGCACCTGTACTGCCGCGCGAGTGTCCATCGGTGCGGTGGCAACCACAGCATTGCTTGTGCCGGACGCGGCGAAAGCGTTGATTGGTACAAAATTAGACGAGGCTGCGCTAGCGGCTGCGGCCGCGGCGGCAACAGCTGCCTCGAAGCCGATTTCTGATCGGCGCGGTACGGTAGAGTTTCGACGTCATGTCGTCGGTGTCCTCACAAGAAGAGCTGCGGTTATTGCTGCGGAAAGAGCGAAGGAGAAGTAGTCAGTGGCAAAAATTCATGTAAATACAAGTATCAATGGCGAAGTTGTCGAGTTCCTATGCGAGCCCCATGAGACCCTGCTTGATGTGCTGAGAAATGATCTGCAACTTACCGGTACAAAAGAAGGTTGTGCTTCTGGGGATTGTGGTGCCTGTTCCGTAACGGTCAACGATGCGCTGGTCTGTTCCTGTTTAGTACTTGGTGTCGAAGCTGACGGTGCTGAGATTGGCACCATTGAGGGAGTTTCGAACAAAGACCAATTGCACGTTATCCAACAGAAATTTCTAGAGCACGCCGCTCTTCAGTGCGGTATCTGCACGCCAGGTTTGGTTGTTTCGACCAAGAAGTTGCTCGAGGAAAACCCAAACCCAACGGAAGAGGAAGCGCGCTATTATTTAGCCGGCAACCTTTGCCGCTGTACGGGATATGACAAAATTATTCGAGCAGTATTGGATGCCGCCGAAACGATGAGAGGAGCTGCATAACAATGAGTGAAGCAAAGCAATACAAGTATATTGGAACACGCTCTATTCGACCTGACGGCTATGACAAAGTAACCGGTCGCGCAAATTACGGCGCCGACATGTCACTACCCGGTATGATCTGGGGTAAAATTCTTCGAAGCCCCCATGCCCATGCGAAAATCAAATCAATCGACACGACCAAGGCGGAAGCACTAGCCGGTGTACTCGCTGTCGCCAGCTATGCCGACTTCCCAAGCGTTGCAGATGAAGTTGTTGCGTCCGGCGAAGGCTCGTCGAATCTGCTTGATCTTGCCAATAATATATTGGCTAAAGATAAGGTGCTTTATCACGGCCACGCTATCCTAGCGATCGGCGCGCGAACTGCTGCGATCGCAGAACAGGCGCTCGGACTGGTCGAAATCGAATACGAAGTTTTGAAGCCGGTCTTAGATGTGAATGACGCGATGGCGGCTGATGCGCCAGTGTTACACGAAAATATGTTTACCCAGGGTTTAGCTGAGACGCCAACAAAGGCCTCGAATATCGCAGCTCGTCAAGAGTTTAAAATGGGCGATATTGAAGTTGGCTTTGCTGAAGCAGATATTATCGTTGAACGGGATTTTTACACGCCAACGGTTCATCAAGGTTATATCGAGCCTCACGCTTGCACGGCCAGCTATGACCAGGACGGGCAGTCCATGGTGTGGTGTTCTACTCAAGGACATTTTGATGTGCGGACCAGCACAGCCAAGCTATTGAACCTAAATCTAAATCGACTGAAAGTGATCGCAAGTGAAATCGGCGGAGGGTTCGGTGGTAAAACGACAGTGTATCTAGAACCTGTAGCTTTAATACTTTCGAGGAAATCTGGCAGACCTGTGAAAATGATAATGGACCGGGATGACGTTTTTAAAGCATCGGGACCGGGTTCAGCAACTCGTAATTGGGTCAAGATAGGTGCAAAGAAAGACGGCACAATTACCGCCATGCAAGCTTTACTGCATTACGAGGCAGGGGCCTTCAAAGGGTCCCCTGTGATGATGGGATGTATGACAGCATTTACGCCCTATGCCGTTCCTAACATGTATGTTGAGGGGTATGATGTAGTCGTCAACAAACCAAAAGTCGCGGCTTATCGTGCGCCAGGTGCACCGCAGGCCGAATACGCCGCAGAGATGGTTGTTAATGAGATAGCCGATAAACTCGGTATCGACCCCATTGATTTACGCCTTAAAAATGCAGCTAAAGAAGGTACTCAAACAATTTATGGACCTAAGTTGAAAGCTGTCGGTCTAGTTGAGTGCTTAGAAGCAGCTAAAAACTCTCCTCACTATCAAGCGGCTCTAAAAGAGAATCAGGGGCGTGGTGTTGCAGCAGGTTTTTGGTTTAACGTGGGTGGCCAGTCAAGCGTCACACTTAATATGAATCCCGATGGTACGGGTACAATTGTTGAAGGTTCACCAGATATTGGTGGCTCTCGAGCTTCGATGCAGCTAATGGCGGCAGAAGAGTTAGGCATGCCAGCGGAAAATCTGAAACCTATTATCGGTGATACAGAAAATGTTGCATTCAGCGCCGGTACAGGTGGCAGTCGAACAACATTTGCGACTGGGATGGCCGTCATTGAGGCCGCTCAAGATGTTGTTCGTCAATTAAAAGAACGCTCAGCTGCGGTTTGGAACTTAACGGCAGATCAGATCGAGTATCAGGAAGGTGAAACTTTTAGTGGTGATAATCGTATGACAGTCGCTGAGATTTGCGCCGGTGCTGAGCGCACGGGTGGTCAGATTACCGGTCGAGGAAACATTAACGCGCGCGGTGCGGGCCCTAGTTTTGCAGTCCACCTCTGTGATGTTGAAGTAGATAGAGATACAGGTAAGGTCGACGTACTTCGATATACCGCTGTTCAAGATGCGGGTAAGGCGATCCATCCTTCCTATGTTGAAGGACAACTCCAAGGTGGTGCGGCGCAGGGTATCGGTTGGGCGTTGAACGAGGAGTACGTTTACAGCGCAGACGGTCATATGGAGAATGCAGGCTTCCTCGATTATCGAATTCCATTGGCATCTGATTTGCCGATGATCGATGCGATCATTGTAGAAGTGCCGAACCCTTTTCACCCTTTTGGCGTTCGAGGTGTCGGTGAATCTGGGATTATTCCCCCATTGGCAGCGACGGCTTATGCGGTGAGTCAAGCGATTGGCTTGCCGATCACCGATCTTCCTTGCTCTCCGCCGAACGTACTGAAAGTCATTCAAGATAACGCTTAACCGGGGTTTTCTTTAGGCCATGGCTATTGTGATCTTCTCCGGTGAGTTGGAAAAACTTACCGGAGATACACGGATCGAAATTTCATCGGTTGTTTATCGAGATATGGTGACCGAACTTGTGGCACGCTATTCGGCGCTAAGCCGCGAACTTCTTGAGGAAATGGCGGTAGCGATTGATGGGGTCATTATCGTTGACCCCCTTTTAGAGAAATTACCCGAAGATAGTGAAATTCATTTTCTTCACTTTGTTGCGGGTGGCTAGGGTTACAGACAATTGCATCTAGTTACGGTAGCCGTTTGGATTCTTAGTCTGCCAATGCCAAGCGTCACGACAGATATCTTCTATCGACTTCTCAGCTTTCCAGTTCAAATCGTCTATAGCTAAAGCCGGATCGGTATAGCTGGTAGGGATATCGCCGGCGCGTCTTGGGCCCATTGAGTAGGGCAGTGACACTTGGTTCGTTTTTTCGAACGCCTTGATAATATCTAAGACTGAATAACCCGTGCCTGTACCCAGGTTGTAAGTGACAAGGCCGGGTTTTTCCTCGAGCTTATTGAGTGCCGCCAAATGACCCTTGGCAAGATCATCTACATGTATATAGTCTCGCACGCAGGTGCCATCGGGCGTCGGATAATCATTGCCATTGACGACTAATTTATCTCGTTTACCCACCGCAAACTGACTAACAAACGGCAGCAGATTGTTAGGAATGCCTAAGGGGTCTTCGCCTATTTCGCCACTGATATGGGCACCGCCAGGATTGAAGTATCGCAGCCGTGCAACATTGAAACTCGGTTCAGCATGGCACAAGTCTTCAAGTATTTTTTCTATCATCAGCTTGGTTCGACCATAAGGGTTCGAGGCATCAGTCACGTCACTGTTTTCACTGATGGGCATTGTCTCCGGTTCACCATAAACTGTTGCGGATGAGCTGAAAACGAGCGAGTTGACGCTGTACTTGATCATCAATTGACATAAATTAAGTGCGCCGCCCAAATTCACTTGGTAGTACTGAAGCGGTTTGGCGACAGACTCACCGACAGCTTTGAGACCGGCGAAGTGAATCACCGCGTCGGGCCTTTCTGTCTTTAAAACGTCCTCAAGGCCTGAGTAGTCAAGTAAATCAGTTTCGTGAAAGTGAATCTTTTTATTGGTTAGCCGTTCGACACGTCGAATAGCTTCGACAGAGCTGTTAGCTAGATTATCAACAACAATCACCTCGTGATCGTTGTTCAATAATTCAACTGCTGTATGGGTGCCAATGTATCCAGCACCTCCGGTCAGTAATACGCGCATGACTTATCTCAAGCTGATTTGTTATCGGAGCTGAATCTTCAGCAGACCTTCCAGTTCACTGATTGCTTGCTCTGCTGTGAGCACTTTGATTGTAGTCATACCGAGTGCTTTAGCAGGTTTCAAATTGATACCTAGATCATCAAGAAAGATCGCATCTTTAGGTTCAATCGATATTTCATCACAGGCCATCTGATAAATTTTCGGATTTGGTTTTCTAATGCCGGCTTTGCTCGACTCAAGGATGAAGTCAAACATTCCCATCACCTCTGCAACGCTTTCTGCCTTTTTACTGGAACTGGCCATACCCGGACCTTTTCCTGCATTTTTGACATTGTTTGTTATGCAGCCAACTTTGTATTGGGTTTTGATGCGTCGAAGCGCTTCAACCATTTCTGGCCGCACATCGCCTGACAGCAGTGCCAGAACCTGCTGGCCTCGTACTTCGTGACCTTTTGCTTGCGCCTCTGCGGCAAATTTTTTATCAAACTCTTCAGTAGAAATGTCGTTGCTCTCAAGCTGAGCCCACGCATTCGTGTCTGGGTTAGTTGAGTTAATACCGCGTATAAAATCGGTAGGGAGATTGTTTTCTTTTTCAAAACGGCTAAATGCCTCGAACGGGCTGGTCGTGATAACACCACCGAAGTCCCATAGAACAGCTTTGTACATACTTTACGCCTTAGGTCATTAGGGTCAGTTCATTTTTAATTTCTTGGCGCACTATAGCAAAGCCAAGTGGTCCGAGGGTAATGGTAAAGATTGAAGCGGCAGGAAGTCTCACTGTGAGCAGTTCACAGGCGTTAAACGATGAGACCGATGCTAGTCACTTAAATTGATTTCCATCGTTTCAGACTCTGGTCGAGCCAAACCGCGCTGAGAACTATTAATCGATTCAATCATTAGCTTCACATTGTCTGAATCAGGAAACTCTTCTTCCACTTGCTGGGTGGCAGTTTCAAGACGCAGCTGTCGCATGAACAGTATGCGAAATGCCTTTCGAACTTCTGCTATTTCGTCGGTTGTGTAACCGGCACGTTGCATGCCCACCTTGTTGATAACACGCATTTTCGCTGGGAAGCCCTCTGCAATAGTAAAAGGCAATACGTCTTGTACTACCCGAGCCATCCCGCCAACCATCGATGCTTTGCCGATGTGACAAAATTGATGTATCGCGGCGAGACCACCGATATTCGCATAATCGCCGAGTACGGCATGTCCAGCCAGGGTCGCGGAGTGGGACATCGTGACGTGATTACCAACCTGACAATTGTGCGCAACGTGTGATTGTGTGAGTAAATTGCAGTCGTCTCCGACAACCGTGCTGGAGCCTTCCAAGGTGCCGCTGTGAATGCTAACGAACTCGCGAATCACATTTCGGGCACCCACTTTAGTATAGGTAACTGTGCCAGGCACATACTTGACGTCTTGCGACTGTATACCGATCGACACGAAAGGAAATATGTCTGTATTTTCGCCAATTGTCGTGTGTGGTTCGACAACAACGTGAGAGCGCAGTTTTGTGTTTGCGCCAATGACGACGTGTGGTCCAATGGTACAGAATGGTCCAATCTCGCAATTAGGGCCGATGTTGGCATCGGGATGTACGACGGCTAGCTTGTCTATTTTTGTCATTGATTATTCCGGTGCGCTTTTGTCAACCATTATGAAGTTCTACCGATTGGAATGTAAGACAACGATTCCACAATCGAGTTCATTTTCGAGCAGCTATTGTCGCAGCGGCATCGATCTCAGCGCGATGGGCTGATAATGATCTGATGCACAAAAGCGCCTTTGCGCAAAACTTCGAAATTTAACGGGCGTTATTATGCGTCCAGCTCAACAGGCTGACAAGTCGCAGTAGAGGGTTATTGCTACTGCAAAAGGCAGTATTCGGACTGTAGATGTCTTTAAAATCGCGAAAATGACCAGACAATTTAACAGAGGTGCGAAATTTATAAGCATGTCGTTATAGGATTTGCAAAGGTAATAATGAAGCTTTGTCCATAATTGCCGTGTTTCCTTTTGGAGTCTCAATGCTATAATTTCCGCCTATTTTCAGATGGGTCAAGATCGACCTCCTGCTTAAGGATGTCGAAAACATTATATGCAAGATAAAGAATCTTCACCGCCATTAGATCGTTCCCTTATCGATAAACACACATTTTCGAAAGAAGAGCTGCTTGAGTGTGGCCACGGTACCTTGTTTGGACCGGGGCGCGCGCATCTGCCAATTGATGAAATGTTGATGATCGATCGAATCACAGACATCTCAGAAACCGGCGGCGTAAATGGGCGGGGGCGAATATTAGCTGAATTAGATATCAATCCAGACCTCTGGTTTTTCAAATGCCATTTCGTCAGCGATCCGGTTATGCCCGGGTGTTTAGGACTTGATGCACTTTGGCAGCTGCTAGGCTTTTACCTTGCATGGAAAGGTAACTATGGGGTTGGACGAGCACTTGGCTGCAATAAAGTAGGCTTTAAAGGTCAGGTATTGCCGTCAGTGAAATTATTACAGTACGAGATAGATATTAATCGCGTTCGGGAAGGAAAGACTGTTTTGGGTATCGCGGATGCTAAAGTGATCGCCGATGGAAAACAGATATACACGGCCGAAGGAATCAAAGTGGGCTTATTCACATCTCTAGACGATTTTAGGTGAAAAAATGAAACGAGTTGTCATCTCTGGAATGGGGCTAGTATCCCCGCTGGGTAATAACAAAGCTGAAACCTTGATCTCATTGAGAGAAACAAAATCTGGGATTAAGTTTCAAGAAGAATACAAAGAAATGGGTCTTCGCAGTCATGTCGCAGGTAGTATCGATATTGACGTCGAATCGATGATCGATAGAAAGCTACGACGCTTCATGGGTGATGCAGCGGCTTTTTCTTATATCTCTCTGGCTGAAGCGATTGCTGACTCAGGCCTGCCTGAGGATCAAGTGTCTAACTATCGAACCGGTATTGTTGCTGGTTCCGGCGGTGCATCATCGTCAAATCTTATTGAAGCGGCTGATATTTTAAGGGCAAAAGGCGTAAAGCGAATTGGACCCTATCGGGTCACTCAAACAATGGGTTCAACCGTCTCAGCGTGTCTTTCGACCGCTTATAAAATCAAAGGCGTGAACTATTCCATTACTTCCGCTTGTTCAACAAGTGCGCATTGCATTGGTCATGCGGCGGAGCTAATCCAGCTCGGTAAGCAAGATATTGTATTTGCTGGCGGTGGTGAGGAAGAGCATTGGTCAATGTCTTCGCTGTTTGATGCTATGGGTGCGCTATCTACTGTGCGAAATGAGAATCCGGCAACGGCATCAAGAGCCTATGATAAAGATCGTGACGGCTTTGTTATTGCTGGCGGCGGCGGTTTTGTTGTGGTTGAAGAGTACGAGCATGCCATAGCCCGTGGCGCGAAGATATACGCTGAACTTGTTGGCTATGCAGCAACCTCTGATGGTTTCGACATGGTTGCACCTTCGGGTGAAGGTGGACAACGAGCGATGCAAATTGCGCTTTCAACGATCGATGGTGAAATTGATTACATTAATGCTCACGGCACCAGCACACCGGCAGGCGACATTCCTGAGATCAATGCGATCAAAGCGGTATTTGGTGACAAGATTCCGCGAATTAGCTCGACTAAGTCATTATCCGGTCACTCACTTGGTGCGGCGGGTGTGCACGAGGCGATCTATTCGCTGTTAATGCTGGAAAATGATTTCATCTGCGAATCTGCGAATATCGATGAGCTCGACCCTCTGGTGGCCGATGCGCCGATCGTCCGTGCTCGTATCGATAACGCGGGTATTCGAACCGTTATGTCGAATAGTTTTGGCTTTGGTGGTACCAATGCCGTGTTAGCGTTCCAGAAACTCGATTAGCAAGCCCAGCTCGTCCGACATCTAGTCGGGTATCGAGCGAGCAGGCGACCATCAGTGTCGCCTGTGATATCTGGTTAGGGTTTATATACCATGCTTGTTTAAAGCGCTGGGCTAACCCAGTAATCGAAAGCAATGCGCTAAAGACAGTTGTCTAAAACTATCCTCAGCAGTATCTCTAGCAAATCCAATCAGCCATGCGTCTAACTAAGACGGTCGGCAACCTCGCTATGCCATTGAAGTGACGATGCTGGGTTGACGAAATAATTACTTGAGGCCTGTTTAATCCTCCAAAACACTGGGTGCTAGAATCTCTCAAACCAGCATCATGAAACCTGCAGTTTGGCGAACGCCCGACCCCCAATAATCGCCCTGGCGGCATTTTGACCCGGCAGCCCACTCACGCCACCACCAGGGTGGGTGCCTGCGCCACACATGTAGAGGTTGTCTAAATGTGTCCGGTATTGTCCCATACCTAGCATCGGTCGCGCAGAAAAAAGCTGTTCTAGGCTCAGCCGACCATGAAAGATGTCACCACCAACCAAGCCAAATTTCTGTTCCAAATCCCAAGGGCTGTGTGCCTGCTGACCGACGATGAGCGATTTGAAACCAGGCGCAAAAGACTCGACCGTATTCAGAATCGCATCAATGGCTGACTGTCGATGGGTGTCCCATTCAGATCGTAGCTTTGGGTCAAACTGCTGACAAAACAAGCTTGCAACATGCTTGCCCTGCGGCGCGAGATTTGGATCGAGCAAGCTTGGAATCAACATCTCTACAATGGGCTGTTTCGACCAACCCGTTTGTTTTGCATCTCTGTAGGCTCTATCCATGTAGTCAAGCGTCGGTGCCATGATGATGCCCGCAGCCAACATTGCTTGAGTCGGTTTACAGGTAAATTGGGGTAGCTCGTCCAGTGCTACGTTCATTCGAAACGTCCCGCTTTGGCACTTATAGCCCTCGAAGTGTTCTCTAATATCGGCTGGTACCGAATCTGCAGAGAGTAAATCTAGAAACAACATCCGTGGGTTTACATTAGCGACGATGAGATCTGCACTAAGAGTCATGTCGTTTTGCGTAATCAGTTCGGTAACTCGATTGGCCTTGGTTTTGAGGGACGCAACACCGCTTTCAAGTTGGATTTTTACGCCCAGCGACGTGGCTTCTTCAGCCATCGCGGTGGTAATAGCGCCCATGCCCCCGATTGCATGTCCCCAAGCACCGACCTCGCCATTTACCTCGCCCAAAAGATGATGTAACAGCACGTAGGCTGAGCCTGGCGAGTAGGGGCTGTCAAAGTGTCCGACGATGGCATCAAAACCAAACACTGCTTTGAGCGGGTCACTTTCAAAGTAGTAGTCAAGAAATTCAGCCGCGGACACCGTAAACAATTTCATAATGAGACGTTTGTGTCGTGCTTCAAGCTGTATAAATTTTCGCGCGACCGCAATACTGGCAAATATGTCGTTCAGACCGCCGTTTATAACCTTCGGTGGAATTGATGCCATCAAGGACTTAACGATCGGCGCGATTGCGCCGATGTCGTTGTTGTAGTTTGCGAGTTGCGCGGCGTCGTGGCTTGAGAACTTGCTTATCTGCTCGCGATTAAAGTTCGCGTCAGCATTGAGAGCGAGGAAATCACCATTCGGCAGAGGTAACAGATTGTTGCAGGGTCTTGTTACCATCTTCAGGCCATGTTCCCTAAGATGTAAGTCTTTAATCACTTGTGGGTCGAGCAGACTGACCGTGTAGCTTGCGGTCGAATTTTTGAAGCCCGGGTGAAACGTTTCGGTGACCGCCGCGCCACCGACAATAGAGCGTCTTTCAAGCACGGTCACCTGCCAGCCGGCCCTAGCAAGATAACAAGCGCAGACAAGACCATTATGTCCGCCACCGACGATGATTGCTGATTTCCCCATACCTTTTCCGTTAACCTCTCTTTGACCTAAATGACGATTTCGTGTACCTTACGCGCCGTTAGCTATCGCTTAAACTGTAACAGTTTAACGCTAACACCCCACCTGGAAAACGAACGATATGGCTCAATCCACCACTGATGATAGTGGGGAAACTAGCGGAATCAAGAAGCCTCAGCTAAGTATTTGGGAGTTGGCTTGGCCCGCAATTCTCAGCAATCTCCTATTCGCTATTATCGGCATTGTATCGATAAAAATGATCGGTAGCTTGGGTGCGTCTGCTGTCGCGTCTGTGACGACAGGACATCGAATTTTCTTTGCGTTGCAAGCAATACTCATGGCTGTGTCTGCCGGAACGACCGCATTAGTCGCTCGGTCGTGGGGCGCCCAAGATTACGAAGAAGCCGCCAAAATAACGACCGCATCGTTGTGGATTGGCAATGCAGTTGCCATTGCTCTGACCAT
Source organism: Pseudomonadales bacterium (assembly GCA_029251375.1). GTDB lineage: Bacteria > Pseudomonadota > Gammaproteobacteria > Pseudomonadales > Azotimanducaceae > JAHRVQ01. Next base: position 73,363 of record JAQXDL010000051.1, on the reverse strand, counting down.
TCCCTGTTACTTCTTTGCCGATACGATTGCGTCTGTGTTTGGTTTGCCAGAAGAAACGACCCAACAAGCGGCGATTTTCATCAAGTACCTCAGTGTGTTCAACGTTGCCTTTGCTGTAAACATGATCTTGTCAGCTGCACTCAGGGCCGCAGGCGATACTAAGACGCCGCTGTGGATTGGTATCTTGACCAACATCGTCAATGTCTTCCTTATCTATGCTTTGGTATTCGGTCATTTTGGCTTGCCGCAACTGGGTGTTGCCGGTGCAGCACTCGCCAATGGCTTGTCTTTTCTAATTGCGTCATTGATCCTACTGGCGCTCTGGAAGGGTAAGCGCCTCAAGGTCGGTGTGGGTGGTAAAGGTAGTTTGAGTGCGCGGCGGATCAGGCAGCTGGTTGATATTGGTTATCCTGCCGGGGTAGAGCAATTTGTTTTCCAGATAGGCTTCGTTGCCTTCCTTTGGCTTGTTGCTTTTTATGGCGAAGCGCCATTTGCAGCCTACGGTATTGGTGTGCAGATACTCTCTCTGTCGTTTGTTGTTGGCTTTGGATTCTCAATTGCGGGTGCCACCTTAGTTGGTCAGCATCTGGGTGCGCGATCGCCTGATGAAGCTGAGAAGCAAGGTTGGCGTGCAACCTGGATGGCAATCGGCAGCATGGTTATGTTGAGTGTTGTGATCTTCATGTTCGCGGAACCCATCGCGCGTTTTCTCATTGATGACGATGAGGTGGTTCGTCTGACAGTGATATTTATTTATATTTTGGGTGTGTCACAGCCGTTGATGGCAATTGAGTTTACCTTAGGCGGTTGTCTGCGTGGTGCTGGCGATACGCGTTTCCCTCTAATTACGACAATGACCGGATTGATCGGTGTTCGTGTTGGCCTTGCTGCTATCTTCGCTTACTTCGGCTTCAGTGTGATCTGGATTTATGGTGCGTTGATTGGCGATTATCTTGTGAAGGGCGGCATGCTTGTTTATCGATTTCGATCTGGCGCCTGGAAACAAATATTCTCTGATTCAGAAACAAAGTTCGCGAAGGTTAAAGGCTAACGGCAAAGACGTAGTATTGACGATTACTGGTGACGCCGCCAACAAACATGGAGAGGGGGTGTTGACTTTGTTATTTTGCGGAGTAAGATCGCGGCCCCAACAAAGTCCGAACAGTTGGCTTGCATCGAAATATTAGCAGCTAAGCTGAAAGCAAAGAAATATATCCGAAGGCTCGCGCGTCAGGATGAATAATATAAAAGACTTATGTAATAAAGTTATTTGTCGCCAACAACGAAGATAGTTATTAAATGAATATTACACATCAAACAAAAACAAGCGTGATACATGCGGCTCCGATGACTCGGGTTGCAGGTATTTGTTCGCTAGTCTCATGGAGACGTTTATCGCGTTAGGATTTTTAAGAATCGATTTTAAAAAGCCCCTGATGCTCAGTATCAGGGGTTTTTTTTTGTCCCGATAAAAGTTAGCGACTTACATAACTTGCAGCAAGAAGACTCAAAATAAGACGTGGTAGGTAACGGCAATGAAAAATAAATTAAGAAGAAATATACAGGTGTTGTACGGCTTTAGCTTTTTTTGGCTAGCGCTGGTCATCATTCCTGTCATTGTGCCGTTCTTTGAATCAAAGGGTTTGAGCTTAGCGGAGGTCTACTACCTGCAAGCAATTTTTGCCTTCATAGTCGTCGTGTTTGAAGTGCCCTCTGGTTATTTCGCTGATGTTTTTGGGCGTAAAAATGCATTGGTAGTCGGCAGTGTGTTTCATGCCTTGGGTTATACGGTGCTCAATTTTTCAGAAGGTTTTGCGGGTCTGGTGTTCTTTGAAGCGACTGTTGGCATAGGCTTAAGCTTGCTCTCCGGTGCCGATTTATCGCTGCTTTATGATAGCCAAGAAGCGCTTGATCTGGATCCTGCAGAGAAGGGTCGAGGCATAGGTAACATGCGAACGATCAAGTCTGTCGCAGAGGGTTGTGCAGCTTTGCTCGGTGGTTTTCTCGTCGCTTTTTCATTTGAAGCGGTGATTTTTGCAAACACACTATTTGCGTGGATGCCCCTGTTGTTGTCGTTCTTACTGGTAGAGGCGCCATTTACGAAAATGGAGAAGGGTGCCCATATTGGTAATTTGAAGAAGGTGTTGAGATTTTTATATGTCGATGATCGATTGCTTCGACTGATCTGCATGAACATTACCTTCTTTGGTCTGGCAACCTTCTATGTCATCTGGATGTTGCAACCCTATTGGCGCGATCAGGATGTACCGTTTGCACTTTTTGGTGTTCTCTGGGCGGCGCAAAGCTTTGTTGTCGCCGCGACCAGTAAGTTAACCTTTCCTTTAGAGGAGAAGTTCGGTGCTAAACCTATGCTGATACTAATGGGTGTATTACCCATTATAGGCTACTGGGGTATGGCGGGCATGGGAGGGTTAATCGGTATCGTATTGAGCTTCAGTTTTTTTGTTAGTCGAGGTATTAATCAGGTGTTGTTGACAGATGCTTTGAATTCCCGTGTGCCAAGTGCATTTAGGGCTACGGCAAACTCAATGACCTCGTTTATGTTTCGAGGTGTTTACATCGTAACCGGACCGGTGGTTGGATACTCTATTGACCAGTTCGGTACTGACACTGTGCTCTGGGGTTTAGGGGGCGCGATTGTGCTCGTAGTGGGTCTGTTTTTATTGCCGCTGTTGTCGGAAATCGAACTGCTGCAAAGAGGTGTTGATACCAAAGAGGAAATTATCAATGCCGCCAAAGACGATACTGATAGGCAATTGTCTACCCAGACGTTTGAAAACAACGACACTGGGTCAATGACTAAATCTGACGATATTGTTCAGGTGCCTAGCTAGATGCAAGGCTGAGCGCTCAAGCTTGCGTATGCGTTTGAGCGAGCTCTTTGATTTGATCTTAGGGTAAAAAGGGCGCCTGACTAAAGCAGGGTTTGAAACTACAAAGCGGTCATTATCAGAGGTTTACCTTTGGTAATGACCATTGTGTGTTCGTATTGCGCGGAGAAATTACCTTTGCCGGTGGTTAAAGTCCATCCGTCATTTTCGGTTTGAGTCTCTTGCGCGCTAGTCGACAAAAACGGCTCAATGGTTATGACCTGTCCTTCTTTGAGTATACGTTGATCATATTTATCAAAATAATTTGGAATAGAGTGTGGTTCTTCATGCAGGCTGCGGCCGACACCGTGGCTACTCAAATCGCGAAGTGTCACAAAGCCACTTTTTCGAGCGGTTTGTTCGATCGCTTTGCCGATCAAATTAATTTTAGCGCCGTGTTTTGCCACGCCCATGGCGCGTCGAAGTGCCTTACGTGTGGATTGACACAGATACTCCATGCGAGGGTCGACGGGTGGCACAAGAAAAGTCCCACCCGTATCGCCGAAATAGCCGTTGAGTTCAGCTGATACGTCTATATTGACGACATCACCAGCAAGTATTTGACGCGACGATGGAATGCCGTGGGCGGCTTCTTCATTGACGCTAATGCAGGTATAGCCTGGGAAATCGTAGGTAACCTTAGGCGCTGAATTGGCTTGGTATTTCTCAAGGTTTTTTTGTCCGATGAGATCAAGTTCTAAGGTTGTCATGCCCGGTTCCAGTGACTTCTTCATAAGCAACAGTGTCTCGTAGACAATGCGGCCAATGATGCGAAGCATTTTTATATCATCTTCATTTTCGATAGTCATGTGCGGGCAATCTGATGTTTGAAAGCATATTATGCCATAGGCGGCTTTGATCATCAGATAGCTTCCGTTATATTGCTATGAACAGCTATCAATAAGTGAGTCCTCATGTTTGAAACGACACTGCTAAAGTCCTGCAAGTCCCTTTTGTTGATCGGCGTACTCGGGCTACTCCAGTCCTGTGCGATTTTTTCTGCATCTGAGCCGCAGGGCATCGTTGGTAGTTGGACTTCTCAGGTAGGCGGGTTCCCAGTGCGGGTCACTTATTCAGAATCAACACTTCAAATTGGAGATAACGCGCCGGTGGGTTATCTACTAAATGATGGGCAGCTAACGGTGTCTGATGATACTGCGCAAACACGTATGGTCAGCTTTCCAACAACAAATGAAATGATTCAGTTGGATCCCCTTACTGGCACTGAGCATGCTTTCTCCAGAGTGAAGTAATACAAAATGTTGTACGGCGACCCATGACAATAACCTGTTTACAGCTAAAAACACTGTCAAATCATTGGCGAACACGAGATGCTTGCATGGCTTTATAGGCAAATTATGTCTTAGGCGTCACTCATTGTGACTGTATATAAATACAGTTATGATGGGTTCAAATGCAACTGTATAGATCGATGCCCGAAGACCTTCCGCAAGGTTACTACCTTGAAAACTTCAACTATTTGTTTGACTTTGTTGGCAGTCACTACGCTGACATTCTCAACGAGCGCGAAAAAAACTATCTCACTGGCTTTCGCGATCTTTCAGACGATGCTCAAAAACTTTATGTGCGTCTAGCAGGCCGACGAGGGCCTTGGTTTAGATTGGACAAGCTTAGCTATGTTGAAATTCCTGACATAGCATCGGCGGTCGCTGAACTAATAAGTGCCTCCTATTTATCGTCGGTTAAGTCATTGCAAGAGCCGCAAAACCTTTTGAAACTAATGACTAAGAGTGAATTAGTTGTTTGGTTTGAAGGCGCGGATAAACGCTTAAGTCGCCAAGCTCTTGATCAGTGGTTAGTTGAAAAACATGCGCCAGAGGACCTGATCGGCATGGTTCCCTTCCAGATAGTTGAGCCTATCGGTCTCGATATATTACAAATTCTAAAGCTGCTTTTCTTTGGCAATCTTTATCAGGATTTTACCCAGTTCGTATTGCGTGATTTAGGTATTACCCCGTACGAGAAGTATCGATTTGATAGTGCAGGGCGGTTCTTTGATGTGCGCTCCATATTGGACACAACCATTGAACAATATGCGTTGAACGATACGGTTATGGAATTGATCGAGCTAGGTGATGCACAAACTCTGCGTCAATGGTTACCGTCGATGCTGCAACTAGGTTTTGACGAACCTACAATCCTGCGCCGTCATCATCGTTTATTGAATCGAATTGCGCGTGAGTTTGAGCGATTCAACGACATTAACTTTGCACAGCACATTTATCTTCATTCAAGCCTAGAACCCTCAAGAGAAAGACAGGTCAGAATAATGACCAAGCAAGGTGAAATAACACCGGCGTTGAAGCTTTGCGAGGACATTCATCAAAACCCTCAATCAGAGGCAGAGTTTGAATTTGCGCAAACATTTGCGACGCGACTTGCGAGGCAGCACAAAATAAGTTGCGATTGGCTGCCGTCATCCGCACCCGCACCGATCGTAAACTTTGATGTGTCGGTTCAGCCTGATGTTAATCGACGTGTTGAAATACTGGCACAGGATTGGTTTGTTCAGCAGGGCAGCCAAGCCTACTACGTTGAGAATGCTTTGTTGCCGGGCCTTTTTGGTTTGTATTTTTGGGATGTGATATTCGCCGAAATCAAAGGTGTGTTCTTTAATCCATTCCAGCGTGGTCCGAGCGATCTGTTTACACCAAGCTTTGTTGAACGTAGGCAGGAGAAGATCAATGCAAAACTGATGTTAATGACCGACAAAGCCAACGAGCAAGAGGTGAACCTTTGTATAACCGACTGTTTTAGCCGTAAGTTCGGCTTAGCCAATCATTTTGTGAATTGGTCCTGGTTAACCGCGGATTTAATCGAACTTGCGTTGTTGCGAATTCCAAAAGCTGACCTCGCTTCAATCTTTGCTAGGCTGCTGTCGGACCTGAAGAATAACCGTAGCGGTTTTCCTGATCTTATTGTGTTTCCTGATGGGGGAGGCTACGAGCTCGTTGAAGTTAAAGGGCCGGGTGATAAACTGCAACAGAACCAAATACGCTGGTTTAATTACTTCCAGCAGCAAGATCTGCCAGCAAGGGTCATAAGCGTAGCTTGGCAACAGATAGACACTCTTGAAGACGGCAAAATACAAGACGATGAAAAAATACAGGCAGAACCGGGCGCTAAAGCAGGATCAGCAATAGGGGGCGGCCGTGTCGAGTAAGCCTATCGTTTCACTCTCTGTTGGTGAGTTAGTAAACCAGACTGCGCGTGGCGGAGATATTCATTTTCGTTTTTCAGGCCGAAGCAATGCTGTTGATGGCATTAAGGGCCATCAGCAGGTACAAAAATCAAGACCCGCAGATTATCTGGCTGAGTATAAAGTTGTACAAAATTATGAAACAGAAATATGCACGCTGAAATTATCAGGGCGTGCTGACGGCATACAACTTGTTGAGTCTGGTTTGCTTGTCGAAGAGATTAAAACGACGCGCGCGGAAATCGTTCGTATACCGGCGCAGGTGCAATCAATGCATTTTGCGCAAGCAAGGATCTATGCCGCTATGTTGTTACAAACTCAAGCTCAATCCGGGTTAGACGACAAACTACGGGAGAAACTACAGCAGAGCCTTGCGGCGGATGATCCGATTATCGTTCGGCTCTGCTATCTCGATCTTGCGGATAAACAGCAACACCTCATTGATGAAAGCTGGACTTGTCAGGATTTGCAGAGCTATCTAGATGGTCTAATAAATCAATACATGACGTTTTATGCACTTTCCGTGGATTGGGCACAGCAGCGCAATCAATCCATTGTTGAGGCTTCTTTTCCGTATCAGTCGTTTCGACCCGGACAAAGAGATATGGCGGTGAGTGTCTACAAGACACTCCGTAAAGAGTCTCAGTTGGTTATGCAGGCGCCGACTGGCATAGGCAAGACCATTGCAAGCTTGTTCCCTGCGATAAAGTCTATGCCTGAACTTGGCTACGAGAAAATTTTCTTCCTGTCAGCAAAAACCTCCGGCCAATCGATGGCGCGCGATGCAATCACCGACCTGAAAGAAGCGGGGATTCATCTACGAGATGTCACTATTACAGCAAAAGATAAAACCTGCTTTAACCCGGGTTCTCCCTGTGACCCTGAGTACTGTGAATTTGCACGTGGCTACTATGACAAATTGCCTGAAGTGCTAGCGGACAGCGTGACCCAAGATATGACGCTCGATAGATCAGCGGTTGAGCTGTTGGCGCGGGAGCATCAGATGTGCCCGTTTGAGTTGGCGTTGGACTTATCACTTATCGCCGATGTAGTGATATGTGATTACAACTATGTGTTTGACCCTGCGGTTTATCTGCGCCGTTATTTTGAAGATGTCAGTCGCTCAAAGTATTTGTTACTCATGGATGAGTCACACAATCTCGTTGAGCGAGGACGGGATATGTTTTCCGCGGAGATTAATAAGGAAACAGTGCTAGAGCTGAAAAAAGAGTTGAAAGATGAAGCACCGTTAGTTGCCAAAAAACTAACAAGTATCAACACTCAGTTTCTAACTTTAATCAAACCGGCCAAGCCATTACTTGAAAAGGATGGCGGCGTGCTGCTTGAGGATCTTGCAGACACATTCACAAGAGCGTTACGAGGTTTTTGCGATGCTGCAGAGACATGGTTGCAAGCTAACCAGAGCGGGGCGACTCATGCGCAGTTTCTTAACTTATATTTTGACGTGCTGCGTTTTTTAAGAACAGCGGAGGACGCAGGAGAATCGCATCGATACCTCCTATTACGGGGCGCTAAGGGCGTTTATCTGAAACTGTTTTGTTTAAACCCAGGCCCCGGTCTACAAGACGGATTCTCTCGGGTTCATAGTAGCGTCTGTTTCTCAGCGACATTGAGTCCGCAACCTTATTTTGAAACCTTAATGGGTATTCATCTTGATGCGGATTGGTATGAGATACCCACACCATTTCCTGCGCAAAACTTAGGGGTGTTTGTCACCAGCTATATCCCAACAACCTATCGCCGTCGTGAAGATAGTATTTATGATTTAGTCGATAGTCTGGCTGAGATAGTTAGGGCGAAGAAAGGCAACTACATTGCGTTTTTTCCTTCTCACGCTTATTTAAGAACGGCTCTTGAGAAATTTACCGAACGATATCCTGGCATGAATACGCTGCAACAATCTTCGATAATGAACGACGAAGAGCGGTTGGATTTTCTCAATCAGTTTGATGATGTTGATACGGAGAAGCTGGGTTTTGCCGTCATGGGTGGGGTCTTTGGTGAAGGGGTAGATCTAAAGGGCTCGAAACTCATTGGTGCGATTATTGTCGGTGTCGGATTGCCGCAACTGAGCTTGGAGCGCGATCTCATTCGTGACTATTTTGACGAGCGAGTGGATAGCAGTGAGTATGGTTGTACCGATGGCTTTGACTATGCCTACCAATACCCGGGTATGAATAGGGTGCTGCAAACAGCCGGCAGAGTGATTCGTTCTGAAACTGATCTAGGAATCGTTTGCCTTATCGATCATCGATTCAATGAGTCCCGGTATCGCCAGTTGTTTCCAGCGAGCTGGCAGCCACAAGTGATGAGAAATAAAAATGAGCTGGCACAATCGGTAAAACAATTTTGGTCAAATATTGATGCAGACGTCTCAATAAAAAACGATTCAAACATCCATTCAAGCAGCGAGCGCGATAGCGAGTTAAATTAGCGCAGTAGTTTGCTTTGCTATTTTAAGCGCAATGCCGCGGTTGGTAATCGATTCTAAATTGTTCAAATACATCAATGCTGCTCAGGTAGTTGAAACACTTTGCCCGTGTTCGGAGCCGACACCCATAATGGCACCACGATCCGATTGTTGTTTGATGCGTTATAGCGATCGTGGCGTTTACCGTGATTGTTTGTGTGGCGATTATTGTCATAGCTTTGGTTATAGTTCGGGTTATAGCTGTTGTAGTTGTAGTTGTAGTTGTAGTTCTTGTAGTTCTTGTAGTTCTTGTAGTTCTTGTAGTTACTGTTGTGGTTGTAGCGATTGTAAGATCGTTGTTGATTGCCTTTATATAAGTGTCGAACATGCCAGCGTTTGGTAAATCGGCTACTTTTGTAGCGTTCGCTTGATGAGTAACGGTGCTCAACGCTGACGTGGTTTGGCTGCTGTTGATCAGCGCGATAATGATTGTATTGATTCTGTTGATGGTGGTTATCGCTGGTGCTAATTTTTGAATGATACGTTCGCGTCTTGATTGGTTCGGCATAAAGAGTTTGACCTGCGCTGCACAGGGCGATAACGGTTAGCCATTTTAGTTTGGAGAACGTGGCGCGTTCGATTGTAAATCGAAGGACCTTTGCGAATTTTCCTATAAGTTGTATCACTGCTGCCTCCTTTGGCCGCTGTCTCTTGTCAACGTCTATCATGTGCAATGCACTGAACGGTTGATAGCGAGAAAAGCATAACTGCGCAATACTGAACGGTTCGTGAACAGCTTAAGAACAGCCAGTGATATTTGTCATACCAGGCTGCAGATTCAGCGAGACAGCTGTATCAACTTAGCTGTATCAACGTAGCAGCCTCATGACCACGACATCGCAAACATCACTGACAATTTTCACGACGCCGATGTCTAAAACCGAAGATGGGATCAGAGCTGGCATTCCAAGCAGCGCAGGTAGATGCCGGGTGTTTCCGACATTTCCAACAATTGTTTTATGTCTGTTTGAAGTTTGCTCATAGAGCCGATACCTGGCAGCGAGAAGTAAGCAGATGATGACAAGCCCATCGTTTCAGCAAGACTGGTAGTGTTGTTGAGAATCTCCTGCATGAGTAGTTCCTGAGGAGAGAGGGATTGTTGGATATCAAGAATGTCGTACTGGCTGATTTCAGCAAGGATCGCAGCAGATTCAATGGCATCGTTGAGATCGCCGATCGCGTCAATCAGGCCATGCTGCAATGCATCCGTCGCCACCCAGACGCGACCCTGTGCCAATGTGTCGGCTTGCTCGAGGCTGATGTTTCGACCGGTCGACACTAAGCTGATGAATCGTTGGTAAGTGCTTGTGATCGAATTTTGAATAAGTTTGTCGTAGATGGGATCAATACCCTGAAGCACATTGATCGAGCCACTCAGAGGCGTCGTGCCAACTCCGTCACTGGATACGCCGAATTTGTCGGCGACTTTTTCAAAGCTTGGAATCGTTGCAAAAACACCAATCGAGCCTGTAATGGTTGTCTCCGCTGCGTAGATTTTATCTGCCTCGGCCGCTATAAAATAGCCAGCAGAGGCAGCGTAACTGCCCATTGAAACCACTACAGGTTTGCCCGCAGCCTGCGTTCGCGCGAGCTCTTTTCGTATTTGATCTGCGGCCGTGGCACTGCCACCGGGGCTGTCGACACGCAATACAACAGCTTTCACTGATTCATCTAAGCGCGCCTGTCGAATAAGTTTGACGGTGGAATCACTACCAATATCGCCAGCAGGTCGAGTCCCATCGTAAATGGCACCGCTGGCAGTGATCACAGCGACCTTTGAATCGGCTGTCGACATTGCTGGCATAGGCGGCCTGACAATACTCAGGTAATTCTTGAAGTTAATTTGCTGGAACGTTTTGCCCTTGCCATTCGCCTGTGAACCAACGATGTCGGTTAGCAGTGTGTTCCACTCCTTATTAGACAGCGTGCCATCAACGAGGTTGTAGTTAATCGCAGCCTTGACGGCGTCGTTGTTAACCTCACTCAATATCGTCTCGTATTGGTGAGTGTACTGCTTGAACGTTTCCGCACTGATATCACGATGCGTGACCACGGTGCGCGTATATTTGTCCCAAAGTGCATCAAGCCACACTTGATTGTCTAGCTTGGCATCTGGCGACATGTCATCTCGTAGATAGGGTTCGACAGCACCTTTGTATCGGCCGGCTTTGTAGACGTTATAGGTGATATCTAATTTATCTAGGGCTGCTTTGAAGTAAGTTGGATAAACACCGAGACCGGGCAGAAACACACCGCCAAACATCTGATTTGCGTCACGTTCTAAAAACACTTCATCGGCGTGGCTGGCAAGATAATACTGAGTTTGACTATAGCTTTTACCGTACGCGTAAACTGATTTACCCGCTGCTTTAAAGTTATCAAGTGCGTTGCCTATCTCTTCTAATCGACTGAAGGACGCGCCATTGAGGCGATCGAGTTGAAGCACGATGATCTTAATGCGTTTGTCGTGGGTGGCTTCGGTTATTGCGTTTAGAATATCTCTGAGTCTTGTTTCAGTATCGTCTCCTTCATTTCCCGTAATCAGTTTAGCGACAGGATCGACAAACTGTTTTTGCTCGACGATGTTACCCGTAGGGCTAATGATCAGGGCGGCTGACGTTGGAATCGTGGGTGTATCGACAGCGAAAATACTGACGAGGATAAATGCAACGATTGCAATGAAGATAAGATTGCCAGTGGTTTGTTTGGCAGCGGTAATAAAATTCCATATTGCTCTGAAGAAACGCGTGATCATAAATTTTCTCGTGCTTGTATAGATTGCCGTTCGGGATAGGCTGCATGCTATCACAGAAAAATAACGAACCTCTGTAATCGATTCGCCTGACATCGTGTCTACAATCAACCTCACGGTTAGAGCAACTTGGCGACAATGTATCTACGATCCGTAGACCTAAAAAGACCTGCAGAGATGAGAATTAGTTCAATTTACTTCGCGACAAGACATACATCGTAACGAGATGATCCAAGGTTTATATACACAGTTAGCAGCGCCCCGCTTAAGGTATGTTCTGCAGTTTGCTTATAAGAGTGGGTAAGGTAGACATGTCATTAAAGGTCGGGATAGCGCCCATTCTTTCTTTGGGTGTTAAGGCGCAGTACCCGAGCACTCTCATATCGGCGGCGCGGGCTGCCTGTACGCCATAGGGTGAATCCTCAATGACGAGACATGCTGAAGGGTCGGTTTGCATCTGTTGAGCCGCATATAAGAACAGGTCCGGTGCGGGTTTACCGTGATCGACAGACGTTGCTGAATAAATGGCATCGTTAAAGTGGTGTTTCAAACCTGTGATGCCAAGGGTCGTATTGATTTTCTCATGGCTACCGCTGGAGGCGACACACTTAGGCTGTTTAATGACGTCAAGTACTTCGACGATGCCTGCCACGGGTTGTAGATCCGCTCTGAAACGCGCATAAGTCGTTTGCTGTAGAGAGGTCCAGAAAGCTTGAGGGATATCTGTATTCAAAAACGCGGCAATTTCGCCCTCACAACTGGCAAGGCTTTTACCCATGAACCGTTGCATCACTTCTGCCAGACTCAGTGTCCAGCCGAGACTGGCTAAACCCTGCTGCAAAACTTGATTTGCGATCAGTTCACTGTCGACAAGCACGCCATCACAGTCGAAAATGATTAACTCTATCGGTTTTGGCAAATGCCATCGCTCCTATAAACTTTTTGTATTGTGGCTTACTTGGTGACAAGCAGATAGTGAAATCGGAGTGAAAATGGTACCTTTCATTTAGCGAAAGCACCATTGTGTATCTGTCCAAAAATTGACAAATCAACGATGGTTAAAAAAATCAGACTAACAGCGAAAACATAAGTATGAGTAACATATACGAGACAGATCTCGACAAAAACCTCGCCAATTATGAGCCTCTGTCTCCATTAAGTTTTATCAAACGCGCAGCGCTTCTGTACCCCGACTATGAAGCGGTTGTTCACGGTGATACCTCACGTAGTTGGCGTGAGACCTACGAACGTTGCGTGCAATTCGCTTCTGTACTCAATCAACGGGGCATTGGCGAGGGCGATACGGTTGCCGTCATGCTGCCGAATATTCCTGAAATGTTTGAGGTACATTTTTCAGTACCCATGTGTGGCGCTGTGCTAAACGCAATCAATACCCGATTAGATGCTAAGACGATTGCATTTATTTTGGCGCATGCAGAAGCCAAGGTACTTATTAGTGACCGCGAGTTCTCCGTTGTTTTGACGCAAGCCCTTGAGATTCTTTCTGGCACTCACCCTGAGCAAAAGATTTGGGTCATCGATGTTGATGATCCCTATTTTCGCAATGATGAAAATGCCGGTGATCTTATTGGCGAGGTGACCTACGACGCACTTTTAGATCAAGGTGATAAAGAATTTGATTGGTCCTTACCTAACGATGAATGGAAAGCGATCTCGCTTAACTATACGTCCGGTACAACCGGCGACCCAAAGGGTGTTGTCTACCATCATCGAGGCGCTTATTTGAATGCAGCCAACAATGCCCTGAGTTGGGAGATGGGTTTACATCCTCGTTACCTTTGGACGCTGCCGATGTTTCACTGTAATGGTTGGTGTTTTCCCTGGACCTTAGCAACAACCGTGGGGACCACCGTTTGTCTTCGTCATGTGCGCGAAGATGCTGTATTCGAGTCAATTAAACATAATAAAGTTTCACATTTTTGTGGTGCACCTGTCGTTCTCAATTCGCTGATTAATGCCGCGGACGAACACAAACAGGGAATTACACATTTGGTTAAAGTCATGACCGCCGGAGCAGCGCCGCCAGCAGCGGTGATCCAAGGTATGGAAGCACTCGGCATTAATGTGACACAAGTTTATGGGTTAACAGAAACCTACGGTCCTATGGTGGTATCGGCATGGCGTACCGAGTGGGACGGTTGTTCTGAGGCAGAAAAGGCCAGTTTGAAATCACGTCAAGGTATCTCCTCGGTGTTGGCGGGCGCAATGATGGTTGCCGACCCGGATACACTTGACCCTGTGCCGTGGGATGGCGTGACCCAGGGTGAGATTATGATGCGCGGTAACATCGTCATGAAAGGTTACTTAAAGAATCCCGTTACCACTCAGGCTGCGTTCGAAGGCGGTTGGTTTCATTCCGGTGATATCGCTGTATGCCATCCTGATGGATATATCCAGATCAAGGATAGGTCCAAAGATGTCATCATTAGTGGCGGTGAGAATATATCGAGTATTGAAATCGAAGACATTTTGTTCAAACACCCTAAAATACTTGAAGCAGCGGTCGTCGCCAAATCTGATAGCAAGTGGGGTGAGCACCCTTGTGCATTTGTCACTGTAAAGTCAGGCGAAAGTTTGAATAGCGAAGAGGTTATCAGTTACTGCCGCACTGAAATGGCACGCTTTAAAGTACCCAAAACCGTGATTTTCGGCGATCTGATTAAAACGTCTACCGGCAAGGTGCAAAAATACTTACTTCGAGAGCAAGCTGAAGCACACAGCCCCGATGGAACTGAAGCACCGTGATCTTTGTTGCCGAACTTATGACTGCCGAACTCATTACTGCCAAGTGTTGTTCCCGTTGAGCTTCCAAATTGGCTTTGCTAAGAATACAGAATGTGTCGAGTTGGCAAATCTGTCTCGTGACTATATTGAGTCCGGTCTACATTGGCGCTGGAAACCCGCAAGACTATTGAAGCTCATTCAACATCCGGATTGCGTTGTTATTACTGCGCGCCAGCAAAGTTTAGTGCAGGGCTTTGCAGCGATGGAATTTTACCCCCGTCATTGTCATTTAAATTTATTGGTCACAAAGCCTGAGTTCAGGCAGCAAGGGTTAGGTGAGTCTTTACTATTATGGCTCGAAGAATCTGCAAGAATAGCGGGGCAGGAATACATCAAGCTTGAAGTTAGGTGCCAGAATACGACGGCAATTCGGTTTTACGAAAGCCGAGGTTATACAATTCAAGAGCAATGCGTCGGCTACTACGACGGTCGAGAAGATGCGTATTCAATGGTGCATCGACTCATGAGTGATGAACAGGCAGCGCAGAGGCCTTAGCATGTCAAAACAGAATGAAACCTTGTGGACTTGGCAGGCGCTTGCCGAAATTTTTCCTGACCAATCGTCGCTTGCGGCCGATATACATGGTATTTCCATTGATAGTCGCTCGGTCAATGCTGGCGATTTATTTATTGCCCTGGCCGGTGACCCTGGCCCCCGCTTCAGTACGTCATCGCAATCAGCCCGTGATGGGCATGAATTTGTCGATAAAGCGATAGCCAATGGCGCCGCTGCGGTAATGTTGTCAGCGGCCTATTTTGAGAAAGCACAGCCAGAGTATCCGGTGCTCGTTGTTGAAGACACCCTTGATGGACTTTGGCAATTAGGTGCAAGCGCCAGAGATAGAATGACCGGTACCGTCGTCGCAATCACTGGAAGTGCTGGCAAAACAACCGCGCGACATTGGCTTGAACAGCTGTTAATAAAGCAAGGTTCAACCCATGCCTCTACGGGCAGTTTAAATAATCACTGGGGGGTGCCGGTTTCACTGGCAAGAATGCCGAGCTCAAGTCGCTATGGCGTGTTCGAGGTTGGCACGAATCATCCAGGTGAGATTGCACCTTTGTCACTACTGACGAAACCCCATGTCAGTATTTTATTGAATGTACTGCCGGCGCATATTGGGAATTTTGAGAATCTCGATGCGATCAGGCGTGAGAAATTGACGATTACCGATGGGCTAGAGCCCGATGGCGTGTTAATTGTGCCGGAGGCGTTAAATACACTCGGTACGCGGGCGAGTCATATTGTCACCTTTGGCCTGCAGGCAACTGCTGACGTTCATCTGATCGGCTCTGATAAATCTACGCTAGTTGCGTCGGTAAGAGGTAAAGAAGTCAGCTATACACTTAATAACGCCGGTGAACACCGCGTACTAACGTCCCTAGCAGTTTTGGCTGCAGTAGATCTAATGGGTGCTGATGTCGCGCAAGCTGCGGCTGATTTTAGCTTATTAGAAGCGCCAAGTGGTCGAGGTAATCAAGTCAGCATTGCCTGCGAACCAAATGCAAAAACAGCTTCAAAAACAGCTTCAAAAACAGCTTCAAATATCGTTGTTATTGATGATAGTTACAACGCTAACTCGGTCAGCATGTCCTATGCGATAGATGCGCTTGCTTCGACTGACGGGGCAAGAACGATCGCGTTGCTTGGTGAGATGCTTGAGCTGGGAGATACATCTCTGACGACACACGAGCAAGTTGCTGGGCATGCGGCCGTGCTCAATGATGTCATTACCTTTGGCGATGGTTTTTCGACTTGTCCAGGTAAATCAGGTCATTACGGGACGGTTGCTGAGTTCGACGTGGACGCCTTCGCGAACACCTTGAGAGCCGGTGATGTCCTGCTAGTCAAAGGATCCAACAAGGTTTTTTGGGCGCACGGGTTTACCAAAAAATTAATCGAGGCAATTCAAAAACGTTTTCAATAGCGTGATCGATCACTTCGCAGTGTCAAAAAAAAGGGCGTGCTTGTCGGTTCAGTTGAATCTTAGTTTGAGCTAGCGTACCCCTAAATCCGACCTGGCTTTCTTGCTAGAAGCGGTATTGGATACCGTTTTTTACTGATTCACTTGTTCGTCATTTGATTCTGCCGCAGCATCTGCATTGCTATCATTTTTATCCTCGGCGCCGACTTCAGCTGCGCGAGTGACCGCAACAGCTTCTTCAATCGCCTGCTGCACCTCATGATCTTTCGGCACACCCTCATTGGTTAGGTAGTGGCTCGATTCATCCTCTTCTAAAATTCTGGATCCGTGCCAAGGTAGTAGATGATGACTATCGTGAAAATGGATATCGATGAAAGGGTATTTAATAATTTTAAAGTAAGGTGAATAGTCGAAATCACTGGGTGTGCAAAGCTTGGGATTCCGGCGAAACAATTGCATTTTTTCGCTGATGCCATTTTCCGATGGGAGCTTCACCAAAGGCAGGATCGGAAATTGTACGAATGCAAATGCTTCAGCGATCATTGTCGAACAAACCGTCCGAGTAGAGCGACCAGCATTGTGTTGGAACAAACTCGAACGCCAGCGCCTTGGTAAAAACGACCACGGAAACATAAACCGTGCAAGATCAAAAATCTGTCGTACATCATAGTCGACACCCAGTCGACTAACAGCGTAACGGATTACCTGATGACTATCTTTGGTGCCGAGTCGAGCAGGGCGACAGATTCGTAAATGTTCTGGCTTATAAATATCAATCTTATTGACGACGGTACCCTGGCCGAGTTGACTCTCGATCATTAGCCTATCAGTTGGTTCCCCCTTATAGTGGTGGCGGATGATTTCCCTCAGGTCGGGATCTTCGACGTCATGTATACGTCCAATATAAAGTGCCGCATGTGTCCAAGGGCTTTGGGTCGTCATCCGGATAACATCGCTGATACGCGAGCGACCTTCGACCAGAATCACGTCACAGGGTTTGAGTTCGTGTTGAAGTCGCTCAAAGTCACTCAAAGGGCGAGGACGGACATTCGCCTCGCGGGTCAGCCACGAGACAATAGGGCGCGTTAGGACGGTAATTAAACCCATTGATTAGACCTGTTGATTAGACTTGCCAACTTGATCGTTTCGCGCATTGATGAAAACTCTGATTGTGATTCTACTATTCTTTGTGTCGCAAGACTCACCCGCCGATTTTTTTGTGTGGCTGTTGCAACCCTGCTGACACAACATAAGTGGACACAACATAAGTCGACGTAATACAAGTCGACGCAACATAAGCTGACACAAGCAGTTGCTGATCTATTCGCTGTCAGGTCGAATTATAGGATGTTTTCGACAGTGAAGTGTACAAAAGGGTGATTCAATATCGCGCTTCAATGGATCTCTGCAACAGTGCTCAAATAGACGGCATAATCGTAGGGCTTTATAGATTCATTAAGGCAGTATGATCGCGTCGGCTTCCATGCAATAATTCGGGCGAGGCGTCACAATTAAAACACCAACGTGTCACCCCGCAAATAACACCATAGATATTAACAACTAGGTAGCAATGAAATGATTGTCGACCGTTTGGGCAGACAATTTCGAAACCTTCGAGTCAGTCTCACAGCTGCATGCAACTACGCATGCACCTACTGTGTGCCCGACGGTAAGCGATTGATGAAAGCGCAAAACGAGATGCCAGCGACGGAACTGTTAAAAGCGGTGGTTTATCTGCAACAAGCAACAGGTATCGACAAGATCCGCATTACTGGCGGTGAGCCTTTGGTCACCCCTAAGTTTGATGACTTCCTACTCGGTGTGACCAAATTGCCCTTGCAGGATATTAGTCTGACAACTAATGGCCAACTGCTGTTGAAGAAAAAGAATGTGATCATCGACTCTGGTTTGAAGCGTATCAACATTAGCCTTGATACGTTGAACCCACTAAAATTTCAGCAGATTGCTCGAAGCGGCGATCTCGAAACAGTCCTCGCAGGCATTGATGCTATGTTAGAGGCCGGACTAAAAGTTAAGATCAACATGGTTCCGCTGCGTAGCCAAAATGGTCAGGATATACTGCCTATGCTTGATTATTGCCTAGAGCGCGGCATTGAGTTACGTTTTATCGAGCTGATGAGAATGGGTCATCTCGTCAGTGGTGGTGGATTTCAACAGGATTTTATTTCGATGGAATCACTGTTGGACGAGATAAGAACCCGCTACGAGTTTGCTCGAACTGATGCGCCTTATGATTCAACCGCGGCGCGCTTTGCGATCCCTGGTCGAGGTACGTTTGGTATTATCGCCAACGAAAGTGAACCCTTTTGCCGTTCTTGTACGCGACTTAGACTGTCCTCTGATGGTTACCTTTATGGCTGTTTGAGCAGTAGTCGACGCCAATATATAGGCGACCTGATCGATGAACCTTCCCATGTGGCGCTGCCAAAACTGCAGAAAATACTGTTAAGCGCACTTGATGATAAGAAGCTAGCATTCCAAGGTGAAGTGACGGTGATGAAGTTCATCGGTGGCTAAACGCGCGTTGCGTATTTTATCGTTTCAATGCTCACTCATCGCTGACACCCGTCTGCTTTGAACCAATCATGTTAAAACCTCGTAGGTATCTTACGAGCACGTTGCCAGTTAAACGGTGTATCCCTGCCAAATTCCGAGCTCGACATAAGCGGATCGTGTGGCGTGGAACGTGTAAACAATTTTCTGTGTGTAAAGTATTGTTTCGTTGTTGAATCTGGAGGATATCAATTTGGCTATGAATGAATCGGCTGCCTACTCAATATTAAATGGCCTTGAGAAGGTAAAGGGTATTGCGCATCCCCCCGTGCACCTCTGGCACCCCGATAATGTTAAAGACATCGATATGCACATTAGAGCGAATGGGGAATGGGTTCACGAAGGAACAGTCATCAAGCGCGAACGATTGGTGCATTTGTTCGCATCAGTACTCAGAAAGGAAGATGACAACTATTACTTAGTGACCCCTGTCGAGAAATGCAGAATTCTGGTTGAGGACGCGCCTTTTATCGCCATCCTGTTGCGCAATGAAGGGAAGGGTAAGACGCAGAAATTGAGTTTTACGACAAACATGGCTGAAGAAGTCAATTGCGATAGTGATCATGCACTGAGAATTGATATTGACCCTGACTCCGATGAGCCGGCACCCTACATTCATATTCGGGATGGCCTTGAAGCAAGAATTAATCGTAATGTCTTCTATCAGTTAATGGATCTGCTGGTGACTGAACCATGGCAAGGTAAAAATTGGCTAGGATTGTGGAGCGCTGATCAGTTTTTCCCGGTAATGCTTGACCCTTCATAGCATGCACGAGGAAAATTGCGATCTGATGCAGCGTTAAGGTCGACTCGCAAACGAGCAAAAAAAAAGAGCAGTTCGATTAGCGAAACTGCTCTTTTCATTTTAGGACTACATTAGCCTCAATCGACTAAAATAGACGAACTACATATTTCCGTAGTTCGGTCCGCCCGTACCTTCCGGTACAACCCAATTGATATTCTGGGCAGGGTCTTTAATGTCACAGGTTTTACAATGGATGCAATTCTGAGCATTGATTTGAAAACGCTTACTACCATCGGTTTCTTCGATGACTTCATAAACGCCAGCCGGGCAATAGCGCTGGGCCGGTTCATCGTATAGAGGAAGATTGCTGCTGATCGGAACGCTAGGGTCTTTCAGCTGAAGATGGCAGGGTTGGTCTTCTTCGTGCGAAGTATTGGTAATGAAAACCGATGATAACTTGTCAAAGCTGATGACCCCGTCGGGTTTAGGATAATCAATTTTCTCGGATTTGCTAGCCAACTTAAGGGCCGCATGATCAGGCTTTGGATCTTTCAGGGTGATAGGCATACGACCTCTAAAGATATACTGATCTACCCAAGTTGCCGCAGAACCAAGTAATAATCCTAGCTTGTGTAACCAACCTGTAGTGTTTCTTGCGGTGAAAAGTTCCTCGTACAACCAAGATTTTTCAAAGGCTTCGGGGTAGCTGTTTAACTCCGCGCCGAGTTCATCCGCTTTAACCGCTGCATAAACAGATTCCGCCGCTAACATACCGGACTTCATCGCAGTATGCGTGCCTTTTTGCTTTAAGTTATTGAGGAAGCCAGCGTCATCCCCAACGAGCAATCCACCCGGCATGGTGAGTTTTGGCAAGGCTTGCAAACCACCTTTAACAACCGCGCGGGCACCATAGGAAACGCGTTTGCCGCCTTCGAGATACTGTTTAATAATTTTGTGTTGCTTAAACCGTTGGAATTCATCGAAGGGGCTCAAATGTGGGTTTGAATAACCAAGATCAACAATCAAGCCTAGTGCCACCTGATTGTTCTCGAGATGGTACATGTAAGACCCGCCCAGCGTTCCGCCTGGGAAGTGGCCTAAAGGCCAGCCAACTGTATGAACGACTTTGCCCGGTACATGTTTCTCAGGATTGATATCCCATACTTCTTTAAAGCCAATACCGTAGTGTTGCGTATCGGAATCTCTGGCGAGGTCGAATTTCTGTATGAGCTGTTTGCCGAGGTGTCCGCGACAGCCTTCAGCAAACACGGTGTATTTGGCATGCAGTTCGTAGCCGGCCTGATAGGAGGGCTTGTGTTCGCCGTCTGCGGCAACGCCCATATCGCCTGTGGCGATACCTTTAATTGAACCGTCTTCATTGTAGAGTACTTCGCTGGCTGCAAAACCTGGGAAGATATTGACACCCAGTTCTTCAGCTTGCTCACCTAACCAACGACAAAGATTGCCAAGGCTGGTCGCGTAGTTGCCGGGATTGTGCAGTGCGCTCGGTACTAACCACCAAGGAAGACGCATACCTTGTTTCTCATCAACGAGATAATAGACATCATCGTCCGTGACGGGATTGTTGAGAGGAGCGCCCATGGCTTTCCAGTCTGGAAACAATTCGTTAAGTGCTCTTGGTTCAACCACAGCACCGGAAAGAATGTGGGCGCCGATCTCTGAGCCTTTTTCGACCAAACAGACAGTGAATTCTTCGCCATTTTCGGCTGCAAGTTGAGCGAATCTGATTGCTGTCGCAAGGCCGGCAGGGCCACCTCCGACGACAACAACGTCAAATTCCATTGATTCTCGTTCCACAGTAGATACTCCTTAACAGCTCGTAATGAGCTCTGGGGTTTGGGCGATATAAAGTATTCAGCGCCCGGTTAAATAGTCGGCGGCTATTGTAAGGAAACTCGCCTATTAAAGGAAATCATTCGTATCTATTATAGACAATAAATGCTGCGCTGCACTCTTTGGAAGAATCGCTTAGGAATTATGGACTTAGGTGAACCTTGCAGGCTTGAATGTACTATTGACCGAGTAGGTATAAAACGGCAGAATACGCGCTCTTTGAGGCAGCTGCCTTTAATAGCTTCCCCCGGTTTTCGGTGTTTTGGGTGTAATCCCACGTCGATATGTCTGGGCCAACGATTTTACCATCACGAGCAGAGGAATTCATGAAAGTTCTAGTAACTGCCAAGCGTGTTGTCGATTACAACGTAAGTATACGTGTACTAGGCGATAATAGCGGCGTCGATCTAAACAATGTGAAAATGTCAGTCAATCCATTCGATGAGATTGCGATTGAAGAAGCTGTCCGACTAAAAGAAGCAGGTACTGCGGAAGAAGTAGTTGTTGTTTCTGTAGGACCTACAGCTTGTCAGGAACAAATTCGTACCGCTCTTGCACTGGGTGCAGATCGTGGAATCTTGATCGAAACTGACGAGGAAATTCAACCTTTGGGAATTGCCAAAGTACTCAAGGCGATTATTGATAAAGAAGCGCCTCAACTGGTTATTACTGGTAAACAAGCGATTGATGGCGATAACAGCCAGACTGGCCAAATGCTTGCCGCTCTCACGGGTATGCCACAAGCAACTTTCGCGTCGAAAATTGATTTGAGCGAAACTGAAGCGACAGTCATTCGTGAAGTTGACGGCGGTCTTGAAACAATCACGGTAAAACTACCTGCCGTTGTTACAACCGACCTTCGATTAAATGAGCCTCGTTACGCATCATTACCGAATATTATGAAAGCTAAGAAGAAGCCAATTGATATTATGTCTCCGGCTGATCTTGGTATAGATGTTACACCACGCGTTAAGACACTCAAGGTTACACCTCCAGCGGAACGTCAGGCAGGTATTACTGTTGAGTCTGTCGAACAACTGGTTGACAAACTAAAGAACGAAGCGAAGGTGATCTAATGACTATTTTAGTAATTGCAGAACATGACAATAACTCCGTAAAACCTGCGACGTTAGTAAACGTTGCAGCAGCACAGGCAATCGGTGGTGACATCGAAATGTTGGTTGCAGGTGGTAATTGCGCCGCTGCAGGTGAAGCAGCGGCAAAGATAGCCGGTGTAGCAAAGGTTATCGTTGCTGATAATGACGTCTATGCGCATCAGTTAGCTGAAAACATTGCAGACCTAATTGTAGAGCTGGGTGCGGGTTACTCACACATCATTGGTTCGACAACAGCATCGGGTAAAAACTTTATGCCTCGCGCTGCGGCATTGCTAGACGTTGCTCAGATCTCGGACATCAGCGGTGTTGTGAGTGAAGATACATTTGAGCGTCCTATTTACGCAGGTAACGCCATTGCTACAGTTCAGTCGTCAGACTCAATTAAAGTCATCACTGTTCGTGGTACAGCTTTTGATGGTGTTGCTGCCGAGGGTGGTAGTGCAACGATTGAAGCTTGTGACATCGTCAAGGACAGTGGCTTGTCAACCTGGGTCAAGGAAGACATCGTTGCGCTTGAACGTCCGGAACTCACCGCTGCGAGCACTATTATCTCTGGTGGTCGTGGCATGCAAAATGGTGAAAACTTTAAGCTGTTGGAATCAGTTGCTGATAAACTGGGTGCCGCAATTGGTGCATCCCGTGCAGCGGTAGATGCTGGTTTTGTACCTAATGATATGCAGGTTGGTCAGACAGGGAAGATTGTTGCACCGGACCTCTATATTGCCGTCGGCATAAGCGGTGCGATTCAGCATTTGGCCGGTATGAAAGACAGTAAAGTCATTGTCGCTATCAATAAGGACGAAGACGCGCCGATCTTCCAGGTTGCAGACTATGGTCTTGTTGCTGATCTCTTCAAAGCGGTACCTGAGTTCGACGAAATGCTTGGCTAACAGCCATTAGTACTTAACGCTGCTAAATTAGCAGTGAAAGCAGAAAAGGCACCTTTTAGGTGCCTTTTTTTTAATCTCAAATACACAGCTTTTCTGCTTTACTACCCTCGCTCATCGTCTCACGAGTTGATCTAACAAGGATTAAAATAATGACGATTCCGAAAATTTTGACAAAACCCAACTAGTCTCTCTTGCGTCCCGGCGGATGCATAATATAGACAGGTTTTGATTCCTTGATCTTTAACCAAGTCGCGCCACTCTCGGTCGTCTGGAACAGATGTAAGACTTCATCAGCGACGTGATCTGCTGTCATAAACTGAAAGTCACCGCCACGTTGATCGTTGGGAATAATGCCGGTGTCTATAGCGCCGGGACAAATCGCGTTGATACGCAGTCCCTGTTCACTAAGCTCAGACTTTAAGCTTCTCACCAGTCCTGTGATGGCATGTTTCGACATGCTGTACAAAGGATCGATATCATAGGGTGTCACGCCCGCTAATGAGCCTGTAACGACAATGCTGCCGCCAGTGCGCATCAAGGGCAATAAATGATGTAAACCTAAAACAACCCCGTCAACGTTTACCCCCATCATTTTTTTGTATCTGTCGATCTGCATCGAACCAAATCGATAATCAGCAAGCGGGGCTTGCGGTGGTGCGCTCTGAATACCTGCATTGAGATGTAGATAGTCGATACCGCCGTGTGATGATCTGAGCCGGTCAGCGAGCGTTGCCCATGACTCAGTGTTACTCACGTCACAGTGTTGGTAGGTGCCGCCATTTTGAGCGATTGCCGCCTGACCGCCTTCATCATCAATATCGAGGCCAACAGTGCTTGCGCCGTATTTTGCGGCAAGTTTAACGACGCTTGCACCGATACCGGATGCAGCGCCGCTGACAACCACAACTTTTCCGTCTAGTTGCATGTGAGTCTCCCTTTTTTGATTAACAGCGTCAGTAAGCATCTTTTTCCGCAAAATGTCGACGCTATGAGAGCAAGACGAGTCTTGTCTTTAGATGGGTTCATATCCCTTCGGCGATCGTGTCGCTTTTTAGTGTTCGCGCCTGCGCTTGAGCCCAACAACGTGATAACTTAGTCTGAAAAATACGTCAACCATCAAACACTGAGGAAAGCTAGCCTTGAGTATCACGATTTACCAAGCTAAGAAAATAATCACGATGAATCCATCCAATCCGCAAGGCACCCACGCGGCTGTCAGAGATGGCCTGATTCTAGGGGTTGGCTCTCTTTCTGAGCTTGAAGGTTGGGGTGAGTATGAACTCGACACAAGCTTTTCTGATCACATCATTGTGCCGGGTTTTGTTGAAGCCCATGCGCATGTCATGGCAGGCGGTATGATGCTCTTGCCCTATATGGGTTACTTTGAGAGAAAGTTAGCGGACGGTTCAACCGCGCCGGGAATCAAAAGCTATGCGGAGCTGATTAGTGCACTTAAAGAAGCCGAAGCGAAACTCACGGACCCTGATGAGCCATTGGTAGCCGTTGGCTTTGATCCCATTTACTTTCCGGGTCAACCGCGATTGTCGCGACACGAACTCGATCAGGTTTCCTCAACCAGACCGATCTATCTGCAGCATGCCAGCGGCCATCTCGCGACAGTGAATACGCCAATGCTCGTCAGCAATGGTGTCACAAAAGAGATGCAGGTCGAAGGTCTTGGCCGGCAAGAAGATGGTGAACTCGATGGTGAACTGCGTGAGCCTGCGGCGATGGGGTGTTGCAAAACAGGTAACCGAATTGTCCAAGGAATAAACCAGACAGAGCAAGCATTAAGGGACTTTGGCGCACTCGCGTGCAATGCTGGCATTACGACCTGCACAGACCTTGGTGGTGCTTCACTGATAGCGCCGAAACTGCTGGATAGATGGCAAAACATCACGGCTGAAGCGAGTTTCCCGCTCCGAATTGCTCAGTACAACATTCCAGCAATGCCCGGTGCTTCCGCGGCATTTGATCAAATCGCTGATCAGTTTGTTGCGCTACGAAAGCAAGAGAGTGAGAAGTTACGTTTTCCCGGCATTAAATTTATTCTTGATGGCTCAATTCAGGGTTTTAGTGCGCTGATTGACGAACCTGGGTATTACTCCGGAGAGGATCATGGTCAGTTGTTAACGGTACCTGAACAATTCGCTGATTGGTTAAGACCTTTCCATCGAGCAAGTATCAATGTGCACATGCACTGCAACGGTAATCTGACTCAACAACTTGCCATAGACACTGTTGAAAAGATTGTTCGTGAAGATCCTTGGTTGGATCATCGACATACAATTACGCATGCGCAACTAACGACTCAAGCACAGCTGCGGAAAATGGCTAGGCTAGGGTTATGCGCAAATTTCTTTACCAATCACCTTTGGTATTGGGGTGATCAACACTACGACATTACGGTTGGTCCTGAACGTGCGAACTCTCTGGAACCCTGTGCGTCAGCACTGCGTGAAGGCGTTTCTTTTTCAATTCATTCTGATGCGGGTGTGACGCCTTTGGGTTCGCTGCATACTATGTGGTGTGCCGTTAATCGGCTGACTCCTAGCGGTCGCGTGCTTGGTGAGGTCGAAAAGATTAGTCCCTATGAGGCGCTAAAAGCCGTGACGATATCCGGTGCCTATCAGCTTCACCTTGATCATGAAGTAGGGTCGCTTGAAGCGGGTAAAAAGGCTGACTTTGCTGTGCTGCAAGAAGACCCGCTGGTGGTTGACCCGATGAGCATTCGGGACATCAAGGTTTGGGGAACTGTGCTTGCCGGTACAAAACACCAAGCTGCAGGTTAGTTGCGCTGATGATTGGTTTTACAGTACTCGGTGGCTACCTCGGCGTAGGTAAAACAACGTTGTTGAACAATATCTTGCGCAACAACCTGCCATCGGCCGAAGATGGCAGTAGCAAACGCATTGCGCTGCTAATCAATGACTTTGGTGATATTAATATTGATGCCAAGCTAATTCAGTCTCAAACCGATAATCAGATTAATTTAGCCAACGGTTGTGTCTGTTGTACATTGACCGACGGTTTTACGAATGCCGTTGAGACTCTACTAGAAGCTTCTCCAAAGCCTGACCACATTATTGTCGAAGCCAGTGGTGTGGCTGACGTAAATAACCTTTCTCAATATGGTCATAGTGATGAACTGAAGCTGGCGAGTATTATTGTAGTTGCTGATGCTGAAACGGTGCGCGAAAAAGCCCACGATAAATACGTTGCCAAAACTATCCAGCGGCAACTTAGATCGGCTGATCTTATTTTGCTAAACAAAGTCGATCTAATTGATGAAAGTGAGGTTGATAATTTAACGGCATGGCTTGCCGAGTTGACCGAAGGCGTGCCTGTTGCCTGTAGCGTTAAATGTCATGTGCCGATGTCACTCATTTTTGATCTTGAGTCCCGCGGCAACAGTGTTAACGAAGAGATTCATGCTCATGAGCATTATGACAGTTGGAGTTTTTCAACACCCCAAACCGCCACACGCGCCGCACTCGAAACATTTATGCAAAAGCTTGATTCGCATGTTCTGCGTTGCAAAGGCGTTATTGTTGACGAATCGGGCGATCAATTGACGCTTCAGGTTGTAGGTAATCGCAAAGTAATTGAACGACAGGCGAGTGACCCCGGCCCAGACAGCCTAATCGACGGTGCAGTCGGCATTGAATTGGTTGCGATTGGTATGGCGGGCGCTTTGGATACAGCTAAACTTGATACGATGGCACAAGATTTGTTGAATAACTCTGATTTAGTAGCTTCTTAGGGTAAATCACCCATAAAAATACCCCTATCTATAGGTAAGCATAGCAATAGCGATTTGTCTGTGGTTTGCCTATGATGTCAGCTTCACTTTTTGGGGATACAACAAATGGGCGACTACAAATTACTAATTAAAGGACAGCTAGTCTCAGGCGATCAGACTATGGCAGTTATCAATCCTGCCACAGAAGAAACCATCGTCGAGTGTCCCAGAGCTTCTGAATCGCAGCTAAACCTCGCTGTCGCAGCAGCCAAAGAAGCATTTCCTGCCTGGAGTGCAACAAATATCGAGGAACGTAAGAAAGTCATCGGCGCCATAGCAGATGTGATTGAAGCCAACGCAACTGAATTGGCACAGCTACTTACTCAAGAACAGGGTAAGCCGCTGGCGGATGCAACCGGTGAAGTTTACGGAACAGCCGCTTTCTTCCGCTACTTCATGTCTTTAGATCTTCCGGTCAAGGTAATTGATGATTCTGACGGTAGAAGGGTAGAAGCCCATCGTAAGCCTCTCGGTGTTGTCGGCGCTATCGTGC
Source organism: Pseudomonadales bacterium (assembly GCA_029251375.1). Taxonomy (GTDB): domain Bacteria; phylum Pseudomonadota; class Gammaproteobacteria; order Pseudomonadales; family Azotimanducaceae; genus JAHRVQ01. The sequence continues at coordinate 45,803 of JAQXDL010000051.1, read as the reverse complement.
CTTGGAACTTCCCGTTGATCTTAATGGCATTTAAAGTGCCGCCCGCATTGATTGCAGGCAATACTATGGTACTCAAGCCCGCGCCAACGACGCCTTTGAGCACACTCAGATTGGGTGAACTCATAAAAGACATCGTGCCCGCCGGCGTACTAAATATTATTACAGATGCTAATGATCTTGGCGCACCACTGACGGCTCATCCGGATATCCGCAAGATCTCTTTTACCGGTTCTACTTCAACCGGTGCCAAGGTCATGGCCGGTGCTGCGGGTTTACTCAAGCGTATTACGCTGGAACTAGGCGGTAACGATGCAGGGATTGTCATGGATGACGTCGATCCAAAAGAAACGGCTCCGAAGCTGTTTGAAAGTGCTTTCCAAAATAGTGGTCAAGTCTGTATAGCGATGAAAAGACTTTATGTACACGAAAATATCTATGATGAAGTCTGTGACGAGCTTGCAACCATTGCGAATGAAACCGTGATCGGTGATGGTTCGCAACAAGGCACTAAGTTAGGACCACTGCAAAATAAAATGCAATATGAGCGCGTCAAAGAATTGATCGAAGAGGCCAAGGTTGACGGCAATGTCATTGCTGGTGGCGACGTGCCGGATCAAGCAGGCTTTTTTATTCGCCCAACGATTGTCCGTGATATCAGTGAAGGCTCGCGATTGGTGGACGAAGAACAGTTTGGCCCAGTATTACCGGTCATGAGTTTTTCTAATTACGATGATGTGATTGACCTAGCTAATGCTTCTCCTTGGGGTTTAGGTGGATCAGTGTGGTCGACTGACCTCGATAAAGCGTATGCACTAGCAGAGAAAATGGATTCTGGGACCGTTTGGATTAACAAACACGCGGAGTTGGACCCAGCAATCCCATTTGGCGGTGCGAAACAGTCTGGACTCGGTAATGAACTCGGTGAGGAAGGTCTCGCTGAATTTACCCAGCTTAAAGTTATTAACATGGCAAAAGCGTCTTAGAGTTTTGTCGCTAACAAAATTTTTATTGTGATATGAAGAGGAACGATGATGTCTAACGAACAAGCTCTAAAGGAGTTTGAAACCACGACAAGAGCGTGGGTCAAAGAAAATTTTCCTCCATCCCTCGCGGGCACCGCGATGGGCCTGGAAGGGGAAGCGAGCGAATCCGAAAAGGCTGATTTTGAACTATGGCGCCAGCGTCTAGCCGAAAAAGGTTGGGGCGCACCAACTTGGCCGGTTGAATACGGCGGAGCCGCTTTAGGTCATCCAGAGGCGAAAATCATTAGTCATGAAATGGCGAAGATTGGTGCGTTTAATCCCATTCCTCTGATGGCTGGCATGGGTGTCACAATGGTTGGTCCGACAATTTTAGAATATGGTACGGACGACCAAAAGAACCGTCATCTTAAAAGTATCGCTAGCGGTGAAGTCCGTTGGTGTTTAGGCCTTTCTGAGCCGGGTGCAGGTTCAGACCTTGCGTCGCTAGCGACTAAAGCTGTGGATAATGGTGATAGCTTTGTTGTTAACGGTCAGAAAACCTGGACTTCCGGTGCGGACATCTCTCAATGGTGTGGTGCGTTAGTTCGAACAGACCCTGCCGCTAAAAAGCGTAACGGCATAAGCTTCGTTCTGCTGCCGATGGCACAAGAGGGTGTGACAACTAAACCCATCAAACTCATTTCAGGCGTGTCACCGTTTTGCGATACGTTCTTTGATGATGCTCGCGCCGAAAAAGCAGACCTCCTGGGAGATCTGAATAAAGGCTGGAGTGTTGTTAAGCGATTGCTGCAGCACGAACGTCAAAGTCAGACACAAGCCAGAAGCCCCGGCGGCGGTGCTAAAAAGGCAACGCTGCAAGATAAAGCCAAGACCTATGCGGGTACCGACGCAAATGGTGCATTGGCAGATGCGGATCTGCGTGTTCGATTGGCTAATCACTTAATGGATGCCCAAGCGCACGGTTTAACGGTTAATCGCATTACCGCGGAAGCCAAGGGTAAAGTTGAGGTGAGTGCTGCAGCATCCATCTTGAAGAACTCGGCAACCAAAATAGCGCAGACCAAGAATGAATTGACCATGGAGTTCATGGGTACTCAAGGCATCGGTTGGGAAGGCGACGATTTTGCTGCGGAAGAGTTAGAGAATGTTAGAGACTGGCTATGGGGTAAAGCGATATCAATATATGGTGGTTCCCACGAAGTTCAGAACAATATCATTTCAAAAAACATACTCGGTCTCCCAGAGACAACCCAGCAAGGATAGGGGGATTATAAAATGGCAGCATTAACGGAAGAACAATCCATGATTCGTGATCAAGCGAAATCTTGGACAGCAGATAAGTCACCGGTGGATAAATTTCGCGAAATGCGGGACAAAGAAATAGCTAATAACTATTTCCCGGAAACCTGGTCGGCAATGGTTGAGATGGGCTGGACAGGTATTATCATTCCTGAACAGTACGGCGGCTCGGATCTTGGATTTCTCACCTTCGGTGTCGTGCTCGAAGAGACTGGTCGTCAGTTAACGGCGTCACCTTTGTTCGCCTCCGCCTTGGTTGGCGCATCAGCAATACTGCTTGGTGGCAGCGAAGCACAAAAGCAAGCAATACTGCCAGGCATTGTTGATGGCAGCAAAATTCTAACCCTTGCTTTGGAAGAAGGACCTCGACATGCGCCAGAAAATACATCACTAAATGCGCAAGCCAGTGGCGCCGGTTTTAAGTTGTCAGGCACAAAGACATTTGTCGCCGAGGGTATGGCAGCAAACACGTTTGTGGTTGCGGCTAGGACCAGTGGTAGCGCAGGTGATAGGGAAGGCATTAGCCTATTTCTGGTAGATGCAGGCGCTAAAGGCTTGAGTCGCAATGCGATTAAAACGGTAGACAGTCGCGGTTATGCAAACCTCGATTTGGATGCTGTTGAAGTCAGCGCTGATGCGATGCTGGGTCAGGTTGATGCGGGCTTGCCAATTTTGGAAGCGACACTAGATCGTGCGAGGGCGGGTCTGAGTGCCGAGATGTTAGGTACCGCCGCGCAGGCGTTTGATATGACACTTGAGTACTTAAAAACCAGAGAACAATTTGGTCAAGTGATTGGATCTTTTCAGGCTTTAGGCCATCGGGCCGCAGGTCTATTTGGTCAAATGGAACTTGCTCGTTCTTGTTCAGAAGCAGCGCTGCAGGCTATTGATGATGATCGAGATATTGAGCTGTTAACGTCCTTGTCAAAGTGTCGAGTCGGCGAGTTTCTTTTCGACATGTCTAACCAACTCATCCAGATCCATGGTGGCATCGGTATGACAGACGAGTTTGACGCGGGGCTTTATTTGAAACGGGCGCGAACCCTCGAAACAGCCTTCGGTAATCGTTCCTTTCATCGCGATCGCTACGCGACACTCGCCGGTTTTTAAATCGCTGAGGTTGTTATGACTGGTTAAGGAATCAGCTTCGATGCACTGAGGGCAACTTATTAGCATTGCTCTCAGTGTATAAAAAGCTTGATAGTGACTGTCGGTCGTTAAGATAAAACATTTAAGAAGCACTAAAAAAATACAAAAATAAAGGAGCTCGAAATGTCGGTAACAGGACAATGCCTTTGTGGTGAAATTAAATATGAAATAGAAAATACCCCGACAATGACAGGCGTGTGTCATTGTAAAAACTGTCAAAGACAAGCGGGCTCTGCGTTTTCAACACTTGCAGCCGTACCCACGTCGGAATTTAAATTTAACTCGGGTACACCAAAGGTATACAAAGACAGTGAAACTAAAAGTGGTAGTACCGTTGAACGGTTCTTCTGCGGAAATTGCGGATCACCCATTTACTCTGCTGTGCCGAGTCAACCTGACGCGCTATATCTTAAAACCGGCACAATGGATGATACCGAGGCTTTCGTACCGCAGTTCCACGTCTGGTGCGACACCAAACAGAACTGGGTGTCTCTCGATGAAGGTGTACCGCAGATGGGACAACAATCCTAAACAAAACCCAACGTGGCTCAGGTTGTCATGCAAGCCGCTAGTCTGTGTTGATTGATTAGTCTGTGTGTGCAGGTACACGTTGGCCAAGCAGGACAGCGACAATACCGCCAACAACCAGTGTGGCTGCGTAAACGCCAATAATTGTGCTGATACTGTAAGACGGCAGTATCGGCGCCATCAATGTCAGAATGTGAAAACCTGCTATGAGTATCGCTAAATTAAAGAAAGCTAACTCTTTCGCAATCGGTGTACTGAAGTCAGGGTCGACTATCCTAAGTAACAACAGTCCGGTTCCGGTCGAACCACAACAACAGCCAAATATCGTTAGCGCTCTTTCAATACCAAGATGCCGCAATTGACGACCGAATAGAAAACACATGAGTGCGGTACCTAACGAAACCGCAATACACACCAGCACGATCGGCACTAAAAAGGTCACCAGCAAACCAAACTGAATGCTCATCATCGTCGCCACGACCATAAAATCGACGGAACTGCCAGTGATGCGTCGCTGCGTGTCGTTATCAATAAAGTGGCCATAACCAAGCCGATCGATGACCAGTCGCATCAAGACGCAGACCATCAAGCCGTGTAGAAAGAACAGATTGTGGCTGAACAGAATGCCGAAATGTATATCCCCCAAAACCCAAGTTTGTGCCAGGGGCGCAATCCACAATAGATACTGATGCGTGATGAAGTAGGCGATACCTAATATCGCGATATGAAACGCTAAGCTGTCAACGTTAGCAGAGTGGGTCACCTGTCTGCCGGCTTCAGGTCTCGATTCGACCGCATGCACGCCGCTAAGAAAGTCCGTATCAATGCGTGCCTTTTGGTTGAAATTTAGTCCTTTAGTAATCGCCCATTTGGCTACAGGCACACCAAACACAAATGCGACAACGAAGCCGATGGATGCATAGATGAGCCCAAAACTGACGGCGTGTTCGATGCCTAATTCTGTTTCCCAGATATTGCCCAATGCGATCGCCTGACCGGGCCCTTGTGTAAAACCGTGGGTCGCGATCATGCCGAGGAACGTCGACAGAGAGTTACCTGTGAGTGCATTGTACGTGACAACAACAGCGAGCCCGATCAGTGCCTGCATCACTAAACTCGACACCCACACGGCGGAAAGCCAACTGCCACCGGCAATCACTGTATTTCCCTTGGCGCCTGCTGGTGAGCCGGTCAAACATAGGGACATAAAACTTAAGGTGAAACAATGAAAGGTGAACAGCGTGAAATCACTGCTCGTGTAACCAAAAGATAGGTCTGCTGCCAACAGTGTAAAGCCAATAGCACCGGCGATGAGGCTAGCCGGCACCAGCGCGGTTTGTAAGAAACGGATTTTTGCCCTCAGTACAGTAGCAACGACGAGCAGACTGGACATGAAGGCGAAGGCGATAACGCCGCTAAAACTGTCGAACATGCTTTGGTGCTCCGCTGATACCGATACTGAGTATTGCTATGACTATAGGTCTGTTTGTTTGACTAAATAGGAAGGACATTGTCGACCGCTGTTTGATCAGAACGCATCACAAGGGCAGCAATAGGTTGATTATTCTTAAGCGCAGCAACGATTTCGTCAGGGTCGAAAGGTTCACCAATCGCGTTGCTATAAAACGCTTCACTTTCCATAAAGGCATTGGCTTGCTTTACATCCAGCAAGTCGACTTGAAACTCTAGCCCATTTCCATCTGGGTCTGCGTAGTACATCGACAAAGTTGGTCCGTGGCGAATGCTCATAAAGGGTTTGCAGCCAAGCGCGCTCATACTTTGATATTGCTCCATTAACTCGGTGATAGTGTCCCACGTATAGGCAACATGGTGGACGCCGCAGGCGGTCTGGTCGGGTTGTTGTTGCGATGGTTCGCCGTCAAGATTTAGAAAAGCAAACCTATGATGCTCATCATCATAGGTGAGAAATGAAAGTTGCTCCGTTTGATTTTGAATCTTGGCGTCAAACACTTGCAGATACCAATCAATCATTTCCTGGTAACGATGTGTTCGATAAACGATGTGAGCGAATTTGCTAGGTGACGCCATGTTTTTCATCCCTGTCTATTTGAGTACTTTGCCTGACTGTTAATGATCTGTGCAAGTGGTACTGAGGTCGAGTTAACTCTGGAAATGAGATGATTAGTCGCTGTAATATGGGCACCTCAATTTTTCGCAAACAATTCAATTTTAAGGGGATCTATGGACATTTCAGGTAGTAAAGCAATATTTGTTGGTGGTGCTTCAGGCATGTGTCGAGCCACGGCAGAAGCCTTCGTTGCCAAAGGGGGCGAAGTAGCCATCCTCGATCTAGAATCCTCAAACGGCGCTGAAGTCGCTGCGACATTGGGTGGAACATTTGTGCCCTGTAATGTGATGGACTACGAAGGTATGGTAACGGCGTTCGAAACGGCTGTCGAGCAGCTCGGTGGTCTTCACTTCATGGTTAATACCGCCGGTGGTGGTGCTGGTCAACGTACAATTAAAAAGGACGGTTCACGCCACTCTCTTGATGATTTTAGACGTGTCATCGATCTAAACTTGATTGCATCATTCAACATCAACACGATTGCTGCCGAGCACATGGTAAAGAATGAGCCTAATGACGTCGGTGAAAGAGGCGTGATGATAAATACTGCGTCAATCGCAGCATTTGAAGGCCAGATAGGCCAAGTTGCTTACACTGCTGCGAAAGGCGGTATTGCGGCGATGACATTAACCATGGCGCGCGACCTTGGTACGCATGGCATTCGTTGCATGACAATCGCACCAAGCCTGTTTGATACAGGCCTAACCGCAGGTATCCCTGATGAAGGCGCGTTACAGTTAACAAAAGACGCAGCGTTTCCTAAGCGTATGGGCAGACCTCAAGAATTTGCCGTTATGGCCATTTCAATATTTGAGTGCACCATGATGAATGGTTCAACCATTCGTGTTGATGGTGGTCAGCGTTTCGCGCCGAGATAATCGTTTACTGAACGAATGAAACCTTCCGAGATCAAGCAACGCCTCACGCCCATTTAGTGGATACAGCATTATCGATGTAAAACAACCCAAGTCGACGATGCTGTATGGCTGGTTAGCTGTGCTTCTGATAGCCCTTGGTGCGGCAGTTGCGCAATCCTTTGGCCGATTTAGCTACGGTTTATTGCTGCCGGCTGTGCGCGATGATCTCGGTATCTCCAACACTATTGCAGGGCTCGTCAGTGCATCGAATGTGGGCGCCTACCTGTTAGGTACGATGTTCGTCGCATGGGCAACAAGTCGTTATCGACTACTCGGCGTGTTGCGATTAGGTCTCGTGCTTTCCACCAGCGGCTTATTGTTAGCATCATTTGCAGATTCACCACATTGGCTCGCGATGGCGCTGTTTGTCGCTGGCTTTGGTGGTGCCTGTGTATGGATTCCCGCGCCCATGATTGCTGCTGACGCGCTACCACCTAAACATCGTGGTCTCGCAGTAGGCTTGATGGGTTCGGGTATAGGCATAGGCGTTGCCTTTGTCAGTGTGCTGGGCGGTTCTCTGCGTGCATCACAGGGCGATCAGGCGTGGACCAGTGTTTACCTCGTCATGGCGGTCGCGGGTTTGATTGTTTTGTTGGGTGTACTCGCTTTAGTTCGGCATCAACAAGCCAGCCCAGCCGGTGGCGGAGGCTTTGGAGGATTTAGTGCCCTTAAGCGTATGCAAAGTTGGCTGCCGCTGCTATTTGCTTATACCTGTTTTGGTTTCATGTATTTGTTGGTCATGGGCTTTTTAACCACCCGACTCGAAGATGATAGCTATTGGACCAGTGTGGATGCGGCGTTTGCCTTCACACTCATGGGTTTTGCGATGATATTCGGTGGTCCGCTTTTTGTGGCAATGGCCAACAGGTTAGGTGCACGCTGGGCTTTATCAATAGCATTTGGCTTGTGGCCGATTTTTATTGCGATTGTCCTCAGCGGGGTCTATGTGCCGACGCTCCTCGCGAGTGTTGGACTTGGACTTTTATTTAGCGGACTACCCTCACTTATTACGCTCTATGTGGTCGAAAATACCCTAGTTCAGGACTATGGCCCCAGCTTTGCTGCCGCAACCCTAGCGTTTGGTTTAGCTCAAACCATCTCGCCACCCATCGGTGGGCTATTGGCAGATTTCACCGGCTCCTTTTTAGTGGTTTTCGTATTGTCAGGCTTAGTTGGTTTTATCGGGCTGTTAACGTCGTTGCAGTTACCGAAGCAAAGCAATTGATATGTCTGCACTGATATAGTCATTGGTGTGGGCATTGATGCAGTAAGGGATGCAGTAAGGGATGCGGTAAGAGATGATTGCCTCTAGTGGCACTCGACTAGCATTTATTCCGCAATGTGCCACCCAGATACTTTGACCATCTCTGGCGTACAAGGGTAGCACTCGTAGCCACTGACACGAGTTTGGGTGTTGACGAATATAACAAGGGGCATTTTGCGCCTGTAATTTGATGCCGAGAGTATGGAGCTTGCGCGACTGTAAGTGCGGTTGTGGGTTGGCTTCACGCTGGTCGTGTTAGCGGCAATCTTGTTCGTATTTTTATTCGAACCGCGTGATGCTTTTATCTCTATCGGTGGTATTAGCTAAGTATCGATTTAACACAATGTGCGGCTTGGCCTCACATTATCTATGACTGCATTACTTTGGCAATCTCATCCTTAACTGCTTCGCCAGCTTGTTTAAACATCGTGACTGCGGCAGCGGGTGCCCATTTTGTGACCGCGTCGTTAAAGCTTGGTCTTGCCTGTATGGCTTCGTACCAATGTTTAAGGTTTGGCCGCGATTCGATTTCATGCTGTTGACCTAAGTGATCAATTCGAACGACATAAGGCATGAGCGCACAGTCTGCAAGGCTGAAGGTCTCGCTAACGAGCCATTTATGTGCAGTGAGCATTGTCTCTGCTGTATCGAATATAGATTGGTGCGTTTGCATTGCTTCTTTAAATTGTGGCGCAGCCACGCCTAAATCGACCACAGCTGTTCGCATTTCCCGTTTTTTGGCACTGGGCATTTTTGCAATCATCGCATCAACGTCTTCTCTTGGTCGTGCAAGTAGGGCAGGCCGAACGGCTATAGAATAAGTAATCACGCCGCAGGCAGTGGCAAGGCTGTCATCAATTTTTTTAACCAACAGGCGCATTTGGTGACGCTCGTAGGTGTCTTTCGGCACAAGACTAATGTCAGGATAGGTGTCTTGTAAATATTCATTGATGAGTGTCGACTCGATCATTACATTGCCATTGTCAATCAGTGTTGGCACAACGGCATTTGGGTTCAGTGCCATGTAGGCAGGGTCGAACTGCTCGCCTTTCTGCAGATCTATCAATTTGTCTTCTACCGTGAGCGCTTTTTCATGTAGAACCATACGTACTTTCTGAGAACAGCTAGAGAGTGCATTGTGATAGAGTTGCATTTGTCCGTTTCCTTTTTTAACTCGTTAGTCGACTCATTGCCTGCATGGCGCGCCACACTCAAATCAATATTAACATCAGTTATATTTTAGCGCTGCTGCTTTAAGCTAAGATGATCAGCTTTCTGCTGGTTCGAACGCCAGCAGGTCAGCGCCGCCATCAACAAGATCGCCCTTACCGTAATAGATTTCGCTAACTAAGCCCTTAACGGGTGCTTTGATCGCATGTTCCATTTTCATCGCTTCCATAATGACCAGCGTATCGCCTGCGGCAACTTGATCATTGGCTTTAACAAGCACCTCGACAACCGTACCGTTCATAGGTGCCTTAAAACCTGAGCCATCATCGTGAGCAACCTCTTCACCGAGATCAATCGGCCGAAGGTTGAAATCAAAATTGCCAGCATCACTGAACATTGATATCACTGTGTTAGCACTGTCGTCATGATCGACAAGTACCGCCGACCGTTTGTGGCCATCGACGATGGCGGTCAAATCGTGACCTTGCAGACTGCCGCTGACAGTGAATAAATCGTCGTTGGCCTTGATCAAATAGGTGTGCGGGTCCGTTTGTTCAATAGCAAGCGTCAATTCAGTGTCATTAACGACAATGGTCTCAACGTGAGTGCGGGGTGCATTCATACGCCAATGATCGACAGCGTGCCACGGTGATGTTGGATCACTGGACGAACGAGAAGTTTGTTGGGATCGCGCCTCATGTCGCAGTGCTAGATACAAACCGGCCACAGGTGCTATTAATGATATTGGCGTACTGTGTTCTTCAAACAACGCGCTTTGATGGACAGAAATAAAGTCTGTGCTTAACTCTTCATTTCGAAATGCCGTATGGGTTATCAGTCGCCTTAGAAAATTGATGTTCGTTGTCACGCCGATGATGCGATAGCTGGCAAGCGCATGGTCAAGCCTAGCGAGTGCGCGTTCGCGGTTTTCGTCCCATACAATCAGTTTCGCGATCATTGGATCATAGAATACGCCGACCTCATCGTTTGTCGCGACGCCCGTGTCAACTCGCACATGACGAGACGCTTGCGGTTGTTGCAACCAAAGGACCTTGCCAGCGGCAGGTAAAAACTCGTTGGCTGGATCTTCTGCATAGATGCGTGCTTCGAATGCATGACCTGTAATGTTGAGGTCTGATTGACTACAGGGAAGAGGTTCGCCGTTGGCGATTTTCAATTGCCATTCCACCAGATCCTGACCAGTGATCATTTCGGTGACCGGGTGTTCGACTTGAAGTCGTGTGTTCATTTCCATGAAATAGAAGTCACCGCTCGCGTTTAATAGGAACTCAACCGTGCCTGCGCCAACGTAGTTAACGGCGGCTGCGGCACGTAGCGCAGCTTCGCCCATCTTTTCCCTAATGCCGTCAGGTAATTTTGGTGCGGGTGCTTCTTCGATTATTTTTTGGTGGCGGCGTTGTACCGAACAATCTCGTTCAAACAAATAGACGCCATTGCCTGACGCATCACAGAAAACCTGAACCTCAACGTGGCGGGGCTGTTGCAGATATTTTTCCACCAGCATGTCGTCGTCGCCAAAGCCTGACAATGCTTCGCGCCTGGCGGCTGCTAGAGCTTGATCAAATTCATCAGGACTGTGGACTTGGCGCATGCCTTTGCCACCGCCGCCAGACACTGCTTTTAGTAGTACCGGATAACCAATGTCGGTTGCTGCATTCTTTAAAAGTTGTGGGTCTTGATCTGCGCCGTGATAGCCAGGTAACAGTGGTACCTCAGCGCCTTCCATAATTTTTTTAGCCGCTGACTTTGAACCCATAGCTTCGATGGCGTCAACTGGCGGGCCTATAAATACAAGATCATTTCTTTCACAGAGCTGACAGAAAGCTGCATTCTCGGACAGAAAGCCGTAGCCAGGATGTATTGCTTCGCTGCCGGTTTGCCCCGCAGCAGCAATAACGTTGTCCATCATGAGATAGGAATCGGCGGGGGCAGAGCCACCGATGTGCACAGCTTCATCAGCCATTTGAACGTGCAGCGCGTTGGCATCAGCATCGGAGTAAACGGCAACTGTTTGAATGCCGAGTGCCTTAGCAGTGCGGATAACGCGGCAAGCGATTTCGCCACGGTTGGCAACAAGTATTTTTGCAAACATTGGGTTACATCCTAAAAACGCCGAATCGCGTGTCCGCAATTGGCTTGTTAAGTGAGGCGGACAGAGCAAGACCGAGTACTCGTCGTGTGTCCCTTGGGTCAATAACACCGTCATCCCAGAGCCTGGCGCTGGCGTAGTAGGGGTGGCCCTGAGCATCGAAGTCATCAACAATCGGTTGCTTAAAAGATTCTTCTTCCTCAATCGGCCATTCGTCTCCTGCATTTTCGATTTGAGTTCGTCGCACTTGTGCAAGCACACCAGCAGCCTGTTCGCCGCCCATGACTGAAATCCGTGCGTTCGGCCACATAAACAAAAAGTTAGGATCATAGGCACGACCGCACATGCCATAGTTACCCGCACCGTAAGAGTTGCCGATGATGAGGGTGAGTTTTGGTACTTTCGCGCAGGCAACCGCCGTCACCATCTTGGCACCGTGTTTTGCTATGCCGCCGGCCTCGTACTGTTGGCCAACCATAAAGCCGGTGATGTTCTGTAGGAATATGAGTGGAATTTTTCGCTGTGCACACAGTTCGATAAAGTGCGCACCTTTCTGTGCGGATTCGGCAAATAAAACGCCGTTGTTGGCAACAATGCCGACGGGGTAACCGTACAGCCTTGCAAAGCCGCAGACCAATGTTGTGCCATATAGCGCTTTAAATTCATCAAACTCTGAGCCATCAAATACCCGTGCGATCACCTCTCTCACATCGTAGGGTTTGCGAACATTTTTCGGCACGATCCCTAATAGATCGCTGGCTGGGAACAGTGGTTCGACAACCTCGGCAATATCCATGACGACCGGTTTGACTCGGTTGAGTCGGCTCACCGCATTGCGAGCCAGTTCGAGTGCGTGGTGATCATTTCTTGCATAGTGATCGGTAACACCCGATTCTCGTGAGTGTACGTCAGCACCGCCAAGCTCCTCGGCGCTGACTTCTTCGCCGGTTGCCATTTTAACTAAGGGTGGTCCAGCGAGAAAGATCGTGCCTTGATTTTTCACAATAATCGATTCATCAGCCATTGCTGGCACATAAGCGCCGCCGGCGGTGCATGAACCCATCACAACAGCGATCTGTGGAATGTTTTCTGCCGACATGTTGGCTTGATTAAAAAAGATTCGACCAAAGTGATGTTTGTCTGGAAAAACTTCATCTTGGTTGGGCAAATTGGCGCCGCCAGAGTCGACAAGATAGATACAGGGCAGGTGGTTTTCCTGCGCAATATCTTGCGCCCGCAGGTGTTTTTTCACCGTCACGGGATAGTAGGTGCCGCCTTTAACGGTAGCGTCATTGACGACAATGACACACTGCTGACCATTGACGAGGCCAATGCCGGTGATGATGCCAGCGGCGGGCACGTCATCCTTGCCGTACATGTCGTGCGCTGCAAGCTGCGAGAATTCTAAGAAGGATGAACCCGGGTCAATAAGAGCGTCAATGCGATCTCGCGGCAGTAGCTTGCCGCGAGCTTGATGCCGCTGTTGGTATCGTTCTCCGCCACCTGCAATGATTCGTTCAACATGACTTTGCAGATCGTCGACAAGACTCTGCATGTGTGCGACGTTCTCCGTGAAGTCAGCCGAGCGAGGATTAATTTCAGTGTTAAGAGTAGTCATGGTTTAGCCCGCCTCTGAAAAGAGTTCTCGACCGATGAGCATGCGGCGAATTTCTGATGTACCGGCACCAATTTCATAGAGCTTGGCGTCACGCAACAATCGACCCGTGCCGTATTCATTAATATAGCCATTGCCACCGAGCGCTTGAATGGCCTGTAATGCGCATTGCGTAGCTTGCTCGGCAGTGTAGAGGATCACCGCGGCTGCATCTTTGCGGCTTTCTTGACCTCGGTCACAAGCGCGGGCGACGGCGTACAGATAGGCGCGGCTGGCGTTGAGGGTTGTGTACATATCTGCGAGCTTGCCCTGCATCAATTGAAACTCGCCGATCGCCTGGCCAAATTGCTTTCTGTCGTGCACGTAAGGGACAACAATATCCATACAAGCCTGCATGATGCCAACTGGTCCACCTGACAAAACGGTGCGTTCATAATCTAAGCCCGACATTAATACGCGTACGCCTTCGCCTTCGCGGCCAAGAATATTGCCGGCAGGGACTTCGCAATCTTGGAAAACGAGCTCGCAGGTATTGGAGCCGCGCATACCCAGCTTGTCGAGTTTCTGCGCCTGACTGAAGCCTGCGGAATCCCGCTCAACGATAAACGCTGTCATACCGCGAGATCCTGCGTTGACGTCCGTTTTCGCGTAAATAACGTAGGTGTCTGCATCCGGACCATTTGTGATCCACATTTTTGAACCATTTAGGACGTAGACGTCACCTTGCTTCTCGGCTTTAAGTTTCATGCTGACAACATCTGATCCCGCACCGGGTTCTGACATAGCAAGGGCGCCAACATGCTCACCAGAGCATAGTTTGGGTAGGTATTTTGATTTTTGTTCCTGTGACCCGTTTTTATGAATCTGGTTAACACACAAATTTGAATGCGCGCCGTAGGACAAACCCACCGAAGCTGATGCCCGGCTGATTTCTTCCATCACAATCGCATGTGCTAGATAACCCATGTTGCTGCCACCGAACTCCTCTGACACGGTGATACCGAGAACACCGAGGTCACCCATTTTGCGCCAAAGATCGGTGGGGAACTGGTTGCTTGTATCTATATCGGCAGCGCGGGGTGCGATTTCTGTTTGTGCAAATTTAAAAACGACGTCCCTTAACATATCTAGGTCTTCACCTAAGTTGTGATCCAACATGGCATAGGATGTATTCATGGCGTTTTTCCCTCAGATAAACCGTTAGTTTGAATGTTTGTTATTTGACTTTCCCTGCATGGCAATTCGACTGCGTTGTTCCCAATCTTGTAGGTCAACAATCATGCGCTCGAGTTCCTCTTTCTGATCTTCTAGCTGCTTTCTTCGCGCTTGGATATTGTCGATAAGGGCTTCGAGTTGTTTTTTATTATTTGACTCTGGGTCGTACATGGAAATTAAATCGGCGCTTTGCTCAAGGGATAAACCTAAGGTTTTGCCGCGCAAGATAAGAATGAGTCGGGCCCTATCAGCACTCGTATAGAGCCTACTTTGACCATGACGAATAGGGGCTAGAAGCCCCTTTTCTTCGTAGTAGCGAAGCGTTCGCGTCGTTACTGCGAACTCTTGGGACAGATCACGAATGGAATAGTTATTTTGCATGTACCGATCCTAGACTAACGTTGACGTTAACGTCAACATATCTCGATTGATTGCTCTTTGAACTTTTAGCAACGTTGTTTACTTGCAAGTAACAGATTGAGATTATTTGTCGGCCGTCTGGTTAGATTTTCAGAACAGCAGAGAGTTTTAGGAACTGATTGCGGCATGCATTATACGGGAGCAAAAACACAGAAGTTTAAGGTACAATCGTCGGGTTGCAATAAGCAAGTTTGAGCCGAGCGCCAGACGTGTGCGATGAAATGGCATTGAAGATTGCCAAGCAAGGATTTGTCGCTAATAAATAACGACGTTGATAAGGACAATGTCGATATCTGGGCCTCAGTGGTTAGATTCTAGTATTTAGGTGTCAATAGCTAGGTTTCAGTAGCTGGGTTTGAGTGGCTAGGTTTCAGTAGCTCGGTCTCAGTAGCTCGGTTTCAGTAGCTCGGTTTCAGTAGATAAGGGGAGCAGTCAATGCAGAGTAACTCAAAAGGTTTTACGGTCGTAGAAATGTTGACGGCCATTACACTCATTGCTGTGACACTTGTCTTTGCTGTGCCGATGTATACAAACTATCTGACAGAAACCCGTACCGTTGAGGTGATTAGTTCATTAGAAGCTATTCAGATTGCAGTACTTGCACCAACGAAAGTCGAAACAGGGGTGCATGCCTGTGATGATTCGTTAGTACAGGCAGTCACTCTGCAGAGTGACTACGTTGAGTTACATATTATCCCCGTACCCAACGATCCAACCGATCCCACCGGAGCTGCAGGTTTTGCAGTAGCATTGCAGGTTGCCGCTGCGGTGGATGTCCACGGTCGGATGGGTGTCGATGTCGCGCGAACATTTTATGATGAAGTTAAAACCACGCGTCCGGGGCAGTTACTCGATGGTGTCGTAACAGATAGCGTCGTCAGTTTTGGTGTTTTAGTTTCCAACGCGGGCGAGCCATACTGCGACAGCGCGCTGGCTATTGCAGGCGGCGGCTCAAGGTCTGCCTTATCGGGCGCGGGAAACTTGGTTAATGAAGCACCTACCGCAGCAAAAAGTGTCGATTTTGGCACTGTTGATGAAGATCAAGTTGCTGCGCCATTGGCGATCAATAAGATCATTAGTCGAGCTTGGGATGCCGATGGCGACAAAATAACGGTTGTGTCTATTTCCGCAAGCCAAGGTAAAGTATCTAACGTAGCAGGGTCGGGTTTTACCTACACCCCTACGGCTGATTTCCACGGTGATGTTAGGCTAAGTTACGTCATCAGCGACGGACAGGCGACGGCGGCAGGGACAGCGACGCTAAAGGTAAACTCGATTACTGACGCGCCAAATGTGACGCTCACGCTGACCGCTCAGCAGGAAGTGTTGCAGACAGGTACTGACGGTCGCGCTGTTGTACCGCGGATTGATACAGGCGGTGATATGCGAGAAATGACATTGGAGTTTAGTGTTGTTGGGCGCAGTGGTGGTGATGCCAACGCAGGCTCCGGACCTGTCATCTTTAATTACGGTAATGCAGGTAACAACAACATCATCAGTGCCTGGCGTCCAAATAATCTGAATATTGCATTCCTAAGTACCGGTTACGATACGGGGCTCGATCTTACCGATGGTGCGAGTCATCGTGTTACTGTGACTTGGAGTTCGGCATCGGGTGAGTTACTGATTTACGACAATGGTGTTTTGAAGAGAACGATTCCAAATGTCGCAAAGGGTAGTGTCGTGCCGGGTAACGGCCACGCAGTGATCGGCCAAAAAATGAACACGCCAGCATCGATGAATGGATGGAATGCTAACGAACATTACGCCGGCCAGATTTTTGGCGCCAGTCTTGGAACGCAAACACGTGACGCGGCTGCCGTCTTACGAGCGCCACTGTACAGTGCGACCGCTGCTGAAGGTCTAGCGATGGATGTACGATCTCAAGGTGGTGCGATGGTTGATAGTATGGGTCATCCGGTTCAGATGCAGGGTAACTTCAATGTTCAGTCAGCCGACGTCGATACAGCACTCGCGCTTGTGCCGCCATCCGCGACGCTAACGCTTTCCGCTAGTGCAGCGCCAGGAGACAGTGACAGTAAAATTACTCGACTTGAGATTCAGGGGCTGCCAGCAAACATTACGCTGACCGACGGCTCTGGAAAGTCAGGATCTGGTAAAATTGATGTGACAAATTGGAATCTGGGTGCGATGCAGGCAAAGCTCCCGGCCGGATTTAAATCAAATCTAGGCGTGACCTTGAAGGCAGTTGCAACTGGTCCTGACGGTGGCACAGAGACAGCGCTTAAGACTGCCGTGTTTAGGATGACGCCCTAGTTATATTTATAAAAGGTTGGCACCATGCTGGCGGCTTTCTCGCCAGTCGTCGATAAGAAAAAAGCTAGGATGGCGATGCCCCGATTATGTGAGGCAATATGGCACGATTATCGTTCACGAAGACTAGGGATAAGTAGCATTAAGCGGCCGAAGCGGGCGTTGCTTGGAACGCTAGGGTCCAGTCACGGCTATAGCGGTGCGCAGATAGCCTGAGGTCAAACTCGCCAAACGGCTCGGGAAAAACACGAGTTGACGACGCCGCTGGCCCATGTTTTGTTTGCTCATCCAATGTTCACCAAGGCATCAGCTCAAAAACACAGGTTGTTGGGACTACTGAGACGTTGATGCAGTTTTTAGTTCATCAAGCTGTACTTTCAAGGCTTCGGCTTCTTCAGTCAGAAAAGAATAACTGCGGATATCACCATTGCGCTGCGCATGCATGGCTTTCTCTAGTTTTGCTTTGTACTGCTTGAGAAGTTTCTTAGATGGATCAGATTTGAATAGTCCAAACATGATTGGTCCTAAATATAATTGATGCGTCAGCTTAGTTACGTGACAAAGCTAAAAAAGGATCAAGTTTGCGCGGTAGGTGATGGTCTGATGGTGGCGAACACAATGCGGATGACATCACTCAGATGATTTATTTGTTTAACTCATTTGAACGCAAGCGCTACTAATTGTGTAGGTCACGGCCGTGTTGTGAGAAAATACGGCCATCACCCATCAGCGATACATGTCATGCTTATAAGCAAATCGAGTGCCTGGCCCCGTGACCAGTTAGTTTCTTATCTCTCGCAAGTCGCGATTCCCATGCGCATAGCGACATACGGCGAAGAGTTTCCGAGTATTTGTTCGGTTTGGTATTTCTTCGATCCAGATCGCGATGTTCTATTGTGTGCGTCTCACAAAAATAGCCTGCTCGTTAAACAGCTACTTAAAAACGATAAATGTGCGTTTGAAATCGCACCCAATGACCCACCCTACAAAGGCGTGCGGGGTAGGGGGCGAGTAATACTCACACGTGTTGGTGTTGAGGAGACATTACATAAGCTAATCGGTCGGTACCTGGGTGATTCGAACGATTCATTAGCTAGATGGCTGCTTGATCGAAAGGACGATGAGTATGTACTGGAACTTAGTCCGTCTTGGATCACCAGTTGGGACTATGGTCATCGTATGGAACGAACTTCCACGGAAGACGTGTGATAGAAAAAAAGATTCGCAACGTTAACCTCCTGCAGTGATGACTGGTGTAAGTCAGCGCGGTTTGCTCGGTCATCTACAGCCGAATCGTCGCCGTAACAATTGCTTATACTTTATTTTAATCTTATTGAAAGGTCGTTTGTGTTTACCTTGATTCGTACTGCTGTATTTATCACTCTTTTTATAATGTCTTGCCTAACATCCGTCGCTAGCGAAGCGGCTGAAACGCCGCTTCGATTTGGCCCGTGGGTGTGGGGATTATCGGGCGGTGTCGTCGAGCAGCTTGATACAGACCTATCCGATGCAGAAAGTGAAATGGGTGTTACTCGCAGTTTCGCTGAGGCCAGTCTAGGCTATGCATGGGATAGAAATACGACCATTTTACTCTCTATCGGTGCGGGCAAAGCCGACTATGATTTTTCGCCCTTCGCGACTATTGATGGCCAGCAGCCCTGGGGCAAGATCGAAAATTATAGTGCCTCCGTTCCGATCAGATTCGCACCTAGCGATACGACTAATGTCATATTAATCCCGAGTGTCAGAACTTTTAAGGAATCAGGGGCAAGTTCTAGCGAAGGTCGCACGGAAGGCATCATTGGCGGTATGAGCTGGAAAATGTCGGATACATTGACACTGGGTCCAGGACTAGGTTGGTTTAGCGAGGTCGGTGGTGGCTCGAATGTTTTTCCGATCATCGTTGTTGATTGGAAAATCACCGACAAGTTGAGCCTTAACACTGGCAGAGGTCTAGCGGCATCTCAAGGCCCAGGTTTGTCTCTGGATTATCAATTAGACAAAAAATGGACCTTCGGGCTGTCGGGACGTTTTGAGAAAACCCGTTTCAGTTTAGATGAGTCAACACCGGGTTCGGGCAGTATCGGTGAAGATCGAAGCTCGCCGCTGGTGGCCACGATAAGTTATTCACCTTGGCCTATGACTCGCGTTTCGCTGCTTGTTGGCGCCGAGTTTAATGGTAGCTTGCGGCTCGAAGATGCAAGCGGCCGGCGGTTAGCGCAAACCGATGTCGACACAGCGCCAATCATTGGTTTTTCCTTCTCGTCACGATTCTAAACCCGTACAAACCTCTTCGGACAAACACGCTTGAGGCTCGACATCAGTTAAGCGTGTCAGAGGTGGTGTTTACTCTGGTTCTTCATTTTTGACATGCTCAGCTGTGGATCGAGCCCAAAAACCTTCGACCAGATATAACTGGAAGAGCAGCAGCGCGTTAACCGCTATAACGGGCAATAACAGCGCAAAGTTAGTGTGATCATTACTAAATAAGAAATAGATGCTTGTTAAAAATAGCGCCAGTACTAGGGTGAACTCTATTTTGAAGTCCGATAGTTTTGCGGGTAACACACTTGCAAAGAAGAAGGCATTATCTGCATCTTTTCTTGCCGCCCGCATCATCGAGTGGCTAACCCCATGCATCGACGCAAATATAAGCGTCATCGCTAAAAGCCACTGACCAGGTTCGTTAGGGTCAATGCTTTCGATCATAGTGAATTCAACTAGGCCGATGAGGAAGGGGAATATGGAATCCATCGTCGTAGGCACCCAGCGAAAGCGCATGGCGGAACTAGAATAGGATACCCAAACAATCACGACACTCATAAAGGTTGCTGCGATCTGACTCCAGGCGATCACGCTGAGCATCGAAAATTCAAACAGGTAATCAAGTTCTTGAATCTTTGACCAGAGAATCTCCATCGCAAGGGCTTGCATAATGCCTAATATAGACAGAAGTACTGTTGGGAAATTTTCTTTGGCGCGCTGTCGAATGACGTTCACAAGTGCCTCTCTACATGGTTTTGGTCAGTCTAACTGATTTTTTAAAGCTGTCATGTATATCGTAAACAGCCGTAAACCTTGGACAGGTAATAGGCTTGTTTAGTCTCAATCTTGGAAACGCCGATTCTCGCTTTCAACAAGCTATTTGTAAGATATTGTGCGAGATATGTCGTTTAAGATATTTCGTTCAAGATATGTCCTTCAAGATATGTCGTTCAAAAAATCCTGCACACATTAGATGACCTTGCTTTCCCGCAGGGACGCAATTTGATCAGCACTAAGACCAAATTCAGCCAGTACCTCTGCATTGTGCTCACCAGCTTCAGGTCCTGGGCGATCAAAAGATGCCGGTTGTTCAAAGGCAGAAAGATTAATCGGTGAGCGTACAAGATTGTATTGGCCCAATTTTTCGTGGTTAACCGGTCGTTGCATCTGCAGAAACCGCGCCTGTTCATCCTCAAATGCCTCACCGATATTGTAGATAGGACCACAGGGGCAGCCGGCCGCATTCATTTCATCGACCAATTCAACGGTTGTTTGGGTGCGGGTCAGATTGTTTATCAATTGCCACAATTCGTGTCTATTCGTGACTCGAGCTTTTGGTGTGGCGAAGCGTTCATCCTCCGCGAGTTCCGGCACTGACATGCTTTGGCAAAACGCTTTGAACATTTTGTTGGTACTTGCGGCGAGGTTCACCTTGCCGTCACGGGTTTCAAATACACCCATCGGCGAGTTGGTGGGGTGGTTGTTGCCTTCTTGTGTGGCGATCTCTCCCTTCATCGTATATCGCGCGCCTTGAAAGTCTAACTTTGACAGCATGGATTCGAGCAAACTGGTATGGACCCACTGTCCTTCGCCGGTATGCTCTCGATGTATGAGCGCCAGTAAAATCCCTTGGCCTAAAAACATGCCAGCGGAAGTGTCACTGATGGCGATGCCAACGCGCATGGGGCCACCTTCAGGTTCACCGGTAATCGACATGAGTCCGCTTGTGCCTTGTATAACCTGATCAACGCCAGGACGTTTTGCGTAGGGTCCATCCTGACCAAAGCCAGAAATGCTGGCGTAGATGATTTTAGGATTTTCTTTTTTAACGGATTCATAATCGACCCCAAGACGGTATTTCACTTCCATTCTAAAATTCTCGACGATCACATCTGCCTTTTTTGCCATAGTCATAAACAGCTCTCGGCCCGCCTCAGATTTCAGGTCGATGGTAACGCCGCGCTTATTACGATGCAGGTTTTGTGAGTCTGGGCTGTGGCGTCCACCGGTCACGTCGCCGCCACCTGCGCCCGGTGGTGGTTCGATGCGGATAACATTTGCACCCCAGTCCGCCAGCATGCGTACAGCCGTAGGTCCGGCCCGGGCCAGGGTTAAGTCCAAAACTGTGTATTGCGAGAGAGGTAAACTCATAAATTAAGTCCGTAACCAAAAAGTATCTGTTGCCTACATTGCCGTTCTATTCAATGAAGGGATGTATCAGGTCGCTGTTTGAACGCTGTTGATTATCTTGATGTTGTAGTTTTGTCTTTTTTGTCTTTGTTGTTTTTGTTGCCGTCACTGCGGCGACAACAAGCTAAGGCTTGTTAACAAATCCACCTTTCGCATCTCCGCGTTTGCTCAAACTAGACTTGTCTTGGTACGTTGTCTCCACCCAAGTTAGCGCGTGCTGTTCATTGAAAATAGCAGCTCAAGCTTTTACCGATGATGTACGAATCGTGTTGCTCTCTGCCTGTATCTTACATGATTTTTTTCGATGCGCATTTCAGGTTTTGTCGGTTCGATGGCGCACCTATTGCCGTCTGTATTGAACTGTTCATCAGCTTCTCTGCAAATAGTTTCATAGGCCCGTAGAGAGGTGTGTTATTGAATAATGGATGAGTGTTTTTGTGGGAGTGGCAGCATCGAATATGACAAACAAGGCGGATTGTTTGTAGGTGAGAAATTTCGCTAGTGTGTAGCGATGTAGTTGGTATGATGCAGCGCTAGAAGAGTCCAATATTTAAGCGATATATTAGGCAATATATTAGGCAATGTTTAGGCAATGTTTAGGAGACAGACAGTATGAAACTTGCAACCTACTCAACAGCGAATGACGCGACGTTAAACGTTGGCCTTGTCAGGGACGAAGAGATTGTCCCGCTCGCGGATAATGGTATTGCTGGCGATATGATTGCCCTGCTTGACGGTGGTCTAGATAAGGAAGGCATCGCATCAGCAACGCAGTCTAAGCCTGGTATACCTTTATCGTCTGTGTCGTTACATGCACCGATACCCGTGCCCGGTAAAATCTTGGCCATCGGTCTTAACTATGGTGATCACATTGCTGAAACGAACTCCAAGCCACCAGCGTTCCAGATGTGGTTTAACAAACAACGCAACTGTGCGGCAGGTCCTTATGCCGATATTAATCTGCCGATGGTATCGGACAAACTCGATTATGAAGCCGAACTTTGTTTAGTGATCAGCAAGCGCTGCAAGCACGTGCCGGCTGACCGAGCCCATGAAGTCATTGGTGGATACTTCTGTGGCAATGACGTTAGTGTTCGCGATTGGCAGATGCGTGTGCCCACTTTTCAAATCGGTAAGTCTTTTGATACCCACGGGCCCATGGGCCCTTGGTTGGTAAGCCCGGATGAAGTCGGTAATCCGCATGATCTCGATATTCTTTGTACGGTCAATGGCGAGCAGCGACAGAAATCGAATACCAAACACCTGATTTTTGACTGCTTTGAGGCTATTGCGCATTTAACCCAATCCTTCACATTAGATGTGGGTGATGTGCTCTTTATGGGTACACCCAGCGGCGTTGGGATGGCGATGAAACCACCTTCTTTTATGAAAGTCGGTGATGTGGTTCGCGTTGAAATCGAAAAGTTAGGTTACATCGAAAATACGGTTGTACCAGAAATCGCAAAGACCGTTATTGGTTAGTATTGTTAACCAGATTAGGTAATCTCTTTGGTGGCGAATATGTTAACAATTTTAGATGGAGGTATGGGTCGTGAATTGTCACGTCGAGGTGTTCACGATAATACAGGCTTGTGGTCTGCCCAAGCCCTGCTAGATGCACCAGACATTGTCTTACAAGTACATAAGGACTTTATTGCTGCCGGCGCGAAGATAATAACGACCAATAGCTATTCAACTATTCCCAGTTATCTTGGCAAAAATGATCTTGCCCAAGGCTATATTGAATTAACCGAACTCGCCGGCAAATTGGCGAGACAAGCGGTGGATGAATCTGGTCAGCAGGGAGATCAAGACGAAAATGTTAAAGTGGCGTTCGGCGAGAAGCCATTGGTGGTTCAGGTCGCTGCCTCTCTGCCACCTTTGTCCGAAAGTTTCAGACCGGATCTTGTGCCCAGTAGTGCCGATGCCGAGACGATTTATGAGGCGATGGTGAAAGCACTCGAACCGAATGTTGATTTATTTTTATGCGAGACAATGTCGAGTGGCCGTGAAGCATTGCACGCGGCAAGACAGGCAAAAAAACATGGAAACGGCAAGCCTGTGTACGTGGCTTGGACATTGAATGAGCAGCCCGGCACGGGTTTACGCAGTGGCGAGTCTGTCGCGCAAGCGTTGGCGTTGATCGAGCCGCTTAGCGTAGACGCCTACCTGTTTAACTGCACACACCCTGAAGCTATTCTGCAAGCGCTAAGAGAGTTAGCAACATTGACGGATAAGCCGATCGGCGGTTATCCAAATCGATTCAATAAAGTTGATCCAAACTGGACCCTTGATAGCGACATTAAAATCGGCATGCGCAGCGACATAGATATTGAGGCCTTTGTTCAGATAGCGAAGCAATTTGAAGCCGCGGGTGCAACAATTATTGGTGGCTGTTGCGGCATAGGTCCTGAGTATATTGAAGCCTTAGCGCAGGCGCAGACTGCTTAGTCGAAGTGGCAGAACTGTTTTAACACGACATTGCTAAAGCCCGGGGCCTGGTATCATCGGGCTACCATCGGTGAATCGCGCCATTTTGAATCGGCTTAGATCGTGTGCGGCACGATTGCCCATCACCATGTCCGCCATGACGCGGCCAGCGCCTGGTCCAATACCAAAACCATGACCGCTGAAGCCAGTGGCTAAAAACAAGCCAGGGTGCGACTCAATTTCATCCATGACGGGCACCACGTCTGGCGTGACATCGATCATGCCTGCCCACGCTTCCGAGAAAGGTATATCACCGAGGGTTGGTAATCTGTTTTTCAGTTCCCTGCGCATGGCAGCTAACGCCTTGGTTGAGGGGTCTGGATTTAACACGCGGGTCTGCTCGAAGGGTGTGACTTCATCGTCGCGCCAATGTCGCGTTGGCAACATTCTTTGTATTACGTCACCGCCGAAGCGCAATTTGATAAAGCGAATACTTTGATAGAGCGCAGGCATGAACTTAAAGAAGTGTCGAAAGCTGTCGGCGCCTATGAAATGTTCGTTCTCGGGACCTGAAGCTACGGTATAACCACCGTCCTGACGACGTCGAATAGCGACCTCGCCAACCGCTGCATTACCTTGATAAATGTCAGGCGCCGGTGCCGTTCTCGCGACTGTTGCGCGCACCGAAAGTTGCGGCAAGTTGATGCCTAAGTTTGCCAGAAACATGGTTGACCAAGCGCCGCCGGCGCAGACGACGGATTGTGCTGCCACTCGGCCATGTTCAGTGACTACTCCGGTAACGCGACCGGCTTGTATATCAAGGGCGCGAACCGCACAATTCTCACGAATCAGAGCACCTCTGTTATTTAGCGCAGCGGCTAAAGCCGGGACTGCTTTAAAGGGTTCGGCGCGCGCATCGCTGGGGGTGAATAAGGCTCCTTTGTACTGTCCGGGTTTATCTTTAATCAGATCGTCGACTTCGCTGCTACTGAGCATTTTTGTGTCTAATTGATGTTGGATAGCGACATCCATCCACTTCTCGTGCTCCGCTAATTCTTTGTCATTTTTAGCTGCGTACAGAACACCTTGGCGAGTGAAGCCAATGTCCTCTCCGATTTCTTTCGACAAGTTTTGCCAGCTATTGATACTCTCAATCACGATCGGTAACTCAGCCGAATCACGACCCTGCTGGCGAATCCAGCCCCAGTTGCGGCTGGACTGTTCACCCGCCACGCGACCCTTGTCACAGACAAGTACGGACACGCCACTTTTCGCCAAGAACCAAGCCGTTGAAATACCAATTACACCACCACCAATAACGACAACATCGACCGACTCAGGCAGGGGGTCGTTGAATTGAACAGGGGATTGATCAGTAAAAATCATGGCTAGCCTCGGTTGTGATGTCGTTTAATCTTTCGTCAGTTGCGGCTTATTAAGCTGCTCTTGATTACGCCTTTTGTGCAACTCCTGAGTCAAGTTTAGGTTCTGTTCGAACAGGTGCTTTTCAACATGCTCAGCGAAACCATAGCCGGCTTCAGCGTAAAGGTTAAAGACGATACAGCCAAGCTGTTCGAGTTCTGCTTGTTCATCGGGGTAGCGCGATACTACTGCGAGGTTGTTAGCGAAACCGAAGGATTTCGCTAATTTAACAACGGTGAAATTTTCCGCGTGATTGCTCAAGCTAACCAAGATTAGGTGCCTTGAAGAAAGATCCGCATGGGCCCAAAAATCATGGTCTGTTGCATCCGCATGGACACAGTTCAAACCGTCATTTTGCAGATCGATGACCTTGTCAAAGCTTTCTTCAACGCATATCACTTTACCTGGGCTTGTTTCCGAGAAATAGGCGTAGGCACCTGTGCCGATTCGACCCATACCCAAGACAACGATTTCCGCGTTGCCGAGTTCGGCTGCAGCCTCCCGTGGTAGTCGATCTTGTCGCTCCAGTTTGTACAGATGTTTGCGGAGTCGATGATAAATTTTGTGTACATTTGCGTTGAGGGGTGTGGCTAGGAAAAATGAAATGGACACAGCTAAGGCCAAGGTTGTTAACCATTCGACCGATAATCGCCCTTGTTCGGTTGCGATTGCGGCAACGATCAGTCCAAACTCACTGTAGTTAAACAGCGCAAAGCCGGCTAGTAATGCGGTTCGAGCGCGCAGTTTAAAGGCGACAAAAAGTAGGTAATACAGCGCCGGTCTTATGAATATGAGCAGGCTTAATACCAGCGCGACGAAAATCATTTCCTTCGACGGCAAACCGTAAAAACCAATCTGCAGAAAAAAACCGATTAGTAAAAGGTCTTTAATACCCGTTAATGAAGAGTACAGTTCTTTCGATCGATCCGACTGCCCAAGAATAACGCCCGCAACCAAGGCACCCAAGCCTGCCTTAAGATGCAACGACTCAAACATTTGTGCAATGCCGAGCGCGAAGGCAATGCCGAACAAAAGCACCAGTTCGCCGTGTCCAGCATGGCGTAACAGATACAAACCAACGGGACGAAGTAGCGGTAACAAAAGTAGTGCCAGTGCACTAACACCCGGCGGTGTGTCCGATGTGAAAGCGAGATAAAGCACGGCGAGGATGTCTTGGATGACTAAAATACCGATGGTCAAATTGGCATGTAGGGATATAGTCTCGCCGCGGTCCTCAAACATTTTCACGGCAAACACGGTACTTGAGAACGACAATGCGAAAGCCAATATCCACGCTGAAAAGATGTCTTTTAGTGCTAAGACGGGAAATACCATGCCCGCGGCGACAATCACCACCACGGTTAAAGGTACTGCTATTAGAATCTGTAAGGAGGCAACGCCCCAAACCTGTGGCGAGACGAGCTCCTTTAGATTGAGTTTAATACCAATGGTAAATAGCAACAGCAGTATGCCGACGTCGGCAAGGGCTTTAATCAGCTGAAGATCCCCAATATTCATCGCATGACAGGCAAAACCTGCAATGAGATAGCCGGGTAGGGAAGGATAGCCAAACCTTCGGAACAATAACCCCGACAGGAAGGCCACAAGAATAATCAGTGGCTCCAAACAAATATCCTCTACAATAAATGACAGGGTTTTAGCATAAACGAAATCCAATCCTTGAGGTATTTATGCCATTTTACTTATCGTTCCCAAATGCACAGAATTTGGCGGCTGTTAAGCAGCTTCAACTAAACGATCTAGCTTTGAACCTTGTTTCTCCGTTCGAATCTCTTGCCAAAGCGTTTCAGCGTCTGGATGTACTTTGCGTAAATGATTCACCCATTGTTTGAGTCTGCCTGCACAATCTTTTTCTGGTAGCGTCTCTCTGATATCGTGCCAAAAATCAATTAACAGATGTCGAACCGCTTGCCACTGAGCCTGCGTCATCTGATTTAACCGAATGCGGCTGGCAAGGTCAGGGCATCTCACCGCGCCTCGACCTAGCATCACGTCCGTTGTACCTGATGTCGCAACACAAGCGTGGTAGTCAGCAACGGTCCAAATATCGCCATTGGCAATCAGTGGGATATTGATCGCATTGTTAATTCTTGCCAGCTCGTCCCAATGTGCGGGAGGTGCGTAACCTTGCAGTCCCGTTCTGGCGTGCACGGTGACCTCAGTTGCACCGCCAGCTTCAATCGCTTGTGCATTGTCGAGCATCAAAGATAAATCGTCATAGCCCAAGCGCATCTTTGCCGACACCGTTATGTGGGCGGGCAGCGCGCTGCGTACAGCCGCGACGACTCTGTACAAGCTGTCGGGTTCTTTCAGCATGACAGCACCTCCTTGGCGCCGATTGACGGTTTTACTGGGACAGCCGAAGTTAATATCGATGCCATAGGAGCCAAGCTCAACCGCTCGCTGTGCGTTTGCGGCCATGGCATCTAAATCGTTACCCAGTAGCTGCACGCGAATGGGCGTGCCGCAATCGGTTTTGCCGTCATTTTGTAGTTCCGGACAGGTGTTGTAAAAAACCCGATCGGGATAAGCGCGATCAACCACGCGAACAAACTCAGAGACGACCCAATCAAAACCGCCCTGCGCTGTCAGCAGGCGTCGCAAGTGCACGTCTGCAAGGCCTTCCATCGGTGCTAAAATAAGTCTCATGGGTCTTCGATACTATCCTGAGTGTTTGAAAAATTTAATTGTACGTAAAAAATTTGGTGGGTTTAAAACTACCTTAGCGATCCGGCAAAACCACACAGCGATCGCAATGTCTCAGCGTAGATATCCGGGGTTGCATCCGGAAAGGTTAAGTCACCCGCATGATTAGTACCATGCACCGTACGTGCAACCACCGAGTTGCCCGCTTTAAGTGACTGGCGATAAAACGCCAAACCTTCATCCCGCAGCGGATCGAGCTCGTTCACTGAAATGATGTGCGGTGGTAAGCCAGCGAGTTGTTCAGCTGATGCCTGCAGAGGCCAGGCGAGGGGATTGTTGCTGTGCTCGCTTTTGGGATCATAGACGTTCACAAGGGCCGCCATCATGTCGCGATCCAATGTGTAACCATCGTTTTCGACCAAAGACACAAGCTGTTCCGGAGGATTGGCGTAGGCGCCGCTGATATAAGGACACATGGCGTATACGCCATCAATATAGTCAAGCCAGCCTTCTTGTTTCGCCTTAAGAGTGGTAGCTAGTGATAAATTGCCACCGCCGGATTCACCTGACAGCACGATGCTTGAAATATTGAGTGCTTCACGCTGCTCGTGGGTCCACTTCAGTGCGCTGGCGCAATCGTTCAGGCCCGCGGGAAAAGGATGATCCCCCAAGCTGCCACCGCCGTTTCTAAACTCGACGCCGACAACCACAAGACCGGCATTGGCGATATCATTTCTCCATCGCACGTAGCCGGGATCCGCCGCGGTCATTAGTACCATGCCACCACCGTGGGTGTGCACGATACAGGGGCGCGGACCGTCCTGATTTTTTGGCTTGTGGATATACAGTTTGATGTCGTTGCCGTCGACACCTTTGATTGTTTCGGTGCTAGAAATGACATTATCATAGCTTGGCATGATCGATTCCATCAAAGGATGCATCTTAGCTGCAGAGGCTTCTAAGGCATTGCAGTAATCAAGACATTCTTGGTAGGACCCGTCTAACGAGACAGGATCAACATCATCACCAAGATCTCCGCCAGCTTCAAGCATGGCGACGATGCGTTGGTCGGCGCGCGGGTCAGTGAGAAAAGTACTACCAGGGTTACCGAGTCGGCCAGGGAGTAAACGTTTATTCATTGCGTTACCTGCTGAGGGGTTGTCTAGATTTATTGCCTAAAACCAGCGCATTGGATGAGATTTAAATTGTGGCTGCGAGCTTGAGCGGCTGCTTGGACTGTTAACTCGAGTTGCTAGTACGAGAAGTAGTTCCGACGATAAGCAAATACTGAGCGTTTATAACGCGCTTCTAAAGGCGCGCTAAAACGCTTGCTACGAAGACTGCAGCGACGGCTGTTAGAGGGTTTCTAACCACGCGTCATCTGATTCTTCTGTGATGTTTTCAAACAGCGGTGTTGAAAGATAACGCTCGCCGGTGTCTGGCAATATAACCACAAAGGTGCTGTTGTCGGGCGCTGTCTTGGCAACTTCCAACGCAGCCCACATGGTCGCACCACTGGAAATACCGCAGAATATGCCTTCTTTGCAGGCAAGTTGCTGTGATGTTTCAATCGCTTTGTCATCGGGTATGGCAATCATCTGGTCAGCAATCTCTGTATTCAACACGCCGGGTAGAAAGTCCGGTGTCCAGCCTTGGATTTTGTGAGGAGACCAGTCTGCGCCGCTTAGCATCGCTGCATTCTCTGGTTCAGCCCCGATCACCTGTACGTCAGGACGTGCCATTTTGATAACCTCGCCTGCGCCGGTTACTGTGCCGCCGGTGCCCCAGCCGCTAACAAAATAGTTCAATTCTCTTTTGGCAAAGTCGCTCAAAATTTCAGGCCCTGTGGTGTTTCGATGAAAGGCCGGGTTTGCTGGGTTTTCAAATTGATCAGCTTTAAACCAACCATGCTGTTCTGATAGTTCATAGGCGCGTTTCACCATGCCGCTGCCGCGTTCCGCTGCAGGGGTCAAAATGACCTTAGCGCCGAGCGCTTTCATGATCTTGCGACGTTCAATCGAAAAAGACTCAGCCATGGTGGCAACAAAAGGATAGCCCTTTGCGGCACAAACCATTGCTAACGCAATGCCTGTGTTACCGGAGGTTGCTTCAACGACTGTCTGACCCGGCTTGAGCCGACCGCTGCGTTCAGCGTCTTGGATAATCGCAAAGGCGAGCCGATCTTTGACAGAACCCAGTGGATTAAAGGATTCCACCTTAGCGAATATGTTCTGATTGGCTGGGGCGATGTTGTTTAGTCTAACAACCGGTGTATTACCAATGGTGTCAAGAATGCTGTCGTAGATCATATTCTCTCCTTAATAGAGTCGCTTTAATAAATAGGCTTTGCATTGTCTGGTTTTGCATTGTCTGGATTTGCTTTAACGTTGAATCAGTGCCGTTTAATTTGTTGGCTTATCATCCGCTTCAAGTGATGACAATTCAACATTGTCACAGTCGCGTCTGTCGGCTTTTTAAAACCGTTTTGCCGTGTACCAATTTACAGCACGGGAATGCTTATCGACCTGATCCGTGATGTCTAGAATCAGTGCGAACAAGGCCATTCTGACCAATACGCCATTATCCGTCTGCCTGAAAATGGCCAAATTTGGATTTTCATTTAGATCATTGTCAAGCTCGTTGGCATTGCCGCGTGAATCTCGTGGTAGGGGATGCATGATGACAGTATTGGGCTCACAGTATTCGGTGTAGATAGACTGATTGAGCCGGTACAGACCTTTGTACTTATCAGCTTCCTCCTGCGAAGGAAAACGTTCTTCTTGGGTTCGTGTTAGATACAAGATGTCTGCGTTAGTAATGTTCAGTTGCAGGTCAATAGACTCGACAACTTCATGGCCAGCGGCGCGCAGCTCTTCTACGTATTCGCCGGGCAGGGCAAGTTCAGGTGGCGAGATAAGCGTGAAATGAACGTTGTTGTATAGCTTGAGTAACTTACACAGGCTATGCACGGCCCGACCGTATCGCAGGTCGCCAATCAGTGAGATGCGCAGATTGTCGATTTGTTTGCCTTGGCCGGCCAGTTCTTTACGAATGGTATAAAGGTCAAGTAGGGCTTGGCTGGGATGCTCGTTCGATCCGTCACCGCCGTTGAGCACTGGCACACGACTGGCGGAGGCAAACTCAGACACCGAGCCTTCAATTTCATGCCGCATCACAATCACATCGCTATAACCGGACAGGACTCTTGCCGTATCGTAGAAAGATTCGCCTTTAGAGATAGAGGAGGCTTTAACTTCTGTTGTTTCGCGTACTTCGCCGCCGAGCAGATTAAAGGCACTACCAAAACTGACCCGTGTACGGGTACTTGGTTCAAAGAACATACTGCCAAGAATAGCGCCTTCAAGTACACGTGTGACACGCTGACGATTAGCGTAAGGGGTCATTTGGTCAGCAACGGAAAATACTTTTTCTATCGCCTCTCGATCAAATTGCGAGACTGAAAGTATGTGGCTGCCGACAAAGTCCATGATGACCTAGTGATCCTTTTCGAAAGCAGACCGTTGAGGTCCGGCTTTTTTATTGATGGGTTGCGCGTCTGTTATTTAGTCGCTCAACTATTGCTTGTATAGTTTTGTCTAACTTTCTATTTTGTTAATCCTTTAGCTTCTTGTGCCCAAGGAAACTTTTCAGGTAGCGAAAGCACGAGGTCTCGCATCCATTTATTAGCCTGATCGCGATCGGTACTTTCATGCCAATAAAGGTAGGTCTCTAGATTTGGTACTTCGAATGGTAACTCAAGAAATTTGACCGGTAGCTGGTTCGCTAAAAACTGTGCGAATACTCTGGGGACAGTTAGCGCAAGATCGGTTGTAGAAATCAAGTTCGGCGTGGCCAGATAGTGTTGCGTGCGCAACGCGATGTGACGTCGCTTTCCCATTTTACCTAGAGCAAGATCGACATGTCCTAGACCACCGCGACGACTCGAGATATGCACATGGCCCATGCTCAAGTAGGTGGTAAGGTCTAGCTTATCTTTAACTATGTTGTGGTTTTTTCGAACCACACAAACGTGTGGATGCGAAATCAGTGGCGCCTGTCGAATTTGGGGATCGGGTGCCAAGGGGATATCAATGGCGAGATCGAGGTTGCCCGACGCAAGTTCAATATTCATGTCTCTGCGTCGTACGTGATAGCAATCAACCGACACCTTGGGGGCTTCTTGGCTAATCCGATCAAACATATTCGGTAGCAAAATTGACTGGCTGAGATCCGTCATACTAACTCTGAAGCGTTTATCAGAGGCAAGCGGATCAAAGGACTCACTTTCTTGTACGCTTGAACGGATAAGTCCAAGGGCTTGTCGAACTGAACCAACAATATTCTGAGATACTGGCGTTGGTACCATGCCATCGGCTGTTCTAACGAACATAGGGTCATTGAATAGCGTGCGTAATCGCGATAACGAGTTGGACACTGCCGGTTGTGTGATGCCAATAATCTCACCCGCGCGGGTCAAATTACCTTCTGTATAGATCGCATCGAAAACGACGAACAAGTTTAGGTCTATGTCACTTAGCTTCATAATTGATCTTGTGGATAATCACGTTGTTTAATAGGTGCGTTAATTTTTATAAGCAATGCTTATAGTAGGGGCATCATAAAGATGTTTTTACAAGAAATGAAGATTGATTTCATAAATCTTTACAAATTAGTGATGTGAATTGTCTTTTTATTGCCAAGATGGCCGTCTATTGGATTAGACGCGCGGCTAGTGCGACAATGCGATTCTTTACTGTCGCAGGTACCTCACCTATTGGGGTTGTTTTAATAGTGAACCGTAGCGTTCAAGATTGAGGCAAAGATAGTGATTAAGATCGCGCTCACCACAGCGCTCGCCACAGAGTAATCAGGACCAAGGTGTTAACCAGGATGAAGAGTTAAATGAGCGAAGCGGAACTAAACCAACGCCTGCCATTTTCGTTTGCGAAACGACATGGCGTCATCCTGTTGCCGGTTGCTGAGAGTTCACTTGGTAGCTCAAATGGTAGTCCGAATAGCGATGCTAATGTTGGTTCCGACGCAGCCGAAGTGATCTACAAAGCTGGTCTGCAGCCACAGGTCCTTGCTGAAGTACAGCGTGTGGTTGGCCGTCCGTTTCGAAGCCAGCTGGTTGACCGGTCCGTGTTTGATCAAAAATTATCGATTACCTACCAAAATGATTCCGGCGAAGCGATGCAGATGATCGAGGATCTCGGCGAAGAGATGGACTTAGGTAGTCTCGCCGATTCCATCGCAGAAAACAGTGACCTGATGGAGCAAGAAGATGATGCGCCCATTATTAAGCTGATTAATTCATTGCTGACCGAAGCGGTTAAGGTTGACGCCTCGGATATCCATATTGAAACCTATGAGTCCCGTCTGGTTGTGCGTTTTCGTGTAGATGGCGTATTAAGAGAAGTGGTCAGCCCGCGTCGTGCGCTTGCACCCTTATTAGTGTCTCGTATAAAGGTGATGGCGAAACTGGATATTGCCGAAAAGCGGTTGCCTCAGGATGGCCGTATTTCGTTACGCATTGGTGGTAAAGAAGTCGACGTACGTGTGTCGACCATTCCCGCCAGCAACGGCGAAAGGGTTGTGATGCGCTTACTCGATAAGCAAGAAGGCCGCCGCGATCTGACCAACATGGGTATGAGTGGTTCTGATCTAAAACACATGCAGTCGCTGGTGAAAAAACCGCACGGCATTATTCTGGTAACCGGCCCAACCGGTTCTGGTAAATCAACCACGTTGTATGCCTGCCTCGATCAGTTGAACGATAAATCTCGCAATATACTCACGGTCGAAGATCCGATTGAATATGACGTAGAAGGTATTGGCCAAACGCAGGTTAATACCAAAGCGGACATGACCTTTGCGAAAGGACTCAGAGCCATTTTACGACAGGATCCGGATGTGGTGATGGTAGGTGAGATTCGTGACTTTGAAACAGCAGACATCTCGGTGCAAGCGAGTTTAACCGGTCACTTGGTACTGTCGACGATTCACACCAACACCGCCATTGGTGCCTTGACCCGGCTAGAGAATATGGGTGTGCAGCCTTATCTGTTAAGCAACAGTATTGTCGGCTTAGTCGCTCAGCGTCTCGTGCGGGTTTTGTGTAGTCATTGTAAAGTGAAGCGCGCACCGGATGAATATGAACGTGAATTTCTCAAGCTCAAAGCTGACGAGACAGCAGAGATATACCATGAAGTCGGTTGCGAGAAATGTGCCCACGAAGGCTACCGTGGTCGGCAGGGTATCTACGAGGTGGTGCTGGTAGATGATGAGATGCGGCGTTTAATTCACAACGGTGAATCAGAACAACGGCTTGAAGAACATGCGCGGTCAAGGACCACAGGTATTCGTGAGGACGGCCGGGCCAAAGTGTTGGCCGGCGTGACCTCGATCGACGAAGTACTGCGTGTCACAACGGAAGATTAGATAATTGGCTGCCTTTGAATATATAGCCCTTAACGACAAGGGACGCGAGCAGAAGGGCATCTTTGAGGCTGACAGTTCGCGTCAGGTTCGACAGATGTTACGCGACAAGGGTCTGGCACCTTTAACCGTGACCGCCACCAAAGAAGAAAAAGCCTCAAGCAACGCCTTTGGCAATTTGTTTAAGCCAGCCTTGTCGATTCGAGAATTAGCCTTAGTCACACGACAACTTGCCACGCTTATTGCCGCCTCATTACCGATTGAAGAAGCGTTGCTGGCGGTGTCCAAACAAAGTGAAAAGCCAAAAACCAAAGCCATGTTGATCGCCGTCAGATCCAAGGTACTGGAAGGTTTTTCGTTAGCCAATAGTTTGGCTGAGTATCCCCGCGCATTTCCTGAGCTCTATCGAGCAACGGTTGCCGCTGGCGAATCCGCCGGCCATCTTGATCTGGTGTTAAACCGAATTGCAGACTTTACTGAATCACAGCAAGAATCGCGCTCGCGCGTGCAACAGGCTATGGTTTATCCGGTCATTCTGTTTTTGTTAACCGTCGCAATTCTTGCCGGTTTATTGGGTTATGTCGTACCGGATATCGTTAAGGTATTCGCCGATACGGGCCAAGATCTGCCGGCACTGACCATCTTGATCATCGCCATGAGTGATTTTGTCAAAGACTACGGCGTGTTTGTTGTCATCGCTTTAGTTGCGCTGGCGTTCGCCGCACGACGTGCATTAGAAGTTGAATCAATCCGTTTGGAGTTTGACCGTCGCCTGTTGCATTTGCCGCTGGTTGCGAAGATGAGCCGCGGTATGAACACCGCACAATTTGCCAGCACCTTAAGCATTCTTTCCTCCAGCGGTGTGCCGTTAGTGGAGGCGATGAAGATCGCCGGCCAGGTATTGTCGAATACATGGCTACGGCTCAAAGTCGCCGAAGCAACCATCAAGGTTAGTGAGGGTTCGAGCCTTAACGCCGCACTTGAGCAGAGCGGCTACTTTCCGCCGATTATGTTGCACATGATTGCCAGCGGTGAGTCGAGCGGTCAACTGGATGATATGCTGTCGCGGGTATCCAATAGCATGCAACAAGATGTTGAGCTACTGCTTGGCGTGTTGCTGAGTCTGTTTGGACCTTTCATGCTGTTATTAATGGGCGGCGCAGTATTTACCATTGTGATGGCAATTTTGCTGCCGATCATCAATCTGAATCAGCTGGTGGCATAGTGTAATTTATAAACCAAGATAAAAATTCAAGACAATGCTTTTCTAGATAAGCGTATTCAGACAATTAGGTAACCATTTGATGACCAATATGAACACCAATATGAACACCAAGGCCCGTATGAGCAATATGCACAGCAAGCCAATGCAGAGCAGCCTACAAAAAGGCTTCACGCTGATTGAGATCATGGTGGTGGTCGTCATTTTGGGTATTCTGGGTGCGCTGATTGTGCCGAATATTATTGGTCGTCCAGATGAAGCCAGAGTCCAGGCTGCCAAGGCCGACATTGAGTCGATCGGCACCGCGTTAGAATTGTATCGGCTCGACAATGGTAATTATCCCAGTACCGACCAAGGCTTAGATGCCTTGGTGAACGAACCTTCCGGTTTTCCTGAAGCACGTCGTTGGAACCGAGATGGCTACTTAAAGAAGTTACCTAAAGATCCTTGGGATGAAGGCTATTTGTACTTCAGTGAAGATCGCAAGTACGAGGTTTACTCCTACGGCGCCGATCGTAAAGAAGGTGGCGAGGGTGTCGATGCGGACATCAGTACGGACGATAACTAAACGGTCATGTGCGCGTTGCCGCTAACAAGCAAACATCGGCAGGCTCGACTATCTTTTCAGCGCCATGCGCAACGTCACCTTGCAACGGGTTTTACCTTAGTCGAAATTCTCGTCGTGTTGTTTATCGTCAGCATCATGTCGGGCCTTGTGGTCGCCAATCTACCATCATTTACCCGTACCCAGGATTTTGATACCGAAGCACGTCGCATCGAAGTGTTGCTTGATATGGCAAGGGAACACGCCGTGGTGCAAGCGGTTGAGATGGGTTTCAGCATCGAAGATGAGGGTTACAGTTTTTATTACTACGACGAAATGACCCAGGCCTGGGAGCAAATGCAACAAGCACCTTTTTTCACTCGCAAGCTACCTGAAACCGTTGAGTTGTCGCTTGAGATCGTCGGCAAAGGTTTCAGCCTGGCGGATGACGAGGATTCAAAGGGGCCAAAGTTACTCTTATTATCCAGTGGCGAGACCACACCGTTTGAGTTAGAGATATTTCAGGCACCTGATTTGTCTAAGGTGCTGCAATCCGATGGTTATAGCGACATCGAATGGGTAGAAGATGAAGCGCTTTAGCAGACCATCAAAACAGGCCGGTTTTACCCTGTTGGAAGTGATGATTGCGCTGGCAATCTTTGCGGTCGTGTCCGGCGCACTGATTCGTAACGCCGCCCAAACCGTAAGTCAAACCGCCATTGTGCAACAGCGAACCGTGGCCTATTGGGTCGCAGAAAATCAGCTTAATGAAACCCGCGGTCAGCCGCGCACCGAAGACAGTTTTCCCCGTTTAGGTTCAGATCGATTTAACGTCACCATGGCGGGGCAGGATTGGGAGGTGCTGATGGATGTTGAGTCAACCGATAACCCGGATATGCGCCGTCTGATTGTCAGTGTGTCGCCCGCCAGTGATACCGACTATGTCATTGCTGAGCTTACCGGCTTTGTGGGTAAGTATTGATGTCGGCCAACCAACAGCAATTACTGCCGCGATCACAACGGCTGTCTCTAAACCGTCGCTATGCTGAACAAGGCTTTACCTTGCTCGAAGTTTTGGTGGCCATATCTATCTTCGCCATCATTGGTTTGGGTGCCAACCAGATGTTGCGTACGGTGATCAATACCCATGATCATACCCAAGCCAGCATCAAGCTCTATTCAGAATTTAGTCATGCCATGGCGGTGATGGAACGTGATTTATCCCAAGCGGTGCCGCGTGGCATTCGCGATGAGTTTGGCGATCAGCAGCCGGCATTTTTGGTCGCCAATGGTCCTTTCCCGCTCGAATTTACTCGCACCGGTTGGAACAACCCCATTGCGCTGCCGCGCAGTAATCTGCAGCGGGTTGCCTACGAGATGAACGAGGACAATGCGTTGGTGCGCTCATTCTGGACCGTGTTAGACCGCGCCGAAGATGCCGAACCGATCGAACAAATACTGCTGACGGAAATCTCAGACTTCAGAATCAATGTGATTGGTGCGCAGGGTGAATCGGGTGATACATGGCCGGGTCAAGAGGATTCAGATCCGCTGCCGATTATGGTTGAAGTCGTTATCTCCGCTGATGCCTTTGGCGATGTGCGGAAAGTCTTTCCGCTGGTTTCAAATGTTTTGATTCGACAGCGTGATTCGTCGTCGAATGGTCAGGGCAACAACAATTCCAACACCAGCTCTAACGGTAACGGCGGGCCGGGTATCGCTATTGACCCAGATGTAAGTGGTCAAGGGGCGGACGGCGCATGAAATTGAAATCGACATACCCTTATAGAGCGCAGCAGCGAGGCGTTGCACTTATCTCAATCTTGCTGATTGTGGTCATCGCCACCGTCCTGGGTGTTGCGATGACGTCGGAGCAGAATTTTTCGATTAACCGTGCTCGCGTAAGCTTCGATCAAAGCATTGTTAAACAATATGCTCTGGGCGGCGAAGAGTTAGCACGACAGATGTTACGACAGGATTTTATTGATACACCGCAGGTTGATCATTTAGGCGAAGAGTGGGCCGCGCTTGGTGAAGTGTTTGAATTTGAAGATGGCGAAATTGAGCTGCAAATTATCGATCTTCAGAGTCGATTGAACGTTAATGGCCTCGGCTCAACCCGCATTAATGATAACGGTCAATATGGTTCGCAGAACAGTTCTTCAGACAGTTCTGATAGAGACGCTCAAAATGATTCTCAGAACTATCCTCAAAACTATCCTCAAAACAACAGCGGCAATAGTGCGGGTGGCACCACCAATCCAAACAATGACATCAAAGCCCGTCTGATTAGGTTGTTTGCGCAACAGGGCGCCGAGGATCGACATGTCCATAGTCTTAAGGATTGGATTGACGCTGACGATGGCAACGATGGCTTGGGTGCGGAAGACTATGCCTATTTGGGCTTAGAAAAACCCTATCGCACCGCTGGCCAGTTGATTGGCGACATATCCGAGTTGCGGCTACTGATGGAGATGGAGGCACAGCAGTTTCGGCTTATCGAGCCGTATTTAGTTGCACTACCTGATCCGCAAACCGAGGTGAATGTGAATACCGCGCCGGCTAGTGTCTTGCAGGCGCTATTGCCTGGCACTGATTTGGGCACGCTCGAGGCATTGGTTGCCGATCGCGATGCCGGTCAGCCGTTTGAGTCGACCTCGGCGTTTCTGGTGCAAGCGGGCGTGCAGGGCGTTTTGAATGGAATTACTGTAAGATCGGATTTTTTTCAGGTGAGTATTAAAGCCCGATACCAAGACCGGTTTGGCTACCTCACAAGTATTATTCAACGGGACGGTACGGATGGCAGCATGCGTGTCATTTACCGAGACCAAAGTAAGAAGATATTGCCAAAAGTGACTAATCAATCATTAGAAGATACACAAGCATTTGCACCAGCATCACGACCAACGTTGTTGAACAGCGTGCCCTCGTTGGTGCCGGTTATTGATGCATTGGCCGTCTCTGTCACTTTCGATGCAACATTGACTGCGGCAACCCCAATAATTACTGCAACGACAGAGAGGCACAATGGCTGAGAATCTGTTTCTGCGATTAGGCCGAGTCAGCGGCGAAGATCATCTTGAATGGCTATTGCTTGATGAGGCATCCGGCATCATCCGTCTGCGTGGTGAAGGCAACCGCGAAGCTTTTGCTGAAATATCGACATCCTTAGATATTAGCGGCGCCACCTATGTCATGTTGCGCGGTGAAGATATATTGCTGACATCCGCCAAAGTGCCGAGCAAACAACCCCGACAAATTCTGCAAGCCGTGCCATTTATTGTTGAAGAAAGCTTGGCTCAGGATGTTGAAGACTGTCACTTTGCGATTGGCGATCGTAACAGCGCGGGCGATGTTAATGTTGCCGTTATCGACAACGAACAGCTGCGCGATCGACTTAACCTGCTTAAAGAGCTGCATATTCAACCGGCGCTGATTACCTCTGATGTGCTTCAGCTCAATCTGTTAAACAGCAATGCGCTTGCAACCGGTGCCAGTCAAACAGACGAAGAAAACACGTGCCAGGTGATGCTTGAGGCTGACAGGGCTTTGATACGTTACGGTCACGGTCTTGGTTTTGCAGTACCCGGACATAGTTTAGCGATGGCGC
This sequence comes from Pseudomonadales bacterium, assembly GCA_029251375.1. GTDB lineage: Bacteria > Pseudomonadota > Gammaproteobacteria > Pseudomonadales > Azotimanducaceae > JAHRVQ01. Next base: position 5,982 of record JAQXDL010000051.1, on the reverse strand, counting down.
TGACGTTGGTGCCCGAGATGAATAAAGCGCAGCTTTATATCGCTATGTCAGATCCCGATGATGAAGCCTTTGCCTTGACCTTGGCGCAAATTAATGCCGAGCTGGAGCAACCTGCGGAGATCACCGCGCTTGATTACCATCCCTTTGAACAACTGTGTCGGGGCTTTGATGCCGCCGCCATTAATCTGTTGCAAGGTCAGTTTCGTGTTGAGATAAAACGTGCATCAAGACCCGGCAGTTGGCGATCGGTTGTGATATTGGCGGCCTGCGTGTTTGCCGTGCACGTGCTGTTGATGGTTGGTCAGGGTATCTACTTTGACAACAAAGCTGATCGGATTGAAAGTCAGGCCCGCGCGCTGTACACCGATGTGTTTCCGAACGATCGTAACGTACGTGATTTGAAACGCCGTTGGCGTGCCCATCTGGGCGAGTCGAGCTCGGGTGCCGATGCGGCATTTTTAGATTTGTTTGCCGGTGCGGCAAAACTGTTGCCGGCCGGTTCGATCACATTAAACAACGTAAACTACAACGAAAGCCGTGGCGATCTTGTGCTGCAGTTAGAAACCTCGCGCAGCGATGGCCTGATCGAGTATTCCCAAACTTTGGATGAAGCTGGCTACGATGCGGTGATTGGCACCATTAATCAAGGTGATGAAACGGTTAAAGGCAGCGTAAAGATTAAGTCTGGGGGCAGTGCAGAATGAACATTTTGAACCATCCTCAAATCGAACAGTTAAAGCAGCGCTATCAGCAATTGGAAAAGCGTGACCGTCTGGCGTTAAACGGTCTGTCGGCATTTCTTGGTTTGATGCTGCTGTACTTTATGGTTTGGTCGCCGGCTAACAGCTATGTCGAAGACAGCCGCCAGAATTACCAGCGCCAGGCAGAGCTACTAAACTACTTACGTGCCAGCGAAGGTAAAGCCCGACAATCAACCGGTAACTCCAGTGCCGCCGTTAGTGGGCAGTCATTGTTGTCGCGACTATCGAGTTCAGCTGGCCGGTTCAACATTAAGCCGAATCGACTGCAACCCGAAGGCACCGACGGTGTCAGTGTTTGGTTCAGCGAAGTGGGTTTCAACGATCTGATTCGTTGGCTCGAAAACCTCGGTAACGAAGGTTTTACCGTCAAGCAGATATCAATCGATCGAGAAGAAGCCTCTGGCTTGGTTAACGCGCGGATCATTCTGCGCAGCTAGTGGTTAACGCGCACGTTCGCTATTCGACAGCGATTAGATCATCAAGTAAGATCATTACTTAAAGTCCCGCGACTTTAATGAAAAGTGTTCAAGATACTGACTGTAGTCTTCAACATAGCTCGCAATGACGTGAATCACTGAATCCTTTCGCTCCATTACACCCCTTATCTTTAACAGCCGACCTTGCACAATTGCCGCTCGAAAATTCTCAAGCACCCGTGTCCAAATCACAATATTGATATTGTTGGTCTCATCTTCAAGGGTTAAGAACAACACGCCCGAGGCCGAGGAGGGGCGCTGCCGGCCGGTGACAATACCGGCCACCTGCACGAACCTACCGTGGTGCAGTTGTTCAAGATCAGCTGCGCTTTTTAGACCACTAAAGGCGTCTTGTTGGCGCAGAATGGCCATCGGATGCCGGCCAAGGGTCAGTCGCAGGCTGGTATAATCGGCGCGCAGGTCGTCGGTCTCTGAGGGTGGCGGCAGGTAAATGGGCGTTTGTTCGGCAACATTGCCCAAGCCTTCAAACTCGCCTTGTCCCTGTTGACTAGGCGTCGGCTGCGCCATCATGCCTTTGGCTTCCCAATGGGTCTGATAGCGGTTACCGGTTAACGACTTTAATGCGCCACCTTCGGTTAAGCGCGCTAAATCACCTTTATCGAGCCTGGCCTGTCTTGTCAGATTTTGCAGATTGGTAATGTGCTGCGTGGTGCGTACTTGAATAATTCGCTCGGCGACATCTTGCCGAAAACCTTTGATACGACTAAAGCCTAAACGCACCGCGGGCTGTGAATAGTTGGATGGGTTGTAGCTTCTTTGCTGTTCGGGCTCTTCTAGTGTGCTTTCCCATTCACTGTGGAATATGTCCACCGGGCGCACCTCAATATCGTGGCGCTTGGCATCCTGCACCAGCTGCGACGGCGAATAAAATCCCATCGGTTGGCTGTTCAATAAGCCGCAATAAAAAGCTGCCGGTTCATGTTGTTTAAGCCAAGCAGAAAAATACACCAGCAGGGCAAAGCTGGCGGCGTGGGATTCGGGGAAACCGTAGTCGCCAAAGCCTTTGATCTGCTCGCAGATACGCTCGGCAAATTCGCGTGCATGGCCACGGGCTAACATGCCGTCAATCAACTTTCGCTGAAACACCTCTAGGCCGCCTTTGCTTTTCCATGCCGCCATGGCGCGGCGCAGTTGATCCGCCTCGCCGGGGGTAAAGCCGGCCGCGACCACTGCCAATCTAATCACCTGTTCTTGGAATATTGGTACCCCAAGGGTGCGGCCCAATACTGCCTTTACCTCATCGTTAGCATAGGTCACGGCTTCCTCGCCATTACGCCGCTTTAAATACGGATGCACCATGTTGCCCTGAATTGGCCCAGGTCGAACAATGGCCACCTCAATCACCAGATCATAAAAACAGGCGGGCTTTAAACGCGGTAGCATGGACATCTGCGCCCGGGATTCAACCTGAAACACGCCAATGCTGTCACCCCGTTGTAGCATCTGATAGGTCAGCGGGTCTTCCGGCGGGATGCTGGCGATGGTTAAGTTTGTGCCGCGATAATTGTTGATCATATCCAGACTCTTGCGAATCGCGGTCAACATGCCTAGCGCCAATACATCAATTTTCATCAAGCCTAAGGACTCAAGATCGTTTTTGTCCCATTGAATAATAGTGCGGTCATCCATGGCGGCATTCTCCACCGGCACCAGATGCGATAGGGGCCCGCGCGAGATGACAAAGCCGCCGACATGCTGGGATAAATGCCGGGGAAAGCCAAGAATGTCGCTGACCAAGCTCATAAATTGAGCAATCACCGGGCTGCGGGGGTTAATCCCAGCTTCCTCAAAACGCTGTAATAATTCCTCGCGCTTATCCCACCAGGACAACGACTTGGCCAACTTTTCCACCAACTGCAAATCCATGCCCAAGGCTTTGCCCACATCCCGCACGGCACTCTTCGGACGATAGGTGATTACCGTGGCCGCAATGGCAGCACGATCGCGACCATATTTTTTATAAATGTATTGGATCACTTCCTCGCGCCGCTCGTGCTCAAAGTCGACATCAATGTCTGGCGGCTCGTTACGTTCTTTAGAGACAAACCGCTCGAACAACATACTCGACTTGGCCGGGTCAACCTCGGTGATCTTCAAACAAAAACACACTGCGCTGTTGGCCGCCGAGCCGCGCCCCTGACACAGGATTTCTTGGGTGCGGGCAAAATGCACCACATCAAACACGGTTAAAAAGTAATACTCGTATTCAAGCTCGGCAATGAGCCCCAGCTCTTTTTCAATCAAGGCCTGCACATGGGGTTTGATACCGGCCGGCCAACGCTCCTTGGCGCCTTGTTCCACTAACTGGCGCAGGTAAGCGGCGGGCGAAAGATGCGGCGGCACCAGTTCCTCTGGGTATTCATAACGCAGTTCATCAAGGGAGAAATCACACAGCTCGCTAATGACGATGGTTTCTTGCAACAAAGCAGGGGGATACATCTGCGCGATCACGCCCAGGGGCCGCAAATGCTTTTCGCGATGGGCAAACAACAACTTGCCCGCCAGTCGCACCGATTGCCCAATGCGCACCGCCGAGACAACATCTTGCAACGCTTTGCGATCAGGATGATGCATATGTACATCACCCATGGCGACCATATTGATCTGCAAACCCTGATGTAAATCAAAGGCCTGCTGGTAGGCGGCAATCTCTTGGCCATCGGGAAAGATCTCGATACCCAACCAAAGCCGATTGCCAAAAATACCCTGCAAGGTTTCACCCAGCTTGGCTTCCTGGGTTGACTCGCCCGGCAACCAGATCGCCAGACACTGATCCATGCCGTATTGGATATCTTTTAACCGTACTTGATAACTGCCTTTTTCGGCTCGCCGCCGTGCCACCGTAATCAAATGACACAGCTGACCATAACCAACCCGATTGGGCGCCAATACAATGAGATGCACGTCCTCATCAAAATGAAACTCGCTACCCACAATCAACTTAATGCCCACTTCTTTTGCCGCCACATGCGCCTTTACCACGCCCGCCACAGAACACTCGTCAGTAATCGCGATAGCGCGATAGCCCAAACCACTGGCTTGTTTGACCAGTTCTTCTGGATGCGACGCACCGCGCAGGAAGGAGTAGTTGCTGATGCAGTGGAGTTCGGCGTAGGGGGAGGGTTTCGGTTTATTAGCGGTCTGCATGATTATGCGGCACCATAACGAGGTGTTGCTTCCCGAATACCATCTAGGGGGCTGATAACGGGTTTTTGTAATTGTTTAACGACATGCGTGTAGATTTCGGTTGTCTTAACATCGGCATGTCCAAGGTATTCCTGAATGGTACGGAGGTCATAGCCATTCTCTAATAGTCGGGTCGCGAAGCTATGACGGAAAGTGTGGCTGCTGGCATGTTTATAAATATTCGCATTATAAATGGCTTTTTTGATTTGACGCTGAACGGTTTGGATGTATAGATGATGGCGTCGCATCTCGCCAGAACGTGGATCGACTGAGATATTGGGCGCAGAAAAAACGTACTTCCATGCCAGAGAGCGCGAAGCCTTAGGGTATTTCTTGGCTAATGCATCCGGCATATAAACAGTGTTAAAACCGTTAAGTGAATCCTCCTCGTGGCGTAATCGAGATAATGCAATCTGCGCCTGTAATTTATCCTTCAAGCTCTCTGGCAAAATAGTGACACGATCTTTTCGCCCTTTACCTTGCCGTACTTGGATTTGTTGCATACCAAAATCAATATCTTTGATTCGTAATTGTATGCACTCAGAAATCCGCAAGCCTGTGCCGTATAACAATTGGCTGATTAGTTTGTATACACCCTCTAAGTTTTGGATTACGCGTAATGCTTCATCATGGGTGAATACCACAGGCACTCTTGCTTCATAACGAGACTTTTGAAACTGAACACTTACCTCACGCTTTAAAAAACTTCGATACATGAACACGAGGGCATTAAGAGCAACTTTCTGAGTGTTAATTGAACAATGCCGGTTTACCGCCAAATGACTTAAGAATGCAGCGATGTCGCTGTCTTGTAGTGAAAGCGGATGTTGATGATGACAAAAGCGTATATACCTCACGACCCAGCCAACGTAGGTTTTCTCTGTCGCATAGCTCATATTGTTTGCACGTATGTGCGCACGAAACTGGTCAATAAAGCGTTCTGGATTTGCGGGAATAGGGACAGGTATATTGTTCATGTTCTGAAGTTGTTGTTCTTAAACTGTATGTATGTACAGTAGTATTTGTTCTGTTGAATTTCAAGCCAATAATTCGTTTTTCACCGGACAATGCCTCTTTTCTCCAGCGAATTTTCGAGAAAAGATGCATAGCTGTTTGATTCAACAAGGGAAAAATGAAAATGATCTACTTTAAGTTGTAGTTGATATGGGGCGTGTAGAAAAAAGGCACTTGCCATAAAACTCACTAGAAGCATTGGTATTAAAATGCTATAAAGTTTTGAATTAAAAATGAAAACAAGGATATTCTAGAATGAGTCTAGAGTTGATATGCGGCAGCGTGATATGTGGCCGTTGCAGTAGAATAAGTTGTTATATTCTAATCGCAAGGAGCCAAGATTGACCAAGAAAGTACTTTTAGTTGGGCTTGACTATACAGGCCCTAAAATCTTAGATGTCGATATTGAAACTCTTGGACTATGCCGTCCAGAAGTAGATGAGGATCGGGCTGCATATGCCCTATACGAATATGACCTAATAATAATAAACCCCAAAAGTTACTCACACTTTATATTTGGTTCT
>JAQXDL010000007.1 GCA_029251375.1 Pseudomonadales bacterium | reverse complement strand
TTTTTTTTTTTTTATCTAAGTGCGCGGCATGATACATCACCATGTCTAGTGTCGATAGTAATCAAAGCATTGTTGCTATAACAAAAGGATGTTATTTCAAAACTTCAAGATATAAGATGTAACACTATGAAAAATAAAGAAAATTTGAGGGCGATCAGTGTCTCAGGCTAAATCTAAAGAATTTGAAGACGCGCCTGCAAAGGATTACATGCTGCTGCGCCTAAAAGAAGGTGCGCTTATTGGCGTTGTTGCGCTTTGTATGTACCTATCTTTAGCGCTTTTTACCTATGACCCCGAGGATCCAGGCTGGAGTTATCTGGGTGGAAATGAAGTGGCGACCAATTTAGTTGGCACAAGCGGAGCGTGGTTAGCGGACGTGATGCTGTTCATTTTTGGTTATCTAGCTTTCGTATTCCCACTATTATTGGTGTATCAGGCCGTTGTCATGCTTAGGCGAAGAAGTACCGAGTCCGCTATTGATTGGAAGATCTTTGGTTTTAGGACAGTCGGTTTTATCCTTACTCTGGTTGCCGGCACCGGACTTGCTGCACTGCATTTTTATACTGTCGGTATGAACCTCAGAGAAGGTAGTGGTGGCATTCTAGGCAATGAAATTGCGGCAATGCTCGAGCCGTCATTTAGTTACGTCGGTGCGACCCTTATACTACTTGCCAGCCTATTGTTCGCGCTAACGGTGTTTTTGGACATTTCATGGCTGTCGGTAATGGATTGGACGGGTAGGGGTGTCGTGATAAGCGCTAATCGAAGCCAAAGGTACTATCTTAAGTTCAAAGCCCGCCACGAAGAAAAAGTGCAAGTCAAGAAATCTACCGAAGTGCGTCGTGAAGCGTTAGTTAAGCAAGTCGAACGCAATCAATCACGACCGGCGGTGAAGATTGAAGCTGCACCGCCTAAGAAGAAAGACGTCAGCGATCGGGTTGCGAGGGAGAAGCAGGGCAATTTGTTCAAGGTTGCAGCGGTCGACGGGCTGCCAGCAATCCATCTGTTGGATTCGACTCTGCCGGACAAAGATCTTGGCTACTCAACTGAAGATCTTGAGGCAATGTCGCGCCTACTTGAGTTGAAGCTTAAGGACTACAACATCGATGCAGAAGTTGTGGCTGTTTTTCCAGGACCGGTCGTAACACGATTTGAAATCCAACCTGCGGCGGGGGTAAAAGTAAGCCGAATAACGGGTTTGGTTAAAGATCTAGCGCGTTCGCTCGCGGTCATTAGCGTGCGTGTGGTTGAGGTTATACCGGGCAAGTCAGTTGTCGGTATTGAGATTCCTAATGTCGATCGCGAAATCGTACGTTTATCTGAGGTAATCTCATCACAGGCTTATGATGATTCCAAATCACCGCTAAGCTTGGCCCTAGGCCATGATATTGCTGGCGAGCCTGTTGTGGTTGATCTCGGCAAGATGCCTCACTTGTTGGTTGCCGGTACCACCGGTTCCGGTAAGTCAGTTGGCGTCAACGCCATGATCCTGTCACTACTCTTCAAAGCATCGCCTGAAGAGGTTCGGCTAATCATGGTAGACCCGAAGATGCTGGAGTTGTCGGTATATGAGGGCATTCCTCATTTGTTGACGCCCGTTGTGACAGATATGAAGGATGCAGCCAATGCATTGCGATGGTGTGTGGCAGAAATGGAACGACGATATCGACTGATGGCGGCATTAGGCGTGCGTAATGTCGGCGGTTTCAATCGAAAGGTTAAAGACGCGGAAGCGGCGGGTGAGCCAATTAAGGATCCGCTCTGGCAACCATCACCACTTGAAGAACTTGATGATCAGGCGGCACCGGATTTAGAAACCCTGCCATTCATTGTCGTCATCATTGACGAATTTGCCGACATGATGATGATTGTTGGTAAGAAAGTTGAAGAGCTTATCGCGCGAATTGCCCAAAAAGCCCGGGCGGCAGGTATTCACCTCATTCTAGCTACACAGCGGCCCTCGGTTGATGTCATTACGGGTCTGATTAAGGCCAACGTACCAACCCGGATTGCCTTTCAAGTGTCATCGAAAATCGACTCACGAACCATATTGGATCAAGGTGGTGCAGAGCAACTACTCGGACACGGCGACATGCTTTATCTGCCTGCAGGATCGCCTTTGCCCGTTCGTGTTCATGGTGCGTTTGTTGATGATGATGAAGTTCACCGGGTCGTGGAAAGTTGGAAAGAACTTGGTGGCCCGAATTATCTCGACAGTATTTTGGATTCTCGAACTGATAATGAGCTTATGCCTGGCATGAATAGCGGGGCAGACGAAGAGGGAAGCGAACAAGACGAACTCTACGATGAAGCCGTCGCATTCGTCACTGAAACACGAAGAGCATCTATTTCTTCGGTGCAACGGAAGTTAAGAATCGGTTACAACCGCGCGGCACGAATGGTTGAGTCTATGGAGCAGGCGGGTGTTGTCAGCGAAATGGGCACCAATGGCTCGCGTGAGGTGCTCGTTAATGCACCACCTGAATAAATATATTTTACTGATCGGCCTACTAGGCGGCCAAGTCATCGCGCAAGAGCCAGCTGAAACTGCAACCCAAGCGACTGTAAGCAAAACCGGGCAGAAGCAAGTCTTGCAGACGATGTCAGGTATTAACGACCGACTTCATCATCAGTTGTCAACAATCCGCTCAATGCAGTCAGATTTCACTCAGCAAACAGTTGATGCAACGAATGCTTTAGTGCAAGAAAATGAAGGTGTGTTATCCATCGCCACGAATGCACGATTTGTCGTGAAGACACAAAGCCCCTTTGAACAAACGCTGGTCTCAGATGGTGATAGCTTTTGGACCTACGATGAAGCATTGGATCAGGTCATCATCACCAGGCTTGATAAAGATGTGAACAAAGTGCCTATATTATTGCTCGGAAATGACGATGCAACGTTGTTAGACGCATATCATGTCAGCTGGTACGAACAAGAGGCTAGCAGCGCCGATACCGAACAACTCATTACGCATTATGTGCTGGAACCGAAAGCGAATGACGCATTGTTCCAAGTTCTATCAATTGCGTTTATTGACGATCTACCGAAAGAGATTTCAATCAAAGATACCCTCGGTCAGCAGACGCGTATCTCGTTTTATAATACAAGCGTCAACGAGCCTATCGACGATGCTGTATTTTTGTTTCAGATTCCCGCAGATGTGGATGTCATCGATGATCGTAGCTGATATTCCGAAGGTCTCTCGTCAGAATCGACGAGGCAACGAGCAATGAATCAGGAGCTGTTTGGCAATACAGAGGCCACTTATCAGCCGTTAGCTGCCCGGATGCGGCCAACAAAACTGGTTGACGTTGTTGGACAGAACCATCTGTTAGCTGATGGCATGCCGTTACGTGAAGCGATTAACTCATCCTCTTTGCACTCTATGATCTTTTGGGGACCACCAGGGGTTGGCAAAACAACCTTAGCGAGATTGATTGCGTTGCAGTGCGATGTACATTTTGAGTCAATTTCAGCGGTACTATCTGGGGTTAAGGAAATTCGTGCTGCGATCGACTCGGCCAAAAATCAGCAACAAATGAATGGTCGAAAAACGCTTCTGTTTGTTGATGAGGTACATCGTTTTAACAAAAGCCAGCAAGACGCTTTTTTGCCATTTGTCGAAGATGGCACCGTGATTTTTATTGGTGCAACCACCGAAAACCCTTCGTTTGAGTTAAACAATGCGCTGTTGTCCCGTTCCCGAGTATATAAGTTAAGATCGATTGATAACGAGGCGCTGGTTCTGTTGATCACCAGGGCGCTAGAAAACGATGAACATGGTTTAGGCAAAATGCAGCTGAAAGCCGATGGCAAGGTGTTGTTGCAGTTAGCTCAATCGGCGGATGGCGACGGCAGACGGGCGCTTAATTTATTGGAGATAGCATCTGATTTAACCCGCAATGGTGTCATTGACGAACAAGTGCTTAGTGAAGTACTCGGTTCGGATTTTCGTCGCTTCGATAAAGGCGGCGATGTTTTTTACGAACAAATATCGGCCTTACATAAAGCAGTCAGAGGTAGTTCTCCGGATGCTGCCTTGTATTGGTTAGCGCGCATGCTGGATGGTGGCTGCGACCCTTTGTATATAGCCCGTCGCGTTGTCAGGATGGCGAGTGAAGATATTGGTAATGCAGATCCAAGAGCGCTTGCGATATGTATGAATGCATGGGATGTGCAACAACGACTCGGCAGTCCTGAGGGTGAACTATCAATTGCTCAGGCCGTTGTCTATCTCGCCGTCGCAGCAAAGAGTAATGCAGTCTATGCGGCTTTTAATATGGCGATGGAAGTCGTTAAGAGCAGTTCGTCCGATGAGGTACCCATGCATATTCGCAATGCACCGACCAGCATGATGAAAGATATGGGCTACGGCGAAGAGTACCAATATGCCCACAACTTCGAAGACGCGTTCGTGGCCGGTGAAAACTACTTACCTGAATCCCTCTCTGAAATGGAATTTTACCATCCGGTCAAGCGGGGTATGGAGATTCAAATCGGTGAGAAGTTGGCGAGGTACAGAGAAATGAACGCCTCAAGTTCATTTCAGCGGTATGGTACAAAGGCTAAAGATCATGATTGAGTTGTTTGCGATAGCGATCGGAGGCGCACTGGGCGCGGTATCGCGGTTTTTGTTGGCGGATGGCATCACAGGTCTCCTCGGTAGTGATTTTCCTTACGGCATTCTTGTCGTTAATGTTGTTGGTTCTTTCTTCATGGGGGTCTGTTTTGAGCTCCTAGTCGAGTCGACACTGCTGCCGGCTGTATGGCGATCGGCAATCATGGTGGGATTTCTCGGCGCTTTCACAACATTCTCAACCTTTTCAATGCACGTGGTCGGCTTTCTGCAGGTCGGTCGATGGCTTGATGCAGTCGCTTATATTCTCGGTTCGGTTTGTTTAACGGTGATTGCTGTCATAATTGGTATATTTATCACTCGCCAATTAACCGCTTAGCTTGATTCTGGTACTATGACGACCCAAATTTCTTGCTGTTGAATCTTAATGCTCGATCCAAAATTGCTACGCAATGATCTTGACGTGGTTGCGACCCGCCTAAGAACCAAAAACTATGAACTCGATGTGACCTTGATTGCCTCGCTAGAGGAACGTCGAAGAACCGTTCAAGTGAAAACCGAGGCTCTGCAGGCTGATCGCAATACGCAATCTAAGTCCATCGGTAAGGCTAAGTCTCAGGGTGAAGATATTGCGCCGCTACTCGCGGCAGTCTCCGATTTAGGCGAGCAACTCGACACAGCCAAAGCTGAATTGGATACCATCCAAACTGAGTTAAACGAGGTGCTTCTCGGTGTGCCTAATCTACCTGATGATGAAGTACCTGTCGGGCAGTCGGAAGATGACAATGAAGAAATCAGTGTCTGGGGTGATTTACCTGAATTCAATTTTGCAGCTAAAGATCATGTTGACCTGACCGAAGCGAGTCAGATGCTAGATTTTGAAACCGCCGCAAAAATTACCGGCTCTCGATTTGTGACGCTTCGAGGTGAACTGGCGACCATGCATCGTGCGCTGACACAATTTATGTTGGATGTGCATATAAAAGAGCACGGCTACGAAGAAGTCTATGTCCCTTACATTGTTAATCGTGAATCTCTGCAGGGTACGGGACAGCTACCGAAGTTCGAAGAAGACTTGTTCAAGCTGGCCGACGAACGCGATTTGTATTTGATTCCGACCGCTGAGGTACCCGTTACAAATATTGCACGGGATGCCATTCAAGATGCCAACGATATTCCCCTCAAGTTTGTTTGCCACACGCCATGCTTTAGAAGTGAGGCGGGCAGTTATGGTCGGGATACTCGAGGTATGATTCGCCAGCATCAGTTTGAGAAAGTAGAGCTGGTTCAACTCGTGCCGGCATCGCAGTCAACAGAGGCACATTTGGGTTTGACTCAGCATGCTGAGAATATTTTACAAAAGCTCGGATTACCTTATCGTAAGGTGAACCTCTGTGGCGGCGATCTTGGTTTCTCTGCCGCAAGAACCTATGACCTAGAAGTTTGGCTGCCCGGTCAGAATAAGTACCGTGAAATATCGTCCTGCAGTAATTTCCGCGATTTCCAGGCGCGTCGAATGCAGGCTAGGTGGCGTAATCCAGAAACCGGCAAACCCGAGCTGTTACATACAGTCAATGGTTCCGGTTTGGCGGTTGGGCGAACAATGGTCGCGATACTAGAAAACTATCAACAAGAAGATGGTTCTGTGCGTATACCGCAGGCATTGCAGTCATACATGTATGGCATCAGTGAGATCCGCTTTTAATCGTGGATTATTTTCCCCTTAGTTTTGATCTTAAGCAGCGACCTTGTTTAGTCGTTGGTGGTGGTGAGATAGCTCGGCGAAAGATTGAATTGATCCTACGCGCTGGCGCAAAAATAACTGTTGTCTCACCGCTGTTGAATCAGGAATTGGAAACCTTACGTGCACAGGGCGCTATCGATCACATCGAACGCAAATTTGAAGAACAGGATCTCGACGGCATATACCTCGTCATCTCAGCAACAGAGAATACGTCGGTCAACGAACGCGTATCCTATCTTGCTAACCAAAGACAACTACCGGTAAATGTGGTTGACAGTCCTGATCTATCAACGGTGATCTTTCCTGCCATCATTGATCGATCTCCGTTGCTGATTAGTATTTCATCCGGCGGCAAAGCGCCCGTGATGGTGCGCAAGGTTCGAGAATTGTTGGAAGCAACGATTCCTCAGCACTTCGCTCGTCTGGCGGTTTATCTCGGTGAGGTAAGAAGTCGAATGAAGCAAACCTATAGTGATATAGACGAGCGTCGAAAGGTCACAGAGAATTTCGTTGAGTCAGGTGTTGCAAGCCTCACTAGCGCTGCTGATCGTGATGCAGCCGAAAAATTTTTGTTTGCAGATCCTAAAGCTCGTTCGCAGGAAGTCAGTCAAGGTGAAGTTTACCTCGTCGGCGCTGGACCGGGTGATCCTGACTTGTTGACGCTGCGTGCGTTGCAGCTGATGCAAAAAGCCGACATCGTACTTTACGACAACCTTGTGTCGGAGCAGATACTCGATAGGGTGAGACGCGATGCGAGCCGAGAATATGTAGGTAAACTTGGCCGCGGCGCTTTTACCGCGCAAGAAACAATCAACGATAAGTTGGTTCGTTTAGCGAAAGAGGGCAACCGTGTATTACGTTTAAAGGGTGGCGACCCTTTCATTTTTGGCAGAGGCGGTGAGGAAATTGAATCACTGATCGAGTGTGAGATTCCATTTCAGGTTGTGCCAGGTATAACAGCCGCGTCAGGTTGCGCAGCCTATACTGGCATACCACTAACACATCGTGAACTTTCTCAATCAGTACGGTTTGTAACAGGACACCCGAAAGATGGCCATGTTGAATTGGAGTGGCGTGAATTCGCACACAAAAATCAAACTATTGTGTTTTATATGGGCTTAGGCGGTTTGAAATCAATTTGTGATCAACTGATTTCACACGGTCGAGCGGCAACGACGCCGGTTGCGGTGATATCAAAAGGCACCTTGCCAGACCAGATTACCATCGTTGGTGATCTAGAAAACATTTATGACCGCATTACTGCGCACGAAATCAGTCGACCAACGCTCATCATTGTCGGTGAGGTTGTGTCGTTAATGCCGGGTTTCGATGCATTAATATAGCAGCTTCTAGCTGCCGTTAATCACAGTTTGCAGGTTTGGGAAGGCCAGCAATCTTTGCGGCTAATTTCGCCGGCTTGCCCGTGAAGAGGCCCATCAAATAAATGCTGTTACCTTTGTCTTCACCAAGGTTGTCTTTGACAATTTTGACCAACACTCGCGTTGTGGGTGAAAGGTCATATTGAATATAAAAATCACGGATGAGATGAAGCACTTGCCAGTGGTTCGCTGTCAGTTCGATGCCTTCTTGATTCGCGATATTTGCAGCAACAGATTCGTTCCACTGCGATAACTGTGTCAGAAAGCCTTCTTTATCCAGCTGCGGTTCCACTATGTATTCCTAACAGAATGGCAGCGCAGTGTGAGGTCGACGAAGCCTTCATAATCGATGCAAGTCACAAAATCGGGCACATGGGTATCGATGCCGCGTGCTTTGATATCGGGGTCGAGTGCGTAAACACCGCTGCAAGATTCATTGAGACTAATTAGGTCCGAGTGATTAAGTCCTAAGACACCGTCCTCTATGAGAAGAACTAAATCTGATTTGGCTAGGAACTGAGCAAGATCCGTTAGCACGTTTGTGCTGTAAGCGGATTTGTTTACCGTGTGAAGAATCATAAGTGCCTCAAAATCCTACGATAATGTCAAATTGGCTCATGATCGATTTGCATTCAGCGGTGTCGAGGCTGGTTACGCCGATAACCAGGTCATCCTGTGAAAGCCCTCTATCGGATAGATCCTTTTCAGAGCAGTACACATTTTCAACGCCATATTCTTTAAGTGCTTTGAATGAGTTTGCAACCGGTTTGGTTTGCGTTAGCCCGGCATGTTGATTCTTGTGGATCTGGAACAAGGCATCGCCTTTTAGCATTACAGAGACGCTACAAAATGCGGAACCCATAAGGATCGCATCCAGTCCTTCCTTAGCTAACATGCTGCTATGTGGGGATGCGGCCTGTACGAATAAGAAATTTTTCATGCTGAAAATGTTACTAGTCGATCAGATGATAATCCTGCGTCAATCAGTTGCCCTAAACCGCCGATTTGAAATGCTGCAGCCATGTTGTCGCTTTTTGTGTCGTATCGCTTGGCTTCAGTTTCATCAAGGACGCCTCTTCGCAGTGCTGAGGCAACGCAAACAATCAATTCAAGACCGTGTTTAACGGCAAAGTCGGACCACTGCTGGGTTATTGCAAACTCATCTTGGGGTGGCGTATTGAATTGGTTACCGACGTAGGCACCTTCATGATAAAAGAACACTCGAATCACGTCATGACCGGATGATACAGCTGCTTTAGTAAAGTTCAGAGCGGTGTGAGCAGACTGAGAAGCGTAGGGTGAACCTAGTATCGCGATGGATATTTTCATGTCGAGTCGTCAAACCTTGTCGATTATTATTCAGCTATTGTAACGCGCTAGTCGCGTATTAGTCGCGTATTAGTCGCGTAATGCACGGCTGATTGATGTTCAAAATTGTCAATCTCCGATGTCTACCTTAAAACGCTGAACAAAAAAAAGCCCCTGCATGTAATTCATGCAAGGGCTTGGATTTTCTATGACCTATTAGTCATCGCCACCTAAAGCACCGGTTAGATGAAGCAATGCAGTGAAGAGGTTGTAGATATTTAGGTACAGAGACACTGTCGCCATAATATAGTTGGTCTCACCACCGTTAAGGATTCTGCTCGTGTCATAGAGAATGAATCCGGACATCAACATTACAATTGCTGATGAGATTGCTAAGTGAAGGCCAGACACATAAAAACCAAACAGCGAGCCTACTAGCATCATGACTAGAGCGCCGATCACAACCCACATACCTGTCATCAAAAAACCACTCATGAAAGAGAAATCTTTCTGAGAGACTAGCGTGTAACCGGATAAAGATAGGAAAATGATGCCTGTGAGTCCGGCTGACATAACCACTGTTTGAGTACCACCAGTGGAAGCCATGTAGTAGTTAAGAACGGGACCAAGGGAAAAGCCGAGAATACCGGTGAATGCGAATACGAGCACGATGCCCCAAGAACTATTGCGCATCTTACTAATTGCGAAAATCAAACCGAATGCGACAAGCATTGGTAGGAAGCCCATGTAAGGTGCCTCGATTGCCATCGCTAACGCCGCCATGCCGGCGCTGAATAGCAACGTCATGGACAGCAACATGTAGGTATTTCTTAATACCTTGTGTGTCGATATTACGGAAGTGCTTTGTTGTGATACAAATTGTGCGTCAGCCATTAAATGTCTCCTGCTAGGCGTACTGGTCTTAAAAAACTATGCTCTATGAGCGCTTTCTTCCCATTACTTGGGTATTTGTCGTACTTGTTCTCGTTCTCGTTTAATCAATGCGTTGTAGACCTGCCTTCCCTTATAATTGGGGTCGATCTGTCATCGTTTCAAGTGAGGGTCTATCATTTTAGAAAATAATTCCTCGAATAATGCATGTATGCGTTGAGTTAAATTATGTTGGCATAAAGCTTTATCTAGTTAAAATTTTACGGCTCTAGGAACTAAAAGCAAGCTGTATGACAATTCTTTGAAAGCCTTACCAACACAGGCTATAAGGTCTTTCAGCAAGGTCTCTGGTGTTGCTGGTTTTGCGTATGCAAACTCTGATTGCATTGGCTTGCGTTCAAGCTTCTGTGCCTCATCGTATTGGACAGCGAACCGGTGCGAAAAGTTCGCTAAACGTTTCTTTCCGTTTCTGTTTTGGATAGGGTTCGGGACTGCGTCTTTTTTATAATCGGACGATCGTTAATGATAAGAATAATATCTACATTGAGTTTCTGTGTGACGTTATGCGCAGGGCCCTTCCTCTTGATTGTCAGTGCCGCAGCTCTTGCCGGTGATGACTACGTGATAAGTGCGGCTGAAGTTACTGGATACGGCGTTTTTCGATCTAATTTCAACCAGCGGCGCAGTGAATCAACATCAAAGGCACTAGCCTCAGATTTCGTGACTAGCGTTAGATTCGAAACAATCACAAGTGAAATTCCCATGCGAATGAGGACAAATTTCGGCCTTAAATATTCAATTAACACCACGCCTATCGGTGCAAAAATTGAAGTCAGAAGCGTTATCCATTTTCCTAAAGGCGGTTTGGTCAGTCCCTCAGGCAGGATTTACACCAAATCAGAAGAAAGCTACAAAATAATTGTGGGCGAGACAGCACTGCATGGTTACGGTTTTGACGAAGCATGGGAGATGGTGCCCGGTACTTGGACTTTCGAGATCTGGCATCGTGGCGCGAAGTTGATCCGGAAAAGCTTCACTGTTGGGCCAGTAACATCAGTCACACCGAAGCCGGTGGATTAGCCGTCAGATAATTAACACTAATACCGCAGACTTAGGTGATCGAAGCTACGAAGATGTACATTGGAAACCGGGATAGCCAGCTTCAGCCTCTTCATCACACTTGGTCTTGTAGCGGGGATAGCCGCCAACATACGGCATAAATATTCTTGTTTTACCTTCGATGTTTGCGCCGAGATACCAGGAATTACAGTTCGGGGCTGTGTACATTGTGCCTTCAGACACCTCGTTGACATGCTGTATCCAGTCGCTTTCCGATGAAGCCAATGGTTCGATTGTGTCGATATGCTTATCTCGAAGGTGAGTAATGCAATCGGCTATCCAGTTAACGTGCTGTTCGATCGCCACAAGCATATTGCATAGAACCGATGGACTACCTGGTCCCGTCACGGTGAATAAATTCGGGAAGCCTTGCATCTGTAGGCCCAGATAGGTGACGGGGCCCGATACCCATTTATCGGTTAGAGGCTTGCCTTGGCGACCGGTTATGTTTGCCCGGGTTAGGGCGCCTGTCATTGCATCGAAGCCTGTTGCGTAAACCAAAACATCCAGCTCAGTGTGGCCCGTCGAAGTCTCAATTCCTGTTTCTGTAATGCACTGAATTGCTGAATTGCGAACATCAACCAAGCTGACGTTATCCCGGTTGTATGTTTCGTAATAGTCGCGATCGAGTACTTGACGCTTGCAGCCAAAACCAAATTCTTCGGTTAATAAATGTTCCGCGGTGTCTTTATCTTTGACTTGGCGAAGCACATTCTCCCGGTACAACTCGTTTGCAATTTCATTTGCCCCTGGATCCGTCAATAGATCCCTGAAGCCCAACAGTACGCCTAAACCGCGTTCGTCTATTAATGACTGTATGGCTTTTTTCCCCAGTGTCATAATAGTAGGGACCGATCTTGGCTCGCTAGCTTTTTCGTTGCGCTTATCGCTTGAGGTAGTTTCAGAAGAATTAATTCTTGAAGGGCTAAAATTTGAAACCCCGCCGATATTTTTCTGCTGCATTTCGCGGATATCAGCATAGTTTTCCTTAAAGGTTGCTTCGATCTCCGATCGCATCGCTTTGCGGTTGGCGGGTACCGTATAGACAGGCGTTCGTTGAAATACTGTTAGATGACCTGCCTGCTTGGCAAGTTCAGGAATCGCTTGTACGCCGGAGGAGCCTGTGCCGATAACACCAACGCGAAGACCGGTCAGATCAACCTGTTCTTTAGGCCAAAGGCCGGTGTGTAAGGTGCGCCCTTTAAAGGTTTCTTCGCCGTCAATATGTGGCCTGTTTGGCACCGACAGACAGCCGGTGGCCATAACGCAATATTTGGCACTTAATATTTCTCCGGTTTCGGTCGTTAGACGCCAAAGGTTTTGTTCATCTTGATACTCAACAGCTGATACGCGGGTGTTAAACTGGATATCTCTACGAAGATCAAACCGTTCGGTAATGTGATTTGCATAGGCAAGAATATCCGGTTGAGCAGAGAATACTTCCGGCCAATGCCAATCCTGCTCAAGCTCTGGTGAGAATCCGAAAGAATACTCGATACTCGGCACATCGCAGCGTGCTCCGGGGTAACGATTCCAATACCAGGTGCCACCAACGTCGCTGCCGGCCTCCAGCACTTTGACGTTTAGCCCCGCCTTTCGAAAACGATAAATGGCATACATGCCAGCAAATCCGGCACCGACGACAATGACATCTGCGTCTGCATTAGTATCCTTCGACATGTATTGAATATCCCATTTGTTAATTAGCTATTAGACTATCGCATACTTGTGGTGCATTGCATTATTCTCGCAATGCTGTGTCCGGTTAAAAAAAGTCAAAAATCAAAAATCGAACGCTAGTGCTGGTCGATGCAGCGTTGCAAACATCGCTTCGAGAGTGGCCGAGTCTAGATGTGTGCCGTACTTTTAATCGAACGATCTGTTCCAACCATGCGACGCTCGAATATCCTGATAGTCGTAAAGCCAATTCGTTTATTGAATCGCTGATCTCGGCTGGTGCGTTGCTCAAGGTGTCCGAGGCACTGCCAGTCGAGACGATAAGTTGATAGGTACCGTTATTCCAAGGACACACATTATCTCCACTGATCATCGCCACTGACCATCGCCACTTATCATGATGATGGTCGAGCCATCTGCGCCACAATCCTTGGTTTTTACTCATGATGTGTTATCGATTAGGCATTGAAAAAGAACTCAATTAGTTGACCGTAAACTAACCAACTGCATGATAAACGAACATTTTTTCTAACTAACGGCGCCGCCATGCTCTAACCAGTGGGCACAGTCTTCGGTTAGCACGCGTTTTTTAGCCGCCTCGTAGAGTTCAAGATCCTCATTAGTAAAGATGTCTTTCCAACGGCCATTTGTGCCTTTGAAAATAAATTGTGCCTGTCCGCCCTCAAACGTACTGGCCATTCGATCATTTGTTAGCGATAGCGCTTTTTGCTTTACGTTCTCAAAAGTTGTCGCTTCGACGACCCGCGCTATCTTTTGACTGTCTACCTCGATGTTACTGAAGGCTGCAAGCTTAGCGACAGCGCCACTGAGGTCGGACAACATATCGTTATAGTGAATAAAGAGGAAATTAGGCAGATGCCTGAAATCCCAATAGCTCTGGGTATGATGCATGTTGGACCACATAGGATAGCCTTCGGACTCCCAATCAAACCAACCGTGGCTTATCCAATCTTGCCAAGCCTCGCGCGGGTCCGTTGATATCTGCGGCATTGGCTCACCGACAAGACGAGCAGGGTCATTAAGCATTCGATAAAATTCAGGGGTGTATCTCGACACATGATTAAATAGTGACATGAATACATCTCTCGGATCACGGCACACAATCACGTACTTTACCTGTTCATAGTAAGGCAGCCCGTCCAAAGGGATATGGCTCTTTATATAGCGCTGACGGTCAAAGCCATCTAGCCAACTTTTCAAGGCATCTTTTTTTAGACCGTTGAAGTCAGCATCCGGCCAGACATTTACAGTGTCCGGGTCAGGCTTTTGCGCTTCATCACCATACAAAAGTTCGTAGAAAATAGCCTGCGTCCAAGTTGTACCGGATTTATATGCGGTCGTGATGATGACATCGTTACTGCGTGGGCGATAAAGGTTCCAACGGGTCGAGTCGAGATGATGATTTTTGTATGTTCGCGTGACGTTCGGAAGCACTAAAATATTTCCTTTAGCAAGACTTAGGCTGGTCGCTCATGGGCGACAATTGAAACACGCTCACCATAACGAGAATCTGGGTGGTAGTCCCATACGGCGTGATGCTGAGTACAGCGGTTATCCCAGAACGTCAGTGTGTTCGGTTCCCATATGACTCTGCAGGTCAATCTTGGTGTCTGAGCAACATGCTTATATAACATGTCTAGAATGGCGCGACTCTCTGCTCCGGTGAGCCCTTTAATGTGCGAAGTAAAGCCAGGGTTAACATAAAGTACCTTCTTGCCTGTTTCAGGATGTGTTGTGATGACAGGGTGCTCGTGTCTTGGATAACCGCCTTCAGGTGGTGCAGATTTATAGGCGCCGATATACGGAATTGCCCCATCATGCACGGCGACTAATCCTTCCAGCATTTCTTTCATTGGGTCGGAAAGCAAATCATAGGCTAGGTACATATCCGCGTATAACGTGTCGCCGCCACCGCTGGCAGGTGTTTCTGTAATGTATAGCATGGAGCCCATTGGCGGGTATTCATCACAGGTGACATCGGTATGCCAGCCATTTCCGGCGGTGTAAGCAGATTTTGCCGTTGTTTTAACCTGTAAAATCTCTGGATCGCCGGTACCTTTGTAGTTCATCGGATGCACGTGAAGCTTACCAAAGCGTCTGCCGAAGGCTTTGTGATCTTCTCTGCTGAGCGTTTGGTCTCGAAAAACCAACACTTTCCAGTCGAGGTGAGCTTGGTGAATGTCAGCGAACTCTTCGTTACTGAATGATTGTGATAGATCGACGCCAATAATCTCAGCGCCGATATGAGGTGTTAAAGATCGAATTTCCATTTGAACGTCATCCTCTTCTAAACCGGTTGTATGGTTGTTGATATCCCTATAGCGAAATCGCTTTTGATTGTTGCGCTAAATGCATAGTGGCAAACCGTTCACCCATTGTTACATAACCATCTGGATTTGGATGTAGGTCGTCGGGTAGGTTAATAGCGTCCTTGTGACCAAAAAGATCAAGACCATTAACGTAACTAAGGTTGGCATCGTCACGTGTTTTGACGACTTGTGTCATCAACGTTCGTACTCTATTTAGCGTCATGCAACCGGCACGAATTTCTTCATGCCCAGAGAGCGTAATGAATTTTCCGTTGGCATCGGCAATCGTCGGGCCGGGCGAGGTTTCTGCACTCGGGCAGTATATCGGTGATATTAAGGTAATGGGCGTGTCTGGTTTACCTTCTCGAATAGTATCGAGGAAACCATGCAATGCGGGCTGGAAAATACGTTCTCGCATCGAATCAATATTGATAATGTTAATGCCAACTTTGAGACTGATGAGATCTGCATCAGAGTCTCTGATTGTTCGAGCCACAAATTGATCAAGCTGACACTGGCCGCCAAAACCAAGGTTTTGTAAATCAACATCAGCAATACGTGCAGCGACGGCGGGCCAGACGAGGGCAGGCTGGTCAGCTTCCATGCAGTGGCTGATCGAACTGCCGTAATGAATCCATTTAGGTTTATCAGACACGCTCGGCGTATTTAGCGTAGCCCCTTCATTGATTGATAACTCGTGTAATTCGATAAATGCATTATGCGGCAACCATATTTCACAACGTTTATTGCCCGCGGGTAAGTCCATGAAAGTCCACCGTCCAGCTGCACCACGTATCAGTTTAAAAGCGTCCGGGTCTGCTCGGTTTAGTTCGATCGTATTACCCTGGTTAGTGCGACTGATGAGTAGTTGCCGATCAACCTCGAGGTTCATCACAACATCTTTTTTCGATGCGGGTGGTGTGACCATATTAGTCGCCAAACCACTAACGGTGATTTCAGTCGCATCAGTTTCTAATAATAATCGAACGCCAGATGGCATTCTCGCCATGACATCCATCATTTGCGGTACCTGGTGTCGAGTCCAACTAGGTAGCCTGCGGGGACTTATGCCGTTTTCTCTGATATCAAAATCGAGTGCGCCGCGAAAGGCGATCCGATTGTCGTCAGCGTCGTTAACCAAATCCTTGATGGAAAATGATGGCAACCTATTGCTCCTTCGAAAATTCAAGCTTGGTCTTGCAGCATCGGTCAGTGACAAACAAATAGGGGATACAATTGGGCTATTTTTGACGGATGCTGCGTTTAAGCCTCTAAGCTAACGAATTTTAAGGGCGGACACAATCAAAGGTGGAGGTAGCGAACGGAGAATATGGCACGATATTAGAGTTGGTTTGTAACATTATTACGTGAGTATAATGAACCATTTTCAGGATGTTTTGACTATGACGCGCTACGATCTAGTGATAAAAAATGGCAAAGTTATTGATGGAACTGGAAATGATGAATACCAAGCGGACATCGGTGTTACAGCCGGTCTGATCACAGAAATTGGTTCGATTAACGATGCAGATTGCGCCGCTGCGGGCGAGGTCATTGACGCCGCCGGCGCATTAGTCACACCAGGCTTTGTTGACATACATACGCACTATGATGGTCTGGCAACATGGGCTTCCCGCATGAATCCCTCGAGTCACCATGGGGTCACTACCGTTGTCATGGGTAACTGTGGTGTTGGTTTTGCGCCAGTGCGAACAACAGACCACGACGTTTTAGTGAAGTTAATGGAGGGTGTTGAAGATATTCCAGGTGTCGCTTTGCATGAGGGCTTGCCCTGGAGTTGGGAATCGTTTCCCGATTACATGGACTTTCTTGAGCAACGACAGTTCGATATGGATATTGCCGCGCAACTGCCTCACGCCGCATTGAGGGTCTACGTCATGGGTGAGCGGGGTGCGAACAGAGAACCGGCAACCGCTGACGATATAGCAGCCATGAAGGCGCTTACAGAAGAAGCGATGCAAGCAGGTGCTTTAGGTTTCAGTAGCTCGCGAACATTGAATCATAAAAGCAGTACAGGTGATCCAACACCGTCTTTAACAGCAGCCAGAGATGAGTTAGTGGGCATCGGTGAAGCCCTGAGAAATGCCGACGCTGGTGTGCTTGAAATGATTTCTGATTTCAAGGATATCGACGAAGAGTTCGAAACATTGATGGCAATGACCGAAGCGGCAAACACCTCGATGACAATTTCTCTGGCACAAGGTATCAACCCGCAAGGTTGGAAGGCCTTACTTAGCCGAATTGATTTGGCGAACGAGAAAGGGCTTAAAATGAAGGGGCAGGTCGCGCCTCGGGCCATTGGTATTTTGATGGGCTTAAACTGCACCTTAAATCCGTTCATCCAGTTGCCCTCGTATCGAGATATTGCGGGACTCTCTTTGCAAGAAAAAGTTGCATGCCTGCAGGATGAGACATTTAGAGAACAATTGCTGTCTGAGCAAAGCACCTCTGCAGGTCCCGCTTTGCTGATCACTAACTTTGACAAGATGTGGTTGCTAGGTGACCCACCAAACTATGAACCTGCGCCTGAAAATAGTTTAGGTGCACAAGCGCGCCGCGCTGGCGTATCGGCCGAGTCATTGGCTTTGGATGCTATGTTGATGAATGATGGCCAGCAGATGCTTTACACGCCCTTTGCGAACTATGCACAAGACAACTTAGATTGCTGTCGTGAAATGATTCTAGAAGAAAATACGGTCATGGGCCTAGGCGATGGTGGTGCGCATGTCGGCACGATTTGCGACGCGAGTTTTGTGACCTATCTGTTGACCCATTGGGGCCGCGACCGCACGCGAGGCGAGCTGATAGATTTGCCAACCTTAGTTAAAGCGCAATCCTGCGATACCGCCGCTGCGGTTGGTTTGACCGATCGCGGTCAATTGGTTGTTGGTAAGCGCGCTGATATCAATGTCATCGACTTTGATAAATTAGCGTCAGACCCGCCGCGTATGGTGAATGACTTGCCAGCAGGGGGTAAACGGTTAGAGCAAACGACTCAAGGGTATCTAGCAACTATTTGTCATGGACAAATAACCTATCGTAATGGTCAACCAACGGATGCGCTGCCGGGTAGACTGATTAGAGGTCGAAGATGATTGGGCAACGATCTTAACAATTTGATCGCATGAATCTGTTTGAGAAAAATAAAAAAGCCCGTAAGTATTATTTCTTACGGGCTTTTTTGTACTGCGGGTCGATTAATCAGTTCGCAGCTGTGTTCAAGTCTAAATCAGTACTAACCGTCAATAAGCTTGTTCAACGTTGCGCTAGGGCGCATTGCCTCATCTGCTAACTTCGGATCTGGCTGATAATAGCCTTTGAGGTCAACCTTTGCGCCTTGGATATCAATCAATTCAGTCAGAATTTTGTCCTCATTGCTCTCTAGATCTGCAGCAAGCTGCTTGAACTGGTCGCGCATTTGAGTATCTTCGTCTTGATTGCCGATCGCTTCCGCCCAATATCTTGCGAGGAAGTAATGACTGCCACGGTTATCAATTTCTCCGGTTTTACGGGAAGGAGATTTATTTAAGTCCAACAATTTGCCCGTTGCTATATCGAGCGTTGTCGCCAGTATTTTTGCTTGCGGATTACTGGTCTTTTCAGCAACATCTTCAAGCGAAACAGCTAGTGCTAAGAACTCACCGAGTGAATCCCAACGAAGGTGATTTTCTTCAACAAACTGTTGCACATGTTTCGGTGCGGAACCACCAGCGCCAGTTTCAAACAAACCACCGCCTGCCATAAGTGGAACAACAGAAAGCATTTTGGCGCTTGTACCCAATTCGAGAATAGGGAACAGGTCGGTTAGGTAATCACGTAACACGTTACCCGTCGCAGAAATTGTATCCTCACTATGACGTAATCGCTCAAGTGTGTGCCTTGTTGCCAAGTCAACAGACATGATGCGGATATCAAGCTCTTCAGTATTATGATCTTTTAGGTAGGTTTTTACCTTTTTGATCATTTGCGCGTCGTGTCCACGATGCGGGTCGAGCCAAAATACAACGGGAATTCCTGAAACCCTTGAACGATTAACGGCGAGTTTGACCCAATCCTGAATAGGCGCATCCTTTGTTTGGCACATGCGCCAGATGTCACCGGCATCTAAACCAAGGTGTTCAATTAGTACCTTGCCATCGGCATCAACGATGCGCATATCGCCATCTGCAGCCAGGGTGAAGGTCTTATCGTGTGACCCATACTCTTCAGCTTTTTGTGCCATCAGGCCAACATTTTGTACTGAGCCCATCGTTGTTGGGTCGAATGCATCGTGATGCTTACAAAAATTGATGACTTCCTGATACATGGTCGCATAACAGCTATCTGGAATGATGGCTTTTGTGTCTTTAAGTTTGCCGTCGGTACCCCACATCTTTCCGCCTAAGCGAATCATTGCTGGCATCGATGCATCAACGATGACGTCACTGGGTACGTGCAGATTCGTAATACCGCGATCAGAATCAACCATTGCTGTTTCTGGACGGTTTTCGTAGCAAGCGCGAAGGTCAGCTTCGATTTCATTACGTAGCGAGAAGCCACAATTTTCGATTTTCTCATAAGCACTGGCAAGACCATTGCTTGGATCTACACCGAGTTTTTCGAAGGTTTCAGCATGCTTTTCAAACGCATCCTTAAAGTAGACAGTGACCGCATGTCCAAAGATGATGGGGTCAGAGATTTTCATCATGGTCGATTTGAGGTGTAGTGAAAACAGCAAACCTGCATTCTTTGCGCCTTCCATTTCCTCTTCGAGGAATGTCCGCAACGCTTTAACACTCATGAACGTGCCATCGATGATTTCTTTCTCAGTGACCGGCACATCATCGCGTAGCACTGTTACTGTGCCATCTGTGGCGGTATGTTGAATGCTGACCATGCCAGATTTTTCAACAACCGTTGACTTATCGCTATGGTAAAAATCACCGTGGCGCATGTGTGCAACGTGTGTGCGAGAAGACTGACTCCACTTGCCCATCGAGTGCGGATGGTTCCTCGCGAATTCCTTAACGGAAGCAGGTGCGCGTCTATCGGAGTTTCCTTCTCTGAGTACAGGGTTAACAGAACTACCTAACGCGGTTGAGTATGCTGTATTGATGCGCGTCTCTTCTTCATTTGAAGGTTCAGCGGGGTAGTCAGGAATGTCGTAGCCATGTTCCTGCAATTCAGTAATTGCGTGAACCAATTGCGGTATCGAAGCGCTGACGTTTGGCAGTTTAATAATGTTAGTTTCTGAATCGCTAGTGAGAGCGCCGAGTTCTGCAAGTGCATCAGGCACTTTTTGCTCGTCGCTAAGTTTGTCCGGAAAAGCTGCGAGGATGCGCGCGGCAAGAGAGATATCACTTAGCTCTACTTCAACACCCGCAGACGCGGCAAATTTTTCGATGATAGGTAGGAACGAATGCGTCGCAAGTGCTGGCGCTTCGTCGGTATAGGTATAGATGATCTTAGATTTCTTGTCAGTCATGTTTTCCCACTTGTTTGTATTGGTTGATAACCAAAATTAAGCCTACCGGAGGGTTTGTGACTCCCGGCAATCAAAAGGGCAGATATTTTTGTGGCGGCAGTATACTAAATATTGCCCGTAAATGTGTGATTCTGCATGCAGGTTTGTTGATAATCTAACGCAACATGTTTGGGTATATTTGGTTCTGTTGGAGGCGAACGCGTGGTTATGGCGCCTGTTGGTCAAATTCAGTGCAGAAAAGCACCTTAAGCAGCACCCGCAGCAGTATTGGAGAAGGACTGGGCGACTGCAAAAGTTTAACCCACGACCGGAACAAGAGGGACAATAAGCTAGACAGTCAGGCTGGCCTTAAAGACAAAAATACAAATCATACTAACGATCAAAAGCGCGCCGAAGCTTATATTTGTATCGATTGTGTCTTTCATGCTGGAACCTCTATCTCATTGACATGACTCATTTTCGATGCGGATGATAGAGTTCTAAGGTTAGTCTGCAGGGTCTTTGCGGGTCATGTAACGGTCATGCGAACCGTCGACAGCAGAAGCTTATTTGAAAGTTGAGATGGGCAAACGGCTAAATGTATCGATACGTAAGCGGTTGTCATGCAGAGAAAAAGGAGGTTTGATCTGGAATTAAAGTGGCGGAGGGGGAGAGATTCGAACTCTCGGAGCTATTACACTCGCCGGTTTTCAAGACCGGTGCATTCGGCCACTCTGCCACCCCTCCAACGCAGCGCGAAATATACGCGATTGTTCTGCCTTTGTTAAGTACCGAAGCGTTAAAATATGCTTTGATATGTTCATACCAAAAATTTATCTCGTGGATTACTAATTTTGACGGTAAAAACTGAATGTTCGAACTGATCCTTGTAATTTTAATGCCTGCTTACGGACTGTATTTTCTTGAGTCGATGCGCTGTAAGGAAATGGCCACGACTATTGCACAAAGAGAGTGCAAGTTATGTGATGTTCAGCTTCTCGATCAAACCGTCCACCAAATTCGTATATCTCTGAGTCGCGATGAGCACCAGAATTGGCGAGTTTGGCGAGAATATCGATTTGAATATACGTTGGAGGGCGTGGAGCGACTGCACGGCCGACTGCAGATGTTAGGTAAAAGAACTCTGCGTGTCGATCTTGAATCGTTTCCTGCGGGTTTGCACTAACGACACTGATAATTCGGGTCAATATCGATCAGTGCTGATCGAGCATGGTCCTGTAGGTTTTTAAGTGTTTAAGTGCTTCGGTATGCTGGCCAACCAACTCGTATAAACGTGATAGGTTGTAATGCGCGTCTGCGAAGGAGTTAGCGAGTTTATAGGCGTCAATCGCATCGTTGATCCGTCCAAAGTCCTCTAACAAGGTACCGAGATTGAAAGCGGCCAGGACATTGTCTGGCTCTGACGCCAGTGCCTGCTTGTAGTGGTCCTCAGCAGCTTCATGTTCGCCAGCCTCCTGCAGTAATCTGCCTAGATTAACATGTGCATCAGAATGATCGGCCTCTAACTCTAGCGCTCTTTGGTAGGCAGCAGGCGCATCTTCTGGGCTCACAGCTTCTAGATCTACACCGAGGTCAAACCAGTCGTCGCTGGTCAATTGGTCTGCCGATTCGGCGTCCTCTACTGCTCTCCGAGCGAGTGGCGCAACGGTGCCAGCGAGGTCTGAGATGGCAAAGTTAAAATGTATCTGACCACTGACGGGATTGTATACTTGCTCTTCATCACGGATCACAACTACGCCGCCGTCACCGGAAATACGTAATGCCGTCAGCGGTCGATTAGAGGGTAGTTGTCGTTGTAGCTCAAACAAGCTGCGGTTGATTTTACTGCGCTGAACGCCAGAGTGCAGAAGTTCTTTTGCTGTCCTTAGAACCACAATGTCCTGAAAGCTGAAGCGAAAGTGTTGATTTGAGCCGCGATCTGGATCGAGAATTCCCCGCGCTATGTCGCGGATAACGGGTTCTGGCAGGTCCAGTAACTCAGAGACTTCACGGGTTGAGTATCCCTTCATTTCGGTTGGTCTCCAAACTGGACGAGTCGATCCATCAATGTTGGTCTTCAAACAATATTAAACGCACGACCTGTAGGGTACATTTATCTGGCTCAGGAGGTCTACTCCCATGCATCATAAACCTTCGTATCAGATGCGGGGAGCTCTTTTCATTGGCTAAAATGTTCATTTATAACAATAATTTAGTGTCTAAACTTAAAGTTTAAACTAACTGTGCCTACGCATCATATCCTTGGCGATAACCGTTTGCTGTATTTGTGATGTACCTTCGTAGATACGAAAAAGTCGCACATCTCGATAGAAGCGCTCGATACCATAGTCTTCAATGTATCCTGCACCGCCAAATATCTGAACCGCTCGGTCTGCAACACGGCCGACCATTTCGGTTGCGAATAATTTGCAACTAGCCGCAAGCGCGGCAACATTTTCACCCGCGTCACGACGCCTTGCTGTTTCTGCAACCATGCACTTTGCCGCGTAGGTATCAGTTTCGCTATCTGCCAACATTGCCTGGATCAGCTGAAACTCGGCGATAGCTTGGCCAAACTGCTTACGTTCCAGCGCATACTTGATGCTGTCTTCGATTAATCGTTCAGCAATACCAATACTGATCGCACTGATATGCAAGCGTCCCTTGTCGAGGACCTTCATGGCGGTTCTAAAACCGACACCTTCGTCGCCGCCAATCAAGTTTTCAGCAGGTACCTCAACATCGTCAAACATCACGTCGCAAACATAGGTGCCTTGCTGACCCATTTTTCGATAGGGCGCGCTGAGCGCTATACCTTTCGAATTCGCCTCAACGAGGAAAGCGGAGACGCCCCGCGAACCGGCTTGGGTTTGGTCGGTTCGAGCAAATACTGAGAACAGATTAGCGATCGGCGCATTCGTGATGTAGCGCTTAGTTCCGTTGATTACATAAACATCGCCCTGTTTCTTAGCTGTCGTTCTGACCGAGGCAGCGTCTGAACCAGCTTCTGGCTCTGTTAGACAAAAAGAACCGATGATTTCACCGGTGGCCATTTTCGGCAGATATTTCTGCTTTTGTTCTTCAGTGCCATCGATAACGAGGGATTGCGAACCAATACCAACATTAGTACCAAAGACTGATCTAAAGGCAGGGGATGTGTGTCCGAAAACCTGAGCAACAGCGACTTCCTCGGACATATTCAGGCCAAGTCCGCCATAGTTTTCGGGAATGGTGAGTCCAAACAGACCCAAATCGCGCATCTCTTGAATAACGTCATCGGGAATCGCGTCATCATTGCCAACTTGCGACTCGAGCGGTCGGAGCCGCTGGGTTACAAATTTGTCAATTGTATCGAGTAGTTGGTTTAGCGTTTCTGTATCAAGAGCCATAAGAAAGTCCATTTGTAGTCATTGGTCGTATTTGATCACTACTGCTGGTGGAATTTATAGGTGCCGCAATAGATGTCGATGATATTTGTCGTGCTAGCTGTCGATTCGGATACGCAGCCTATATAATGGCGCGCTTCGATAGACAGACGCGAGCATTGTAAGCGCGACCGTCCAAAATCGCTACAGAGCAGTTCAACAATCGATTTCAATTTTCAAGGTGATGCAATATGGCTGGGTTCAAATGGGACGATCCATTCTTTCTGGATGATCAACTATCCGAAGACGAATGTCTGATACGAGATACGGCGCGTGATTATGCCCAAGACAAGCTTCAGACGCGTGTCAAACAGGCCTATCGTGATGAACACTTTCATCGTGAGATCATGACCGAGATGGGCGAGTTGGGCCTCTTAGGCGCAACGATTCCTGAGAAGTACGGCTGTGCGAATGTTAACTATGTTTCCTACGGTCTTGTTGCCCGGGAAGTTGAACGCGTCGATAGTGGTTATCGATCAGCGATGAGTGTTCAATCCTCTCTGGTCATGCATCCGATCTATGCCTATGGCAGCGAAGAACAACGTGAGAAATATCTGCCTAAGCTTGCAACTGGCGAGTGGGTGGGCTGTTTTGGTCTGACAGAACCGGATCATGGTTCTGACCCCGGCAGCATGATTACTCGCGCCGAGAAAACAGAGGGGGGTTATCTACTCAACGGCGCGAAGATGTGGATTACCAATTCACCGATTGCTGATATCGCAGTTGTTTGGGCCAAACTCGAAGGGAAAATCCGTGGTTTTATCGTAGAGCGTGGCATGCCCGGTTTTGAGACGCCAAAAATTGAAGGTAAATTCAGCTTGCGCGCGTCTGTCACGGGCGAGATCGTGCTTGCGGATTGCGAAGTACCGGAAGACAATTTGCTACCGAATGTGAAAGGCTTAGCGGGCCCGTTTGGCTGTTTGAACAAGGCCAGATATGGAATTTCATGGGGTGCAATGGGTGCTGCAGAATTTTGTTGGCATGCAGCTCGAACATACACCATGGAGCGAAAGCAGTTTGGTCGGCCTCTTGCCGCGAACCAGTTGATACAGAAGAAACTAGCGGACATGCAAACCGAAATCACGCTGGGTCTTCAGGGGGCACTTCGTATCGGACGTATGATGGACGATGATAATTGTCCCGTAGAAGTTATTTCGCTCATGAAACGTAATAATTGTGGAAAAGCTCTGGATGTCGCGAGAATGGCGAGAGACATGCACGGCGGAAACGGTATTTCAGACGAGTATCATGTTATTCGTCATGCGATGAACCTTGAAACGGTTAACACCTATGAAGGGACGCATGATATTCACGCACTGATTCTTGGTCGTGCGCAAACTGGCTTACAGTCATTCACATCTGATTAAACTGTGGCCGATGCGTTGTGCGTGTTTTTATCGAGCCTTAGCAACTCAGCATAGCGCAAGGGTGGTGAAGTTGGGGTACTCAATCCAGCTTATGCCTCCCGTTGATTAAGCGATGTGGGACCACATCCCACGTCGTCTTAATAATCGCTTAGGTGCATCCTTCTACCGATCAATTAAGCTACAATTTCCCGTCGTCAACGAAACCCCGTTACGCAAAAGAATAAAAACCCCGGATTTTCCTTAGGCATTGCCCTGACCTTATTTTGTAGGAGATGTCGCCCACCGCGAAGGACAAATGTCCCACGTTAGATGTTGAACTGATACTTTAATTTCTTCTAACAGAGGATTATCTTAGTTAACTGTATGCAACACCTCTAAAACAGGCATAAACAGTAACCAAAACATTGCCATAGCGGACGTTCTAGGAGGCAACATGATTAGAATTATAGTCGTTGACGATCATCAACTGGTCAGGGAGGGTACATCACGATTACTCGATGATGTTGAAGGGTTTCAGGTTATAGGACAGGGAGGCTCTGGAGAAGCTGCGATTGATTTGGTTCGAGAGTTGAAGCCAGATGTTGTGCTTATGGATATTCAGATGCCTGGTATTGGGGGGCTTGAAGCGACAAGACGTTGTTTACGCGTTGAACCAGAGCTAAAAGTCGTGATGTTGACGATTCATGAGCAGGAGCCATATCCGACAAATTTACTCAAGATAGGCGCAGCAGGGTATCTAACCAAGAACGCCGATGTCGATGAAATGGTTCGAGCGATTCGTAGGGTTGTACTCGGTCAGCGCTATATCGCATCAGATATTGCACAAAAGCTGGCACTGCATCCCTACAAAGGCAACGATACGAATCCATTCCAATCACTATCGAGCAGGGAGATGCAGATCACTCTGATGGTCATTGATGGCTATAAGGTGCCACATATTTCCCAGAAGCTTTCATTGAGTCCCAAGACTGTTAACAGTTATCGATATCGAATTTTTGAGAAACTCGATATCCACAATGATGTGGGGCTGACAAAAATGGCCATAAAATACGGCATCATTTCCGCAGAAGCCATCAGCGGCTAAGTTGCCTTTCTTGAGAGAGGGAACTGGTTGAGTATCGGCATCAATTAATCACGAGAGCGACAGTCACGTTGGATGCTCCGCGGGCAATTGACTTTCAGCGCCGACACAGTAACGTTCTGCGCATGACGCTACCTTATCGTTCAGAAGATTTACTTGCCTGCCGGCATTGTCCGCGTTTGCGACACTACCTCGCAAAACTGCGGATTGATTATCCGGACTACTGGAACTTACCCGTACCCGCCTATGGTGAACTCAGTGCACCTTTATTCATCGTCGGTCTTGCGCCGGGTTTACACGGCGCCAATAAAACAGGTATTCCGTTTGTCGGTGATGCTTCGGGTGATATGTTGAATCGTGTGCTGACGCAATTGTCTGCCTTATCGTTAGTACGTATATCGAATGCTGTTAAGTGTTTACCATTGAATAACAGCCCTTCGAGTCGTGAGATTAATAACTGTCAGAAATTTTTGATGCCCGAGATCAATGTGCATTTTCAGCAAACCGGTAATCGCGCCATTCTGGCTCTGGGTGGGGTTGCGCATCGCGCAATTCTTAAAGCGCTATCGTTAAAGCCACGGGACCATCCCTTTTCCCATGGTAATATCCATCATCTTGGGCAGGGGCAGTGGTTAGTTGATTCCTATCATTGCAGCCGTTACAACACGCAGACAGGACGATTAACTGAGCCTATGTTTATAAATGCCGTACAATCTGCAATTGATTGTACGAGGGGTAAGGTAGAGTGCCTTGGCATTGAATGATGCGTCCCGCAATTTTTAGAGTATTGTTTAGAGTAATGTCCAGAACAATGTCCAGAACAATGTTTAGAGTAGTGTACAAAACAATATCTATAGCATTGTGTGAGCAATACGCTGGTCGGATTTAGTCGACTAATGCCGTGCCATGGATATTGTCACGATCAACAAAACGATCAACAAAACGATCGACAAAACGATCAACACCACGATCAATCTCGTTAGCAACGCCAATATGATAACGCCACTATGATAACCACAACAAAGACCATGATTAGTTTGTATGACAGATTTTGATCACAAGACGTTCCTTAAGCATCTGACCCATCGGCCGGGTGTTTATCGAATGTTCGATAGCGAAGAATCAATACTTTACGTTGGTAAAGCAAAGAACCTTAAGAATCGCGTATCGAGTTATTTCCGCACCACGGCACTTGACGGAAAAACAATGGCGTTGGTGGCGAAGATTTGCCATATCGAAGTCACTGTTACGACGAGTGAAACTGAAGCGTTACTGCTTGAACAGACACTCATCAAGGAATTGCACCCTCCGTATAATATTGATTTCAAAGACGACAAGTCCTATCCCTATATTTTTCTGTCGAGCGAAGATGAGTTTCCCCGGTTAGGTTTTCATCGAGGCGCCCAGCGTAAAAAGGGGCGCTATTTTGGTCCGTTTCCGAGTGCATATTCTGTTCGCGACAGTTTAAATATCCTGCAGAAAGTATTTCGTGTCAGGCAGTGCGAAGACAGTTTTTTCAAGAACAGATCACGGCCCTGTTTGCAGTATCAAATTAAGCGCTGTTCAGGACCATGCTGTGGTTTGGTTTCCGAGGAAGAATATGCAGAGGATGTCAGTCACGCAACCATGTTTTTGGAAGGTAAAAGTCGTGTCCTACTAGACGCTTACGCGGACAAAATGGATGCAGCATCATCAGCTCTTAAATTTGAGCGCGCCGCAATTTATCGTGATCAAATCGCGCACCTGCAACGCATGCAGGAGCAGCAATATGTCATGAATGACACCGGTGATATTGATATCGTCGCCGCCGTTCACAACCCTGGTTCGGTCTGTGTATTGGTGATGGTTGTTCGAGGCGGTCGTCTGCTCGGCAACAAGACTTACTTTCCCAAGATTAAAATGGAACAGGATGCTTCAGAGTTACTCGGCTCGTTTATACCTCAGTTTTATCTCAATGGCTTCGGTGGCCGTGAAATACCGAAGGAAATTATCGTCAATGCTAAGTTACCGGAGAAGGAACTAATCGCAGACGTGCTGTCGAGCCAGTTAGGTAAAAAGGTCACCATTGCAGACACCGTTCGAAGCCATCGACAGCGTTGGGTTGATATGGCGCAAACCAATGCGGAGCAAAGTTTGGGTAGTCACATGGCTAATCGCAATAATTTGCAGCAACGCTTCGAAGCGTTACAGCAAGCATTGGATTTAGCCGAGATGCCCGAACGACTTGAATGCTTTGATATTAGTCATAGTAGCGGCGAAGCGACCGTCGCATCCTGTGTCGTGTTTGACCAAAATGGCCCGCTGAAATCTGATTATCGTCGTTTCAATATTGATGGCATCACGCCAGGTGATGATTATGCGGCGATGGCGCAGGCGTTGAATCGTCGCTATACCCGATTGAAGAAAGGTGAGGGCAGGGTGCCGGACATTCTTTTCATCGACGGGGGTAAAGGTCAGCTTAAAGAAGCTGAAAAAATGCTGGAGGAGTTGCAAGTCAGTGGAGTGTTGTTGGTTGGTGTCGCAAAGGGACCGACACGCAAGGCCGGTTTAGAAAGCCTCTTTACACCAGGTTCAGAAGAAATTGTGCTATCTCCTGATAATCCAGGGCTGCACCTTATTCAACACATACGTGACGAAAGTCATCGATTCGCCATCACAGCCCACCGTAACCGGCGTGACAAGAAAAGAAAGGAATCCAGTCTTGAACAAATCGATGGGGTTGGTCCGAAGCGCCGTCGAGCATTGCTACGCCATTTTGGCGGGTTGGCGCGGATCGAGAGCGCTGCGAGTGAAGAATTAGCAAAAGTTGAGGGTATTAGTAGAAAGCTTGCGGATCATATTTATGCTAATCTGCATAACAGTTGATTGGCGCCGCCTATTGTTAAGTTAATCGTCAACACAACGCTAAGATCGAGGCAGAGTGAGCGCACCCTGTTCTCGCTTGATTTGTCACGTACCGGCTAATTAGAAATAATGAATTTACCCATCAGTGTTCCAAATATTTTAACGAGTATGAGAATCGCTTTGATTCCTGTGCTCGTTGCCGTTTTCTATTTGCCTGTCGAATGGCGATACGTCGCTGCTGCTGGCATATTTGGTTTAGCCAGTGCGACGGATTGGTTGGATGGCTACCTCGCTCGAAGGCTAAATGAGACGACACCTTTTGGCGCGTTTCTGGACCCAGTGGCGGACAAACTACTGGTCGCAACGGCGCTCGTCCTGTTAGTTGAAGTTCAAGCCAGTGCCGTCTTAGCCATTCCCGCAGTGGTAATCGTCGGTCGAGAAATCGTTGTTTCCGCTTTGCGCGAATGGATGGCCGAATACAGCGCAAGACGCAGCGTAGCCGTGTCGGTTGTCGGTAAAGTAAAGACAGTGTTCCAGATGGTCGCGATCATTTGCTTGTTGATTAATGGGGCTGAGAAGGGCAACAATTTTGTCTACTTCGGTTATGGTCTCCTTTACGCCGCTGCAGGTTTAACGCTTTGGTCAATGTACGGTTATCTTAAATTAGCATGGCCTGACCTATCATCTGGCATGACCCGAACGGGTTCTTCAAATAAAAAAGATTAAGCTCTGAGTCTTCCCATGACCGTCAAAAAGAACCAAACGCTATTCTCCAGTAAAATTTGCCGGCCGTTTTTCAAGGAAACTGTTGACGCCCTCGCGGTGATCCTTGGTTTTAAATAAGGTTCCCAATGTCTGAGAGACCCAATTCCCCATTGCTTCATACTCACCGTGATAAGCCCGTCTCAATCCTTCTTTTAGATATCGAACCGCAAGCGGTGGATTAGCTGCAATTTTTTCAGCCAGCTCCATCGCTTGCTCTAACAGGAGGTCGTGGGGAACAACATCCAGAACCAAGCCAATTTCCTTTGCCGTCGTCGCATCAATAACATCGCCAGTAAAAAGAAGCTCAGCTGCTTTTTGAGGACCAACAATACCGGGTAGACGGGTGAGGCCACCAACATCAGATATCAAACCTCGCTTAACAAACATTTCAGAGAATTTGGCTCGATCTGACGCGATTCTAAAATCACAAAACAGCGATAAGTCCATGCCCCAGCCAATAGCAGCGCCGTTTACTGCTGCTATGATAGGTCGATCACAGTCCAAAATAACGCGAGCAGCAGGGGTTGTACCGGGTCTTACGGAGCGAAGCCGATGGCTCGCCGTATTACCATCCCCCGTCATTAACTCCTTCACGTCGTCACCGGAACAAAACGCCGGGTCTGTGCCGGTGACGATGATGCATCTGACATCTGGATCAGCCTGCATCAAGCGAAACACGTCTTCTAGTTCAGCATAGGCTAAACGATTAAGAGCATTTCTCGCTTCTGGCCTGTTCAGTGTCACCGTCGCGACATGACTATTGAGTGTGTATAAGAGGGTTTCGAATGTCCGTTGTTGCGGGGAAGTTGTTTCGCTCATGGTTGTCCGTTCGCTAAATCCTTCGAAGCTTTAATATAACGAACGTTTTATCCTTTGGCGACAGCCGTTTTGGGCGTCATTTTGCCACTGAGTCATTTTTTTTTGCATTAGTTTCGGCTAAGGATTGAGCCGAGCGCTTCAGATCGTTACACTACGCGCCTTTCATGCCCTAAGCCCGGGTGGTGAAATTGGTAGACACGCAAGACTTAAAATCTTGTTTCCTTTGGGAAGTGCCGGTTCGACCCCGGCCCCGGGCACCATGAAAGATTCGCGCAGTCTCTCAAGATAAATCGGGTCAATATTTTAAACAACTACCCTGATTTCGGTCTCTACGTAATGGTTTTTAACGCTAGTAGAGACTCAGCTTAGCCCTATTGCGTATCCGTGAAATGCTTTAACGCCCTACGTTCTCAGTCAAGGGCCCCCTAGGACTAGTCCTCTTAAAGTATTGTTCAAGGTTTAATGTGCCGGTCGCTTTTTCAAATTTTCCTCTACCTCCCGTGAAGGTAAATAAATAGTTATACAAACCTTCTCCTTTCTCATCAGTAATGTTGGTGCAGGAACAAAAGGAAGGCTTAGTGACGTTGAAACTCTCTCTTTTCCAATGCGAGCTTTTTTTATAGCGCATTAAATCAGCCTAACCCCAATGAATAGCTAGAAATCAAGATAGTGCTGTTTGACGCAAAGCAAACGCATGCGTATCTTATTGACTAAATAGTCAGTAAGTGAATAGACAGTAATTATGAGTGCACTTGATACCTTCCGCGATGAGACCCGTGAATGGCTCGAAGAAAATTGTCCATTGTCCATGCGTCGACGCTTACCCCCTGGCGAAGCACTGGGCGGTGGCGGCAAGCGGACCAGCCCGAATCCTGATTCCTACCTGTGGCTTGAGCGGATGGCGGAACGTGGTTGGACCGCACCCACCTGGCCTGCTCAATATGGTGGCGGTGGCTTGGATAAAGATCACTTTCTGATATTGCTTGCAGAGTTGCAGCGTATTGAAGCGCGCCCGCCACTGGGTGGCATGGGCATCACCATGATTGGGCCAACCCTGCTCGAATACGGGACCGAAGATCAGCTGAAGCGACACTTGCCACCAATCATCCGTGGTGAGACAGCCTGGTGCCAGGGGTATAGTGAACCCGGCGCGGGATCGGATCTCGCCAGTCTGCAGACAAAAGCCGAAAACAAAGGAGACTACTATCTGGTGAATGGGTCAAAGATCTGGACGTCCGGCGCCAACTATGCCGACTGGATATTTTGTCTAGTGCGTACCAATTCACAGGCGCCTAAACATGAAGGCATCAGCTTTCTATTGTTCTCCATGGATTCACCCGGTGTCAGTGTGAAGCCAATTGAACTGATCAGTGGCAGCTCACCCTTTTGTGAAACCTTCTTTGATGATGTTGAGGTCCCCAAAAATGATCTGGTGCATAAAGAGAATCAGGGTTGGAGTGTTGCCAAGCGTTTACTGCAGCACGAACGCTCGGGTTTGGCTGCTCTTGCCAGCGGCGATAATGCCGGTGTACTAGAGCGAATCAAACCTGAAATGCCGCTTGCAGATCTTGCCAAACTTTATTCAGGTACTGACGAGATTGATGATGTGGTACTGAGGGATGATATTGTTCTGAATGAAATGCAAAAGCGAGCTTTTATGCTCACCCAAGCAAGAGCGGTTGCAGAATCAGAAGCGAACACGCCCGGCGCGGCAACATCGATCTTTAACTATATTGAGGCGGAATACGTAAAAGAACAGTTGGAATTACAGTGCCGTATTCGAGGCACACAAGCCATGGGTTGGCGAGGTGATGTGTTTACAGAACAAGAACTCAGCATGAGTAAACTAAACCTGGAGGCAAAATCGATCTCGATTGCCGGTGGTTCTAATGAGGTGCAATTGAACATCATTGCCAAGCGTGTGCTGGGATTGCCGGACTGATGGCGGCTCACCAACCTATTAAACGTCGCCGTCTTCGACCAGACGAACGAAAGAAAGAAATCTTGGATGCGGCCTACCAGCTGGTGTTAGCAAACGGTATCGCTACTCTGACAATGTACAAGGTCGCAAAGGAGGCGGGGGCCAGCAAAGCGCTACTATACAGCTACTTCCCCAATCTAACGGGTTTATTACAGGCGTTATACAAGCGCGAATTAAATAATTTGCAAAGCCAGCAACTGGATGCCCTGACCACACCACACCAATTCGAAGATATGGTTAAGGTGACCGAAAAAATTAATCGAGAACACCACAGTGAAAGACAGCTTTTGATCAAACACCTGCAAGCTGATGCAGCCGTGCGAAATAGTATGGCCAGGACAGACCAAGAGAATCGCAAGCAGGTTGTCGAATTCTTAAGTAGCGAGATTACTGGTAACTACGACATCCCGCAGGACATCGTGGAAAGTGCAGTAAAGCTAATACTCCGCTACAACGAGGACGAGCAGTTACGTAGCATTAAAGATGAGACGCGACTGGATGAAGTTTGGGGCGCGATGATTGTCGGCGCCATGCAAGAACTTGAGAAACGGTTTGGCGAACAAGTTGGTAAGCAAACTATTGGCAAACAGATAAATAAAGCTAGGAAGTAAACATGACAGAGTTAATAGCCGGCCCATTATGGGCAGCAAGAAATTGGAATATCGAAGACGGCGCGGGCAGTATCCATGACGATGACACGGCAGCTGAGCTTGGCTTCCGTGGCGGCACGGTAGCAGGCGATATTCATATGAATCAGTTCCCGCCGATTCTGGTGGAGGTCTTCGGAAACGAATGGTTTGAGCGCGGTAATCTGTCGCTTAACTTCAAGAACGCGACGATCGATCTTGAGAAGGTGCAGGCCTTTGCCGAGCCTTTAAAGCAAGGCGAAAATCAGGTGCGCGTCTGGATGGAGCGCGAAGACGGATTACTGGTATGCGAAGGCACCGCAGCAATTGGTGATCATTCGAACTCTGAACTGCGCCGAAAGAATCTGCATCCCTGCGACCCAAAAGAGTTGCGAATCCTGCGCAGGTGTACGCCTGGTATGAGTCTCGGCAGTTATGACATTGTCGCCAAGACCGACGTCCAGTTCGAACGCTACGACAGGAACCTTATTAGCGATCCCATGACCTGGTACAAAGAAGGCTCTCCCTGGGGTGACCCGATCGCAGCACCCTGCACCATATTGGAATTTTTATGGGGCAACGCGATGCGCGGTCTTGGTCCATTGGTTGAAGAATCAACCGGCCTGTTCGGTGCCATGGAAATCAGTCACACCAACGGCCCCTTAATTATGGGTAAGAAATACCGAATTGATTGCGAAGTTGTATGCGTCAGTCAGAGCCCTAAAACTGAAATTGTCTGGTATGACCAGCATGCTTACAACGAGGCGGGGGACCATGTCGTTACACTACGTATTCAATCACGTGCGATGAAAGCATCTTCCCCGTTGTACGCTGCGAGTGAGCTTGGCTGAGCATCGCAAAATGCTTATTGGACTAAGGACTCCGAGGCAATAACAATTAATCGTGTGCGCCTATCTGATGCCGATTATTTTTCCCAAGAGCATTCCGCATCGAGTAAGACCCTAGGCGAGAAATTACAGGGCACCGATCGTGTTTCCCAACGAGGTGAACGATAGGGATGATAAACCACGTTTTTCGAAGAACCGTCATCTATGGTAATTGCTGATGATCAATCAAATATGAGGCCCGCTCAAGCGGTGAGGGATGAGCGGCGGGATTTTAGGTTGATCGCGCCTTCGGTGGCACCCCGCACGGAATAGCTTTTTGATCTCACCGCTGAGGCTGAACGGGTCGATTTTTTGACCTAGTATGCAGAAGTGGCACGTCGATTGAGAGGTGGGCTCGACAACCCTAACGAAGTACATGC
Organism: Pseudomonadales bacterium; assembly: GCA_029251375.1. GTDB lineage: Bacteria > Pseudomonadota > Gammaproteobacteria > Pseudomonadales > Azotimanducaceae > JAHRVQ01. The sequence continues at coordinate 24,461 of JAQXDL010000007.1, read as the reverse complement.
CGAGTCACGATTGGCCTGAGTTTCTTATTGACCCTGACTAAACCCCAATCGTCTTGGCTAACGACATTAAAATGTCGAATCGGTACCTTTTTGCAGATTGTTGAGAGACACTAGTCTGCTCGTCTTGCGGTTAACATATCAGGCTGGAAGAGTCGGCCCGGAAGATCCGAGCATCTTCCTGAAGTTAATCAAGTCAATTCCACAGTGGAGACGCGCTTTTCAACAGGCGGTCCATTTTGGTCATGCGAGCCACCTCTCGACCATTTTTTGCATCGCTTAGTGTCGCTGTGTACCAGACAATTTCAGTTTTTGCGCTGGCAGACAGTGCAATGACCTCGCCCTTGCAAAGGTAATCAGTATTGGCAGTCACAGGCCCCGATAAATATTGCACTTCGATGGCACCGAACATTCCAACGTAGGCCTCGTTGATCGGAATGATATGCTCCTCAACACCCCGGAAAGCATGAACATAGGGTTCGATCGGGGCAACTTTCTGACCAAACTGATTTTTGCTCGCGTAGCATTCCATTGGTTCTGTAATCAGAGGGAGTCTCTCATCGACCTGTTCGTCAGTGATACGCACGCGGCAGACTGGGGACGGTTTACCAATGACGACATCTGCCATCATGCGTAAATCTGGATTCTTGCGATTATCCTGCAGGCGTGATTTGATTTCAGAAAAGGGGTCATCGCCCAAAGACGCCGTTCCGTTAACCACAATGTCGCCATCTCTGTTTTCCATCCAGACCCTGGCTTTGGTGTCTGTTGCGGGCTCCAAAATGCAGCGGACCGGCTCGTTATCGAAGACTGGCCGTGCAAGAAACACCGACAGGCCACCTGTCGCCCACCACTGGTCCCCAAAGTAGTTGGTCAGCAGCGGGGTAAATTGCTCCATACTGACAGATCCAGGAATAGTGCCACCCTCAAAGCCTAACGCCTGTGCAGTCTGGTTATCGTGTATGCCGCCTGCTTCGTCTGCAGAGCTATTTTTCGGTCTGCGCCAGGGTCCGATTACTGTCATTTAGCTATCCTCCAAGGATGTCAGCTGAATTTCGACAAATTGCCGGTAAGCACCCGTTGGGTTTTGCATCAGTTCCTTATGACTGCCTGACTCGACAATCTTTCCATTATCCACAACACAGATCCGGTCTGCCGTACGAATGGTACTAAGACGATGGGCGATGACAATCAGCACACGCTTTTCGCGTTCGGCTTGCAACGCCCGTACGAGTGCGTTTTCAGTCTCCGGGTCCAGCGCTGCTGTGGGCTCGTCGAGTACTAACACCTTTGATCGACTGACCAATCCACGGGCTATCGCTAGGCGTTGTTTCTGGCCAACAGATAGTGTGTCTCCGTTGCGCCCGAGGCGAGTCTCGAATCCTTCTGGAAGATTGCGAATGAAAGGCAACGCGCCAGCAGTTGCCGCGGCAGATTCTAGTTCTGCATCACTGGCACTCGGATTACCGAGTCGTATGTTGTTCGCAACAGTATCGTCAAATACCGCCGGTTCTTGAAAGACGAAACTAACGAGTTCGCGAAGGTTTTCAACTGCCAGTGTGCGGGTATCGATGCCATCGAGCAGTACGCGCCCCTCGTTTGGCTGAATAAACGCCGGAATTAGATATGATAAAGTCGTTTTACCGGAGCCGGTCGCGCCTACAAGGGCAACCATCTCTCCCACCCGGGCGTCTAGGGTAATATCGCTCAAAGCAGGCGTTCCGTCTGGATAGGCGTAGCTTACATGTTCAAACCTTAACCCTTCACGAACGGTTTCTAAAGTCTCGTGTCCGTGACGTTCATGGTCTGTCGGATGATCAATGATCTGAAACACTCGGCGCATACCGACGAGATTGTCTTGTAGTTTGAACCATAGTGCACCTAGCGCGACGGTTGTGAGTAGCAACTGACCGAAGTAGGCCCACAGAATGCCGGAATCACCTGGGGTCATTTTTCCTGCAATGATTGCTTCGGCGATGTCGAAGAAGACGTAAATCAGCAGGCCACAGGCGACGGTCGCTTGCAGGCCTACTAACATTACATTTATCCAAACATACGACCGGTACCGGCTAAACGATTTCTTACTGTCGCGATCGAACTCATCCCGCTGTCGATCATGCGCACCTAGGCTTTGCACTGCGAGTATATTGCTCATACCTTCTTCGACTGTTGCGGTGGTATCGGCGCCGGCCTCGCGGCTGGCGAGCGACCTGCGACGGGCAACGCCAGTCATCAGAAACGAGGAGATCAGTATCATAGGTGCAGCAAGCCAAGCTAGCAGCACCAACGACGGCACCGCAGAGAAGCTATATTGCATTGTCCAAATAACGGTCGCGATTAGAAAGAGGTTGCAGATTGGCACAACAAGAATGTCGTAACAGATCTTGGAGATTGCTGGTGTGTCATACATCACCCGATACACGGCATCGCCGACGCTGTCGTCACTGAACCGGGTCATCGGTAGTGCCAATAAGCGTCGGAAAACCAAACTCCGTAACTGATGGTTAAAGCGATGCGTGGTCTTCAGTTGGAAACGGTATTCAAACAGACCAAGCAGGCCACTGACTCGGCTACTGGATTCATTTGCGAGGTTTTCACTTTGAGTTGCGGTGTCTAGTCCTTGCGCTAGATTGCCATCGGCGGTGTCACGGGAGATGCCGATTCCGAATGAGCCAATCAGAGTGATGCCAAGCAAACTAAAAGTGATTACTACCCAGACGATTTCGAGTGGCGTCATGCCGTTCATCAACTCAACTAGAGGTTGAATATAGGGGGGAATAGGGGTCGGAGAGGAACCAACGGGCAGGCCCATTACCACGTAGTCGATTAGAAACTTCAGCGGCCACGGCAGGAAAAGGATGAGTGCAATGCCGAAGAAGCTGAGGATCAACTTGATCAGGATCTGCGGCCAGTAAGGCCACACAAAATGTAAGGAACGACCGATTAAGGTTAGTGTCTCGCCGGTGGTGACCCGTTTTTTGCTCATCACTCGATCTGCGCTCATGGCTCCTTCTTCGCTCATGGCTGTGTCTCCATAGACAGCCCTGTTTCGGCTTCAACAAATGATCGGTAGTCGGTACTGTTTTGGATCAACTGATCGTGGGGTCCGAAAGCTGCGACCCGGCCGTCGCGCAGGTAAAGCACGTTGTGAGCTTGACGAATGGTGGACAGTCGATGCGTGATCAGGAACATACATCTTGACTCGCCCCAGTGTCGCAAGTTAGTCATCACCCGTCGCTCGGTATCGGCATCTAGCGCTGCAGTGGGTTCGTCGAGTATCAGAATGGGAGAGTCCTTGACCAGTGCTCGAGCGATGACGATGCGTTGGCGTTGACCGGTAGAGAGTTTTGTCGCGCGCTCACCAAGCGGAGTGTCATACCCTAGCGATAACTGATTGATGAACTCATCGGCGCAGGCGATTCGTGCGGCGGCGATCACAGTATCCCGGCTAGCTTCCGGTACTGCATAACGGATGTTCTCCAACACTGAAGCTGTAAACAGGATGTTTTCCTGCGTTGCAATTGATATCTGCCGACGCAGTGACGCGAGGGTAAATGTACGAATGTCCCTGCCGCCTACGGTAATCATGCCGTTTTGTGGATCGGCAAGTCGGAGCAACAAAGACATGAGGGTCGACTTTCCTGTACCGGTAGCGCCAACGATGGCGGTGATGTTACCGGGCGCTGATGTCAGGTTGATGTCCGATAGGACGGGGCGCAACCGATCGTAACCGAACGTTACGCTTTTAAATGATACGCCGTCTCCAATGTGTTCAAGGTCAGTGGCGTCTGGGGTATCTACTATGTCCGGTTCAAGATCAAGAATCTCGAACACCCGGTTTAGACCGACAGCCATATCCTGAGCGCGTCCCCAGATGGTGATGAGCGATTCCAGAGAGCCTACGCTGTCATCAATACGGGTCGACGCAGCGGTAAATGAACCAAGATTCCAGGCGGCAAAACCAAAACCAAGCAGCAGATTACGAGCAAAGGTGTCTGCTTCGGCATTGGCATAGAGTGCCGTCATTGATTGGGTTGCGATAACTGTTAGGCCGACTAGCACGAACGCAAGTATACCCATGATAGTCAACATGACCCTGGCTTCGAATGCTGCCGCGAAAGCTTTTTCAGACTGGCGTTGAAATGCACATTCCCTTTGGCTTTCGTTACCTGTGGCTTTGATGATGCGTATGCCGACCATGCTCTCTTGAATCAACGAGGTGAGCCGACTGTTGTGTTCACGTGAGCGTCGGAAAGCAACTCGCAGCCGTGATGAGAAGTAACGTCCGAGGAGCAGCGCTGGAATAATTGTGACGCCGAGAATAAGTGCTAACCAAGGACTGAATGCCGCAACGATGCCTAGACCGAACATGAAGCGTCCTAGGAACATCAACGGGTCCAAAAAAATCGAGCGGATGATCGACGTGACCATCGCGCTGTCCTGATAGACCCGATAGATCGCATCGCCCGTGTGCGCCTGGCTATGGTATGCCAAGGATTGCACCTGCAACTGATCGATAAGTCGCACTCGCATAAGCTGATTGATGGATTGAAAGATCCAGATGCTGTATTGGTATAGAAGCATTCCGGCGATGATCACCACGCCGACTAGCGGAATGGTAGATCCCATCGCGAGCCAAGGCAGTTGCCGTCGAGCATCTGCTGAAAGTTCCTCCACGTCGACAAAGACCGCAGGGTCGAGACCATAAATATCAGCATGGAAAAGGCCAAGAGGTTTGCCAGCGATGATACCGCCGTTCACCAAGCCGATAATGATGAAGCCAAGCGCAGCGGTAAGCACGAAGACAAGCGCAGAGCACGCCACAAAGTAAATCAGATGTCGAGCCTGTGGCTTGATGAAAGGCCAGGTGCGCAGGAAGATATGCAGAACTTGGCCAAAAGCAAGGTCATCAATGCTTGAATCATCTCCATCATCGGTAGGCTTAGTTTCGGTGCTTGTGCTGGTCATTATTACTTCCCGCGAGCCGCGGATACGACTTAACTTCCCGTGTTAAGACCCATCAAGTCTTCAAAGTTTTTCGCATAAAAGTTATCTAACTCTTCCGGTGTTGCTTGGACGAGGTCAAGACTGCGTTCAAAATCGCCAAATGGATCACTGCCACCTTCAGGGTGAGGGTAATCGGTGTTAAACATCAACATTTCTTTACCAACACTACGCAGCACCCAGCCGGCATCTTCCACATGTAACGGTGTGGCTCTTACTTGGCGCTTCATGTAATCCGAAGGTTTCATCGATAAGTTTTTCAACCCGGTATCAAATTTACCCAACTGTGACACACCCAGGTCCATGTTTGCCAAACAAGCCGGCAACCAGTTCGAGCCAAGCTCGATGAGTCCGATCTTAAGCTTTGGAAATCGTTCCAGCACACCGTCAAAAATCATACAGGTCAACCAGCGCTCAATCGAGTGATGTAAAACGGGCAGGTCTTTTGGTGAAGTGGTTTCAATATTCAGCGACATTGGGTCGAGCGTGCGTTGGTTACCAGTATTCTTATACTCTTTGGGCATGAGAACGCCGCTACCGATATGCAGCACGATTGGTACGCCGGCCTCTTCTAATAGCGCCCAAATAGGGTCGTAAGCGATGTGTGAAGGTGCCCGTCCATCAACTGCATCTGAGCTTAGCCATAGTGATTTGACACCCATGTCGATCGCTTGCTTTGCACTCGCTAATGCCAACTCCGGGTCTTTGAAAGAAAGGTAACCCACAGATAAAAGGCGCTGACTGTCGGCGGAACAAAAATCTACCATAGCTCTGTTCATGGCTTCGCTACCGCCATAGACCACCTTTAAATCTTTAGATTTTGCGAAGCGGGAATAGAATACTAGGCCGGGAAAAACGATTTGGCTGCTAATGCCTGCAATGTCGAGTGAGTCTCTGCGTTCCTCGCCATCAACGGCACCGTATGCCGCCATCAGGTTTCGTTTTCCAGGGCTGCCGTATAGGTCAGCTTTCAAAACTTCTGTTAGTTCAGGGTCATTTCCCGCCAAGCGCTTTTTAGCCTGTTCAAAGACGGGTTTTAGTTGGGGTATGTTTTCTAGATCAATAAATGGCGCAGCGAGGTTGTCTTTAACGTATTGGCTTGCGTATTTTTCCATCCAACCGCCAGATTCAGTAATGTGACTATCGGCATCGTGGACTGTTCGATTGACGCAGTGTGCGGTTGGCTGTTTCATGCTTGATATTTCCTATATAATGACACGAGTCTTCTTAGTTAACACAGTCTACAATAAATATCTTATTTGTGATACTCAATAATAAGGGGTGATCTGCTAATGAGCGTTAAACCGCGAACACGACTTTCACCATCCGCCAGAACCGACCAGTTGCTTGACGTAGCCAAGCAGATGATCGTTAGCGATGGATTGCAAGCATTCACCATGGAGTCGTTGGCGCGCAAAGCGGAAGTGTCGAGCCCGCTAGTTTACAATTATTTTTCAAGTCGCCAGACATTGTTGCAGGCGCTTCTCGGGCGTGAGTACAAGATAACCGGCGAAGCATTATTCGTCGAAGTTATGAAGGCGAAAAGCTTTGAGGAGGTGATCAGAATGTTCGTTGCTAATAACTTCGACCATCATGCGCCAGGAAATATAGTGCCTGTATTGCTGAGTCAACCAGAAATTGCAGCCATTGTTAAGCCGTTGCGAAAGGAGGAGCGTGTCCGGACCGCTCATTATCTGGTCGAGAATACGGCGAAAACTTACGAGCTCACCATTGAGCAAGCACAGTTGGCGATCACCATGTCTTCCGGTGCGTCGATTGCCGCTGCAGAGTGGGCGGTTATGAATAAACTCGACCGGGACCATGCAATTGACATGGTTGTATCTTATATAAAGTCTGGCATGGAAGGGTTGTAGCAACCCCTGCTGCTAGTAGAAAAAGTCTAATAGAAATTTTTAATTATCTCCCTGATTCCTCGCTTTTGCTGTCTGGCGGTCTCTCGCTTGGTGATGAAGTGCTCCCGTTCGTTGCGTTACTTAACACTTACCAAACTAACTTGTTATTGTTGAACAACTAAAGTAGCATCCGCTCGCTATATTACACATTCTATAGTAGTGACAAAGCGGTGATGGCTTTTGAGCATGAATGTGTCGAAAAGAGCTTCAGATTAGGTTCGGCAACAGCAATAAAAATTAGAGGTGGGGAGAAAGTAATATGAGACTAATCAAGATGGCGCACGTTAGTGTACTCTCAGCAACACTCATGATGGCAAGTACCGGACAGGCTGCGGAAGATCAATATGCAGGCCTCGAGGAAGTAGTAGTCACTGCACAGAAGCGGGAGGCTACGTTGCAAGAAACACCGGTCGCAGTGTCAGTGGTGACGGGAGTAGACCTCGTAAATAAGGGCATTGCCGACATTCAAGAGCTGGAGATAGCAACCCCTTCACTAAACACGAGTCAAAATCAAAGTTCTTCACAACAAGTTTTTAGTATTCGCGGGCTTGGTACTTCGGGGAATAATGCAGGTTTAGAGCCGTCTGTTGGCGTTTTCATTGACGGTGTTTACCGCAGTCGAGCGGCCTCCGCCATTGATGACTTTATCGCCGTCGAACGCGTGGAGATATTGCGTGGTCCACAAAGTTCGGTTTATGGCAAAAACACACCAGCAGGTGTGATCTCTATAATCACAAAAAAACCTGAACGAGAGTTTGGTTTAGACATTGAGGCAACCCTTGGCGACTACGGTACAAAAATAACCCGCGGTACCGTCACAGGGCCAATTAATGACACCGTGTCTTACCGCGTCTCGGGTAACTACAATAGCCGCGATGGTTACATTGATAATGTGCAACCGGGTAGAGACAGTGTGAACGATAGAGACCGCTACGCCTTGCGGGGACAACTGCTTGTGGAGCCTAGTGATGATCTCACCATACGACTTATTGCGGACACTTCATCCATTACAGAAGACTGTTGTGGCGCACCGTTTTTTTTCAACTTGCCAGCGAATGCTGCGCGCACTACAGCCCTTGGTGCGACGCTTTTGCCAGATGATATCTACAAACGCGAGATTAAATTTGACCGAGCTTTAGAGACAGAACAGGAACAAAGTGGATTATCGGCGCAGGTGGATTGGGAACGTGACAACTTAACCTTTACCTCCCTTAGTGCTTTTCGAGATTTCGAAGAGACAAATGACATCGATGCCGATTTCATCGACATCGAGTTAAGCGGCGTTTTGCAAAATAACGCGGACCGCCAAGTATTCACTCAAGAGTTTAGACTGCAATCGACCGGAGATAATGGATTTGATTGGATGGTAGGTTATTACTACTACGATGCAGATCAAGAAACCGGCGGAGATAATCGGTTGGGTAGTTTTGCGCGGCCGTTCTTTGATCTAGCGATCGGTGGTCTTGTCACCACCATCGAAGGATTAAAGGGCGCTCCAGCTGGATCCTATATTGGTAGTGGTACGGGTAGACTGAGCGAATTTGATTTACAGACAACTAGCCACTCGGTGTTCGGTAAACTCGATTGGCACATCAGTGATCGGCTAACGGCATCATTAGGGGCTCGTTGGACCACGGAAGACAAAGATATTGATGCCAACATTGTGACAGACGCGCCATATTCGGCGATTGACTTTAGCGATCCTGCGAGCGATCCGGTCGTTGCATTGCTACCGCCTCCTGCACGCGGCGCGGCTGCAGCTGTTCAGTTGTTTAGACCTGTACCAAATTTTTCCGAGTCTCGTTCCGAGAGTGAGCCGACCGGTGAAATCACAATTTCTTATGAGTACAGCGATAACGTGAGCCTGTATGCAAGCGGAAAACGCGGCTATAAAGCTGGGGGTTTTAATGTAAGTGCCGGCTCTGGTGGTGCAGACTTTGATAAAGAAATCGCCGATGCCTGGGAGCTGGGCGCGAAGATACGTACGTTTGATAACCAGATGCAGATAAATCTAGCAGCTTTTTCGCAGCGCTTACGAGATTTTCAAACCAATGCATTTAATGGCACCAACTTTACACTAACCAACGCAGGTGAAATTCAGGTTGATGGTTTAGAGTTTGAAACTTTTTTTGCACCCACTGCAAACTTGTACGTGTCACTTTCTGGAACCTACCTAGATGCAAAATATGAAAACTATGTTGGTGGGCCAAAGATCATTGTCCCTACAGGATCACCTCCCACGCCTGGTCAAACTCAGGACTTAAGTGGAAAACGATTGTCCTTTGTGCCCAAATGGACAGTTAGTTCATCAATTAGCTACGAAAGAAGTTTTAGTAGATTCAACGGTTTTGCTCACCTCGCTGCTAGATATCGTGGCGAACGCAACGTAACCAGCGAGCAAAATCCTATTGCCGATCAAGATAGCTATGTCACTGCGAATGCCTCAATAGGTATTAGCGATTTAAATGGTCGTTGGAACTTGAGCGTTTGGGGTAAAAATATTTTCGAAGAAGAGTTTACGGATGGTATTTTTAACTCGGTCATTCAAGCGGGTAGCTTCAATGCGTATCCGGGCGATCCACGCACAATCGGTGTCACGGTGCGTTTCCAGCACTAAGCTTCCCCTCGGGAGGTCAGGTTTAATTTGACCTCCCTTTTTCTTCAATGAGACGAAGCGATTTGATTTTCGGTAACCACAAGCCACCACTATTGGAAAGTTTCTAACAAAAAAGACTTCGAAGACCATCAGAGATTACAATCATGGCCGCCAATAATCGGTTACTTAGCGAACCAGAAATACTCCAACGCATCTTCCATCACATTGATAACAAAACAACAGACCTTGGCGACACGGTTTGGAAGCAACCTGTTGAGAGTTATTGGTCAATCGAGCGATTTGAGGCTGAAATTGCGCTTTTAAGACGCTTGCCGATTGTGTTTTGCCTCTCCGCGATGCTCCCGGATAAAGGTAGCTATATCGCCAGAAAGGCCGCTGGTACACCGCTACTTGTGGTGCGAGGGGAAGATGGAAAAGTTCGCGCATTTATCAACGCGTGTCGGCACCGAGGTATGCAAGTCGCCTCGGACCAAGGTTGTGCCAGATCATTTGTTTGTCCTTATCACGCTTGGAACTACGGCTTAGATGGCCAACTCAGACACATCCCGGGGCAAGACGGGTTCCCTGGTATTGCACGAGAAGGCAACGGCCTGGTCGAAATATCTGCACTGGAGAGAGGTGGGCTTATCTACGTCAACCAGAGTGAATCTATTGATCTAGCCTCTGTTGAAGACATACCTGATTTTTTTTCGGACGAGCAAATTTATTTTGATCAAAGCAAATACTCTGATGACGCGAATTGGAAGCTGCTCGCTGAAACAACGATGGAGGGCTACCATATTAAGTCTCTCCACAAGAAAAGCTTCTACCCATACGGGCTCGATAATACGACGATAGTAGAAAACTTCGGCTCTCACTCGCGGGTTATATTTCCGTTCAAGCGCGTTGAAAAACTTAGAGACCTAGCGGCAGAAGATCAACATCTTAGTGGCATGATCACATCTGTTTATCAACTGTTCCCCAACGTCGCAATATCTGTGCTCTCTAAGCACTCTGCGGTGACGATCTTTGAACCTGTTAGCCCGACACGCACGCAAATGTTAATCTTTAGGATTACTAACGCAAAGCCAGATGGATCCAGTACCGATGTCGAAGAAGCTAAGCATGATGCGAGCTTTGTCAAAGATGCCGGTTTTGATGAAGATAGAGACGCGGCTTGCGCTATACAGGGAACGGTCAAGACGTCAGCAAACGAATACCTTACGTTCGGGCATTTTGAAAAAGCGATTGTGCACTTTCATCAAACCTTATCGAAGCATTTATCTTAAGAGGAATTGTTAATGACTAAAGAGATTCCAACAGTTGACTGGCATGATTTGGATAACGATCGTGAGAAGTTTATGGAGGGGCTCCGCTATGCGCTTGCAGAGTGTGGTTTTCTCATCCTTGCCAATGCGCCTGGACTTGAAGATGAGTTCCAGCAAGAGGCATTCAAAGAAGCGCGAAATTTCTTTGATGCGCCTATAGATTTTAAAAGGTCATCGGCGTTGCAAAATGATCCCTATGTTCGAGGTTATTCCGAAACTACCCCCTCGGATTCAGGTTTTGGACAAGTCATCGAAAGTTTTCAGTACGGTTTTGATGAAGAACCGCTATGTGCACACGATGACGAATCTTATCCACTTCACGAACGCTTCTTCCGTGGACCCAATACCTGGCCGCAAGCAGAAAAAGTGCCAGGCTTTCGTCCCTTCCTCGAAAGCCTAAACAAGGCTTATCACAACATAACGCTTGAATTGGGTGAACTCATCGTTGAATCCCTTGGTGAGGATCCAAGTGAATTTAGAGAGTATTTTAATCGGGATGAGCCGTACCTATTTGCCAGCTTAAACCATAACTTTAGTCTTGAGTCGATCTCAGCTGATAAACAAGAAACCATAAGACAAGAATATGAAAAATTTATGAGCCCGGTGACCGGCGCGCACATTGACGGCCCTCCGTTTCTCGCGCTATTGATTAATGACCGTCCTGGTTTGCAAGTTGTCGCTGGCGAAGGCCAATGGATGAATGCACCCGTAACATGCCGGACCGCTGAAGGTGACTACGAGGTGCCAGTTATCCCAGGTTCCGTCATCGTCAATACCGGTGGTGCGTTAATGCACTTAAGTGAAGGGCGTTACTCTGCAACGGTTCATCGGGTGAACACCACAATGATTCCCAAAGGAGAATCTCGCGTTTCAATGCCGTACTTTCTGCTGCCGACAATGAACGGAGATCTGGTGCCTTTTGGAAAGTCTCAAGCCTCGGACAACAACAAGGTCGGTTACAACGAAGGGCGTGATCGTGGCGCTAATTCAGCCGCTAATTTGATGCGAACCTACCCTAAACTCAGACGCCGTTGGTGGGCCAAAGAGTTTGATGCGCTGAAGGCTGCCCACAAAAAAGAAGAGCGAAAAGAAACTGAAGCTGCTTTGAAGCTAGCAACCGAACGAGGCCAGCGATTTAAAGACAATCAAAATAAAGGATAGGGCGAAGCCGTCAACTATGACAAACGACATACCCCTACCTTTTAGAGTAAAGCTCTGTTTTGGTATTGGCGCCATCGGTGAAGCGATCTACTTTGCGATCTTCATTGGCTTCATTACGATTTTCTACAATCAAGCGATAGGATTACCAAACTACCTGATTGGAATTGCTACCATGTTAGCGGTCGCAACTGATGCTGTCACAGATCCATTTATTGGTATGTTATCTGATAGACATCGCTCGAGCTTGGGGCGTCGCCATCCTTTCCTCTGGGCAGCACCTGTACCTCTGGCTGTTTCTATCTACGCAATTTTCACACCGCCAGATATCTTGATGGGTAGTGATACGGGTTTGTTTATCTGGCTTGCGGCGTGGACGATTCTATCTCGTACCTTCGTGACATTGTTTAATGTGCCTCATTTAGCTTTGGGTGCGGAACTCTCGAAACGCCACGATGAACGGAGTCAGCTATTTAGTGTCAATGCAATGTTTAGCTACTTTGCCGGTTCGGCATTTGCTTTCACAGCTTGGACAATGTTCCAAGGTGAGCGCGTGCGCGCGAGCGATGGCGCGCTGGTGCCGGGTCAGTTAGACCCTGATGCATATGTGCCAATTGTATTCATGGTTTGCGCCGTCGTGCTGATCGCGATATTTATTTGTGCCCTCGGCACACAGGATTATGGCCGCAAATTGTCGCAGCGAACAGATTCCATGCCAAAGTTCTCAATTCCGTTTTTCTTAAAAGCGCTGTTGCGTACATTAAAGAACCGCAACAACCTTATCCTACTAGGTGGCTATTTCTTCTTTATGATTGCGAGTGGGGTTTACGACAAGATGAATGTCTTTGTTCAAACCTACCTTTGGCAATTGGAAGCTAGTCAGATTCGATTATTTCCTCTCGCAGGCGTTGTTGCAGGTTTGGCTGGCGCCACCTTGGCGCCGGTTTTGATGAAGCACTTCGATCGAAAACCGGTAATGGTGAGTTCACTATTTGGTATAGCGATCTTTGCGCAGTTGGTTGTCAATTTGCGTCTGCTGGATATCCTACCCGAGAACGGAGATCCGATGTTGATGCCATGCTTGTTAGCGAACGCCGCGGGATTTGCCTTCAGCATAGGTCTTTGTTCGGTATCTATTATGTCGATGATAGGTGATATTATTGATGAGAATGAATTGGTCACCGGCCTGCGCGAAGAAGGCCTATTTTATTCAGCCCGGGCTATTTTTGGCAAAGGCTCATATTCAGTAGCGACGCTCTTCGCCGGTGTTATGTTAGATTTTTACGTGCGATTACCGGAAGCTGCAATTCCCGGTGAGCTTGAACAGGATGTGTTGACTCGGCTTGCCATCACCGCGGGGCCCATCATGGGCCTTTCTGCATTGGTTTCACTTGCGATCTATTCTCTATACCAACTTGATCGTCATCGGCATGCCGAGATACTTGCTGAAATTGGACGACGTAAAGTGGTTGAGGGGAACGTCATTTGAACATTATCCCTAACAAGTTGTCATAAAGCATTTTTCTTGTGCAAGGCTAACCTCGTAGCAAGTACTAAAAGGCAGTTTGTCTTTCATGTCATCGCCGGGCATGCGGAAGATCTGGGTCAGTATCCGGAACATTTCTCGCTAAAGTCGAAGGGTTTTCGATAGTGAATATCAACTCACTCAACAAATTGACCGTTTCCTCGTACCATACTAGCTTAATCAGTTCAGGCCGGAGATGAACACGAAAAGACCAGAAGGTAAATTTATCATTGCTACAGGCGGCGTAAGCTAAATTGGTCGTGCGGCCTGTCTGCGCATCGCAGCGGAAGGTGGGTTGGTAGTAGTGGCAGATATCAGGAAGAACTTGAGGGTAAATATAGAGGCATAGGAATTACAAACCACGTTTTTCGAAGCACCGTCACGTATGGAGATACTGTTGGTTAATCCTAGTTTGACGCTGTGTGTACATCAGTGCCTGTCGAAAACGGCGAGGTTTATTTTTGGGCTGGTTGAGCCCAAACATTCTATGAGTACATTGTTTACACTTTTGGTGTCCATCCCTTCGATAGTGTATTTCTAGGTTAAACTGTTCGTTAGCCATTGGATTATTTTTATGTAACCAGCACATGTTAAAAGGTGGCCACTACGTTGAAATACCAATTGCTGATCTTTCACGAGAACTAAACACGACAAACTTGCCTGTCGCCTAATAACGTCAGTAAAGAGAACCGTAATGAAAATTGCATTAGCGCTATTAATTGTCACACTAATCACCTCTCTGAATGCCAATGGTGAGGAGCCCTATGAGTTTGTCATCGGCCGCGGTATGGCTGACGTCACAGGTCCAGCATTTGGGATTCAACTCTGGGGCTTTGGTAGGCAAGATCAAATTTCTGAAGGGCTCCATATTCGTCAGAGCGCACGGGCATTTATTATTGCAGATAGTGATCAGACCAAACGTATCGCTTTTGTTAGTGTCGATATCGGAAGCATTGAACATCACATTACATTAGAGGTTTTAGATCGTCTGCAACAACAATTTGGCGAAATCTATAGTCTCGACAATGTCATCTTAAGTGCGACTCACACGCACTCGACCCCGAGTGGCTATTGGCACTCTCGCTCAAAAAATGGTCTTGATGGTGGTTTCTATCCTGAACATTTCGACAACATTGTTGAAGGTATTGTAGAGGCTGTCATCAAAGCCCACGAGGACCTTCAGCCGGGTAACATCTACGTCAACAAAGGCCGGGTAGAAAATGCAGGCATCAATCGTTCATTGATTGCTTACGAGCAGAATCCTGCATCAGAGCGCGATGGCTATGCAGACACCATTGACAAAGATATGACTTTGCTGAAATTCGCCGATGACTCGGGGGATATTGGCATGATCAATTGGTTGGCTGTTCATCCGACGTCGATGACGTTTTTCAATCGACTCATATCTGGTGATCATAAGGGATACGCCTCTCTGAATATTGAGAGGAAAAAGGGTGTAACGTACCAACACAATAGTGAATTTGTTGCTGCGTTTGCTCAGTCTAATGCGGGCGACGTGACACCTAACCTAAGCTTGGACAATACCGGGCCCGGTAAAGATGATTTCGATAGCACGAAAATTATCGGCCAGCGACAAGTCGACGTGGCACTAAAGCTCTTTGAAAATGCATCTGAGGTACTCAAGGGAGACCTTGATAGCCGCCAGATCTACATCGATATGTCACAATATGAAGTGAAAGATGAGTTCACTGGCGCTGGCGTACAACGCACATGTCCTTCAGCCTATGGGTATTCCTTTGCCGGTGGGTCCACTGAAGATGGGGGTGGGCATTTTCTGTTTAGAGAAGGCATGACCGAGCAAAGTATTTTTCTGGATTTTTTAATCGGATTTTTGCTTGATGCACCGAAGTGGACTGAATCCGTTAGGCAATGCCAATCACCCAAGGCAATATTGTTTGTAACCGGCTCCGGTGAAACGCCGCAGCAATCGCAAATACGTTCGATCACCATTGCAAGAATAGGGCAGGTCGCCATCCTCGCACTTCCAACAGAAATCACCACGATGGCAGGGCGCAGACTTAGAGATACAGTACAGGCTTACCTCGGTGATTGGGCTACGCATGTTGTGCTGGCTGGATATTCAAACGGATATGCCGGCTATGTGACTACGCCAGAAGAATATCTTCTCCAACAATATGAAGCAGGCCACACGTTGCATGGTCGTTGGACCTTGCCGGCCTACCAACAAGTGGCGGCAGAACTGGCCACCGCTTTAAAGAATAAATCGGACATCATGAGCACTTTGGCCTACGACGATTGGCGCGGTAAATCACCGACGCAGCAACTGTATGAGGCTAGCGAGGAGGGTAAGGCTGGTATATCGGCAAAACACTCCCCTCAGGAAATCGCAATTCCCCTTGCAAAGAAAAAGTATGAGAAGGGCGACGTCATTACGGCCAGCTTTTACTCTGGAAACCCAACGGCTACTTACGATCGTGGACAGATCTTTATGGAGGTTGAGATGTTGCAGGGTATATCATGGATAGAGGTTAGTAATGACTACGATTGGTCTACGAAAATTCGCTGGGGTCAAGACGATGAATCGGAAGGATTGATTGCAAAACTATCTTGGCAAAGCGCCAAAGACAGCCAGTCAGGACAATATAGAATCAGACACAAAGGAAACTTTGCGAGTTCGGGCGGTGGTGTAGAAAATATCAATGCGACATCGGATATTTTTCATATCGACTGATCTGGGAACACGAAATCCATAGCAACCGGGTAGTGGTCTGATAGGTCAGATATCTCGACATCGGGGTTAAAAAAACTCGTCCCAGTCCAGGGAACCTCAGATTTAAGGTTGATCACTCGCAGTTTGGGTTGACTCAACGGGCGAAGGTGATCGGTGCGGTGAAATACATAATCCAGTGTTTTGTCAGGTCGTGGTTTCGTTTCAGATCCAGAAAGAAGTTGACGATAACCATTGGTGGCGTCCGAACTAGAACCCACGCCGTTCGTTTCAAATCTAAGCGCGACGTTGGCACCTGCTAGTAAGTCATCAAGCCTTGGTTGCTGCATCGAACTGACATTGAAGTCGCCCCCGAGTATCACCGGCTCTTCTGCCGGTATGCCAAATCCATTGATGAATTCTCTCATTTCGCTAACTTGCAGCATGCGGATGTCATGATCTTTAGCCGTGGCCTGCAGGTGCGTACCAAACACATGTATGCGCAATGGTTGTTCTGTGCCAACTCGAATTTTTGCATATACAACGCCTTTTTGTGCCATAAAATCAAACGACTTGCTGATGCGCACCGCGTCGTAAACATAGGCATGTTGTTCTTCAATAGGCCACTGGCTAAGTATCAGGACACCACTGTTACTTTTCACCGTATCCATCTGACAGTTAGCTGAGACGCTAGTCCAGGCTGGGTCCTCGCAATTCTCTGCTGCTACCAACGTGTGGTAGGGATAATGCTCAGATAACTCGCTGACTAAAAAGTCAAAAGCGTGCGTGGTGAAAGCCTCTTGAAATATCAGTACGCTCGGACGCTTTTCTAAGGCCAGCAGAGTCTGAGGAATCAATTCGAGCCGTTCTTTTTCGAAGTGATTACCCGCCCAGTTCGGATACCCTAACTGCTGAATGTTGTACGATAAAACTGTCACGCGCTTTGTTTTTAGGCCGTCTGTCACAGTAGCGCTGACCGGCTGTTCATCAGTGGTAGACGCGAGCGCACTGGCGGATAAAGCAAAAATTGATATAGCTACAAAGATATCCCGGATAACGAATAAGGGGCAAATAAATCGAGTCGTTGGCAAGATAATTCCTTTTATTATTGCGACGATAATTAAATAGCCAGAGAATTGTAGTCTGAAGCATCTGGCAGACAAAAATCCGAATGATTTAAAAATTATTGAGCGTACTGTACATTGTTTCAAACAGCTAGAGTTCTAGCTGTCCTTAGATTCTTCAGTGTCTATTCGATCTTGCCATCAGCTCTGACTGCGAGCCGCTCTGGATAGCTAGCTGGTCTTGTTATGTCTCTGAAAAGACGTTCCGATCGAACCTGCTGAAATGGTTGACAACCGACAGCAGCGTTGAATGAAAAACCATTACGGTCTGCATTGTGGCCAAGATTTTCTCATGTTTGTCTGTTTTGATGAACGATCGATTATGTAGCGTGAGCCTAGGGCTATCGCCAGCCGGGAGACCCGAACATGTGGCTGTTGGCGTCATCAAGAACTCTACCTTCTCGGTTCGATAAAATTTCGCTCGCAGTTATTTGCTGGCGTTGTTTATGATGAATGGGTGACTAAAATATAGTCAGAGCGCACCCGCAATTAGGATTTTAGGGCAATTCAGCAATTAAATGAGTAATTAGGAAGGTTTTTTGGAGGATTTATCGACCATTAATCCCTAGTTTTGAGGTCGTCTTAATAAAGGAGAAGATGATGACGAAACTTATTGGACTCATAGCGGTGCTCGTGCTGCTGGGCTTACCAAGCGCCAACGCAAAACCAAATAAGAATAAATCACTCTATGCTGCGGGGCACAAAAGTTCTTGCTTGGTATTTGATGAACTTGGATTTGACCCCAAGCAAGGAGACTCGTTGCAGTTTTTGGTCGACTTGGGCTTTTTTCCGCCGGGTGTCGACTTTGCCGTTGGTCAGTTGGCCTACGGCTTAAGTACGTCGAAACAACAGGACCCAGTGAACGGTAGCGCGAGGCTATTGCTAAGTCAGGTGTGGTATCCCGTGAGACACAAGGATGCCAAAAATGCAGACACGACCACTCATGTGGACTTCTTTGTCAGCAAACCCGAAGACGAAGCCCTCGGTACGGCCTTAAGTTCGATACAGGGAGTGGGTGGGGCGTTTAGCTACACCGAATTGGACTATCCCAATGCACCATCAGACTATGGTTTTACGCTAGGGTCTGATGCTGAAGTTGCGGACTATGTCACTAATGCGCCAGCAGGTAGTGTCGAAGGCGCACCCATCGCAAAGCGACGCAAACCATTTCCTCTCATCATTCTAGATTCTCCAGGCCATGAACAATTTGGCATCGCGGAGCAGTTAGCGCGGCAGGGTTACATTGTAGTGGCGCCTGTTCATCCTAACGACCAGCTTTATGATGGGATTCTAAACATTGGTGACCCAGAGTTAGATGGATTACCCATCGGCGGAATTCCTTATGGGTTGAACTGTGATGATGCGTTGATCGATGCGGCAAAACCTGTCAACGGTATCTTAGATTTCAATGCGGATATTGAAGATGTTTGGCTTGCCGATGAAGGCATCTATCTGGGTACGCTGGATCTGATTGGTGATATTCAAAGCACTCTGCAACTTCGCGCGATCGATATTGGGTTGTTGATCGAACGGGCGGATGATTTGTTTGCAGAGAACGGTGTTGTTGACAAAAATCGAGTTGGTCTGTTGGGATTTTCGTTGGGTGGGAATACGGCTCAACTGATCGTAAGTGATGATAGTTCGCTTGCAAATAGTAGCGTTGTTCCTGCTTTGGCGCGTGCGGGTTTAGATCGGGTGGACGCCGTCGTAGCGCTTGCTGGTAACAACCGCTTTATCGGTGGATCTTCCAACGCGACTCAGTTAATGAAGCCCACCATGGCATTGCAAGGTCGGCAAGATCTTGTTGTAAATTTGGAATCGGGTAGTAGCTACGAAGCGCACACACTTGAAGAACCTAACGCCGTATTTGCTGATAATTACCTTAATCGTTACGCACCTGAAGTCCCCGCAATACGTGTCTTAATTGATCGGTTTGGCCACAGTGACTTTATGTCGAGTGACCCGTTGATTAACTGTTTTGAACATGGCAGTAGCACAGAAGTACCGCCCGCGTGTGTGGCTGCACGACCCATAGATGAGCGTTACAACCTTGCGCCCGCTGCAGGTGGCGGTTTGGAAGTGTCGGGTAATTATGTGGCTCGATCGCTGCAGGAGCGTCTAGACATTACCAACTACTTCACGTCTGCCTGGTTTGATCTGTATGTAAAGGAGGAAACTTGTTCTAGAAGCGAGAGAGTCACAATTGATGGGCAAAGGCTACCACTTAGGATGAATAACGTCACACGTTTGAGTGATGACCTGTTCGATGAAGGATCCATCAAAATTGAATCGAGAAATCTGGCGGAGTCTAAGAAGAGTAGAAAGGGCAAGGGCCATTCCAAAAAGAGTTCAAAGTCTAAGAAGAGTGGAAAGGGCAAAGGCCACTCCAAAAAGAGTTCGAAGTCGAAGAAAAGCCAAAAGAAGAGTCATAAAAAGAGCCATAAGAGCCCAAGACACTCATGTAGTTAACTAACGACGTGTTTTTGTCTCCAACGATTCAAGGCGTCTGATCAGCTTTTGATAGCGCGGGTCAGGCGCCAAGGCGACGAGAGAGGGAGACGATCGAAGATAGTCCAATACCGAGGAGTCGTGGACTTCGATGCCTTCCGCTAGCAACGCAAACGCTTCTTCATCCTCTCCGAGAGATAACAAACCTTCGGCAATGAATGCCCTCAGCCCCTCTTTTAGGTTGTCTTTGCCGAGGGTTTGTTTTGCTCTTTCAGTTTGTCCGGTTTCCACAAAAAATCGAGTAAATAGAGCTGGCAGTCGGCCACCGGCAATCTGCCACGCTTCGTTAATCAATGGAACTATTTGATCTCGCTTTCCCATACCGATTAGCGCTGAAGATTTTATTAATAGACCATGTGCGCGGGGAATACCGCCCGAATTTATTGCGATGACTTTATCGGCTACGGCGTTTGCTTTCTCGTGCTGACCGACATCCATGAGCGCACTAGCGTAAACGGTTAGATAGTTGGCGGATTCGCTTCCATATTCTCGGGATTGACTGAGTTCAAGAAAGTTCAATGCATCCATCATGCGACCCTCTCGACGCGCGATAACACTTAAATAGTAATTCCACCAGGGGCCGGTTGGGTGAAGTTCTAGCCCTCTGTGAATTGTTTTGCTTGCCAACTCATAATTGAGATCCAGCAGTAAGTAGACTTGAGCGAGATTGAACAAAGCGCCTGCAGAATCCGAGTTCTTCTCAGATATGCGGGCTAACGCCGCATAGGCTCTTTTGGTAGATTCTTCGATGGAGAGATCTGAGTCTACGCGATGAGCGTAATTCCAAACCATGTCAAGCTCGGCAGCATCAAAGTTTGGGTCAACCTCTGTTGCCTGCTCCATCAGTCTCATGGCGAGAAGGCGATCACCATTTTCACCAAGCGTGTAGGCGTTATATTCTTCGGTGGAATCCAAATACAAGTTAATGGCTTTTGGATCGACTCCATCGAAAATATCAAAAAGGTTTGAATGTGTTCTGCGAATGTCTTCGTCTAAACGAGTCCGCAGGGTTAGTGCGGTTGCTGCCGCGATTTCTGCTTGACGATCTAAATCACCGTCAGTGGTATTTTGATCATTCGACCAAACGTGAAAACTATCCTGCGCACGAATGAGTTGTGTCGTGATCCGTATCTGATCTCCAAATTGTTGTACGCTTCCTTCGATCAAATAGTGGACCTGTAGCTGAGCCGCTATCTCAAACATCGACAAATCAGGGTTGCTGATTCGAGTAGATTCCGCGCGCGCAACAACCTTGAGCTTTCTGTCTTCAGATAAGCGACTCAGTAACTCGTCCGCAAAACCAATGCTTATTGTGGCATTCGGGTCCCCAGTTAAGTTAGTTAAGGGAAGTACCGCTAGGGAATAAAGGTTTGGAATCGACCGTTCTGGCAGCGACAGCTCATTTTCAGGTTCATACAGTAGCGTCACAACAACCAGCAGTAGAGCAACCATTACGATCGCAAAATATCGATACTGGTGAGCGGCGCTAATGTTTTTGTCAGGCGCGTTGGCTTCATTCAAGAAGGGTTGCGCAGCGATTGCCTGGTAGCCACGTTTACTGACTGTTCGTATGTACTGTGGTTTTTTTGCAGAATCACCTAGCACCGAGCGAATATAGCTGATTTGACGATGAATCGTGCTTTCTTCAACAACCCGGCCGTTCCATAGTTCATTGAGCAACTCACCGGCAGGCACCACGCGAGTGCGGTTGTTGATCAAATATACGAGAACATCCATGGTCTGCTTCGGTAGAGCTTTAGTGCATTCGGTGTTCGATATCTCGTTTCGATCTGCGAATATCTGAAACTCACCAAACTGGATAGATGACTGGGTCAAGCGTAGCAACGTCGGAAAAAGGCATACACTAGCACAACCTCAAAACGCTTTCGCCTTGCGTTTTCTCAAAATTTTTGGCGTGGTGGAAGCAAGCAGACTGATAAAGCAAAAATTTAGATAAATGGGGTCAGTGTAAAATTTATAATTTGCGGACATTCGCTGGACGACCTCTTTGCCGGAAAAATTGTGGTATCTAGGAGAGCGCGTCGACCTGGTGCCAAACAACTGCGCGCCTTTTGACGGGCAACTGACATAGGCAGCCATTTTTTATTGGAACCAAAGCAAATTTGTCGGTTGTTTCCACGTTGAACAACATGTACCAGCGCGGCAATAGAAAAATAGTGTCTGCGTCGTGGCACCTAGAGGGTCTTCTCGTATTTAGATACCGCGCAATCCTAGCGACTTCTGTATCAAGAAAAAGACGTCATTACTCGCACGGCTGTGAAAGTAAGTTGGAGGGTAGGACGAGGCATTGACTAGGAGGTATTTAAGCCAATTGTAAATTCTACTGCGACCCGATTTATTATTAAACAGTGACGGAATGGGAATGCCACTGCTTACATTACCGATATCAGGGCCATCATAAACTTGATCAGGCGTTTGTTCGTTTGTCCCAAAATGCACCGACTCTTTACGCAATCAAGCTAATGTCCAACAGGACGCACAGCCAAATGACTGTACTAAACTAGTTTATCAGTTCAAGATCACTTGGCTTCCATGCTCGATCAAACCAAGGCTGCAGTGGTCCATACAAGCGCAGTAAAGCGAACCATGCTTTGTTCGGCACTGTCTCTGTCCAGTTTGCTATTAACGCACTTTCTGGCGCTGTAGGACCGAAATACAAATCAACGCTGCCGTCTTCGTTATAAATTAGTTTGTCACGTTTGTTGTTTTTACTGGGATAATCTGTCCAGCCAGGTATTTGTAATTCTGAGCGAGTTTGTGGGTCGTACACAACAAACGACCAAAAGTCCTTAGCCGGTGCATCTGCCGGAATGTTTACTTTATAGCGTTTACTGCCATCTAAAAATGCTCCGCTTCCATCTTCAGTAGCAAAGGCATAGTTAGAGCCAACACCTGGAATTTCAAGTGCCATCGCTGGCGTGTTTACGATAGCAGAATAAAAGAATAAAGTGCGCGCGTCTAAATTACGTCCACCCATTCCCCCATCTTTTAGCCACTGGTAATCTTTGCCCATAAAACCTGTGTACCATTTTCTGTCATTAAAGAAGTATGCACTTTCATCACGAGGCTTTAACCAAATAGCTCGTGCGGTCGCATTACCCACGGCAACTGAATCTTCTAATATTGCTTTCATGCGTGCGTCAGGTGCAAAAGGCTTGCCTTTTTGAATGCCTATAGCTGCGGCTTGGCCACGTAATTCTGGGTCTAAGAATGAAATAGGTTCTTTTTGCAATACATGCCACAACTCTTCATAAAACGCATAATTATTCGCATGGATGGTAACGAAAAATTTCCCACTGCCGTTAATGAAGGTCATTTTTTTCGGATTTTTTGCATCCTCCAATGGATATATCTTTAAGCCCGTACGCCACATGTTAGCTGCATATTCAGGTTTGCCGTCTTCTAAGAAGCCTCGCAATATTAACCAGTTATGATAGCTAGTCGATTGTGCAATCCACGCTTTTGTTTCCTTACCACCAATCATCACGCTCACGCGGGTATATTTATTACGGTCTTCGATGCCATTTAATGTCGGCTGCAAGTCACCTTTATAATCGGGTGGCAAAATAATGTAAGTGCCGCCTTTCATTGCGTCAGGGCCTGGTGCGCCCATGTCCACTACAAAACGGAAGAAAGCATCATTAACGGTGCCTGGGCCTGCACCGGCTGGTATTTCAACCACGGTTGCGCCATCTCTTTCTAAATCCAGCGTGTTTAGTGCATAAACGGCATCAGTGTTGCCCGTTAAAAATAGAGGGCTTGAATCTATTAATTCATCAAAAACGATGACGTCATTATAATAGTCCGCACCCAGTTCTTTCATTCCTAAACGCAACCCTTCTATCGAGGTCGCCGGAACAAAATTTAAAAAGACTTCAATGCCACGATAAAAATCTAGATTTTCATACACTCTAGTAATTGTTTCGTCTGTTGGAATGCCATCATAAAAGTTTAACTCGCCAATGCGCGTTTCAACGGTATCAGGCGTCATAATATGCTTAGGTATTTGGTAGTTAAATCCTGGAGTCGGATTTTGCGCGACGGCATAAGTAATTTGCGCGCCTGGAAGAAATATCAGAATGCTAGCTAAAGCAATGAGCGTCTTTCTGATGATAGTCAAGGGATCCCAATTTGTTATCAATTAAAAAAGGACCGTTCTTATGCCATGTCTAATACGAATGTTTGCTATTAGGGTTGAATAGTCAATTCTTGCATTGGTCTCGCAAAGGCGCTTCAGATGTTTTCTAGCTTGGCTAATATATAGCATAGGTTATGGAGAAATTTTGAGCTTACGCTCTCAGTGACTTATACTGGAGGCGGCTTCGGTGATGATTTAGTCGAAGTTTGAAGATTTTATTCGATTCATGTTGCGATGATGTTTATCAAGTTTTTGAGGGCCCTGAATGTATAAGTACGTCCTTTTGAAGGATGCTGAGGTGATTGTTGTTTCTCATTATGGGAAATATGAGGGTGCCGAATCTGACGAGGCGATGCTGGCAATTCTGGAAACGATGTCCTTAGCGGAAAAAGATAGGATTAAGGTGGTTATTCAGGATTATTCTCGAGTCAGGGAGATGACGTTGAATGATACCGATATG
>JAQXDL010000035.1 GCA_029251375.1 Pseudomonadales bacterium | reverse complement strand
CACATAAAGTGTTTGAAAAGGCTTAATAGCCTCTTTAACAGTAGTAATCTTCTCGGCATCCTCATCAGGGATTTCCGCTTCGAATTCTTCTTCGAGTGCCATCACGAGTTCTACCGTGTCCAGTGAATCGGCACCAAGATCTTCAACGAAGGAAGCCTCGATTGTGACTTCGTCTTCTTTAACGCCTAGTTGTTCACAGACCAGTTTCCTGACTCGTTCTTCAATGTTGCTCATTGTGTTGTCCACTCCTAAAGGGTTGCAGTCATGCTGCGCTAGTTTAATGAATTGCCCGTAATGCTATCAAGCCTTTTCAAACACTTTATGTGCTTGACACCAGCTATAAGCGTAATATTTATCTTTTTTTGTCCGCTTAGGACATATACATTCCACCGTTAATATGGATTGTTTCTCCAGTGATGTATCCCGCACCGTCGCTGGCAAGAAATGCCGTTAACTTTGCGATTTCAGATCCTTCTCCCAAACGACCCGCTGGAATTTTTGTCAGCAGCGTTTCCTTCTGCTCATCCGTCAACGCATCAGACATGTCTGTCGCGATGAATCCGGGCGCTATGCAATTTACTGTAATGTTTCTTGAGCCTAATTCGCTCGCCAAAGCCCGACTATAACCTTCCATACCTGCCTTCGCGGCGGCGTAGTTACTCTGCCCACCATTGCCCATACTACCGACGACGGAGCTGATGTTAATAATTCGACCCCAACGCGCTTTAGTCATGGGCCGCAAGCAAGGCTTAGTGACCCTATAAACTGAATTGAGATTGGTATTGATTACGTCATCCCACTCGTCTTCTTTCATCCGCAATGCTAAGTTGTCACGTGTCACGCCGGCATTGTTTACTAAAATTGTAGGCGCATCATGACTTTTGATTGATTCAAAGAACTCGTTGATTGACTCACTGTCACTTACATTCAAAACAAAGCCCGCGCCTGCTTCGCCTAACGCCTCGCTAATGCCTTGTGCGCCTGCAGGTGTCGTTGCCGTACCCAAAACGAAGGCACCCTGTATTGTTAACTCTTCTGCGATCGCGCGCCCAATGCCGCGGCTCGCGCCAGTGACAATTGCTACCTTGCCTTCGAGACTCATCATTAAACCTCTGCTACAGTCGATTTCATCGTGTCGGCGCTATTGATCGAATAACTGCTAATCGATTTATCAATACGCTTGTTAAGACCCGCCAGCACTCTACCGGGACCACATTCTACTACTTGATCAACACCGTCAGTGACTAGATTTTGGACTGTCTTTGTCCACAGAACAGCACTATGCATTTGCAACACCAAATTGCCTCGAATCGCATCCGGGTCGGTTTCTATCTGCGCATGAACGTTTTGGATAATGTTGATGTTCGGGGTATTAAAATCGACAGATGCGAGCGCCGCAGCCATATTCTCTGCTGCTGGTCTCATCATCTCACTATGAAATGGCGCACTTACAGCCAGTGGCATGGCTCGTTTCGCGCCTGCGGCCTTCAATGCTTCGATCGCCTTCTCTAGCGCAGCATTACTGCCAGCGATGACGACCTGGCCGGGAGAATTGAAGTTTACCGCTTGAACAATATCGACCGCGGTTGACGATGAGGCGCAAATTTCAACGACCTGCTCATCAGCCACACCCAACACAGCAGCCATCCCGCCCTGACCGATCGGTACCGCGGTTTGCATAAATTGGCCACGCTGTTGAACGAGCTTGACTGCATCCTCAAATGCAATCACGCCGGCGGCGACTAATGCTGAGTATTCACCGAGACTATGCCCGGCAACAATTTCTGGCACTGTAGCACCCTGCTCCATCGCTACACGCCAAAGAGCAACACTGGCGGTTAATAAGGCAGGTTGCGTGAATTCAGTTTGATTAAGTTGATCCTCTGGGCCGTTTTGAAGCAACGCCCACAGATCGTATCCTAAGACTTGCGACGCAGCCGCAAAGGTTTCAGTAACCAGGCTAGCCTCGGCCAGATCAGACAGCATACCGACGGCTTGAGAGCCTTGACCTGGAAAAACGTATGCTAACTTGCCCATAATTTTTCTATCTCTATATTGTGTTATTCGTCGTTGTATATTTTTGTCTAACTGGTCAGCTTAATGATCTACTTTCTCGGTCTATTTGCGTTACCTTAAATAAGGCCTGTTTAGCACCCTTGTTTAAAG
The DNA here is from genome assembly GCA_029251375.1 of Pseudomonadales bacterium. Classification (GTDB taxonomy): domain Bacteria; phylum Pseudomonadota; class Gammaproteobacteria; order Pseudomonadales; family Azotimanducaceae; genus JAHRVQ01. The sequence goes on along the minus strand of JAQXDL010000035.1, from coordinate 5,393 downwards.
GTCAGTACCAAGAACATCGCCGATATTTTCTTTCATCACATCAGGCAGTTGCTGACTTATTGCCTTATGTGCCTCACAAATCGCCTGATAAAACCCATCAATTGTTGATCGACCATGGCTTTTGACAACAATGCCATTCAAGCCAAGTAAAATTGCGCCATTATAGTTATCCGGACGAAGCTGCTGGTTTAGCTTCTCTAGCACCGGATAGGCAATCAAACCCTGCGCTTTGGTTAACATATTCTGACCAAATGCCTCTGCGATCATCTGGCTGACGAACTTCGCCAAGCCTTCACTCGTTTTCAAAGCCACGTTACCTACCCAACCATCGCATACGATGACATCAGCTTCGCTTTGGTAGATACCATCGCCTTCGACAAAACCAATAAAGTTGATCTTGTCATGTTCTTTTAAAAGGTCAGCTGCAATACGAACCTCTGCTTCGCCTTTTATCTCTTCTTCACCGACATTCAGTAAACCAACTTTTGGCGCAGCGATCCCTTCTATAGATTGGCACAAGATACTGCCCATAGCAGCAAATTGGACAAGGTTCTCAGCATCACAACCAATATTGGCGCCCAAATCAAGAAGGTAACACCGACCTTTAGTGCTGGGTATCGCCTTAATGATTGCCGGCCTATCGACACCCGGTATCATTCTCAATAAGTGCCGACCTATCGCCATTAGCGCCCCCGTATTACCTGAACTGACGCAGGCATCCGATTCATTAGATGCCACCTGCTTAATAGCCAAATGCATTGATGATCGTTTTTTTTGCCTTAAGGCGAGGGAGGGCCTATCGCTCATCTCCACTACTTGATCTGCATATAAAACATCTATATTCGCGATACTAGCGAGGTTGAGCTCGGATAGATGAGGCTGAATGCTCTCTTGTCTACCGACAAACCTGATTTTTACTTGTTCGAACTCTGACGCGAACCGAAGACCAGCGGCGATAATTTCCGCCGAATCCTGATCTCCGCCCATCACGTCGATGGCGATTCGCATAAATTAGTCGTCTGAAGTGTGGACGACCTTGTTACCGCGATAGAAACCATCAGCAGAGACATGATGACGTCGATGCGTTTCACCGGTGGTTGAATCTTCCGACAAAGTCGGCTTGGAGAGTGCATCGTGTGAACGACGTTGACCGCGACGTGAGCGAGTCACTTTACTTTTTTGTACAGCCATTTCTAGCTCCTTTTAAATTTGTCCTTCAGTTCAGCTAACGCTGCGAAGGGCCTATGAGTGGCTCCTTCAACTGGAGAATTTTCATTTATATGGATGTGCGATTCGAGGCAATCCCCGTCGCTATGCCTTGCAACCATTGGCAACCCGAGTATTAATTCATCTTCAATAATATCTACTGGGCGAATCATTTCACCCTCACAAACCAAGCTATCTTCCCCCTCAGGTATCTCCACATCTGCATCATTAACGATGAAGTAGCGAACATCGACCTGAAGGTTAAAATCCAAGGGCGTGAGGCAATTCTGACATTCCAGCTTAACCACCACATCTGCCTTTCCAACCACAAGAAACCTATGTTTCCTTGCCTTTCTAAACGACAGCTTGACCTGAACCTCGCCTGAAGTTTCTATGATCGAACCCGCGAGTCTCTCGCATTGATCCAATTTAATAAAACCTTCAAGTTTGCCAGCTTCCTGGGCAATCTTTCGGTAGTTGACTTGCTCTGGAAGGGGGCCAATAGACATAAGGGGCGCATCTTAGGCATACAGGTGTACACTGTCAAAAGAAAATTAGCTGATATCCTAAAAACTTATATAATTTCAGTAAGATAACACCGCTTATGCATCAAAAATTCGTCTTAGCATCAACCTCCTCCTATCGTGCTCAACTATTGTCGTCGGTGATTCCAGATTTTTCTGTCATAGACCCGAAAACAGATGAAACCAGCCTGGCGGCAGAATCACCGAAAGAAAAGTGCGTTCGCCTATCCGTTCAAAAAGCACTTGATGGTCTAAAACTGGCTACAGGTGAAAATCTAATCGCTATTGGTTCGGATCAAGTGGCCCATCTGGGTGACCGGACATTTTCAAAACCGGGTGATTTTGACACGGCAATGCGTCAACTGAAAGCTTGCAGCAACAATTGGGTCTCTTTCTCGACGGGAATCGCCTTATGCCAACAACAAGGAGATCTCGTTGATGACAACGCATCCGCCCAAATACTTGCCAAGGAATATGAAACCTACAGAATCAAGTTTCGAAAACTCGCTGACAAAGACATCGCCGACTATCTTAAAGCTGAAGAACCCTATGATTGTGCCGGTAGCGTAAAGGCAGAGGGACTGGGGATCCGGCTTATTGAGGACAGCCAAGGCAGAGACATCAACACTCTGTACGGCCTGCCCTTGATGCTACTCACCGACCTATTGAATAATATTGCGGTGTATCCGCCCTATTTATCCGCCAAAAATAAAACTATAAATAGCTTTAAATAAGATCGTCAATATATTGATATTTATACAATTTTATTAATCATGTCCAAAAAACGCTCATCGTAATCTGCCACAACAACCGTCTTCTTATCACCCGCTTGCAGGGGCGGAATCACCAGTTTTGCCGCATGAAGCATCAAACGACCGGGCTTCGGTTTCAGTGCTTGATCCAGTTGCTCCGCACCATATTTTGGATCACCGACAATCGGATGGCCCAAATGCGCACAATGAACACGAATCTGATGGGTACGACCGGTAATCGGCTGGACATTAAGAAGCGAAAAGCTGCCATTCTGCTGTTCGACACCAAACCGAGTCAGAGACTGTTTACCGTCAGGATGCACACGACTGATTCGCTCACCACTATTCAGGGTGTTTTTTTGCAAAGGTAGATCCACATGTTGTTTTCTCTTCGACCAACGACCATGGACTATCGTTAAATAGTGCTTTTCAAGCTCATCCTTTTTGATAAGAAAGCTTTGTAACTTCTTTAAAATGCTAGATTTTTTTGAGATCATAAGACAACCGGATGTATCGCGATCCAGTCGGTGTACTAATTCTAGGTTCTTTTCATCCGGCCGCAACTGGCGCATTCCTTCGATAACCCCAATTGAAATTCCGCTGCCGCCATGCACCGCTAGACCGCAAGGCTTGTTAACAACCAACATCCGGTCATCTTCATAAACGATTGAATTATATAGCTTATCAAGCAACCCAGAGGACGCTGTTGGGGTTTCAGACTGACTAATACGTATCGGCGGGATTCGAACCTTGTCGCCCGCAACCAATTTTGAGCTAGCTTTTACACGACCTCCATTAACCCTCACCTCGCCTTTTCTCAGGCAGCGGTATATCCGCGACTTCGGTACGCCTTTAAGGTATTTGGCAATAAAGTTATCAATTCGTTGACCGTCAGATTCAACATCGACTTCTACAATTCGAACGGCAGGTGCAGGCGTTACATTCATTACTTATATATCCAAAATTTATTAAGCCTTTGAAGAATCAAGCATTTTTGCTATGATACAGCCCGCACACAATCCGTAACACCTACTTAGTCGTCGTTCTTAACCTTCGAACATATGAACTAAATGAGTACATCGGAATCAAATTGAGTGATGCGACCTGCGAGACGACATTAAAAAGTAATAGCAGGCAGAGATACTTCAGAACCGGAGTATGTCACAAATGAATTTGTACCGTTCTACCTTCGTCATCCTTTAGCGAATTCCAAGAGTGAATTAAACGCAATGGTAACCCGGTAGACATAAATTAACCGCGATCAAATTACGCGACGGACGAGCCAAATCAGTTTATTGGTCAAACAGAACATTCGAATACGAGCAAATGCGACTTTCGCATCTATAGGATAAATACCACCTCTCAAATCCACCGGGATATCCAATCAGTACAAGAATTTTCACTGTTGGCACTAACAAACGAATAGGAGACTATTGAAATCATCATCGATTATTCGATGACTTAAATTTAGATTTGGCGATAGCTGCCGTGTAAAGCGATTGTTTTGCATAAGCGATATCGTAATGAAAAGAATGTTAATCAACGCAACTCATGAAGAAGAGTTGCGCGTAGCCCTAGTAGACGGCCAAAAACTTTACGACCTGGACATAGAAAACCGTGCCAGGGAACAAAAGAAAGCCAATATATACAAAGCTAAAGTGACCCGAGTGGAACCAAGCCTCGAAGCCGCTTTTGTTGACTATGGTGCCAATCGCCATGGCTTCCTGCCCCTCAAAGAAATATCTCGTGAGTACTTCTCGGTACCTCCTTCTAAAATCAAGGGCAAGGTAAATATTGCTCAGGTCTTAAAGGAAGGCACTGAAATCATCGTTCAGGTCGAAAAAGAAGAACGCGGCAATAAAGGTGCAGCCTTAACCACATTCTGCAGCCTTGCAGGCCGATACATGGTCCTGATGCCTAATAACCCAAGAGCAGGCGGAATATCGCGGCGTATTGAAGGTGAAGAAAGAGATGCTTTAAAAGCAGCCATGTCTGAACTGGAAATACCCAAAGATATGGGTGTCATTGTTCGTACAGCGGGCGTTGGCAGGAGTTCAGAAGAACTACAGTGGGATCTAAACTATCTCGTGCACTTGTCGGAGGCGATATCCGCCGCAGGCAAAGAAAAATCAGCACCATTTCTTATCTACCAAGAAAGCAATGTCATTATCCGCGCTGTAAGAGACTACTTGCGCGACGACATCGGTGAAATCTTGATCGACACAGACGACGCTTGCCAGCAGGCAAACGAATTCGTCGAACAGGTCATGCCTCAATACAAGAACCGCGTCAAACGATACGAAAGTGACGTACCTCTGTTCAATCGCTATCAAATAGAAGGTCAGATCGAATCTGCATTCCAGCGCGAAGTCCGACTTCCATCCGGCGGATCTATTGTTATTGATCCAACAGAAGCATTGGTTTCTATCGACATAAACTCTGCAAGAGCCACGAAGGGCGCCGATATTGAAGAGACCGCTGTAAATACCAATCTTGAAGCCGCTGAAGAAGTCGCTCGCCAATTACGCTTGAGAGACATGGGCGGGTTGGTTGTAATCGACTTTATTGATATGAATTCGTCAAAAAATCAGCGTGCTGTCGAGAACAGAGTCAGAGATTCGCTGCAAATTGACAGAGCTCGCGTACAAGTTGGTAAGATCTCGAGATTTGGCCTACTAGAAATGTCACGCCAAAGACTGCGACCTTCGCTTGGTGAAACTAGCGGCATAGTTTGTCCTCGTTGTAGCGGTCTTGGTTCGATTAGAGATATCGAATCGTCTGCACTTGCTGTCATGAGACTTGTGGAAGAAGAAGCCCTGAAGGACACCAGTAGTGAAATTCGCGCTTTCTTGCCTATCAGTGTTGCTAGCTTTCTACTCAATGAGAAACGTGTTGGTCTTAGTGAGATCGA
>JAQXDL010000027.1 GCA_029251375.1 Pseudomonadales bacterium | reverse complement strand
TCCCGCAGGGAGAACCCGTCAACCCCGTTTTCGACAAGTTTCTTGCGCGCCGCCGCAACGATTCGATCGCAGGTTGAATTGCCCTTTGGGGTTGGCGCCAGCGATACCATTTCAGGGTTTCTCTTTTTTGGCATATTTGGTCATTGACAAGTTTTGGTCGTTGACCCATAATATCATGGAATCCTAGAGAGCGGTAACAACAATATGGAAATCATAGAAGCAACCCCAGACGTCAGAGAAGTTTATACCGCCGAAATACCTGAACTCATCTGGAGTACCGGCCAGGTAAGCTATGAGTACCAGTTTGGTACCCGCGAGGTATTCGATCACGCTGTACTCGGTTCCTGGCCCATGGATGGCACCCTGTTCGGTGCAGATGCGACTTCACTCGCTATTGAAGACGGTGCTTTGATGGGCATTGAGATTGGCATGCGAGGTACCGAGTACAAAAGCCGCCAGCACGCGCTGGCACTACTCTGGAAAAACCTGATAGAACGGGGAGATGTTTCTAAACAAGATTTTTTCGGCCTGCTGGAACGAGCTGATCATGCTAGCTGGCTCAACCCTGCTATTGACGCCGACACCTACTATATCCATGCACTTGCAGTGAAACCTGAGTATCGCGGTAAGCGAATTGGTTTCCACCTCATCGATAACGCGATCAACAATGCAAAGGAGCAGGGCTACAAGAAATTCCAGCTTGACGTGATGTCTGATAACCCGGCAGTTGAATTTTATCGTGCAGTTGGGCTCGAACTGCTGGCGGACACAAGGGCACCCAAACCTGCAGCATTTGGTGTCCCTCCGGAATATCGAATGGGGATGAGACTTTCATGAGCAACCCAACCAGCATGATCAGTCCATTTGCTAACATTTCAATTATTCCAAGTGTGTTGATCATCAGCAATCACCATACATGATCGTTCTGTGAAAAATGTGGTTTATAGTTCCTATCTTCTGCGGAGCTGTCCCAATTTAGGGCCCGCTACCTTCAGACCAAATCTTTCGAACGAATAGATCAGATCATCAATGATGTTTTCCATGAGCACGGACCGCGTTTCACGGGTATCGATCCACGAACCGATGTCCATGCTCGACTCTATCTGTCGCGCCCAGGCAAGAGCCGCTGCTTTAGTTTTGAAGGTTTTGTTCTGATTGGGATAGCCTTTGCGGCGTATCTCGGCCAAGTGCTTGCCGCCTCGTTCCCTGATGTAAGCCATCTGATTCCGTCATGTGACCGTCATGGACTTACAGTCTACGACTTTTACTATCTGCATCAAACGCTTATAAAATTGGCGGAGAGGGAGGGATTCGAACCCTCGGTGAGATTGCTCCCACACTACCTTTCCAAGGTAGCTCCTTCGGCCACTCGGACACCTCTCCATTGAAACAGCTCAAATCAACAAGGGCTTGATCAAGTCCATGGACAGAATTCTACTATTACGCATCAATAGCATTCCGCATCAAACCCAAACAAGTTTTCTCAATTCGAGAAATTTAGAAGTCACCTCAGCCGCATCCCGGCACACGAACTTATCGCTACCGTTGCTCCCTTCCGGGCCTGGCGGGGTTCACAACTTGTTGTTGCGAGAGGACCGAGGTGAAAAAGAATTATATTACAAACTTTGCCAAGCCTAAAGGGAATTTACCCAGTGTTCTTCAGATAAAATGGAAATCGACGATCCTTGCTGCTTCAAATCTACCGCATGCTCAATACTTCGGCCAAAACTGGTGTGAACCCAGTCTGGGCTGCTTAGCTCACCAATCACTAAGTAGTCGGTCACCATGTTGGGCGCCTCGACGATATCACCGCCAAGCTCCAAAATAGCTTCTTCGCACTCCAGTTCGCTACCAAACACAAATCGTCCGGTTAAGCAGAAAGATTTACCAGTGAAGTCGATCTCTGGCTGAGGGTTATCCAACGGCAGCGTTGTTGATCTATTAGGCTCTTGATATATCAGACTCTCACCGGTCAGATCTCTCAGGGTAAGTAATAGCTCGGCGCGTTCAGACTCGGACATAATGCCGTCTCGTAGCATCTCAACCAGCCTTGCATAGAGTATGTTGACGGGCCACCTGTCGGCGATTTCACGATGATTCTCAATCCATTGGCCGAGAAAAATAGCTTCCTGCTCGTCAACGCGGCCATCCGCAATGACGCCTCGGCACACACCGATCAGCTCATCGATGAGTCGATCTTGAATCTCATCTTTCGTTGTTACTCTTGCTTGCTTTGACATATGTTCCTCAAAATAAATCGTGCTGCTTGTTCTCTACCTGCCCTAATATAACACGGGCGCTGTCGTACCAATTCAATTGTGTCGCGAGCTCGCGCTTCCAGGCATCGGTTGCCACAAAATCCAGCGGCTCTCTAAAGCCCGCCAGCTGCAAGTCGTCTGTAAGATAAATTTCATGTTCGGCCGCGTTGGTCCGTTCTGCAGTCCAGTAAACTTCGAAAACAGCCAGCGGACACCAATATCGTGTCAGACAATCATAGCCTGATTCACCATCGTCCCACTCATATACTTCACAACGAAGCTCACGCCATTGTGCGTTCAACAGATCTTGTCGACTTACGCGCTTGGCCATTCGGCGACATAATCCTCGACAACCAATTGCGTTGGCACACGGGCTTTCGACTCACCCTTGCCCATATATATGTAACCAACAATTTTTTCGCCCTGACTAACACCTAACCCGTCACGCACGACCGGATGATAAGACATGCTACCGGTACGCCACATCGCCCCAATATCCTGCGCGTAAGCTGCTAACAACATACTCTGCACGGCTGCACCGGCCGATAGCATTTGTTCAATCTCAGGCACCTTCGGATGTTCTTTTAAACTGGCAATCGCAACCACAATCAATGGCGCTCGCAGCACTTTCGACTTAGCCTTTACCTGTGCGACATTTGATAAAGTCGCATCATCTTGTAACTGTGCTTTTACAAACAGTTCGCCCAAGTGTAATAAATTATCGCCACTTATCGTTAGAAATCGCCAGGGACGAAGTTGCGCGTGGTCCGGCGCTCTAAGTGCCGCCTTAAATATAATTTGTAGCTCACTATCAGAGGGTAACTCAGACCCAACTCTCGGGATTGAGACACGGTTAATAAGGGCATCAATTGCTTTCACTGATTTGTTCTATCCCACTGTATTTCGACAATTTTTGAAGGGCGTATTTGTACCACATTATGACATGATAAACATTGAATTAGGCTATCTGCAGCAAACGCTCGAGCGCCGTACTACTCGCACCGGGATATTTGCTACACTGCTTGCATACCCTATCGCACAACACTGAGCATGATTCGTGATCACCGGCCTTATTGGCTTAACAAATTTTACGCCTACTACGAAGACTGGTATGGCCGACATTTCACTTCCCCACACTTTAAATCGTTGGGAGCCAACTTCACGCTCATGAAGCCTTGGTACATTGACGTCAACGGTGACCATATCTCCGTCGGCGACAATGTTCACATGATCACCGCAAAGGATAGAAGGATATCTTTCTCTACTTGGCAATTTGAGGATTACCAAGGCCATATCTCCCTTGATGATAATTGTTTGGTTTGCCCCGGTGTACGTTTTGATTCCGGCTCAGAGATATCGGTAGGAAAAAACTGTATGTTCGCCGCCGGCGCTTACATCACCGATGCCGACTGGCATGATATTTACGACAGAACTCAAAGCGTTGGTAATACTCAGCCAGTAAGACTTGAGGACAACGTTTGGGTTGGCGATGGGGCTGTGATTTGCAAAGGCGTAACCGTAGGCGAGAATAGTGTTATTGGCGCTGGCTCCGTCGTTACTTCCGCAATCCCGGCAAATGTTATTGCTGCGGGCAACCCGGCAAGGGTCGTCAAAGCATTAGATCCTGATCGTGAAATTGTTACTCGTGCATCGCTTTTCACGGACCCTGATGCGCTTAACTTTAAAATTGATCAGATTAATCGCTATGTACTCACCAGCAACAGCTTCTTCAACTGGCTTAAAACCTGTGTCGCACCAAAGCGGGGGGATTGAGCCAGCCTACTGACGCCAAACTCGAACATCATCACCCAAATCGCTCTCGTGTGAACGGTAAGGGTTAATATCAACGCCGCCACGTCTTGTGAAACGGGCTTGCACACCGAGTCTATCAGGCGCGCAACGATTCATAATATCGACAAATATTCGCTCGACAACCTGCTCAGCAAACTCGGCATGCTCGCGATAGGAAATCAGATATTTCAGAAGACCTTCCTGAGAAATGCTTTGACCGTTGTACTGTATAAGAATGCTAGCGAAGTCGGGTTGGCCTGTCATCGGGCACAGTGAGCGAAACAAATGCGTGAACAGCGTCTCTCTAACGATCGTGGTGCTCTCGACAACTAAAAAGTCTGGGTTCCAATAATACTCGTCAATATCGACATCAAAATGATCCAGACTCTGCCCCATTAAGCCCGCCAGTCCTTCGCTTTGTGATTGTTCTTCTGAGATAAAAGTCACACTAACAGGCGCACGCGCCGCAAGTGTTAAATCAGATTCCAATGTCGCGATCACTTCAGCGCGATTGGTGAATTTTGTATTGCTGTAGGAGCCAAGATAAAGCTTGAGGGCTTTTGATTCGATAATATTTACTGATTTAGCGGGTATATGAAATTGTGCTAGCGCAATTTCAGGCTTTCCGCGGCCATTTAGCCAAGTGAACTCGTACGCATTCCAAACATCCATGCCTCGAAAAGGCAACGCTTCTTCGGTGATGCCTAACGCGCTTCGTTGCTTTATCCGCGGAATAGAATCCAGCAAAGACGGCGTGTACGTTGAAATGTACTCGTCTCGTTCTCCTTTGTATGCTGAAGTTCCCGGCATTGCTTGATCCGACATTGGACTGTGTTCCTGCTAAATGATGACAACCCTTGCACAGCATAGGGCTCTCTTTGACCTCTTGGGTGGCGCAAGTTCACTTGAATGTACGGCAATTGTCAAATTACCGGCTATCGAGCTCATGGGTTCTGGACATAAGGTCAATTTCTAGTACCGACCGGTCAGCCGTTGCAACAAACTTGAAAAGAGCAATGAACGCTGACATCGGCAGCACTAATATGTATTCTTGCGCATCTTTTAATCATTGCGAATCGTTATGTCCCACAATTTTACAAGCCCACTCGCCATCGCCACGTTGCTACTGTCGTCACTAGCACTGGGGAACGACTCGACATCTTCGCTAGAGGAAGTTGTTACAACCGCGTCTCGAATCGACCAACAGGTCGGCGATGTGCCTACCAATATTAGCTTCATCAGTGACATCGAAGCTATCGGCGCAACGCACATTAACGAAACGATGCAAAAGATCTCCGGTGTTTGGATCAGCCGAGGTAATGGCCAAGAAAGTCTTATTTCCATACGATCACCCGTACTAACCGGCGCTGGCGGTTGTGGCGCATTTTTGACAAGTCAGGATGGTATTCCTCTGCGGGCTAGCGGCTTCTGTAATGTAAATGAGTTGTTTGATGCTAACTCAGAACAAGCCGGCAGGATTGAAGTCATCAAAGGTCCAGCAACCGTTTCTTACGGTTCTAATGCCATGCACGGCATGATCAATGTCATTACTCCAGACATCAATGACCCTGAATACTTTTCATTTGAAGGCGGTGAGAACGATTATTTTCGAGCCAAGTTATCAAAGGCAACTGAAAACTGGCGCATCGATATTAATGGCACCAGTGACGGCGGCTACAAAGAAGACGCGGGGTTTGATCAACAAAAAGGCACGATAAAAAACACATCGACGTTGGCGGGATTTGACGCGACGACGGTCTTGAGTTTCACCAACCTCAACCAAGAAACAGCGGGTTTTATTTCAGGTACTGACGCATACAAAGACGACGACCTAAAAGATACAAACCCAAATCCGGAAGCCTATCGCGATAGCACGACCGTGCGTCTTTACTCCACTATGGTGAAAGAATTATCTTCAGGCACAACGCTTGTTCTAACACCATATATTCGCCACACCGAAATGGAATTTATACAGCACTTTCTGCCTGGCAAAGCGGTCGAGGAAAATGGCCACGACAGTATCGGCTTACAAGCCTCGTGGCACAAAGAAAACTGGCGCTGGGGTGTAGACGCTGAATTAACTCAGGCTTACTTAGAAGAGTTCCAAGCAGAACCAATCACTTTTAGTGCTTTTCTAGGCGCCACTATTCCGCAAGGACAACACTACGACTACGACGTTGACGCAACGACGCTCGCTGCATTTATTGAATACACAAAAGCTCTTACGGATTCGGTGCAAATAAGTCTCGGCGCTCGCTATGAGTATGTTGAATATGACTACGACAACAACATGCTTTCTGGCAGAACCGACGATCAGGGCGTGCCTTGCGGCTTTGGCGGCTGTCGTTTCAGCAGGCCTGAAAGTCGAACAGACGATTTCAAGAATTTTTCACCGCGCTTAGGCATCACATGGAATGTGTTTGAGCAAAGCCAAGTATACGGTTTTGTCTCAAAGGGTTTTCGCGCGCCACAGGCGACAGAGCTTTATCGACTGCAGGGTGCACAAACCGTGTCGAACATTGACGCTGAAGAGCTCGATAGTATCGAAGTTGGTTTTCGTGGCAGCAATGATCGACTCGCCTACGACCTCTCTGTCTACTGGATGGAGAAGGATAACTTTATCTTCCGTGATTCAAACCGAGAGAGCGTCGATAACGGTGAAACATCTCATCGCGGCTTCGAAGCATCTGTTAACTACCAAATCGTAGAAACCGTCTCCGCCGAGTTCAGCGCGGCCTACGCCATTCATCAATATGAGAATGACCCGTTGTTGGCCTCCACACCGGTTTCAGGCAATGACATTGATACCGCGCCGCGCATCATTGGATCCGCAAGGTTGAATTGGCAACCGACTGACAAACTTAACGGTCAGCTTGAATGGGTTCACATGGATGAGTACTACACGGATCCTCAAAACCTGCATGAATATGAAGGTCACGATCTTTTCAACATTCGTGCTGAATATCAGTTCAGCAAGCAATTTTCTGGGTTTGTTCGGATCATGAACGCCGCTGATACGGACTATGCTGAACGTGCTGATTTTGGTTTTGGATCTGATCGCTATTTCGTCGGTGAGCCCAGAACAGTTTACGTTGGGGTGCGCGCTGCGCTTTAATTACAACATCAATCATAGGATAAGTATTAGTCAATGAAATCTAGAGCTGCAGTTGCTTGGGAAGCCGGGAAACCACTGGTCATCGAAGAAATCGACGTCGCCGGTCCAAAAGCCGGTGAAGTGTTGATTCGCATGGTTGCAACGGGTGTATGCCATACCGACGCATTCACGCTCTCCGGTGATGACCCTGAAGGCATCTTTCCGGCTGTGCTTGGCCATGAAGGCGGCGCCATCGTTGAAGAGATTGGTCCTGGCGTCACTTCGCTCGCACCCGGCGACCACGTAATTCCGCTGTATACGGCAGAGTGTAAGGTCTGCAAATTTTGCACATCCGGAAAAACAAATCTCTGCTCCGCCGTTCGAACAACTCAAGGGCAAGGACTGATGCCTGACGGTACGACAAGGTTCAGCCTCAATGGCTCGCCTATCTACCATTACATGGGCACATCAACCTTCTCCGAGTACTCCGTTGTGGCAGAGGTCTCACTCGCCAAAATTAGCAAACAAGCGCCCCTCGACAAGGTTTGCCTATTGGGCTGCGGCGTGACCACTGGCATCGGCGCGGTGCTCAATACAGCTAAAGCGGAACCCGGTGCGACCATCGCGGTGTTCGGCCTTGGCGGTATCGGCCTAAGTGTCGTTCAGGGTGCGGTACTGGCGAAAGCTGGCAGAATCATTGTGATTGATACAAACCCGGATAAGTTCGTCATGGCCAAGCAGCTGGGCGCAACTGATTGTATTAACCCAAAAGATTTTAGTGACCCCATTCAGGACGTGATCGTTGATATGACCGATGGCGGCGTCGACTACTCGTTTGAGTGTGTCGGCAATGTAAACCTCATGCGTGCCGCTTTAGAGTGCTGCCATAAAGGTTGGGGAGAATCTATTATCATTGGTGTTGCCGGCGCAGGCCAAGAAATAGCAACAAGACCTTTTCAGCTAGTGACCGGGCGAGTTTGGCGTGGAACGGCTTTTGGTGGTGTTAAGGGTAGAACACAATTACCCGGCATGGTTGATCAGTACATGCACGGTGACATCAAACTGGATGAGTTTATTACCTACACCATGGGACTCGAGGAAATAAACACCGCGTTTGACTATATGCATCAAGGCAAAAGCATTCGCAGTGTCATTGTTTTTTAAGACAAGACGATTCTCATGAATCTACGCTGGTAGTTATGAGCGTAGCACTTGCGTTTACTTATCTAGGGTACGGCGGCCATTGTTTTGACGGCGTGCCTGCTTCTCCGGAATGACTCTATCGGGATTTCTTCGATCAGGTGCGGGCAATCGCCTATCTTTGCAGGTGCTGCGTCTTTCTTCTCTTTCGTTTTCCATTTGCCCTGCGCTTTTTCATCTAATTGTCGGTAAAGGTATGCAAATACTAAATCACAGTCAAACCCACCGATCGAGTTTTGTGGACGCGTTCTAAAATTGCTTTTGCTGGTTGATCGGCACATTTTTTCTTTTCTATCACATCACTTGTGTCATCGATGTGATCAGCTTCAATATTTTTAACGTTTTGAAATCGCTTGAAACTGTCTACAACGCTCCGAAATTGCCAAAAGTGCCGCAGATAAAGGATAAAACCGATTGTCACAATGCAGCTCAAGTGTTCAACAACAATACCGACACCATCCGCATTAATAAAAATTGACAAGCAATCAGCCTGTCGACGATGATCGCAATCGAAAACGATTGTACAGTCGTTTAGGCCTTCGAATGATCCGATGCAATATTTTGCTATCAAAATTCCCAAAGTGGGTTGACGAACAGGCCTAACATCCATAGAATGCGCGGCTTCTCGATTGTATGTGTCCCCATCGTCTAGAGGCCTAGGACACCTGGTTTTCATCCAGGCAACAGGGGTTCGACTCCCCTTGGGGATGCCAATTGCGAAAGCTTATTGAGTCATCAATAATAGGCATCAGTCTGCACTGCAGACAACAAGTAAGACACTATTTGATCGAGTATTGGCATTACGATTAAATAGAGCACCATAAAGCGGGTGTAGCTCAGCTGGTAGAGCGGTACCTTGCCAAGGTACAGGTCAGGAGTTCGAACCTCCTTACCC
>JAQXDL010000011.1 GCA_029251375.1 Pseudomonadales bacterium | reverse complement strand
ACTAACCAAAACCTCGGTACCCGGGTGATTACGTCTCTCTTCTTGCTGAACGCGATACCAAGATGCTGCATCGGTATGAAACGATTGGTTGGTTTGGCCGCCATTGAGCACCATGCACTGAGTATAAGAAGCATTAACACCCTTTTCCTGCAAATCCACAAGTACAAAGTGACGATCAAGGGCTATTTTCTAGAATACTTTTAGGAATTAGGAGGGAGGTTACATCTCTTTTGATGAGTTTTTGGTCAAAATTTGGCTGGTACTCACTCGAGATAAAAGCCAGTCCGAGTGAGCTTCACAGGTCTCACCAGCTTTTTGATTACTTGTTGATAAATAACAACCCCTGCGGCGGTGCCCGGGATTTCGGTAGGTGATGGGCAGGTGTATCAGATTTAGCATCCAGGTGCGTCAGAATCTTCTCTATTATTTCAGGATCTTCTATGCAAGCTATGATCTTGACTTCACCGCCGCAATGACTACAGACTGAAACATCAATTTTAAAAACCCGCTTTAGTCTTTCTGCCCATGTCAGTGATTTGCGGCTTTCAGCAAATGATTTTTGATTATTGTTCGCGGAACTTTTCTTGGTGCAGCCCTTGCCACGCTTGGCTGGTGTTACGTTGATACGATATTTGCTATTCGGGGCCAGTACACCATGAAAACGCGTTAGGTTGACCCTCGGTCTCGGCACCATCGCAGCCAATTTGGCAATGAAATCTAAGGGCTCGAAAATCACATGGGTTGTACCGTCTTGATAGGGTGTCTTTAAGTGATACTTCACCATCCCATTGGAGGTCAGTGCAAGCCTCTTTTCTGATACGGCAGGTCGGGCGATGTAGCGGCACAATCGCTCTAACTTCCTGCGCTGTCGTGCTTCAGTTGCGACACCAGCATGTAAGGAGAATCCGGCGATTTTACCTACCTGGCTATTGCTGAAGTCGTCCTCCCAAGCTGGTATTGTTTGCAGTGCAAAGACTTTGCGACCCTGCTGAGGTCCAATGGCGATACGATATGTGATGGAGTGGCCCTGGAGTTCATTCATGACATTTTCATCTAGTCCATCCATCGTCAGATAGCTATTCTCATCATCTCTTGTCAGCAAACCTTGTTTCTCCAGGTGGCGAGCAATGCGTTGACTGATTTTTGTTACCAGTGAATTCAACTCACTAGCACTGGGAGCCTTGACCCGATGGAATACCAGTCTGCCATTCTTTTTCTGCTGGTAAACTCCGTCAATGAATAGGGTATGAAAATGTAGATTTAAATTTAAAGCACTCCCAAAACGCTGTATTAGCGTAACTGATCCTGTTTTGGCAGTTGATTTCTTATAGCCAGCCTTTTTGATTAAGTGAGTTGAGATTGCTCTGTTAACAATTCCCAACACCTTACCCATCGCTTGAGGATTATTTGCCAACAGAAATCGCAGCTGAAACGGGAAGCTCAGCACCCACTGTCTTATGGGCTGATGTGGTAGTACATCATCAACCAGCAACGCAGCACTATCTGCCATTCGTCTGGCACCGCAGCTGGGGCATATCCCTCTTTTCTTACAGCTAAATGCTACGAGTTTCTCATCATGGCAAGAGGAACAACGAACCCGAAGAAATCCATGCTCCAACTTTCCACATTTGAGATATTCATCGAATTCATTTGCTACAAAAAAAGGCAGGTTCTTAGCTTGAGTATTTAGTTCATCCTGGAAAACCGGCCAGTATTTCTCAACAATCTGGTAGAGCAGAGTGTTCTCTGGCTTGTGACGCTCATGTTGCGGAGGGCGCCCATTGGCGAGACCCTCCAGTGAATGAAACATGCTGGACTGCACAGTGATTGATGTACAGCCAGTATCAGTTGATGTTCTCTATGTAACCCATGGGAGAAATCTGTCATCGTTGCTCGTAAATTCCCATATTCGTGTGAGTATTTGCCACCTCATTCGGAAACTGCAGGGGTCACCTTTGGGAAAAGAGGTAGCTTTTCCTCTTACGTTGGTCCGAGGTCTGCTTTGGAGAAAGCGGACATGTAGCCATCCAGAAAGATAATTACGTTAAGCGGCCAAGATTTCAATGAACATCGACAATTGTGATACTTGACCTTTCTTTAGAATATGTGGTTTTTCCCCTTATCTTCACAATCAATACAGCCACCCATCTCCAGATCATCAGCTTTTAGGCTAATTGAAACTTTTTACCGGATGTCGAAAACGGGGAAACCGGCAGGTCGTCGATTTCCAAGAGGGCACCAATACTTCTTACCAGTCCCTGCCAATAGTCGTTCCCGGGAAAGAATAGGCAGAAAGCGAGGCCTTTAATCGAGCCCGAAGCAGACTCCTTTAATGCACGCGTCACTCCGGGAATAATTGGGCGTGACAAAATCTGGATTCACGCCTTTTTTGAGCCGGAAGCTCTGGTAATGGGGAGGTTTAGTGTTGGACCGTTCGTTTGGGGCTCTCGCCATTTGGCCGGAGGCCAAAGACTGCCGCGCGTGGGCTGGATTCTACGCTTCATTTGCAGCCTTCGGCTGCAAAGAAGTTGGTAGCTATGGGTGGACTTGAACCACCGACCCCAGCATTATGAATGCTGTGCTCTAACCAGCTGAGCTACATAGCCACACGATAAAACGACTCGATCTCACCTTGAATTTGCCAAGAAAACAGATTCTTGAGCGAAGTTACTAACTCAGTGATTCAAGAGGCCGCGAATTGTCCATTTTCGAACCTATTTTGTCAAGATAGATTGGCCCTTACACTCTCTAGACGCCGTATTTTCTCTGCTGTAACTTTGAAATCAGAACAGAAAATCACAACAAATAATAAATTCTGGAGTGCAGCAATGAAAATTGGTTTATTCGCAACGTTTATGTCGCCCCACGCAAACCCCGAAATGATGGGCAAGTTTGGTCAGGACGCCGAGGCTATCGGGGTCGAATCACTCTGGCTGGGCGAGCACGTCGTACTTTTTGATGAGATGGAATTCCCCTACCCCGGCAGCAAGGATGGTCGTATCCCTGTACCCGCCGGCGGCGGCATTCTGGACACGGTGGCAAGCCTTGGCTACCTGGCCGCTAAAACCAGCAAGTTACGATTTGGTACCGGCATTACGCTTGTGCCACAGCGAAATCCGATCTACACCGCGAAGGAGTTTGCCACTTTGGATTGGCTTACCAACGGACGTATTGATTTCGGTGTTGGTGTTGGTTGGTGCAAAGAGGAGGTGATTGCCTGCGGCTATAGTTGGGAAGATCGTGGGTCGCGCTGCGATGAATTTTTGGAAGTGATCAAACGCCTATGGACGCACGAGCTAGCGTCCTTCGAAGGCAAGCACATTAACTTGCAAGCTTGTCGGCTCGATCCTAAACCGATTCAGAACCCACATATACCGATGATTATTGGTGGCCACAGCAAAGCGGGTTTTAGACGTGCGGCTCGATTCGGTAGCGGATGGTATGGCTTTAATTTAAGTCCAGAGGCGACTCGGACGGTATTGGCTGACTTAGATCTTGCGCTGGCGGCAGAAAATCGCTCGCGGGATGGCTTTGAAATTGTCATCACGCCCTTGCCGAACGCAACGCCGGATCAGATTGCCGAATACGAGGACTTAGGTGTCGACCGTCTTGTATTGCATCTGGGGAGCCAGCGGCCGGAAAAAATTACTCAGAGACTTGAGCAGCTTCAGGCATTTATAAGTTCGTAGCAGGGCGTTTTAAAGCGCCAAGGCGACGAGCTCATGATCATGAGCTCATCATTGTTTTTATCTTAGAGGTTTTTATAACGAGGGATTCAGTTACAGCGATGGGCCGCTAGACATTGAAACGGAAGAGCACAACATCACCATCTTTCATGATGTATTCTTTGCCTTCAATACGCTTCTTACCAGCTTCTCTAGCACCATTTTCGCCGCTAAATTCGATGTAGTCGTCAAAGCCAATCACCTCGGCTTTAATAAAGCCTCGCTCGAAATCTGTGTGGATGACGCCAGCAGCTTGAGGCGCGGTCGCATTCTTTTTGACAGTCCAAGCTCGCACTTCTTTTTCACCAGCGGTGAAGTAGGTTTGCAGACCTAACAATTCATAGCCAGCCCTGATGACACGGTCGAGACCCGGCTCGGCCATACCCAGATCCGCTAAAAATTCAGTTCGTTCTTCATCATCAAGCTCTGCAATCTCTGCTTCCAGCTTGTTACATATCACAACAATCGGCGCGCCTTGCTCGTCCGCAAGTTTTTGCACGGCATCGAGGTGTGGGTTGTTTTCAAAGCCATCCTCATCCACATTGGCAATGTAGACAACGGGCTTCATGGTCAGCAAATGCAGACCTTTCAAATCCGTTAGCTCGTCAGTCGTAAAAGACAATGTTCTAGCAGGTTTACCTTCATTAATATGGGCCTCTAGCCGCTCGAACAACGCTTTTTGAGCTATCGCATCCTTATCACCGTTCTTCGCGATTCTGCCAGTACGGGCAATGCCTTTCTCAACAGAATCCAAATCGGCCAACTGTAATTCCGTATCAATAATTTCAATATCGCGAAGTGGATCAATACTGTTGGAGACGTGGATGACATTTTCATCTTCGAAACACCGTACAACGTGAGCGATAGCATCCGTTTCGCGAATGTTAGCCAGAAACTGATTACCCAAACCTTCGCCTTTTGATGCGCCTTCAACTAAGCCAGCGATATCAACGAACTCCATTGTCGTGGCAATGACGTTTTGTGGTTTTACTAAGGCCGCTAATTGATCAAGCCTTGGATCAGGCATCGCCACCACACCCGCATTCGGCTCAATGGTGCAAAAAGGGAAATTTTCAGCGGCAATACCCGCCTTCGTCAACGCATTAAACAGAGTTGATTTACCGACGTTAGGCAACCCAACAATTCCACAATTAAAACCCATTTAACTTACCTCGACCTTAAAACCGTTCAACTCGTTCATCGCTTTTTGCCACTCGCCGTTTACAACAAGCGGCATTAGCCTGAGAGCTTCATCAATACATTGATAGATTGTAGATTCGTCTTTTTTACTCACTTTGCCTAGGACATGGCCAGTGACATCGGATTTTTGGCCGGGATGACCAACACCGATACGTAGACGATTAAAATCCTGATTACCACCCAGACGCTGGGTAATGTCACGCAGACCATTATGGCCCGCAAGGCCACCGCCCTGCTTGAATCGAATCACACCTGTGGGAAGATCGAGTTCATCGTGGACAATAAGAATTTGTTCCGGGGGAATCTTAAAGAAATGGGCCAGCGCCCTAACGGACTTGCCGCTTTCATTCATATAGGTTGTGGGTAACAGCAGGCGCATTTCCTGCGATTCAAAAAGTGTTGTAGCCGTTCGGCCAAAAAACTTCTTTTCTTCCTTGAACGTTGCGCCTTGCTGGTCGGCGAATCGGGAAACAAGCCAGACCCCTGCGTTGTGACGGGTTCTGGCGTATTGTTCCCCTGGATTACCGAGACCGACAATGAGCTTCAAATTGGAGCTCATGTCGTTACCTAGTCTTCAGCTGGCGCATCGCCTTCAGCCGCGTCACCTTCTGCAGCTTCTGGCTCGTCAGTTTCTTCAACCGTCGCACGCGTTGCAACGACCGAGACAACCACTTGGTCATGGTCTTCGCCGTATGACAATTCAGGTACAGAGACACCTTCAGGAAGCGTTAACTCGCTCATATGCAGAGAAGATCCCATTGCAAGCGCTTCAACATCGACTTCGATGTACTCAGGTAGATTACCTGGCAGACAAGCGATCTGTAGCGATGACATCACGTGTGAAACCATACCGCCGTCAATCTTGACGCCAACACAGGATTCTTCGTTGATAAAGTGCAGTGGTACTTCAACCGTGATTTCTTGGTCCATTCGAACCCGCAGAAAATCCGCATGCATAATTCGATTAGTTGAAGGGTGACGTTGTAACCCTTTAACAATAGCGTTTTCACTATCACCGCCAACTTTCAAATTAATAATGTGAGCGAAAAATGCTTCGTTCTCACAGGACTTTTGCAACACATTCTGTGCAATAGAAATTGAAACTGGTTCTTTGCCCGCGCCATATACTATAGCGGGGACCATTCCAGCATTACGACGTAGGCGGCGGCTCGCACCTTTCCCCAAGTCATTACGTACTTCGGCTTCAAGCTCGAATTCGTTAGCCATCTTAGTTCTCCTAGATGATTTAATTAACCAGCTTTACCGCGACCGCAAAGACTGGACTATCTACCGGCATAGTACCGGTAGGTTCAACCCCTAAAACAAAGCGGGTTGAATTCGCTTGTTGAACAATGCGCTCAACGATTCTTCATTACTGACACGCCGTATCGACTCGGCTAATTCGTCTGCAATACTCAGCTGACGAATTTTTGGGTGACGTGCCGCTGCTTCAGACAGCGGTATCGTGTCAGTTACTACCAATTCGTCCAATGACGATTTGGTGATATTGTCAATTGCGTTACCGGACAAAACCGGGTGGGTGCAATAAGCCAGTACTTTGGTTGCGCCGTTTTGCTTGAGCGCATTGGCTGCCGCACACAAGGTGCCAGCTGTATCAACCATGTCGTCAACCAAAATGCATGTGCGGCCTTCCACATCCCCAATGATGTGCATAACCTCTGACTCATTCGCATTCGGTCTTCGTTTATCAATTATCGCGAGGTCGGCATCATCTAACTGCTTTGCCAATGCTCTCGCTCTTACCACACCGCCAACATCCGGTGAGACAATCATTAAGTTCTCGTAGTTGTTCTGCTCGATATCTAGCAGCAGTACCGGCGTCGCATAAATGTTATCGACAGGGATATTAAAAAAGCCCTGAATCTGATCTGCGTGAAGGTCTATTGTTAACACCCGATCAATGCCTACACTGCTTAGCATGTCGGCGACAACTCGCGCGGTGATAGGCACCCGTGCTGAGCGCACCCGTCGATCTTGTCTTGCATAACCGAAGTACGGGATGACCGCCGTAATTCTGGTTGCTGATGCTCTGTGAAGACAATCCGCCATCACGATCAGCTCCATCAGATTATCATTCGTGGGCGCGCAAGTCGGTTGGATAATGAAGACGTCCTTACCGCGAACGTTATCTTGTATCTCTACGCTTACTTCACCATCACTGAATCTGGAAACTTCCGCATCACCCAGTTCGATTCTCAGCCTGTCAGTTACCCGACTGGCAAGAACTCGGTGCGCATTACCCGTGAAGATTTTTAACTCGGCCACTTTGTCATTCCAGGTTTTTATAGCTTGTTATAGCTAGTTCTAACTAGTTCCAGAAATTGGCTCATATCGAGTCTCAAACGAAACTCTCAGAAGAGATGGCTGGGGTGGCAGGACTCGAACCTACGCATGCAAGGATCAAAACCTTGTGCCTTACCAACTTGGCGACACCCCAATCTTTACAACACTAACTCTACATATACGTACGTCTTTCTCGTGTACGCGTTTTCTACTTACGTCCATCTTACTTTCGGCTAACGTACATGACGCGTCGTTAACCTAACTGCACCAACTGCGACACTACTGGCGACTTATCTAGCCCTTGCGCAACGAACGCTGTCCATTGCTCAGGTACTTGTCTTGCAACACTTTCTGCATCTAACCGAGAGTCAAATGGCAGAAACACACAGGAACCTGTCCCGGTCATTTTAGCAGGGCCCCATTTGTTTAACCACAAAAGGGCTTCATCGACTTCTGGGTAGAGTTGCCTAACGACGTTTTCACAATCGTTACGGGCACCGTGCTCCAAAAAGCGCGCTATTGTGATGCTTGATGAGTCCCGTGTCAATTCCGGATGTGAAAAGATTCTTCCTGTATCAACATGGCAGCCAGGACTGACGACTAAATAGTAGCTTTTGGCCAGCACCAAAGGGGTTAACACCTCGCCAATACCCTCGCCCCACGCCGATTGAGCGAATACAAACACCGGCACATCGGCACCCAATTGCCGACCCAGTTGCATCAACGCATCGACAGGTATACCTAGCTGCCAGAGACGGTTTAGACCCAGCAACGTAGTCGCTGCATCAGAACTTCCACCTCCAAGACCTGCACCCATGGGCAGAAGCTTATCTAAATAAATTGTCGCACCCTGGTTCGTCGCACTGAATTCTTGCAGCAGCTTGGCAGCCAGATACACCAAATTAGTTTGCACCGGCAACTCGATATTGGATTCGACCGTTAATTGATCAGATAGCTTGAAACTTAAGGTGTCACAGATATCCAGCATTTGAAATGCGGTCTGCAAATCGTGATAACCATCTGCGCGACGGCCGGTAATCAGTAAACAAAGGTTAATCTTCGCCGGTGCCGATAAGGTAAAAGGTGCTATTGCCACGATCGGACCGCCATTTTAATCGAGGTATCACCCTTGAGGAACACCAGCTTCATCGGCAAATCATCGACGAGCTTATCGATCTTTATCTGCCAGCCCGATTGTTCGAAGCCGCTTACCGTATTTTGCCAGGGTAGCGTGGGTGCTGGATTGCCTCTGACCCAGAACGACAGCAGCTCAAGCGGCATTAGCACGCCAGTATGCTCGTAAAGCAGCTGTGAAGCGTTATCCGCTTGGAAACTACCACGGCCAGGTATCTCAATCGAGGCGATACCTGGGGTAACACGTATGTTAGCCACCGAAACTCCGAGCGTGCCATTCAGGCGAATGTCCGCGGCTTCACGTCGCTGTTGCCAGGTTAACGAGAAACTCTCTGCCGCATCGCCATGCCGAATACCCACGCGTGCCAGCAGCCGCCAGTTTGTCTCAGGATCTACAATCCCGCCCGATTCGGGCGGCGACACAGCACAGCCCGTAATCACCATGGACAGCAATGCAGTCAAAAACAGCCGTCGCATCGGTTGTAACAGTGGTTGGTGATTAACGCCGGTCATTGCATCCACCGGTTATTGAGTGAAGACATTATTGAGCCGCAAATTCTTCCATGACCTTCTGCAAAATTTCACTCTGTGGCGCGAGCTGCAGCGCTTTACGCCAAACCTTTATCGCTTCGTCTTTACTGCCTGACACCCATAAAACTTCGCCTAAGTGGGCCGCAACCTCATCATTAGTGAACAACTCAAGCGCTCTGCGCAGATGCCGTATCGCTTCTGAATAGTTTTTCAGGCGGTATTGAACCCAGCCCATACTGTCAATAAACGCGGCTTCATCTGGCTTGATCACCAATGCTTTTTCGATCATCCCGAGGGCTTCTTCATAGCGATCAGTCTGATCAGCAAGGGTATACCCGAGCGCATTCAATGCATCAGCATTGAGGGGCTCCTTTTCAATAATATAAAGTAAGTCTCGTTCCATTTGCTCCATGCGACCATGCCGTTGCGCCGTCATCGCTCTAAAATATCGCATATCAAGATTATCGGGCTGCAACACCACTTCTTTATCAAGCAGATAGAACACCTCGTCGACAATTCCGTGGTCGCCCAACAGTTGTGCCTCGACCATCACAAGTTCATCTTTACGGTCAGGATTATCGGCCCGCATATTGGCCAGATGATGCTGCATATCAGCGATGCGGCCTTGATCGAGAAAAATAGACGCTATGCGAGACTGGGCAGGAAGAAATTCATAGCCACGACCAACCTGTTTGTACTCTCGTAGCGCTTTTGCAATATCATTATTTTTCTCAGCAATGGTGCCAATGTAGAAATGCGCTTCGCCGACTCGACGATTCCAACGGACCATCTTATTAAGATAAGTAACGGCCTCCTCGTCTTGTTTTTGCTCCATCGCGATAAGCGCCAGCGCAAACAAAATGTCGCCATCACTTGGTGCCTGCTCAAGTATGATTCCATACTGCACCTTGGCAACATCAAGGTCGCCTGCTTCGAATAGGAAACGGGCATAGATCAATCTCAAACGTCGATTTTCTTCCTCGAAGCCGTCCACGACATCGGCCAAAAAAGCGAGCGCCTCATCTGAACGCAGCAGCGCTTTCAACGCATTGACCTTAAGAATCACGACATTGATATTATTCTTGGTACCAAGCAATTGTTCGGCAATCGCTAGCGCAGCCTCCAGCTCGCCCTGTTGCTCCAACAAAACGGCTTTTGAAAACAATAATTGTTCGTCATCAGGATCGGTTTCCAACATTCTAGAAATACCGACTAGAAGGGCTTCTCGCTCCTGTGGTTCAAGATTCGCAGCGCGATAAGCAAACACGTCAAAATTGGCGAGACCGCCTAAATTCTTAATCGCCTCCATATGCAAGATTGCTTGCTCAAGATCACCGGACCGCACTAACTGATCAGCCGCATGTCTATGAGCTTCGATACTATCAGGGTCTACCTCGGACCATATCTGCGATGCTTGCAGGGCTAGATCATTACGCTTTAGGTAGTTCGCCAGGCGCGTTGCCCTCGCTGCGACACCGGCATCTTGGGTCTCAGTTGCCATCTCCATGTATTTCTCAAGGGCTATCTCATACTCTCCTCGATAGCCTGCTACCTCAGCAACTAACAGTTGGTACAAAGCATCATTTTTAAAGGGCGCGACTGGATATTCGTTGAATTTTGGAATACGTTTTGGTTCAGTGCCGGTACTGTCAGAAACAGCAGAGACATCAGAGACAGTCTGCGTTGATAGTGGCTCACTTACCTCATTCTGGGGTTTGATCGAGTTGCATCCTGCCAAAACAAGCAGCAGCATACATGCGCCAATTACTCGGCCTAGATTGACTCGATACAGGTCCATTAGATCAGCGTTAATCACGTTTTCACCTTCAAACTAAAATCTTCCACAATTTGCTTCACAACAAGCCCTATATTCACCTCTCCAACCCACGTACAATACGCTGATTCAAATGTGAGGCTAGCTTTGATAGCTATCGGCTTCGCGTTTCATTCTACTTTTACAAGACCATCAAAGTCATCCAATCATTGTGTGATTGCAGTGTTTAGATCTGACTACGCTACGGCGGCAAAGCTATTAGGGCGAGCTACGGCATGGAATTAATAATTGTAGGCGTCAATCACCATACAGCACCGATTGCCCTACGCGAAAAAGTGGCTTTTACGCCGGACAAGATAGCGACGGCACTCAATCATCTGGTCAACGATCAGAACTTGAGCGAGCTCGCGATCTTGAGCACCTGTAATCGCACAGAGCTTTACGCCGTTAAACCACAACTTGACCCACACGGCATCGTCGACTGGTTGGCTGAGTATCATCAGCTGTCGAAAGACGAGTTAACCGACAGTATTTATGTGCATCATGGCAAAGCCGCCATCAGCCATGTTATGCGCGTCGCCATTGGCCTCGATTCAATGGTACTCGGTGAGCCACAGATCTTGGGGCAACTAAAGGATAGTTTCCGCTTGGCTCAGGACAGCGGCGTCATGGGTTCTGACCTAAACCGCCTATCGCAACAAACCTATCGCGTCGCTAAACATGTCCGCAGCACTACATCGATTGGTGTAAATCCGGTTTCGGTTGCCTCTACCGCTGTTGTGCTTGCGTCACAACTGTTCGCTGATATCAGCACGTGCAACGCGCTATTGATTGGCGCTGGGGAAACTAGCGAGTTGGTCGGCAAGCACCTACGCGGCGCCGGCATATCTAATATCACGATCGCCAATCGATCACTGCCAAATGCCGAGGCTCTGGCTGAAGTGCTCGATGGTAAGGCTGTTTCTCTGAATGATCTTGCCGCTCATCTCGACACGACCGACATTCTCATCTCGTCAACAGCAAGTGACATACCCATTCTGGGGAAGGGCACGGTTGAACGGGCAATAAAAGCCAGACGACACAAACCTATTTTCATGGTTGATCTAGCCGTACCTCGCGACATTGAGCCAGAGGTTAACGAGCTAGCCGATGTCTACCTTTACTGCATGGACGACTTGCAAACTATCATCGCAGACAACTTAAACTCACGTGCCGACGCCGCGAAAGAGGCAGAAATACAAATTGAATTGGCCGTTGATCAATTTCTCCGGGACGCTAAATCACTTGATGCAACCGGCACGTTAGTTAAATTTCGCAAAAGTAATGAGACAATAAAAGCTAAAGAGCTTGAGAAGGCATTGAAGAGTTTAAAGAAGGGCGATGACCCCGAATCTGTCTTAAAAGCATTTGCATCTCAACTCACCAACAAACTCATTCACACGCCAAGTATTCAAATCAAACAAGCAACTATTGATGAAAGACATGATGTACTCGATGCTGTCGAACAGCTATTCCAACTCGACAACGACGAACAACCGGACCCCTAAATGAACCCTTCTCTAAAACTAAAGCTGGAACAACTACTTGATCGCTACGACGAACTTGGCGCACTACTTAGTGATGCTGAAGTGATATCTGATCAAAGCCTCTTTCGTGGCTATTCGAAAGAGTACGCTGAGATCGAACCCGTTGTGCTTTGCTATCGAAAATTTGAGGCAAATCAGTCCAACTTAGAGGAGGCAAGGATTATGCTTACTGATAGTGACGCTGATATACGAGAGATGGCTCAGGATGAGATAGGCGAACTTGAATCGACAACTGATGCGCTTGATAGCGAATTACAGCGCCTGCTTTTACCGAAAGACCCTAACGATTCTCACAATGCTTTTCTTGAGATTAGGGCGGGTACCGGCGGCGATGAGGCAGCTATTTTTGCAGGCGATCTGTTCCGCATGTATAGCCGCTTCGCTGAAGACAAAAAATGGAAAGTTGAGATTGTGACCGAACGACTTGGAGACCACGGCGGTTACAAAGAAGTCATCAGTCGCATAGAGGGCAAAGATGTTTATGGCCAATTGAAGTTTGAATCCGGCGCGCATCGCGTTCAACGAGTACCACAAACAGAATCACAAGGACGCGTTCATACATCGGCTTGTACCGTCGCGATCATGCCCGAAGTCGAAGACCTCGATGAAATAGAGATAAACAAGAGCGACTTAAGGGTTGACACATTTCGAGCCTCAGGCGCCGGTGGCCAGCACGTAAACAAAACGGACTCTGCTATTCGCTTGACCCACATTCCTTCAGGTATTGTCGTCGAATGTCAGGACGAACGCTCACAACATAAAAATAAGGCACGTGCCATGAGCCTGCTGCAAGCAAAACTGATGACAGTGGCAGAACAAGAACGGCACACGGAAGAAGCTGAGACTAGAAGAAGCCTTGTTGGTAGTGGCGATCGTTCTGAAAAAATTCGCACCTACAACTTCCCTGACGGGCGTGTCACCGACCACCGTATCAACCTCACATTACATCGACTAGCTCAAACAATGCAGGGTGATCTGGCGCCGATTGTCGATCAACTTGTGCAGGAACACCAAGCTGATCTGTTGTCACAGATGGGCGCCGACACGTAATGACCGCTGATTCAGTATCTGTCAAAGATGTGCTGTCCAATCTATCGACGAATACTGATACCTTCACTGAAACCTTCACTGCTACCTTCACTGATAAGAAGATAGCCAATCCATCACGCTTGGATTGCCAGCTTCTTCTGGGCTTCTGCCTAAATCGAGGCCGTGCCTGGCTTATCGCCCATGACGACTACATACTCAGCGACACCGAATACGCGACTTTTACCGGCCACATGTCCGCGCTTCGAGACGGTAAACCGCTACAGTATATTGTTGGCCATCAGGAATTCTGGAGCCTCGATTTTCAAGTAAACGAATCCACCTTGATACCGAGACCTGAAACGGAGCTGTTGGTTGATATTGCGCTGCAACTCCTCGGGGATTGCAAACCTATCATCATCGATCTAGGTACCGGCGCTGGCCCCATAGCTGTGGCACTTTCAAAAGAGCGTCCTGAAGCTACCATCATTGCTACCGATTTCAGCTTCAAAGCACTACGCTGCGCCAAAACAAACGCAGCAAGACTAACCGAGCAGCAACCTGAATTTGTCCAATCGAATTGGCTGTCCTGCATCGCTGCAAACTGCGCTGATTTGGTGATCAGCAACCCACCCTACATAGACCCGAGCGATCCACATTTACAGCAACTTGGCTATGAGCCGACAACCGCTCTAGTAGCAGATTGCGCTGGTTTAGCTGATTTGCAAGAGATCATTCAATCGAGCTATAAGGTCCTCAAACCCAATGGCGCGATTATTGTTGAGCATGGTTACGACCAACAGGATGCCGTGGTCGAACTGTTCAAGCGCTTTCAGTTTGAAGATATTCGCGCTTTTTCAGACCTATCGCATCAGCCGAGGGCTGTGTCAGCAAGAAAGTCCGTGCAATAATCCATCATCGTAAGCCGCGTCTCAGATTAACAGCGAGTGACCAGCCATGAACGACCATAGCCCATCATGAATGACGATGAACTACTGAGATATTCCAGACACATTCTTTTGCCGGATATCGACATTGAAGGGCAAGAGAGACTACTTGCAAGCCGAGTGCTTATCATTGGTATGGGTGGATTAGGCAGTCCTATTGCATTGTATTTGGCTGCAGCGGGCATTGGTCAACTGACACTCGCTGATGATGATCAAGTCGAATTGAGCAATTTACAAAGGCAAGTTGTTCACAGTGTCGACCGCATCGGGCAATTGAAAGTGGAATCAGCGAAACAAGCCATTAAATCATTGAACCCCACTGTCAGCGTCAACTGTCTCTCAACTCGATTGACCAAAGCATCACTAACGACATTACTCGACTCTATTGATCTTGTGATTGACGCGACAGATAATTTTGAAACAAGGTTTGTTATCAATGAAGCTTGCGTCGAAACAAAAACAGCGGCGATATTTGGCGCTGCCGTCCAACTCGAAGGCCAGGTCCTGGTCTATGACCCTCAACAGGACAACGCCTGCTATCAATGTTTGTATGGCTCTGCCTCTGACAATGCACTCAACTGCGCTGAGAACGGCGTTGCCGGGCCTGTCGTAGGTATTATTGGTACAGTTCAGGCCATGGAAGCGATTCGCCTCATTGTAGGAATCGGCAGAACATCCTCTGGCTTTTTGCAGGTGTTCGACGCAAAACAAATGGAATGGCTTAAACTAAAACTACCTAAGAACCCTAAGTGCGAAACCTGCTCGTGACAAAAAAATCCCGATGCCAGACTTACCCACATTAAGTTAGAGGCTCACAACGGCCTATTCACATCATAGCTTATTAACATCAACCCCTTTTGCCTGAAGGTCAGCATGGTAAGAACTTCTTACTAACGGTCCACTGGCAACCTGCTTGAAACCCATCTGCTCTCCCAGCTCTTTCAACATTGCAAACTCGTCAGGATGAACGAAACGCTCAACCTTCAGGTGATCGCGACTTGGCTGTAAATACTGGCCAAGCGTTAACATATCGATATTGTGATCACGCATATCCTGCATGACTTGTTTAACTTCATCGATTGTTTCACCCAAACCGAGCATCAAACCAGATTTGGTTCTGACGCTCAGCTTAACTTCCTTGTATCTTTTTAGCAGATCAAGCGACCACATATAATCTGCACCAGGGCGGGCCTTTTTGTAGAGTCTCGGTACAGTTTCCAAATTGTGATTAAAAACATCAGGCGGCTCAGCCGCAAGAATTTCCAACGCTATATCCATACGACCACGGAAATCAGGTACTAACACTTCCACTTGGGTAGTAGGGTTCAACAATCGTAAGTAGCGGATACACTCTGCGAAATGTGCCGCACCGCTATCTTTCAAATCATCTCTATCGACCGACGTGACAACGACGTATTTGAGCGCCATCTCGGCAACGGCTTCTGCCAGTTGACGAGGCTCCTCAATGTCCAATGGGTTAGGCTTACCATGCGAGACATCACAGAATGGGCAACGACGGGTACAAATCTCTCCCATTATCATGAAGGTGGCAGTACCGTGGGTAAAGCATTCGGATAAGTTAGGACAACTCGCTTCTTCGCATACTGACGCCAGTTTACGAGTCCGAAGGATCTTTTTGATTCGGTTAACTTCAGGGCTAGCGGCGATCCTGACTCGAATCCAGTCCGGCTTTTTTAGTAACTCGTCGGTCGGCACTACTTTCACCGGAATACGCCGCACTTTGTCAGCACCACGCAGCTTAACGCCCTGAACCAGTTTATTTCTTTCGTCTCTTGCCATGTTAATACTTATTAATCAGTCAAATTTTGATGCGAATCATACCCGAATCTGTGTTTCAAGTGGTCAACCAATTGCACTGAAGCGCCGTGAACATCCATCTCCACACCTTGTAGACGCAGTTGAGTTACCTCCAAACCCTCATAGCCACAGGGGTTAATGCGCGTGAAAGGCTCAAGATCCATATCAACATTCAAGCTAAAACCGTGATAGCTCCTACCTTTGCGTATCCGTAGACCGAGCGCTGCAATCTTTGCTGCACCGACATAGACGCCGGGGGCTTCCTTTCTTGCTTGCGCTACAATTCCCTGAGATGCCAAAAAGTCGATAAGCGCATTCTCGATACCTGAAACTAGATCGCGCACACCAAGTCGACGTCGCCTCAAATCGATGAGCAAATACCCCACCAACTGGCCAGGACCGTGATAAGTGACTTGCCCGCCTCGATCACTTTGAACAATTGCAATATCACCGGGATTCAAGATATGTTCTGGCTTTCCAGCCTGTCCTAGCGTGAAGACTGGAGGATGTTCAACGAGCCAAAGCTCATCTTCAGTTTCTGCAGATCGCTCATCTGTAAATGTTTTCATTTGCTCCCATACCTGCGCGTAGGGGAGAGAGCCGTATGATCTGACGATAAGCGTTGCGCCTGTCACTACAAGACCATTTGGACTGCTTCACACTGCTTCAAGTCCTCGAATAACTCATCGAGCTGGGTCTTACCCGTCGCCCAAAAGCCAAACCGAAGCGATACATACTTACCTTTTTTGCTCGGCATTTGACTCAAGTCCGCCAAACTTAATCGCATATCATGGCGTTTAACAATATTGAAGATTGTATCTTCGATACCAGGCTCTGATTGAACAATTACTTTGATTGGGTAATCACAGGGAAAAACTATTTTGGGCTCTTCGGGTTGCGCGTCGTTTTCATTATTATCAGTCATAGTCTATACCGCCAGTGCATCGCCAGAAAATAGCTGTGTAAAGAACAAACTGATCGCGTCCCAAAGGCTGCTAAAAAAACCTGCTTCGGGAATATCCATCAAGGCAATCAATGGTAATTCTGCTATTACTCCATCGGCATCACTTATCTTTAGTTGCCCCAGCTTGTCGCCGCGTTTTACCGGTGCATGCATAACGCCATCGATATCAAGAGTCGCGGATAATTCAGCTTTAGTGCCACGGGTCACCGTCAGAACAACCGCTTCTGCTACGCCTAAATCGAGTCGATCGGTTTGACCACCCCAAACTTTAACCGTCCTTAAGGTCTCATCCGCCTTATAAAGGCGCAGCGTTTCAAAATAGCGAAAACCGTAGCTGAGTAGCTTTTGACTTTCAGTTGCCCTCGCCTCTTCGGAGGATGCGCCCATCACGACAGAGATTAGACGCATGTCATCACGCAACGCCGATGACACCAAACAATAACCTGCCGCATCAGTGTGGCCAGTTTTTACACCATCAACTGACTTGTCACGCCACAACAAAAGATTACGATTAGGTTGGCGAATATCATTGTAAGAAAAGTACTTCTCGCCATACAAACTATAGTGTTCTGGAAAATTTTTAATCAGCGCTGTGGTTAACTTCGCCAAGTCAGCAGCTGTCGTATAGTGATCTTCATTCGGTAGCCCGGTCGCGTTTTGATACTGCGTATCGTTCATGCCGAGCAGCACCGCTTGTTGATTCATGACGTCAGCAAATGCATCCTCACTGCCCGCGACATGCTCGGCAATCGCTACACTCGCATCATTACCCGACTGGATAATGATACCTTTCATCAAATCATCAATACGTACTTTAGTGCCTTCTCGAATGAACATTCGAGAGCCTTCTGTGCGCCAGGCTTTTACACTGACGTCGACTTCATCTTCGCCTGATAACCTACCGCTTGCCAACTCGCCCGAGGCAACGTAACTGGTCATCATCTTAGTTAAGCTCGCAGGTGGCAATCGTTGTACGCTGTTGTGCTCAACCAACACCTCGCCGGTATCGGCATCGATGAGCAAATAGCCCTCTGCTGCCAATTGCGGTGGGGCAGGGATAATAGACGCCTGCAGATTGATCGACATACAAAAGAGCCAGACGATGGCAAAACATTGAAGTGATCGTTCGAGATAAATTTTCATTTCTATGGTTTCTTTCCTATAAGTTCAGTTAGTCGACAACAACCTTAAGCGGGTTACCCAAATTTGCAGTGCGCACCAACTGAATGATGTCTTCACGCTTGGCTTCATTATCAATAGGGCCCATCCACACTTTATGAAGCACCGAGGCAGCAGATTCACTTTGAAGAATGTTCACTTCAACAGCACTTAACTCATTACGTTCAAGTAGCATTGAGATTTTAGCCTGTAGTATTTGCGCTCCAGTTTCTCTGGAAAAGGCGCCTAATTGAAGGAAGTAACTCGATTTTCTGACAGCTGGCCTCAGATTCGGATAGTTCACGTCATTAATCGCTTCAACAACCACAGGCGCCGTACCCTGGTGAGAAAAACCTAATACTTGAGCAGCCTCAAAGGACAGATCTATAAGTCGATTATCATGAAACGGGCCCCGATCATTGACCCTCAATTGAATACTTTTACCATTATCAAGGTTTGTGACTTTGACCACTGATGGAATGGGCAGCGACTTATGCGCCGCACTGACTTGATACATATCAAAAGTTTCGCCATTTGACGTTAAGCGACCGTGAAACTTCTTACCGTACCAGGACGCCACACCAATCTCTTTGTAGTCGAGACTCTCCTGTAACACCTCGTAGGTCTCACCAAAAACAACATAGGGGGTTTTGTTGCCTGCTGTAAACTTTTTGACAGCAGGATAGTCAGTCGAATTAACAGGTTCGATGCTTTCACAAGCTGACAAAAGCAAAACACAAGCAATGGTAATCATGCGAGCCGACACAGGTAGTGAACGCATCGTCATAAATCTTGGAGCGCCTATATTAATAGTCTGAACTCGCCAACAAGGACATTTTTAGCCGCTCACTGAGTTGATAAACCGCCATTGCATATAGCTTGCTGTGATTATATCGCGTAATGGCATAGAAATTCTGTAGACCCAGCCAATACTCTTCACCTTGCTTACCATTGAGCAACATAGGCGACACATTCGTCTCGTCGGCAAGGTTCGCATCAACCGTCACACCGACTTTTTTCATTTCAGCGACAGTCGAGCTCGGCTTCAGCGAAACATTGAAAAGCGCTCTGCCCTCATTCACCGGTGTACTGGCTGGCAGCGTGACCAACTCGTTTCGGCGCCAGCCATGACGCGCAAGATAGTTTGCAACACTACCGATCGCGTCTTGCTTATTATTCCAGATGTCCTTGATACCATCGCCGTCAAAATCAACAGCGTATTCTCTAAAGCTGCTGGAGATGAACTGACCGTACCCCATGGCCCCCGCGTAAGAACCGATCGGCTCCGCTGGGTCGCGCGCCTCTTCTCTCGACAATCTTAGAAAGTGTTTTAGCTCCTGTCTGAAAAACTTGCTGCGCGGCGGATAATCGAAGGCTAGAGTTGAAAGGGAATCGATCACTCTATAAGACCCCTTGATCCGCCCGTACATCGTTTCAACACCAATAATCGATGTGATGACCAATGCTGGTACGCCGTATTCTTTCTCCGCTCTTACCAAGGCGTCTCGATTTTCATGAATAAACTCGGTACCCCTGGAAACCCGCAGATCGGTGAGAAAAATATCTTGGTATTCTTTCCAGGTCAGCACGCGCTCTGCCGGTCTTGAGATCGCATCGACGATACTTTGCTTGTAGACGGCGCCGGCGAATAACGTCTTTAGCTCAGATTGATCGAAACCCTCCTCTACCATTTCATCAATGAACGTCTGCACTTCAGGACGCCCATCGTATTTCTTTGGATCCTCAGCAATTGAACTTGCCGCAAAACAAATGACGCAGAGGGTACTTAACAATTTAATTAGTCGCATGATCTAACAATTCCACTAAAGCGAAATACGTCGATGGGTGTGAATCGACATAACTATTCCAAAGCCTGCAAACAAGGTCAGTATGGATGTTCCACCATAACTCACCAGCGGCAACGGCACCCCGACCACCGGCAAGATACCGCTAACCATACCAATATTTACAAACACGTAAACAAAAAAGGTAAATGTAATTGTACCTGCCAGCAAACGTCCAAACGTATCCTGCGCCTGCACCGAAATCACCACACCACGGCCAATAAGCAATAGGTATAAAATGAGCAGCACCAACACGCCGACCAAGCCTAACTCTTCTGCGAGAACGGCAATAATAAAGTCTGTCTGGCTCTCAGGTAAAAAATCTAAATGAGATTGCGTGCCTTGGAATAAGCCTTTGCCAAATAAGCCACCGGAGCCGATCGCCGTCTTAGATTGGATAATATTCCAACCGGCGCCCAATGGATCACTCTCGGGATTAAGCAGAGTCAAGATCCGCTGCTGTTGATAGTCCCGCAATAAAAACCATAAGGCCGGTGCGCATACCAAGGCCAAACCGAGAACCGAGAAAACATAGCGCCATGAGATGCCTGCAAGAAAAAGTACAATAAGCCCTGACGCGGCAATGATCAGCGCCGTGCCCAGATCAGGCTGTCTTGCAATCAGCATTGCGGGTACCGCAATCATGATGCCCGCCCAAAACAAGTGTTTTAGTTTTGGTGGTAAATGACGATCATGGAAATACCAAGCTAAGATCATCGGCACGACCAACTTCATTAGCTCTGATGGCTGGAATGAAAACAGACCGGGTATACGTAACCAGCGTTGAGAACCATTTACCGTGTAACCAAACACAGCAACGCAGACTAATAATATGACGCCAATTAAATATAGCCACGGCGCAAATCGAAGATAGACGATCGGAGATATCTGCGCCATGACGGTCATCACAGCGAACGCGATGCTAATTTTTGTGAGCTGTGAGATTACCGGTGCATTGTTTTGATCAACCGCGCTGAAGAGCACCAGCAGTCCATAACCAATGATTAACACCAACAACAGTAACATCTGGATGTCTAGATGGAATGCGTTTCGACCCGCGCTCGAAAAGTTAAATGAGAAGCCAGAGTTAGGTAACCGCCTGACAAAATCTTCACTCATTGGACGCCACCTGATCTTCTGAATCTAACAGGTAGTAATCAAGAATTTTTCTTGCCACCGGCGACGCAAACTCGCTGCCCCCACCACCGTTCTCAACCAGCACCGCCAAAGCTATTTGCGGGTCATCAACAGGCGCAAAAGCAATAAACCAAGCGTGTTTACGGTTTCGTTCTGCAATTAACTCTGCATCGTATAATTCGCCCTGAGCGATACCCACAACCTGGGCTGTACCTGATTTTCCCGCCATGCGATATTTAATGCCGCGACCGATATAGGCCCAGGCTGTGCCATTCTCACCAAATTCTTGATTACCTCGGTGAACGACTTTTTCCATGGACTTAATCACTAAGTCCCAGACATGAGCCGGAATCAAGTCAACATCTGCCAGTTGATTGACATTTGGTACTAGCGGAGACTGTTGCAACATATGTGGCGTTACAGCCCCGCCACGATTAGCTAAAACAGCCACAGCCGTTGCTAGCTGCAAGGGCGTCACGAGGATGTCACCTTGACCAATACCAATATTAACGGTGTCACCTGGATACCAAGATTCGCCTCGAGAGCCTAACTTCCATGCCCGCGACGGCAGCAGTCCATTTCTTGCTTCGGGTAGATCAATGGCGGTATTTTGGCCAAAACCGAAAAGTGCCAAATCATCGTGAATACGATCAATGCCCAACTTTACAGCCAGGTCGTAGAAGTAAATGTTACAAGATCGATATATTGCCTTCTCGATATCAACCAAACCATGGCCACCTAAACCGCTTTTCTTCCAATTCCAGTCTCTATACAGCCGTTCGTTCTGAGGCAGTTTGTACCAACCTGGATCTTCTATTTTAAACTCTTTAGTGGTCGCACCTGTCGCCAGACCAATCAACCCTATGAACGGTTTCAATGTAGACCCGGGCTCATACTGGCCCTGCAGTGCCCTGTTAAAAAGAGGTACATCAATAGAATCTCGCAGACCCGCGTAGGTCGCATGATCGATACCGGCGATAAACAAGTTGGGGTCATAGGAAGGTTTACTCACCAACGCCAATACGCCACCAGTTTTCGGATCAATCGCAACGACGGTGCCGCGCCGATCGCCCAATGCATCACTGGCAACCCGCTGCAAACCACTATCAACGTGTAACGTCAGATTGCTACCTGGCTGTGGTGGCGTAGAGTCCAATACTTTCATAATTCTACCGCGCGCATCCGTCTCAACACGCTGATAACCCACTTTGCCGAGCAACACATTCTCATAGTATTTCTCAACACCAATCTTACCGATGTGTTCTGTACCAGAGTATGCCACCGAGTCTAAACGACGCGCATCATCTTCATTAATGCGGCGCACACTACCAACGGCGTGTGCCATCAAGTCGCCATGCGGATAGTGCCGAACGAGTTTTGCCTGCACATCAACACCGGGCAAGCTGTAACGGTTAACGCTAATTTGGGCGATCTGCTCTTGCGTCATGCGCAACAGAATAGGCACCGCTTCATAGGGACGCTGACGTCGCGATAACCTCCGCTGAAAAGATTCAATTTGTTCCGGGGTTAAACCAATTAGCGCGTCAATCGATTTTAGCGTGGACTCAAGGTCTTCTACTCGCTCGCGAGTAATGGTCAGACTAAACGAAGGAACGTTGTCCGCAATCAGCTCGCCATTGCGATCGTAGATGAGGCCTCGAATAGGCGGCACTGACTGCACTTGAATTCTGTTCTTATCAGACAGAGTGGTATAAATGTCGTGCTGCATTATTTGCAGGTAAAACATTCTGGCAGCAAGGAACATCAAGCCGATGACGAGAAGAACGAGACCCAGCACTATCCTGTCAAAGAAAACCTGACTCTCACCGCTATGATCTTTTAGCGCTAATGGTTCAGCCATAAAACCTGTTCGTTACTTGTGATAAGGATGCTTGTTCAAGATTGACCATGCTCGATATATTTGCTCGGCTAAAAGTACTCTAACGAGGAAATGCGGGAAGGTTAATCGCGATAATGACCAGCTGGCATTGGCGCGCTGCAAGCATTGATCAGACAAACCATCGGGGCCGCCAATCAAAATCTGCACCTGTGAAAATCTGCTATTCCAATCATTTAGATTGGCTGAGAGCTTTTCTGTGGTCCAGTTGTCGCCCCTGCTGTCCATTGCCACAATACAGCTATCTTTTTTTATCAGTGACAACATTTTAGTACCTTCAGCCTCGCGGTGTTTGTGCGCAGGTTCTCCCTTGTGCCTTTTGGACACATTAATTTCCTGAAGGTTCAGCTTCCAGTCTCGAGGTAATCGTTTTTGATATTCATCATATCCATCGGCAACCCAAGCAGGTGATCGAGTACCAACGGCAAGTATTTCAATATTCAATCAAGGAGTGCTCCCTTTGGCCTTTGCACCAAAACTCCAAAGCTGCTCGATATCGTAGAATTCACGGACCGCTGGCAACATGACATGAACAACCACATCAGTCAGATCAACCAACACCCATTCGCCATCTTCCATACCTTCTAAACCGAGCGGCTTAACACCAGCCTGTGAGGCTTCAGATATAACGTTGCTGACTAAGGATTTAACGTGGCGATTTGAGGTGCCACTAACAACCACCATGTAATCTGTAATTTCTGTCTGATCGGTGACGTCGATGCAAACAACGTCATTGCCCTTGAGATCATCAAGTGCCATTAGCACCGTATCTTTTAACTTTTCATTACTCATAATTCTTTTGCCTGCACTTTTTTGCCCGCTTGTTGTGCCCATATTAAAAGGTTTAGTCGGACTTGCTTGCCTACTTTAAGGCGTTGAATATAGTTTCTGTCGGCGAATGTAATCTTGTACTTTTTCTGGCAACAAATAGTCTATCGCCAAGCCAACGTTTATTTGATTTCGAATCATTGATGCCGAAATTTCTAATTGTGTCACTTTCAAACGGGTCATTTTGCCAGCCGCTGTCTTTAACAATTCTTGAGGCGATTCGACCCACCGAGGCATCGACCAATCTCTCAGCGATTGTGGCACGTCATCTAGCGCGTAACCTGGACGTTCCAGAACAACAAGATGGGCAATATCAACAATGTCTTGCCAGCGTCGCCATTCGTTAAAAATTGCATAAGCGTCCGAGCCTAAAACCAGCGACAATGACACATCTGAACCAACCTCTTGCCGAATTGACTCAAGCGTTTCAACCATAAAAGACGGTCCTTTACGCTTGATCTCACGATCATCAATGCGCAGCCCAGCGTGCTCATCTATAGCTAAACGCAACATTTCTAGCCTCTGTTCGGGCGTTGAATCCGGCTGCTGCCGATGCGGTGGCATGTAGGACGGCACCAGACAGACCGTATCAACAGAAAGCGCCTGCCTAATCTCTATGGCTGAACGCAAGTGCCCATAATGCACTGGATCAAAAGTACCACCATAGACGGCCAGACTGCCGCTCATACGATCTGGACACGCATCGTCATATACTCATTTACAATGCTGCTCGTTATCATGTTCGGATTTGACCTTCACCAAACACAATGTACTTTTGTGAAGTCAGACCCTCGAGTCCTACCGGTCCTCGCGCATGCAACTTGTCAGTCGAGATGCCTATCTCAGCACCAAGACCGTACTCAAAACCATCAGCGAACCGAGGCGAGGCATTAACCATTACTGAACTTGAATCAACCTCGCGTAGGAAGCGTCTACTGGCGTGGTAGTCATTCGTCACAATCGCGTCGGTATGCTTGGAACCGTATTGATTAATATGTGAGATCGCAGCATCGAGATCATCCACAATTTTAATGGACAATATGGGCGCAACATACTCAGTAGCCCAGTCTTCCTGCGAAGCATCTACAACCTGACTAACAGGCTCAATGATTGGCCGGCTTCGCTCACAAACGCGAAGCTCAACGCCTTCTGCCGTTAATTTTTGCGCCAATTCGGGCAATATTGATGCTGCAACCTTTGCAGACACCAACAACGTTTCCATCGCGTTACAAACCGCGTAACGATTACACTTCGCATTAAAAGCGATATCCATAGCCATTTGCTGTTCAGCCGCTGCGTCTATATAGACATGACAGATACCATCAAGGTGTTTGATAACGGGAATCGTCGCTTCTGCTGAAACTCTTTCAATAAGACTGACACCACCACGCGGCACAATAACATCGACATATTCATTCAATGTGATTAACTCACCTACCGCAGCTCTATCCGTTGTCTGCACTAACTGAACAACTTCTGGCGGCAAATTAACGGCCGCAAGGCCAGCCTGAATGCACTGAGCTAGGGCACGATTAGAGTAGATCGACTCGGAGCCACCGCGAAGTATCGTCGCGTTACCTGATTTCAAACACAGACTTGCCGCGTCTATTGTCACATTCGGGCGAGACTCGTAAATGATGCCGATAACACCTAATGGCACACGCATTTTACCGATCTGAAGCCCGCTAGGTTGATAAGCCATGTCGCTAATCTCGCCAATCGGATCATCAAGGGATGCCACTTGCTTCAAACCCTCTACCATGCCATCGAATCGCTCTTTCGTGAACGTCAGGCGATCCAACATTGCATCGCTGATACCATTTGCCTTAGCGGCAGTGAGATCCTTCTGATTTTCAGCCATCAGGAAATCCCGTTGGCTCAGAATTTCCTCAGCAATAGCATCCAAGGCGTCATTCTTCTGCTCGGTTGTGGCTCGATTAATCTCTGCCGCTGCTCGACGGGCGGCAATACCCATCTGCTGCATTTCGGTTTTTACACTCATGACTCTGTTTTCTAGGCGCGAAAAATCGGCATTATACTCGATTTCTCCCGTTAAGTTGTGCACCATCGCGATTCAGTAAAAACACCCTATTAATGCTAGTTCACCCTCTGATCAAGGGGACTTGGCGGCCTCGAGAGTTAAACTCTGCAGCACACCTGCTAAGCCAATCCTTACTCATGCTGCAAGCGGAGTAACTGCGCTTCAATTTCTTCTAAACGCTGCTGAGGATCGCTAAGTTCCAGCATCTCTTGCTTAAATTCACTGCAGTGAGGCAGCAACTCGACCAATCGGCCACCCACTTGGTCAGCGTTTA
This sequence comes from Pseudomonadales bacterium, assembly GCA_029251375.1. GTDB lineage: Bacteria > Pseudomonadota > Gammaproteobacteria > Pseudomonadales > Azotimanducaceae > JAHRVQ01. The sequence goes on along the minus strand of JAQXDL010000011.1, from coordinate 21,467 downwards.
TCAGATCAAGTTCTAGCCCTAATGTTTGAATGGTAGCGTGCTGTGCAAGTGTTTGGAGTAGCTCAACGAGATGTTGCTTACCTTTCGGCACAGGCGCAGAGACCTCAGCCGCTATCATCGAGACTTCACTTATAAGGAGGCCATCATCGGCTATTGATAATGCGTCGATATGAAATTTAGCGTCGCCTTGAATCGTAATCTGTAGATGCCCGTTTTTGCCTAAATCAAAATCGACAATTGAGCATAACGTGCCATATCTGGCGATTTGATAGGAACTCTTGCCCTGACCCACTTCCACAGGATCGTGAAGCGACGCACTTGGGTCGGCGAGCACAACACCAAAGCCTTCGTTCGCCTTCATACAAGCTTTAACCATCGACAGATATCGCGGTTCAAAAATTTGTAGCAGCGTCTTACCGCCAGGGAATAAAACAGCCGGTAAGGGGAAAGTTGGAATAATGCGCATGGCAGAAGTTTAACCGACAAGACACTTTAGGGCTTTGACTTTAAGGTAAAAAATAAATTCAACACGCCACTACTGATTGTCAGCCACGGGCCCGAACGTTACACTTCGCCCTTTTTCTCGGTGACCCTCTTTGGAACTTGTCCAAATCATCTTTCTATCACTCATTCAAGGGCTCACTGAGTTTCTGCCAATCTCGAGTTCCGCGCATCTGATACTGCCTTTCTCTGTACTTGGCTGGCCAGACCAAGGCCTCGCTTTCGATACGGCGGTACATTTAGGGTCTTTGTTCGCGGTTGTTTGGTACTTTAGAACCGACGTAAAGCAACTAGCGACTGGCTTCGTGCAACAAATCGGTGGTACCCAAACGAGCCACTCTCGCTTTGCCAATAATCTACTCATCGCCAGCCTGCCACTGATTCCTGTAGGGTTCCTGCTCAAAGATATTGTCGAAACCGAGTTACGTAGCGTTCATATCATCATCGCCACCACCCTTATCTTTGGCCTCGTGCTATTAATTGCAGACCGATTGGGTAAACGAAATATTGTTGAGACTGACTTATCTTGGAAAGATGCTTTGATGATTGGCGTATTTCAGTGTTTTGCACTGATACCAGGGACCTCTCGATCCGGCGTGACAATGAGCTGCGCGCTCTTCTTAGGCTATTCTCGCCAAGCTGCCTCGCGTATTTCTCTTCTTGTCTCTATCCCAGCCATCGCCGGTGCAAGCGCGCTGAAAAGCTGGGACTTGTTGACAACAGACCTACCCATCGATTGGTTAAGCCTAAGTTTGGGGCTGATTGTTTCTTTCGTTACCGCCTACACCTGTATTCGACTATTTCTTGCCTACATTAACAAGATTGGTTTTCTGCCCTTTGTCATTTATCGCTTCGCGCTGGCGGCGGTACTGTTCCTCTTTGTTACGATGTCCTCTTAAAAGGGAATGTCATCATTAAAGTCTTCAGCCGGAGGTTGCTCGTAAGCCGGCGCTGAACCGTTGCTTGCGTTACCACCCGAGTTGCCGCCCGAATTAGAAGGCGCCGATTGACTTTGATCGTAGCCGCCGCCTGCATTTGCATTACCACCGCCCATAGTGTCGCCACGGCTGTCTAACATTTGCATCTCGCGTGCGATGATTTCTGTGCTGTAGTGCTTCTGGCCATCCTTATCCCACTGCCTGGTACGCAATTGACCTTCAATATAAACCTTTGAGCCTTTGGTTAGGTATTGAGCGGCGATTTCGGCTAAGCGATTAAAGAATACAACCCGGTGCCATTCTGTACGGTCGGTTGTTTGGCCCGACTCCCGGTCCTTCCAACTTTCAGATGTCGCCACGCTAATATTCGTCACAGCGTTACCATTAGGTAGCGCACGTTTTTCAGGGTCATTACCCAAATTGCCAACGAGTATCACCTTATTGATTCCACGAGCCATGCCGATCTCCTTTTTACTTGAATTAGCAGAGCCTGAGGACAATCCTCAATCAGCCCTATTAAGTCCTGATCATTTCATATTAACGGCCCGATATTAAACCGGCCGGTGTTTTAGTTAAACATGCCACGAATGATAACCCGTCTCGCAATGCTTTGGCAGTTTGTTGTCTACTTCCCGTGTAAGTAATGTGACATTTCAAATGGGCGCCTTTTACGCATAAAACCAATATCGCGTTCGATTATCCAACAACACTCAAATCGAGCATGAACCCTCAAGTAAATCAGACGCTGCTGGACCAGACGACAAACCTCACGTTAAAACCGGTTTAGCCCGCCGTTAACCATTGTTGATCACTATAGGGTTAGAATCGCTGCACGCAAAATACGCTGACTGCACGCTCGTTTTGATTCGCAGCGGGTTGTTGATGTATTGGAAATCCTCCGTCACCGGAAAATTCAGCAATACTTGCACCTTAATGAGCGACACAGAAGTGTTTTGATTACTGGCCTCCAAGCTTATATCATCGTGCTTCGCGCAAGCAGGGCTATGTGTCGAGTCGATCAGTATGCGGATCGAATCATTGTTCTAGATATCGATCAATATATAGATCAATCAGAAGACCAACAATTTGATAACCAGCTAAAGGCCAATTTTCTCAGATATTCAAAACGCCGATCTCAGTCTTTCATTGTGTCTATTGCCCGACACCTAAACATTACCTGCTCTACTAGGATTAACATTTGTCGCTCATAAGCTATATTTCCATACAAGGTGCTAGAACGCACAACCTGAAGAATATCAGTCTCGATATTCCTCGAGACAAACTCGTGGTTGTGACGGGGCTCTCGGGATCCGGTAAATCTTCATTAGCATTTGACACCCTCTATGCTGAGGGACAACGGCGTTATGTTGAGTCTCTTTCAGCTTACGCTCGCCAATTTTTAAGCCTGATGGAAAAACCCGATGTCGATCACATCGACGGACTTTCGCCGGCAATTTCCATCGAACAAAAATCGACGAGCCACAACCCCCGCTCAACCGTCGGCACCATTACTGAAATCTACGATTATCTTCGACTAATGTTTGCCCGTGTAGGCGAACCTCATTGCCCCGAACATAATATTAAACTGGAGGCACAGTCCATCACTCAGATGGTAGATAAAGTACTCGCCCTGCCGGAAGGCCAGAGAATTATGCTGCTTGCACCCATGGTAAAAGAGCGTAAGGGAGAACATCTACATCTTTTTAGTCAGCTGCGCAGTCAGGGTTTTGTTCGTGCAAGAATCAACGGCATTGTTACTGATCTTGATGAAACCCCAGTACTCGATAAGAAAAAGAAACACACCATTGAAGTTGTTGTTGATCGACTCAAAACACGTGAAGACCTGCAAACGCGCTTGGCAGATTCCTTCGAGACTGCCACATCAATTTCAGATGGCATCGCAAGTATCAGCTTTATGGATGAAGACAAGGACGATCTGGTCTTCTCATCGAGATTCGCCTGCCCGCAATGTGGTCACTCTATAGCAGAGTTAGAACCCCGCCTTTTTTCATTCAACAACCCAGCTGGTGCCTGTAATGCATGCGATGGCTTGGGTTTAAATCAGTTTTTTGATGTAAACAATGTGGTACTAGATGATGAGCTTTCACTTGCTGAGGGTGCAATTCAAGGGTGGGATCGCCGCAATATTTATTACTTCCAAATGCTGGCCTCACTAGCCGAGCATTACGGTTTTGAACTTGAAACACCCTTTAGAGAATTGTCAGAGACTCATCGCGGCTGCATTCTAACCGGCACAGGAAGCGAGGATATAAAATTTCGCTACGTTAATGACAAGGGTGACGAATATACCCGTGCACATCCATTTGAAGGTGTTATCCCTAATATGGAACGACGCTTCAAGGATACTGAATCACAAGTTGTTAGAGAAAACTTGTCAAAGTTTTTGAGCACTCAACCTTGTCCGTCGTGCCGAGGTGCGAGACTCAATAGAGATGCAATGTCGGTCACTATCGAGGGTACTACATTACCGGAAATCACCAACTGGTCGATTATTGAAGCACACAATTACTTTTCAACTTTGGCACTTACGGGACAACGTGCCGAGATTGCCGATAAAATATTGAAAGAGATCAGCGCAAGATTGAGCTTTTTAATCGACGTCGGGCTTAACTATCTTTCGCTATCGAGAAGCGCCGACACCTTAAGCGGCGGTGAAGCGCAAAGAATTAGATTAGCCAGTCAGATCGGCGCGGGGTTAGTTGGCGTGATGTATATCCTCGATGAGCCTTCAATTGGTTTACACCAACGGGACAATCAACGTTTACTCGCCACCCTCAACCATCTTCGTGATATCGGCAATACCGTTATCGTGGTTGAACACGATGAAGAGGCAATACGCTCTGCTGATTATGTTATTGATATAGGTCCAGGTGCTGGCGTACACGGCGGTGAGGTAGTGGCCCACGGCACCATTGATCAAATACTGGATTCAAAGGACAGTATCACCGGTCAGTTCCTATCAGGCGTCAGGGGTATCGAGGTACCGAAAAGCCGATCGGTTTATAACCCTGAAAAAATTCTAACAATCACCGGTGCATCGGGGAACAATCTTCGTAACATCGACCTAGAAATTCCAATTGGTTTGATGACATGTATCACCGGCGTATCAGGTTCCGGTAAATCAACATTAATCAACGGTACTCTCTATCCGCTCGCAGCGTGCGAACTCAACGGCGCTCAAAACCCTCAGGCCGCACCTTTTGATGAAATTATAGGTTTGAATCTACTCGACAAGGTTGTCGATATTGACCAAAGCCCAATTGGCAGAACGCCGCGCTCTAATCCTGCCACCTACACGAACATCTTTACGCCGATTAGAGAGTTGTTTGCGGCGACTCAAGAGGCGAGATCACGGGGCTACAAACCAGGACGCTTCAGCTTTAATGTTAAAGGTGGCCGGTGTGAAGCTTGTCAGGGTGACGGATTAATCAAAGTTGAAATGCACTTTCTGCCTGATGTTTATGTGACATGCGATGAATGCAAAGGCAAACGATACAATCGAGAAACCCTCGAAGTACGTTATAAGGGAAAAAACATTCATGAGGTGCTAGATCTAACTGTTGAAGACGCAAAGACATTTTTCGGTGCAGTACCGATGATTGAAAGAAGGTTATCGACTCTAACTGATGTAGGACTCGGTTATATTCGCCTTGGCCAGAGTGCTACGACACTATCAGGCGGCGAAGCACAACGAGTAAAGTTATCTCGAGAGCTATCGAAACGCGATACCGGCAAGACGCTCTATATCCTTGATGAACCCACGACCGGGCTACACTTTCACGACATAGAGCAGCTGTTAGACGTCTTGCACCATCTGCGAGATCAGGGCAATACGGTTGTTATCATCGAGCATAACTTGGATGTCATAAAGACGGCAGATTGGATTGTAGATCTTGGCCCTGAAGGTGGTTCAGGTGGCGGTCAAATCGTTGGCATCGGCACGCCGGAAGAACTTTCGTGTAATCCGGACTCATTTACTGGTGAGTTTTTGAAGCCGTTGCTCGTTAGCCATAACAGCTAATGATTCGGTGGCCTCGCAACACAAACAAAGCTACGGCTTATAAATTCAGTATGCGCACCACGATGTTGGCATGTGTCTTTTTGTTTGGGCTAACTGCCTGTGGTCAACCGTTTTTGATCATACCAGGGGATCGTCTAGCTGGTGAGGCCGTCAGTGGCCCGATCTACATGAGAGATTTACCGAGTACGATTCAAGTCGAACTGCGCCCAGAAAACCCTTATTCGATCAATCTTAGGGTTGTGGAGGTCGAACGAGGCTTTTTTATTGGCACAGCCAACCAGCGCAGCCAATGGGCAAAACAAATCGAAAGCGACCCGTTTACACGAATCAGCATCGATGGAAAGATATTTACGGTGAACGCATCTCGCGTGACAGAAGCTGATAAACGCAGTCGCGTCTTACGTGCCTACGAAGACAAATATGGTTTAGACCCACGTCGTGAGAGCATCAATAATATGCTGTTGTTTGAGCTTCGACCCAAGTAAAGGCGAGACGCAGGCATTGCGCCTCCACTTTGCTAACCGTTTTTCAAACTATAACTTGCCTGTACTGCTGCGGTAGCGACGCCTTTGTTGATGGGCGCGTTGTATTGACTTAAGACTGCTTCGAGCGCGTTAACGCAGAGGAGCACATTCTTTGGGTTACTTGCATATCCCATCAAGCCAATTCGCCAAACTTTACCGGCCAAAGCACCGAGACCCGCGCCAATCTCAAGGTTGAACTGTTGCAGCAACTGCTTACGAACAACCGCTTCCTCAACGCCTTCAGGAATTGTTATGGTATTAAGCTGAGCCAACCGTTCATCTTCTGGTACCACAAAAGACATGCCCATCGCTTCTATGCCCGCGCGTAACGCCATGTGATTCATGGTATGCCTTTGCCAACTTGCCTCAAGCCCTTCTTCTTGAAGCACCACTAACGCTTCATGCAATCCATACAGCGCATTTACTGGCGCAGTGTGATGGTAGGCTCGTGTTTGACCTTCTCCCCAATAACCCATTACGAGATTTAGATCTAAAAACCACGAAGTTACTGGTGACTTACGATTCTTAACAACTTCTAACGCTTTATCGCTAAAAGATATAGGCGACAGACCGGGGGCACAGGAAAGACATTTTTGAGTGCCGCTATAGGCGGCATCTGCCTGCCAATCATCTAAATTGACATCACAACCTGCCAAAGACGTGACGCAGTCGACAATCGTTAGGCAATTGAACTGTCGAGCCAGTTCACATATACCCTTTGCATCGGAGCGCGCACCCGTGGACGTTTCTGCATGAACAAACGCAACAATTTTCGCGTCCGTATTGTTTTTTAATGCATCTTCCACTGCATTAAGGTCCACCGCGCGACCCCACTGTTGTTCAACATGAACAACTTCACCGCCGAGGCGTCTAACATTGTCTGCCATGCGGCCGCCAAAGACGCCGTTTTCACAGACGATCACCTTATCTCCTGCTTCAACAAGGTTAACAAAACAAGTTTCCATACCCGCTGAACCCGGTGCCGACACTGGAATCGTTAATTCATTCTTGGTTCGAAATGCGTACTGCAACATACCCTTTATCTCATCCATTAATCGGATGAACTCGGGATCTAAGTGCCCAATCGTTGGTTTCGCCATCGCGCCTAGAATTCGAGGATTCACATCAGACGGGCCTGGGCCCATGAGGGTTCGCACTGTTGGATTAAAGGAACTAGGCATGAGTCAAATCTCCAAATAGGGGTACGGCATAGATTACAAAAACGAGTTTAACAAATTCACATTTTGATGCTGATCTTAGAGGATCTATTTAGCATCAAAACGCTAAACGGATACACACGAACACGGCATCTATTTTTGGGCAAAAAAAAGACCGGTATAACCGGTCTCTTTTATCAACAGCTTAGGCTTACGCTTCGCTGTCAGTGTCATCATCTAGATCTTCATCAAGATCAGGCAACGGACGATCTACCAATTCAACGAAAGCCATCGGCGCGGAATCACCGGCACGGAATCCACACTTAAGGATACGTGTGTAACCCCCTGGGCGGTTTTCATAGCGAGGACCCAAATCGGTAAATAATTTACCAACCATTTCTTTACTACCGGTTCTAGCAAAGGCCAGACGTCGGTTTGCAACCGAATCATTCTTTGCAAGGGTAATAAGAGGCTCTGCAACCTTCTTCAACTCTTTTGCTTTCGGCAACGTCGTTTTAATAACTTCGTGCTCGAACAATGAACAAGCCATATTTTTAAACATCGCCTTTCTATGCGATGAATTTCTATTTAGCTGTCTACCACTTTTACGATGGCGCATGGGATTGTTTCCTAAAAACGCTTTATATTAATGTCTAGCCTAGGACTCGATCGTCACCACGAAGACTTGAAGGCGGCCAGTTTTCCAGACGCATACCCAAAGATAATCCTCTTGAAGCGAGCACATCTTTAATTTCAGTCAGTGACTTTTTGCCTAAGTTTGGTGTCTTCAGAAGTTCAACTTCTGTTCTTCTGATGAGATCACCTATGTAATAAATATTTTCTGCTTTCAAACAATTAGCTGACCGAACAGTTAATTCAAGATCATCAACTGGACGCAGCAAGATTGGATCAATCTCATCTTCATGCTCTTCAGGCTCAGGCTCATTTTCGCTTTGTAGGTCAACGAATACGCTAACCTGCTGTTGCAAAATTGTAGCTGCGCGACGAATTGCTTCTTCAGGATCGATCGTGCCGTTCGTTTCTAAATCAATGATCAACTTATCAAGGTCAGTTCGCTGTTCAACACGAGCACTATCTACTTTGTATGAAACACGACTAACAGGGCTGTAGGAAGCGTCTAATAACAAGCTACCAATTGTCCGGCCTGACTCTTCGTCATTAGCGCGAGCGTCAGCTGGCTCATAACCTCTTCCACGACCAACTTTCGCGCGAAGCGCTAGCTTGCCATTTTCATTCAGTGTCGCAATGACGTGATCCGGATTAGCGATCTCTACATCATGATCTAACTGGAAATCATTAGCGGTGACGACACAAGGTCCTTGCTTGTTGAGCGTTAACTCAGCTTCATCGGAATCATTCAGCTTGATTGCTACACCCTTAAGGTTCAACAATACTTCGATGACATCTTCCTGCACGCCTTCAATCGAACTGTATTCATGCAAAACACCTTCGATTTCAGTCTCTACAACAGCACAACCTGGCATTGATGACAGCAAAATGCGACGTAGCGCATTACCGAGCGTGTGACCAAAGCCTCGCTCCAATGGTTCCAATACAACAGTCGCCTTTGTCTCACTCAGCTGTTCAACCTGAATGTGCTTGGGCGTTAAAAATTCTAATGACGAATGAGCCATAAATTTACCTTTTATGAATTTTCCCTAATGGAAATCGTTAGATTGCTTACTTAGAGTAAAGCTCGACAATAAGATTTTCATTAATCTCTGAAGGAAGTTCTTCCCGCTCAGGATATGATTTAAAAACACCTTCTAACTTGTCTGAGTTCACTTCAACCCACTCAATACTTCGGTTTGCAGCTAAACCTAGCGCGCCTTGAATACGTAGTTGGTTTTTAGATTTGTCTCGAATCGCAATCGTATCACCGGCTTCAACCTGGTAAGAAGGAATGTTTGTAACATGCCCATTAACCAAAATTGACTTATGTGATACTAGCTGTCGCGCTTCTGCTCGAGTAGAGCCGAAACCCATACGGTACACAACATTATCTAATCTTCGCTCTAAAAGAAGAAGTAGATTACTGCCGGTAGCACCTTTCTGGCGATCAGCTTTCTTGTAGTAATTGCGGAATTGCTTTTCTAGCACGCCGTATATACGACGTACTTTCTGCTTTTCACGCAACTGTACAGCGTAGTCAGACAGTCTTGCTCTTCTAGCGCCGTGCTGACCAGGTACAGTATCGATCTTGCACTTGGATTCTATTGGTCGTACTCCACTTTTCAAGTAGAGGTCCGTACCTTCACGTCTTGCTAACTTACAGGTTGGTCCGAGATATCGAGCCATAGGTAATCTCCTCTACTACACGCGTCGTCGTTTTGGAGGACGACAACCGTTGTGTGGAATAGGTGTAACATCTGTGATGTTGGTAATTCTGTAACCAACTCCGTTTAGTGCTCGAACAGCTGCTTCGCGACCAGGTCCTGGTCCCTTCACAAACACTTCAAGATTTTGAAGACCATAATCAAGTGCGGCTGTGCCAGCTCGTTCTGCTGCAACCTGGGCTGCAAATGGTGTACTTTTTCGAGCACCACGGAAACCGGAACCACCAGCAGTAGCCCAGCTCAGTGCGCCACCTTGACGATCCGTAATGGTAATGATCGTATTATTAAATGAGGCGTGAATGTGCGCCATACCATCAACAACTTGACGCTTACCTTTGCGTCTCGCTGGTGCTGGCGTTGATGCTGCTTCAGCGCTCTCAGTGGTTGTTTCTGTTTCTGCTTCAGACATATTTGTCACTTCGCTCTGCTAATTTGTTAATAGCTTTGTTCAATTTATTACTTACGAACAGGTCGCTTAGGACCTTTTCGAGTTCTTGCGTTCGTCTTTGTTCTCTGTCCTCGAAGAGGCAGATTACGTCGATGACGTATGCCGCGGTAACAACCAAGATCAAGCAATCGCTTAATATTGAGCTGCTGCTCTCGACGTAGATCACCTTCGACAGGCAATTTTGCTATTTCTGAACGCAGCAAATCTAACTCTGCTTCGCTCAGGTCTTGGATCTTTGTATTTGGACTAACATTAGTCGCTTCACAAAGATCTTTCGCAGTCTGTCTTCCTATACCGAAGATATAGGTCAAAGAAATTTCTGCGTGCTTATTATCGGGGATATTAATCCCAGCTAAACGAGCCATTCAACTTGCTCCTGTTAACCTTGGCGTTGTTTATGTTTTGGTTCTGAACAGATAACTCGAACAGCACCTCTGCGTCGAATTACTCGACAGTTCCGACACATCTTCTTTACTGAAGCTCTAACTTTCATTTCCTGCTCCGCTACCTACGTCCAAAGTTCTGCAAATTGGACTTTTTCATTAATGACTCATATTGGTTCGACATAAGGTGAGTTTGGATTTGTGAAATGAAATCCATTACCACGACTACAACGATCAACAATGCTGTACCGCCTAACTGAAACGTCACGTTAAACTGCACGACTAAAATCTGTGGCAGCAGACATACTGCTGTCATGTACAAGGAGCCGAACAATGTCAGTCTCGTCAAAATCGTATCGATGTACTTTGCTGTCTGCTCGCCCGGGCGATATCCAGGTATAAACGCACCTGACTTCTTTAAATTCTCGGCCACTTCCTTCGGATTAAACATGATCGCTGTGTACCAAAAACAAAAGAACACAATTCCCATGGAAAACAATATGATGTTCAACGGTTGACCTGGAGCAATCTGTAAACTCAACTCCTGCAACCACTCCATTCCAGGCGTCTGACCGAACCACTGTCCTAATGACGCAGGGAATAACAGCAAACTACTGGCGAAAATAGCAGGGATCACACCGGCCATATTCACTTTTAAAGGCAGATGGCTAGTTTGAGCCTGATACATCCTCTTGCCTTGCTGTCGACGAGCGTAGTTGATCGTGATTCTTCTTTGTCCTCGCTCAACATAGACTACGAACGCTACCACTGCGATCGCTAGAGTCGCGATAATCAACAAACCTAATATCGAGATTTCCCCTTGTCGAGCCTGCTCAAATGATTGCCCAATCGCGCTAGGGAAACCTGAAACAATACCGGCGAAGATAATGATCGAGATACCGTTACCTATCCCTCTTTCCGTAACTTGTTCGCCCAACCACATAAGGAACATCGTGCCGGTTACGAGTGTTGTTACTGCCACAAAGTGGAATGCGAAATTACCTGCATAAGCCAAGCCTTGTGATGCTAGTCCTGAACTAAACGCTAACCCTTGTACCGTAGCTAATACCAGCGTGCCATAACGCGTGTATTGCGAAATCTTACGACGACCAGCCTCACCTTCTTTTCTCAACTGCTGCAGTGATGGCGTAGTTGCCACTAACAGCTGCGTGATGATCGACGCAGAAATGTAAGGGATAATACCGAGTGCGAAAATACTCATCCGTTCTAGAGCACCGCCGGAAAACATATTGAACAAATCCAAAATGCCGCCTTGGTTTTGGTCAAACAACAATCTCAGTCTCTCGGGATCGATTCCTGGCACTGGAATGTGACTTCCAATACGATAGATCACGATCGCGATAAGCACGACTAGGAGTCTGCTTCGCAATTCTGCTAAGCCACCACCTGCGGATCCGGGAGTTGCTTTTTGTGCCAGGGAACTGGTCATCTAATTCGCTACCGCTCTCAACTAGGCCTTGTCTTCCTGAATTGTTCCACCAGCTGCTTCAATCGCAGCTCGTGCACCTTTAGTGACGCGAATACCCTTCACTGTCACTGCCTTACTAATTTCACCGGACAACATAACCTTTGCCCATTTCATTGCACCACTAATCAAGTCTGCGTCTTTCAATGCTTGCAGATCAATAACATCCGCTTCGACTTTGGCCAACTCAGATAGCGTAACCTCAGCAGTTACTCGTGCTTTAGCAGAGTTAAAACCAAACTTTGGCAGTCTCATCTGCAGTGGCTGCTGACCACCTTCAAAACCAGGCTTAACTCGTCCACCTGACCGTGATTTCTGTCCTTTGTGTCCGCGTCCGGCAGTCTTACCTAGACCACTGCCCATGCCACGGCCAACTCGTTTTTTGCTATGCTTACTACCAGCCGCAGGGCTAAGATCATTTAATTGCATTGTAGTACTCCTACTAGCCTTCTACGCTTACCATGTAGGAGACCTTATTGATCATCCCTCTGTTTTCAGGTGTATCTATCACATCTACACTCTGTCGAATCCTTTTCAGTCCGAGGCCAGCAACGCATGCTTTGTGACTTTTCAGTCGCCCGATTGGACTTTTGGTCAAGGTCACCTTAATCATTTTACTCTTAGCCATGGTCGTTAACCTGTAATCTCTTCTAACGTCTTGCCGCGCTTTTCAGCTATACCAGCGGGCGCTCTCATTTCCTGCAAACCTTTAAAGGTTGCACGAACCACATTCACGGGATTCGTTGAGCCGTAGCACTTTGCCAGTACGTTTGAAACGCCGGCTACTTCAAGTACAGCTCGCATTGTCTTACCCGCGATTACACCCGTACCTTCTGAGGCAGGCTGCATAAAAATCTTTGAAGCCCCGTGCTGCGCTGTAATGGGGTACTGAATGGTTGTACCGCTTAGATCGACATCGATCATATTACGACGTGCCGCTTCCATTGCTTTCTGTATAGCCAATGGCACTTCACGCGCCTTACCGCGACCGTAACCGACACGGCCTTTACCATCACCAACTACCGTCAGCGCGGTGAAACCAAAAATCCGGCCGCCTTTAACAACTTTGGCAACCCGGTTAACTTGTACAAGCTTTTCCTGGATACCTTCTTCGTTTTCTTTGTCGTTATACGCCATTTCTAATCCTCAACTACCCAGCTTAAAACTGCAGGCCGCCTTCGCGAGCTGCATCTGCTAATGCTTTAATCCGGCCGTGATACTTGTAACCAGATCGATCAAATGCGACTTTTTCAATACCTGCGGCCTTAGCGCGCTCAGCAATCAGTGCGCCAACTTTTGCTGCGCTATCCGTATTGCCGGTAGTACCGTCGCGTAACGTCTTATCAAGTGTCGAAGCAGCAGCTTCAATTGTGTCACCAGACACAGATATTACCTGCGCATATATATGACGAGGTGAGCGATAGACAGTGAGCCTTGCAACTTCAAGTGTCTCAATGTGCTTTCTGCCTCTACGTGCTCTTCTTAGTCGAGCGTCATTCTTTTTGCTCATTACTTCCTCTTTACAAAATGCCACAAAACGGCAGTGTTGTTAGCCACTTAGTGATTAATATTTTTAGCTTACTTTTTCTTCGCTTCTTTACGCTTGACGTATTCGTCCGCGTATCTTACGCCCTTGCCCTTGTATGGCTCAGGTGGTCGATAAGCTCTGATATCCGCAGCAACTTGACCAACAAGCTGCTTATCAACGCCTTTAACTAACACCTGGGTGTTCGTCGGCGTTTCAACTTCAATACCTTCAGGAACTTCGTAAACAACCGGGTGAGAAAAACCAAGGCTCAAATTCAGCTTCTTACCCTGTGCTTGGGCCCGATAACCGACACCAATCAACTGTAGTTCTCTCGTAAAACCTTCAGTGACCCCGGTGACCATGTTGTCAACGATAGACCTAAATGTACCTGCTAGTGCGCCAGACTTTTTAGTTTGGTTAGCCGCAGAAAAACTTATGACATTTTCGTTCTGTGTAATATTCACAAGCTCATTAATGGCAAGGCTCAAATTACCCTTTCCACCTTTTACGTTAATTGTGCTGTCCTTAATCGTTACCTCTACACCTGAAGGTAATTCAACCGGACTATTTGCTATTCGTGACATACTTTTAAACCTTTATTTTTCTAACCTGACGAATCAGTTTAGAAGACCGAGCAAATAAGCTCGCCGCCAAGACCAGCAGCTCTCGCTGCGCGATCGGTCATCAGACCTTTATTAGTAGAAAGGATGATGATCCCTAAACCGCCTTTAACGACTGGAATCTCTCCTTTACCCTTATACTGTCTTAGACCAGGGCGACTTACTCGCTTGATCTCTTCAATAACGGGCCTTCCGCTAAAGTACTTCAATATGATGGTTAGCGTCGGCTTTGCCTCAGCATCTACAGAGAATTCCTCAATGTAGCCTTCGTCTTTTAATACTTGAGCGATATCTACCTTCGTACGAGACGAGGGCATTTCAACTTCAGTTAATCGAGCAGTCTGTGCATTTCGAACTCGAGTCAGCATATCTGCCAATGGATCTTGCATAGTCATGAGTATTCTTTCCTTACCAGCTAGACTTAACCAAGCCAGGTACATCACCCCGCATGGCCGCTTCTCTTAATTTCGTTCGAGCCAGACCAAAACGACGATAAACCGCGTGAGGTCGTCCAGTCAGGCTACAACGCCGTACTTGTCTCGAGGGACTTGCATCTCTTGGAAGCGCTTGAAATTTAAGCTGTGCTTCCCAACGCTCATCATCAGACAAGTTTAAATTTGCGATCGCCGCCTTAAGTTCTGCTCGCTTCTTCGCGTACTTCGCGACTGTCTTAGCGCGCTTAGTTTCGCGGTTGATCATTGATTTCTTAGCCATAAACGCTCTCTGCTAGCTATTTACTGTTCTTGTAGATAGTTGTTCTAGTAAAATTAACTTGCTTCTCTAAAAGGGAAGTTAAAGGCTTTCAGTAACGCTCGGCCTTCTTCATCAGTCTTAGCTGTTGTGCCAATACTGATGTCCATTCCGCGGATCTTGTCAATCTTGTCGTAATCTATCTCTGGGAAAACGATTTGTTCCGTAATACCCATTGAAAAGTTACCGCGTCCATCGAAAGACTTAGGGCTAATACCCCGGAAGTCTCTTTGACGAGGAATCGCAATGTTAATCAATCGATCAAGAAACTCGTACATTCTTGCTTTCCGAAGTGTGACTTTACAGCCAACCGGATAACCATCACGTACTTTGAATCCAGCAATCGACTTGCGCGCTTCCGTAATTACAACCTTCTGACCTGCGATCTTTTCCATGTCGCCGACTGCATTATCTAACTGCTTCCGGTCGCCAATGGCTTCACCCACACCCATATTGAGTGTGATTTTTGTGAAACGTGGAATTTCCATCACATTGTCTAGGCCAAGCTCTTCTTTAAGCTTTGCTGCAACTTCTGATTCATAAAATGCTTTTAGGTCTGCCATCTGTGCTTACCCGTCTATCTCTTCACCGGTCGACTTAAAGATTCGTACTTTCTTTCCGTCTTCCAAAGTTTTAATTCCGACTCTATCCGCCTTATTGTCAGATCCGTTATAGATCGCAATGTTGGAAATATGAATCGATGCTTCTTTCTCAATAATTCCGCCAGGCTGTCCCATCTGAGGATTACCCTTTGTGTGCTTCTTAACCATGTTTATCCCTGACACGAATACTCGCTCGTCAAGCATTTTGGTTATAGAACCACGCTTTCCTTTATCTTTTCCTGCGATGACGATCACGTCGTCGTCTTTCTTAATCTTCTGCATTTACCTAAACCTTTTATCTCAGTTAGATCGTTGACCGGTCTTACAAAACTTCCGGTGCCAGAGAAACAATCCTCATGAACTTATCGTTTCGTAACTCTCTCGTTACTGGTCCAAAGATTCGAGTACCAATAGGCTGCTTATTCGCATTCAGCAAAACGGCAGCGTTACCATCAAACCGTATAACCGAACCATCAGAGCGCCGAACGCCTTTCCGAGTACGAACAACTACTGCGTCCAATACCTGGCCTTTTTTCACTCGACCACGTGGAATAGCTTCCTTTACAGTGACCTTAATAACATCACCGATACCCGCGTAGCGACGCTTGGATCCACCGAGAACCTTGATACACATCACGCGGCGTGCACCACTGTTATCTGCAATATCCAAATATGTTTGCGTCTGAATCATTGCTTAAACTCCACAATCAAAAGGCAATCGCCAATTGTTCAAAATATCAATTAATAATCGTTGCTTTACGATCGACTGTACTTAACTTCCATGCCTTCATCTTCGAGATAGGCTTGGTTTCTTCGATAGTGACCAGATCGCCTTCTTGGCAAACATTGTCAGGATCATGCGCATGTATCTTGTTAGACCGCTTTATGTACTTACCATAAATAGGGTGCTTAACCTGACGCTCGACCTGGACAACAATAGACTTGTCCATCTTGTTACTTACAACCGTACCGCTTGCAGTACGTGCATTACCTGTCTTACTCATTCACTCACCCTGCTTTTTTCACCTAGTACAGTCTTCACTCGCGCGATGTCTTTCTTTACTGCTTTCAATAGGTGAGTCTGGCCTAGCTGACCCGTAGATTGCTGCATACGATAAGTAAACTGATCTTTGCTAAGAGAAACCAACGTTTCTGTTAACTCTTCGACCGACTTATCTTTTAATTCTGATGCTTTCAATTCGAATGCCCCTCAGATCACATTACTGTGCGTTTTACAAATGTGGTTGGGAACGGAAGCTTTGCTGCGGCTAATCTAAATGCATCGCGTGCAACTTCTTCAGTAACGCCTTCCATTTCATACAGGACTTTTCCTGGCTTTATTTGAGCAACCCAATACTCAACGTTACCCTTACCTTTACCCTGCCTTACTTCTAACGGCTTACTGGTAATCGGCTTGTCAGGAAAAACTCGTATCCAAATCTGACCACCACGTTTAACACGTCGAGTCATCGCTCGTCGACCTGCTTCAATCTGTCGCGCAGTCAATCGTCCGCGGGCTGTTGCCTTGAGACCAAACTCGCCGAAACTTACGCTACTACCCCTATGGGCCAGTCCGCGATTTCGACCTTTCTGCATTTTTCTAAATTTTGTCCGTTTAGGCTGTAGCATCGATTTCTATCCGAAAGTCTGAACGTTTGTTTGCTGTTCATTAGTCTCTTCACGCTGACCAAGAACTTCACCTTTGAAGATCCAGACCTTTACGCCTAGAATTCCGTAAGTGGTTAGCGCTTCTGCTGTTGCATAGTCAATATCAGCTCGAAGTGTGTGCAATGGCACGCGGCCTTCGTGGTAGCTTTCTGACCGAGCAATTTCCGCACCGTTCAATCTACCCGCAACGCGAACCTTTATACCCAGAGCACCACTACGCATTGTGTTCTGTATTACTCGCTTCATTGCTCGTCTGAACTGTACCCGCCGTTCTAACTGAGAGGAGACATTTTGAGCAACTAGATATGCATCCAATTCTGGCTTGCGTATCTCTTCAATATTTATGTGAACTGGAACCTTCATAAGGTTCGCAATCTCTCGACGCAGCTTCTCTACATCCTCGCCTTTCTTACCAATCACGATACCTGGTCGGGCAGTGTGAATAGTTATTCTAGCGGTTTGAGCCGGTCTTTCGATTTCGATTCGGCTAACGGAAGCTTGTGACAGACGCTTCTGGATATATTCACGAACCATCAAATCGTTATGCAACTTATCTGCATAGCTCGCGCCATCTGCGTACCAGACAGAGGTGTGCTCTTTGATCACACCTAACCTGAATCCAACTGGATGTACTTTTTGACCCATACTACTTTCCTATTAGCCTCAACTACGCTTCGATTTACTTGTCAGCAACGACAAGCGTAATGTGACATGTTCTCTTTAGAATCCGATCAGCACGACCTTTTGCTCTTGGTCGTATTCTCTTCATCGTTAATCCCTCATCAACAAACGCTGTTGACACTTTTAACTCATCAACATCTGCAGCTTCGTTGTGTTCTGCATTGGCTATCGCAGACTCGAGCAACTTACGCACCAGATGTGCACCTTTCTTAGTGCTGAAGTTAAGAATATTAAGCGCATCGCCGACTTCTTTGCCTCGAATCTGATCTACAACCAGTCGCGCTTTCTGCGCGGACATTTTCGCGCCTCTTAATTTTGCAGCTACTTCCATCTTTTAAATCCTCTATGCTTTTCTATTCTACGAAAAGCGGCTTATCGCCGAACTTTCTTGTCCGCAGTATGACCACGGTAAGTACGAGTCAATGAGAACTCACCAAGCTTGTGTCCAACCATATCTTCAGTAACAAAGACCGGAATGTGTTGCTTGCCATTGTGTACCTGAACAGTCAGGCCAACAAATTCTGGCGCGATCATTGAACGGCGCGACCATGTTTTAATAGGCCGTTTGTCATTTGTTTCTTTCGCCTGACGAACCTTATTCATCAGGTGAAGATCAATAAATGGGCCTTTCTTTAAGCTACGTGGCACAACTACTTCTCCTAACGATTCTGTCGACGTTTACGAACGATCATGTTGTCCGTACGCTTGTTCTTTCGAGTCTTATAACCTTTGGTTGGCATTCCCCAAGGTGAAACCGGGTGACGACCACCTGATGTCTTACCTTCACCACCACCATGCGGGTGATCAACCGGGTTCATAACGACACCACGAACCGTTGGTCTAACACCTCTCCATCGTCGGGCTCCAGCCTTACCGAGTGAGGTTAAGTTATGCTCTGAATTACTAACCTCACCTAACGTAGCGCGACAGTCTGCTAGTACTTTTCGCATCTCGCCGGACCGAAGTCGCAGAGTGACATACGTGCCTTCTTTGGCTACTAGCTGACATGATGTGCCAGCACTTCTTACCATCTGTGCGCCTTTACCAGGCTTTAGCTCAACACAGTGGATAACACTACCCATTGGGATATATCTCAAAGGAAGTGTATTCCCTGGCTTGATAGGTGTGCTTGTTCCTGATTGAACTTCATCGCCAGCACTCACACCCTTAGGTGCGATGATGTATCTTCTTTCACCATCCATGTACTTTAGTAGGGCAATGTTCGCTGTTCTGTTCGGATCGTATTCAATTCTTTCAACGATCGCTTTGATGTTATCTTTGTTTCGCTTGAAATCTATAACGCGATACTTCTGCTTATGACCACCGCCAATGTGGCGAGTAGTAATCCGGCCATTGTTGTTACGTCCACCCGTCTTGGATTTCTTCTCCAATAGAGGCTTGTAGCCTTCACCCTTGTATAGGTCAGGGTTGACGACTTTTACGACGAATCTTCGACCTGGCGATGTTGGTTTAGCTTTTACGACTGGCATTGTTATAACTCGTTTCGTTTACCTAGTTAGTGTTAATCGCCGATGCTAGCGAAGTCTATGTCATGACCTTCTTCTAAACGGACATAGGCTTTCTTCCAGCTTGGCTTTCGACTTACACCACGCATATTTCTTTTCACTTTACCTTTGACGTTTAGCACAGAAACATTTTTGACCGAGACACCATATATAGTCTCTACTGCTTCTTTAATCTCAGGTCTGGTTGCATCTTTTGCAACTTTAAAAGCGAACTGGTTAGCGTTATCAGCTATCACTGTTGCTTTCTCTGAAATATGAGCGCCTAACAAAATCTTATAAACTCTTTCTTGGTTCATGCCAGCAACTCCTCTGCTTTCTTGAGCGCGCCAACGGTAAATAGCACCTTCTCAAAACCGATAAGATTAACTGGGTTAACACCTTGAACGTCTATTACTTCAACGCCGTGAAGATTTCTAGTCGATAGATATAAATTGTTATCAACCTCTTCAACAACGATCAGAACATTGGTCAACTCTAGACTCTTAAGCCTGGCTTGAACTTCTTTCGTCTTTGGCACGTCAACCGAAAAGTCTTCGGTGACAATCAAACGATCTTGACGGATAAGCTCCGACAAAATCGACTGCATCGCACCGCGATACATTTTACGGTTTACTTTTTGACTAAAATCTTGAGTCTTGGCTGCGAACGTCTGCCCGCCCCCTCTCCAAATTGGAGATCGAATAGTACCAGCTCGCGCACGACCCGTACCCTTTTGACGAAACGGCTTACGTCCACCACCATTCACTTCCGAACGCGTCTTCTGAGCACGTGTGCCCTGACGAGCACCGGAAAGATAGGCCGTAACGACCTGGTGAACCAACGCTTCGTTGAACTGTCGGCCAAAAGTCGTTTCCGAGACATCAACTG
Organism: Pseudomonadales bacterium; assembly: GCA_029251375.1. Taxonomy (GTDB): domain Bacteria; phylum Pseudomonadota; class Gammaproteobacteria; order Pseudomonadales; family Azotimanducaceae; genus JAHRVQ01. The sequence continues at coordinate 1,389 of JAQXDL010000011.1, read as the reverse complement.
CTCGATCTGAAACGCCTTTACCTGGTTCTGAAATATTGAGATTCAAAGTTCCAACTCCAATTAATTCCTGGCTTTGACTGCAGGCTTGATGACTACGTCACCACCTGTCGCACCAGGTACCGCTCCTTTTACAAGCAGCAAATTGTTTTCTTGATCAACTCTTACTACTTCAAGAGTTTGGGTAGTCACTTGAACTGCGCCCATGTGACCTGCCATTTTCTTACCCTTGAATACACGACCAGGTGTCTGACACTGACCAATAGATCCTGGGGCACGATGCGATATAGAGTTACCGTGGGTAGCATCCTGCATCGCGAAGTTATATCGCTTAATTACACCAGCGAAACCTTTACCTTTAGATTGACCTGTTACATCAACCTTTTGACCAGCTTCGAAGCCTTCAACTGTAAGCGCGTCACCAACAGACAATTCGTTGCCCGCTTCGCATCTAAACTCATATAGATGACGACCTGCCTCAGTATTTGCTTTGCTGAAATGACCCGCTTGCGCCTTGTTAACCTTAGAAGCCTTAACTTCACCGTAGGTTACCTGTAACGCTTCGTAGCCATCAGTCTCGCCAGTCTTTCGCTGAGTTACTCGATTAGGAGTCGCCTCAATAACTGTCACAGGAACAGAAGTGCCATCTTCAATGAACACTCTGGTCATGCCGCGTTTTACGCCAATAATTCCAATAGTCATATTCGCTCCACCTAGCCCAAGTTGATCTGTACATCAACGCCAGCAGCCAAATCGAGTTTGGTCAAAGCATCAATGAACTTTTCAGTTGGCTCAACAATGTCGAGCAAACGCTTATGCGTTCTAATCTCATACTGGTCACGCGCATCCTTGTAGACATGCGGGGAAGTCAGTACGGTGAATTTTTCAATTCTCGTCGGCAAAGGGATCGGACCACGTACCACTGCGCCTGTGCGCTTGGCGGTGTTAACGATTTCCTGTGTCGATACGTCGATAAGGCGATGATCGAAAGCCTTTAGTCGAATTCTAATTCTCTGGTTTTGCATCCAACCCGTCTCCTGAACCGGTAGTTGCGTTAGCAATTGCTAAACTTGTAGACAAAAGAAGCCCCTTCCCTTAGCCGGGAGGAGCATCTAATACAGTCTTTGCCTGTTTCCAGGCTACCATGACCCCCTATCGGGGTCCTGAGTCCTCTTCGTGCAACGTTTTTTTGTTACGCGAGGATAATGAGGGCGCGAATTATACTAATTATTGCGCCCTTTACCAGCCCTTTTCTGACTTTTATTCACTAATCTTAACAACAACACCCGCACCTACAGTTCGGCCGCCTTCACGTATCGCAAAACGCTGGCCTTCTTCCATAGCAATCGGAGCAATCAACTCAACATTCATGTTCACGTTATCACCCGGCAT